>CAVSDZ010000007.1:0-72538 GCA_963726905.1 uncultured Microthrixaceae bacterium
TCGCCATGTACTACGACATCTAGTCTCGAACTGGTGCTCGCCCCATGACGTCTCCGGATGTCGTTGAAGGGGCAGATCCGTTTCGGGCGCGACACTGTTCGTGAACGAACCAAAGGACCTGACCGATCCGATGCGGTTACGCTCGCGGAATGGCACCGGTGCTGCCGGCGACGCGCCGTCGCCAGCACGTCCACGATGACAGCCAACGGTGGGAGCGATTCACTCCGCGGCCAGACGACATCTTCATCACGACTCCGCCGAAGTCGGGGACGACATGGATGCAGGGCATCGTGGCTTCGCTGTTGTGGCCCCACGGCGACGCGCCTGCTCCCGCCTTCGACCTGAGCCCCTGGCTGGACGCCCGGATCGTTCCGTTGGACGACATGATCGCGAGGGTCGACGCGATCCCACACCGACGGTTCATCAAGACGCACAGCCCAGCCGACTGCACGCCGATCTTCACTGAATGCCGCTACCTCGCCGTCTATCGAGACGGACGCGACGCCCTCGTCTCATGGGCAAACCACCGGCGCAAGATGCGGCCGGAAGTGATAGAGGCCCTCAACGCCATCGCAGCCCGGGACGGCGTCGCACCATGGCCAACGGTGTGGGATGGCGACATGGACCAACTGTTCGACGAATGGGTCGACTGGGGGACGCCCATGGAACACCTGGCCTCGTGGTGGCCGAATCGCCACGAGCCGTTCGTGCTGCTCGTCCACTACGCCGACCTCATCCGCGACCTCGGCGGCGAGATGCGGCGCATCGCCGACTTTCTCGACGTCGACATCCCGACTGCGCTCTGGAGCGAGGTCGTAGAGCGGTGCAGGTTCGAGGCGATGAAGTCACAACATGAAGCATCGGGGAGCCTGAACCAAGCCTTTCCCGAAGGCGCGACCGCATTCTTCAACCTGGGGACGAACGGGAGGTGGCGCGCCCAGCTCAGTGAGGCGCAACTTCGTCGACACGAGCAACTCACCGCCGAGCGCCTTCCCGAAGATGCCGCCCTGTGGCTCGAGCATGGCTCCCTCGCCCTGGGGCAGCGCCCCTAACTGCTGCGACCGCGCCGCTGACGACTCGTACCAGCGACGTTCGGCGTCAGCGGCCTACGGCCTTCTCCAGCTCGGCCTTGTTCATCTTCGACCGCCCCTTGATGCCCTTCGCCCGTGCCTCGCTGTACAGCTGGTCACGGGTACGTCCCCCGGGCCCGGAGTGCGAGCGCAGGCCACCCCGACGACCCGAGGAGATGTCGTCCACCGAGGAGCGGCTCACCTCCTTGGCCTCACCGGCGCTCCGCCGGGCTTTGGTACCAGCCAGTCAGCTCGGTGCCGGAGAGACACGCGAACCGGGCCGCATCCTTGACGGCGGCGCCTCTCTGATCGTTGTTGAAGTAGACGTACGCCTCTTCGTCGTCGGTCCACCGGGCGCAGAGCTCCTCGATCCAGCCGACCAACGTCGCCGTGCGATACGACGGGTGGCTGCGCGTGCCCTGGTGGAACCGGACGTAGGTCCACGGCGCCGTACGCCACAGTGGCTGCAAGCGCCGTCCCCGTCGATCGGCGAGAACCAGCGCGGCGCCATGGTCGCGCAGCAGGTCGTGGACCTCGTCGGTGAACCAGCTGTCGTGACGGAACTCGATGGCGAGGCGATGCGTCGCCGGCCACTGCTCGAGCAGGCCACGCAGACGGCTCGCGTCGAGCCGCAGGGTCGGCGGCAACTGCACCAACGTCGGTCCCCACACCCGATCCATACCCTCCGCCCGGGTCACGAACCGTTCCACTGGCTCGGCCGGATCTTCAAGGCGCTTCACGTGTGACAGGTAGCGGCTCGCCTTCGAGCGCGAAGCAGAACCCGTCGGGGACACGCCGAGCCCAGTGTGAGAACACCTCCCGATCGGGCAGCCGGTAGAACGTGCTGTTCACCTCCACCGTCGGAAACCGCGTCGCGTAGAACTCGAGCCACGCCCGCGGTGGCAGGTCGACCGGATAGAAGGTGCCGCGCCAGTCGTCGTACTGCCAGCCCGACGTGCCGATCACGAACCGCATGGCACGATGATCGCGTCACGGAACCGGCGCAGCATCCGCGCGACGTGGCTCATCCTGACCTGCCCGAACCCTCGAGAGGAGCCCTCCCGCTCGTGACCGCCGCCGAGCACGACTTCCCGGCCTTCGCCGTCGCCGTCGGCGAGGAGGGTTCCGACCCGCTCGTGCTGCACGACGGGCAGGTCGTCCGCGTCGACCAGTACGCCATGAGCGGCCACTACGACCTCCTCGACGCCGACCTGGCCGACGTCGCGGCCCTGGGGGTGCGCGTGTGGCGCTACGGCATGCCGTGGCGCCTCGCCGAGCCCTCGCCCGGTGTCTACGACTGGACGCTCTGGGACCGGGCCCTCGAGGCCTGCCGTCGCCACGGGCTCGAGCCGGTCATCGACCTCTGCCACTTCGGGCTCCCCGACCACTTCGGGGGGTTCTGCCAACCCGACTGGGTCGAGGGCTTCGTCCGCTACGTCGAGGCCTTCCTCGCCCGCTACCCCGAGCCCCGGTGGTTCACCCCCGTCAACGAGCCCGGCATCACCGCCCTGTTCTCGGCCCGCATGGGCCTGTGGAACGATCGCCGAGCCACCGAGGACGACTACTTCACCGCCCTCGCCAACATCGTGCTGGCCAACCTCGAGGCCCTGCGCTCGGTGCGGGCCGACCGTGACGGCTGGTGGATCGGCTCGGAGGGCTTCGGTTGCCACCTCACCGATCCCGGTGACGACGCGGCCCAGCAGGCCGCCGTCGACGCACGTGACCTGGAGCACGCGGTCTGGGATCTCCATCTCGGCGTCGCCCCTCGCGGGGTCGCGGCCCGCCTCACCGAGGTGGTCGCCCCCGAGACAACCGAACGGATCGCCTCGCTGGTGGGCGTGGTCCCCCCGGACCGCATCGTCGCCGGCCACGACATCTACCCGGTGAGCGTCAACGTCCACGGAACGCGGGCCCAACGGCCGGTCACGATCGCTGATCGGGTCGCCGCCTACCAGGCCACCGCCATCGCCTGGTACGGGCGCTACCAGGTCCCGTTCTGGGTCTCGGAGACGTCGAACCTCTCGTTGCCGGTCGACCAGGGCGCCGAGTGGCTCCACGCCCTGACGGCGTCGCTCGCCGCGCTGGGAGAACAGGGCCTGCCGGTCCGAGGGATCTGCTGGTACAGCCGCGGGGATCAGTTCGACTGGGACAGCGCCCTCACCGTTCCCGTCGGCAGGGTCACCGAGGTCGGCCTGTTCGACGCCGCCCGCCATCCACGACCCGTCGCCCAGGACTACGCCACGCTGGCCAGGAGCGCGAGGTGAACCGTCGAGTCGACCGGTCCTGGGCTCCCGGGGTCGGCCAGCAACCAGGGAGATGCCGATGACCGACAACGCGAGGATGCCGGCGGGCTTCATCGGGCACGGAAGCCCCATGAACACGCTGGACCACAACCGCTACACCGACGCGTGGCAGACGTTCGGCGCCTCGGTCCCGCGCCCGCGTGCCGTCCTGGTGGTCTCGGCGCACTGGTACACGAACGCCACGGCGGTCACGGCCATGGCCCGACCGCGGGTGATCCACGACTTCTACGGCTTCCCCGACGAGCTGTTCGCGTTCGACTACCCGGCACCGGGTGATCCCGAAGTGGCTGAGTTGGTCGTCGAGACGGTGAAGCCCCGCTGGGTCGGCCTCGACGCCGACAGCTGGGGACTCGACCACGGCACCTGGTCGGTGCTGACCCACATGTTCCCCGACGCCGACGTGCCCGTGGTGCAGCTGTCGATCAACGCCTTGCAGCCCCTCGACGACCACCTCGACATCGCGGCCCGCCTGGCCCCCCTGCGCGACGAGGGCGTGCTGATCATCGGCAGCGGCAACGTCGTGCACAACCTTCGCCGCATCGACTGGTCCCAGCCCGACGGCGGATTCGACTGGAACCGCCGCTTCGACGACGGCCGCCGCGACACTCCTGCGCGAGCGACCGGCCGACGTCCTGTCCCTGGTCGAGCACGACGACTACGAGCTTGCGGTCCCGACCCCTGACCACTTCATCCCGCTCCTCTACCTCGCGGCGTTGGCCGCCGCCCCGAACGAGCAGCCCGAGGTCCTGGTCGAGGGCTCGGCGTACGGGTCGCTGTCGATGACCAGCTACATGCTGGGAGCGGAGTGTCCGGAGGCGACCGGCGAGCGGGGAGCTGCCGCCGTGCCCCATCTGGCGCCGCCCGACGAGGCGAACATCTGATCAGCCCAGAGCCGACCTTCAAGCCGTGACGCGACTGGGCTGGTAACGCAGGGCCACTGCCCCCGACTGGAACTCCTGGCGCCCCACGAGCTGCAACTCGAGCCGCTCGCGCAGGCCGGCCAGCAGTGTCGGCCCGTGGCCCGCCACGACGGGCTGCACGACGAACTCGTACTCGTCGATCAACCCGAGATCCGCCAAGGCCAGCGGGAGGGTGACGCCCCCGACGCCCACGCCCCGGCCAGGCTCCCGCTTGAGCTGTCGGACGGCGTTGCCGAGGTCACCGTGCACCAGCTCCGCGTTCCAATCGACCCGGTCCAGGGTGCCCGACACGACGTACTTCTTGGCCCCGTCGATCGTCCGGGCAAAGGGGATCATCCAATCAGGCATCCAGTCAGGCCACGTTCCCGTCGCCGGCTGCCGCCACGCGGCCTCCATCATCTCGTAGGTCACCCGGCCGAAGAGCAGGGCGTCGGCTCGTCCGAGGCTGGTCGGCCCAGTAGCGATGCAACTCCTCGTCCGGGATCATCACCTGGTGATCGCAGCAGCCGTCGAGAGTGACGTTGATCGAGTATCGGAGCGGTCTCATCGGTGGCTCTCCCTCGCGCGGTCGCGGCTACCTGGCGGACCTTACTGAGACCGGCGCCACCGCCATTCGTCATCGGTCCCGCCGGAGTGCGGGCTCGCCATCGTCAACCAAGTGGTTGACAAAGGGTCGGCACGGCCCTACGTTCTCTTCAACCATCGAGTTGAACAAGGAGGTCGTCATGACCGACGACCAGCTGTCCCGAGTGTTCGGCGCCCTCGCTGATCCGACGCGGCGCGACATGGTGGCGCGCCTCGCCGTGGGCGACGCCACCGTGGGGGAGCTGGCCGATCCCTACGACGTGTCCGTCCAAGCGGTGTCCAAGCACATCAAGGTGCTGGCCGACGCGGGTCTGGTCAGCAAGAGCAAGGACGCCCAGCGGCGGTCGTGCCACCTCGAGGCCGAGGTCTTCGATCTGATGACGAAGTGGATCGAGCGGTACCGCCTCCAGGCCCAGGAGCGCTACGAGCGCCTCGACGCCGTCCTCGCCGAGATGCGCGGCGAGAAACGATCCACCGACCCCCACCTCGAACAAGGAGCAGCGTCATGACCACGACGAACAACCGCTACCAGGTCTCGATCGAGGCCGATCCGACCGTGCCGATCATCCGCATGACCCGCGACTTCGACGCCACCCCGACGGAGCTGATGCGGGCCCACACCGATCCCGGGCTGTTCGCCCGGTGGGTCGGGCCGAACGGGATGGACACCGAGATCCTCGACTGGGACGCCACGACGGGCGGTCGCTGGCGCTACGTGGCGCGACGCGACGGCGTCGAGTACGGCTTCCACGGCTGCTTCCACGAGATCGGTGACGACAGCATCGTGCAGACCTTCACCTTCGACGGTCAGCCCGACGACGTGGCGCTCGAGACGATGTGGTTCGAGGACCTCGGCGACGGCCGCACCCGGCTGCACGCCGAGTCACTGACGGACAGCTTCGAGGGCCGCGACCAGTGGCTGGCCTCCGGCATGGAGACCGGCGTCGACGAGGGCTACGCCAAGCTCGACGCGCTCGTCGCGGAGCTCCGATGAGCGACCCAGCCGACGAGCACCGGCGCATCGCCGGTGCGTTCACCGTGACCGTCGAGGGCACCGCTCCCGCGGCGTGGGATCGGCCTGCGCCGGTGGAGGGCTGGGTGGCCCGCGACGTCGTGCGTCACCTCGTCGAGTGGTTCCCCGCGTTCCTCGACGGAGCGGCCGGGATCACCCTGCCCGCGGGTCCGTCGGTCGACGACGACCCCGTCGGCGCCTGGCGCACCCAGACCGACGCCGTTCAGGCGCTGCTCGACGACCCGGACACCGCCGAGCGCGAGCACGATCTCCCGCACATCGGCCGCATGTCGCTCGGCCAAGCGACCGACATGATCTACACGAGCGACGTGTTCCTGCATCGCTGGGATCTGGCCCGAGCCACCGGCCAGGACGAGTCGCTGGATCCCGAGAAGTGCGCGGCGATGCTCGAAGGCATGCTGCCGATGGACGAGCTGTTGCGCCAGAGCGGCCAGTACGGGCCACGTGTCCACGTCCCCGATGACGCCGACGTCCAGACCAAGCTGCTGGCGTTCATCGGCCGCACCCCGTAGCCCGCCGCACCTCGAACCTGTCCCTTCAGCGACCTCTCTGAGGTCGCTGGTGGGACAGAAAGCGTTGTTCGGAGCGACGTCGTAGGGTGGGCGCACCGAGGAGATGCTGTGAGCCAGTCAGACACCGGTACCCAGACCTCCGACAACGCGTTCGCCCTCTTCGAGCCCGGCGTCGCCGACGACCCCCACCCGGCCTACGCCAACCTGCGCGCTCGCTGTCCGGTGGCCCGCAGCGAGATGGACGGCTCAGCCCTGGCCCTGATCAGCCGCTACGAGGACGTGCACTGGGCGCTGCGGAACCCGGAGCACTTCACCTCGGCGGGTGGCAACCTCCAACTCGGTGAGCAGCCGCTGCTGCCGCTCGAGGCCGACCCGCCACTGCACACGGAGTACCGGCGCATCCTGAACCCCAGCTTCACGCCGAAGGCCATGGCGGTGCTGGAACCCGAGGTGCGACGACTCGTGCGGGAGCTGCTCGACGGCTTCGCCGGTCGCGGCTCCTGCGACTTCCACGCCGAGCTGGCCACGCCACTGCCGTGTGGGCTGTTCCTCGCGCTGGTGGGCCTGCCCATGGAGGACCTGCCCCAGTTCCTCCAGTGGCGCGACAACACGATCCGCCCCGACGTCGAGCCGGGCGACATCGAGAGCGCTCACCGAATCCGGGCCGAGACGGCCACGGCGATCAGCAACTACTTCCGCGGCGCCATCGCCGAGCGCCGGTCGGACCCGGACGACTCGCTCCTGTCCACCATCGTTCACGCCGAGCTCGGCGGGCCCGACGGTCACCGTCCCCTCGACGAGGCCGAACTGCTCGGCATCTGCCACCTGCTGCTGCTCGGCGGGCTCGACACCGTCACCGCCACGCTGGACTGCATGGTGACGTACCTCGTCGGCCACCCGGACGTGCGCCGGCAGCTCGTCGACGACCCCGGCCTGGTCCCCAACGCCGTCGAGGAGCTGCTCCGGTACCTCAGCCCGGTGATGGTGGTTCCGCGGACCGTCGCCCACGACCTCACGCTGCAGGGCGTCGACCTGTCCGCCGGCGACGGCATCGCCCTGGTCCTCGGCGCCGCCAACGCCGACGAGGACGCGTTCGGGCCGCTCGCCGTCGACCTCCACCGGGAGACCGAACAAGCACGTCGCCTTCGGCGCCGGCCACCACCTCTGCCTCGGTGCCCACCTCGCCCGGCTCGAGCTGCGAGTCGCCCTGGAGGAGTTGCATGCCCGCATTCCCGACTACTGGTTCCCCGACGGCTTCGCGCCGCACTTCTCCACCGGCATCCGCCAGGCCGACCCGCTCCTCCTGGAGTTCGATCCGGCATGACCCCCACGGACGCCGGCGCCTCGACCTCGAGCACCACCGCCCCGGCCACCGATGCAACGGTCCCGCCCCGGTACCGCATCCTGTCCGTCGACGACCACGTCATCGAGCCGCCGGACCTGTTCGAGGGACGCCTGCCCGCGGCCCTGGCTGACCGGGCGCCCCGGATCGTCACCGGCGAAGACGGCAGCCAGGCCTGGGACTACGAGGGCAACCGCTACCCGAACATCGGACTCAACGCCGTCGTGGGGCGGCCCAAGGATGAATGGTCCATGGACGCCGCCACGTTCGACGAGATGCGCCGGGGCTGCTGGGACATCCACGCCCGCGTGGCGGACATGGATCTGGCCGGCATCGCCGCGTCGGTGTGCTTCCCGTCGCTGATCGCCGGCTTCTCCGGCTCGGTCTTCTCCCAGTCCAAGGACCCGGCTCTGGGGCTGGCCTGCGTCCGGGCGTGGAACGACTGGCACCTCGAGGTGTGGGCCGGCACCTATCCCGGCCGGATGGTCCCCACCCAGATCACCTGGCTCGCCGACCCGGCCGTCGCCGCCGACCTCGTCCGGTCCAACGCCGAGCGAGGCTTCCGGGCCCTCAGCTTCGCCGAGATGCCGGCCAAGCTCGGGCTGCCGTCGCTGCACTCGGGCCGCTGGGACCCGCTCCTCGAGGCGTGCGAGGAGACCGCGACGGTGCTGTGCCTCCACACCGGCTCGTCGTCGTGGGTGCCGTTGCCCTGTGACGACCCGCCGTTCGAGCTCCTGCCCACGCTGTTCTCGGTGAACGCCTACATCACCGCCGCCGACTGGCTCTGGTCAGGCGTGTGCAGCCGCTTCCCGGGTCTGCGCATCGCGCTGTCCGAGGGCGGGATCGGGTGGGTGGCCATGCTGGCCGACCGCGTCGACTACGTCCTCGACCACTCGGCATCGGGCACCGACGCGGGCAACTGGCGCGACGAGCGGCGGCCCAGCGAGGTCCTGGCCGAGAACTTCTGGTTCTGCTCGATCGACGACCCCAGCTCGATCGACGGGATGCTCGCCCGGTTCGGCCCCGACCACGTGATGCTCGAGGTCGACTACCCCCACGCCGACTCCACCTGGCCCGACACCCAGGCCCTGGTGCACGATCATCTCGGGCACCTGCCACCCCCGGTGGTGGCCAAGCTCACCCACGGCAATGCCGAGGAGCTGTTCCGGTGGCCGGCAGCCTGATCCGTGGTGGCCTGGTGGTCGACGGCACCGGCGCGCCCGCTGAGCGGCGCGACGTCGGTATCCGCGACGGACGGCTCGTGCCGGCCGAGGACGTCGAGCCCGGGGCTCCGGTCGTCGACGCCGGTGGCCTGGTGGTGGCGCCCGGTTTCGTCGACCTCCACACCCACTACGACGCCCAGCTGTCGTGGGACCCGACCGCCAGCCCTTCGCCGCTTCACGGCGTCACGACCGCCATCGGCGGCAACTGCGGGTTCACCCTGGCCCCGGCGGGCGAGGCCCACGGCTCCTACCTCATGCGGATGATGGCGCGGGTCGAGGGCATGCCGCTGGAGGCGCTGGAAGCCGGCCTGTCCTGGGACTGGTCGTCCTTCGCCGACTGGTTCGGCCGGCTCGACGGCGCCATCGGCATCAATGCCGGGTTCCTCGTCGGCCACTCGGCTGTCCGCCGGGCGGTCCTCGGCGACGGCTGTCACGGGCCGGCGACGGAGGACCAGGTCGAGGCCATGGCCGCGCCTCGTCGTCGAGGCGTGCCGGGCCGGCGCGCTCGGGCTTCTCCAGTTCCACCGCTCCGACGCACCACGACGGCGACGGGGAGCCGGTGCCGTCACGGGCGGCCACCGTGGAGGAGCTGGTCGCCCTGGCGGCGGCGGTGGGCGAGCTGCCGGGGACGACGCTCGAGTGCATCCTCGCCGGCTGCATCAACGGCTTCTCCGACGACGAACGCGACGTGCTCGGCCGCCATGTCGGTCGCCGCGGGCCGGCCGCTGAACTGGAACGTCCTCGGCGTCTCCACCCTCAACCCCACCGGCCACGAGTCCCAGTTGGCGGCGGCCGATCACGCCGCGGCCCGGGGCGGTCGGGTCGTCGCCCTCACGCTCCCCCACACGATGCGGATGCGGCTGTCGTTCCTCACGGGCTTCGTGCTCGATGGGCTGCCAGGGTGGCGGGAGGTCCTCGCCCTCCCGGTGCCCGAGCGGTGCCGGGCGCTCGCCGACCCGGCGGTGCGCCGCCGCCTGGCCGACGGCGCGGCCTCGCCGGAGGCCGGCGTGCTCGGCGCCCTCGCCACCTGGTCGCGCTTCGAAGTCGTCGAGGGCTTCGTGCCGGAGACCCAGGCGCTGGAGGGGCGGACGATCGGCTCCGTGGCCGCCGAGCGGGGCGGCGCCGACCCGTTCGACGTGCTCCTGGACGTCGTGCTCGCCGACGGTCTCCGCACCGGTCTCCGTCCGTTCCGGTCCGACGAGACCGAGGCCGATTGGCGGCTGCGGGCCGAGGTGTGGCGCGATCCGCGGGCCGTGATCGGCGGGTCCGACGCCGGTGCCCACCTCGACATGATGTGCGGCGCCATCTACAGCACCGCCCTGTTGTCCCACGGGGTGCGAGATTTCGGCGTGGTCACCCTGGAGGAGGCGGTCCGGTACCTGTCCGACGTGCCGGCACGGCTGTACGGGCTCACGGGCCGGGGCCGGATCGCCGACGGCTGGGCCGCCGACCTGGTGCTGTTCGACGCCGACACGGTCGGCTACGAAGCCGAGCGAACCCGCGCCGACCTGCCCGGCGGCGCCTCGCGCCTCTACGCCGGGTCGACCGGCGTCGACCGGGTGCTGGTCAACGGTGTGGCCGTCGTGGCCGACGGCGAACTGACCGGCTCCCTGCCCGGGACCCTGCTGCACTCGGGCCGCGACACCGAGACGGTGACGCCGTGAGCTCGGGCCGGCTGGAGGTCCGAGTGGACCGCGACCGGTGCATGGGATCGGGGAACTGCGCCTTCCGGGCCCCGGCCACCTTCGACCTCGACGACCACAACGTGGCCATCGTCATGGGTGATCCAGCCGCGGACGAGCCCGCCGTCCGCCTGGCGGTCGACGAGTGCCCCACGAACGCGCTGTCGTTCATCGAACCCGGCCGACGCGCGGTGGGCTAGAGCGCGCGACCCACTACCACCGCGTCGCATCCACAGCATCCGCTTCTCGAAGCCCGCCGAGAAGCCGGTGAGGTGGAGGATGTCCGGACGCTCCCGGCCCACGAGCGCCTTCACGAGCTCGGCGATGGCGAACTGGCCCCCGAGCGCCAGGACCACGAACGCGACCATGGCCACGGAACGAACCCGGCGCCACTCGACCAGGACGAGCACCAGTCCGATGGTCACGATTCCCGGGTAGCCGGCGAGCAGGCTCACGTCTCGCAGGAAGGTCGTCGATGCCGGCGTGGCGTGCGTCGCCCCGAAGCGAGCAAAGGCGAGGTCCCAGTCGGCCAGCCCTCGATTGGTCCTGATCATGGCCAGAAGGGCAC
Organism: uncultured Microthrixaceae bacterium; assembly: GCA_963726905.1. Taxonomy (GTDB): domain Bacteria; phylum Actinomycetota; class Acidimicrobiia; order Acidimicrobiales; family Acidimicrobilacustridaceae; genus UBA4742. The sequence continues at coordinate 11,239 of CAVSDZ010000007.1, forward strand.
CGATGCCGACCGCTCCACCGATCAGGAGGGCCAGCGCGACCGGTGAGCGCGAGTCCGGTGAGCTCAGCGGGGTTGCGGCGGCGGGCCAGGAAGGCAGCCAGGCGGGGGCGACGCTCGACTCCGGTCGAGATGGTGCGCACTTCCACCCGAGGGGCTTCGGAGGCTTCGGGCCATCGCCGGGCGGCGAAGTAGGCGAGTCCGCCGAAGACCACCGCCAGACCGGCCACGACGGCGACGATCACCATGTCATCCGTTCCCGGACCACGGGATCGACTCCGCGCCTGCGGCGGTCACCATGCACGTTCTGTACCCGTCCTGAGCCCGGGCAGACACGAATCTCCGTCGGCGGTCCGGGCGATGCTTGGGCATAGGTCCGGGCTCGGGCGGGTAGATCGCCGGAATGGACGAGGGGGCCAGTGCCAGATCGGTCGGAGATCGGGGAGATCGGTTCGACGGTTGGGACGGTGACCGTCCCGAGGGTGGCCACCCCTCCAGGAGCGCGTTCGATCGTCCCGTCGGCGGCCTGGCGGAAGACGTGGCGCACTCGGCGGCACGGAGGGCTCGCAGCGCGTTCTGGGCCCCGATCCTCGTCGCCGCCGTCGGGCTGCTGGGCATGGTCATCGTCCTGATCGGGGTCGGAGAGCTGATCGTGCACGCCGGCCTCCTCTCAGGGTTGCGGGGGGCGGATGACCACGTGAGCCAGTCGCTCGCCGATCATCGCACGACCGGCTGGAACAGTTTCAGCAGCCTCGGGTCGCGGTCGGCCGAGACCGTCCCGATCGTTGTCGGGGGTCTGCTGGTCGAGGTCGTCCTCGTCGTCCGCCGGCGTTGGCGTGACCTCCTCCTGGTCCCGATCGGGCTCGCGGTCGAGCTGCTCACGTTCCTCGCGGTGAACGAGGTCGTACGTCGCCCCCGCCCATCGGTCGACAAGCTCGGCATCGTCCCCGCCACCTTCAGCTTCCCGTCCGGCCACACCGCGGCGACCATCGTGCTGTACGGGTCGATCGTGCTGCTCCTCGCGTTGCGCCCGTGGTCGAGCATCGGCCGCTCCCGGGTCACGTGGATCGTCGGCTGGGTCCTCGTCCTGCTCGTCACCGCCGCCGTCGGGTACGCACGGGTGTACCGAGGCATGCACCACACGTCGGATGTGGTGACCGGAGCGATCATGGGTCTGGGTGCCCTCGCGGTGGCGGCGACGGCGACGAGGGCCAGCTCGATCGCCGATCACGCCACGGGATGCGATCGCCGCCAGCCCGCGTGCTCCTGAGCGATCGCTCGAGGAGGTGGCGACATGACCACCGTTGCTGTCGTGGCCCATCAGAGGAAGACCTTCGGCGGTGGACTCGACGAGTTGCGCTCGACCTTGGCTCACGAGGGCTTCGAACCGCTGTGGTACGAGGTCTCCAAGAGCAAGAAGGCGCCCGACTGCGCCCGTGGAGCGGTCGAGAAGGGTGCGGACCTCGTCTTCGTGTGGGGTGGGGACGGCATGGTCCAACGCTGCATCGATGCGCTCGCCGGAACCGGGGTGACGGTGGCGATCCTGCCGGCCGGCACCGCCAACCTGCTCGCGACCAACCTCGGCATCCCCAGAGACCTGCCCGCGGCGATCGACATCGGCCTGCACGGTCGCCACCGCCCGCTGGACGTGGGGGTGATCAACGGTGAGCGGTTCGCGGTGATGGCCGGCACCGGTTTCGACGCGGTCATGATCCGGGACGCCGACCGCGGGCTCAAGGAGAAGGCGGGCCGACTCGCGTACGTGTGGACCGGAGCCAAGAACCTCAACATCTCTCGCGTCCGCATGCGGGTGCGGGTCGACGGCGACGACTGGTTCCGGGGCCAGGCCAGTTGCCTGCTCATCGGCAACGTCGGGACGGTCAGCGGCGGGCTGACCGCGTTCGACGACGCCGAGCCGGACGACGGGGTGCTGGAAGTCGGCGTGGTGACCGCGAACGGCGCAGTCCAGTGGGCTCGAGTGCTGGCCCGTCTGGCGGCGGGGCGGCTGGAGAAGTCGCCGCTCACCCGGACGACCTCGGCCCGCACGATCGACATCACCCTCGACGAGAAGCTGCCGTACGAGCTCGACGGGGGAGCCCGGAAGCCCACGAAGAAGATCGCCGTCTCGGTCGAGCACCACGCCATCTCGGTGCGGGTTCCCGATCGAGGGCCGGGCTGGTCCGAATCCGAGGTGACCTGGTGAGCACCGCGACGTTGGTCGAGGAGACCTGGCAGCTCAGCGGGGACGACGCATGGCGGACGTTGAGGCAGACCGGGCGCCTCCGCCTGCTGCGCGACGCCTTCATCCGGATGCGGTACTCCGACGGGTTCAGTCACACCCGGTCCCTGGCGTGGGTGATGACCCTGGTACTCGTGCAGACGACGATCGTGCTCGTCGGCGTGGCCACCGCGCTGGGCGACACCCACCTCTCGCGCGGCATCGTCGATGCGATTCGGAGCGCCGTTCCGGGACCCGCCGGTCAGGTCCTCACCGCCGCCGTCGACCAGGCGCACAGTGCCGGTTTCTCGAGGCGCTACCTCGCCCTCGCGCTCGGCTCGATCGGGCTGATCGTGTCGGCCACGACCGGGATGGGGCAGCTCGAGCGCGGGTTGAATCGCATCTACGGGGTCGAGCTCGATCGGCCCTTCCCCCGCAAGTACGGGCTCGGCCTGTTGCTGGCGCTGAGCGCCGGCACCCTGACCGGCGTGGCCCTCGTCGCCGTCGGGTTCGGATCGGCCATCGGCGACGCCCTTCACAACGAGAGCGTGAGAGTGACGTGGAGCATCCTGCGATGGCCGATCTCCCTGGGGCTCATGATGGCCGTGACCGCCCTCCTGTTCCGATGGTGCCCTCGTCGCCATCAACCGGCATGGAGCTGGCTGCTGTTCGGCTCGTCGGTGTCGGTCGTGCTCTGGTTCGTGGTCACGGTGGGCATGGGTCAGGTGTTCAAGGTCAGCCACTCGTTCGGCGACACCTACGGCCCGCTCGCCGGCATCGTCGCCCTCGAGCTCTGGTGCATGTTGTCGTCGATGGCGATCCTGTTCGGGGGCGCCGTGGCGGCGCAGCTCGAAGCCGAGCGCTCGTCGCACAGCGAGCCGCAGGACGAGGTGAAGATCGAGCACTCGGAGCCCGACGCTCACGTCGACCACCAGGACCTCCCGAAGGCGCAAGGCTCACCGCTCGTGGCCGCGAGGGCTCCGGCGTGACCACCGGGATCGAAGCACCGAGAGCGACCGCGGAGGCCTTCGAACCGCGGATCGGCAGCGTCCGCCGGCACCTGGAGGGCATCATCGGGGTGCCGGCGACCGAGGGCAACCGGATCGACGTCCTGCGCAACGGCGACGAGATCTTCCCGGCGATGCTCGACGCGATCAACCAGGCCGAGCACACCATCGACCTGCTGACCTTCGTCTACTGGAGCGGTGCGATCGGGACCGAGTTCGCCGAACGGCTCGCGATCCGGGCCCGGCACGGCCTCCGGGTGCGCATCCTGCTCGACGGCTATGGGGCCCGCTCGATCGACCAGTCGCTCCTCAGCCTTCTCGACGTGGCGGGGGCCAAGGTCCGATGGTTCCGCCCGCTCCGGCGTCTGCAGCTGTCCCAGGTCAACCACCGGACCCATCGCAAGGTGATGATCGTCGACGAGGAGGTCGGCTTCACCGGTGGAGTCGGCATCGCCGACGAGTGGCTCGGCGACGCGCGAGGCCCGGACGAGTGGCGGGACACTCACTTCCGCCTGCGGGGACCGGTGGTGGACGGCCTGCGTGCCGCGTTCCTCGACAACTGGACGGAGACGGACCCCGAGATCTTCACCGATCTCATCGATCGCTTCCCCGACCAACCCAAGCGGGGCACGGCCGTGGTGCAGTGCGTCAGGAGCGCGTCGGAGCACGGCCGGGGCGATGTCGACACGCTCTTCCGGTCCCTGCTCCAGCTGGCCGACACCCGGGTTCGGATCGCAACGGCCTACTTCGTCCCGGATCGGGACCTCATCGGCCGGCTGTGCGCCGCCGCCGAGCGTGGGACTCAGGTCCAGATCCTGCTCCCCGGCCCGGGCGCCGACAAGCGGTTCGTCCAGCTGGCGGGGGAGCGCCGCTACGCCCGGTTGCTCGACGCGGGCATCGAGATCTGGACCTTCCAACCGTCCATGTTGCACGCCAAGGTGATGACCATCGACGGATTCGTCTCCAACATCGGCTCGGCCAACCTCAATCGCCGATCCGTCACGCTCGACGAGGAGGTCAACCTCGTGGCCCTCGACCCCGCCCTCACCAGCCTGCTCGACGCGCAGTTCGATGACGATCTTTCGAGAAGCGTGCGCATACAACCGGGTCGGTGGCAGCACCGGTCCTCCGCGCAGCGCGTCGCCGAACGTCTGGTGACCCCGGTGCGGCGCCTGTTCTGAGCGGCGAACTCGCGCTCGGGCCGGGCGCGCTGGTGCGGGTCGACGATCAGGTGGTGCGGCGGTGGTGCGGGTCCGAGTGGTCCCAGTCGGCGAGCAGCGATCGCAGCGCGGTGAGCAGGATCAGGGGCTGGTCGAGCATGGCGTGGTGCCCGGCCTCGGGGATCTCGATGACGGGCGTGACCCGCCCCAGCGGTCGAACATGTAGGCGCCGATGTCGTCGGTGACCAGGCCGTGCTCGGACCGCAGGAGGGCGAGTCGACAGGTGATCTCGGGCAGGTAGGGGAGGGCGATGGAGCGCATGCCCTGCGGAGAACTGGCTGAAGACGCGGCGGTCGAACTTCCACTGCCAGCCACCGTCGACCGGCGGTGAGCGAGTGCCGGGCGACGTGGTCGATCACGTAGTCGAGGTAGTGGTCCTGGGGCGGGACGGTGCGGAAGCGGGCGAGCGCCTCGTCGACGGAGGCGTACGTCCGTGGTTGGCCGAACGCCTCCTTGAGTTGGTAGGCCCCGATCTCCGGGTCGGGCTCGGTGACCGGCGAGTCGCAGATGATGGCGCCGCCGACGCGGTCGGCGTGGCAGGGCCGCGGTCGCCATGGTGACGAAGCCCGCCCATGCTGTGGCCGATGATCACCGGGGGACCGGAGATGTCACCGTCGCCCGCCACCGCCATGACCTCGTCCGTCCACTGCTCGAGGCCGTAGGTGTCGCGGTGGTCGCTGTCGCCGTGCCCCGACAGGTCGATGGCCACGACCCGGAAGTCGTCGGCGAACGTCGCCGCGAGGAAGCTCCACCAGTGCGCGTGGGCGCCTCCACCGTGCACGAACACGAGACCGCGCCGGCCTCGCTCACCCCAGGCCAGGTAGTGGACCGCGCCGCCACCCACCTCGACCCGCTCCTCGGAGCAGGGCACGGTGAGAGCTCTCGTGAACCACGTGGGAGGAAGCGGCGCGCCAGCCACGACGGCAAACCTACAGTGACGCGATGAACGAACGCTTCGAGGTGCAGCGAACCATCCCGGCCCCGGCCTCCACGATCTTCGACGTCGTCCGCAGCCCCGAGGGCCACGTCGCCATCGACGCCTCCGGCATGTTGCAGTCGGCCAGCGGTGACCCGGCCGGGGCGGTGGGTGACACCTTCGTCATCCACATGGACCGCGAGGCGCTCGGCGACCTCCCCATGGGCAAGTACGACGTGACCGTCACCATCACCGGCTATGAGCAGGACCGTTTCATCACCTGGGAGGTCTCGGGGCCGGGCTTCCCGAGCATCGGCCACTACTACGGCTACCGGCTGGAGCCGGCCGACGGCGCCACGCTGGTCACGTCCATCTACGACTGGTCGGCAGTGGATGAGAAGTGGAAGCCCGATGGCACCTGGCCGATCATCCCCGAGGCCACGCTGAAGGCGACGCTGGGCATCCTCGAGCGAACGGTCCGCTCCGACCGCTGACTGCTCGACCTCTCGGAGATGTTGCGATCCGGGTGAGGTTCCAATCACCCGGTCTGGAGGAGGCCGTCGCCCCCGGCCTCGTTGACGATGCGGTCGGCCCGTCGAGAGGAGTTCCGTGAGTCCCACCACCCTGGCGGTCATCACCGGGGTCATCGTGGCCTGGTGTCTCGTGTCGCGGCTGCTCGGCCGCATCGACGTCACCGCCCCGATGGCCTTCGTCCTGTGCGGCCTCCTCCTCGGGGGCCCCAACCTGCTCGACGTCTCCCTCAGCAGCGAAGGGGCGAAGGTGATCGCCGAGGCGACCCTGGTGCTGTTGTTGTTCAACGACGCCGCTCGCATCCACCTCACCCCGCTGCGCCACGACCGGGGGATGCCGCTGCGGCTGCTGGGCATCGGGCTGCCGTTGACCATCGGCGCCGGGATGCTGGCGGCCTGGCTCCTGTTCCCCGGCACGCCGGTGTGGGGCCTCGTCCTCGTGGCCGCCTGCCTGGCCCCCACCGACGCCGGTCTGGGCGCCGGCATCGTCACCGACGAGCGCCTGCCCAGCCGGGTGCGGCGGGCGCTGAACGTGGAGAGCGGGCTCAACGACGGCATCGTCTCGCCTCTCATCCTCCTGGCCATCGCCATCCTGGCCGGTGAAGAGAACCACACCAGTGGCTTCCTGTCTCATGCCCTTCGCGAACTGGGCGTCGGGGCGATCGTGGGCGTCGCGGTCGGAGCCGGTGGCGGGTGGCTGCTGGCCCAGGCCAACCGGCGCGGCCTGTCCGAGCGGGGGGCCGACGCCCTGGCCGCCGTGGCGCTGTCGGTCGGGGCCTACACGGCGGCGCTGGCGCTGAGCGGCAACGGGTTCGTGGCCGCCTTCGTGGCCGGCATGAGCTTCGGGCCGTTCCGGCGCTCGTTGGAGGAGTCCACCCTCGAGCTGGGCGAGCAGGTGGGCCAGCTCATCGCCACGGTCGTGTGGTTCGTGTTCGGTGCCGCCATGCTGCGTCCGGCCCTCGAGGACCTCACCTGGCAGGTGGGCCTCTACGCGGTGATGAGCCTGACCCTGGTGCGCATGGTGCCGGTGGCCCTGGCCCTGTGGGGCAAGCGTCTCGGCGGCCCGACGGTCGCCTTCATCGGGTGGTTCGGCCCGCGGGGCATGGCCTCCATCGTGTTCGCCCTCCTCGCCTTCGACGACCTCGGCTCCGATGCCCAGACGCTGGTGTCGCTCGTGTCCATCACCGTGGCCCTGAGCGTCCTGGCGCACGGCGTCAGCGCCACCCCGCTGATCGAGCGCTACAGCAAAGTGGTGGCCGACACCGACGCCGACGCGCCCGTCAGGCGCCACGTCCCGGTGCTGGGGGCGCGGCGGAGCCTGGGCAGGGTCCACCAGCCTTGAGCGACGGGCGAGCCCGGTGCCGGGCCGGGGACGACCTCAGTGGTGGGCCACCGGCACGTAGGTGAGGGGATCGACGGCCTCGATGCGCCCGTCGTCGATGGCGGCCATGAAGGCGTCGTAGTCACGCTGGTTCTGGAGGGCGTAGTCCTCGCTGAACTCGTTGATGGCCCGGTCGAGTGCGTCGCTCTTGCCCACGTAGGCGGCGATGGCGATGGGGTCGCCGGTGCGGGCGTGGCCCCGGGCCAGGGTCATGCCACACACCCGGGCGTAGAACTCGAGCGGTCGTCGGCGTCGCCGGCCGCGACGTCGACCGAGCCCTTCCAGTCGCGCAGCTGGCGGACGTAGAAGTGCCGGGCCTCGACGCCCCCTTCGGCCCAACCCGAGGAAGATGTCGGACTCGGCCTGGGTCAGTCGTTGGCCCTCGACCACCCGACGGCCGTGGGTGGCGTACTCGCTGGCACCGAGGTGCTCCTCGAGCACCGAGGGTCCGGCCTCCTTGACCTGGAGGAAGAAGCGGGTCCTGGCGGTCCCGTCCCTCGAACAGGATGATGAAGCACCGGGTGCCCACGCTGCCCACGCCGACCACCTTCACGCCGATGTCGACGGGGGTGAAGCGGTCGAGCACGCGTGCGACGGTCGTCGGAGAGCGACGTCCTTGTAGACCTCGAGCCCGGCGTGGACGGCGGCCTCGAGGGCGGGCGCGTCGTACTCGGCCGGGAGGTCGCGGAAGGGGAACAGCACGGGGGCGTCGCTGCGGATGCGATAGTGCCCGTCGACTTCGTAGGCCAGCTTCTCGAGGGCCTGGAGGCTCGTCTTCGACTGGGCCTTCTGCTCGAAGCGGTCCAGCCGGTTGCCCAGCTCGACCGGGTCGAGCCCCTTGCTCTGGCGCAGGTCGCTGCTGGTGAGGTGGTCGTACCAGATGTCCAGGTACCCCATCTCGGCGTAGCGGATCATGGCCTTGCGGTAGGAGCGCACCGCCCGCTCGGTGATCCGGCGCCGGGTGGCCTTGTCGAAGCCGAGGCTCTGGGCCGCCACCGTGAAGCTGGCGGCCAGGCGCTTGAGGTCCCACTCGAACGGACCCGGGAGGGTCTCGTCGAAGTCGTTGGCGTCGAACACGAGCTGGCGTTCGGGCGAGGCGTAGGCCCCGAAGTTGGACAGGTGGGCGTCACCGCCGAGTTGCACGGTGAGGCCGCTGTTCGCCGTGGTGGCCAGATCGGCCGCCATGATGCGGGCGGTGCCCCGGTAGAAGGTGAACGGCGAGACGCTCATGCGGCCGTGGCGCAGCGGGACGAGCCAGGGGATGCGCTCGGCGTTCTGCTCCTCGAGCAGGGTGACGGGGTCACGCCGGCCTTCCTGCTCCTCCCACATCCGGTGAGCCGTGCGGGGGACCCGGGAGCGGGCCGACCGGCCGATCTCGGCGTGCTCCTCGGGGGTGTGGTGGTCGCGGGCGATCTCTCGGGGCGTGGGCATGGTCATCCTCTTGGTTCGTGGGAGGGTCGCGCGCCCGCACGGGTGGAGGAGGGATCGATCCCTCGCGCCACGGCGAACACATCGCTGACGGTGATCTCGTGGGCCAGACGCTTCTCGGCGATCTGGAGGTTGCCCTCGGGCACGTAGAGGCGCAAACCCAGGGGGTGGATGCCGAACTCGATGGGGGTGTCCATCTCCAGGGCTTCGCCGTCGACGCCGGCGTAGGCCTTCCCCGACCGGGATCGCACCTCGAAGGTCTCGGCGGTGAACTCGTGCCAGTTCCGGCTGTGCTTGCGCTGGCCGAGCGCCGCGAGGGTCACCACCTCGGCGGCGTCGCGCCCGGTGGTGCCGGTGATGGCGAAGACGCCGAGCAGGCCGGTGTCGATGCGGCGGCGTTGCGAGACGTCGAGCGACGGGACCGAGCACGTAGGGGTTGTTCGAGACCTGGATGACGAAGGCGCCGTCGACCTCGGTGCCGTCGGGCTCGCGTGAACTGCAGGTCGAACGGTTCCTCGGTCTGGCCCAGCAGCTCAGGCAGCAGAGCCCGGGTGGTGTCGACCTTGGCGTCGCGGTAGCTCGTCCTGCTGCACGATGGTGGCGTACACGCCGAGCGACACGTTGTTCACGAAGAACCGACCGTTCACCGTGGCGTAGTCGATGCGCCGCTCGACCGCGTCGCGGAAGGCGTACAGGCTGTTGCGGGGGTCGTCGCGATCGATGCCCAGGTCGAGGGCGAAGTGGTTGCGGGTGCCGGCCGAGACGCAGACGAACGGCAGGTCGTGCTCGACCGCGATCGAGGCCACCAGGGCCTGGGAGCCGTCACCGCCGGCCATGCCCAGGCAGTCGGCGCCGCGGGCGATGGCGTCCCGGGCCAGTTGCTCGAGGTCGAGGCCGTGGTCGAGCATGATGGTCTCGACGCCGAGCTCGTTGGCCAGTTGCGACCAGCCCGAACTTGTCGACCTTGCCGCCGCCCGACCACGGGTTGCAGATGAGCACCGGGTGCTTGGGCGGCGTCCGTTGGTGGGACCGACCGGGGTCGATCTCGTCGGGCTCGCGGGCGAGGGCGTTGCGGGCCGAGACCAACATGACGGCCAGCAGCACCACCACCAGCGCCACCCGAACGACGGGGTGCTCGGCCCCCGTGGCGGCACGGCCCACGGAGACCGCCATCACGACGGCGCCGAGAACGATCCCGAGCGGCCCGAAGTAGCGGCGCTTGCGGGTCTCGGTGAACAGCAGCCACGCCCCGCCGACGGCGATGGCCAGACCGATCAGGGCGCCCGCCAGGTGATGGCCGTTGCGGACGAGGAACAGAAGGAACACGACGACGAGCGCGGCCCCGGCGACCAGGGAGATCACGGCGAGCACACGACGCCGGGTGGACACCACGGCGCTCATGTCGGCCATCCACGGTCGGGTCTCGACGGCACTGGTCCATACCTCCATCAACGCAGCACGGCGGCGTCCCCTGCGCCTCATCCACAGGGGGAATCGGCCCATCTTGCCTGCTCGAGACCGGCGGCTCTCAATCCCAGCCGGGGGATGGCTCCCCGGGTCGTCGTGCCTACCGTCACTATCATCGGATCGGTTGGGACCCGACGAGGTACCCGACCATGTCAACGAGCGAGGGGGCTTCTATGACTCAGGAGACGTACGAAGAGCCGACCGGCTGGGTGGGCTGGATCGCTTTTGCCGCGACGATGATGATCATCGGGGGCAGCCTCAACGCCCTCTACGGCCTCATCGCCATCGTCAACGACAACTGGGTGGGCTGGAACACCGAGACCAAGAGCGCCGTTGTCGTCGACATCACGGCGTGGGGTTGGGCCCACCTCATCCTCGGCGTGCTGTTGCTGCTCGCCGGCATCGGCGTGCTCAGCGGCAACATGCTGGCCCGCATCATCGGCGTCATCGTGGCCGGGCTCAGCATGATCGCCAACTTCTTCTTCATCCCGGTGTACCCGTGGTGGGCCCTCACGGTGATCGTGATCGACGCCCTGGTGATCTGGGCACTCACCGCCCACGGCCGGGAGGTGAAGAGAGTCTGATCGACCATGCCGGACGCGCCCTGAGGCGCATCTGAATCGGACCCGGGGCGACCTCCCAGCGGAGGTCGCCCCGTTCCGTTTCACCTCGGGCCTGCCCGCGGATCCCCCACCGTGGGGCAGACGCCGGGCGCCCGCTGTGGCACATTTGCCTCGAGGGCTCCGGTTGACTTCGGCTGACCAGGCCCGACCGGACGAAGCCGAGCCGATCGAGAGGCACCGTCCACCAGGCGCCTTACGGCGTCGGGCCCCCGTGCACCTGGGAGACTCCCCCCATGCTCAGCCAGGCCATCGGGGCCATTCTTCCGGCCGCGGTCGCGGTCGCCCTCAGCCCCATCCCCATCGTCGCCGTCGTGCTCGTGCTCGACAGCCAACGGGCCCGCGTCAACGGCCCCGCCTTCGCGCTCGGCTGGGTGCTCGGGCTCACGGTGGTCAGTGTGGTGGTCATCAACCTGGCCGGCGAGCGCCGGCAACCCCGACAGTGACACTGCCACGGGGGTGAACTGGGGCCTCGCCGTCATCGGGGTCCTGTTCCTGGTGCTGGCCGCCCGCCAGTGGCACAAGCGCCCGAAGGCCGGTGAGCCGGCGGCCATGCCGGCGTGGATGGCCTCGGTCGATTCGATCAACCCGGGCAAGGCCTTCGTCCTCGGCGCCGCCCTCTCGGCCGCCAACCCGAAGAACCTGGCCCTGACCCTGGCCGCCTCGGCCTCGATCGCCCAGGCGGGGCTGGACGCCGCCCAGGAGACCGTCGCCGTCGTCACGTTCGTGGTGATCGGCTCGCTCACCGTCGCCGGTGCAGTCGCCGCCTACCTCGTCGCCCCCCGCTGGGCGAAGGGGCCGCTGGACGGCGTCCGTCGGTTCATGGCCGACCACAACACCGCCATCATGGTGGTCATCCTGCTCATCCTCGGGGCCAAGATCCTCGGTGACGCCCTCGCCGGGCTCTGGCACTGAACCCGGCCGGCCGGTCAGCCCGGTCGTCAGCCCCGTCCGTCGGCCCGGACGATCAGGTCGGCGGGCGGAGGTCGCGGCGGACGCAGCGGAAGCCGATGTGGCAGGTCGAGGTGTCCACCGACTCGGGCTGGCGGGCCGCGGGGCGGAACCGGAGGCAGTAGTTCGGGGCGCACAGGTGCGACCCGCCCTTGATGACCCGGCGCCCGAACTGCTCGAGGGGCGCGTCGGGGTCGAGGCTGCCTTCGAGACCACCGGGCGGGCTGCCCTGCGGTCGGCTCGGCGAGCAGCATCCCCCGATGGCGGCCGCCGGCCGGTTGTGCTGCCACCAGTCGCTGGTCCATTCCCACACGTTGCCGGCCATGTCGACGAGACCGAACGGGTTGGGGGGGAACGAGCCCACCGGGGAGGTCCCCTCCCAGCCGTCCAGCGCCAGGTTCTGCCACGGGAACTCGCCCTGCCAGGTGTTGGCCAGCTGGCGGCCCTGGGGGTAGGGCTCGTCGCCCCAGCAGAAGGCGGCGCCCTCGAGCCCGCCCCGGGCCGCGTGCTCCCACTCGGCCTCGCTCGGGAGCTCGGCCCCCCGCCACGAGGCGAACGTCTCGGCGTCCTCGTAGGCCACCTGGACGACCGGGTGGTCACCGAGGTCCTCGATGCCCGAGCCCGGGCCGCGGGGCGTGCGCCACGTGGCCCCGGGGACGTAGGCCCACCAGTTCGTGTAGTCGTCGAGGTTCACCGGCCCGTCGGTGGGTTGGAACACCAGACCGCCGGGGACGAGGAGCTCCGGCAACGCCCCGGGGTAGTCCTCGGCCCGCAGCGGGCGTTCGGCCACGGTCACGTACCCCGTGGCGTCGACGAAAGCGGCGAAGTCGGTGTTGGTCACGGGGTGGCGGTCGAACCAGACGCCCTCGACCGTGGTGGGCAGCACCGGGCGCTCCTCGGGGTAGAAGTCGGCCGACCCCATCAGGAACGTCCCGCCGGGGACCCACACCAGGTCGCCGTCGGCCACCGGAGGTGGATCGGGCGCGGTCGTCATGGCGCGGAGCCTAGGCGACCGTAGAAGTCAGAAATACGTCAGAAATCCGTAGTACTGGCGCAATATTGACCACATGACGACCACATGGCCCATGGTCATCGACCGCCCCGTTCTCGGGGCCCCGGGCCGCTGACTCCAAGGCTGCGATGCCAATCACCGGTTGGTATCCCTACCCCGTGGCGCCGCCCTGAGCAGTCACAAGACTGACGCGAGGTTCAAGTCAGATTTACGTCATCTGACCGTGCAGCATGCGTAATCGGCTGCGAACGACCGGGAAATCGGCCACTGCTTAGGGTCAGCAAATCGTCAGATGAGTCAGTGGTGCCAGACGGCAGGTCGCGTCGGCCGACCGCAGGTCGGTCGCGATTCGGCTAGCCGGAATGGCATCCCAAAGGAGGAGCGATGGTGCATCTGGTCACGGCGGTCATAAAGCCGTTCAAGTTGGAGGAGGTGAAGGAGGCGCTGCAGGCCGTCGGCATCCAGGGCATCACGGTCTGTGAGGTCAAGGGACATGGCCGCCAGGGCGGGCACACCGAGACCTACCGCGGCTCGGAGTACACGGTGGACTTCCTGCCCAAGGTGCAGCTCGAGATCCTCGTCGACACGGCAAACGTCGACAAGGTCATCGACACCATCGCCAAGGCGGCCACCACCGGCAAGATCGGCGACGGGAAGATCTGGGCGAGCCCCGTCGACCGGGTGGTGCGGGTCCGCACCGGCGAACGAGACACGGAGGCGTTGTGATGAGCACGCCCCGCACCCCTGACACGAGTTCGGAAAGGAGCTCAGTGATCCCCACCCCTGACCTCGAGGAGGGCCGCCGCCCGCGGTCCTTCGCCCGCCGCATGCTTGACCCCAAGCGCCTCGTGGTGAGCGTCGCCATCGTGGCCGTCGTCGTGACCGTGGCGGCGAACACGGCGTTCGCCCAAGACGTCGTCCCGGAGCCCACCGCGGCTGACAAGTTCGTGCAGAGCACCAACCTGCTGTGGATCATCGTCGGCGCCGCCCTGGTGATGTTCATGCAAGCCGGATTCGCTCTGCTCGAGACCGGCTTCGTCCGGGCCAAGAACGGCGCGCACACCATGGCCATGAACATCGCCGTGTTCGGAACCGGTGCGGCCGCCTTCTTCCTCTGCGGCTACGCGTTCATGTTCGGCGGCTACTTCGTCAACGTGCCCGGAGCCGACTGGGGCTACAGCCATGCCATCGGCGGTGCGCTGGTCGGCACCGGCCAGTGGGTGTTCCTCTGGAAGGGCGGCTGGGCGCTGACCGGAGGGAAGTTCGTGGCCTCGGGGGCGGTGCTCGGGTTCTTCCTCTACATGCTCGCCTTCATGGACACCGCGGCCACCATCCCGACCGGCGCCATGGCCGAGCGCTGGAAGTTCAAGTCGTTCGTCCTCTGGGGCTTCTTCTGCGGTGCCCTGTACTACCCGCTGTTCGGCGCCTGGACCTGGGGCGGTGGCTGGCTCTCCCAGCTGGGGAACTCCTGGAAGCTCGGTCAGGGCTATGTGGACTTCGCCGGGTCAGGGGTGGTCCACGCCGTTGGTGGTGTCGCCGCCCTCACCGGTGCCTACGTGCTCGGCCCCCGCATCGGCAAGTACACCAAGGACGGGCGCTCCCGCGGCCTCCCGGGCCACAGCCTCGCCCTCGCCGGCGCCGGCACCCTGATCCTCATGTTCGGATGGTTCGGGTTCAACGCCGGCTCGACGCTGCAGATCACCGACGGGCAGTTCGGCCTGGTGGCCGCCAACACCGCCATCGCCGCTGCCTTCGGGTGCATCGGAGGCATGTTCTGGGTGTGGAAGCGGACGGGCAAGCCCGACCCGGGCATGATCATGAACGGCCTCTTGGCCGGGCTCGTGGCCATCACCGCGCCGTGTGCCTTCGTGGATCCGTGGGCGGCCGCCGTCATCGGTGCGCTGGCCGGGCTCTTCGTGGTCGAAGCAGTGTTCTTCGTCGATCACAAGCTGAAGGTCGACGATCCCGTCGGCGCCGTCGCCGTCCACTTCGTGAACGGCATCTGGGGCGTCCTCGCCCTGGGGATCTTCGCCAGCGGCAAGTACGGCGTCGATGCCTTCGGTCCAGGCGTGGGGTGGAACAGCACCACGACCCACCTCGACTCAGCCGGATCGGCCACCGGCGTGACCGGCATCCTCTACGGGGGCACCGGCTGGGGTCAGCTGGCCGCCCAGGCCATCGGCGCCGCCACCATCATCATCGTGATGGGCGGGATCTCCTTCGGCTTCTTCAAGCTGTCGAACGTGATCTTCAAGGGGATCCGGAGCACGCCCGAGGACGAGATTGCCGGCCTCGACATCCCGGAGATGGGCGTCTACGCCTACCCGGACTTCGTCGGAACGCAGGAGACCTACGCCGACGACGAGGTCCAGTCGAAGGTGCCCTACGACGGTTAGCCAGGTGTCGTAGAGCCGGAGATGACGCCAGTGGCGGCCCGCTCGAGGCGGGCCGCCACCGGCGCGGCGGCGCCTGCCGGTCGCTACGTCGCTTCCGAGACGGCGTGGTCCACCCCGCGCGGTGCGGCCAGCAGCCGATAGCCGACCCCGGGCGCGGTCATGAGCTTCGGCGTGAGCTCACCATCGCCGAGCTTGCGGCGGAGCTGGCTGACGTGGGTGCGCAACGTATCGAGCGCCTGATCGGGGCCCCACACCTGATCGAGGATGACCCGATGGGTCAGCACGCGGCCCGCGTTGCGGGCGAGCAACGTCAACAAGGCGTACTCCTTGGGCGTGAGATCCATCGGCTCATCCACCAGGAGGACCTCGTGGCTCCCCAGGTCGATCCGCAGGAGACCGACCTGCAGGAGCCCGTCTTCGACGAGGGCTCCGAGGGCCCGCCGATGGCGTAGTGCCACCCGCACCCGGGCCAGCAGCTCGGGCATGGAGAACGGCTTGGTGAGGTAGTCATCGGCCCCGGCGTCGAGCGCCGCCACCTTGCGGTCCTCGGCCCCGTCGGCGCTCAGCACGATGATGGACGCCGGCGTGAGTCGGTCGAGGTGTCG
Organism: uncultured Microthrixaceae bacterium; assembly: GCA_963726905.1. Taxonomy (GTDB): domain Bacteria; phylum Actinomycetota; class Acidimicrobiia; order Acidimicrobiales; family Acidimicrobilacustridaceae; genus UBA4742. The sequence goes on from CAVSDZ010000007.1 coordinate 26,987, forward strand.
GCACACCTCCAAGCCGTCGAGGTCGGGCAGGCCCAGGTCGAGGATGACGATGTCGATCTCCTCGAGACCGGGTTCGTCGAGGGCCGAGCGACCCGTGGTGGCCACCCGGGCGGCATAGCCCCTCGCCTCGAAGCCGACCACGAGCACCCGTACCAGCGCGGGGTCGTCGTCCACGATGAGCACGGTGGCTTCAGCCATCGAGTGGCACCCGCACGGTGACGCACGCCCCCCCGGCGGGGGAGTTCGATGCCTCGATCGTGCCGTCGTGGGCCTGGACGATGGCACGGCAGATGGCGAGACCCACCCCGCTGGACCCGCTTCCGGTGGCCTTCCCGAAAGGCTCGAACACCCGGTCCTGGACGTCCGGATCGAACCCACGGCCCTGGTCGATGACCTGGAGCTCGAACGTGTCGGGTCGGGCTCGAGCCTCGACCCGCACGACGCCCCCTTCCGGGGAGTGGCGGACCGCGTTCTCGAGCAGGTTCGACAGCACCTGGTCGAACTGGCTGTAGTCCAGGTCGACCAGCGGGAGGTCGGGTTGGAGGTCGATCTCCAACCGTACGTTCTTCAACACCCGTCGCAGGCGACTGACGGCGGCATCGACCAGTTCGCCGACATCGACGGCCTGCCGGTCCGGCATGAACGAGCCTGCCTCGATCCGGCTGAGGCTCAGCAGGTTGGCCACGATGCGGTCGAGGCGCTCGGCCTCGTCCACCACCAGACCCAGCAGCTCGTGGCGGGTGTGGGCCGGGAACGGAACCTCGGAGGACAAATCGGTGGCCACCGCCCGGATGGTGGCGAGGGGGGTGCGCAAGTCGTGGGATACCGAGCGCAGGAGTGCGCCTCGTTGCCGGTCCGCCCGCTCCAGGGCATCGATGCGCAGCTCATCGACCACGACCTGTCGCCGCTGGCTGGCCACGATGGCGGCCACGAGGATGCCGGTGGTTCCGACCACCACCACGAACACGCCGAGGGCGGCGAGGTCGTCGCTGATGCTCACGCCTTCCGAACCGATCGGAGGTAGGAACCCGACCGCGAAGGCCATCGACGCCTCCAGGGCGATGGCCGCTGCCGCCAGCCATCCACCAAGTGCCCCGGCACCGACGACGGGCACCATCAACAACAAGGCGGGGGTGGCGCGCGGCAGGCCGTCGCCCACCGGGAGAAGGACGAGCGTGATGGCCAACACCCCGAGCGAGCCGACGACGAAAGCCCGCAGCGGGCTGAGCATGGTCGGTGGGCTCGGCACCTTCCCATCATCGCAGTCGCGGCGAGCGGCACCCGCCGGGGGGCGACGACCATTGCCGATCGTCCTCGGGCATCCTTTGTTCGGCTGACGCCGACGAATTCACAATTTCCTAACAACTGGCGCCGATGCTGTAGTGACGTTCCGCTTCGACGCTTCGAGGAGCCTGGCATGCACAAAGTTCTCGCTGGTTCGCTGGTGGTGGCCGGATTGGCCGCCGGCTCGGTGGGCGTGGCCGCGCTGAACCCGCTCGGGGTGGCGACGGCGGCCATCGGCGGCCAGACCAAGACCGCCGATGTCCAGACCGTCGCGGCCCAGGCCGCCGATCCCTCGACCACCGCCCCTCCGGCCGCCGCCCACAAGTCTCCGCTCGACCAGGTGCTGGACGATCTCGTGGCCAAGGGCACGATCACCCAGGCCCAGGCTGATGCGGTGCGCAACGGGGTGGACGCCAAGCGCAAGGAGCTCGGCCAGAACATGGGCCCGGGCATGCGGCTGGGCGGGGGTGCCGGGATGATGGGCGTGTTCGGTGATGTGGCCAAGCAGCTGGGCATGACCCCTCAGGACCTGCTCACCGAACTGCGCTCGGGCAAGTCGCTGGCGGACGTGGCCAAGGCCAAGGGGCTCGACGAGCAGAAGGTCATCGACTCGCTGGTGAGCGCGGCCGACGCCCGGATCGACCAGGCCGTCAAGGACGGCAAGCTGGCGCAGGACAAGGCCGACACCATGAAGGCGAAGCTGCCCGACCGCATCAAGGCACTCGTCGAGCACCAGGGCTTCAAGGGCGGTCACGCCCCGGGGACCAACCCCCCGACGTCGTCCACCCTGCCGTCCAACTGACCGCTCAATCCTGCCCGTAGAACACCCGCTCCACCACCCGGCGAGCGCGTCGGGTGACCCGCTTGTACTGCTCGCGCAGCTCGCCGCTGCTCATGTCCATGGCCCGGGCCAGCCACAACAGCTCATCAGGATTGGTGGGCAGTGAGTCGCCCGGGCCGCTGTTGACCAGGTACCAGCGGTTGCGGGTGCGCTCGCAGTACTCGTAGGACTCGGCCAGCGTGCGCGGCGTCGCCCGCGTCCAGGCGGCCGGCGGCCACCAGGGCGTCGAGCGCGGCCATGGTGCCGGGGGCGCGGATGCCGGAGCGCAGTTGGAGCAGCTGCACGGTGAACTCCACGTCGGACAGCGATCCCCGGCCCAGCTTGAGGTGGAAGGCCGGGTCCTCCCCGGTGGGGATCCGCTCGGTCTCGATGCGGGCCTTCATGCGCCGGATGGCCCGGGTCTCGTCCGTGCTCAGCCCGCCCTCCCAGACCCGGGGCGCCAGCTCCGCCAGCAACCGCTCGCCCAGGTCGAGATCCCCGGCCACGGCCCGGGCCCGGGTCATGGCCTGACGCTCCCACACCTCGGCGTAGTGCTCCCAGTAGGAGCGGAAGCCCTCGAGGCTGCGGGCCAGCGCCCCCTGGCGGCCCTCGGGTCGCAGGTCGGGATCGACGGCCAGGATGCGCTCGGCCGGGGTGGCGCCGCTCACGAAGCGTTGGAGGGCGGTGGCCACCCGAGTGGCTTCGCTGAAGGCGTCGGCCCCGGCTCCGTCGAACACGAAGACGACGTCCAGGTCGCTGGCGTAGCTCAGCTCACCGCCACCGAAGCGCCCGAGGGCGACCACCGCGAACGGGAGCTGGGGGTCGATGACGGCCAGGGCGGCGTCGAGGGTGGCCTCGGCCAGACACGTCAGGTCGTGGCCCACCTGGCGGACGTCGGCGAAGCCGGCCACGTCGCGGGCGGCGATGCCCAGCAGGTGACGGTCGAACCAGCGGTGGAGGGCCTCCTGGCGCTCACCGGGCTCGGCCCGCCAGGCGCTGACCCGGGCCGCCCCGGCCACCAGCTCGGCCCGGGGCCGTGTCCGGAGGCGTTCGGCATCGGGGAGCCGGGCCACCAGGTCGGGGTTCCGGGCCAGGATGTCGCCCAGCAGCCGGCTGGTGCCGAGGATCTGGCACAGCCGGCGGGCGGCGTCGGGCGACTCGCGGAAGGCCTCGACCAGGCTGGGTTGGCGCTCGGCGGCGGCGAACAGGTTGCGCAGCTGCAACAGGCCGAGGTCGGGGTCCGGTGCGGTCGACAGCCAGTCGAGCAGCAGGGGGAGGATCTGTTGCATGAGGCGACTGGTGCGGTTCAGGCCACGGGTGAGCTCGCGCACGGCGGCCTGCGAGCGCTTGGCATCGGTGAAGCCGAAGGCGTGCAGCCGCTCGACGGCCGCCTCGGGGCTCAGCACGCCCTCGGTCGAGGCGAACGCCTCCAGCAGCGGCCGGAAGTACACCCGCTCGTGGATCGAACGCACCGCCAGCTGCCGGCTGCGCAGGTCCTGCTCCAGGCGCTCGGCGGCGTCGGCTTCGGGCGTGTCGCGATAGCCCATGACCCGCGCCAGCTGATCGAGCTCGGCGGGCCTCGACGGCAGGGTGTGCACCTGGTGCTCGTCGGCCAGCTGCAGGCGGTGCTCGACGGTGCGCAGCAGCCGGTAGGCCTCGGCCATCCGGGCGGCGTCGTCGTGGTCGACGTAGCCGGCGGTGGCCAGCTCACCCAGCGCCACCTCGGTGGTGGGTGAGCGCAACTCGGGGTCGGCGTGGCCGTGCACGAGCTGAAGGAGCTGGACCGTGAACTCGATGTCACGGATCCCACCCGGGCCCCGCTTGAGCTCGCGGTCCGCCGACCCACGGCGGGCCAGCTCCTGTTCGGCTCGTCGCTTCATGACCCGCAACGACCGGAGGTCCTCGGCACTGAAGGGGTGGCTCCACAACCACCGCTGGGCCGTGTCGTGGAAGCGGACGCCCAACACACGGTCGCCCGCCACCGGCCGCGCCTTGAGCAGCGCCTGGAACTCCCAGGGCTCGGCCCAGCGGCTCCAGTAGGCCTCGTAGCTGTCCACGCTGCGCACCAGCCGACCGTCGCGCCCCTCAGGCCGCAGGTTGGCGTCGACGCGGAAGCAGCGACGGGCGATGTCCATGACCGCCCGGGCGTGCTGTTCGAGCGCCTCGGCGGGACCGTCGCCCACGAACATGAGGTCGATGTCGCTCGAGTAGTTGAGCTCGTCGCCGCCCAGCTTGCCCATGCCGATGACCGTGAAGCCCTCGGTCCCGGCCAGCAGGCACGCCGAGGCCAGCACGTCACGGGCCATGGCGCTGAGCAGCCGGCCGACGTCAGCCAGGTCGTCCTGGCCGGTGAGGTCCCGAGTGGCGATGCGCAGGAACTCGAGCTGCTTCCAGGCCACCAGGCCGTCCACGCTGGTGTCGTCCAGCGCCAGCCCGCACGTCGGGCTCGGCCAGCACCTCCACCGCCGCCGGGCTGGTGGCCAGCAGCCGGGACAGCGAGCGGCTCGCCGCCACCACCGTGATCAGACGGGCCCCGAGGCGCGGCGTCGTCGGCCAGCCGCTGCTCCAGCCGAGGGTCGTCGTCGAGCATCCGGTGGATCACGGTGGCCACCCGGGCCGGGTCCGCGCACCGGTCGATCTCCGCGGCCAGCGTCGCGGGGGCTCCAGGCAGGCGGGTCACGGCCACAGCGTAGGAGTGGGTCGACGGCGGCGTCGCCGGGAGCGAGGCCAGGCCGAGGGCCGCGGCGTGACGCCGAGCCGAAGGCCACGGGAGATGTGTCTCGTAGGCTGGCAGGCATGGCTCGTCTGCGCGTCGCCCTGGCGCAGCTCAACCTCATCGTGGGGGACCTGTCCGGCAACGTCGAGCGCATCGTCGAGGCCATGAAAGCGGCCGAGGCCGATGCCGCCGATCTCATCGCCTTCCCCGAGCTGTCGATTCCCGGGTACCCGCCCGAAGACCTCCTGCTCAAGCCGGCGTTCGTGGCCGACAACCGTGAGGCTCTCGAGCGGGTCGCCGCCGCCGCCGGGCGCAGCGCGGCGGTGGTCGGGTTCGTGGACGCCGAGGGTGACGACCTGTACAACGCGCTGGCCGTCTGCCACGAGGGGCGGGTGGTGGGCACCTACCGCAAGCGGCGGCTCCCCAACTACGAGGTGTTCGACGAGCGGCGCTACTTCACCAACGGCTCCGAGCCGCTCACCCTGTACCGGATCGGCGGGGTGCGCGTGGGCGTCACCATCTGTGAGGACGCCTGGTCCGCCGGCGGCCCGGTGGCCGACGCCGGCCGGGGGGGCGCCGAGCTCATCGTGAACCTGAACGGCTCGCCCTTCCACGCCGGCAAGATGGCCGAGCGCGAGGCCATGTTGGCGGCACGGGCGACAGAGGCGGGCTGCCCGATCGTCTACGTCAACCTGGTCGGCGGCCAGGACGAGCTCGTGTTCGACGGGGCGTCGCTCGTCGTGGACGCGTCGGGCGCGGTGGTCACCCGGGCGGCCCAGTTCGCCGAGCAGCTCTTCGTCACCGACGTCGAGATCCCGGTGCGGGCCGAGCCGGCGTCGGGGGCCCTGGCGGTGCTCCCGGTCAGTGCGGCGCCGCCCGAGGCCCCCGTGGTGGTGACGCCCGCCGCTCCGCTGCTCGGCCCCGACCGCGAGGTCTACGAGGCGCTGGTGCTCGGCACCCGTGACTACGTGACGAAGAACGGCTTCGGCGACGTGGTGGTCGGGCTGTCGGGCGGGGTCGACTCGTCCATCGTGGCCACCATCGCCGTCGACGCGCTGGGGCCCGACCGGGTGCACGGCGTCCTCATGCCGTCGCGCTACTCGAGCGAGCACTCGGTCACCGACGCCCGACGCCTGGTCGACAACCTCGGCATCGATTCCCGGCTCATCACCATCGAGCCGGCCTTCGAGGCCTTCACCGAGATGCTGGCGCCGAGCTTCGAGGGACGAGAGCCCGATCTCACCGAGGAGAACCTGCAGTCCCGGATCCGGGGCGTCACCCTCATGGCGCTGTCCAACAAGTTCGGCTGGCTGGTGCTGACCACGGGCAACAAGAGCGAGAGCGCGGTCGGCTACAGCACGCTGTACGGCGACACCGCCGGCGGGTTCGCCGTCATCAAGGATGTGCCCAAGCTGCTCGTGTACCGGTTGTGCCGGGACCGCAACATCCGGGCCGGCCGGGAGCTGATCCCCGAGTCGGTCCTGGTCAAGCCGCCCTCGGCCGAGCTCCGACCCGACCAGCGCGACGACCAGAGCCTGCCGCCGTACGAGGACCTCGATCCCATCATCGAGGCCTATGTGGAGCACGACCGGACCGCAGGCGAGCTCATCGACGCCGGGTTCGACCCGGCCATGGTGCAGCGCATCGTCCGCCTCATCGATCTGGCCGAGTACAAGCGGCGGCAGACCCCGCCGGGGGTGCGCATCACCACCAAGGCCTTCGGCAAGGACCGCCGGCTGCCCATCACCAACCGCTACCGAGGCTGACCCTCCGGGCGCGATCCCGTCGCGAAGCGGTAGGCCAGGATCTCCCCCACGGCCTCGAAGCCGATGCGGCGGTAGACGCCGTTGGAGGTGGGGTTCGACAGCTGGGTGAACAACAGGCACTCGGTGGCGCCGGCCGATCGGGCGTGGGCACTGAGCGCGGCCACCGACGCGGCGGCGTAGCCCCGCCGGCGCCGCTCCGGTGGGGTGTACACGAACCCCACCCGCACCGCCCCGGCGGCCGGCGCCGACAGGCGGGCCATGGACACGGCACGGTCGTCGACGTCCCACAACCAGATCTCCCCCTGGGCGAGCCGACGGGAGATGACCTCCTCGCCGTCGGGCCCGGGTGGCGCCTCACCGATGTCGCCGGCCAGCCCCGCCCACCACGCCAGCAGCAGGTCGAGGTCGTCGGGTCGGGCGCGCCGGGCGCTCCCGTCGACGCCGATGGGCGGGCGGAGGGCGCCCAGGCGGTAGAGCCGTTGGCCCTCACGCGGCTCGGCGCCGGTGCCCGTCACCTCCGTCCAGCGCCCGGCGAAGGCGGCCGCGGCGGCCGCGTCCCCGACCACGCCCGGGCAGATCGGGGGCGTCGGCGGCCATGGCCGGGACGAGCGCATCCAGCGCCTCGGGCGGCCAGCGGGGTGATGGAGGCCGTCTGGCCGGGGGGTGACTGCAGCGCCACCCCCACCACCTCGGCACCATCGGTCACCCACCAGTAGGAGCCCGGCTGGACGAAAGCGGCGCGTTCCTGCAGCACCGTGAGCACGACGTTGTGGGCCACCGGGTCGCCGGCCAGGCAGGGACCGGTGGCGGCCAGCGCCGCCCCGGCGTCGTCGCTCCGGTGGACGTGGAAGCCTCCCATCGCCCGATCGTGGCAGACGTCGCCGGTTCTCCGCGCGGGAATTGCCCTCATGCGGCCGGAGGGCGCGCCGGCGAACGCGGAGTCGGGTGGTGGGCGAACCCGACTGCAGCATGGGCCCGAACGTGCCGATAAAGTTCGTTATCGACCGCCGGGTGGCTGGCGGTCACTCCAGGGGGTTTCGTGATGGCTGATCCGAAGAAGGCACGACCGGCGTTCGCGCCGTGGGACCGGCGGGAGCTGCCCGGCGCGTTCACGGTCGAGGAGTCGGCCCGCCGGGTCGGCAACTACAAGTGGATCGAGATGAAGTTGTTCGAGGTGCTGGGCGGCTGGATCGCCACGGTGCCCGAGCTCGACATCAAGATGCGCCTGGGGACGCACTGCTATCACCACGCCTGGCACTCCGAGCTGTGGCACAAGCGGCTGCCCGAGCTGCGCGAGATGAACCCCGAGCGGCTGACCCAGCCGGCCAACGACGAGATCGTGGCCTTCATGGACGCCGTCACCGAACCGGAGGCGCCCGAGCTCACCATCGAGAAGCTGGTGGGGGTCTACCGGGTGCTCATCCCCCACAAGATCGCGGCCTACACCTACCACCTGAACAACACGTCGACGATCACCGACGCCCCCACCATCCGCTCGCTGAAGTTCTGCTCTGGCCGACGAGTTCGAGGACTGGCGTGACGGGGAGATGCTGCTCCAGTCGCTCATCGAGACGGCCGAGGAGGTCGACCGGGCCACCGCCCATCAGGCCAAGCTGGAGAAGCTGATGCTGCTGGCCGGTGGCATCGCCGGGCCGGGCTCCATCGGGGGCGAGTCGGCGGCGGCCGTCGAAGAGGTCTCGGCGTGAAGGCGATCCTGCCTCCCGAGGAGCTGGCCCGTGACGAGCGTTTCGTGCGCACCGCCTTGATGACCCGGGCCCTCGATCCGCGCCTCACGGCGGTGCCGCGCGAGAAGCGCAGCCCTCGCATGCCCCTCACTCCCGAGCGGGCCGGGGCCACCGAGGCGGCTCGGTCGTTGATGCACGGGATCTTCACGGGCGAGATCCAGGCCATGGAGGGCGCGGGGCGCACCTGCTGGGACTTCCCGGTGGGCGACGGGCCCGACGATGCCCCCTACGAGCTGAAGCTGGACATGGCCCGCCAGTGCTGGGACGAGGCCCGCCACTGCGAGATCTCGGTGAAGCTGGGCGACTGGATGGGCAGCGAGATCGGCGAGTTCGGGGAGTCGACCTTCCTCTACGAGGCCGCCTGCAACCCCGATCCGGTGCTGCGCCTCACCGGCGTGAACCGGGCCCTGGAGGGGCTGGCCATCGACGTGTTCAACACCATGCGCGAGTTCGGCATCAAGGCCGGTGACCCGGTGCTGGAGTTCTGCGAGGACTGGATGCTGGCCGACGAGGTCACCCACGTGAAGATGGGCTCGGACTGGCTGCGGCGCCTCACCGCCACCGACCCCGAGCGACGGGCCCGCGCCCTCGAGTTCCAGCGGGTGGTCGACAAGCTGTTCTCCATCGGCGGAGCCCGGGGCGAGGAGGAGGACAGCCCGATCCGGCTGGCCCGACGCTTCCGTGAGCTGGCCGGGTTCGACACCGCCGAGATCGACGAGATCGCGGAGCTGTCGACGCAGGCCCGCCAGGACCTGTACGACCGCCAGGACCGCGCCGCGGCCGAGGCCGTCGCTCGGGCCGCGGGGGACTGACATGACCGTCACCGTCACTCCCGACACGTTCGTCATGGTCCTGTTCGACCATGGGTCGATCCTCGCCACCGCCGAGCGGGTGGCGGCCGAGGTGGGCCTGCCCCCCGACCTCGACATCACCGTGGCCGTGAACGAGTCGGTCCCACTGGGCCGCGTCCACGTGTCGTCGCTCGAGCCGGTCGTGGTCGACGTCGAGGGAGGCGCGTTCGAAGATCCCCGCCACCCCCGCCAGCTGAGCGAGGAGCTGGTGGCCGACACGCTCGGGCGGCTGTTCTTCCAGGTCCTCGACCGCCGCAGTCCCGGCTTCGGTGACCCACCCGACGACGACGCCATGGACATGACCCACAAGGTGGCGTGGGACACCTACGCCGTGGGTCGCCTGCAGCGGCTGGGCTACGACGGGCGCCATCAGGTCCGGCTCTACGCCTTCCGGAACCGTCACGGGTTCACCGACGCCGGCGACGAGGCCTTCGAGCAGCTGTGGTCGGGCGAGGACCTCACCTGGGCCGACATCACCCGCATCTCCGACGAGGCGGCGGCCCTCCGGCCGGTGTGACGCGGGTCAGGCCAGATCGTGGGCGCTGATGCCTTCGAGCAGATCGATCTGCGGCGCGGAGGCCAGCAGGCCCCGGCACGCCTGAGCCATCTCCACCATGTCGTTCGAGTCGAAATGGGCCTGCTGGGCGGCCGGGCTCTCCCACTTCTCGATGATCACGTAGCGCCCCGGACGGGTGGCCGACGCGGCCAGGTCGATGTTGCGGCACCCCGGATGACCCCGGCTGACGACGACGTACTTCGACAGCAGGGCGAGGAGACCGGCCGGATCGGACGCGTCGAAGGTGAGCGTGACCAGGGTCAGTTCGACGTCGTCAGCCACGATCAGGGCTCCTCCGGCTGGTGGCATCCCCGGCTCCAGGCGCCCGGAATTGGGTCGTTCTGCCCTGTTTCGAGCCGCCAGAATGCCGATAGTTAGCCTCATGGTAGCTCTCGGTCCGCCCGCCGATCCGCCCCGCCGGGTGGGTGCCCTTGACCGACTCGGTATCCTAAGACACGACCTTCGGGCCAGTGAGCTGCCCGTTTCTCCGTTCGGGTGTTCGTTGATCCCCTAGATCCGCCCGCCTGAGTCCATCCAGACCTTTCTGGCCCCTGCCAGTTCCTTTCAACCTGAAGAGGTGTCCGTTGCCCAAGGAGCGCGTTGAACGTGACGAGGAAGATCTCGTCCGGCTCTACCTCACCGATATCGGGCAGTACCCCCTGCTGACGAAGGATGACGAGGTCCGGCTGGCTCAGGCCATCGAGGCTGGGGCCACCGCGCGCGCCGAGCTCGAGGCCGGCGCCCCCGTGACCCCGGCCCGCAAGCGCGAACTGCGCCGCGAGCTCAAGCGGGGTGAGGACGCCGAGCGCACCTTCGTGCAGTCGAACCTCCGGCTGGTCGTGTCGATCGCCAAGAAGTACCAGGCCTCGGGCCTGCCGCTGCTGGACCTGATCCAGGAAGGCAACCTGGGTCTGATGCACGCCGTCGAGAAGTTCGACTGGCGCAAGGGCTTCAAGTTCTCCACCTACGCCACCTGGTGGATCCGCCAGGCCATCACCCGCGGCATCGCCAACACCGGTCGCACCATCCGCCTGCCCGTCCACGCCGGCGACACGCTCGCCCGGCTCCAGAAGGCCCGCGCCCGCCTGGAGCTCAAGCTGGGTCGGCCCGCCACGCTGTCGGAGCTGTCGGCCGAGGTCGAGATGCCCGAGGACAAGGTCACCGAGGCGCTGCGCTTCGCGGCCGAGCCCCTCAGCCTCAGCGAGCCGCTGCGCGAGGACGGCGACGCCGAATTGGGCGATGTCGTCGAGGACCGCTCGGCCGAGTCCCCGTTCGAGGTGGCGGCCACGGCGCTGCTGCCCGAGGAGATCGCCCGGCTCCTGGGCCCGCTCGACGAGCGCGAGCGCGAGATCCTGAAGCTGCGCTTCGGGCTCGACCGCGGTGAGCCCCGCACGCTCGAGGAGGTGGGTGAGCACTTCAACCTCACCCGCGAGCGCATCCGCCAGATCGAGGCCCGGGCCATGTCGAAGCTGCGCCACCCGTCGAGCGACACCGGCGCGCGCGACCTGCTCGCCGTCTGAGCCTCCGCTCCTTCGCGTCCTCCCCGGGGCGTTCTCCCCGGGCGGGCCCGCCCCCGTGACTACGCTGAGTCGACTCCGTCGACTGTGCAGGGGAGAGCGCTGTGAGTGACACCTCGCAGGGACCGGGCTGGTGGATCGCCTCCGATGGCAAGTGGTACCCGCCGGAACAGGCGGCTGGGTACGTGGCGCCACCGCCCCCACCCGAGCCGCCCACGGCCGAGATACCCGTCGCCCCGCCCCCGGTGGAGCCCTCGTCGGCGCCGCCCATGGCCCCGGCACCACCGATGGCGCCCCGGGTCGGGCCCCCTCCCGGGCCTCCGCCGCCGATCCCACCGGTGGGCGGCGTTCCCCCGGTGCCGACCGGCGCCCCCGTGGTGGTCAAGCAGAAGGGCAACGGCTGTCTGAAGGCCTTCATCATCGTGGCCGTCGTCCTGGTCGTGCTGGGGGCGGGCACCATCGCCGTGTTCGCCTTCTTCGTGGACAAGGCGGTCAACTCGGTCAACGACGACATCGCCGCCCAGCAGAAGGTCGAGAACCAGACGGGGATCAAGTCCAACCCGCTCGGGTTCAACGCCGCCCACCCGCCCCAGAAGGACATCTCCGCCGACGACATGACCTGCACCACGGACTCCTCGGGGGACATGAAGGCGTCGGGCACGGTGACGAACCACAGCTCCAAGACGAGCCTCTACTCGATCACCATCAGCTTCCGTCAGAACGGCACCGAGATCGGCACCGGATCCGACTTCCTGCCCAGCGTCGACGCGGGGAAGACGGCGGACTGGACCGCGCTCTCGTCAACGCCGGCCGACGGCACCTTCACCTGCCGGATCGTGGAGATCGACCGGCTCGACGTGGGCACGCTGACCCCGCCCACCACCCGGTAACCGGCCCGTCGGTCGCCCGCTCCGGGTCGGTTCGACCGGGCGGCAGGCCCGGCTGGGGACGAGCCTGCCGCCTTCGGTCATCGAAGGGCCCCCGATCCGGGTGGCCGTAATCGTCCTCCCGGGGGCGGGACGGGATCCCTTCGGGTCGAGCTTCGCAAATCGGTCATGAGACGGTCATGAGAGACGGGCCGTCGATTCTCATGAAGATCTCATGAGACCGCCGGTAGCCTCCCGCCGTGCGCGTCCTGGTGGTGGAAGACGAGGTCAAGATGGCGTCGCTGGTACGCCGGGGCCTGGAACGCGAAGGCTACGTCGTGGTGGTGGCCGGCGACGGGGCCGAGGCGCTGTGGGCCGCCCGTGAGCAGGACTTCGACGCCATCGTGCTCGACGCCATGATCCCCGAGCCCGACGGGTTCGAGGTGTGCCGCACGCTGCGGGAGGAGGGGCGGTGGGCTCCGGTGCTCATGCTGACCGCCCGCGACGCGGTCGAGGATCGGGTCCGGGGCCTCGATGCCGGCGCCGACGACTACCTCACCAAGCCGTTCGCCTTCGAGGAGCTGTTCGCCCGGCTGCGGGCCCTCACCCGGCGCGGCGTCACCGAACGGCCCGTGTGCCTGCAGGTCGGCGACCTGGTGCTCGACCCGGTGACCCGTCGGGTGCGCCGGGGCGCGACGCCGATCTCTCTGTCGGTCAAGGAGTTCGCCCTGCTGGAGTTCCTCATGCGCAACCCCGACGAGGTGCTGAGCCGGTCGCGCATCTTGGAGCACGTGTGGGATTTCGCCTATGACGGCGGCTCCAACGTCGTCGACGTGTACGTGCGCTACCTCCGCGAGAAGGTGGACCGTCCGTTCGATCGCGATGACATCGAGACGGTGCGCGGGGTCGGCTACCGGATGAGGCCCGCTGGTGGTTGACCGGACGGGCCCTGCCCTCCCGTCGGCACCCGCCGTTTCGTAGGCTCGAGGGGTGCCGTTGGTGCCGAGGTCGCTGCGCAGTCGCCTGGCGGTCCTGTTCACCCTGGCCTCGGCCGGCCTCATCGTGGTGCTGGGCGCCGGGTTGTACATCGTGTTGGACCGCGCCCTGCTGGACGCCATCGACCAGGGACTGCGCATCCGCAGCGGAGACCTGGCCGTGGTGGCCGAGGATGATCAGGGCGAGCTGCCCGACACCGACCCGTTCGCCCAGGTCATCGCGGCCGACGGGAGCGTCGTCGACGAAGCCCCGTCGGGCACCGGGGAGGCCGCCGTGCTCACCCCTCAGCAGGTGGCCGCGGTCAAGGGGGAGTCCTGGCTCGAAGCCGATGTGCGGGTGCTCGGCGGCCGGAGCCGGTTGCTGGCCCGGCCCGTGAACGTGGGTGCCACCCCGGCGGTGCTGGTGGTGGGCTCGTCGCTCGACAGCTACGACCGGGCCCGGGAGCGCCTCGCCCTCGTCCTCCTGGTCACCAGCCCCGTGGTCATCGGCGCCCTGGCCGGCGCCGGCTGGTTGCTGGCCGGCGCCGCCCTCCGCCCGGTGCGCCGAATCACCCAGCAGGCCGATGAGATCACCGTGAACGACCTCGACCAGCGGCTGCCCACCGGCGGTGCCACCGACGAGATCGGGGACCTGGCCCGCACCCTGAACTCCATGCTCGATCGCATCGAGTCGTCGGTGGCCCACGAGCGACGCTTCATCGACGACGCCAGCCACGAGTTGCGCACACCGATCTCCATCCTGAGGGGTGAGCTGGAGCTGGCCCTGGCCCGCCCCGGCGACGAAGCCGAGGTCGTCGCCGGCCTGCGCAGCGCGCTCGACGAGGCGGTGCGGCTCGGTCGATTGGCCGAGGACCTGCTGACCCTGGCCCGGGCCCGCGCCGGGGAGCTGGGAACGCGTCCCGCGCTGGTGGATCTCTCCTCGGCGGCCGAGCGGGTGGCAGGCATGGTGGCCCGCCACCAGCGGGTGTCGGTGGAGGGCTCGGCGGTGGTGTGGGCCGACCCGGACCGGATCGACCAGATGCTGCTGAACCTGCTCAGCAACGCCGTGCGCTACGCCGAGGCCCAGGTGCGGGTGACCGTCACCGCCGGTGATGACGAGCGGGGGCCGTCGCTGACCGTCGCCGATGACGGTCCCGGCTTCGCCCCGTCCATGCTCCCGGTCACCTTCGAGCGCTTCGCCCGGGCCGACTCGGCTCGCAGCCGCGAGACGGGCGGCACCGGCCTGGGTCTGGCCATCACCGCCGCCCTGGCCCGGGCGCAGGGCGCCACGGTCGAGGCCGGCAACGGACCGCCCCTCGGGGGCGCGGTCGTCCGCATCGACTTCGCCCGGGCCCCGGCCGACCAGTTGGTGCGCCCGTAGCCGCTCGAGCGCTCAGCTGTTGAGGCTGGCCGCGTCGAGGTAGCCGGCGAACTTCTCCACGGCCGCTCGGCGCCGCGTGGGGATGTGCTCGCTGGGGATGTCGTGGGGCTCGTAGCGCTTGAGCATCTGGCGGGCGATGGTGACCTTGTGGACCTCGTCGGGGCCGTCGTAGATGCGGGCGGCCCGGGCCATGCGGTACATGAACTCGAGGGGCAGGTCGGTGGTGTAGCCCAGGGAGCCGTGGACCTGGATGGCCCGGTCGATCACGTTGTACAGGGCGCGGGCGCCCCAGAACTTGATCATGGCGATCTCCACCCGAGCCTGGGACGGGCCCTCGGTGTCCATCTTCCACGCCGCCTGCAGGGTCAGCAGCCGGGCCGCCTGCATCTCGGTCGCCGACTCGGCCACCCAGTCCTGGATCATCTGCTTCTCGGCCAGGGTGGAGCCGTGGGTGTAGCGCGAGACCGCCCGCTCGCACATCATGTCGAAGGCCCGCTGGCCCTGGCCCAGCCAGCGCATGGCGTGATGGATGCGGCCCGGGCCCAGGCGCTTCTGGGCCAGGTTGAAGCCCTGGCCGATGCCCGCCTCGCCCCCCACCACGTTCTCGAACGGGATGCGCACCTCCTGGTAGAGGATCTCGGCGTGCCCGCCCGGCTCGCCCGTGCGATGGGTGGGGTGGCTCATGGTGGGGACGTCCCGCACGATGTCGACGCCGGGCGTGTCGACCGGAACCACGAACATCGAGCTGCCCTGGTAGGGGTGGACGTCGGGGTTGGTCACGGCCATCACGATGAGGAAGTCGGCCACCGACGCGTTCGAGGTGAACCACTTGTGGCCGTTGATGACCCACTCGTCGCCGTCGCGCACCGCCGACGTGGTCAACAGGGTGGGGTCGGCCCCGGCGCCGGGCTCGGTCATGGAGAAGGCGCTGCGGAGCTTGCCGTCGAGCAGGGGTTGCATCCACTGTTGCTTCTGCTCGTCGGTCCCACCGACCGCCAGCAGCTCGGCGTTGCCCGAATCGGGGGCGTTGTTGCCGAAGATCGACGGCGCGTAGATGCACCGGCCGAGGATCTCGTGCATGAGACCCAGCTTGACCTGACCGAACCCGCCGCCCCCGAGCTCGGGCTCGAGGTGTGCGGCCCACAGCCCCTGACGTCGGACCTCGTCCTTGAGCGGGTCGGTGATCCGCCGGAAGGTGTCCATGTCCAACTCGAGCGTCTCCAGCGGCTCGATCTCGTCGCGCACGAAGGCGCGCATCCAGTCCAGCTTCGCTTCGAACTCCGGTTCGGTGCAGAAATCCCAGGCCATGTCGGCTCCCCTGTGCGTCTCGCCCGACACCGAGGAGATCGCGTGGGCCCACCGTAGCGATCCGGCCGGAGCTCGGCTGGGGCCGGACCGGGGGACCGGGCGCCGATAGGGGAGGGAGGGGCGAGAGCGGGCATGCTGGACGACGTGGACCGAGACGGAGTGGTGCCGGCGACCGTGCCCGAGACCCTGCGGGTCATCGACGTGTACGCCGACGTCGGCTGTCCCTTCACCCACGTCGGCCTGCGCCGCCTGGCGGCCGAGCGCCAGGCCCGGGGCCGGCCCGATGTGGTGCTGGCGGTCAAGGCCTGGCCGCTGGAACTGGTCAACGGGCGAGCACTGGAGCCCTCCGTCATCGCCGAGGAGGTGGAGGCCCTGCGGGCCAGTGTCGCCCCCGACCTGTTCGCCGGCTTCGACCCGGCGCGCTGGCCCGCCTCGTCGTTGCCGGCGCTGGCGCTCACCACCGCGGCGCGCGCGCTGGGCCCCCGGGGGGCCGAGACGGTGGCCATGGCGCTGCGCACCGCGCTGTTCGAGCAAGGCCTCGACGTGGCCGACCCCGAGGTGCTGGGCCGCGTCGCCGCCGATCACGGCCTCGGGTCCGTCGACATCGACGCCGCTCACGAGCAGGTCCTGGCCGAGTGGCACGAGGGTCAGCGGCGCGGCGTGATCGGCTCGCCCCACTTCTTCGTGGACGAGAGCGACGTGTTCTGCCCCACCCTGCGCATCAGCCACACCGACGGCGGCTTCGCCGTCGAGGTGGCCACCGCCGAGCTCGTCGAGTTCATGGATCGCTGCTTCGCCTGAGCCCGCCCGGCGACCGACGGTACCGGTTCGAGGTCAGGCGACCTCGACGGCGGGGGCGGCGAACTGGGCGTTGTAGAGACGGGCGTAGGCGCCGTCGCGGGCCAGGAGCTCGTCGTGGGAGCCCTGCTCGACGATCCGGCCCGACTCCATGACCAGGATGATGTCGGCGTCGCGGATGGTGGACAGCCGGTGGGCGATGACGAAGCTCGTCCGGTTCGATCGCAGCGCGGCCATGGCCTGCTGGATCAGCACCTCGGTGCGGGTGTCGACCGAGCTGGTGGCCTCGTCGAGGATCAGGATGGTCGGGTTGGCCAGGAAGGCGCGGGCGATGGTCAGCAGCTGCTTCTCGCCCGCGCTGACCGTGCCGCCCTCGTCGTCGATGACGGTGTCGTAGCCGTGCGGCAGTGAGTGGACGAAGCGGTCGACGTAGGTGGCCCGGGCTGCGGCCAGGACGTCCTCGTCGGTGGCGTCGAGGTTGCCGTAGGCGATGTTGTCGCGGATGGTGCCGCCGAACAGCCAGGTGTCCTGCAGGACCATGCCCATGTTGGAGCGCAGGTCCTGGCGGCGCATCTCCTTGGTGTCGAGGCCGTCGAGGGTGATCAGCCCCGAATCGATCTCGTAGAAGCGCATGAGCAGGTTCACCAGGGTGGTCTTGCCGGCGCCGGTCGGGCCCACGATGGCCACGGTCTGGCCGGGCTCGGCGACGAGCGACAGGTCCTCGATGAGCGGGTTGGCCGGGTCGTAGGAGAACGACACGTTGCGGAACTCCACCCGGCCCCTCGGGTTGAGGTCCTCGAGCGGCTCGAGCGTCGTCCTCCGGCTCCTCCTCGGCGTCGAGCAGCTCGAACACCCGCTCGGCTGAGGCGATGCCCGACTGCATGACGTTGATCATCGACGCCATCTGCGTGAGGGGCTGGGTGAACTGGCGCGAGTACTGGATGAAGGCCTGGATGTCGCCGATGGTCATCTGGCCCGACGACACCCGCAGCCCGCCGATGAGGGCGATGGCCACGTAGTTCAGGTTGCCGAAGAACATCATCGCCGGCTGGATGATCCCGGAGATGAACTGGGCGCCGAAGCTGGCGACGAACAGCTCCTCGTTCTTGTCGTTGAACCGCTTCTCGACGTCGGCCTGGCGGCCGAACACCTTGACCAGCGAGTGGCCGGTGAAGGCCTCCTCGACCTGGGCGTTGAGGGAGCCGGTGTGGCGCCACTGGTCGACGAACTTCACCTTGGAGCGCTTGGTGATGGCCCGCATGGTGTAGATCGAGGCGGGCACCGTGAGGATGGCGACCAGGGCCAGCAACGGCGAGATGGTGATCATCATGATGAGCACGCCGACGAGCATCAGCGACGACGTGAGCAGCTGGCTCAACGTCTGCTGCAGGCTCTGGGCCAGGTTGTCGATGTCGTTGGTGACGCGGCTGAGCAGGTCGCCCCGGGGCTGGCGAGTCGATGTAGCGCAGCGGCATCCGGTTGAGCTTGTTCTCGACGTCGGAGCGCAGCCGGAACATGGCCCGCTGCACCACGCCGGCCAGCAGGTACGACTGCAGGTAGGAGAGCACGGCCGAGCCCACGTAGACGCAGAGCGCGGTGAGCAGGACCCGGTGGAGCTGGGTGTAGTCGATCCCCGTGCCCGTGTAGACGCCCCGCACGATGATGTTGGTGGCGTGGCCCAGGATCTTCGGGGCGATGACGACCAGCGACACGCTGGCCACGGCGAAGAGCAGCACGGCGGCCACGCCGAGCCCACTCCGGGCGCAGGCGCCGGGCGAGCCGGCGCGTGGAGTTCTTGAAGTCCTTCGACCGTTCGAGCGGGAGGCCGGCCGCGCCCCACCGGCCACCGAAGCCACCCCGCTGGTCTTCGGCGGGCGGTCGCACGACCTTGTCGTCCTCGCTCACGCCGCCTCCTCCTCGGTGAGCTGGGACGCCACGATCTCGACGTAGGTGGGACAGCTCTCGAGGAGCTCGTGGTGGGTGCCGAGACCGACCTCGCGGCCGTCCTCGATGACCAGGATCTGGTCGGCGTTCATGATGGTCGACACCCGCTGGGCCACGATGACCGTGACCGCGTCGGCGACCACCGGCACGAGGGCGGCCCGCAACCGGGCGTCGGTGGCCAGGTCCAGGGCCGAGAAGGAGTCGTCGAACAGGTAGATGCCCGGCTTGCGCACCAGGGCGCGGGCGATGGCCAGGCGTTGGCGTTGACCGCCCGAGACGTTGGAGCCGCCCTGGCTGATGGGGGCCTCCAGCCCGCCGGGCATGGCCGCGACGAAGGTCGTTGGCCTGGGCGATGGTCGAGCGCCTCCCACAGCTCGTCGTCGGTGGCCTCGGGGTTGCCGTAGCGGAGGTTGCTGGCCACCGTCCCGGAGAACAGGAAGGGCTTCTGGGGCACCAGGCCGATGCGGCTCCACAGCAGCTCCGGCTCGATGCGGTGCACCTCCGTGCCGTCCACCAGCACCGCGCCGCTGGTGGCGTCGAACATCCGGGGGATGAGGTTCAACAGGCTCGTCTTGCCCGACCCGGTGCTGCCGATGATGGCGGTGGTGGTGCCGGCCTCGGCCCGGAACGAGATGTCGCACAGCACGGGGTACTCGGCGCCCGGGTACTTGAACTCGACATGACGGAACTCCAGCGAGGGGCGCGGCTCGAGGATGGTGACCGGGGTGGAGGGCGCCACCACCGACGACTCGGTGTCGAGCACCTCGTCGATGCGGTCGGCGCTCACCGACGCCCGGGGGGCGAGCACGGCCACGAACGTGGCCATCATCACCGACATCAGGATCTGGATCAGGTAGCTCAGGAAGGCGATCAGCGCGCCGACCTGCATCTGGCCGTTGCCGATGCGGTCCCCGCCCAGCCAGATGGCGGCGACGCTCGAGACGTTCAGCACCAGCATCACGATCGGGAACAGGAAGGCCATGAGCCGCCCGGCCCGCAGCGAGGTGAGGGTGAGCTCGTCGTTCGACTCGCCGAAGCGCTCGGCCTCGTGGGGCTCACGGACGAAGGCCCGCACCACCCGGATGCCGGTGATCTGCTCGCGCAGGATCTGGTTGATGCGGTCGATGCGCTCCTGCATGACCTGGAACTGCGGCACCATGCGCATGATCACCAGGCCCACCGAGACGACCAGCACCGGCACGCTGACCAGCAGCAGCAGCGAGAGCGCACCGTCCTCGCGCACCGCCATGATCACGCCGCCCACGATGGTGATGGGGGCGGCGACGAGCAGGGTGCAGCCCATCATCACCAGGATCTGCACCTGGGTGACGTCGTTGGTGATGCGCGTGATGAGCGACGGCGCACCGAAGGAGGCCACGTCCTGGGCCGAGTAGGCGGTCACCCGGTGGAACAGGGCGCCCCGCACGTCGCGGCCGAAGGCCATGGCCACGCGCGCCCCGTAGTAGACGGCGGCGATGGCGAAGGCCACCTGCACGAAGGTGATGCCCAGCATGAGGGCCCCGGTGCGCCAGATGTAGGCGGTGTCGCCGGTGGCCACGCCCTTGTCGATGATGTCGGCGTTGAGCGCCGGCAGCGTGAGCGTCGCCATGGTCTGGACGAACGTGAGCGCGAGCACGGCCAGCAGGGGCCGTCGATAGCGGCCGCAGGAACGTCCGCAGGAGTCGGATCAGCTTCATCGGTCGTTCCGTCGATCAGGCGGCGAGGCGCCGCGGACGCCGTCGAGGAACAGCGAGACGATCTCGCTCGACGAGAGCGGCTCGTCGAGGATCAGGGCCGGGTGGGTGCCGGCGATGATCATTCCCCGCAGCAGGTGAGCGGCGGTGACCGGCTCGTAGCGGATCTGGTCGCGGTGCTCGTCGAGCAGGGCGGCCAACGCGCTGAGGTCGGTGCGGGGGTGGCGGTCGAACCGTGGGGCGGCACCACTGGCGGTGTGCATCATCTCGACCGCGGTGCGCAGCTGCATGATGTCGGCGAAGCGCCGACGCAGGATGTCCACGGCGGCGACCAGACGGTCCTCCAGGGGCACGGCCACATCGATGGCGGCCAGGGCGGCGTTGACCGTGGTCATGTCGAACACCGACTCGACGGCGGCCTCGATGAGGCTCTCCTTGTCGGGGAAGACCCGGAAGATCGTGCCTTCGGCCACGCCGGCGGCCTCGGCGATCTGGCGGGTGGTGACGGCGGCGCCGTGGGCCAGCAGGAGGGGAAGGGTGGCCGCCACGATCTCGGCCCGTCGCTCGGACGGGGGCAGCGCCGTGGCCCGGGCGCGGCTGGGCCGCTCTTCGGTGAGGGCGGCGGAAGGCCGTGCCGGTCGCGCGGACATGACCGGGACGCTATCTGAGTGAGTGCTCACTCACAACCTGGCGGGGCGCGGGATGTTGGCGGAGGTGGACGGGAATCGAACCCGCCGGACGGGGGTCGCCCGTCCCACCCGCTTTGAAGGCGGGGGAGCCCACCAGGTGCTCGGACACCTCCGGGAGCGACGCTACCGGAGCGCCGGTGCCCACATCCCTCTGGACACGAATCCCCTCCACGGGCCTATGCTGCGGCCCATGAAGAAGCTCCTCGTCCTCATCGTCGTCGTCGCCCTCGCCGCCTTCGCGGTGAAGAAGCTGCAGGACGCCTGATCTCACTGATCGCCGTCTGAGCTGACTGCGACCACGCCGGCGCCGCCCGGCGGATCTGCCCGATCGTCGCAGTGAGGGGGTCGGACGCCGGCGGCGCGGGCCGCGGGCGACGCGCGCGCCACAGCCACCAGGCGGCCCCGACCGCGGCCACCGCCACCACGAGGCCGGCGGCACCCGCGGCGGTCGTCCGTGGGGGCGGCATGTTCACCCGCTCGCGCAGCGGGACCCCGTTGCGGAACTGGCGGACCTCCCAGCCGCGGTCGCGGGCCACCCGGGCCAGCTCACGATCGGGGTTGACCGCGACGGGGTGACCGACCACCTCCAACATCGGGAGGTCGGTGGCCGAATCCGAGTACGCGTAGGAGGCGTCGAGGTCGATGCCGTACATGGCGGCGGCGTGGACGATGGCCTCGGCCTTGAACGGGCCGTAGCTGTAGAACTCGACTTCGCCGGTGTAGCGCCCCTCGTCGTCCAGCTTGGCTCGGCTGGCGATGGCGTCGTCGACGCCGAGGTACCGGGCCAGCGGCGCCACGATCTCCTCCGGTGAGGCGGAGATGAGGTACACCCGCCGGCCGGCCGCCTGGTGCTCGCGGATCAGGTGCAGGGCCTCGTCGAAGACGATCGGGTCGATGATCTCGGTGAGGGTGTCGCGCACGATGGCGCTGATGTGGGACTGGTCCCAACCCCGGGTGACCCGCAGAGCCGATTCGCGGTAGCGGCGCATCCGCTCCTCGTCGGCCCCCCTGCGCTGGAACACGAACTGGCTCCACAGCGCCCGCGCCACCAGCCATCGCGAGATCATGCCGGCCCGATACAACGGCGGGCCGAAGGCCACCATGGAGGCCTTGGCGATGACCGTCTTGTCGAGGTCGAAGAAGGCGGCCTCCATGGCGGTGAGCATACGGGCGGCCCGCCGGGCCGCCGGGACACCGGCCGCCGGATTGCCCCTTGAGCGTGAGGCGGGCGACGGCTACGTTCGCCACGACCCTTCCCCCGGTGCCCGTGTCAGCGCCTCGGGAGGGGTTCTCGTGTTCGTAGCCTGCTGGTCCGCCAAGGGCGGGTCGGGGACGACGGTCGTCGCCGCCGCACTGGCCGTGGTCCTGTCCCGGTCCGATGACCGCGGGGCGCTCGTCGTCGACCTCGCCGGAGACCTGCCCGCCGTCCTCGGGCTGTCCGAACCGGCCGGCCCCGGCCTGAGCGACTGGTTCGCGGCCGGCTCGTCGGTGCCTCCCGATGGCCTCGCCCGCCTGGAGCTCGCCGTCACCGACGAGTTGGGTGTGCTCCCCTGTGGCACCGGGTCCATCGACTCGGCCGACCGGGTGCCGGCCCTGGTCGACGCCCTGGGCGGCGAGCGCCGTTCGGTGGTGGTGGACTGCGGCACGCTCGGCCCGACGCGACCGGCGCCCCGGTGACGCCGTCGGTCGGGCGGTGGCCGAGGCCCTGCCCGAGCGCCTGCTGGTGACCCGGGCCTGCTACCTCTCGCTGCGTCGGGTGGCGGCGCTCGACTTGCCGCCCACCGGCGTCGTGCTCGTGTCCGAGCCCGATCGCGCCCTGGGGGCCCGCGACGTCGAGCAGGTGGTGGGGGCCGACGTGGTGGCCGATGTGCCCGTCGACGCGGCGGTGGCCCGGGCCGTCGACGCCGGGCTGCTGGCCGGCCGGCTCCCACCCACCCTGGCCCGGGCCCTGGGTCGGGCCCGATGAGCACGGTGGCTCTCGAGCCGGACGCCGATCTCGGGCTGGTCGAGCTGATCCACGGCCGGCTCATCGCCGCGGGCACCCCGCTCGGCGAGACCACGACCGACGAGTGGAATGCGGTGGCCGAGCTGGTCCGGGCCGAAGCCCCCCTGCTCGACGCTCCGGCGTTGCGGGCCACGGTCAGGGTGGTGCTCGATCATGCGCACGGGCTCGGGCCGCTCGAGCCGTGGCTGGCCGATGCCGAGGTCACCGACGTGATGGTCAACGGCGGCGGTGAGGTCTGGGTCGACCGGGCCGGAGCGCTGGTGCGGACCCACCTCGTCCTGAGTGAGGAGGTGGTGCTCCATCTCATCGAGCGGGTGGTGGCCCCCCTCGGCCTGTCGGTGGACCGGGCCCATCCCGTGGTCGACGCCCGGCTGGGCGACGGCTCGAGGGTGCACGCCATCATCAGGCCCCTGGCGGTGGACGGGCCGTGCCTGACCATCCGCCGTTTCGGGGCCAAGCCCATTGCGCTGGGCCAGGTGGCCGGGCCCGGCGTCGAGGCGCTCCTGACGTGGGCCGTTCGGGCTCGGGCCAACGTCGTCGTGGCCGGTGGGGCCGGGGCGGGCAAGACGACGTTGCTGAACGCCCTGGCCGGCGGGATCGACCCCTCCGAGCGCGTCGTCACGGTGGAGGATGCGGCCGAGCTGCGCCTCCCGGGAGCGCACGTCGTGCGGCTGGAGGCCCGGCCGGCCAACGCCGAGGGCGTGGGTGAGGTCCGCATCCGCGACCTGGTCAGGGCCGCGCTGCGCATGCGCCCCGACCGCATCATCGTGGGCGAGGTCCGGGGCGGCGAGGCGCTGGACATGCTGCAGGCCATGAACACGGGCCACGAGGGCTCGCTGTCGACCTGTCACGCCAACAGCCCGGGCGACGCCCTGCGCCGGCTCGAGACCCTCGTCCTGCTGGCGCGAGGTCGGGCTCCCCCATGCCGCCGTGCGCGAGCAGATCGCCTCGGCCATCGACCTGGTGGTGCAGATCGCACGGGACGAGCACGGGGTCCGCCGGGTCACCGACGTGGCCGAGGTCGGTCGCCTCGACGGTGGCGGCCGGCTGCCCACTCGCTCGTT
The DNA here is from genome assembly GCA_963726905.1 of uncultured Microthrixaceae bacterium. Taxonomy (GTDB): domain Bacteria; phylum Actinomycetota; class Acidimicrobiia; order Acidimicrobiales; family Acidimicrobilacustridaceae; genus UBA4742. The sequence continues at coordinate 50,965 of CAVSDZ010000007.1, forward strand.
GGTGGCCGGCGGACGGCTGGTGGCGCTTCCCGGCCGGCCCGTCCGTCGGGCCAGTGCCGGGCCCCCGGACGAGGGTTGGTTGGGCCCGTGAGCCCGTGGGCGGCCGGGGTGGTGGCGGCCGGCCTGGCGGTGGCGGTCGGGCCGACGCGGGCCTCGAGCCGGATCGCTCGCCGACGCCTCCGGGCCCTGTCGCCCGGCGCCCGGGGGACGCCTGCCCTGCCTGGGTTCCGGCCGGTGACCGGTCGGGTTGGTCGATCGGGCCGACGGCGGTGGCCGTCGGGGCGGGCTGCGCTTCTCACCCTGGTCGGCCACTTCCGGTGGGGTGCGCACGGCTCGGAGACCGAGCATGCCGAGCTGCTCGAGGCCGTGGCGCGGTCGTTGCGGGCCGGGGCGTCGTTGCCGACCGGTCTGGAGCAGGCGGTGCAGCCTGGGATCGGGTGACGCCACTGCCGAGCTGGCCCGGGTGCTCGTCGCCGTGGGCCGCGGCGCCCCCCTGGGACCGGCGCTCGATCGGTGGGCGGCGGGCGACGACCCCGTCCGTGCCATGACGGGAGTGGCGCTCTCCTTCGGGGCCGAGGTCGGCGGGGCCCGCGCCCGGGCGCTCGACGAGGCCGCCGCCGGTCTGCGCGACCGGGCCGAGCTGGCCCGCGAGATCCGGGCCCTGACCTCCCAGGCCCGTGCCTCGGCCGCCGTCATGGTCGTGGCCCCCGTCGCCTTCGCCGGCGTCGGCTGGCTCACCGGTGGGGTGAGCGCCCGGGTGTTCACGACGCCGCTGGGGTTGGTCTGCCTGGCCGCCGGTCTGGCGCTCGACCTCCTCGGCGCCTGGTGGATGGCGTCGTGGACCAGGAGTGTGGGATGACGGCGCCGCCGTGGGCCCCGGTGCTGGTGGTGCTGTCGGTCATGGTGGCCCTCGCTCCCCGGAGGCGTCCGCCGTCGCGGCTGGTCGGCTTCGTGTCGGCGGCGTCGGCCCCGACGGCCGCGGCCCGCGCCCCGTCGGGCCGCCGGGGCCGTCCGGCCCCACCGAGCCCCGGTGGGGGACCGCCTCGCTCGGGCCGTGGGTGGTGGCGCCGGTGGTGTTGTCGGCCTCGACCTGGACGACGCGGTGTCGCTCCGTCTCGGTCGGGCGATGCTCGTCGCCGGCGCCGGGGCCGCCCTCCACTGGCTGCTCGCCGTGCCGGTGGGCGCCCTGACCTGGGCGGCCCCCGCCTGGCGGGAACGAGGCCGGCAGCGCCGGAGGGCCGCCGCGGTGGTGGCCGAGACCCCGGACCTGGTCGAGTTGTTCCGCCTGGCGGTGGGAGCGGGCCTCACCGTCCACCTCGCGGTGGAGGCGGTGGCCACCCGGGCCGGCGGGGTGACCGGCGCGGCGCTCGCCGCCGTGCCCGACCGGGTGGCCGTGGGCGAGCGCCTGGCCGAGGCGTTGGGCCCCGTGGCGGCCTGCGGCGACGGCGTGCGCCCCCTGGTCGACGCCCTGGTGGCGTCCGAGCGCTACGGCGTGGCGCTGGGCCCGTCGCTCGAGCGGGTGGCGCTCGAGGCGCGCCTGATCCGTCGTCGTCGGGCCGAGGAGGCCGCCCGCCGGCTTCCCGTCCTGCTGGTGTTCCCGCTCGTGGTCTGCATCCTGCCGGCCTTCGTGCTCCTGTCCATCGTCCCCCTGCTGGTGGGCTCGTTGAGCCGACTCACAGGGTGACGCACGGCTCCCGCGGGCCCCGTCCCCGCTGGTGCCCCTCGGTGGCGCTGCCGCCCTCGACCGTCATGAAAAGGGGAGGCTCCCATGCTCGAACTCATCGTCCATCTCCAGGCCCTCGTGGTGTCGGCCGCCCACCGCCGCGGTCCCGCTCCACCCGGGTCCCGGCCCCTGCCTCCGCGCCTGCGGGGGGAGGCGGGCCAGACCACTGCCGAGTACGCCCTGGTCATGTTGGGGGCGGCCGCCATCGCCGCCCTGGTGGTGACCTGGGCGTCGAAGACCGACGTCGGTGGGCAAGCTGTTCGACTTCGCCGTCTCGAAGGTGATCGGCGCGGTCTCGTGAGGCCCGGGGGAGCGGCCGGCGAGGGCGGTCAGACCACGGTGGAGCTGGCGCTGGCCCTTCCCCTGGTGGCGATGTCGATCCTGCTCGTCGTGCAGATCGGCCTCGTCGTGCGCGACGAGGTCCTGGTCACCCACGCCGCCCGCGAAGCGGCTCGGGCCGCGGCGGTGAGCCGGGACCCGGCCGCGGCCGGACAAGCCGCCCGTGCCGCCGGCCCCCTCGACGCGGGCCGGCTCCACGTCGACGTCGACCGTCTGGCCAGCCCCGACCGCGCTCGGTGCGGGTCCGGGTGCGCTATCGCAGTGTGACCGACGTCCCGCTCGTCGGGTCGTTGCTGCCCGACCTCGACCTGAGCGCCACCGCCGTCATGGCCGACGAAGAGAGCTCAGGCGCCGGCCTCGCCGGCCAGCAGCGCCTCCAGCACCGTGACCGCCCCGGCCTTGTCGAGCGGCTCGTTGCCGTTGCCGCACTTGGGTGACTGGACGCACGACGGGCAGCCGTCACGGCACCGGCACGAGCTCGACCACCTCGAGGGTGGCGGCGAGGTGGCGATCGGCGCTGGCATAGCCCAGCTCGGCGATGCCGGCGCCGCCCGGGTAGCCGTCGTAGATGATGATGGTGGGCAGGCCGGTGTCGGCCTGCTGGGGCGTCGACAGGCCGCCGACGTCCCATCGGTCGCAGATGGTGAACAGGGGGAGGAGCCCGATGGCGGCGTGCTCGATGGCGTGCAGCGTGCCCGGGCACCGCGCCCGGCTCGAGGCCGGCCCCGGCCAGCAGGTCCCACCCGAGCGTGTACCAGAACGCCCGGGTGGTCAGCTCGCCGGGCGGCAGGAACAGCTCCTCGCTGCCGAGCAGCTCGCCGGTGAAGGTGTCGAAGCGCTTGTAGCCGATCACCCGGGACACGACCCGCACCGTGCCCAGCGACAGCTCGCTGCGGCCCACGGGGCGGTGGGACTCGGTGGCGAGGATCGTCACCTCGGTCTCGCTGCGGGGCTGGGTCCACTCGCCGCCGTCGTGGGCTTCGACGATGGCGGCGCCGTCGTCCAGATCGAGCTCGTTGACCCGGTAGGACTGACCCTGGTGGAGGTAGACGGCACCGGGGTGGACGATGCGACAGGCCCGGCCCCGATCCACCGTGCCGATGAGCGAGCCGTCGGCGGTGGCGATGCGGACCTCGTCGCCCGATCCGCTGCGCAGCCCTACGCCGTGGGTCGGCCAGCCCCGCCCCGCCCACACCGCCAGGGGCCAGTGGGCCGAACCCCGCCGCCGGTCGCGGACCCGGAGCCGGTCGTCCAGGACGAGATGGCGCACCCCGTCGTCGAGCAGCCCTGGCCACCAGCGCTCGTCCACGTGGCCGAGCGGCTGCTCGTGGGCGGCGCAGGCGAGGTGGGCGTTGAGCACGTAAGGGTTGGCGGGGTTGATCACCGCCGGCTCGGGCGGGCGGGAGAAGACCTGGTCGGGGTGGGCCATGTACCACTGGTCGAGCTGGTCGTCGCCGGCCACCAGGATCACGGTGGAGTCCTGCGCCTCCCGCCCGGCCCGGCCGGCCTGCTGCCACATCGAGGCGATCGTGCCGGGGAAGCCGTTGAGCACGCAGGCGTCGAGGCCGCCGACGTCGACCCCCAGCTCCAGCGCCGTGGTGGCCACCACCCCTCGCAACGTGCCCCCGAACAGCTCGCTCTCGATCTCCCGCCGCTCGGCGGTGAGGTACCCGCCGCGGTAGGGGCGGACCAGGTCGGCCAGGTGCGGGGGGAGCCGGCGACGCACCTCGGCGGCGATGAGCTCGGTGCCCTTGCGGCTGCGGCAGAACGTGATGGTGCGCGAGCCGCGGGCGATGAGCTCGGCCATGAGGGCCGCCGTCTCGCGGTTGGCCGACGGCGCCTTGCCCGAGCCGACGACACGATCCGGCGCCAGGACCGGGCCCGGGGTCGAGCCGGGCGTCGAGCCGGGGGTCGGGGCCGCGTCGATGGGCTGCACCGGTGAGGCACCGGCCGTGGGGTTCCACAGCAGGAAGCGGCGACAGCCCCGGGGCGAGCCGTCGTCGGTGACCTCGGCGACGTCGAGACCGCAGAGCTCGGAGGCCAGCCGACCGGGCTGGCCGATGGTGGCCGAGGAGAAGATGAAGGTCGGGTCCGATCCGTAGACGGCGCACAACCGGCGCAGGCGCCGCAGGAGGTGGGCGACATGGGTGCCGAACACGCCCCGCAGCACGTGCAGCTCGTCGATCACCACGTAGTCGAGGCGCATGAGGAACGTGGCCCATCGGCCGTGGTGGGGGAGGATGCCGTGGTGGAGCATCTCGGGGTTGGTCAGCACGACGTTGGCGTTGGCCCGGACCCACGTGCGCTCCTCGGGTCCGCTGTCGCCGTCGTAGGTGGCGGCCACCAGCCGGGGCACCTCCAGGGCGGTGAGGGCTCGGAGCTGGTCCTGGGCCAGGGCCTTGGTGGGGAACAGCAGCAGCGAGCTGGCGGGCCGCACCGCGGCACCGACCGCCTCGGCGATCGGCACCTGGTAGCACAGCGACTTGCCCGACGCGGTGCCGTGACGCGACGGCCACCGAGCGGCCGGCCCGGGCCAGGTCGATGGCCTGGGCCTGGTGGGACCAGAAGCGGTCGACCGGAAGGCGCTCGACCAGCGCCGGGGGCAGCGGCGTGGCCAGCTCGGCGTAGCGGGCCGAGGCGGGCGGGGAGGACCTCGAGGTGGACCAGCCGCGGGTCGTCGGCCAGGGAGGCGAGCAGATCGTCGAGTTGGTCGGTGGCGGTGAGCGCCATGGGCGGGTCCTCGCTCGCACGGGACGCAGGAGCGGCCGGCTCGAACAGTGTAGGAGTTTCGCCGTCGTAACTACAGGGGTGGAAGTCGGCGCCGCGATCGACCTCAGGTAGCCTCGAGTCGTCGCTGTCGCCGTTTGCCGGGGAGGCTCGTCGTGTTGTTCGCCCTCGACGTGTCCCAGCGCGACGGTTGGCAGATCGTCGAGGTGACCGGTGAGCTCGAGCTGGCCACCGCGCCCCGGCTCCGCCAACAGGTGGTGAGCCTGGTGGGGGCGGACTGCCTCCGCGTGGTGCTCGACCTCACCCGGGTCGACTTCATCGACTCGGTCGGTCTGGGGGTGGTGGTGGGGGCCCTCAAGCGGACCCGGACCCGGGGCGGCGATCTGCGGGTGGTGGCGCCGGAGCAGCGGGTGCGCTCGCTGTTCACGCTCACCCGCCTGGACGAGATCATCGTGGTGGCCGACCGGGTCGACGAGGCCATCGCGGCCACCATGCCGCCGGCCCGGGTCCCCGAAGGGCACACCGTCGATGGGTGAGGTCCGCCTGGAGATCCCCGCACGCCCCGAGTACCTGGGCCTGGCCCGCCAGGTGGTGGCGGCGGCCGCCGCCGTCGAGCCGACGTTTCGCGACGAGAGCATCGACGCGTTGCGCATCGCCGTGTCGGAGGCCACCACCAACGCCATCGAGGCCCACGCCGACCTGGATCGCGACGAGCGAATCGTGATCCGCTGCAACTTGGAGGCCGACAAGATCGAGGTGGAGGTGGTCGATCACGGCGCGGGCTTCGATGCCGCGCTGCCGGCCATGCCCGACCCCACCGGCGCCGACCGGCTGGACCAGGAGCACGGACTGGGCCTGCCCCTCATCAGGGTCCTGGCCGACGAGGCCGAGATCCGCTCGGACGAGGGCGGCACCGCGGTGCGTCTCGTCGTCTACCGCACCCCCCGCCCCTGACCCCTGACCGCCGCGGCAGACCCTAGCCCAGGGCGAAGCGCACGGTGACGGTGACGTCGGTGGAGACCTGGCCGGCGTTGATGGGGGTGGACTGGTCGGCGGCCACCGCCGCCCCCACCGAGCTGAACCGTTGCTGGTTGGGGTCGGTCGTCTCGCTGATGGCCTGGGCGTCACCCACCCCCCGCCCGCTGAGCTGGCCGAACTGATCGGCCTTGGCCTTGGCGTCGGCGTAGGCCGCGTCGCGGGCCTGGGTGAGCAGGGCCTGGTTGTCCTCCAGCGAGAACGACACGCCTTGGACGGTGGCGTCGTTGCCGCCCGCCGCGGTGGCGGCGTCGATGACGGCGCCGGCCTTGTCGAGGTCGTGGATCTTCACGCTGACGGTGTTGTTGACGACATAGCCGTCGGGGACCTGCTTGTTGTTGGCGTAGGTGAACGAGGGTTGGACGGAGTAGTTCTGCGTCTGGATGTCCTTGTCGGCCACCCCTTGGGCGGTGAGCGCGCTCGTCACCGCGGTGGTGGTGGCCGCGTTGTCGTTGACGGCGGCGTCGACCTTGGCCCGCTTGGTGGTGACGCCGATGGACACGGTCAGGGTGTCGGGCTTGCCCTTCACCTGACCGGTGCCGGTGACGGTGATGCCGTCGCCCAGTCCGGCGGCGGTGCCCGACGGGGCCGAGACCTCGACCTTGGCCGGGGTGCCGCAGCCGGCGGCGAGAGCGACCAGGCCGAGCGCGCCGAGGATGGGCAGCACCCGGCGAAGGACGGACGACGACCGAGCGGTGACGGATTCCATGGCGCGCTCCTTGGTTCAGGTGCACCTAGGACGTCAGGGTGGTCGGGCTGGTTCCCCGAGGTCAGCGGGCGACGCCGATGTCGCCCGACGTCGGGATGTCCACGTGGGGTCCCCCGTCTTCGTACTTGCGCAGCTCGCGCCGGGCCAGCTGCATGCGGTGGACCTCGTCGGGCCCGTCGGCCAGCCGCAGGGTGCGCAGACCGGCCCACATGGCGGCCAGCGGGAAGTCGTCGCTGACACCGCCGCCGCCGTGGGCCTGGATGGCCCGGTCCACCACTCGCAGGGCGACGTTCGGGCGCGACCACCTTGATGGCCGAGATCTCGGTGCGCGCCCCCTTGTTGCCCACCGTGTCCATGAGCCACGCCGCCTTCATGGTGAGCAGGCGGATCTGGTCGATCTCGATGCGGCTGTCGGCGATCCACTCCTGGATCACGCCCTGCTCGGCCAGGGTCTTGCCGAACGCCACCCGGTGCTGCACCCGGCGGCACATGAGCTCGAGGGCCCGTTCGGCCATGCCGATGCAGCGCATGCAGTGATGGATGCGGCCGGGGCCGAGGCGGGCCTGGGCGATGGCGAAGCCGCCGCCCTCCTCGCCCAGCAGGTTGGTCACGGGCACCCGGACGTCCTCGAACAGCAGCTCGCAGTGGCCTTCGCGGTCCTGGTAGCCGAACACCGGCAGGGCGCGGACGTTGGTCAGTCCCGGGGTGTCCATGGGCACCAGCACCATCGACTGCTGGAGGTGGCGGGGCCCGTCGGGGCGGGTCTTGCCCATGACGATGGCGATCTCGCAGCGATGGGAGGCGGCCCCCGAGATCCACCACTTGCGGCCGTTGATGACGTAGTCGTCGCCGTCGCGCACGATGGAGCACTCGATGTTGGTGGCGTCGCTGGAGGCCACCGCCGGCTCGGTCATGGCGAAGCACGAGCGGATCTCGCCCTCGAGCAGTGGTTGGAGCCACTGCTCGTGCTGGGCGGGCGTGCCGAACATGGTGAGGATCTCCATGTTGCCGGTGTCGGGGGCCGAGCAGTTGCACGCCTCCGAGGCCAGCGGGCTGCGGCCCATGATCTCGGCCAGGCCGGCGTAGTCGACGTTGCTCAGGCCCTCGGTCCACTGCGTCTGGTGGGGGAGGAACAGGTTCCACAGGCCGCGGGCGCGGGCCTCGGCCTTGAGGACGTCGATGACGGGCGGGTGGTGGTGGGGGTCACCGGAGGCCGCCATCTGGTCCCGGTAGACCTGCTCGGCCGGGTACACGTGCGAGTCCATGAAGTCGAGCAGGCGCGCCTGCAGCTCCTGGGCCTTGGGGCTGAGTTCGAAATCCATCGGTTCCCCCCGGGGGGCCCGATCAGTCGGGGGCCCTGCCGTAGTCGTCGGAATAGCGGACGATGTCATCTTCCCCGAAGTAGTCACCCAACTGCACTTCGACGAAGACCAGCTCGTCGGCGCCGGGGTTGGTCATGCGATGGGCCCCGCCCATCGGGATGTCGATCGCCTGACCCGGCCCGAGCTCGTGGTCGGTGCCGTCGACGGTCACCAGCGCCGTGCCCGACACGATGACCCAGTGCTCGCTGCGGCGGGCGTGGGACTGGTAGCTGAGCCGCTCGCCGGGATCGACGGTGAGCCGCTTGACCTTGTGGGTGGGCCGGTCGTCGAGCACCGTGAAGGTCCCCCAGGGCCGGCGCTCGAAATCGGGCTCGGCGGACGCGGCGGAAGGGGTCTGGCCGGTGGTGGGCATCGGGTGAGTATGGCCGACGGGCCGGGGTGGGCGGACCGCGCCCGGGGGTCAGGTCCGGTTCAGTCCCCGTGGATCTGGGTGGCGAGGTAGTTCTCGAGCCCGACCTGGGCGATGAGCGCGTGCTGGCTCTCGAGCCAGTCGGCGTGGGTCTCCTCGTCGACCAGGCGATGTTCGAGCAGCTCGCGGGTGCCGTTGTCGCCGTGGGCCACGGCCAGGGCCACGCCCCGGTTGTAGCGGTCGATGGCGGCGACCTCGTTGGCCAGATCGAGGGCCAGCTGCTCGGGCACGCTCTCGCCCACCCGCACCGGGTTCAGTCGCTGCAGGTTGGGGATGCCCTCGAGGTACAGGATGCGCTCGATGATCTTCTCGGCGTCGCGCATCTCGTCGAGGGATTCCTCACGGATCTTGGCGGCCAGCCGGTGATAGCCCCAGTTCGAGCACATCTTGGCGTGGATGAAGTACTGGTTGACTGCGGTCAGCTCGGCCGTGAGGACCTCGTTGAGCAGCTCGATGATCTCGGGGTCGCCCTGCATGCGGGGAGGCTACCGTCCCGGCTCAGGCGGCGGCGGAGGCGGCTTCGAGGCCGAACTCCGCCAGCAGCTGCTCGACGACGGTCTGGCATCCTCCGCAGCTCGCGCCCACCCCGCAGCGCTCGGCCAGCGGCCTCGGCGTCGAGGGCGCCGGCGGCGATCTCGGAGCAGATGGCGGCATCGTTGACCGCTTCGCAGTGGCAGACCATCACGGCGATAAGTATGCCTAACAGCCGGTGCATCGTCAACCTCTCACCTGACCTTCCACCGAGCCGACCCGGTCACCGTCGGGTCGATCGGCCACCGGGTCCCTCCTCCGGAGGGAGGCGGGCGACGTTTGACAGGACGGCACTGGTGCTCTCAACCTGTCGGCCATGAGCGGACCCCTGGTCATCGTCGAGTCCCCCGCCAAGGCGCGCACCATCCAGCGCTTCCTGGCCGACTCCGACGCGCTCGACGGCGATGTCACGGTCGAGGCCTCGGTGGGCCACATCCGCGACCTCCCGGCCCGGGCCGCCGACGTCCCCGATGCCTACAAGCGCCAGTGGGAGATCCTGGGCATCGAGGTCGACAACGACTTCAAGCCCCTCTACGTGGTGAGCGCCGACAAGCGCGACCGCATCCGGGATCTCAAGAAGCTGATGAAGGACGCCACGGAGCTGTATCTCGCCACTGATGAGGATCGCGAGGGCGAGGCCATCTCGTGGCACCTGCTCGAGGTGCTCAACCCGCCGGCCTCGCTGCCGGTCAAGCGCATGGTCTTCCACGAGATCACGCCCCAGGCCATCCGCGAGGCCATCGAGAACCCCCGCGACATCGACCGGCGCCTCGTCGACGCCCAGGAGGCGCGCCGGTTGCTCGACCGCATCTACGGCTACGGGCCTCTGGCCAGCGCGGCCCGCCAGAAGGTCGGTCAGGGCACCACCGTCGGGCGGGTCCAGAGCGTGGCCATCCGCCTCATCGTCGAGCGCGAGCGCGAGCGTATGCGCGTTCGTGAGCGCCTCCTACTGGGATCTCGAAGGCGACGTTCTCGGCTCGGGCCGCCGCCGGGGCCGACGAGGCTCGCCGCTTCACCGCCACCCTGGTGCAGCTCGACGGTCGCCGCCTGGCCACCGGCAAGGACTTCGGGGAGGACGGGGCCCGGCGCGGCGATGTGGCCGTGCTCGACGAGGCGTCGGCGACGGCGCTGGCCCGGGATCTGACCGGCGCCGACTTCGCCGTGCGCAGCGTCGAGCGCAGGCCCTACCGGCGCCGCCCGGCCGCGCCGTTCATCACCTCGACGTTCCAGCAGGAGGCGGGGCGCAAGCTGCGCCTGTCGGCCTCGATGGCCATGCGCTCGGCCCAGAGCCTCTACGAGGCCGGCTACATCACCTACATGCGCACCGACTCGACCACGCTCAGCGACACGGCCCTGACCGCGGCCCGCCGGGAGATCACCGAGCGCTACGGCGCCGCGTATCGTTCCCGACGCGCCCCGCCTCTACGCCAAGAAGGTCAAGAACGCCCAGGAGGCTCACGAGGCCATCCGCCCCGCGGGCGACACGTTCCGCTCGCCCGAGGACGTGGCCCGCGAGGTGAACGCCAACGACGCCAAGGTCTACGAGCTGATCTGGAAGCGCACCATCGCCTCGCAGATGACCGACGCCACCGGCGAGACGGTGACGGTGCGCCTGGGGGCGACGGCGGCCGGCCGGGACGCCGAGTTCTCCACCAGCGGCACGATCATCGCCCACCAGGGCTTCCGTCTGGCCTACGTGGCCGACCGCGACGAGGGCGACGACGCCGACGAGCAGGAGCGCCAGCTGCCGGCCCTGGCCGAGGGCGACGCCCTCGACGCCCACGCCCTGGAGGCCAACGGCCACGACACGCAGCCCCCGGCCCGCTTCACCGAGGCCTCGCTGGTCAAGCGGCTCGAGGAGCTCGGCATCGGCCGTCCGTCGACGTACGCCTCCACCATCAAGACCATCCAGGACCGCGAGTACGTGTGGAAGAAGGGCACCGCGCTGGTCCCGTCGTTCAAGGCGTTCGCGGTGGTGAACCTCCTGGAGCAGAACTTCCCGGAGATGGTCGACTACACGTTCACCGCCCGCATGGAGGACGACCTCGACCAGATCGCCGGCGGCGACGAGGAGCTCGTGCCGTGGCTCGCCGAGTTCTACTTCGGCCCGGCCGACGATCACGGCCAGCGGGCGGGCGGGCTCAAGGAGAAGGTGTCGGCCCGCCTCGACGAGATCGACGCGGCCGCGGTGAACGCCATCCCCATCGGGCTCGACCCCGACGGCGTGCTCATCGTGGCCAAGCCGGGCCGCGACAACAGCCCCTACCTGGTGCGCGGCGACGACACGGCCAGCATCCCCACGTCGCTGGCGCCCGATGAGCTCACCGTCGACAAGGCGCTCGAGCTGCTGGCCGCGCCCAAGGGCGGCCGGGAGCTCGGCGTGGACCCGGCCACCGGGCTGCCCGTCTACGCCAAGACGGGGCGCTTCGGCCCCTACGTCCAGCTCGGCGACTACGACGACGAGTCGGACGCCAAGCCGAAGATGGCCTCGCTGTTCAAGACGATGACGGTCGAGCGGGTCACGCTGGACGACGCCCTCGAGCTGCTCGGCGCTCCCCCGCACCGTGGGGGTCGATCCGGCCGACGGCGTCGAGATCACCGCTCAGAACGGCAAGTTCGGGCCCTACCTCCAGAAGGTGGGGGCCGACGCCAAGAAGGACAGCCGCAGCCTCACCAACGAAGAGCAGCTGTTCACGGTGACCCTCGACGAGGCCGTGGCCATGTTCGCCCAGCCCAAGCTGCGTCGGGGGCAGGTGGCCAAGCCCCCGCTGCGGGAGCTGGGGGTGGACCCGGTGAGCGGCAAGCCGATGATCATCAAGGACGGTCGCTTCGGGCCCTACGTGACGGACGGCGAGACCAACGCCTCGCTGCGCAAGTCCGACGACGTGGACACCATCACCGACGAGCGGGCCGTGGAGCTGCTGGCCGATCGGCGTGAGCGCGGCCCGGCCAAGAAGGCGACGAAGAAGTCAGCCAAGAAGGCGACGAAGAAGGCGGCCAAGACCACCAGGAAGGCTCCGGCCAAGAAGGCGGCCGCCGCGTCGACGACGAGGAAGGCGACGGCGGCCAAGAAGGCGGCCAAGAAGGCGAGCCGGGCGGTGACCCCCCAGGCCGTGGCCGACGCCGCGCGGTCGGACGAGCCGTTCTGACCGACGAGCCCGTTCTGTCCCATCAGCGACCTGACACAGGTCGCTCGAGGGACAGAACGTCGGTGGCGGGTGCGGCGCTCTAACGTTCGCATCGTGGCCGTGCTGCGCCCTGAGCCGAACTGGGACGACGACCGGGTTCGGCGCGCCCCGGCTGACGATCAGGAGGCCGACCCCTTCGCCTCGTTCCTGGACCTGGCCGCGGCCGGGTCGGCGTCGCTGGTGGCGGTGTCGCCGTCGCTCCCGCCCGGGGTGCAGCCCGGCGACGTCACCGAGCGCGAGCTCGGACCCCGACGAACGCACCGAGACCCTCTATCCCGACTCGACCAGCGACAAGCCGGGGTGGCACGTCCGCCTCTTCGGCTCCCATGAGTTCTTCCGCCTGTGGATCGTGCAGGTGGTGTCGGCCACCGGGGACTGGCTGGGCTTCTCGGCCATCATCGTGCTGGCCGCCAGCATCGGCGGTTCGTCAGCCGGGGCCGGCGCCGGGGCCATCAGCCTGGTGATGGCCGCCCGGATCATCCCCGGGCTTCTTCTTCGGGCCGCTGGCCGGGGTGCTGGTCGACCGGTGGGACCGCAAGCGGGTGATGATCGCCTGCGACCTGGGCCGGGCCGCGGTGATCGTGTGCCTGCCGTGGGTGCACAACCTGATCGGCCTGGTCATGGCCTCGCTCGCTGCTCGAGGTGCTGACCCTGCTGTGGTCGCCGGCCAAGGACGCCAGCGTCCCCAACCTCGTCCCTCAGGATCACCTCACCACGGCCAACTCGTTGTCGCTGGCCGCCGCCTACGGCACCTTCCCGTTCGCGGCGCTGCTGTTCGCCCTGCTGGCCGGCGTGTCGGCCTGGCTGGCCTCGGTCAGCGCCGTCCACTTCCTGTCCATCAACCAGATGGCGCTGGCCTTCTACGTGGACGCCGCCACCTTCGTCGTGTCCGCCGTGCTGGTGCGCACGCTGCCCGCTGGGTCGCCGGCGCAACGTGGCCAGCGGAGGCCGCGAGACCGAGGCCCGCCGGCGCCTGGCCCGCATGTACGACGAGCTGGTCCAGGGCTGGCACGAGATCTTCCGCAACCACACCATCCGGGCCGTGAACATCGGCATGGCCACCGGCCTCATCGGCGGGGGCATGCTGATCCCGCTGGGGGCGGTGTTCTCGGCCGAGGTGCTGGGTGCCGGGCGCGGCCGGCTACGGCCTGTTCACCACCGCGCTCGGCTTCGGCGTGGCCATCGGCGCGGTCGGGGTGTCGGCCCTGCAGCGGCGCCTCGACAAGGCCCGGGTCTTCACCTGGGCGCTGTTCCTGGCCGGGGCGTTCCTGTTCGCCGCCGCCACCAGCTCGACGTTGGGTCTCGCCGCGCTGTTCGTGGGGCTGATGGGCATCACCATCGGGCCGGTCTACGTGATGGGCTACGTGCTGTTGCAGGAGGAGGTGGACGACGACCTGCGGGGCCGGGTGTTCAGCTCGCTCAACACGCTGGTGCGCCTGTGCGTGCTGGTGGCCATGGTGGCCGGCCCGCTGCTGGCCGCCCTGCTGGGGGGCATCTCCGAGGAGCTCTTCGGCGGCACGCTGAGCGTGGGCGCCGTCACCATCGCCATCCCCGGGGTGCGACTGACCCTGTGGCTGGCCGCCCTCATCATCATGGGCGCCGGCATCCTGGCCCTGCACTCGGTGCGCTCGGGGCTGCGGTCGAAGGCGGCGGTGGAAGGCAACCATCCGTCGCGCGGCCGGTCTGAACTCGTGACGGTCGCCCGGGGCCGGTTCGTGGCCTTCGAAGGCGGCGAGGGGTGCGGCAAGTCGACCCAGGCCGGTCGCCTGGCCGACGCCCTGGCCGCGGTGGCGACCCGCGAGCCGGGCGGCACCGACATCGGGGCCCGGCTGCGCGACATCCTGCTCGACCCCGGCACCGTCGAGCTGGCTGATCGGGCCGAGGCGCTGCTGATGGCCGCCGATCGGGCCCAGCACCTGGCCCAGGTGGTCGGTCCGGCCCTGGCCTCGGGCCGCCACGTGGTCAGCGACCGCTCGGCCTACAGCTCCATCGCCTACCAGGGCTACGGCCGCGGCCTGCCCGTCGACGAGATCCGGGGCCTGTCGGAGTGGGCGGCCGACGGGGTGTGGCCCGACCTGGTCATCTTGTTGGAGGTGCCGGCGGCCACGGCGACCCAGCGTCTGGGCGAGGGGCTGGACCGCATGGAGCGCCTGGACGAGGCGTTCCACCGGCGGGTCGCCGACGGCTTCCGGGCGCTGGCCGAGGCCGAGCCCGCTCGCTGGGTCGTGGTGGACGGCTCCCGCTCGATCGACGAGGTCGCCGGGGCCGTGCGCGCCGCGGTTGCGGAGCGACTACAACTCACGGCGTGAGCCCCACCCCGCCGGTCAGCACCGAGACCGACCCCGAGATCGACCCGTGGGCGGGAATCGTCGGCCAGGACGGACCCGTGGCCCAGCTGCGGGCCGCGGCACGGGCGCCGGTCCACGCCTACCTGCTGGTGGGACCGCGGGGCAGTGGTAAGCGGGCCCTGGCCGCCGCCTTCGCCGCCGAGCTGTTGAGCGAAGGCTCGGAGGGCGCCGACGCCGACCGGCACCGGCGGCTGGCCCTGGCCGAGCAGCACCCTGATCTGGTCATCACCGAGCGGGTGGGCGCAGCCATCAGCGCCGAGCAGACCGCGGCCATCATCGAGCGGGCCAGCCGGTCACCGGTGGAAGGTGAGCGCAAGGTGCTCGTGCTCGACGAGTTCCACCTCATCCAGCCGGGCAACCCGGCCAAGCTGCTGAAGGTCATCGAGGAGCCGCCGGCGGGCACGGTGTTCGTGGTGCTGGCCGAGCACGTCCCCAACGAGCTGGTCACCATCGCCTCGCGCTGCGTGCGCATCGATCTGGGCCCGGTGCCCGAGTCGGCCATCGTCGATCGGCTGGTGGCCGAGGGGATGGCGCCCGACACCGCCCGCGAGGCGGCGGCGGATTCGTCGGGCGACCTGAGCCGGGCCCGGTTGCTGGCCACCGACCCGCGCCTGGCGCTGCGGCGGGAGGCCTGGTTCGCCGTGCCCGACCAGCTCGACGGCACCGGGGCCACCGCCACCCGCCTGGTCGACGAGCTCTTCGCCATGATCGACGATGCCGCCGAACCGCTGCGTGACCGCCAGGCGGTCGAGGCGACCGAGCTGGAGGAGCGGGTGGCGCAGCTGGGGAGCGGGGATCGGGCCGCAAGACGCTCGAGGATCGCCACAAGCGCGAGCTGCGCCGCCAGCGGGTCGACGAGCTGCGCTTCGGGCTGCTGGTCCTGGCCCGCCGCTTTCGTGACGAGATGGCGGTGAGCGCCCGGCCGGGCCCGCTGGTGGAGAGCCTGCAGGCCATCCAGGCCACGTCCGAGGGCCTGGTCCGCAACCCCAACGAGCAGCTGCAGTTCCAGGCGCTGTTCCTCCACCTCGGCCGCCTGCGCTGACCCGCGCTCCTCGCCGAAGGAGATTCCGGACCGAGGGGCCCGCTGCTAGCCTGCACGCTCCCGCCCGGGTAGCTCAGTCGGCAGAGCAGCTCACTCGTAATGAGCAGGTCAAGGGTTCGATTCCCTTCTCGGGCTCTGAGGTCTCTGACCAGCACATATAGGGCTTTGCTGCACGTTTGACGCGCCGCGACACCGGCGGAGCAAGTGGCCGGGGAGCGGGTCAGCGGTCAGGGACGGCCGGCGGCAACGCCTCGGCCAGCCGGTCCGCGACCTCGACGAGGCGCGCCGACGGGACGGGTCCCGACTCGGCGATCAGCTCGACGAGGCGTTTGGGCCAGGTGACCCACACCCCGTCGAGTTGGACGGCTTGGCGAGCAGCCGCACTCGGCGGCCCGAAGCACACCTATCCCGAACGAGATGCAGGCGGGGCCGAGCGCGGCCTGGACCACATCGAGTTGGTGATTCACGCCGGCCACCAACCGGGTCCGGTCTACGACCGGCGACGTAGAGCTGGTGATCGCACTGCGCCTATTCGCCGAGGTCACGCTGTTCGATCAGCCCCTGGTAGTTCTTGGCGTCGATGAGCCACACGCCCATATCTGGCGACGACCAGGTGGTCGTCGTTGGCGCTGCTGCCTGGCATGCGGCGGTCGTGCAGCGCCACAGCCCGACCGCCGAGCGCACCCTCGAGGTGGGCGGCGAGGCGCTCGTTCCCCGTCAGCCCCGCGGGCCCAGGCCCGGGTCGGCTGGGGATCGGCCGACAGCGCCTTGGCCACACCGGCGAACCGGCCCCACCGAGCCTCGATGCGCTCGTTGCGACGACGTTGACGTCGATCGAACTCCAGCTGAGCGGAACGGCCCGCGTCATCCGTCGGCGATGCCGGGCTCGCTTCGGCCGAGGAGAGTTCCGGCCCCTCGGACAGAACGGCCCGTTCCCGGCAGGCGTCGCAGGTCGCCGATCGATCCAACCGATCCCACCACGCCCGCGAACCCGCAGGCAGCTCACCCGCGGAGCGCCGGCAGGTCGTCGGGTAGCGCAGCCGGATCGACCTGGCCGCCACTGCGCGCTCGTCGCCATCTCCGGCGCCCGGATCCGACAGGCGGCCTGTCTGCGGTGGCGGCGTCACGGGCGCTTCGGCCGCTACGAGTACTCCTGGAGCGAGACCCCCTGCGCCTTGGCCTGCCCCTTGAGCCCAGCGAGCGTTGAGGTGGGTGCTTCAGCTCCGCTCGACGGCCGCTTGCGACCTCTCGCCGGAGCCGCCTTCGTGGCCTTCTTCGGCGGCGTCCGCACCGCGGACGTCTTGCATGGGTCGCGCGTCTAGCCTTCCTTGCTGTAGGAGCGGACCGCCTCGATCTGCTCGGGCTCCCGCCGCGTACGCCTGACCTTCTCCTGACCTTCGGCCAACGATCGGCATGCCGGCGTCATGTGGAAGTGGGTCCCCCCGCCGGTCACGTAGATGTACCCGCTGGCACCGTCGCAGACGAGGCATCGGGGGTCGGGTCACGCCGTGGTCGCACCAGTACTTCTTGTAGGAGCCGTCTCCCTTCTTGGCCTTCTTCGCTGCCGGGTTCTGCGACCTCGGCAGCCACACGGCAGCCTTCTGCGGAACCTGAGGGGTCTTCGCCCGGCCCGCACCCGATCCCTTCGCTCGCTTCTTCTTGGCCGCCAACTCGCCTCCGTTCCCCCGGTGGGACCTCCAGGTAACCATCGGCGCCGACTGAGCCGGCTCGAGCCCAGGGAGCTGGCAGGGTTCGCCGTGGTGGCGGAACCGCCTGCGGCGTCGGCGCCTCCCGAGTTGGACCGGACCCGCCACACCCGCGTCGGCTCGAGCTCGGGCCCGATGGCCGAGGGGGGAGTTGCTGCTCCGCCAGGTGGGCACTTCGAGGCTGACAGGTCCCAATGGATCAGGATCTCGGCGGCCGGGATGCGTTGGATCAGCCCGGACTCGGACTACCCGCCGGTGGAGGTGGCTTAGATCGTCGACGACCTCGAGATCGCGTGTGGCCGCTGTCGCGAGACAAGCGATCCGAAAGGATAGGCGGATGGTGGCACCTCGCCGAGCGGACCGACTAGGAGCTGCCTGAGATGTTCTCGATCGCCACCGACGGCGCCGACGCCTGACCACCGAGCTCCTGACCGGCGGTCCACCACATGGCTGCGATCAGGGCGACCCCGAAGGCGGCCATCAACGAGAGCCACGGCAGCGAGCCACCCGGCGGTTGCCACCGACCCCCGAACAACCCGAGCGCCTGGTTCGAGAGACCAACCGTGTAACGACGCAGCGCCCACCACAGCGCATGGATCTGGACCACAGCGATGACCACGGCGAGGAGCACCGCCAGACGGCGCGCCCCGAACGTCACCATGCCCACGCCGTCATCGATGGCGACGACTGCGAGCATGGGGACGCCGACTGCCAGCGGGAGTCCGTGGCGACCCTGCCAGGTGAGGCCGTACTGCAACAATCGGGGTGCCTGGATCACGCACGGAACCGCAACCGTGAGCGCGACGGTCGACAGCAGCAGGCCGACAGTGCGTCGACGCCCGAGGAGCATGGCGCCCCCAGTGAGGGAGCCGATCAGCAGCAGCCATCCGAACAGGGTCACTTGACTAATCGGGGTGTCGAGCCAGCCGAACCGGCCGAGCATCTGCTCGATGAACGGGCCGGTCAGCCCGAGAGTCGTCAGCCAGGGGTTCGGGCTCCCTGTGGCGACCGAACCACTCAGGCCATTGAGAGCGCCTGTGGCCAGCGTCATCCCACCCCCGATCACAGCCGCGGCAATCACGGCACTCAGTGCGAACCGCACTCGTCGGTCGCGGCAGGAGGGCCCGAATTGCGGGGGTGCTCGCGGTTGCGATCCCGAGCACGATGATCAGGGCCGCGAACCCGGGTGAGAGAAAGCGCGTGAGCGCCAACGTGGCGCCCGAGACGGCGAAGCCGACCGCAAGGCTCACGGGTACGGGCTGCGGTTGGGGCTCGCGGCCCCGGCAACGGCCCAGCGCGAGCACGTGGGCCCACAATCCGATCGCGGCGGCGACCTCGAGGCCGTTGGGATTCACCGAACCGGCCAGGAAGAACACCATCGGAGTGACCGCGGCGGCCACCCCGAGCAGGGCGAGGTGGGGGCGGACGACCCTGGTCAGCGCGCACACAGCCGATGCCAGCAGCGCCGAAGCGAGCACGGCGCTGACGAAGCGCATCCCGCGGACGCCCCTGGCGCCGTGGGTCAGCCGACTGACCCACCCCACGGCCAAGTAGAAGAAGGGCGGGAACGCACCGTCATAGGTCGTGGTCGACACCTGGGCCCGATCCGTGGGGAATGGGTCGGGGCAATCCGTCGGCGAGAGCTCGGGATGGAACGCGAAGCAGGGGATAGTCGGCGAGTCCCACGAGCCGTCGATCGTGATCGAGCGGACCACCGACGGCTGGCCCTCGACCCGGGGTCCCAACAGCTGCCCCTGCCAGACGGAGACCGCCCGCTTGACTTGGTCCGGCTCGTCCGGCACGGCGTGGATCGGAGTGGCCACCGCCCATGCGACCGACGGCACCAGAAACAGGAAGAACCAGACCGCCGGGAGCCACCGCGACGGGCCATGAGATTCATCCGCCGCCACCACGGACGGAGCCTATCAGCGGACTCCGTTTAGCTCGGCGTGGCGATTCGCAGCATGACCGGCCGCCCGGCGCTCAGGTCCGCTCGAGCAGCACGACGTAGTTGCCCTTGGCATCGACCCGGTCGACCGGGTGGAACCCTTGGGCGATCAGCGCCTGGTACAGCTGGTCCTGCTCGGGTCGGGGATCACAGATGTTGCTCGCGCCCACATACCAGACCCTGCTCGCACCTCGAGCGGCCTCGGCCCAGGTGTCAGGGTGGTAGCCGGGCTCGTTGGCGCAGCCCGGAGCGATGAACGTTCCCGGGTCAGCGCTCTCGACCGTGAAGCCCATAGTCCACTGGCCCCCGAATCGGATCCGCACGGCGGGGGTCGCGGCGTACCCCCAGGGAAACCGCTCCCCCGGGGCGACTATGACGATATCGCCGGGGCGGCGCTCGGTGCTGATGTGATGAGACAGGGTATGTGTGTCGACGCCCGGGTACGGAACGAGGGGTGTCCCGGGCTGAAGCACCAGGACGGCGATCCACGCGGCCAGGGTGACCCCACCTGCCACCTGAAGGCCCCGGCGCGGCAGCCCACCGACGGTCACAGAGCTCCCGACCGCAGCGGTGATGCGATGAACGCCTAGCGCGAGGAGCACGAGGATCGCTGGATACACGACGGTGTCGGTTCGGCCGGTCCCGAGGGGAACCACCGACATGGACCACGCCAGCCCCGACGCGACGAGCACGAGGGCGGGCGCAATCGCCCGGCGACCGGACGACAGCCCTGCGACCATCAGGACAGCGGCGACAACGAAGACCGCCGTCCGGGCCGGCCCTACTGCCATGTTGGAAAGGATCCCGGGGGCCGGAACCGGTTCAACCCCAATGCCGGCGGGCAGTACGTGACGAGGCCAGAGGCCCAGCCCGGCGAGCATCGATGACGCCACGTCGCGCAGATCCGTCGCCAGCGCCGCGGCCGACGACGAGTGGGGGAAGAACCCTCCGCGCGAGCCAGAACTCGTGCAGGGATGCAGGCAAGCTCCGGAAGAACGCCAGCCCGATCACGGCGCAGGCACCCGCCGTCCCTGCACCCCAGGCGAGCACACGGCTTCGCCGCTCCCGGTCGGAGAACCCGTCGATCAGGAGTGCGCCCCACGCGGCACCGAACACAGTGACCACCGAGGCAGACACGAAGAACGATACGACCGACAGCCCGGCGAGCGACCCCAGCAGCCGAGCCGACGACCGGCAACGCCGTGATGTCTCGGCCAGGGCGAGCAGCGCGCTGGCCAGCACGAAGTCGGCGCCGTATTCCTTGACATGGGTCGAGTAGGCCACCATCACCGGCCCCGTGGCGACCACTGCCGCAGCGACGAGGCCCAGCCATCGGGGAAGGCCGTACGTCCGCACAAGAGCATACGCCGCGGCGATGCCGACCAAGCCGAGGACCAGGGCCGGAATCTGGGCCCACACGGTCGAGCCCGGCGACAGGTGGATCCACGCCCGTTCGGCGAGGTAGTAGCCCGGGGCGGTGACCCCCATGCGTGCCGCGGTTCCGATCCCGACACGGGCCGCCATCGCCGCCCAGGCATCGTCCGTGTACAGCGTCAGACGGGTCAGCCCCTGCACCCGGAGCCATGCTCCGAAGGCGGTGATGACCACGAGGGCGGCGAGCGTTGCCCACCCGACCCTCGAACGATCGACCGGCGGACGACCTTCAGCCCGCATCACGAACTCGGGCTGGCATCGAGCCGAGTGTATTTCGTCTGACACCCCCTGGGAGCAGGCCGTGGTGGTCGCAGCCAACTGGTTGTTGCGACCCAAAAAGCCACGTCGACTCGACTACCTGAGGATGGCAACACCCCTCGTCAAGGTCTGCGCCGCCGGCCAGAACCCGATTGCCCTCAGCGCGCTTTGGGATGATCTGGTCGGGTGAATGCCGACGTCGGGCCATGGGTCATGTCCGCTTCGTCCAGTCTGGAGCAGCGGACTTCTGAGAGCATAACTTCGCACCGTGAGAATGAGGGTTCGGGCTGGCCAAGGTCACGGCTGGACGTGCCCAGGCGATCGAGCCACGGTTGTTCCCTGCAGTTCTCCATGTCAACCAGGTGGAACGGCGGATCGTGGAGGCCAGGGTGTTGTTCGGCCTTCGTTCTGGACGCCGCTTTGGTGCTCGGCACGATCCGAGCGTGGTGTCTCAGGTTGTTCTCCGTCGCGGTCCCCGAACTGACGTCATGGCATCCTGGTCCCGTGACCGACCATCCCCGGGAGCTCATCGGCCAGACCCTCACCGGCGACGTGCTTGAGGTCGGCCCCGGCCACATCCCGTTCCCCACGGGTCCCGGTGCCCGCGTGATCTTCGCCGACCGGTCTGTCCCCGGCGGCCGCGACGCGACGTGGCCGGAGTTGGCCGGAGCCCCTCACGGCCCCGACGCCGAGTTCGACGTCGACCTCGACGTCGACGGTCTCGCCGGCCTGGGAGACAAGGCTTTCGACGCGGTCATCGCCTGTCACGTCATCGAGCACCTGGCCAACCCGGTA
>CAVSDZ010000008.1:0-26368 GCA_963726905.1 uncultured Microthrixaceae bacterium
CCCCACGGCGGCGGCGACGCGCATCCTGGACACCTCGGGCCGCGCCGACCCGCACCCTCGACCCCTCGACTGACGGGCCGGCATCCTGACAACCAGGGGCTCGGTCGGTAACCTTCGCCCGATGTCAACCGGATCAGCGCGTCGCGCAAGGCCCTGGGCCCCCTCGAGAACACCGCCATCCGGGCCTACCGGGGCTGGTTCGTCGACCTGACCGAGCTGGCGACGGGCATCTCGCGGCTCGGGGACTTCCGCCGGGTGCTCGAGATCGGGGCGGGCGACGGCGTGCTCTGCCTCCGCCTCAGCGAGGCCATGCCCGAGGCCGAGATCGTGGGCATCGACATCGCTGATGAGCCCGGGGCCATGTTCACGGGCGACACCAGCCGGGTCTCGTTCGAGCAGACCCCCGCCGAGGAGCTGGTCGAGCGAGGCCAGCACTTCGACCTGGTGGTCATCTCGGACGTCCTGCACCACGTCCCCTCGGCGACCGGGCCGGACTGCTGCAGACGGCTCGCCAGCTGCTCGCCCCCGGCGGCACGCTGGTGGTCAAGGACTGGGAGCGCGCCCCGGGCCCGGCACAGGTCACCGCCTTCGTCTCGGACCGCTACATCAGCGGCGACCGGGGGGTCTCGTTCATGACGCTGCCGGAGATGCGTGACCTGCTGGCCGACGCCGTGCCCGGTCGCTGTGCGCCGAGTACCGCGTGCCCCCGCGCCGCAACAACGTGCTGTTCGCCCTGCGCTTCGACTGACCGGCCGCGCTCAGCCCCGCAGGAGGCGCAGGGCGCGGTCGCGGACCTTGCGGACCAGCAGCACCGGGCCGCCCTCCCGCAGGTAGCGCACCACGAGGCGCGACGTCGGCGCCGAGGCCCTCGGGCGCCGGGGTGAGCTCGGTCGGGTGCGGGCCGCTGGTCGTCGCCGACCAGGCCCTCCATGAGGTCGGGGGCCCGCCGGGGCGCCCGGCAGAACTCGACGAGCGGGCGCAGGGCCTCGGCCCACACGAGCTCGGGCACGATCTCGTCGGATGCGCTCGCGGCAGGCCTCGGCCCGGGCCGGTCGTCGAGCAGCGTGAACAGCGCGTCGGCCAGCGCGTCGACGTCCTCGGGCGGGACGGTGAGGCCCAGGCCCCGGCGCTCGATGAGGTCGGCCAGCGCGTCGCCGTCGGTGGTGACCGTCGGCAGCGCCGGCCCAGAGGTAGTCGAGCACGCGGGTGCGGAACGAGAACTCGGTCTCGACGTGGTGGAAGTGCGTGGTCACGGCCACGTCGGCGTCGAGCAGGTAGTTCTGCCGCTCGTCGTAGGGCACCCACTCCTCGTTGAAGAACACGTGGCGACCGGTGAGGCCCAGCTCGTCGGCCAGCGCGCCGGGCCTCGACGGCCATGCGCATCTCGGGGATGTCGGCGTTGGGGTGGCGCATGCCGAGGAACACGAGCCGCACGTCGGGGCGCTCGCCCGCGCAGCTGGTCGACCGCCCGGATCAGCGTGAGCGGGTCGAACCAGTTGTAGACGCCGCCGCCCCACAGGATGACGGCGTCGTCGGCGCCGATGCCCGGGATCGACGCCCTTGATGGCCGGGACCGGTGCGCTCCGGCGGGTCGTCGGAGACGCCGAAGGGCACCACGTCGATGAGCGCGCTCGAGGCTCGGGTCGGCGTCGTAGGTGGCCGGGTTGACCCGACCGAGCGACGCCAGGTGACCGAGCCACAGGTCGCGCTGCTTGGCGCTGGCGCACAGGAAGAAGTCGCCCCGCAGCAGCTGCTCGTTGAGCACCGCGGTGGCGTCGCGCACGGCCCGGCGGCGGCTCCTGCTCGCCGTCGTCGCGGGCCTGCTCGAGCTGCTCGAGGTGCATGCGGGTCGTAGATGTCGGCCACGAAGACCTTGTCGGAGCGGTGGAAGGCTCTTGCGCCCGGCCATGACCCAGCCCTGGAACACGAACACGTCGCACCACTCGACGAGGTCGTCGATCTCGGCCGTGGCGCACCGCCTCGACCGAGAACGCGGGGTCGGTCAGCTCGGCCACCGTGAGGCTGACGAGGCGCACCTCGTGGTCGAGGGCCAGCTCCGCGGCCACGCGCCACGCCCGGATGGCCGGGCCGGCCATGCGGGCGGTGATGGCGTCGGCGGTGGCCACCACCACCCGCCGCCGCCCGGTGAAGCGGGCCAGGTCGGCCGCCGCCGCCACGCGTCGACGCCGTGGGTGGCGCGCGAAGGCCTCGTCGGCGCAGTCGGGATCGAGGGCGGGGCCGAGCAGCGGTGCAGGATCTCGGCGTCGGGGCGGCGTCGCTCGGCCTGTCGGTCGTCCCGCTCGATCTCGAGCGCGCCCAGCGGGCGGCGAAGTCGGTCGCCGCCGTGTCGCCGCGCGACCTCGCACCGGCACCGCCCGGGCCACCAGCCGGGCCCGGCTCAGCTCGAGGGCGGCCGGGAGGGCGGCGGCCAGGCTGGTGTCGTCGTAGTTGCGGTAGATCATGGTGAGCAGCGCGACGACCTCGGCCCGCCGGGCCGCCTCGCCGATCGGCTCGGCCTCGACGACCGACGTCGGAGGCGGCCACGGCCAGCCGCCGGGTCGACCAGCGACCTCGCGGCCGGCCAGCCACAGCCGCCAGGCCAGGTCGATGCCGGCGAAGGGCTGGTCGAGCTGCGCGTCGAACGAGCCGACGGCTTCGAGCTCGGCCCGTCGCGCCACCCAGGCCATCCCGGGCAGCATCGTGCGCATCGGCGCCGGGTCGCCCGTCCGCCGGCGTCGGGGCCGACCGGGGGCAGGGGATGGCCGGTGAAGGCGAGCCCGGCCGGCCGGGCAACGGCTCGCCGCTCCGCGTCGTCGACCACGGTGGCGGCCACGACGGCCGCCTCGTGGTGACGGTCGAGCGCGTCGAGCGCCCGGCTCGAGCCAGGCCGGCGTCGGGTCGCGCCCCGGCCCGCACGTAGGCCACCCGCTCGGCGCGGGTGGCGGCCAGGCCCCGGGCCAGCGCCGACGCCGGCGGCGATGCCCGCGCCGCTCACCGCCACCGACCGGGCGCGCCGTGGCCACCGGGGTCGGCGACGCGCCGACGACGCACGATGCCGACCGCGCTCGCCGGCGACCGTCAGCGCCTCGACCGCGCCGCACGGTGGCGGCCAGCTCGCCCGGGTCGACGGCGGCGCCGACGGTCGGCGGTGGCGTCGACCAGCACGGCGACGCTCGGGCGCCGGGCCCGGCTCACGACGAGCGGCCCCGCGGTGGTCGATCCACCGCCCGTCGAGCGACATGACGCCGCCGAACGTCTCGTGGGGCGTGCCGGGATCGACGTCGAAGCGCACGACCCGCTGGCGGAAGTCGAACGGGTGCACGATGGCGTAGTCGTAGAGCGACGCCGAGATGTCGTAGGTGCCGGGCAGCAGCATGAGCCGGTCGACCGCGCAGGTCGACGATGCCGTCGCCCTCGATGTGGTCGGGCACCATGCCGGCCTCACGGGTGTTGGGCCCGCTGACCAGCACGCCCTCGAGGTTGTAGAAGGCCAGGCCGAACACCGGCCGCTCGACCCGCTCGGGGCGCCTGGTAGTGCAGCCGGAAGGTGACGGCGTCGCCGGTGTGCAGCCGGTTGGTGGGCCGGCCGTCGGGCGCCGAGCAGCTCGATGTGCTCGATGCGCGCCTCGCCCGAGCCCCACCGGGCGCCGAGTCGTCGCCCTCGCCGTCTGGCGGTCGGTCTGCACCTCGGCGACGTAGCTGGTCGATCACGTCGCCGGCGTCGCCGGCCATGCGCAGCTTGCCGTGCTCGAGCCAGGCCAGCTCGTCGCAGATGGTGCGCATGAGCCCGAGGCCGTGCGACACCACCACGATGGTCTTGTTCTGCGCCCGCAGCTCGGCGAACTTCTCGTTGCAGCGGCGCTGGAACTGCTCGTCGCCGACGGCCAGCACCTCGTCGACCAGCAGCACGTCGGGGTCGACGTTGATGGCCACCGAGAAGCCCGAGCCGCACGTACATGCCCGACGAGTAGTTCTTGACCGGCGTGTCGATGAAGCTGCTCGAGGCCGGCGAACTCGACGATCTCGTCGTACTTGCGGTCGATGTCCTTCGACGCCGAGGCCGAGGATGGCGCCGTTGAGGTAGATGTTCTCCTTGCCCGACAGCTCGGGGTGGAAGCCGGCGCCCAGCTCGAGCAGGGCCGAGATCTTGCCGTTGACGGTGATCGGACCCGGCGTCGGGCCGCAGGATGCGGGCCATGCACTTGAGCAGCGTGCTCTTGCCCGAGCCGTTCTCGCCGATGAGCCCGAAGGTGGTGCCCGCCGGGACCTCGAGCGACACGTCGTCGAGCGCCTGGAACTCCTCGTAGCGGGCGCGGCCGCCGCCGCATGAGCGGTGGCCTTCAGGCTCTGGTTGCGGTCGTGGTAGAGCCGGAACGTCTTGGAGACGTCCTCGACCGACACGGCGACCGTCGCCCATCAGAGCTCCTCGGCCAGGCGGGGCTCGAACTTGCGGAACACGGCCATGCCCACGACGAAGCATGCCGACCGACCACAGCGGTGACGTAGGCGACCTGGCCCCAGGCCGGGAAGCGCAGGTCGTAGAGCAGCGCCCGGAAGATCTCGACGAAGCCGACCATCGGGTTGAGCGAGTAGACGTCGTGACCCAGTGCGAGCGTCGGCGTCGTGCACCAGGCGTGATCGGGTAGATGATCGGCGTGGCGTAGAACCACAGCTGCAGGCCGATGCCGACCAGGTACTGCAGGTCGCGGAAGTACACGTTGAGCACCGACAGGATGAGCCCGATGCCGGTGGCGAAGACGGTGAGCAGCACCATGGCCACGACCACGCCGAGCAGCCACGGCAGCACCATGTTGCCGAGGATCAGCAGGAACACGACCAGCACCCCCATCTCGATGACGAAGCTCCAGTCGAGGGCCAGGATCGTGGCGAAGACCAGGACCTGGCGGGGGAAGTAGACCTTCTTGATGAGCCCGGCGTTGCCGAGCAGCGCCACCATCGAGCCGTTCATGCCGTTGGACAGGAAGTTCCAGGCCAGCAGGCCGCACAGCAGGAACGCCGGGTAGTTGTTCAGGCCGCGTCGGGATCGCCGACGGCCGGCTTGATCTTGAGCAGCAGGCCGAAGACGAGCGAGAAGATGACCATCGTGGCCAGCGGGTTGAGCAGCGACCACGTCCAGCCCAGCACCGACCGCTTGTACTTCCCCCGGAGCTCGCGCAGGGTGAGGTTGACCAGCAGGTCCCGGGACTGGGACAGGTCAGCCAGGGCGTTCATCGACGGGGAAGCCTCCACAGAGGGGGTCGGGATCGGCGGCGACGGGGGCCAGGGACCGGGCCGGGACGGGCCAGGCCCCTGGTAGTAGAGCACAGGCGCCGCGAGCGCCTGTAGTACCGGCCCGCCTGCCCGTGCCGGTCACAGGCGCCCGATAGCCTAGGCCGGCCCATGCGCATCCTCACCGTCTCGGCCCACTACCCGCCCAACTTCGTGAGCGGGGGCACCCTGCAGCCCCAGCGGCTGTCGCCAGGGGCTGCGGGCCCGGGGCCACGACGTCAGCGTCTACGCCGGCTGGATCGGCGATCGGCCCGCCGCTCGAGACCTGGACGGACATCGACGAGACCGGCCTGGCCGGTGCGCTGGGTGGTCAGCTCGCCGTGGATCGGCTGGTCCGACGAGCGCAACTGGCGCAACCCTGCCGTGACCGAGCGACTTCCGGGCCCACCTGGCCGAGGTCCGGCCCGACGTCGTGCACTTCCACGCCCTGCAGTCGCTCGGCGCCGGAGCTGCTGCCGGCGGCCAAGGCGGCCGGCGCCCGCGTGGTGGTCACCATGCACGACTTCTGGTGGCTGTGCGCCCGCCAGTTCCTGGTCGACCGCGACCAGCAGCCGTGCTGCCTGGTGGTCGAGGCCGGCGTGTGCCCCTGCGAGGTCGACGTCGCCTGGCGCCACCGACGCGGGCCGAGGCCCTGGCGCGCGCTGCTGGCCTCGGCCGACCTGGTGCTGGCCCCGTCGGCGGCCGCCGTCGCGGTGCTGGCGGCCAACGGCGTGGCGCCCGGCCGCCTCGCCGTCGACGAGAACGGCCTGCCCGCCGCCGGTGCCCGACCTGGTCGCCGGCCGGCCGCCGGCCACGACCCCGCGGCGACCCGGCGAGGTCCTGCGCTTCGTCTACACCGGCGGGCCGAACCCCATGAAGGGCGTCGACGTGCTGCTCGACGCCGCCGAGCGCCTGGCCGACACCGCCCGGCTGGCGGCTCAGCGCCTACGGGGTCGGCGAGTACCTCGACAAGTCGGGCCGCACCGGTCGACGGCCTGCCCGTCGACGTGCTCGACCCGTTCGCCCCCGACGAGCTCGGCCGACGTGCTCGCCGCCCACGACGTGCTCGTGCTGCCGTCGGTCATGCGCGAGACGCACTCGCATCGCCACCCGCGAGGCGCTGCCGGCCGGGCTGCCGGTGGTGTGCACCGACACCCTCGGCCCCGAGGAGGTCGTCGCGCCACGGCGTCAACGGGCTGGTCGTGCCGGCCGCCGACGCCGCCGCGCTGGCCGCGGCGCTCGCGCCGGCTGGTGCGAGCGACCGCGACCTGCTCGACCGGCTGCGCGCGCGGGGCCGCCGCCCCGGTCGCCGTCCGCACCATCGACGACCAGGTCGCCGGGCTCGAGCCGCGCTTCGCCGAGCTGCTCGCCGACCGCGCCGTCGCCACCCGGCCGCGGCCGAGTCGCCGGTCGTCGCTCGGTGCTGTTCGTGTGCGGCATCGAGGGCGCGCCGCTGCGCTACCGGGCCCGGCTGCCGGCCGAGGCCCTGGCCCTGGTCGGGCGTGACGCAGCGAGGTGCGCCACTACCGCGACCCCGAGCTGCTCGCGCTGGGCGCGCGGGCCGACGTCGTCGTCTTCTACCGGGTGCCGGCCACCGTGCAGGTGCTCGAGCTGATCGACGCGCTTCCACGGCGCCGGCATCCCCTGCGCCTTCGACGTCGACGACCTCATCTTCGACCCCGAGCGTCCGCGACGAGATCCCCGCGCTGCGCCTGCTGCCCGCCCGACGAGGCCGCGCTCTGGCTCGCAGGGCGTCGAACCGCTACCGCACGACGCTCGAGGCCTGCGACGCCTACATCGGCAGCACGGACGATGCTGGTCGACCACGCCGCCGAGCTGACCGGCCTGCCCGCCCACCGCTTCGACAACGGCGTCGGCCTGCTGCTGGCCCGCCAGGCCGACCGCGAGCTGCGGCGGCCCGCGCCGGCCCGGGCCGCTGCGGATCGGCTACCTCAGCGGCACCACCACCCACGACGAGGACTGGTTCTTCGTCGAGCCGGCCGTCGTCGAGGTGCTCGACCGCCACCCCGACGTCGAGCTGTGGCTGGGCGGCCACCTCCCCGACAGCGCCGCGCTCGACCGCTTCGGCGCCCGGGTGCGTGCGCCTGCCGTTCCTGGCCGTGGCTCGAGCTGCCGGCCGTGCTGCGCGACCTCGACGTCAACCTGTCGCCGCTCGCCCCGGGCAGCCGCTTCAACGAGGCCAAGAGCGCCATCAAGTGGCTCGAGGCGGCGCTGTGCGCCACCCCGACCGTGGCCAGCCCCACCGCACCGTTCCGCGAGGCCATCGTCGACGGGCACACCGGGCTGCTGGCCGACGACGCCGACGGCGTGGGTCGCCGCCCTCGACCGCCTGCTCGGCGACGAGGCCGAGCGGGCCCGCATCGGCGACCTGGCTCGCCGCCGGGCCCTGCTCGAGTGGGCCCCGGCCCGCCAGGGCCAGCGCTACCGGGCCATCCTCGACGAGATCGCCGCCCGGGCGCCCGACCGATCGCCGCTCGGCGTGGGCCCCGGTCGCGCTCGACGAGCCCCCCGAGCCGGTGACCCTCGAGCCCTACCGGGAGGCCGAGCCGACGCCGCCGAGCCGCCGACGCCGACGCCGACGCCGCGGCGAGCACCCGCCGCCGGAGCCGGCGCCCCGGGGGGCCTCGACCGGGTCGCCGGGCTCGCCCGCCGCGGGGTGGCGAGCGTGCGCTCCGACGGCATCGCCCGCACCACCCGCAAGGCCGTGACCAAGGTGCAGGGACGGCTGTCGCGCCCCTGAGCCACCGCTGGCGCCGGCGACGCCGGCCGGGGAGACTGGCGGCGTGGAGACCCTGGTGGAAGCGATGGCCCGGCTGCGGGCTCTCGGCTACGACATGGACCTGTCGGCGGCCCCGGGGGGCAGCTGCGGTGCGGCGTGTGCGGCGAGCTCATCGACGCCGACCAGGCCACGATCGACGAGATCGTGCGGTTCGAGGGCGACTCCAACCCCGACGACGAGGCCATCCTGGCCGCCGTCTCCATGCCCAGCGGGCACCGCGGGCTGTACGCGTCGGCCTACGGCACCGACGTGGCACCCGACGACGCCGACGTCCTGCAGGCGCTCGGCCACCGCTAGGTCCATGGCTGCCGACGGCCGGTGTGGGACAGTCACGCCGATGAGCGACGGCGCGGGGACGGTGGCGGGATGGCTCGACGACCCCGTCGTGCACGACGGCCGCGGCCTCGAGATCGGTCCCCTGGACAAGCCCCGGCTCGCCAAGGACCGCTACCGGGTCCACTACGTCGACCACGCCTCCACCGAGGACCTGCGCCAGAAGTACGCGGCCGACGACGCCATGCGCGACCACCTCGACGACATCGTGGACGTGGACTACGTGTGGACCGGGGCCGAGCCCCTGGCCGAGGTCGTCGGCGACGCCGCGCCGTTCGACTACGTCTTCGCCTCGCACGTGGCCGAGCACGCCCCCGACCTCATCGGCTGGCTGGACCAGATCGCCGCCGTCCTGGGCGAGGACGGCCGGCTGTACCTGGCGCTGCCCGACAAGCGCCTGTGCTTCGACGTGAACCGCGACCTCACGACCATGGCCGACCTGGTCGACGCCCACCTGCGCGGCCTGACCGCGCCGGGGTTCCGCCAGATCTACGACTTCCACAGCCGGATGATCGCCGTGGACGCCGCCGCCATGTGGGCCGGATCGGTCGACTACACCGGGGTGGAGCGCACCGACGTCGACCCCGACCAGTGGGCCTACGAGCTGTGCCTCAAGCACCAGCAGACCGGCGAGTACGTCGACGGGCACTGCCAGGTGTTCACCCCGGCGTCGTTCCTCGACCTCTACGCCCGCCTCGTCCGCGCTCGACCTGATCGACTACCGGATCGAGGCGTTCCACCCGTCCGCGCCGGGCACCATCGAGTTCCGGGTCGTGCTCGCGAAGCTGCCGCCTCGCTGCCCGCCGAGGAGCGCCGGGCGCGCAGCTGGCGTCGATCCCCGCCCTCGTCGAGACGGTGCCCCCCGCCCCGGCCGGACCCGAGCGGGGCGGTGGTGTCGGGCTGGTTCCCGGTCAGCCCCCGCGAGGCGTCGGTGATCCGGGCCAAGCGCCGCCTGGCCGAGTCGGTGCGGCGGCTGGTCAGTCGCGGTCGCTCGGGTGGCGCCGGAACGGCCTGACCACCCGGGCCAGCTTGCCCATCACGCCGGCCAACTGGTCGGCCAGGCTCGTCGTCAGCTCGGTGAGGGCATCGACCTTGCGGTGCAGGTGCTCGATCTCGAGGCGCAGCCCGTCCACCTCGCCCTTGATCGAGTCGAGCCGGGGCACCGTGTCCTGGCGCACCGCCTCGGGCCCGTCGGCGGCGAGCAGCGCCGACAGGACGGCGGGCACGACCACGCCCTGCTCGCCGGAACCGACCACGGGCCGGTCCCCCGCCTCGGGCGGACCGCCGGTGCGGGCGATGATCAGGTGGCGGTAGAAGGGCGGCTCGTCGTTGCGGTCGAGCGAACGAGTAGTTGTAGAGCGTGTCGTAGCCCTCGGCCAGGGGCCGCAGCGCGGGACGGGCCTCGAGCTGGAAGCGCAGCACCATCATGGTCAGCCAGTCCGACAGGTTCCCGGCCCCCACGGTCAGCACCTCGGCTCCGGCGTCGACCAGCACGGCGATGGCGGCCTCCAGGTCGGGCAGGCCGTTGTGCCGGTGCTCCTCGAGCTGGGGCTGCTCGGCGCCGAGGGCGATCAGGGCGTAGCGCCGGACCAGCTCCTCCACCCCGGCCACGCCCGGCGTGTCGAACGGCGCGGCCACCACCACCAGGTCCCGGCTCACCCGCGTCAGCTCGGAGAGGAACGCCGGGCGTCCGTCGGGGGCGACGTGCTCGAGCACGTCGCTGCTGACCACGGCGTCGAAGGTGTCGTCGGCGAAGGGCAGGCGGGTGCCGTCGGCCAGCGCCACCGGCGTCCCCGGCCAGGCGGAGCGGCTCGAGCTGCACGTCGACGCCGACCACGTCGAGCTCGGGGTCGAAGGTGTGCAGGTGGCCGGCGGTGTCGCCGACGTCGAGCACCCGGCGCGGGCCGGGGCCGAGCGAGGCCCGCACCGCCCGGTCGATGGCGGCATAGCGGGCGTAGCGGTCGAACGACGTCCACGCCATGTCGGGGTGGGCGATGCCGGCCAGTCTCGGTGCGGAAGCGCTCGGTCACGGGGTCACGGGCTCCAAGGGGTGGGGAAAACCGGACCCACGATAGGGGAGGCGCCTCTCACAGGTAGAAGCGCTCCACGATGAGGCCCAGGGCGATCACGTTGAGCACCCCCATGGCCGTGGCCACCACGCCCGAGCGGGACGAGCGGGCTGAGTCGGGGCACGAGCCGGCGCAGGGCCACCGCGGGCAGCACCAGCACGGCGGGGACCGTCATGAGGCCGTAGCGGCCCTGGATGAAGCTGAGGTCGCCCACCCGCACGAACCACTCGTACATGAGGATGTAGAGCTCGGCGAGGGTGGCGCCCACGATGGCGACGCAGGCCGCCGTCCCCCAGGCCAGGTCGGCCTGCACCGGGTCGAGCAGCGGGCCCCCTCCCCCGCCAGCCCACGAAGAGGTCGCGGAGGAACACCACCGACCAGACCACCACGATGGCCACCCCGACGAGGACGGCGACCGTGATGATCCCGTGGACGACCCGGGGGAACGGGCGTGTTGATCCACCCGAAGTTGCCCCAGAACTGGTCGATCCAGTTGGCCCGCACCGCCTTGAAGCCGTGGTCGGCCAGGTGGTCGTAGAACAGTCGCGCGGCGCCCGCACGGCCCGGCGTCTGGTCCTGCAGGCCGACGCCGGCGTAGCCGAAGGCGGCGGAGAACACGAACCACACGCCGTAGGTCAGCACCACGCCCGCCGCCGCGGTCAGGGCCTCCCACCACCACGAGGCCGGCCGGCAGCCGCGCCGGCGGCCCACGATCCAGGCCAGGAAGAGGGCGGGGGCGAAGGCCACGCCCAGCGGCTTCATCAGCAGGCCCATGCCGAAGGCGAAGCCGGCGGCGGCCGGGACCCACCGCGAGCGCTCGCGGGCGGTCAGCAGCACGGCCAGGTAGGCGCAGGCGGCGCCGGCGGCGATGGTGCCGGCGTCGTTGTTGATGATCGAGGTCTGCTGGCTCAGCATCGGCTGCAGGGCCACCGCGGCGCCGAGCAGCAGCGCCGCCGACTCGCGCCCGGCGAACAGCAGCCGGGCCATCCGCACGGCGAAGTAGACGGTCACGGCGCCCAACGCCACGCTCCACAGGCGCATGGCGGCGAGCTTCACGTCGAGCCCACCGGGGGTGGCGAGGTAGATGAGCGCCGGCACCGCGTAGTACGCGGGCGTGTAGCCGGCCGCCGGGCTGTCGCCGTTGGCGTGCTCCTGGCCGGCGGTGTCGTCCAGCGTCTGGCGGTCGGCCTCGGCGGCCGCGCCGTAGTCGGCCCGGTCGCTGCGGGCCACGTCCCCCTGGTGGAAGATGCGGGTCGCCGCCGTCAGCTCCTCGCTGTAGATGCCCAGCTCACCCTGGGGGCTGCCCCGCTTGGGGATGGCGTGGTCGATGGCCAGGAACTGGGCGTAGGCGACGTGGGCCCCCTCGTCCACGCCGAGCAGCGGCGGGATGAGCACCGACCACAGGACCCCCTTGACCACGACGAAGGCCAGCAGGAGGTACAGGCCCTTGCGGCGGGGCACCAGGGCGATCCCGGCCAGCAGGGCGACGGCGCCGACGGCCAGCAGCACCACGAACGCCCCCCGGTGCCAGAACGGCCCGTAGTCGCCGATGCGACGCAGCGCGGTGCCCAGCTGGTCGTAGGCGCGGGGGGAGCTGCCGTAGTCGGTGTGCAGCTCCACGGCCAGCAGGGCGGGCTGGCCGTCGGTGCGGCGCGCCGCCGGCTCGGTGGGCGTGGGCGCCACGGCGAAGAGCGTGAGGGGATCGCTGGCGTCCTCCGACAGCGACACCTGCAGGCGGTAGGTGCGCCCGTTGGAGTCGCCGACGGGAGCCATGCGGATCACCGACATGAGGTCGGCGTCGCGGATGCGGGGCACGGGCAGGACCGAGACCGCCACCGGCGTGCCGTCGTCGTTCAGCAGCCGCACCACCACGGTGCCGGTGCCCTTGATCTGGTAGGTGCCGAAGCGGACGCTGATCTGCGAGAGCCCGTCGGCGTCGGCCACGAACGACTGCTCGACGCCGTGGCCCGGGCTGAAGGCGGGCAGTGGCTTCGTGTCGAGCAGGCTGAGGTGCTCGGTCTGGTCGGCCTGCACCGAGCCGCCCGGCCGCACCAGCACCGCGGTGAGCACGAGCACCGCGCCGAGGGCGATGAGCAGCGCCCAGCGCCACCGGTGCTCGCTCTCGCCGGAGCCGTCATCGGCCTCGGGCTCGGCGCGCGCCGGCGCCACCGTGCCCAGCGGAGCGGTCATCTAGCGGGACTCGCCCGGCTCGGCCTCGAGCCGGCCGGACGCCATCTCGGGGGCGAGGCCGGCATCGTGGGACGATCGGGCCTGGGGTCGACCCGGGGCGCCGGCCGGCTCGTCCATCGGCCCGCGCAGCAGCGCCACCTCCTCGGCCAGCACCTCGACCCGGCTCTCCAGCTTGGACACGTGGATCGACAGGTTGATGCACACCGCCAGCAGGAACAGCAGCGCCACCCCGAACACCAGGCTGGTGCCGTAGGCGATGCCCAGGGCCTCCGAGAGCCGGTCGATCAACGGGCGGGCCAGGCCCAAGCAGGAACGCCCCCAGCCCGACGCCCAGCCACAGCAGGGCGTAGCTCTCGGAGAGATGGCGCCGGCGCAGGACCTCGAGGGTGAACGCCATGAGCAGGAAGGCGGCGATCAGGACCACGAGCTCGAGCCGGCTCACGCCACCTCCTCCATGTGCTGGTAGAGCGGGCGGCGGAAGCGGTGCAGGATGATCACCAGGGTCAGGCGGGCGAGGTGGTAGAGGCTCTTGCCGAAGCCGGCCGACGGCTGGCCGCCCTTGCGGGCGTGCATCTGGACCGGGACCTCGACCACGTTCAGGCCCCAGTCGCCGGCCATCAGCAGGGCCTCGACCGTGTCGGACAGGTAGGCGCTCGGGTAGCCGCGGGCGAAGCGGCGCACGGCCGCGGGGGAGAACGCCCGGAAGCCGCTGGTGGTGTCGTGGATCGGGGTCCCCAGGTACCGGCTGACCCGCCGCGACAGCATCTTCATGGACGCCCGGCGCACCCGCGAGACCTCGTATTCCGAGCCGAAGCGGGATCCGACGGCCATGTCGGCCTCGCCGATGGTCACCAGCTCGACCAGGCGCTTGGCGTCGGTGACCTCGTGCTGGCCGTCGGCGTCGACCTGCACGACGATCGAGTAGCCCTCGGCCACCGCGAAGCGGAACCCGGTGCGGATGGCGGCCCCGACACCGAGGTTGAACGGATGGCGCAGCACCATGGCGCCCTCGGCGGTGGCGACCGCCCCGGTCCGGTCGACGGAGCCGTCGTCGATGACGAGGACGTCGGCCTCGAGGTGGTCGAGGATGCCCCGCACCACGGCGCCGACGGTCTGCTCCTCGTTGAGGGCCGGAATGATCACGAGCAGGGAGGGCAGGGCCGTTCCTTCTCTCGGGTGGGCTGCACCGAATCCTACCAACACCCACGGAGGCGGCCGGCGACGACCCGCCACCGGCGCCAGGGCGCCTCGACTACCGTGACGGCGCCGTGAACGACGCCATCCCCTCGGATCCCCCCGGCCTCGTGGCCGACGCCGGCGACCGGCCCGAACCGGGCGTCTCGGTCGTCACGGTCGCCTACGGGCCCGAGCCCTGGCTGCGGCGGTCGGTGACGGCCGCCCTGGCCTCCCAGGGGGTCGACGTCGAGGTCATCGTCGTCGACAACGGCGGCACCGGGGGCCTGGTCGACGAGCTGCGGGACCTGCCCGGCGTCACCGTGGTCGGCCACGGCGAGAACCTGGGCTTCACCACCGCGTGCAACCTGGGCGTGTCGGTCTCCACCCGCCCGTTCGTGGCCCTGGTCAACCCCGACGCCCTGGTCGCCCCGCACGCGCTGGCCGAGCTCGTGCGCAGCGCCGGCCCGACCCGAGGTGGCCCTGGCCACCGCGGCGGTGGTGATGGCCGACGACCACGACGTGCTCAACTCCGCCGGCAACGACGTCCACTACCTGGGGGTCAGCTGGAGCGGGTGCTTCGGCGAGCACCTGGGCGACCTACCGCGACCAGCGGCCGGTCACGGCGGCGAGCGGCGCCGGGCTGGTCTGCCGGCGCGAGGTGTGGGACGCGCTGGGCGGCTTCGCCGAGCCGTTCTTCGCCTACTACGAGGACGCCGAGCTGAGCCTGCGGGCCTGGCAGCGGGGGCTGGCAGGTCGTGTACGTGCCCGACGGCCATCGTCGTCCACCGCTACGAGTTCTCCCGCAACCCGGTGAAGTACCGCCTGCTGGAGCGCAACCGGCTGGCCCTGGTGCTGACCTGCTTCGGGCCCCGGCAGCTGTGCGGTGACGTTGCCCATGCTGGTGGCCCTCGAGGTGGTGATGCTGGCCTACGCCGCCCGCGAGGGCTGGCTCGGCGCCAAGGTCTCGCGGCTACGGCTGGCTGATCCGCCACCGGCGCTGGCTGCGGACCGGCGGCGCCTCGTCCAGATGCAGCGGACCGAGCCGGAGGCGGCACTGGTCGCCCTGTTCACCGATCGCCTCCAGCCGGGGAACGTCCCCCCGCCCGCGGCTGCTGCTGCCGTTCGACCGGCTGCTGCGGGCGTACTGGCACGTGGTCCGCCGACTGATCTGACCCGACCGGCTCACCGGCAGGCTCGCCCTCAGGCCTCGAGGGCGATGTCGTTGGCGGCCTCGAGCAGCGTGTCGGTGCTGGGACGGTCGCCCGCCCGCAACGACTGGCGCAGGAACAGGGCCATGGCCACCACCGAGACGGCGGTGGCGGTGAGGAAGGCGAGCTCCACGGTGAGCAGCGGGTCGTTGCCGACCACGACGACGACGGCCAGGGCCACCACCCCGGTGCCCCAGCCGAAGGCCACCTTGCGGGCCTGCCCCACGGCGATCAGGGCCTGCGCCAGCGTGGACGCCAGCAGGTAGCAGGCGCTGGCCGCGGTCAGCAGCACGATGGTGCGACGGTCCACCGGGTACTGCGGGCCGTAGACCCGCAGGATGAGCTGCGGGACCGAAGGCGAGGGCGCACAACACGGCGACGCCCCCGAGGCACGGCGACCACCACCACCATCCGGCGGATGCCGACCCGGAACTCGTCGAAGCGACCGGCGACCGCCAGGGCCGCCAGGGCGGGCAGCAGCACGGCCTGCAGGGCCTGGAAGAGGAAGAGGGGGACGCGGGCCACCACCAGCGCGGCGGTGAAGATGCCGACCTCGGCGGCGTTGCTCGGGTCCGACCAGCACCTGGAGCAGGACGGGCGACGCGTTGATCAGCAGCTGGGCCAGCACGGCGGCGGCGAGCAGCGACCCCCAGCCCGCCGGCCAGGTCGCGCCAGGCCACCTCGGGCTCGGCCACGGTGGTGTCCCGGCGCCACCACAGCGCCGGCACCGCCACCACCAGCGGGGCGATGCCGAGGGCCAGGCCGATCGGGCCGGCGGTGCGGACGCCGACGGCCAGCAGGACCAGGCAGATCGAGAGGCGCAGGGTCGACTCGCCGCCCAGGTACCCGCCGTAGCGGGCGAAGCGGCCCGAGCCCGACAGCACGCCCTCGGTCCAGTTGGCCACCAGGTACCCGGCCGACGCCCAGCATCAGCCCCACCACGAGCAGGCCCTGGCCGTTGAAGAGCCGGTCGGTGAGGACGGGGGCGAAGACGGCGAAGACCGAGGACCAGGACGGCGACGGCGACCGCGCCCAGGGCCAGGGCCCGACGGACGATGGAGCGTCCGCCGAGGCCGGCCACGCGCCGACCCACCAGGCGGCGGCTCACCTCCTGCTCGAAGGGAGGAAGATGCCGCCGATCATGAACACCAGCGCCCACAGCACCGACAGGCTGCCCGACTGCGCCGGACCCAGGACCCGGGCGCTGATCACCAGGTAGGCGTAGGAGGCCAGACCGGTCACGGCCAGGCCGGCGCCCACGGCGATGGTCCCCGGGGGCAGCGGGTTGCCCTCGCGCAGGGCGGTCATCCGGGAGGCCATGACCCATCTTCCCCTAGGCCGGGCGCAGGAGGGCAGGGACGGGTAGCGTTTGCGCCCGTGCCCTCGCCCCCGCGTCGCTCCCACCGCCCTCGGCGGCCGTGCTCACCGGCGACCGGGCCCTGTGGTGGGGCGCCTTCGCGTGTCTCGCCGCCCTCGGCACCCTGTGGGCGCTGTCCAGCCCGCTGCTGAGCGTGCCCGACGAGCCCGCGCCACGCCATCAAGGCCGCCGCGGTGGCCCACGGCCAGTTCCGGGGCCGCAGCGTGCTCGAGCCCGAGACCGAGTACCTGCCGGCCCGGCTCGACACCTACGTCCAGGTGCCCCGAGGCATCGCCAACGCACCGGCGACTCGGCCTGCTTCGCCTTCAACCCGGCCAACATGCCCGCCGGCTGCGCCCCCGATCTGGGCACCGACTCGACCATGGTCGAGGCGGTGACCGACGGCGGCACCTATCCGCCCGTCTTCTACCTGCTCGTCGGCTGGCCCAGCCGGTTGCTGCGCCGGCGCAGGCGCCCTCTACGCCATGCGCCTGTGCAGCGTGCTCGTCGGGGCCGCCCTGCTGGCCTCGGGTCTGGCGTCGGCCCGCGAGGCCACCTCCGGCCGCTTCACCGTGGCCGGCGCCGCGTTGGCCGCCACGCCCATGGCCTTCTTCCTCATCGGCTCGATCAACCCCAGCGGGTTCGAGATCGCCGCCGCCTTCGCCACCTGGCTGGCCTGGCTGGAGCTGCTGTCGCCACCACCGGCCGCCCGTCGACGCGGCTCCTGGTGCGGGTCGGCGGTGGTCGTCGGGCGGCGTTCGTGGTGGCCCGGCCGCTGAGCCCCGTGCCTTCTTCGTCCTCGTCGTGGCGCACGGTGGTCGCGCTGGCCGGCAGCCGGGCCCGGCTGGACGACGCTGCGCCGCGACCGGCGGGTGGCCGCGTGCTCGGCGCCATCGTCGTGGTCGGCGCGGCCACCGTCGCCTGGATCCTGTGGTTCGTCTCCGACTCGGCCGAGTCCGGCGCCCCGGTCCCCGGCCTCACCTTCCGCACGGCGCTGCGCATGTCCTACGACCAGCTCTGGTTCCGCACCCGCCAGCTGTTCGGCGTCTTCGGCTGGCTCGACACCACCATCCCGGTCGTGGACACCAGCGGATGGCTCGCTCGGCGTCGGTCGTGCTCATCGTGGTCGCCCTCGTGGTCGGGACCTGGCGCCAACGGCTCGTGGTGGTCGATGATCACGGCCGCGGCGGTCGGTGTTCCCGCTGGTGGCCGAGGCGGCCAGCGCGCCCCGCATCGGCTTCGTGTGGCAGGGCCGCTACAGCCTGCCCCTGGCCATCGGGGTGCCGGTGGTGGCCGGCCTGGGTGATCGCCGCCCGACCCGCCCGTTCGTCCCGGCCTGGTCTGGATGAGGCGGGGCCTGCTCGTGGTGGTGGCCCTCGGCATGGCCACCGGTCAGTTCTTCGCCCATGCCGTCGCCCTCACCCGCTACGTCGTCGGCGAGCCGGCGGCCATCTTCGCCTACCTGGACGGCACCGGATGGGCGCCCCCGCTCGGGCGGTGGCGCCTGTTCGCCCTGGCCCTGACCGCGTGCGGCGCCTACGCGGCAATGCTGGTCGTCGCCGGGTGGGACCGTCGCCCGGTCCTCAGCCCCGCCGGCCCCGGTTGCGCCGGTCGTCGCCGAGTCGCGCCCGCCGGCTCCCGGCGACGACGAGCCGGTGGCCGAGCGACCTCAGGTCCGACCGATCCAGCGGCTCACCGCCACCTCGGGAACGGTCCGGCGCCGGTTGAGCCGGCGGCGGGCGGCGAGCGCACCGGGCAGGAGCCGCAGGAAGCCGCCGTAGGCCCGGATGCGCACGCCGACGAGGGCCAGGTCGGGGCGCCGGCGGCCGGCCAGCCGCCTCC
This sequence comes from uncultured Microthrixaceae bacterium, assembly GCA_963726905.1. GTDB lineage: Bacteria > Actinomycetota > Acidimicrobiia > Acidimicrobiales > Acidimicrobilacustridaceae > UBA4742. The sequence continues at coordinate 18,244 of CAVSDZ010000008.1, forward strand.
ACGCAGCGCCCGACGCAGGTACGACAGCGTCGACAGCGGATGGCGCAGGGCGGCGCGCCGGGCCAGCGCCGCCGGGGCGTTCTTGACCAGCACCACCAGGCGGTTGCGCTCGTTGTAGTAGCGGAACACCGCGCTGGTGCCCCCGGTGCTGGCCGCGTGCAGGTGGTGCACCACCGAGGCGGGCTCGACGCGGTAGCGCCAGCCCAGGGCCCGGCCCCGCCACGACAGGTCGGTGTCCTCGTAGTAGAGGAACAGGTGCTCGTCGAACAGCCCCACGTCGGCCAGGTACGACGGGCGCAGCAGCACGCTGCCGCCGCACCAGGCGAAGATCTCGTCGGGCTGGTCGTACTGGCCCTCGTCGGGCTCGCCGAAGCCACGGTCGGCGCCGCTGCCGTCGGCCAGGACGATGCCGCCCACGTTGTTGATCACCGCACGAGCCCGTCGGGTGTGCGGCGACCCTCGAACACGATCTTCGACTGCACCGCGCCGAGCCGGGGGTCGGCCTCCAGGGCGGCGACGAGCGGGTCGAGCCAGCCCGGGTCGACGAAGGCGTCGTTGTTGACGAGGGCCGACGTAGTCGATGCCGCCGAGGTCGGCCAGGGCCAGGTTGTTGGCCACGAAGCCCAGGTTCTTCCCCGTCGGCCACACCGCGACCCCCGGGCGGCCCCGCAGCGCCTCGGGGCTGCCGTCGCTGCGAGGCGTTGTCGACCACCACCACCTCGACCTGGTGCACGGTGTCGAGCGCGGCCAGCGCGTCGACGCAGCGGAGCACCGCGTCGCCGCCGTTGAAGTTGACCACCACGACCCGCACGCGGCGCGAGGGCGGGGAAGGCGTCCCCGGTTCCACGCTCAGCCGGCCTGCAGGCGGACGACCAGGCGGTCCAGCGGCTCGTGGAAGTCGGCGGCCAGGGCCAGGCCCGACAGGCGCAGGGCGGCGTTGTCGAGCACCGAGTTCGCCGGCCGCGGGGCCGGCCGGGCCGGGACGAGGTCGGCGGTGGCCACCGGTCGGACGCGGTCGGGGTCGAGCCCGGCGGCGGCCAGCACGGCCTGGGCGAACTCGAACCAGCTCACCGCACCCTGGTTGGTGACGTGGAACAGGCCGGGGCGCCGGTCGACCACGAGGCGGTGGATCTGACGCGGCGAGGTCCTCGGCGAAGGTGGGATGGCCGCGCTGGTCGTCCACGAAGCTGAGCGTGTCGTGCTCGCCGGCCAGGCGCAGGATGGTCTTGACCATGTTGGCGCCGTGGTAGCCGCACACCCACGAGGTGCGCACGATCGTGTCGTCGGGGCTCAGCTCCCGCTCGCCGCCCAGCTTCGAGCGGCCGTACATCGAGGCGGGGGCGGGTGGGTCCCACTCGACGTAGGGGTCGGCCTTGGTGCCGTCGAACACGTAGTCGGTCGACACCTGGCACACCCGGGCCCCGACCCGCCGGGCGCCGTCGGCGATGTGGCGCACGGCGAGGGCGTTGACGGCCCAGGCCCGGTCGGCGTCGCCCTCGCAGGCGTCGACCGCCGTCCACGCCGCCCCGTTGACCACCACGTCGGGACGCAGGGTGGTGATGGCGCCCAGCACGTCGTCGCGATCGGCGATGTCGAGGCGGCGGTGGTCGACGGCGACAACGTCGTGGTCGGCGAAGACGTCGACCAGCTCGCGGCCGAGCTGTCCGCCGGCACCGGTGATGAGGATGCGCACTGCTTCCCTCCGGCCTCAGGAGCCCTTGAGTGGTTCCCACCACCAACGATTGTCGCGGTACCAGTCCACCGTCTCGGCCAGCGCCTCGTCGAGGGAGCGCTGGCGTGGCCCAGCCCAGGGCGGTGATCTTGGTGATGTCCACCGAGTAGCGCCGGTCGTGGCCCAGTCGGTCGGCCACGTAGTCGATCATGTCCTCACCCGCCCCGAGCAGGGCCAGCAGCTTGTCCACCAGGACGCGGTTGGGCGTCTCGTTGCCGGCCCCGATGTTGTAGATCTCACCGGGGGCGCCGTCGGTCAACACGAGGTGCACCGCCCGGCAGTGGTCGTCCACGTAGAGCCAGTCCCGCTCGTTCAGGCCGTCGCCGTACAGCGGGACGGGGCGGCCGTCGAGCAGGTTGGTGGTGAACAGCGGGATCGCCTTCTCGGGGTACTGGTACGGGCCGAAGTTGTTGGTGCAGCGGGTCACGCTGACGGGAACGTCGTAGGTCGAGAAGTACGAGAGCGCGATGAGGTCGGACCCGGCCTTCGACGCCGAGTAGGGCGAGCGGGGCTCGAGTGGGTCGGACTCGCGTGACGAGCCCACTTCCACCGAGCCGTAGACCTCGTCGGTGCCGATGTGGACGACCCGGCCGATCTCCAGGGTGCGGGCGGTGTCGAGCACGACGTTGGTGCCGAAGCAGTTGGTGTGGACGAAGTCGTCGGGGCCGATGATGGAGCGGTCCACATGGCTCTCCGCCGCGAAGTGGACGACGGCGTCGTGCCCGGCCATGGCCTCCTCGAGGGTGGCGCGGTCGCAGATGTTGCCCTTGACGAACTGGAACCGGGGGCTGTCGTCGACGTCGCGCAAGGTGGACAGGTTGCCGGCGTAGGTCAGGGCGTCGTAGGCGGTGACCTCGTCGTCGGTCTCGCGCAGCACGTAGCGGACGTAGTTCGATCCGATGAAGCCGGCGGCGCCGGTCACGAACAATTTCATGGCCGCAATCCTCGCAGACCCCGTGGAGCCAGGGCGAACGGTCAGGGGCGCAGGCCGTAATGGGGTTGGAACATCGGGTCCAGGTCGGCGCGCCGGGGGTTCTGCTGGTCACGGGCCGACAGGATGGGGTCCGTGAGACCCCAGTCGGCCTCGACCGCGGGGTCGTCCCAGGCCACCCCGCACTCGTCGGCGGGGTTGTAGTACCCGTCCACCAGGTAGGTGATGGTCATGTCGGTGAGGGCGGCGAACCCGTGGGCCACCCCGGGAGGGATGAACACGCCCCGGTGGCTGTGGGTGCCGTCGGGCTGGCGGCCCAGGTCGATGCTGAGGGTGGCGGCGTCGGTGGGCGAGCCCTGGCGCAGGTCGTGGAGCACGACCCGGGCGGTGCCGTAGGGCACGTACCAGTAGTCGGCCTGGTGGAGGTGGTAGTGCAGCCCCACGATGGCGCCGGCCTGGCGGTCGCCCCGGTTGCCCTGGATCATCTCCCGGCCCTGGGGGAACCACTCGCGGCGGTACGTCTCGACGAAGTACCCCCGTTCGTCGCCGTGGATGGTGGGCTCGACGAGGTACACGCCGGCGATGACGTCGGATTCGGTCACGGTGGCCATGATCCGGCGAGGCTAGCCGAGCCCCCCACCGCCGTTTTTGTCCCACCCGTGCCCCTCACCGACGTTTCTGTCCCACCACCGACCTGAGAGGAGTCGCTGAAGGGACAGAAAGCGCGTGGGTGGGTGGGGTGGGTGGGGTGGGTGGGTGGGGAGAGGATCGAGGGCGCTACTCGAGATCGACGCTGCAGTGGTCCCCCAGCATGAGGCGGGTGGCGCGGGGTCGCGCGCTCGACCGGCGGACCTCCACGTACTTGCCCAGCAGGGAGTCGGACAGCCGGGGGACGCCGAGGATGCGGCTGTGCTCGAGCACCACCGACTGCTCCACCTCCGAATCGACGATCTCGCAGTCGTTGGCCACGGCGGTGAACGGCCCGATGTAGCTGTTCACCAGGCGGGTCCCGGGGCCGATGATGGCCGGGCCCCGGACGGTGGAGTTGACGAGCTGGGCACCCGCCTCGATGACGACCCGGCCGTCGACCGAGGAGTCCCCGTCCAGCTCACCGTCGATGCGGGGCTCGATGGTCTCGAGCACCCGGCGGTTCGACTCGAGCAGGGGATCCTTCTTGCCGGTGTCGAGCCACCAGCCGTCCACCACCTCGTGGCGCACCCGGTAGCCCTGGTCGATGAGCCACTGGATGGCGTCGGTGATCTCCAGCTCGCCCCGGGGGGAGGGCTCGATGGCGGCCACGGCCTCGTGGATGACCGAGGTGAACAGGTACACCCCCACGAGGGCGAGGTTCGACGGGGGGTGCTCGGGCTTCTCCAGCAGGCGGACCACGTGGCCGGCGTCGTCGACCTCGGCCACCCCGAAGCGCTGAGGGTCCGGCACGGGGCACAGCAGGATCTGGGCGGCGGGCTCATGGTGCTCGCCGTCGAGGGTGGGCTCGAGGCCTGCCCGCCGGTCCTGCTCGAAGCGCCCGATGAACTCGACCAGACCCTGCTGCAGCATGTTGTCGCCCAGGTACATCACGAAGTCGTCGTCGCCGAGGAAGTCGCGGGCGATGCGCACGCAGTGGGCCAGCCCCAGCGGGGCGTCCTGGCCGATGTAGGTGACCTTCACCCCCCAGTCGGAACCGTCGCCCACCGCCGTCATGATCTCGTCGCGGGTGTCGCCCACGATGATGCCGATCTCGGTGATCCCGGCCTCGGCCATGTCCTCGATCCCGTAGAACAGGATCGGCTTGTTGGCCACCGGTACGAGCTGCTTGGCGCTGGTGTGGGTGATGGGGCGAAGCCTCGTTCCGGCGCCGCCTGACAGAATGAGACCTTTCATGGGGGGTGGTCTACCACTGCGGTGCCTCCCCCACCCCCTCCCCGCACCCCTCCCGATCGAGGAGCTCCCGATGCTGAGCCGCCCCTCCCGCAGCGCCGCCGTGGCGTTGGTGCTCTCCCTCGTGGCCGGCCTCGGGCTGGCGGTCACGCCGGCGGCCGCGGCGACGCCCACTCCCCGCACCCCGCCGGCACCGATGCCGTCCGACGTGGTCGCTCCCGCCGTGGCGGGCACCGGCTTCCTGCTGGGGCCCGACGTGTCGAGCTGGCAGCACACCGGTGGGTCGATCAACTGGCCGGCGGTGGCGGCCTCGGGCACGAGCTTCGCCTTCGTCAAAGCGACCGAGGGGCTCGACGGGGCCAACCCGCCCTACACCAACCCGTTCTTCGCCAGCGACTTCGCCGGCGCCGGCGGCGCCGGCCTCTACCGGGGCGCCTACCACATGGGCCGCCCCGCCCTCCCGCTCAGCACTGCGGCCGACCAGGCCCGCCAGTTCGTGGGGGTCACCGGGGTCCTGCACGGCGCCCTCGACCTGCCGCCGGTGCTCGACCTCGAGCACACCGGGGGGCTGAGCCCCGCTGATCTGACCAGCTGGACCTGCGACCTGGCTGGCGACGGTGCAGCAGCTCACCGGCCGGCTCCCCATGATCTACGTGAGCCCCGGGTTCTGGTCGAGTGCCCTGGCCAACACCACCAGCCTGGCCAACTACCCGCTGTGGATCGCCCGCTGGACGAGCGCCCCCGATCCGCTCCCCCTGCCCGGCGGATGGACGTCGTGGCTGTTCTGGCAGTACACCAGCACCGGCACCCTCCCCGGCATCGTGGGCAACGTCGACATCAGCCGGTTCTGCTGCAGCCCGGCCAAGCTGGCCGCCGTCAGCGGCAGCCCGCAGGGGCGCCCGCAGCTGTTCCTCCGCAACAGCGCCACCTCCGGTGTGGCCGACGAGACCTACGTGTTCGGTGCCCCGGCCGGAGGCACGACGTTGATGTGCGACTGGAACGGCGACGGGGTCGACACGCCCGGCGTGTTCCGCAACGGCACCTGGTTCCTCACCAACGCCACCACCGGCGGCCTGTCCGAGCTGGACTTCGGCTACGGCGGCCCCGGCGACATCCCGGTGTGCGGCGACTGGAACGGCGACGGGACCGACACCCCCGGGGTCGTGCGCAACGGCGTGTGGTTCCTGGTCAACAGCCTGGGCAAACCGTTCGCCGACCTCACCTTCGGCTACGGCAACCCCGGTGACGTCCCCGTGGTGGGCGACTGGAACGGCGACGGCACCGACACGCCCGGGGTGAAGCGGGGCGCGGTGTGGTACCTGGTGAACACCGCGGGCAAACCGTTCGCCGACCTCTCCTTCGGCTACGGCAACCCCGGTGACGTCGGGGTGGTTGGTGACTGGAGCGGGTCCGGCCGCGACTCCGTCGGCGTCAAGCGGGGGGCCTGGTGGTACCTGGTCAACACCGTGGGCAAGCCCTTCGCCGACATCGTGGCCAGCTACGGCGAGCCGGGGGACGTCCCGGTGACCGGCCGTTGGCTGCCCGCCGGTCCGGCCACCATCGGCGTGGTGCGCCCCACCTTCTGACGCCCACCCCCTGACGCCTCACCCTCCGATGGCGCCCTCTCACGACTGGGCGGAACCCCTGCGTATTCTGCTTCGGTCGCCCGGCGCGGATGCCGATGACCAAGGCGGCCCGCCCCCGCCCCTACCATCGGGGGGTCACCCGCGCCCCACTGCTCAAAGGACGCCGCATGTTCCGCTCCCCCCGCGCCTTTCGCCTGCTGCCGTTGGCGGCCGTGGCCGCCCTCCTGCTCGCCGGCGGGGTGGTGTTCGGCCCGGCCCCGGCTTACGCCGCCCAGGTCTCCACCCACATCGACAACGAGGCTCCCGCCCTCATCGGAGCGCCCTCGGGCGTCGATGCCGCCGTGGCGGCGACGGCTGCGCCGCTGACGCCGTTCGAGGCGCAGCACCGGAACCAGGACGCCCAGCCGGGGCGCCTACGGGCCACGTCCGGCGGGGATCGCGCCGTTCACCCTCATCGGCGTGTCGGCCCGGACCCCGGGAGCGGCCCCGGCCCTGGTGCGGGTCCATCACGACGGCGCCTGGAGCGACTGGACCGAGCTCGGCTTCGACGGCGGGGACGCCCCCGACCCCGGCTCGGCCGAGGCCCGGCACGCCGCGACCGTCACCCACGGCGTGCCCACCACCGACGGCGCCTGGTTCGGGGCGTCCGACGGCTACGAGATCAGCCTGCCCGCCGGGCTCCGGCGGCGCTCACGGTGCATCTGGCCCGCGAGAAGACGACGCTGGCGCCGGTCCCCACCGACCCGCCGGCGGCCACCTCGACGGCACCCGACGGCAACCGCCCGCCCATCAACCCGCGTTCGGCGTGGGGGGCCCGCCCACCGAAGGAGCCCTACGACTACGCCCCGGACGTGGAGCACGCCATCGTGCACCACTCGGTCACCCAGAACGTGTACTCACCCGCTGACGTGCCCGGCATCCTGCGCTCCATCCAGGCCTTCCACCAGGACGCCCGGGGCTGGAACGACATCGCCTACAACTTCGCCGTCGACAAGTTCGGCGGCGTGTGGGAGGCGCGGGCGGGGGCATCACCTCCACCGTCATCGGCGGCCACGCGCTCGGGGCCAACACCGCCACCACCGGCATCGTGACCCTGGGCGACTTCACCGCCGCCTCCCCGCCGCAGGCCATGGTCGACAGCGTGGGCGACCTCATCGGCTGGAAGCTCTACATCCACGGCGTCTACCCGAGCGGCTCGGCCGACTACCGCATCCGGGCCACCGACCGCTACCTCGAGGGCACCCACGTCGTGCTGGCGTCGGTGATCGGCCACCGCGACGTGGGGCTCACCGGCTGCCCCGGCGATCAGCTCTACCCCCGCCTCGACGAGATCCGGGCCCGCGCCTCGGCCAAGTGGTCCCAGATGAAGTTCGACCTGTTCGAGTCGAACCAGCGTGGCCACCGGCGTGGCCGAGGCGGCGCCGCGCTACCACCTGTCCAGCGGCACCCGCCTCATGTGCGACTGGAACGGCGACGGGAGGACACCCCCGGCGCCGTCCGCGACGGCACCTGGTACCTCACCGACGACCCCAGCGGCGGCGAGCAGACCCGCACGTTCGGCTACGGCGACCGCGGCGACATCCCCGTCTGCGGGGATTGGAACGGTGACGGCATCGACACCCCCGGCGTCGTGCGCAACGGCGTGTGGTACCTGGTCAACACCATCGGGAAGGGAGTCGGCCGATGTCGTCTTCGGCTACGGCGACCCGGGCGACCAGCCCGATCGTGGGCGACTGGAACGGGGACGGGAAGGACACCCCCGGCATCGTCCGCGACGGCGGGTGGTACCTGGTGAACACGCCTGGGCAAGCCCTTCGCCGACACCACGTTCGGCTACGGCGACCCGGGCGACATCCCCGTCGTGGGCGACTGGAACGGTGACGGGACCGACACCACCGGCATCGTCCGCAACGGCGATCTGGTTCCTCACCAACACCTTGGGCAAGCCCCTGGCCGATCTCAACTTCGCCTACGGCAACCCCGACGACCAGGCCG
>CAVSDZ010000009.1:0-26010 GCA_963726905.1 uncultured Microthrixaceae bacterium
AGCGCACGACGAGGGCCACGTCGGCGCCGAAGCCGCGGGCGCGGGGGTGAGCTCGGTCGGATGGGGGCCGTGGTCGTCGCCGATGAGGCCCTCCATGAGGTCGGGGGCCCGGCGCGGCGCCCGGCAGAACTCGACGAGCGGTCGCAGGGTCTCGGCCCACACCAGCTCGGGGACGATCTCGCGGATGTTCTCGCGGCAGGCCTCGGCTCGGGCCTTGTCGTCGAGCAGCGTGAACAGCGCGTCGGCCAGGGCATCGACGTCCTCGGGCGGAACCGTGAGGCCGAGGCCCTTGCGCTCGATGAGGTCGGCCAGCGAGTCGCCGTTGGTGGTCACCGTCGGCAGCGTGGCCCACAGGTAGTCGAGCACCCGGGTGCGGAACGAGTAGTCGGTCTCGACGTGGTGGAAGTGCGTGGTCACGGCGACGTCGGCGTCGAGCAGGAAGTTCTGCCGATGGTCGTAGGGCACCCACTCCTCGTTGAAGAAGACGTGCACGCCGGTGAGCCCGAGGTCGTCGGCCAGCAGCCGGGCCTCGACCGCCATGCGCATCTCGGGGATGTCGGGGTTCGGGTGCCGCATGCCGAGGAACACGAGCCGCACGTCGGGCCGCCGCTCGCGCAGGTGGTCGACGGCGCGGATCAGGGTCAGCGGATCGAACCAGTTGTAGACGCCACCGCCCCAGAGGATGACGGCGTCGTCGGCGCCGATGCCGGGGATGACCCCCCGGAGCCGGGGCCGGTGCGCTCCGGCGGGTCGTCCGAGATGCCGAACGGGACGACGTCGATGAGCGCAGTCGAGGCCGGGGTCGTCGTCGTAGGTGGCGGGGTTGACCCGACCGAGCGACGCCAGGTGACCGAGCCAGAGGTCGCGCTGCTTGGCGCTGGCGCACAGGAAGAAGTCGCCCCGCAGCAGCTGCTCGTTGAGCACCGCGGTCGGCGTCGACGCATGGCCCGGCGCCGGATGCGCTCGCCGTCGTCGCGGGCCTGCTCGAGCTGCTCGAGGTGCAGCGGGTCGTAGATGTCGGCCACGAAGACCTTGTCGGAGCGCTGGAAGCTCTCGAGCCCGGCCATGACCCACCCCTGGAACACGAACACGTCGCACCAGTCGACGAGATCATTGACCTCCGCGTAGCGCACGACCTCGACCGAGAACGAGGGGTCGCTCAGCTCGGCCGACGGTGATGCTGACCAGCCGCACCTCGTGGTCGAGGGCCAGCTCGGAAGCCAACCGCCAGGCCCGGATGGCCGGCCCCGCCATCCTCGTCGTGATGGCATCGGCGGTGGCCACCACCACCCGCCGCCGTCCGGTGAAGCGGGCCAGGTCGCTCGCCGCCGCCACCGTGGCCGCATGGGCGGCCAGGAAGCCCTCGTCCCCGTCGTCGGGATCGAGGGCGGGCCCGAGGAGGGTGAGGATCTCCGCGTCGGGCCGGCGGCGCTCGGCCTGGACGTCCTCCCGCTCGACCTCCAGGGCCGCCAGGCGAGCGGCGAAGTCGGCGGCGGCGGTGCCCTCGTCCGCGGGCCCGGCCACGCCCCGGGCCGCCAGGCGGGCGCGGCTCAGCTCGAGGGCGGCGGGCAGGGCGGCGGCCAGGCTGGCATCGTCGTAGTTGCGGTAGATCATGGTGAGGGCGGAGATCTCCGCCCGGCGCGCCGCCTCGCCCACCGGCGCAGTCACGCCGGCGGCGGCCTCCGACGCCGCCACGGTGAGCGTGGGGTCGATGAGCACCTCACGGCCGGCCAGCCACAGCCGCCAGGCCAGGTCGATCCCGGCGAAGGGCTGGTCGAGCTCGTCGTCGAACGAGCCGACCGCCTCCAGCTCCACCCGCCGGCCCACCCAGGCCGGGCCGGGCACCATCGTACGGACCAACCCCGGTCCGTCATGGGGGGCCACGGCGGGCAGTGGGTGCCCGGTGAAGGACAAACCGGCCGGCCGAGCCAACGGCTCGCCGCGGGCCTCATCGACGGGGGTGGCCGCCACCACCGCCGCCCCGTGGTGGCGATCCAGGGAGTCGAGCGCCCGGTCCAGCCACGAGGGGTCGGGCCGCGCCCCGACGCGGACGTAGGCCACCCGGGCGGCGCGGGTGGCGGCCAACCCCCGGGCCAGGGCCGACCCGGCGGCGATGCCGTGGTCGCTCACGGCCACCACCGGCCGGGTGGTGGTCACCGCCATCGGGGCCGGCCCGACGAGCACGAGGTGGGCGGGCTCACCGGCGGCGGTCAGGGCCTCCACGGCCCGCACGGTGGCGGCCAGCTCCCCCGCGTCGAGCTCGGTGCCCACCGGCGTGGTGGCGTCGACGAGCACGGCCACGCTCGAGCGCCGGGCTCGGCTCACGAGTCGCTCCCGGCGGTGGTCGACCAGCGCCCGTTCAGCGACATCACACCACCGAACGTCTCGTGGGGGATGCCCGGGTCCACGTCGAAGCGCACGACCCGTTGACGGAAGTCGAACGGGTGCACGACGGCGTAGTCGTACAGCGCCGCGGTGATGTCGTACGTGCCCGGCAGCAACATGAGGTCGTCGACGGTCAGGTCGACCACGCCCCCGCCCTCGATGTAGTCGGGCACCATGTTGGCCTCACGGGTGTTGGGCCCGCTCACCAACATGCCCTCCAAGTTGTAGAAGGCCAGGCCGAACACGGGCCGCTCGACCCGTTGGGGCGCCCGGTAGTGGAGCCGGAAGGTGACGGCGTCGCCGGTGTGCAGCCGGGTGGTGGCCCGACCGTCGGGGCCGAGCACCTCGATGTGCTCGATGAGGGCCTCGCCCGAGCCCCATCGGGCCGAGTCGTCGCCCCCACCGTCGTGCCGGTCGGTCTGCACCTCGGCCACGTACCGGTCGACCACGTCGCCGGCGGGGCCCGACATCCGCAGCCGGCCGTGCTCGAACCAGGCCAGCTCGTCGCAGATCGTGCGCATGAGGGCCAACGCGTGCGACACCACCACGATGGTCTTGTTCTGGGCCCGCAGGTCGGCGAACTTCTCGTTGCACCGTCGCTGGAAGGCCTCGTCGCCCACCGCCAGCACCTCGTCCACGAGCAGGACGTCGGGCTCGACGTTGATGGCCACCGAGAAGCCGAGGCGGACGTACATGCCCGACGAGTAGTTCTTCACCGGGGTGTCGATGAATCGCTCCAGCCCGGCGAACTCCACGATCTCGTCGTACTTGCGGTCGATGTCCTTGGACCCGAGGCCCAGGATGGCGCCGTTCAGGTAGATGTTCTCCTTGCCCGACAACTCGGGATGGAACCCGGCCCCGAGCTCGAGCAGGGCCGAGATCTTGCCCTCCACGTTGATGGACCCGGCGTCGGGTCGCAGGATCTTGGCCATGCACTTGAGCAACGTGCTCTTGCCCGAGCCGTTCTCCCCGATGAGCCCGTAGGTGGTGCCGGCCGGGACCTGCAGCGACACGTCGTCGAGGGCCTGGAACTCCTCGTAGCGGGCGCGGCGGCCGCGCATCAGCGTGGCCTTCAGCGTCTGATTGCGGTCGTGGTAGAGCCGGAAGGTCTTGGAGACCCCGTCGACGGCGACGGCGACGTCGCCCATCAGAGCTCCTCGGCCAGGCGGGGCTCGAACTTGCGGAACACGGCCATCCCCACCACGAAGCTGGCCACCGACCACGCCGTGACGTAGGCCACCGTGCCGAGACTGGGGAAGCGCAGGTCGTAGAGCAGCGCCCGGAAGATCTGGACGAACCCGACCATAGGGTTCAGCGAGTACCACGGCCGCAGCCTCGCCGGCACCAGGGAGATGGGGTAGATGATCGGCGTCGCGTAGAACCACAGCTGGAGGCCGATGCCCACCAGGTACTGCAGGTCGCGGAAGTACACGTTGAGCATCGACAGGAGGAGGCCGATCCCCGTGACGAACACGGTGAGGACGACCATGGCCAGGATCACGCCGAACAGCCAGGGCAGGACCATGTTCCCGAGCGCCAGCAGGAACACCACGAGGAGGCCCATCTCGATGACGAAGCTCCAGTCCAGCGCCAGGATCGTGGCGAAGACCAGGACCTGGCGGGGGAACCAGACCTTCTTGATGAGCCCGGCGTTGCCCAGCAGGGCCACCATCCCGTTGTTCATCCCGTTGGACAGGAAGTTCCAGGCCAGGAGCCCGCACAGGAGGAAGGCCGGGTAGTTGACCAGCCCCGAGGGGTCGCCGACGGCCGGCTTGATCTTCAGGAGCTTGCCGAAGACCAGCGAGAAGATGATCATCGTGGCCAGCGGGTTGAGCAGTGACCACCCCCACCCGAGCACCGAACGCTTGTACTTGCCCCGAAGCTCGCGCAGCGTCAGGTTGACCAGCAGGTCCCGCGACTGGGACAGGTCAGCCAGGGCGTTCATCGAGGAAAGGGCCTCCAGAGGGGCGGGCAGGGACGGCCCCGGCGAGCGCGCCGGTAGCCCCGGTAGTAGAGCACAGGGCGCGGCCCGCTCCGCAACACAGGGGCTGCGGATAGCCTCTCCTGCCGCATGCGCATCCTGACCGTCTCGGCCCACTATCCACCCAATTTCGTGAGCGGCGGGACCCTGCAGCCCCAGCGTCTGGCCCGGGGCCTGGCCGACCGGGGCCACGATGTCGCGGTCTACGCCGGCTGGATCGGCGACCGGGAACCCCTCGAGAGCTGGCACGACACCGACGAGACCGGCCTGCCCGTCACCTGGATCGTCACGTCCCCCTGGATCGGGTGGGCCGACGAGCACAACTGGCGGAATCCGGCCGTCACCGACCATTTCCGCGCCTTCGTGGCCGACTGGGCGCCCGAGGTGGTGCACTTCCACTCGCTGCAGTCACTCGGCGCCGGCCTGTTGCCGGTGGCGAAGGCCGCCGGCGCCCGGGTGGCCGTCACCATGCACGACTACTGGTGGCTGTGCAGCCGCCAGTTCCTCGTCGATCAGGACATGCGACCGTGCTGCCTCGTGCCGGCCGCCGGTGAATGCCCGTGCCAGGTGACGGCCGAGTGGCGGACCGAGCGGGCGGCGGCCCTGGCCACGTTGCTCGAGGCGGCCGACGTGGTGCTGTCGCCGTCGGCCAGCATGACCGGCGTCCTCGTCGCCAACGGCGTCGCCCCAGGGCGGGTGGTGGTGGACGAGAACGGCCTCCCCCCCGAGGTCCTGACGCTGTTCACCGGGGACCGGACGCGCCGAGCGGGCGCTCCGGAGGCCGACGGCGACGACCGGCCGATCCGGCTGCTGTACGCCGGTGGACCGAATCCGATGAAGGGCGTCGAGGTCCTGCTCGACGCCGTCGAGCGCCTCGCCTCCGACGATCGGCCGACCTGGCGGCTCAGCGCCTACGGCATCGACGAGTACCTGGAGAAGTCGGGCCGGTCCATCGCCGGCCTGCCGGTCGACGTGTTGGCGCCGTTCGAGCCGTCCGCGCTGCCCGACGTGCTGGCCGCCCACGACGCCCTGGTGCTCCCGTCGGTGGCCCGCGAGAGCTACTCCCTGCTGACCCGCGAATCGCTGGCCGCCGGGGTGCCGGTGGTGTGCACCGACACCTTGGGCCCCGAGGAGGTGATCGTGCACGGCGCCAACGGCCTGGTGGTCGCCGCCGGGGACGCCGGCGCCCTGGCCTCCGCCCTCGCCCGCCTGATCGAGGAACCGGGGCTGGTGAAACGGCTGACGGACGGGGCCGGAGCGCCCGTCACGGTTCGCTCCCTGGGCGACCAGGTCGAAGCGCTCGAGCGCCGATTCCGTTCGATCGTCGACGTCGGCGACCCCGCCGGCGCGGAGCAGAAGGTGCGGTCGGTGCTCTTCGTCTCGGGGATCCAGGGGGCGCCGCTGCGGTACCGGGCCCGGCTCCCGGCCGAGGCCCTGGCCGGTGTCGGGGTGCGCGTCGAGGTCCGGCACTATCGCGATCCCGAGCTCGAGGCGTTGGGTCGCGACGCCGATGTGGTCGTCCTCTACCGGGTGCCGGCCACGTCGACGATCGTGGAGCTGGCCCGGATCTGGCACGCCGCCGGGGTCCCGCTGGCGTTCGACGTGGACGACCTCATCTTCGACCCGGCGGTGGTCGACGAGGTGCCGGCCCTCGCCCGGCTGGCTCCCGCCGAGGCCGCGTTGTACCTCCAGGGCGTCAACCGCTACCGGACCACGCTCGAGCTCTGCGACGCCTACATCGGCAGCACGGCCATGCTGGTCGAGCGCGCCGTGGCGCTGACCGGCCTACCCACCTATCGCTTCGCCAACGGGGTCGGGCTCATCCTGGCCCGCCGGGCCGATCGGGAGCTGCGCCGCCCACGACGGCCTGGCCCGCTGCGCCTGGGCTACCTGAGCGGCACGACCACCCACGACGACGACTGGTTCTGGGTCGAGCCGGCGGTCATCGAGGTGCTCGACCGCCACCCGACGGCCGAGCTGTGGTTGGGTGGGCACCTGCCCGACAGCCCGGCGCTGGCCCGCTTCGGCTCCCGCGTGGTGCGCCTGCCGTTCATGGACTGGCTGGAGCTCGTCGGGGTGTTGCGCGACCTCGACGTGAACCTCTCCCCCCTGGCTCCCGGGAGCCGGTTCAACGAGGCCAAGAGCGCCATCAAGTGGCTCGAGGCGGCGCTGTGCGCCACGCCCACGGTGGCCAGCCCGACCGAGCCCTTCCGGGAGGCCGTGGTCGACGGTGACAGCGGGCTGCTGGCCGAGACCCCCGCCGACTGGGTGGCCGCCATCGACCAGCTCATGAGCGACGAGGCCGAGCGGGCCCGCATCGGTGATCTGGCCCGACGCCGGGCCCTGCTCGAATGGTCCCCGGCGCGCCAGGGCGAGCGCTACCTGGCCATCCTCGAACAGATCGTCGCCGTCGGCGTGACCGATCGCTCCGCCTCGGGCTGGACGCCGGTCGTGGTGGACGAACCCCCGATGCCGGTGACGCTCGAGGCCTACTCGGGGTCGGCCGGCGACGAGGGGCTCGGCCCCCCCGACACCGCGAGCGAGGTCGGGACCACGACGCCGGCCCGCACCGGCGGCTCCCGCTTCGTGGATCTGGCCGCTCGTGGTGTGGCCGGCGTCCGCCGCGACGGGCTGATCGCCACCGTCCGCCGGGCCGCCGGCAAAGTGTGGCGGAAGCTGACAACCCGGCCACCGGGAGGCTGACCGTACGCGGCGCGGCCCCAGGGTGAGCGGGCCCGGCCCGGATTCAAGTGTCGGCTGGGGGCTTCTTGCGGAACGGCCGCACGACCTGCATGAGCCGGGCCTTCACGGCCATGGCCTGCTCGGTCACGCTCACGGCCAACTCGATGAGGTCGTCGATCTTCGCCTCCATCGCCTGCTGATCGAGGCGGAGCTGGCCCATCTGGATCTGCAACTGATCGAGCCTCGGGACGGTGTCCTGGCGAACGGCCTCGGACCCGTCGGCGGCGAGGAGCGCGGCCAGGATGGCGGGCACGGCATTGTCGTCCTCGCTGGCCCCGACGTCCGGCCGCTGGCCCGCATCCGGCACGCCACCGGTCCGGGCGATGGCCAGGTGCCGGTAGAACGGGCCCCGGTCGTTGCGATCGGCGAAGGCGTGGTTGTAGAGCAGGTCGTAGCCGTCGCTCAGCGGCTGGAGCGCGGGCCGCGCCTCGAGCTGGAAGCGCAACAGCATCATGGTCAGCCAGTCCGAGAGGTTCCCGGCCCCGATCGTGATCACCTCGGCGGCGCCCCCACCCAGGATGGCCGCCGTTTCGGACAGGTTGGGCAGCCCGTTGGCCCGATGCTCCTCGAGCTGAGGCTGCTCGTGACCGAGGACCATCAGCGCGTAGCGGCGAACGAGCTCCTCGACACCGACCACGCCGGGCGTGTCGAACGGGGCGGCGACCACGACGAGATCGCCGCTCACCCGCCCCAGCTCGGACAGGAACGCCGGGCGTCGGGCCGGGGGCACGTGCTCGAGCACGTCGCTCGAGACCACGGCGTCGAAGGACCCGTCGCGAAACGGCAGGCGGGAGCCGTCGGCCAGGGCGATCGGTGTCCCCGGCAAGCGCTTCGGTTCGATCTGGACGTCGATCCCCACCACGTCCAGGCCCTCGTCGAAGGTGTGGAGGTGGCCGGCCGTGTCCCCCACGTCGAGCACCCGGAGCCGGCCCGATCCGAGCGACGCCCGCACCGCCCGGACGATGGCGGCGTAGCGGGCGTAGCGGTCGAACGACGTCCACGCCATCTGCGGATGGGCGATGCCGGTGTGCTCGATGGGCCTGATGTCGCTCACGGGTCAATCGCTCCAGGGGACGAGTCCGCCCGCAGCGTAGCGGCGGGCGTCACAGGTAGAAGCGTTCGACGATCAGGCCGATGGCCAGCACGTTCAGCACGCCCATGGCCGTCGCCACCGTCCCCAACGGGATCAGCGAGCTCAGCCGCGGGACCAGTCGTCGCAGCGCCAGGGCCGGCAGGACCAGCACCACCGCGACGATCATCAGGGCGTAGCGGCCCTGGATGAAGGCGAGGTCGCCGGCCCGCACGTACCACTCGTACATGACGATGTGCAGCTCGGCCGCCGTCGCCCCGAGGATGAGCACGCACACGGCCGTGGCCGCGGCGAGATCGGCCGCCACCGGGTCGAGCAACGGGCCCCGCCCTCGCCAGGCCAGCACCAGGTCGCGCAGAACACGACCACCCAGGCCGCCACGAGCACCACCCCGACCAGGACGGCCCCGACGATGACGCCGTGGACCACCGCCGGGTAGGGCGTGTTGACCCAACCGAAGTCACCCCAGAACTGGTCGATCCACTTCAGGCGCAGCAGGGCGAAGTTGTCGAACTTCACCAGATGGATGAAGTCCCGCAGCGTGCGCCCGCCCGACCCCGGCTCGTCCTGGATGCCGACCCCGGCGTAGCCGAACGCGGCGGAGAACACGACCCACAGCCCGTAGGTGGCCACCACCGCGCCCGTCGCGGTGACGGCCTCCCACCACCAGGGGGCGGGCCGGCAGCCCCGTCGGCGACCGATGACCCAGGCCACCAGGATGGCCGGGGCGAACGCCACGCCGAGCGGCTTGGCCAGCAGGCCCACGCCGAACGCCAGCCCGGCCAGCGCCGGCACCCACCGGGAGCGGTCGCGGCCGACCAGCGCCACCGCGTAGTAGGCGCAGGCCGCTCCGGCCGCGATGGTGAGGGCGTCGTTGTTGACCACCGCGGTCTGCTGGCTGAGCATCGGATGCAGTGCCACCCCGGCGCCGAGCAGCAACGCGGCGGACTCCTTCCCGGGGAAGAGCAGCCGACCGAGGTACACGGCGAACAGGACGGTGACGGCGCCGAGGGCGACGCTCCACAACCGCATGGCCCCGACCTGCACGTCCAGGCCGCCGGGCGTCACCGCGTAGATCAGCGTCGGCACCAGGTAGAACGCCGGCGAGTACCCGGCCGCGGGCCCGGCGCCGTTCGACTCGTCGCGTGCCGCCGGCGTCGTCCAGCGGGGCCTGGGCGTCGCCCACCGAGGCGGCGTCGTAGTCGGCCCGGTCGCTGCGGGGCAGGTCGTGCTGTGGAAGATCTCGTCGGCGGCGCGGCAGCTGCTCGCTGTAGGTGTCGGCGCGTGCCCCGAGGAGCGTCGCGCTTGGGGATGGCGTGGTCGACCGCCATGAACTGGGCGTAGGCGACATGGGCCCCCTCGTCGGGCCCGAGCATGGGCGGGATGATGACCGACCAGAGCACGCCCTTGACCACCACGAACGCCAGCAGCAGGACCAGGCCCCGACGGCGGGGCACGAGGGCCACCCCGACGAGCAGCGCGATGGCGCCCAGGGCCAGCAGCACCACCGACGCACCGCGCCGCCAGAACGGACCGTACGCGCCGATCCGCCGCAGGGCGGTCCCGATCTGGGCGAAGGCGAAGCGGTCACGGCCGTAGTCGGTGTGGACCTCGATGGCGAGCTCGGCGGGCTGGTCGTCGGTCCGTCGCGCCGCCGGCTCGGTGTCGGTCGGCGCCTGACCGAACAGCGTGACCGGGCCGGACGTGTCGGCCGAGAAGCTGATGCGCAGCCGGTAGGTGCGGCCGGCCGAGCCCGGCTGCGGCGCCATCTTGGCCACCGACATGATCACCGCGTCACGAAGCCGCTGGCGCGGGATCGTGGCCGCCGCCACCGGCTCTCCCTCCGCGGTGTCCAGCCGCACCACCACGGTGCCGGTACCGGTGCGGGCGTACGTCCCGAAGCGCACCGATACCTGGGAGAGACCGTCGGCGTCGGCCACGAACGACTGCTCCAGCCCCGAGCCCGGCTCGAAGGCGGGCAGGGGAACCAGGGTCCCCGGGGGCACGTGCTCGGTGCGGTCGGCCTGGACGGACCCCCCCGGGCGCAGAAGGCCGGCGATGATCACCGCCAGGATGCCGACGAGGATGAGCACGGCCCACCGTACCGGCCGAGCCGGGGTGCGCGATGGCGCGTCGGCGCCCAGCGTGGGCTGCACCTAGTCGGACGTGTGGTCGGCCGGAAGCTCGTCCGGTGCGTCCGGGCGTCGGGGGCTGAGCCGGTGGGTGGGCCGGACGGGCCGGGGAGCGGTCCGCGCAGCAGGGCCACCTCTTCGGCCAGGCTCTCGACCCGGCTCTCCAGATCGGAGACGTGGATGGAGAGGTTGATGCACACCGCCAGCAGGAACAGCAACGCCACGCCGAACACCAGGCTGGTGCCGTAGGCGATGCCCAGGGCGCTCGACACCCGGTCGACGAGCGGGCGAGCCAGCCCCAGGGCCAGCGCTCCCAGCCCCACCCCCAGCCACAGGAGGGCGTAGCTCTCCGACAACCGGCGCCGGCGCAGCACCTCCACGGTGAACACCATGAGCACCACGGCGGCGAAGAGGACGACGACCGCCAGGCGGTTCATGCCAGCCCCTCGGCGTGGCGGTACATGGGGCGGCGGAAGCGGTGCAGGGCGATGACCAGCATGAGCCGGACCAGGTGGTAAAGGCTCCGGCCGAAGCGGGCCGAGGGCTGACCGCCTTTGCGGGCATGCATCTGCACCGGGACCTCCACCACCGTCAGGCCCCAGTCGGCGGCCATGAGCAGCGCCTCCACCGTGTCGGAGAGATACGCACTCGGGTAGCTGCGGGAGAACCGCTCCACCGCCGCCGGCGAGAAGGCCCGAAAGCCGCTGGTGGTGTCGTGGATGGTGGTGCCCAGGTAGCGACTGACCCGCCGCGACAGCATCTTCATCGAGGCCCGCCGCATCCGTGACACCTCGTACTCCGAACCGAAGCGGGAGCCCACGACCAGATCGGCACCGTCGTTGACCACCTCCACCAGTCGCTTGGCGTCCGTTACCTCGTGCTGCCCGTCGGCGTCCACCTGGATGACGGTGGAGTATCCCTGCTCGACGGCGAAGCGGAAGCCGGTCCGGATGGCGGCTCCCACCCCCAGGTTGAACGGGTGCCGAACCACGAGGGCGCCGGCGGCCGCCGCAGTAGCGGCGGTGCCGTCCACAGAGCCGTCGTCGATCACGAGGACGTCGCCCGCCAGGTGGTCGAGGGCCGCCTGGACCACCGCGGCGAGGGTCTCCTTCTCGTTGAGAGCAGGGATGATCACGAGCAGGGAGGGCAGGGCCGTTCCTTCTCTCGGGTGGGTTGCCGGGCAAACCCTAGCAATCCCCATCCGGCTCCAAGCGCCATCGCCGGAGCGGCCCGGCCTCCCGCCTGACCACCCGCACCGGGCGCCTACACTCGAGCGCCGTGACGCACACCCTCCCCGCTCCGTGGCCCCCCGATGCCCTGGCCGTGCTCCGAGCCTCGGCCGACGCCGATGAGCACGGCTACGTCCACCTCCAGACGATCCCCTACCGGGGCCACCACCTGCTGGCGCAGGCCGTGATCGACGTGACCGGTCCGGGTGACCGGGTGTTCGAGGGCGGGGTGTCCTCGGGCTACTTCGCCTCGGTGCTGGTGCGGGCCGGGCTGCGGGTCGACGGCCACGAGCTGGACCCGGTCGTGGCCGAGCGGGCCCGGCAGGTGTGCGAGAACGTCTACGTGGGCGACCTTTCGACGTTCGATCCCGCGGAGCTCGACGGCACCTATGACGTGTTGCTGTTCGGTGACACGCTCGAACATCTGCCCGACCCCGCCGGCGGTGCTGCGCCGGCTGCGGACCAGGCTCTCCGACGACGGCACCCTCATCATCAGCGTGCCCAACGTGGCCAACTGGCTGGTGCGGCTGCAACTCCTGCTCGGGCGCTTCAACTACACCGACCGCGGCATCATGGACCGCACCCACCTGCGCTTCTACACGGTGCGGACCGTCACGGAGATGCTGGTCGACGCCGGGTTCCGGGTGGACACCATCATCGGGTCGATCCCCGTGCCCGGCGTCACCGACGAACGACTGGGCCGCCTCACCCACCGCCTCGGCAACCTGCGGCCCTCACTGGCGGCCTACGGGCTCATCGTCACCGCCCGCCCCGTCTGAGGGACTCGCTGCGCCCGACACACCGCCCACCACCGTGCCCAGCCATGCTTCCTGGCCGGGCCGGCCATCATCACCGACGGTGGGCCGAGGCGGCTCCGCCGTCCTCGCCCGGTGGGCCAAGGCGTAAAACCGCCCGTACAGGGCCACGGTCGCCAGCACGTAGCCCACAACCACCAGGCTCGGGTCGAGGGGAGGTCGCCAACGCGGAGTCGAGTAGATCCACCAGTCGGCCGACGCCCCGACTACGAACCGCCGCAGCGACTGGGCGAACGAGATGATTTGGGCGAAGGCCAGGAGCGAGAGCAGCAACCACAACAGCCGGCGCGGCATCGACCGCCCGCGCAGGCCCTCCCCGACGCCGAGCCCGGCCACCACGGGCAACCCGACGGTGAAAGGGAACATGTAGCGACCCTGGAAGTACGGCCAGCGGATGGTGCCGATGACCAGCGGGATGGCGATGGCCACCACACTCAGAGCCAGCACGGTCACGGCCACCCGTCGGCTGGCGAAGCCGATGGCGCCGAAGGCCAGGAACGCCGTGCTCGCCACGAAGATGAACAGCACCGGGAGTGGGAGGTTCACATCGAGCCATCCCAGGATGCCACCCTGGACCTGACGGAGGATCCACAGGAGATCACCTTCCGCCGACCAGAAGCTGCCACTCGCCCCGCCGCTCGATGCCGCGAGTGAGCCTCCGGCCCCCCCGGAGGTCATGATCTGGAGTACGCGCGCAGCCGACGACGGCGACCGCCCAGGCCCACACCGCGAGACACGAGTAGGACACGCAAACGAGCCCAGGGAGTGATCGCCACCAGCCCGGCGACGATCGAGCGCGGTCCACAGCAAGGAGTCTCGGCGCATCAGCACGAGAAGGCAGAGTGGCACTCCGACGGCCGCGGCCGACCAGCCCACACGCTCGAGCGGCTCGCGCGCGCGCCAGGCAGATGCCGCCGGCCCACGCCGCCACGCGGCAGCGGTTGTGAGGCCGGTCGGATTGACCATCGCTCCGAAGTAGAGCAGCGCCGGAGTGATCGCCACCACCGCTCCGACGACCAGCGCACTCGGTGACCGCATCGACGCCAGGCTCTCGAAGGCCAGAGCCACGAGCAGCGCCACCACGACGGCGCCGGCGATCCGCATCAGGTACAGCGACGTCACTCCCGAGCTGACGAGGGTCGGCCATCCGACGATGGCGTAGAAGTAGGGGGGGATAGCCGGCCGCCGACGACCCGACCTCGTGGTCGGGGCCGTTCTCGTCGATCACAAGGCAATCGGCAGCCTGCTCGGGCCGGAAGACGAAGCAGGGGAGGCCAGTGCTGTCCCCGTACCTGAAGACGCTGGGCACCTCGAATTGCTGGACGCCCGTCTCGGGATCGGTTCGCCCCGACACCCCGTGGACCACGGCGTACGCCTTCACCATGTGGGCGCCCTCGTCCGCCGCGCTGAACAGCGGCATGGCCAACGCCCACAGGGTCAGACAGCAAAGGACGAGGAGGAAACGTGGCGACGAACCGTCGCGCCCGCCGCCCGGCCTGGCCGGCCTCGAGGTTCAACCATCGACTCGCTCCGACCTCGGGCCCTGCGCCAGGACGTACCACCAGGCGAAGAGGGCCGATGACCGCGACCGCGTAGAGCACCACCACCACGGTGGGGTTGCCGGCCGCGGGTCGCCATTGGGGGGAGGAGAAGAACCACCAGTCCTGCGTCGCCCCCGACACGTAGCGCCGCAGGGCCTGGGCGAAGGAGAACACCTGGGCGAACACGAGGATGGGGAACAGCAGCCACAGCAGCCGCCGCGGCAGACGGCACCCGACCGAGCGCCTCGACCAGCCCGAGGCCGGCCACGATGGGCAGCCCGACGGTGAGCGGCAGCAGGTAGCGCCCCTGGACGTAGGGCCAGCGGATGGTGCCGATGGCCAGGTGACGGTGATGGCCGCCGCCGTCATGGCCAGCAGGGTCAGGCTGACCCGGCGACTGGCGAACCCGATGGCGGCCACCACCAGGAACCCGGTGCTCACGAGGTAGATCGGGAAGACGGGGAACGGCAGCGCCACGTCGAACCAGCCGAGGATGCCGCCGATCAGCCCCACGGGCGATGAAGTTGGCGTCGCCCACCGCGTCCCAGAAGCTGCCGCCCGGGCCTGACCGGCCAGGGTGCTGCCGGTCGTCCGGCCCCGACATCGCCAGCGGACAGCGCGGCGCAGGCCACGGCGGCGACGCCCCACGCCCACACGGCCCGGACCCGTAGCGAGGCGGCGGAGTCGGGCCCACGGGGTGAGGGCCACGAGGCGCGGCGACGAGGAGGGCGCCCCACAGCACCGAGTCGCGTCGCATCAGGATGAGGAGGCACAACGGTAGGCCCACCCGGGCCGCCGCCCAGCCCACCTGGTCGAGGCGCTCGCACGCGCCCGAGGAAGATGCCGCCCGGTCCACGCCGCGAGGGCGGCGGCGATGGTCAGGCCGCTGGGGTTGACCATCGCCCCGAAGTACAGGACCGCCGGGGTGACGGCCACGGCCACGCCCAGCAGCGAGCGGGGCCCGGGTGCGCATGCGGGCCACGCTCTCGATGGCCAGGGCCATGAGCAGGGCCACCAGCACCGCGCCCGGCCAGGCGCATCAGGTAGAGCGAGGCCGACCCGGACGTGAACGAGGCTGGGCCAGCCGACCAGGACATGGAAGAACGGTGGGTAGGACGCTGCCGACGATCCGACCTCGTGGGTCGGCCCCCGCTGGTGCAGCTCCAGGCAGGCGGCCGTCTGGTCGGGCAGGAAGGCGAAGCACGGGTTGTCGCCGTCACCTCCGTAGGCGATGACGGACGGAACCTCGAAGTAAGGTGCGCCCGGTCTCGGGGTCGACCCGCCCCGCCTCACCGTGGACGACGGCGTAGGCCTTGACCATGTGGGCGCCCTCGTCCGGCGCGCTGAACAGCGGCATGGCCAGTGCCCACAGCACCAGGCAGCCAGCACCAGGACGAAGCTGACGGCGAAGCGCACGACCGGCCTTCGCCCACCGACCCCCGCTCGGGCGCTCACGCTACGGGCCGCCCGATCCACGAGCTCACGACCGCCCTCGGACACGGTGCGACGCCGGTTCAGCCGTCGCCGGGCCGTGAGCGCCCGGGGTAGCAGGCGGAGGAAGCCCGCCGTAGGCCCGCATCCGCACCATCACCAGGCGCCAGGTCGGGCGCCGCCGCTCGCGCACCGCGTGGCCGCAGGCCCGGCGCGCGGTACGACAGCGTCGAGAGCGGGTGGCGCAGCGCGGCCCGCTTGGCCAGGGCCGCCGGGGCGTTCTTGACCAGCACCACGCAGGCGGTTGCGCTCGTTGTAGTAGCGGAAGACGGGGCTGGTCTCTGCCGGAGCTGGCCGCGTGCAGGTGGCGCACCACCGAGCCGGGGCTCGAGGCGGTAGCGCCAGCCCCGGGCCCGACCGCGCCACGACAGGTCGGTGTCCTCGTAGTAGAGGAACAGGCGATCGTCGAACAGGCCGACGTCGGCCAGGTACGCCGGGCGCAACAGCACGCTCCCCCCGCACCAGGCGAAGATCTCGTCGGGCTGGTCGTACTGGCCCCGGTCGGGCTGCTCGAAGCCCCGGTCGGCCCCGCTCCCGTCGGCCAGCACAACCCCGCCCACGTTGTTGATGACATCGAGCCCGTCGGCATCGCGCTGGTCGAAGACGATCTTGGACTGCACCGCCCCGAGGCCGGGGTCGGCTTCGAGCGCATCGACCAGAGGGTCCAGCCAGCCGGGATCGACGAAGGCGTCATTGTTCACCAGGGCGGCGTAGTCCACCCCCTCGAGATCGGCCAGGGCCAGGTTGTTGGCCACGAAGCCGAGGTTCGATCCGCTGGGCCACAGCGCCACCTCGGGCCGCTGTCGCAGGGCCTCGGGGCTCCCGTCGGACGAGGCGTTGTCGACCACCACGATCTCGACGTCGTGGCGGGTGTCGAGCGCGGCCAGGGCGTCCACGCACCGGGCGACGGCGTCGCCGCCGTTGAAGTTGACCACCACCACCCGCACCCGCCGGGACGGGACCGTCGGCTCACGGACGGAAGGGTCGACGGCCATGGCGCGAGACTGTACCGGCGGCGGTCCCGGCATCTGGCCACGGCCTCCGCGGCTAGGGTCCCGTGAGCCGACAGGCCCCGAGACCCCCGATGACCCCGCCAGAAGCCGCATGATCGCCCCGCTCCCGAGGCCGGCATGACCGGGTCGCCCGACGTCAGCGTGGTCGTCGTCGCCTACGGCGCCGACCCCTGGCTGCCCCGCTGCGTCGAGAGCGTCCTGGCCTCCCGAGACGTGGTGACCGAGGTCGTGCTGGTCGACAACGGCGGCACCGAGGGGCTGGTCGACGAGCTCGAGATCGCGGCCCGGCGTCACGGTGGTGCGCCCCGGCCGCAACACCGGCTTCGCCGAGGGGTGCAACCTCGGCGCGGCCGCCGGCACGGGCCGATTCGTCGCGCTCGTCAACCACGACGCGGTGGTCGACCCCGACGCGCTGGCCGCGCCTCGTCGAAGTCGCCGGGCAGAGCGACGTCGGCATCGCCACGGCCAGCGTCCGGCTGGCCGACGATCCCGACCGGCTCAACTCGGCCGGCAACGACATCCACTTCCTCGGCCTGAGCTGGTCGGGCTGCTTCGACGAGCGCGCCGAGGCTCACCCGTCGCAACGACCGGTCACCGGGGCCAGCGGGGCCGCCGCCGCCATGGCCCGCTCGACGTGGGACTCGCTGGGCGGCTTCGACGCCGAGTTCTTCGCCTACCACGAGGACGCCGATCTGAGCCTGCGCAGCTGGGAGCGGGGCTGGCCCGTCATCTACGTCCCCGCCGCCGTGGTCGTGCACCGCTACGAGTTCTCCCGCAACGCCCGCAAGTTCGAGCTGATCGAGCGCAACCGGCTCATCATGGCCCTGACCTGCTTCGGCCCCCGGCACCTGCTGCTGTGCGCACCCGCCTTCGTCGCCCTGGAGCTGGCCATGTTGGCCATGGCCGCCGGTCAAGGCTGGTTCGGCGCCAAGCTCAAGGGGTACGCCTGGCTCCTGCGCCACCTCCGATGGCTGCGCCGGCGCCGCCGCGCCGTCCAGAGCCGACGGGTGATCACCGAGGCCGACCTGGCTGAGCTCTTCGTCGAACGCATCCAGGCCGGCAACTTCCCGATGCCCGACCACCTGGCCCCGTTCGATGCGGTGCTGGCCGCGTACTGGAACGGGGTCAAGCGCCTGCTCTGAGCCCTCCTCGGACGCTCAGGGCTCGAGCGGCAGGTCGTGCAGGGCCTCGATGGCGTCGCCGGTGTGCATGACGTCGCCGCGTCGCACCGCCCGCCACAGCTCCCAGCCCATGAACAGCGCCGCGGTGGCCGTCCCGGCCAGGAAGGCCAGCTCCACCCGCAGGAGGAGGTCCTGGAAGAACGGGACGGTGATCGCCAGCGCGACGACACCCAGCGTCCAGCCGACGGCGACCCGCCGGGCACCACCCAGGGCGATGAGCGCCTGGGCCAGGGAGATGGCCAGGACGTACAGCCCGCTGGCCAGCGTCAGCAGCCCGATGGTCGTGCGGGTCACCACGAAGCCGGGCCCGAAGATGAGGCGCACCAGGAACGGCCCGGCGGCGAAGGCCACGCCCACGCCCACGGCGACGAGGACGGCGATGAGCCCCAGCAGCGTCCGCATGCCCCGCCGGAAGTCGTCGAAGCGACCCGAGGCGGCCAGCCCCGAGAGCTTGGGCAGCAGCGTGGCCTGGACGGCCTGGAAGAGGAAGAGCGGCACCCGGGCCATCACCAGGGCCGCGGTGAACACGCCGGCGGCCCGCTTCTCGTCCGGCGTGGCCAGGAGCTGCACCAGCAACGGCCCGGCGTTGATGAGCACCTGGGCCATGACCGAGCCCGCCAGCAGGGCTCCCAGGGCCAGGGTGAGGTCGTGCCACGAGACCTCAGGGCCGGGCTCGACCAGCCCCCGTTCCCGCCACAGAGCCGGGACGAGGGCCAGGAACGGCGCCACCCCCAGCGCCAGCCCGTAGGGACCGGCGGTCTTGACGCCGATCACCACGCACAGGACGCAGATGCCCAGCCGGAACGTGGCCTCGCTGCCGAGGTAGAGCCCGTAGCGGGCGAAGCGCCCGTTGCCCGACAAGGTGCCTTCGACGAGGTTCGCCACGCAGTAGGCGGGGATGCCGATCAGCAGCCCGACGAAGAGCACGACGTCGCCCCGGAACAGCCGGTCGGTCAGCTGGGGGGCCACGATCAGACAGCCGATCACCAGCAACAGCACGAGGCCCCCGCCCAGCACGCCGGCGCGGCGCACGATGGGGCCGCTGCCCAACCCGACGGCCAGCCGGCTGGCCAGGGTGCGGCTCGTCTCCTGTTCGAAGGGCAGGAACACCCCGCGATCAGGTACACCGCGGCCCACAGCACCGAGAGACCGCCGTAGACCTCCGGCCCGAGGGCGCGGGCCGAGATCACCAGGAACGCGTACGAGGCGGCCCCGGTCACCGCCAGCCCGATCCCGACCTTCACGGTCCCGTCGGGCAGGGGCCCACGCTGACGCGAGTTACGGGCTCCGATGGTCACCGTTCCATCATCACCCGTGCCGGAGGCCACCGTGGTCATGGATCGCCGCGACCGACCGGGAGCGGCTCAGGGCCCGACCACCTCCGCCCCTCAACCGTCAGCCGGCCTGCAAGCGGGCGACCAGGCGGTCCAGCGGTTCGTGGAAGTCGGCCGCCAGGGCCAGGCCCGAGAGGCGCAGAGCGGCGTTGTCGAGCACCGAGTTCGCCGGCCTCGGCGCCGGCCGGGCCGGGACGAGGTCGGCGGTGGCCACCGGTCGGACGCGGTCGGGGTCCAGCCCGGCGGCGGCCAGCACGGCCTGGGCGAACTCGAACCAGCTCACCGCACCCTGGTTGGTGACGTGGAAGAGGCCGGGGCGCCAGTCGACCACGAGGCGGTGGATCTGAGCGGCGAGGTCCTCGGCGAAGGTGGGATGGCCACGCTGGTCGTCCACGAAGCTGAGCGTGTCGTGTTCCCCGGCCAGGCGCAGGATGGTCTTGACCATGTTGGCGCCGTGGTAGCCGCACACCCACGAGGTGCGCACGATCGTGTCGTCGGGGCTCAGCTCCCGCTCGCCGCCCAACTTCGAGCGGCCGTACATGGAGGCGGGCGCGGGTGGGTCCCACTCGACGTAGGGGTCGGCCTTGGTCCCGTCGAAGACGTAGTCGGTCGACACCTGGCACACCCGGGCCCCGACCCGCCGGGCGCCGTCGGCGATGTGGCGCACGGCGAGGGCGTTCACGGCCCAGGCCCGCTCCGCGTCGCCCTCGCAGGCGTCGACGGCCGTCCACGCCGCCCCGTTGACCACCACGTCGGGGCGCAGGGTGGTGATGGCGCCCAGCACGTCGTCGCGATCGGCGATGTCGAGGCGTGCGTGGTCGACGGCCACCACGTCGTGATCGGCGAAGACGTCGACCAGCTCGCGGCCGAGCTGTCCGCCGGCACCGGTGATGAGGATGCGCACTCGCTTCCCTCCGGCCTCAGGAGCCCTTGAGTGGTTCCCACCACCAGCGGTTGTCCCGGTACCAGTCCACGGTCTCGGCCAGCGCCTCGTCGAGGGAGCGCTGGCGGGCCCAGCCCAGGGCCGTGATCTTGGTGATGTCCACCGAGTAGCGCCGGTCGTGGCCCAGTCGGTCGGCCACGTAGTCGATCATGTCCTCACCCGCCCCGAGCAGGGCCAGCAGCTTGTCCACCAGGACGCGGTTGGGGGTCTCGTTGCCCGCCCCGATGTTGTAGATCTCACCGGCGGCGCCGTCCGTCAACACGAGGTGCACTGCCCGGCAGTGGTCGTCCACGTAGAGCCAGTCCCGCTCGTTCAGGCCGTCGCCGTACAGCGGGACGGGGCGGCCGTCGAGCAGGTTGGTGGTGAACAGCGGGATCGCCTTCTCGGGGTACTGGTACGGGCCGAAGTTGTTGGTGCAGCGGGTCACGCTGACGGGAACGTCGTAGGTCGAGAAGTACGACAGCGCGATGAGGTCGGACCCGGCCTTCGACGCCGAGTAGGGCGAGCGGGGCTCGAGCGGGTCGGACTCGCTCGACGAGCCCACTTCCACCGAGCCGTAGACCTCGTCGGTGCCGATGTGGATGACCCGGCCGATCTCCAGGGTGCGGGCGGTGTCGAGCACGACGTTGGTGCCGAAGCAGTTGGTGTGGACGAAGTCGTCGGGGCCGATGATGGAGCGGTCCACGTGGCTCTCCGCCGCGAAGTGGACGACGGCGTCGTGGCCGGCCATGGCCTCCTCGAGCGTGGCCCGGTCGCAGATGTTGCCCTTGACGAACTGGAACCGGGGGCTGTCGTCGACATCGCGCAGGGTGGACAGGTTGCCGGCGTAGGTCAGGGCGTCGTAGGCGGTGACCTCGTCGTCGGTCTCGCGCAGCACGTAGCGGACGTAGTTCGATCCGATGAAGCCGGCGGCGCCGGTCACGAACAATTTCATGGCCGCAATCCTCGCAGACCCCGCGGAGCCAGGGCGAACGGTCAGGGGCGCAGGCCGTAGTGGGGCTGGAACATCGGGTCGAGGTCGGCGCGCCGGGGGTTCTGCTGGTCACGCGCCGACAGGATCGGGTCGGTGAGACCCCAGTCGGCCTCGACGGCGGGGTCGTCCCAGGCCACCCCGCACTCGTCGGCCGGGTTGTAGTAGCCGTCCACCAGGTAGGTGATGGTCATGTCGGTGAGGGCGGCGAACCCGTGGGCCACCCCGGGCGGGATGAACACGCCCCGGTGGCTGTGGGTGCCGTCGGGCTGGCGGCCGAGGTCGATGGTCAGGGTGGCGCCGTCGGTGGGCGAGCCCTGGCGCAGGTCGTGCAGCACGACCCGGGCGGTGCCGTAGGGGACGTACCAGTAGTCGGCCTGGTGCAGGTGGTAGTGCAGCCCCACGATGGCGCCGGCCTGGCGGTCGCCCCGGTTGCCCTGGATCATCTCCCGACCCTGGGGGAACCACTCGCGGCGGTAGGTCTCGACGAAGTACCCGCGCTCGTCGCCGTGGATGGTGGGCTCGACGATGTAGACGCCGGCGATGACGTCGGACTCGGTCACGGTGGCCATGGTCGGGCGAGGCTAGTCGAGCCCCCACGACGCGTCCCACGCGAGTCACGCGAGCGGTGGTCGAGAGGACCGGGCTACTCGAGCTCGACGCTGCAGTGGTCGCCCAGCATGAGGCGGGTGGCGCCGGGGCCGCGCGCTCGACCGGCGGACCTCGACGTACTTGCCCATCAGCGAGTCGGACAGCCGGGGCACGCCGATGATGCGGCTGTGCTCGAGCACGACCGACTGCTCGATCTCCGAGTCGACGATCTCGCAGTCGTTGGCGACGGCGGTGAACGGTCCGATGTAGCTGTTGACCAGCCGGGTGCCGGGCGCCGATGATGGCCGGGCCCCGCACGGTGGAGTTGACGAGCTCGGCGCCCGCCTCGATGACCACCCGGCCGTCGACCGAGGAGTCGTCGTCCAGCTCGCCGTCGATGCGGGGCTCGATCGTCTCGAGCACCCGGCGGTTGCTCTCGAGCAGCGGATCCTTCTTGCCGGTGTCGAGCCACCAGCCGTCGACCACCTCGTGGCGCACCCGGTGGCCCTGGTCGATGAGCCACTGGATGGCGTCGGTGATCTCCAGCTCGCCCCGCGGCGGAGGGCTCGATGGCGGCCACGGCCTCGTGGATGGCCGGGGTGAACAGGTACACGCCCACCAGGGCCAGGTTCGACGGCGGGTCCTCGGGCTTCTCGACCAGGCGGACCACGTGGCCCTCGTCGTCGACCTCGGCCACACCGAAGCGCTGCGGGTCGGGCACCGGGCACAGCAGGATCTGGGCGGCGGGCGCGTCGGTGCCGCCGTCCAGGGTGGGCTCGAGGCCGGCTCGCCGGTCCTCCTCGAAGCGGTCGATGAACTCGACCAGGCCCTGCTGCAGCATGTTGTCGCCCAGGTACATCACGAAGTCGTCGTCGCCGAGGAAGTCCCGGGCGATGCGCACGCAGTGGGCCAGCCCCAGCGGGGCGTCCTGGGCGATGTAGGTGACCTGGACGCCCCAGTCGGAGCCGTCGCCCACCGCGGTCATGATCTCGGCCCGGGTGTCGCCCACGATGATGCCGATGTCGGTGATGCCGGCCTCGGCCATGTCCTCGATCCCGTAGAACAGGATCGGCTTGTTGGCCACCGGCACGAGCTGCTTGGCGCTGGTGTGGGTGATGGGGCGCAGCCGGGTGCCGGCGCCGCCCGACAGGATCAGGCCTTTCATGGTGGGTGTCTACCACTGCCGCCACCCCTCCGACCCGCCGCCCCGCCGGGCGGGCCCTCCCCGCCGAGGAGCATCCGCCATGCGCCGACACCGATGGAACGGTCCCCCTCGTGCGTGCGCCCTCACCTCTGGCCGCGTCCGGCTGGCGCGTGCCCCACCGGCGGCGGCCGCCACGGCACCGGTGCGCGGGTGCGCCGGCACCAGCCGTGGCGACGAGGCCGACGGCTCCGCCGGCCACGGGCAGGCCACCCCACCGCAGCCCGAGCACGATGGGCACCGGCCTGTTCATCGGACCGGACGTATCGAAGTGGCAACACACGGGGGGCACGATCGACTGGGCGGCGGTGGCCGCCGCAGGCACGACCTTCGCCTTCGTGAAGGCCACCGAGGGCCCAACCGGCGGCAACCCGCCCTACACCAACCCCTTCTTCGCCGGGGACTTCGCCGGAGCCGGCGGCCGGGCTGTACCGCGGCGCCTACCACTTCGCCCGCCCCGCGCTGCCGCTGACCACCGCGGCGGACCAGGCCCGCCAGTACGTCGCCGTGACCGGCACCCTGCACGGCGCCCTCGACCTGCCGCCGGTGCTCGACCTCGAGGACGCCGGGGGCCTCAGCCCCACCGACCTCACCGCCTGGGCGTCCACCTGGCTGTCGACCGTGCGCCAGCTCACCGGCCGACTGCCCATGATCTACGCCAGCCCCGACTTCTGGACGAACGCGCCTGGGCAACACCACCAGCCTGAACGCCTACCTGCTGTGGATCGCCCGCTGGACCACGGCCCCGGACCCCCTGCCCCTGCCCGGCGGGTGGACGTCGTGGATGTTCTGGCAGTACACGACCACCGGCTCGCTCCCCGGCATCGTGGGCAACGTCGACATCAGCCGGTTCTGCTGCAGCCTGGCCAACCTGGCCGAGATCAGCGGCAGCCCGTCGGGGCGGCCCCAGCTCTTCCTGCGCAACTCGGTCACCTCCGGGGTGGCCGACGACGACCTACGTGTACTCGCGCGCCGGCGGGTGGGACGGTGCTCATGTGCGACTGGGACGGCGACGGCATCGACACCCCGGGGGTGTTCCTCAACGGCACGTGGTATCTCACCAACGCCACGACCGGCGGTCTCTCCCAGACTGGACTTCGGCTACGGCAACCCCGGTGACCTGCCCGTGTGCGGCGACTGGGACGGCAACGGCACCGACACCCCCGGGGTGGTCCGCCACGGTGCCTGGTACCTGACCAACACCCTCGGCAGCCCGTTCGCCGATCTGGCCTTCGCCTTCGGCAACGCCACCGACACGCCGGTGGTGGGCGACTGGAACGGTGACCGGCGCGACACCCCGGGCGTAAGCGCGGGGCGGACTGGTACCTCGTCAACTCGCTCGGGTCGGGGCCGGCCGACCGTGCCTTCGGCTACGGCTACCCGGGTGACATCGGCGTGGTGGGCGATTGGAACACGTCGGGTCGTGACACCATCGGCGTCCTGCGGGACGGCATCTGGTATTTGGTCAGCACGCCGGGCCATCCCCGTGCCGACATCCGCTTCGGCTACGGCGACCCCGGCGACATGCCGGTCACCGGACGCTGGACGGCCGGCGCCGGCGCCACCATCGGGATCGTCCGACCGACCTTCTAGCTGTACTCGTCCCTGGTCCCCCAGTTGGCGGCCCGACCACGGATTCACGGGTGAGCCGGTCGGGCGTCCTACCCTGTAGCGCCTCGGAGCCGCCCTCCCTCAAAGGACCCCTCATGGACTCCCCTCCCCACCACGACCCCCATCCGGCCAGTCGTCACCCGTTGAGTATCCGGCGCCTGGCGGCCCTGGCCTCCACGGCCCTGGTGTTGGCCGGTGGCGCCCTCGTGAGCCTGCCCGCGCCCGTCTACGCCGCGCAGGTGACGGCCCACATCGATCAGGAACATCCGGCTCTGGCCCCGGACGCCCTCCCGACGCGACTGACCCCTCGACCACTTCCACCACGTCGACCGGCTCAGCCCCGTTGACGCCCGATCAGGCCCAGCAGCTGAACACCACGGGGCAGCCCGGGCGCCTGCACGCCACGTCGGAGGGGATCAAGCCGTTCACGCTGTTGGGCGTGTCGGCCCGGACGCCGGGGAGCGAAGCGGTGCTGGTGCACGTGCACCAGCACGGCGCCTGGGGACCGTGGACCACGCTGGCCTTCGACGGCGGCGACGCCCCGGACCCGTCGTCGGCCGAAGCCCGGGCCGCCGCCCACGCCACCGGCGGCATGCCCACCACCGAGGGGCTCTGGTTCGGGCCCTCGGACGGCTATGAGCTCAGCCTGCCCGGCCGGGTCCTCGGGGCTCACGGTGCAGCTGGCCCGCGAGACCACCGTGCGGGTGGCGAGCACGGCGCAGCCCACGGCGAGCCACCGCGGCCCTCGACGGCAATCGGCCGACCATCAACCCCCGATCGTCGTGGAGCGCCCGCCCGGCCAAGGAGGCCTACGACTACGCCCCGACGGTGAGCAGGCGATCGTGCACCACTCGGTGACCCAGAACGACTACGCACCCGCCGACGTGCCCGGCATCCTGCGTTCGATCCAGGCGTTCCACATCGACGGCCGGGGCTGGAACGACATCGCCTACAACTTCGCCGTCGACAAGTTCGGCGGCATCTGGGAGGCCCGGGGCGGCGGCATCACCAACGCCGTCATCGGCGGCCACGCCATGGGCGCCAACTCCGAGACCACGGGCGTCGTGACCCTGGGGGACTTCACACGGCGTCGCCGCACCCAACGGCCATGGTCAACGCGCTCGGCGACCTGATCGGCTGGAAGCTCTACGTCCACGGCACCGAACCCCAACGGCTCCAACGTCTACACGCTCGCGAGAACACCGCAAGTACCCGACCGGCACCGTGCTCGATCCTGCCCAACATCATCGGCCACCGCGACGTCGGCTCGACCGGCTGCCCGGGCGACTACGCTCTACCCCCGCCTGGCCGAGATCCGGCCCGCGGCCGCGTCGAAGTGGACACAGCTGAAAGCCAAGCTGGTCGTGTCCAACCCGGTGAGCATGACCATCTTCGAGGTCAACACCGCCGGGCAGGGGATCGCGGATGCCACCCCGCAGTACTCGATGCCCGACGGGGTGCGGCTGGCCGGCGACTGGAACGGCGACGGCGTGACCAACATCGGCATCTTCCACAACGGGACCTGGTACCTCGACGCCCAGCGGCGGCGCCCGCACGCAGGCCTTCGGATACGGCAAGCCCGGCGACGTCCCGTGGTGCGGCGACTGGAACGGCGACGGCAGCGCCACGGTCGGCGTGTTCCGCAACGGCATCTGGTACCTGCGAACCCAACGGCACCGGCGTCGCCGACGCGTGTTCGCTTCGGGTCGGCAACGTCGGCGACGTGCCGGTCGTCGGTGACTGGAACGGCGACGGCATCG
>CAVSDZ010000010.1:0-68875 GCA_963726905.1 uncultured Microthrixaceae bacterium
CTGGTTGAACTCGATCCAGCCGGTGCCGGTACGGCCGTCGGCGGCATGGAACCGGGCCATGGCCCGGGGGAAGCGGGCCTCGCCTCGGCCGTCGGGAGCCACCAGCAGCACCGGTGACCAGGCCAGCGGCTCGACCGTGACCCTCAGCCCGTCGATGTCGAGCTCGGCGCCGGTGGGGATCCCCTCGGGGCCCAGCGTGGGCTCCGAGCGCGAACTGGGTGACGAGGTCCAGCCCCCGCTCGGGCGGCTGCACGTAGCCGATCCCGAACACCCCCGACGGCAAGGTGGTCACTGCGTGCAGGCGGGTGCCGTCGTCGAGGCGGAACGCCGTCCAGCACCAGGCCGGGTCCCACCAGTCCCGTACGCCCCACGAATGGTCGCGCTGGCCCGGTGCCGTCGAACTCGATGCGCTCGTCGCCCACGAGGATCTCGCCGTGCACCCGGCACGGGATCTCGT
This sequence comes from uncultured Microthrixaceae bacterium, assembly GCA_963726905.1. Taxonomy (GTDB): domain Bacteria; phylum Actinomycetota; class Acidimicrobiia; order Acidimicrobiales; family Acidimicrobilacustridaceae; genus UBA4742. The sequence continues at coordinate 458 of CAVSDZ010000010.1, forward strand.
AGCGGTCGATCCCCGGCGGCCAGCGGAAGGCGATGCCGTCGGTCTCCCATTCGAGGTCGAAACCGAGGGCGGTGCGCTCCCCCCGGAGGCCGTGGTAGGTCTCGGCCGGGTCGTCGAGGGCCACGCCGAAGGCCTCGAGCCCGAGGCTGAGGTGGTCGAGCGGGGTCTCGACGTTGTGGTCGGCCCACAGGCCGTCGCTGCGGACCTCCAGCGAGGCGTAGCGCGACGGGAAGGGCACGGCCTGGTCGATGACGGTCACCAGCGGGCGGTCCGGACCCGACCACGCACGCCCAGTACCAGATGACGCCGAGGTTCGGGTAGCGACCGATGCGGACGTAGCCACCCACGGCGGCGTCGTGACTCACGAAGTCCATGTAGTAGGACTCGTTCCACAGGGGCTCGGGCCCGGCCGGATGCGGCTGCTCGTCGGCCGGGTCGGTGGGCCCGAAAGGCAGATCGGAGGCGGTCGTCGGCGAATCGGCCATGATCGAGCTTGCCAGGAATCGCCGGTCGGGGCGTAGGTTGTCTCCCTGACACGATCAGGGGGAACGAGCATGCACGATCTGGTGATCCGCAACGGCACCGTGGTGGACGGCACCGGCGCACCGGCGGTCCGCGCCGACGTGGCCATCGACGGCGACCGGGTGGTGGCGGTGGGGACCGTCGAGAGCGACGGGCAGCGGGTCATCGATGCCGACGGCTGCCTCGTGACGCCCGGCTTCGTGGACATCCACACCCACCTCGACGCGCAGCTGGCCTGGGACCCCATCGGCTCATCGTCGTGCTGGCACGGGGTCACCTCGGTCGTCCTGGGCAACTGCGGGGTCACGTTCGCCCCGTGCAAGGAGGCCGACCGCGAGGAGCTGGCCGAGATGATGGAGTCGGTGGAGGACATCCCCGCCGACGCCATCTTGTCCGGCCTGGCCTGGGACTGGACGAGCTACGGCGAGTACCTCGACGCGGTCGAGCGCTGGCCCAAGGGCGTCAACGTGGGCGGGATGGTGGGGCACTGCGCCGTGCGGGTGCACGCCATGGGCGAGCGCAGCCTGTCGGAGGACCCGGCCACCCCTGAGGACATCGCCGCCATGTGCGAGCTCGTCGACGAGGCCATCGGCGCCGGCGCGCTGGGCTTCTCCACGTCGCGCACGTTGCTGCACCGCGTGCCCGACGGCCGGCCCGTCCCCGGCACCTGGGCCAGCGCCGATGAGCTCATGGCCATCGCCGAGGTCATGGGCCGGCGGGGCCGCGGGCGTGTTCGAGGCCGCCCCCCGGCTGGGTGAGCGCGACGGGGCCGACCTCTCGGCCACCCGCACCGAGGTCGAGATGATGGCCGAGCTGACCATCTCCTCGGGCCGCCCGCTCACGTTCGGCCTGGCCCACAGCTTCCGCCGCGACGACCTCTACCAGCGGGTGCTCGAGCTGGTGGCGGAGGGCAACGCCCGGGGCGCCCAGGTCCGGCCTCAGACGACCGCCCGCGGCATCGGCATCCTGTTCGGGCTGTCGCACCACACGCCGTTCGACGGCTCCCGCTCGTGGAAGCGGCTGCGGATGCTCTCGCTCGACGAGAAGCTGGCCGTGCTGCGCGACCCCAGCAGCCGCATGCAGCTCATCGAGGACGGGGCCGAGCGACCCGGCGATGAGTTCCTGAGCGGCACGTACGTCCTCGGCGACGACACCCTCGACTACGCCCACGACCCCGACAACACGCTCACCGCGGTGGCGGCCCGGCGGGGGGTGAGTGCGGTCGAGGCCTTCATCGACCTGTCGCTCGAGTCCAACGGCCGGGTCCTGCTGAACTACCCGTTCCTCAACCAGCGCCTCGACGCGGTGGCCGAGATGCTGGCCGACCCCAACGTGGTCATGGGCCTGGCCGACGCCGGCGCCCACGTGGGTCAGATCATGGACGCCAGCCAGCCGACGTTCTTCCTGTCCACGTGGGTGCGGGACCGCGGGGTGTTCTCCGTCGAGGAGGGCGTCCGGCGCCTGACCAGCGACACCGCCGGGCTGTTCGGCCTCACCGATCGTGGGGTCCTGCGTGCCGGGCTCGTTCGCCGACGTGAACGTGATCGACCTCGAACGCCTCGGCGTCCACCTGCCCGAGTACGTGCACGACTTCCCGGGCGGAGCCGGGCGCTACGTGCAGCGGGCCTCGGGCTACCGGGCCACGGTGGTCAACGGCCGCACGGCGCTGGTCGACGGGGAGCACACCGGCGACCTGGCCGGGACGGTGCTGCGCAGCGGTCAGTAGGCCGCCGTCGGGCCTGGTCAGGGCCGCTCGCCGGTGTAGACGGGTGGCCGGCGCACGTCGGTCACCGCGCCCCCGCCCTCGGCCAGCGCGGTGAGGAAGGCCCGCACCCCGGCCTCCCGGTCACGTTGGCGGCGGATGTGGTCGAGCTCGCCGCGATGCACCGGGAGGGCCTGGACCAGCACGATCTCGTGCCCGTCGAGCTCGACGATGGCCTCGTCGTCGGTGAGCAGCTGGTGCCACAGCACGAACGCGTCCATGGCCGACTCGGCGCTGATGGGCTCGCCGATGTCGATGGTGTCGCCGGGCAGGAACACCGAGGTGGTGCGCACCCGATCGCCGATGTCGGCCAGGGCCCAGGCCCAGGCCGGGTCGGCGGAGTCGACGCAGATGGCGAGCTCGGGCCGCAGCCCGCCCCACAAGGGATTGGCCACCGCCGATATCCCGAACGTGAACCCGAGCAGGGTGCCGGGCTGAGGGCAGTCCATGTAGCGGACGGAGAGCACGGGCTGGGCGCCCTCATCCGGCTCGCTCACGTACTCGTAGACGCCGGTCACCCCGGCCTGGGCGTCGAGCCAGTGCAGGTACGTCTCGACGGACGAGCGGGGAGCCTCCTCGATGGGCCAGGGTGCGGCGTTCACGACGGGTGAGCGTACGACCGAAATGGGTTGTGAACGGCCATCTCTTTAGCTATGCTAAACATATTGCCGATCCACCCCGAACCCTTCCCGCGAGTACCTCGATGACGCAGAACCCCGCCAAGCTGACCGCCGCCACGGACCAGGAGCTCGTGACCCGCACCCGCCTGGCCGTGCTGCGCCTGGCCCGCCGCATGCGCCAGCAGTCCCATGCCGGCATCACGCCGTCCCAGCAGTCGGCGCTGGCCGCCATCGAGCACGACGGGCCCCTCACCCTCGGAGCCCTGGCCGCCATCGAGAACGTGCAGCCCCCGTCGATCACCCGCATCGTGGCCGCCCTCGAGGAGCAGGGCTTCGTCGAGCGCACCGCCCGGCCCGCAGGACCGTCGGGTCACCACCGTCGCCATCGCCGCCAAGGGACGCCGCGAGCTCAAGGCCATCCGCAGCGAGCGCAACGCCTGGCTGGCCGGCCGGTTGGCCGAGCTGGGCGACGAGGAGCTGGCCCAGCTCCGACACGCCCTCCCGGTGCTCGAGAAGATCTTCGGCGGTGACGCATGACCCGGGTGAAAGGGGCGGCGCGCTCGACCTTCCGGTCGCTGCGAGCCCGCAACTACCGCCTCTACTTCACCGGTCAGATCGTGTCGGTCAGCGGCACCTGGATGCAGAGCGTGGCCCTGGGCTGGCTGGTCCTCAAGCTGACCGGCAGCGGGACGTGGCTGGGCCTCGTCATCGCCTGTCAGTTCCTTCCCATGCTGGTGCTCGGGCCCTTCGGCGGCGTCATCGCCGACCGGGTCGACAAGCGCCGGTTCCTCATGGTCACCCAGGCGCTGGCCGGGGCGCTGGCCCTGGCCCTCGGCGTGCTCGTGGCCACCGGGGCCGTCGAGCTGTGGATGGTGTTCGTCCTGGCCCTCGCCGTCGGCGTGGTCAACGCCTTCGACATGCCGGCCCGCCAGACCTTCGTGTTCGAGATGGTGGGGCCGGACCTGCTCCCCAACGCCGTCACCTTGAACAGCGTGGTGATGAACGGGTCCCGCATCGTCGGCCCGGCCATCGCCGGCGTGGTCATCGCCACCGTGGGCCTCGCCCCCTGCTTCATCGTGAACGGCATCAGCTACCTGGCCTGCATCGTCGCCCTCGTCCTGATGCGGCCGGCCGAGCTGGTCCCCGTCGAACCCCGCCCGAGGGAGAAGGGGCAGCTGCGCGAGGGCTTCCGCTACGTGTGGGCCAACCCGTCGCTGCGCACACCGCTGCTGCTCATGGCCGCCGTCGGCACCCTCACCTATGAGTTCCAGATCAGCCTTCCCCTCGTGGCCCGGTACACGTTCGGGGCGGGGGCGGGCGGCTACGGGCTGATGACCTCGGCCATGGGCCTGGGTGCGGTGGTCGGCGGCCTGGTGGTGGCCAACCGGGCCCGGGCGAGCCGCCGCAAGCTCGGTATCGCCGGGGTGGTGTTCGGCACGCTGGTGCTGGTGGCCAGCGTCATGCCCACGCTGGGCGCCATGGTGCTGTGGCTGCCGCTGGTCGGGGCCGGGTCCGTGGCCTTCATCGCCCTGTCCAACACCAATCTGCAGCTGGCCGCCGCCCCCGACATGCGGGGCCGGGTCATGGCCCTGTACTCGGTGGCGTTCCTGGGCAGCACCCCGGTGGGCGGCCCCATCGTGGGATGGGTGGGCCAGACCGTGGGGCCTCGGGCCGCCCTGGTCCTGGGTGGGGCGACCGCCGTCGTCGCCTCGCTGCTGGCCTGGCGCTCGCTGAACCGGCCGGCGCCCATGGTCCTGAGCGACACCCAGCTGGCCGAGGCCGAGCACGACGCCGTCATCCTGGCCGAGCTCATGGACGCCGAGGAATCGGGCGCCGAGCCCGCCATCCCCCTCGTGGGCTGAGTCACTCGTTCGATCAGGTCGTGCGTGACCACCGTTCGGTGGTCAACAGCACGAGTCGCCGTGGCTCAGGCCAGCGTCATGGGATCTCCGTGTAGTAGCCGCCCTCGTCGGGTGGGGCCTCCTCGTCGCCCACCACCGCGGAGAAGAGCTCGTAGAGCGGCGCGGCCAGGTCTCGGGGCACCGTCCAGTCCAGCTCGTCGGCCACCCCGGCCACCTCGGCGAAGGGTCGGAGGAAGCTGAAGTAGACGTAGGCGCCGCAGCGGATCATCTCGTCGCGGGACATGGCGGCGATGGCTCGGTAGTGACGGGACTGCACGGACCGGATGGCGCTCACCAGGTCGTCGAGCCCGTCGAGCGTCACCGGCTGGAGCGACCCGTCGGCCGTGTCGGTGGTGAACAGGCCGAAGCCGACCAGGTGCTGCGAGGTAGTCCTCCGGGGTCGTCTTGCAGCTGCCGAAGTCGGTGGCCCGCATCTCCACCCCGTCGAGCACCAGGGCCGCGGTGAGGCTGCGGTACGGCAGCTCCTCGGCCACCGTCGACCAGGGGAAGTCGCTCACGGCCAGCTTGGTGAACTCACGGACCAGCAACGTGCGTCCGTCCCGCAGCGGGTAGGGCCCGGTGTCGGCGATGCCCGAGCGGGTGTCGAACCACATGAGGAACAGGTGGTTGACCACGGTGGCGTTGAACCGGGTGATGCGGTCCCGCTCGTCCTCGTCGGTGACGGGGACCACGCCCGCCAGCAACGTCGGCGATGACGTCGGCGCCGAAGGGCCGGCAGGCGCCGTCGTCCCAGGCCTGGCGGGTGCCGTCGGCGCGGTAGGCGAGGGCGGCTCGCTCCCAGAAGTCGAGCACGGTGAAGGCGGCGGCCGGATCGTCGAGCGACGGGTCGAGGCTGGTCAGGATCTTGCGGCCGAGCAGCCAGAAGTTGGCGATCGACCACAGGTGGACCGAGTTGATCTCGGTACCCGGGCGATGGCCGGCGAGGGCGATCTTCTCGGCCGGCAGGGCGGCGTCGATGTGCCGCATCATCTCGGGGTAGCGGAGGAACGCCTCGCAGCAGCCCACGATGATGTAGGCGGTCACCGGGATGAGCTGCGAGCTGTACGACGTGCGCTCGGCGGTGAGCGCGCCGGCGATGGGGGCGTGGTAGGCGATCAGCCGGTTGGCGGACGCCTTCATCGCTCGCCGCGGTCAGGCACGGAGCACCCCCTGCGGCCCGGAGCAGTCGAGCTCGACCTCGGTGCCGTCGACCGGGATCTCCGTCAGCTCGCAGGCCATGATGCACGGGCACCTGGAACTCCCGGCTCACGATGCCGATGTGGCTGCGCGACGTGCCCCCGGTGCACACCACCCCGGTCAGCTCGTGGAAGATCGGCGCCAGGAACGTGGCGCCGGCATCGCGGACCAGCGCGATCACCCCCTCGGCGCCGGTGTCCATGAGGTCGAGCACGTCGGCGGGGCCTTCCATCACCTTCCAGCGGCCCCGCACCGGCGCGTGGTCGAACACCTTCTCCCCCCTGCCGATGTCTCGCATGGCGAGGGACTGTACCGGCGCCGGCGGTCGCTAGCCTGCCCCCGATGCCCGAGTTCCTCTCCCCCGACTGGCTCGACGCCATGAGCGACGCCGCCGTCGGCGCCTCGGTGCCCGTGGTGGAGCCGTCCATCGTGGTGCAGCAGGTGGTCACCGACGCCGACCGCGTCGAGGTGACGTGGTGGATCGAGCTGGGCGGGGGCACGATCGCCCTGCGGGCCGGGCGGGCGGCCGCGCCCACCGTCACCTTCACCCAGGACGTCGAGACGGCGGCGGCCATCAACCGCGGCGCGCTCAGCGCCCAGGCCGCGTTCATGACCGGACGGCTCCAGGTGCACGGCGACGTGCAGGTGCTGCTCGACCGCCAGGACGAGCTGATCGGCGTCGACGACGTGTTCGCCGCGGTGCGGGCCGCCACCACGTACTGACCATGGCGGCCTGACCGATGCCCGAACTCCCCGAGCTCCAAGCCCACGCCGAGCGGCTCACCGACGAGTTCGGCGGGCGCGAGCTCAACGGCCTTCCGCGCCATCGCCTTCACCGCGCTCAAGACCTACGCGCCGTCCCCCGACGCGGCCGTCGGCCACCCGCTGAGCTCGGTCGGTCGCCGGGGCAAGTACCTGCTGGCCGCCATTCGGCGAGATCACCTTCGTGGTCCACCTCATGCAGGGCGGGCGGCTCAAGCCCGACGACAAGCAGTCGATCAAGCCTCGGGGCGGCCTCGCCCGCTGGGTCGTTCGCCGACGGCTCGGCCCTGCTGCTCACCGAGGCCGGCACCGAGAAGCGGGCCGGGGTGTGGGTGCGGGACCCGGAGGCCGACGGAGGGCTCGAGGCCCAGGAGCCACTGGCCGGGCTTCGGACCCGACGCCGACACCGTCGACGCGGCCACCATGACCGCCATCTGCGCCGCCCACTCGATGCGCCTGCACGGCCTGCTGCGCGACCAGCGGGCCCTGGCCGGGGTCGGACGCCGCCTGGCCAACGAGATCTGCCATCGGGCCCAGCTGTCCCCGTTCGCCAACGCGGCCAAGCTCGACGCCGACCCAGGTCGGCCAGCTGGTCGACGCCATGCACGCCTGCATCGCCGAGTCGCTGGCCTACGAGCGCTCCCGCGACGACATGAGCTCGTCCAAGGAGCGGCCCGGCGAGGTGCACCACCGCACCGGCGAGGCCTGCCCGGTGTGCGGCGACGTCGTCCGCGAGGTCGAGTACACCCGCTACACGGTGAACTACTGCGCCACCTGCCAGACCGGCGGCAAGGTGCTGGCCGACAACACCACCAGCAAGTTCCTCAAGTAGCCGGCCGGCCGGCTCGGTCGCCAGGTGGCGAGGTCGCCCGGCGGCCGCGGCGGCGACCGGCGCGGTCGAGGCCACGTCCAGCACCAGCAGCGTGAGCGCCGGGCCGATGGCCCGGATGCGAGTTGATGCTCCAGTGCACCACCTGCCCGCTCAGGAACGGGACCAGCACGGCGAAGGGCAGCGCCGCCCACAGCTCCGAGGCTGCGGCGGCGCCACCAGCGCACCACCACCACGACGGCGATCGACGACGAGCATGGCGGCCACGAAGGCGTTGCCCCACTGGTGCTCGGGCGACCAGGCCAGCCGCCACGCCTCGGCGTACACCGCCGAACGGGCACGGCGGTGACCTCCTCGATCTGGGTGGCGTGGGTGTGCGATGCGCCAGCGGACGTAGCCGGCCCACGCGGCCAGCACCACGGCCGGGACCGCCACCAGGGCGATCCGGCGGCGCGCGGTGGCCCCGGTCACCCCGGGTGCGAGCCCGGCGCCCACCGCCACCGCGGCCACGGCCAGCAGCGACGACTCCTTGGTCAGCACGGCCGGCCACCCCGAGGGCCACCGCCACCCCCCACCGCTGTCGGCGCACGGCGAGCACCAACCCGACCAGGGTGGCCACGGTGAGGGCGTCGGCCAGGTCGAGCACCAGGGCGGCCAGCACCAGCGGGTTGAGGGCGAAGGCGTAGCCGGCCTGCACCGGCGCCCCGATGCGCTGGGCCAGCCGGGCGGTCACGTAGGCGCCGACGGCCACGATGGCCAGGTTCACCACCACCAGGCCCCACACCAGGGCCTGCTCGCCGCCCAGACGGAACGGCGCGGCCAGCAGCGGGTAGGCCACCCGCTCGGCCCGGTAGGCGGGCCGGTCGGTGTAGGCGATGAGCGTCGCCGGGTGCGGTGATGAACGGGTCGCGGGCCACCAACCAGAACGCGGTCCCGTCCTGGGCCTCGTCGTAGGGGACGTCCAGATCGTCCCCCAGGACCTGGCGGCCGTAGGCGGTGACCGGCGACGCCGGAGCCGAACTTCATGAACCACTCGGCGTTGCCCCCGTGGGTGACGGCGAGCAGCGCCACCACCACGACGTAGACGGCCAGGCTGCCCAGGGCCACGCCCCGCGCCGCCCGATCCATGGCTCAGATCAAGCCCAGCTCGGCGACCGTGTCGCGCTCCTCGACCAGTTCGGCCACCGAGGCGTCGATCTTGGCCCGGGAGTAGTCGTTGTGGTCGAGGCCCTGGCACGATCGTGTACTCGCCGTCCGGCGCACGTCACCGGGAACGACGACATCAGTCCCTCGGGCACGCCGTAGCTGCCGTCGCTGGGCAGGGCCATCGACACCCAGTCGCCCTCGGCGGTGCCCGACACCCAGGTGCGGACGTGGTCGATGGCGGCGTTGGCCGCCGAGGCGGCGCTGGACAGGCCGCGGGCCTCGATGATGGCGGCGCCCCGCTGCTGGACGGTGGGCAGGAACGTGCTCGTCGATCCAGGCCTGGTCGCCGATGAGGTCGGCCGCGTTCTTGCCGTTGACCTCGGCGTGGAACAGGTCGGGGTACTGGGTGGCCGAGTGGTTGCCCCAGATGGTCATGCGGGTGATGTCGTTGACCGTGGTGTCGGTCTTGGCCGCCAGCTGGGCGATGGCCCGGTTGTGGTCGAGGCGGGTCATGGCGGTGAAGCGCCCGTTGGGGATGTCGGGGGCGTTGTTCATGGCGATGAGGGCGTTGGTGTTGGCCGGGTTGCCCACCACCAGGATGCGGACGTCGGTCGGCCGCGTTGTCGCTGAGGGCCTTGCCCTGCACGGTGAAGATGGCACCGTTGGCCTCGAGCAGGTCCTTGCGCTCCATGCCCTTCGAGCGGGGGCGCGAGCCGACCAGCAGGGCGTAGTTGACGTCGCCGAAGGCCTCGTTGGGGTCGTCGGTCTGCACGATGCCGGCGAGCAGCGGGAAGGCGCAGTCCTCGAGCTCCATCGACACGCCCTTGAGGGCGTCGAGGGCCGGCGTGATCTCCAGCAGCTGGAGGATGACCGGCTGGTCGGGGCCGAGCATGGCTCCGCTGGCGATGCGGAAGAGGAGGCTGTAGCCGATCTGGCCGGCGGCCCCGGTGACGGCGACGCGGACGGGAGTCTTCACGGTGCTCGCTGCTCCTGGGAGGGGTCGGGTGACGGCCCGAATCTACCCATCCCCCTGGGCCGCGCCCGAAATCCCCTGCCATGCTCACCCGATGCGCTACGAGCGGATGCCCATCGAGATCGAGTCACCGGAGCAGATGGGGTACGGCTCCATCACGTGCAACCTCACCGAGTCGAGCGTGGCCGACGCCACGCTGGCCGGCCTGGGGCTGGGCGACCTCGGGCCGCAGCTGGCCGCACTGACCCTGGCCTACGGCGATCACGTCGGCCATCCGGGCCTGCGCGAGGTGCTGGCGGCCGACCCCGGCGCCGGCCGCCTGCGGCCCGACGCGTGCTGGTCACCCCGGGCGCGGCCGGGGCCCTGTTCATCATCTCGACGTCGCTGTTGCAGGCCGGGCAGCCATGCGGTGGTGGCCGCCCCCAACTACGCCACCAACATCGTGACCCCGCGAGCCATCGGCGCCGAGCTCGAGCTGCTGGAGCTGCGCTTCGAGGACGGCTACCGCCTCGATCTGGACCGGCTGGCGGCGATGATCCGCCCCGACACGGCCTTCGTGAGCCTGACGTGTCCCCACAACCCGACGGGCACGATGCTCGGCCTCGACGAGATCGACGCGGTGATCGACCTGGTCGAGCGCCTCGGCACCCGCTTGGTGCTGGACGAGACCTACCGCGACATGGGCCGGCCCGAGCCGCTGCCCGTCGGGGCCGGGCGCTCCGGCGCGGTCATCAGCGTCTCGTCGATGTCGAAGAGCTACGGCATCCCGGGCATCCGCCTGGGCTGGCTCATGACCGCCGACCCTGTCCTGCAGGAGCTGCTTCCTGGCGGCCAAGGAGCAGATGGTCATCGGCAACTCGCTCATCGACGAGGAGATCGCCTTCGAGGTGCTGCGCCGCCGCGACCACCTGCTGCCCGGGCATCCGGGCCGGCATCGACGCCCACCGCGAGATCGTCACCCGCTGGATGGCCGGGGAGGACGCCCTCGAGTGGGTGCCGCCGGCGGGCGGCGTCGTGTGCTTCCCCCGCATCAAGGCCGACTCCGGCGTCGACGTCGAGGCCTTCTACGAGATCCTCAACCGCAACCATGGCACCTACGTGGGCCCCGGCCACTGGTTCGAACAGCCCCGGGCTCACTTCCGCCTCGGCTACGGCTGGCCCGCCACCACCGAGCTCGAGGACGGCCTGGCCAACATCAGCGCCTCCCTCCGCGCGTCGACACATTGACCCTCCGGTCGGCAAGCCTCTCCTGGCGCTTCGCATCCGGTCTCATGTCATGAGCGGCCGCCCTGGCGCCAGAAGCGGGGCAGTCAAGGGTCAGGCCCGTTGGGTGTTGCCCAGCCAGCTCTCGTAGAGCCGGGCGTAGCGTCCGCCGGCGGCCACCAGGTCGGCGTGGGGGCCCTGCTCGACGAGCTCGCCGTCGGAGAACACCAGCACCAGGTCGGCCGCCTCGGCGGTGGACAGCCGGTGGGCCACGCTGATCGTCGTGCGGCCCTCGAGCCAGGCGCACCAGGGCGTCGGACAGGGCCCGCTCGGTCTCGGGGTCGACCGCGCTGGTGGCCTCGTCGAGGATCAGCAGCCCGGGGTTGGCCAGCTGGGCCCGGGCCAGCGCCACCAGTTGGCGCTCGCCCACCGACAGGTTCTCGCCCCGCTCCCCCACCTCGGTGTCGAGGCCCGTCGGGCAGCCGGGCCAGCCACCAGTCCAGCCCCAGGCGCACGAAGGCCGCGCCCACCTCGGCGTCGGTGGCCCCCTCGTGGCCCATGCGCACGTTGTCGCGGATGGTGGTGTCGAACAGGAAGCCGTCCTGGGGGACCATGCGCACCGCGTCGAACCGCGAGCCGGGCGCCACCTGGCGCAGGTCGACCCCGTCCAGGGTGATGCGCCCCCCGGTGGGGTCGGCCAGACGGCACAGCAGCTTGGCGAAGGTGGTCTTGCCCGACCCGGTCTGGCCCACCACCGCCACCGAGGTGCCGGCCGGGATGGTCGACGTCGACGTTGCGCAGCACCTGGCCGCCGTCGCGGTAGGCGAAGTCGAGGGCCTCGGCCCGTACCTCGACCGGGCCCTGGGGCAGGGTCACGCCCGGCTGGGGCTCGGAGATGTCGAGGGGGATGTCCAGCACGTCGAGGACCTTGCGCCAGCCGGCCAGGGCGGTCTGGGTCTGGTCGAGGATCTCGGCCAGCTCGGCGATGGGCACCAGCAGCAGGTTGACCAGGAAGGCGAAGGCGATGAGCGTTCCCGCCTCCAGCCCCCAGCCGGGGCCCCACCAGACCCCGATGCCGATGACCGCGGCCAGCGCCACCCCGCCGAACACGTCGCCGAGGGGGAACATGAAGGCGAAGTAGCGGGCGGTGCGCACCTCGGCCCCGTACTGGCGGTCCACCGCGGCGTGGACCCGCTCACGGACCCGGCCGGTGATGCCGTAGGCCCGGATCACCCCGGCGCCCATGACCGACTCGGACACGGCCGAGAGGGTCTGGCCGACCCGGGTGCGCACCACGTCGTAGGCCTGCAGCTGGCGGCGCTGCAGCACCCGGAGGATGGGGAGCAGGGGGGCCATCACCACCACGGTGACGATGGTCAGCTGCCAGGAGTAGACGGCCATGACGGCCAGCGTGCCCACGATGATCACGGAGTCGACGATCCAGGCCACCCCACCCCACTGGGCGAAGCGGGCGATGGTCTCGACGTCGCTGGTGACCCGGGCGGTCAGCTCGCCCCGCTTGGATTCGTTGTGGTCGGCGATGCTGAGCCGGTGGATGTGGGTGAAGGCCTTCACCCGCAGGTTGCACAGCATCTGCTCGGCCGACTGCACCAGGCGGATGTAGGTGGCCCGGCTGAGGACCATGACCACCAGGGTGATGACGAGCGCCACGGCGCTGGCGGCGAGCCACGAAGCCGGGCCGGAACCCGCCCGAGCCGGTGACGCCCTTGTCCAGGATCTGCTGGATGAGCACCGGGGTGACCAGGCGGCCCACCGCGGTGGCCACGGCCATGCCGACGGTGAAGGCGATGCCGGTGCGCAGCTCCGGGCTGACGGCCAGGCCCCGGCGCAGCACCTCGAGGGCCCGCACCGGCGGGGTCTCGAACTGCTCGGTGAGCAGCTCGGTCTGGTCGTCGAACATGGCCGGCCGGGTGAAGGCCATGGGCGCCTCGAGCGCGGCCTTGGCCTCCTCGTCGGCGACGAGCTGGTCGATCGACGGTCTGGCGGGCCTGGCGCCTCACTCGTAGGCCCGCACGATCCGCTCGTAGGCCGGCACGGTGTCGAGCAGCTCGGCGTGGGTGCCCTCGGCCTCGACCCGGCCCTCGTCGAGGAACACGACCCGGTCGGCCAGCTCGATGGTCGACACCCGCTGGGCCACCACCACCGTGGTGGTGGCCAGGTCCCGGCGCAGCCCGCCCAGGATCTCGGACTCGACGACGGGGTCCACCGCCGAGGTGGCGTCGTCGAGGATCAGCACGCTGGGTTGGCGCAGCAGGGCCCGGGCCAGCGCCACCCGCTGGCGCTGGCCGCCCGACAGGGTGACCCCCCGCTCGCCCACCACGGTGGCCATGCCCATGGGCAGCTCGGCGACGAAGCGGTCGGCCTGGGCCACGGCCATGGCGTGGCGCACCTCGTCGTTGGACACGTCGAGGCCCAGCACCACGTTCTCCCACAGCGTGTCGGCGAACAGGAACGTCTCCTGGAACACCAGGGCGGCGTGGCGGCGCAACGACGTCGGGTCGGCCACCCGCAGGTCGACGCCGCCGAGGCGGACGGAGCCGGCGGTCGGGTCGGTGAGGCGCACCAGCAGCTCGCACAGGGTGGTCTTGCCCGCTCCGGTGGAGCCCACCAGGGCCACGATCTCGCCGGGCTCGACGCGGAACGAGACCCCGGCCAGCACCGGCTGGTCGGGCTCGTAGCTGAAGTGGAGGTCCTCGACGGCCACATCCAGGCCGCCCTCGGGCAGGGCCACGGCCTCGTCCTCGGTCGGCAGCGGGGCCCGGGGTGAGGCCATGACCCGGTCGAGCCGAGCGGTGGAGACCACCGCCCGGGGCAGCTCCTCGAGGAAGTAGCCCACCACCTGCATGGGGAAGGCGAGGATGCTGAACAGGGCGATGCCCTGCACCAGCTGCCCCGTGGTGATGCGACCCACCGAGATCTCCCAGGACCCGAGGGCGATCAGGCAGATGGCTCCGATGGTGGGCAGGCCCTGAAGCACCGGCTCGAACGAGCCCCGCAGCCGGCCGACCTGCACCCGGGTCACCCGCAGGCGGTCGGCCGCCTCGGCCAGGCGGTCGATCTCCAGTTGGCTGCGGCCCAGCGTCTTGACCACGAGGGCGCCGTCGATGCTCTCGTGGACGATGCGCGACACCGCCCCCACCTGCTCCTGGACCTGCTCGGCGGGCCGCTCGATGCGCTTGGTGTAGAGCCGGTTGAGCAGGGCCAGGGCGGGGAACAGCAACAGGCCCAGGGCCATGAGCCAAAGGTCGACGAGGGCCAGGCTGATGACGGCGAACACGATGAGGGCGATGACGCCGGTGGCGAACGGCACCGGGCTCATGACCTCGGTGGCGGCGAGGACGTCGCTGTCGGTGTGGGCCAGCAGCTCGCCGGTGGGGTGGTCGCGGTGGAACTCGAGGGGGACGTCGAGGTAGAGGTCGGAGATGGCGCGCCGCCAGCGGGCCTGGACCCGGAAGGCCGTCAGCCCCGCGCAGTAGCGGCGCATGATGATCGAGGTGGCCTTCAGGAAGCCGACGATGACGAGGGCGACGGCGCCGGCCACCACGGTGGCCTCGGTGACGCCGTCGCCGGACAGACCGGGCAGGATCACCTGCTCGGTGACCCGCCCCAGCACCACGGTGGATCCCACGGTGGCGGCGGCGTACAGCGACGCCCCGATCACGGAGATGACGAACGTGCGCGGCTCTTGCCGCACATAGCGCGCCACGACCCGTATCCCCCGTCGGAACAGGCCTGTGGCGCTCGATCGAGGCGCTCCCAGGTCGTCCATCTCCCTGCCATCGTCGCCCACCGTCGTCCGGTGGGCGAATCGGATTCCGGCTCGCGGCTCGACGATCGGCCCGATCGTCGGCCGGGCAATTTCCTCCCCCATCGGTGTCAGCCCTAACGTCGACGGCCATGCGCAGCCCCAAGGACTTCTTCCGCCCCCTCGCCGTGGGCGCACCCGAGCCCCTGCGGGAGATCCCGGTGCGGCCGTCGCGGGTGATCCACTTCTTCCCCGGCTCGAACGCCAAGATGGTCGCCAAGGTCCCCGAGATCGCCCCGACGGTCGACGTCTTGCTGGCCAACCTCGAAGACGGCGTCCCCGCCGCGGACAAGGAGGCGGCCCGGGCCGGCCTGGTCGAGGTGGCCCGCACCGCGGACATGGGCGACACCCAGCTGTGGACCCGGGTGAACTCGCTCGACTCGCCGTGGGGCCTCGACGACCTCACCGCCGCGGTGCTCGACGCCGGCGAGGCCCTCGACGTGATCATGATCCCCAAGGTCGAGGGGCCCGAGGACATCCACTACGTGGATCGCCTGCTGGCCCAGCTCGAGGCCAAGGCCGGCCTCACCGAGCCGCTCATGGTGCACGCCATCCTGGAGACCGCCCGGGGGGTGGCCAACGTCGAGGAGATCTGCGCGGCGTCGCCCCGGATGCAGGGGCTGTCGCTGGGGCCGGCCGATCTGGCGGCCAACCGGCGCATGAAGACCACCCGGGTGGGTGGCGGCCATCCCGGCTACCTGGTCCGCCAGGACCCCGACCCCGACGACCCGGACGCCGCCCGCGCCACCTACCAGCAGGACCTGTGGCACTACACGGTGGCCCGCATGGTCGATGCCTGCGTGGCCAACGGCATCCTGGCCTTCTACGGGCCGTTCGGCGACATCAAGGACACCGTGGCCTGCGAGGACCAGTTCCGCAACGCCTACCTGCTGGGCTGCGTGGGGGCCTGGAGCCTCCACCCGGTGCAGATCGACATCGCCAAGCGGGTGTTCAGCCCCGAGCCGGCCGAGGTCGACCACGCCCGGCGCGTGATCGAGGCCATGGGCGATGGCACCGGTGCGGTGCTGCTCGACGGCAAGATGGAAGACGACGCCTCGGTCAAGCAGTGCCACGTCGTGATCGAGCTGGCGCGGCAGCTGGCCGAGCGCGACCCCGAGCTGGCCGAGGCCTACGGGTTGGCCCGATGAACGAGGCGCTGCGTCCCCGCCGCTCCGTGCTCTACATGCCCGGCGCCAACGAACGAGCCTTGGACAAGGCCAAGACCATCCCGGCCGACGCCCTCATCCTCGACCTCGAGGACGCCGTCGCCCCCGACGCCAAGGTGGAGGCCCGGGCCCGGGTGTGCGCGGCGGCGGCCTCGGGCGAGTACGGCAAGCGGGAGATCGCCATCCGGGCCAACGGGCTCGACACCGGCTGGCACGGCGATGACCTGCGGGCCATCGCCGAGGCCGGTCCCGCCGCCGTCCTGGTGCCCAAGATCAACTCCGCCGCCGACGTGGAGGCGGTGGAGCAGGCCCTGGAGGCGGCCGACGCCCCCGAGCACACCAAGATCTGGGCCATGTTGGAGACGCCGGTGGCCATGCTCCACGCCGAGGAGATCGTCCTGGCCAGCGAGCGGCTCACGGTGTTGGTGATGGGGACCAACGACCTGGCCAAGGAGCTGCACGCCGAGCACGTGCCCGGCCGCCAGCCGCTGCTGCACGGGCTGTCGCAGTGCCTGCTGGCCGCCCGCATGGCCGGCAAGGTGATCCTCGACGGCGTCTACAACGACATCCAGGACGCCGACGGGTTCCGGCTCGAGTGCGTCCAGGGCGCCCAGATGGGCTTCGACGGCAAGACGCTCATCCACCCCACCCAGGTCGAGCCGTGCAACGAGGTGTTCGCCCCCGACGCCGCCGAGCTGGACCGGGCCAAGGGCCTCATCCTGGCCTTCGAGCAGGCCGAGGCCGAGGGAAAGGGCGTGGCGACCTTCGAGGGCCGGATGATCGAGAACATGCACGTGGCCAACGCCCGGCGCTCGCTGGCCATGGCCCAGGCCATCGCCGAGCTGCAGACCTGAGATGACGAACCCCGACTGGTCCGAGTGGCGCCGCCACGTGGACCTCGGGGCCTACGACGAGCAGTGGGCCCGGATGGCCGCCGCCGGCGAGAACCCCCACGGCGAGGCGGACCTGGTGTGTCGCTTCGAACCCGGCTCGGTGCTCGACGGGGGGTGCGGCACGGGTCGGGTGGCCATCGAGCTGGCCCGCCGGGGCATCGACGTCGTGGGGGTGGACCTCGACGCCGACATGGTGGCCCGCGCCCGGGCCAAGGCTCCCGAGCTCACCTGGGCCGAGTCCGACCTGGCCACGCTGGACCTGGGCCGCACGTTCGACGTGGTGGTGCTGGCCGGCAACGTGATCCCGTTCGTGGCCCCCGAGCAGCGCGCCGCCGCGGTGGCCGGCTGCGCCCGGCACCTGGCCCCCGGTGGCCGGCTCATCGTCGGCTTCCAGCTGGCGCCGGCCTGGCCCGGGTCTCGACGCCTACGACGGTTGGTGCGCCGAGGCGGGACTCGAGCTGGAGGAGCGCTTCGCCACCTGGGACGGCCAGCCGTGGGCGCCGGGCGGCGACTACGCCGTCACGGTGTCGCGGTCGGGCGCGGTAGGGGCCGGGCGCGGGGGCGGGGGCTGGCCCCCGTTGGCGGCGCGGGTCATGACCACATAGGTCAGGATCCGCTCGTACACGCCGAGGATCACCGGGCCGTAGTTGGGGTCGCTGGCCCACACATGGGTCAGCTCCGTCCAGTTCTGACAGCAGCCCGGCCGGGCCCCGCAGGCGGCTGTCGACGAGCGGGTTGGCGTAGGTGGGCGTGTCCTCGACGTACGACTTGAGCAGCTGGATCTGGCCCCGCACCCCGGTCTGCACGTCGGGGAACACGAACCCGGACGGGCAGGTGTCGCAGTGGCCGATCCCGGCGAAGTTGTTGCCGTTGACGGTGTCGGGGTTGGCGAAGTAGCCGGTCTCCACCACCGCCTGGGCGAAGGCCATGTCGCCCCGGACCCCCTCGGTGTTGCCCTCGCTGATGAACCATCCGGTGAGGTCGTCGAGCGGGGCGTTGGCCCGCGAGAGGTGGTTCTGAGCGGTGAACCAGGCTGACAGCTCCTCGGCCGTGGCCAGGTTGGCGCCCTCGATGGTGAGCTGCCAGCCCGGCCGCTGGGCTCGGGCGTTGGCCTCCTCGGTGCGGGCGTCGGCCAGCTTGGAGGCGAGGTCGTCCACGGCGGCCTGGGCGTCGGTGACCTTCTGGGCGGCGTCGGAGGCCGCCTGATGGGCGGCATCGAGGGCGCTATTGGCGTCCACCAGCGCCTGTTCGGCGCCGCTCGAGGTCCCGCTTGCGCTGATCGAGCGAGGAGCTCAGCAGTTCGCGCTGGCGGGCTCCGGCGGTGGTGTCCCCGTTGAGCATGGCCGACAGCACCGAGTCGCCTGAGCCCATGTAGGCCAGCACCGCCAGCGAGCCCAGCTGGTCGCGGGAGTCGTCGATGGTCTGCTGGGCGGCGGCCACGGCGGCTTCGGCCTGCCCCACCTGGGCGTCGGCGTCGGCCTGGGCCTGCGTGGCGCTCTGCAGGGCGAAGGCGGCGATGCCCTGCCAGCGTTGGATGTCCATGACGGTGATCTGGGCCACCAGCAGTCGCACGTGGGGGGTCGGGTCGGGCAGCTGGAGATCCGGGGGCAGGGGGGGCTGGTCGGGCAGGGGCGGAGGCCCGGCGCGGGGCGGCAGCGGGCCCGGGTCCGTGGCTCCCGGCGGCGCCGTCGTCTCGGGGGACGTGGGGGCCGGCACCGGTTCCGTGGTGGGTGGGGCGGTCGTCGTGGTGGTCGGGTCGTCGGCCGCGGCCGGGCTGGCCGTGAGCGCGCCCCACGAGGCCAGCAACGCCATGAGGGCGAACAGGGCCGGCACGAGGCGGCGATCGGGAGGGCGACGTGAGGCCACGATCTCTTCCATCGGCACGTTGACGGCTGCCGTTGACCGTTCGCCGGATCTCGGCGCAACGGGCGGACCAGCCTGCCATGTCGGGCGGGACGGGAAAAGGGCCGGCGAGAACGCTCCGACGGCTCGTTCACGCCTCTTTCACGACCAGCGCGACAGCGTCAGGGGAGCTGCATGGACTTCGTCTCGAGGAACTCCTCGAGGCCGAACTTGCCCAGCTCGCGGCCGTTGCCCGACTGCTTGTAGCCGCCGAACGGCGCCTGGATGTTGTAGGCACCCTCGTTGATGTTGACCTGGCCGGTGCGCATCTTGCGGGCGAAGGCCTTGGCCCGCTCGACGTCGGCGGACTGCACGCCACCCGACAGGCCGTAGATCGAGTCGTTGGCGATGCGCAGGGCCTCGTCCTCGTCGTCGTAGGGCATGATGGCCAGCACCGGCCCGAAGATCTCCTCCTGGGCGATGGTCATGTCGGTGGTGACGTCGGCGAACACCGTGGGCGCACGAAGTAGCCGGTGTCGAGGCCCTCGGGGGCGTCGACGCCGCCGGTGACGAGGGTGGCGCCCTCGTCGATGCCCTTCTGGATGTAGCCGCGCACCCGGTCGCGCTGGGTGGCCGACACGAGCGGGCCGAGCTGGGCGTCGCTGGAGCCCGGGCCGACGGCGACGCTCTCGGCCGCCGCCTTGGCCAGGGCGACGACCTCGTCCTGCCGGTTGCGGGGCACGACCATGCGGGTCAGCGCCGAGCACGTCTGGCCCGAGTTCAGGTAGCAGCCGAAGATGACGCCGGGGGCCACGGCCGCCTCGAAGTTGGCGTCGTCGAGGAACACGTTGGCCGACTTGCCGCCGAGCTCGAGGTGCACGCGCTTGACCGTCTGGGCGCCGAGCTCGGTGACGCGCTTGCCGGCCCGGGTCGAGCCGGTGAACGACACCATGTCGACGTCGGGGTGAGCGGCGATGGCCTCGCCCACCACCGGCCCGGTGCCGGTCACCAGGTTGAACACGCCGGCCGGCAGACCCGGAGGAGTCGATGATCTCGGCCAGGATGAACGCGTTGAGCGGCGTCACCTCGCTCGGCTTGAGCACCACCGTGCAGCCGGCGGCCAGGGCCGGAGCGACCTTGGCGATGATCTGGTGGAGCGGGTAGTTCCACGGCGTGATGGCGCCGACCACGCCGACCGGCTCCTGCACCACGAGCGAGTTGCCGACCTGCTCCTCGAACGCGAACTCGTCGAGGATCTGGACGTAGCCGGCCATGTTCCCGGCGGGCAGCCCGGCCTGGATCATGTTGGCCCACATGAGGGGCATGCCCAGCTCGTCGGAGATGGTCTGGGCGATCTCCTCGCTGCGGGCGGCGAGGCCCTCGGCGATGGCCTGGACGTACTTGCCCCGCTCCTCCGGGGAGGTGAGGCCCCAGGTCTCGAACGCGGCCTTGGCCGCGGCCACGGCCCGGTCGACGTCGGCCGGCGTGCCCGCCGGCACGGCGGCGATGACCTGCTCGGTCGACGGGTTGATGACCTCGATGGTGTCGGTGCCCGCCGGCGCCACCCAGGCCCCGTCGATGTAGAACTTGTCGTACTCGGTCATGGAGGAGCCCCCTGATGCGGTCGGTGGCTCACAACCTATCGACGGCCCGAGAAGATGGGCCACCCGCCTGCCGGGCGATGCGGAGAGAAGCAGGCGGGTGGCCTCACCAGGCCACCGTATCGCAATCGTTTCGTAATGAGAAGGACACGTATCTGTCGTATTCGTCACACATGAAAGGACGTCCCTGTCGCATCATGGGCGCGCTGAACCAGGAAGTGTGCCTGACCTGCTCGACCTGACCGGGGCCGCTAGAGCCGGTCGACGATGGCGGAGGCGAACTCCGAGCACTTGACCTCGGTGGCGCCCTCCATCAGGCGGGCGAAGTCGTAGGTGACGACCTTGTCGGCGATGGTGGCCTCCATGGCCGCCACGATGTCGGCGGCGGCGTCGGTCCAGCCCAGGTGCTCGAACATCATCACGCCGGACAGCAGCACCGAGCCCGGGGTTGACCTTGTCCTGGCCGGCGTACTTGGGGGCGGTGCCGTGGGTCGCCTCGAAGATGCCGTGGCCGGTCACGTAGTTGATGTTGCCGCCGGGGGCGATGCCGATGCCGCCGACCTGCGCGGCCAGCGCGTCGGACAGGTAGTCGCCGTTGAGGTTCATGGTGGCGATGACGTCGAACTCGGCCGGGCGGGTGAGCACCTGCTGCAGCGTGATGTCGGCGATGGCGTCCTTCACCAGGATCTTGTCGCCGGGCTTGCCGTCGCAGTCGTCCCAGCCGACGGCCACGTCGGCGAACTCGTCGCGGGCGACCTCGTAGCCCCAGTTGCGGAAGGCGCCCTCGGTGAACTTCATGATGTTGCCCTTGTGCACCAGGGTCACGCTGGGGCGGCCGTGCTTGACGGCGTACTGGATGGCGGCGCGGATCAGGCGCTTCGAGCCGAACTCGCTGACCGGCTTGATGCCGATGCCCGAGCCCTCGCGGATGTCCCAGCCGAAGTTGTCGTGCAGCAGCTCGATGAGCTTGATCGCCTCGGGGGTGCCCGACTCGACCTCGAGGCCGGCGTAGATGTCCTCGGTGTTCTCGCGGAAGATGACCATGTCGACCAGCTCGGGGTGCTTCACCGGCGACGGCACGCCCTGGAACCAGCGCACCGGCCGGAGGCACACGTACAGGTCGAGGATCTGGCGCAGGGCCACGTTCAGGCTGCGGAAGCCGCCGCCGATGGGCGTGGTGAGCGGGCCCTTGATGCCGATCAGGTACTCCTTGAAGACGTCGACCGTCTCCTGCGGCAGCCAGTCACCCGTCTCGTTGAACGCCTTCTCGCCGGCCAGGACCTCTTTCCACTCGATGGTGCGGCCGTACTTGGCGGCGGCGGCGTCCATCACGAGGCGGGCGGCCGGCCAGATGTCGACCCCGGTGCCGTCGCCTTCGATGAAGGGGATGATCGGCGTGTCGGTGACGTTGAGCGAGCCGTCGGCGTTCTGGGTGATCTTGTCTGCCATGCCGGCGATCCTAGAGCGATGAGACAAGTTCAAGACAAGTTCAGGGCAAGCCGAGGTTGGCGTAGATCTCGCGGCTCGCGGTCGAGCGGTTGAGCGTGTAGAAGTGCAGGCCGGGCACCCCGTGCGCCAGCAGTTCGGCGCACAGCTCGGTGGCCGACCTCCACGCCCAGGGCCCGCACCGCCACCGGGTCGTCGGCCACCGCCGCGAACCGGTCGGCCAAGGCCGGCGGGAACTCGGCGCCGGCCAGCTCGGCGAAGCGCTTGACCTGGCCCGGCGTTGGTGACCGGCATGATGCCGGGCAGCACCGGCTTGGTGCAGCCCCGCGCCGCCAGCTCGTCGATCATGCGCAGGTAGGGCTCGGCCTCGAAGAAGAACTGGGTGATGGCGAAGTCGGCCAGGTCGAGCTTGGCCGCCAGGTGGTCGCGGTCGGCCGCCCGGTCGCCGCCGAGCGCGGGTGCAGCTCGGGGTGGGCGGCCACGCCGATGGAGAAGTCGCCCACCTCCTGGATGAGCTCGATGAGCTCGTTGGCGTAGCGCAGGTCTCCGGCGTCGGCAGCGCCGGGTCGGCGGGCGGATCGCCGGCCAGGGCCAGGATGTTCTCGATGCCGGCGGCGCGGTACTCCTCCAGCAGCGCCACGAGCTGGGCCCGGGTGTGGGCGATGCAGGTCAGGTGGGCCATGGCCGTGATGCCGGCGTCCTGCTGGATGTGGATGACGATGTCGCGGGTGCGATCGCGGGTCGAGCCGCCGGCGCCGTAGGTCACCGACACGAACGACGGGTGCAGCGGCTGCGAGCTCGCCGATCGTCTTCTCGAGCGCGCGCGCCGCCTCGTCGGTCTTGGGCGGGAAGAACTCGAACGAGTAGGTGGGCCCGGCCGCCAGCAGCTCGCTGATCTTGGTCATGGCCGATCAGGGTAGGCCGAGCGCTCGGCCGCCTCCACCGTGTTGCGGTAGAGCAGGGCCCGGGTCATCGGGCCGACGCCGCCGAGGCGGGGCGACATCCACGACGGCCACCTCGGCCACCTCGTCGACCACGTCGGGCAGCACCTTGCGACCCTCGTAGCGCACGCCGGCCCCGACCACCACGGCGCCGGGCTTGACCATGTCGGGGGTGATGAGCCCGGGAGTGCCGGCCGCCGAGACCAGGATGTCGGCCTGGCGGGTGTAGGCGCCCGAGGTCGGCCACGCCGGTGTGCACCACGGTGACCGCGGCGTTGGCCCCGGGGCGCTTGAGGGTCAGCAGGTTGGCCAGCGGCCGGCCGATGGTGAGGCCCCGGCCCACGATGACCACGTGACGGCCGGCGATGGGGATGTCGTAGTGCGCCAGCAGGGCCAGGATGCCCGCCGGCGTGCACGCCACCGGGGCCTCGACGCCCATGACCAGGCGGCCCAGGTTGACCGGGTGGAGCCCGTCGGCGTCCTTGGCCGGGTCGAGGCGCATGAGGGCCGTCTCGTAGTCGATGCCCGGCGGGAACGGGTACTGGATGAGCACCGCGTCGACGGCCGGGATCGGCGTTGTAGTCGTCGACCACGGCGAGCGACGTCGGCCAGGGTGGCCGTCGCCGGCAGGTGCTCGCCCCGCGAGCGCGATGCCCAGCTCGGCGCAGTCGCGGTGCTTCATGGCCACGTAGTTGGCCGACGGCCCGTCGTCGCCCACCAGGATCGTGCCCAGGCCGGGGGTGATGCCCCGATCGGCCAGCGCCGGCGATGCGCTCGACGAGGTCGGCCTTGATGGCGGCGGCGACGAGCTCACCGTCGAGTGTCTGCGCGGTCATGGCCCGAACCTACCCTGGAGCGGTGACCCACGACGACGACCGCGATCGTGCCGCCCGGCGAGTTCCGCCTCTCAGATCGGGCCGCTCGCGGTCTGGCCGCCGGTCGTGCTGGCCCCCATGGCCGGGGTCACCAACGCGCCGTTCCGGCGCCTGTGCCGCCGCTACGGCGCCGGCCTCTACGTGAGCGAGATGGTCAACGCCCGCGGCCTGGTCGAGGGCGGGGCCAGGAGCTGGGAGCTGGCCGCCTTCGACCCCGACGAGTCGCCCCGCATCGATCCAGCTCTACGGCACCGACCCGGCCTCGCTGGGCGAGGCCGTGCGCCGGCTGGTCGACGAGGGCCACGTCGACCACATCGACCTCAACTTCGGCTGCCCGGTGCGCAAGGTGACCCGCCACGGCGGCGGGTCGGCCCTGCCCGCTCAAGCCCCGGCTGCTGGCCGCGGTCATCGCCGCCACGGTCGACGCCGCCGGGGCGGTCCCGGTCACGGTCAAGATGCGCATGGGGGTCGACGCCCGACCTGCTGACCTACCTCGAGGCCGGCCGCGTCGCCGAGCAGGCCGGGGCCGCGGCCATCGCCCTGCACGCCCGCACCGCCGCCCAGCTCTACTCGGGCCGGGCCGACTGGTCGGCCATCGCCCGGCTCAAGGCAGCACGTGCACCATCCCGGTGCTGGGCAACGGCGACATCTGGGAGGCCGCCGACGCCATCGCGCATGCTGCGCGGCACCGGCGCCGACGGCGTCGTCATCGGCCGGGGCTGCCTCGGCCGCCCGTGGCTGTTCCGCGACCTGGTCGACGTCTTCGAGGGCCGGCCCCGGCCCGGCCCCGCCCGCTCGGCGAGGTGACGGCCGTCCTGGTCGAGCACGGCCGAGCTGCTGGCCGCGCCGGCGGGGCGAGCATGCCGGCCTGCGCGACCTGCGCAAGCACACCGGCTGGTACCTCACCGGCTACCCGGTCGGCGGCGACGTGCGCCGCGCGTCTCGCCGCTGGTCGGCCACGCTCGCCGAGCTCGAGGCCATCGTGGCCGCGCTCGACCCCACCATCACGCCGCCCGCCGACGCGGTGCGGCGCGCCCCGCGGCACCCAGTCCGGCCCCCAGCAGGTCACGCTGCCCGACGGCTGGCTCGACCACCGCGACGACCTCGTGCCCCCGCCGGCCGACGCTCGACGCCTGGTGTCGGGTGGCTGACGGCGCCGCCGGCTCGACCGGCGCGTCGGCCGCGCCGCTGGTGCTGGCCTCGGGCTCACCCCGCCGCCAGGAGCTGCTCGCGCGGCTGGGCGTGCCGCTTCACCGTCCGGGTGCCCGACATCGACGAGACGCCCCGAGCCCGGCGAGGACGCCGTCGCCTACGTCGAGCGCCTGGCCCGGGCCAAGGCCGTGGCCGCCGACGGCGGGCGCCGCGGCGAGGTCGTCCTGGCCGCCGACACCACCGTCGACGCTCGACGGCGACGATCCTGGGCAAGCCCGCCGACGCGCGCCGACGGCCCGGGTCATGCTGCGCGGCGCTGTCGGGCCGCACCCACCAGGTGCACACCGGCGTGGCCGTGGCCGGCGCCGGAGCGGTCCGCTCAGCTCGGTGACCACCACCGAGGTCACGTTCCGGGTGCTCACCGCCGACGAGATCGACGACCTACGTGGCCACCGGCGAGCCGCTCGACAAGGCCGGCGGCCTACGGCATCCAGGGCGACGCCGGCCGGTTCGTGGCCGTCGGTCGACGGGCAGCCTCAGCAACGTCGTCGGCCTCCCCATGGCCCAGACCGCGGCGCTGCTGGCCGACGCCGGCCTCGCCGCCGATCACCTGGGGCCCACCCCGCCCCTGATCGACCGCATCGGGACGGAGGTGGCGCGAGCGCGCCGACGCCGGAGTCAGTGGCGGAAGTGGCGCTCGCCGGTGAAGACCATGGCCAGGCCGGCGTCGTCGGCGGCGGCGATGACCTCTGTCGTCGCGGATCGAGCCGCCGGGCTGGATCACGGTGGCCGCCCCGGCCTCGATGGCCCCGTCGAGGCCGTCGGGGAACGGGAAGAAGGCGTCGCTGGCGTAGGCCCCGCCGGCGGCCCGGCCGGCGGCCTTCTCCCCGGCCAGGCGGCCGGCGTCGCGCCGGTTCTGCTGACCGCAGCCGATGCCGACGGCCTGGCCGTCCTTGACCAGCACGATGGCGTTGGACGTCACCTTGGCCACGACCCGCCAGGCCAGCTCGAGATCGGCCCACTGCGCGTCGGTCGGCGCCACCTTGGTGACCACCTGCCACTCGGACCGGTCGACGCTGACCTCGTCGGGGGTCTGCACCAGGTAGCCGCCGTCGATGACCCGCAGGCTGAGCCCGGCCGCGCCGGGCGGCCGGGCCTCGAGGATCCGCAGGTTCTTGCGCTTCTCGAGCAGGCGCATCGAGCGCGTCGGCCTCGAAGCCGGGGGCGACGACGCACCTCGGTGAAGACCGGGGCCAGCGCCTCGGCCATGGCCACGGTCACCGGGCGGTTCACCGCCACGATGCCGCCGAAGGCCGACACCGGATCGCACTCGTGGGCCCGCTGGTAGGCGGTGGTGATGTCGTCGGCCACGGCCACGCCGCACGGGTTGGCGTGCTTGATGACGACCGCCGCCGGCCGGTCGCCGAGCGAGTGGACGAGCCGCCACGCCGCCTCGGTGTCGTACACGTTGAGGTACGACATCTCCTTGCCGCCGTGCTGGCACGGCGGTCTCCCACCAGCCCTGCTCGCCGACGGTCGGCGTAGCGGGCGCCGACCTGGTGGGGGTTCTCGCCGTAGCGCAGCACCTGCTCGCGCTCGAGGGTGAGCTCGATGGTCGGCGGCAGCTCGGCTCGTCGCCGGCCGGCGCGCCGGCCCGGTCGAGGCCCGGCTCCCGGCGGTCGAGCCAGGCGACGATCTCGGCGTCGTAGGCCGCGGTCTGGGCGAACGCGGCCCGGGCCAGCTCGCCGGCGGGTCTCGTCGCAGAGGCCGCCCTTGGCGGCGCAGCTCCTCGAGCACCGTCGGCGTACTGCGCCGGGTCGGTGACCACGCCGACGAACTCGTGGTTCTTGGCCGCGGCCCGGATCATGGCCGGGCCACCGATGTCGATCAGCTCGATCGACGGGTTCGACGAGAACGGGTAGAGGTTCGACACCACCAGGTCGATGCGGCTCGATGTCGTAGCGCTCCATGTCGGCCACGTGCTCCGGGTCGTCGCGGTCGGCCAGCAGGCCGCCGTGCACCTTGGGGTGCAGCGTCACCACCCGGTGGCCGAGGATGGCCGGCACGCCGGTGAGGTCGGCCACGTCGGTGACCGGGAGCCCGGCCTCGGCGATGGCCCGGCGCGGTGCCGCCGCTCGACACCAGCTCGACGCCGAGCTCGTGCAGCGCCGGGCCAGGTCGACGATGCCGGTCTTGTCGTAGACGGAGAGCAGGGCCCTCATTGCACACTCCCACGTTCGAGGATCTCGTGGATGGTCTGGACGTAGAGGCGGCGCTCGACGGCCTTGATGCGCTCGTGCAGCGACTCGACCGTGTCGTCGGGCCGCACGGCCACGGCCTCCTGGGCCAGGATCGGCCCGGCGTCGACCTCCTCGGTGGCGACGTGCACGGTGCAGCCGGTGACCTTCACGCCGTAGGCCAGCGCGTCGTCCACCGCGTGCCAGCCGGGGAACGGCGGCAGCAGCGCCGGGTGGGTGTTGAGGATGTGCCCGGCGAAGCGGTCGAAGATCGGCTTGGCCAGGATGGTGCCGAAGCCGGCCATGACGACCAGGTCGATGCCGTGGGCCTCGAGCGCCGTCGACGACGCCGCTCGGTGTAGGCCACCCGGTCGAAGCCGGCGCCGTAGCTGGTCGCGCTCGACGCACGTCGCCAGGCCACGCCGTGGCGCTCGGCCACGTCGGTGGCCCCGCAGGCGCGGTCGACCAGCGACGAGCTCGACGGCGACGCCGTCGGTCGAGGATCGCGTCGAGGATGGTCCCACTTCCGGAGGCCAGCACCGCGACACGCATCGCGGGCACGCTACCAGCGCGCCGGGACGGTGCGAGCCGGCCGCTCGGGCCGGTCGGGGGCTACAGGATGCGGGTGGTGTCGCCCTGGTACTCGGCGTCACCGAAGCCCGAGCATGGGGATGAAGATGAAGCCCAGCAGCCACATGCCGATGCCGTAGGCCGCGCTCTTGCCGAACTTGCCGGCCACGTCGATGTAGACGATGGCGGCGACGACGATGTTGATGCAGGGGATGAGGAACAGGATGATCCACCAGCCCTCGCGCCCGGCGATCTTGATCAGGATGTAGATGTTCAGGATCGGGATGATGGCCAACCAGCCCTGCTGGCCCGCCTTCTCGAAGACCTTCCACAGCCCGGCGATGTACAGCACGATGACGGCGACGTAGATCAGGAAGACAGAAGGGCGACTGCGGCGCCGCCCCCGCTCGAGCTCGCGAGACAGTCTCACTGCAGCCAACATGGCTATCCCTCCCCAGTAGGTGAACGCAGACGAACGCTACGTCAGGCGAGAGGTCAGGATCGCGCGTCTTTCGCCTCAGCCGAGGTTGCGGACGATGTCGACCATCAGGGCTGCCGGCCTCGGTCGGGTTGGCGCCCGACCTTCACGCCGGCGGCGGCGAGGGCCTCCATCTTGGCCGCCGCCGTGCCCTTGCCGCCCGAGACGATGGCGCCGGCGTGGCCCATCTTCTTGCCGGCCGGAGCGGTGACGCCGGCGATGTAGGCCGACACCGGCTTGGTCATCTTGGCGGCGATGAACTCGGCCGCCTCTTCCTCGGCCGAGCCGCCGATCTCGCCGATCATCATGACGGCCTTGGTGTCGGGGTCGGCCTCGAAGCGCTCGAGGCAGTCGATGAACGTGGTGCCGGGGACGGGGTCGCCACCGATGCCGACGCAGGTGGTGACGCCGATGTCCTGCAGCTTGAGCTCGTAGAGCGCCTGGTAGGTGAGCGTGCCCGAGCGGCTCACGATGCCCACCGGGCCGCCCGCCTTGGCGATCTCACCGGCGGTGATGCCGATGTTGCACTTGCCGGGGCTGATGATGCCGGGGCAGTTCGGGCCGAGCAGCTGCACCTGCGGGAAGTCGCGCTTGAGCTCGTTGTAGAACCACGCCTCGTCCTGGGCCGGCACGCCCTCGGTGATGACCACGATGAACTCGATGCCACCCTCGGCCGCCTCCATCACGGCGGCCTTCACGCCCGGGCGCGGGGATGAAGATGCACGAGGCGGTGGCGCCGGTCTCGGCCACGGCGTCGGCCACCGAGGCGAAGATCGGGATGCCGTCGACGTCGGTGCCGGCCTTCTTCGGGTTGGTGCCGGCCACCACCTGGGTGCCGTAGTCACGGTTGCGCAGGCCGTAGAAGCGGCCCTGGCTGCCGGTCAGGCCCTGGTAGACGACCTTGGTGTTCTCGTCGACGAAGATGCTCACGGGTTCCCTTACTTCGCGAGCTCGACGGCGGCCTGGGCGGCCTCGAGCATGGTGGGCTTCGACTGGAGCTTGTCGGACAGGTGCGGCTCGAGGATGGCCCGGCCCTCCTCGGCGTTGGTGCCGTCGAGGCGGATCACGATGGGGGCGTCGATGGTGACCCGGCTGAGGGCCTCGACGATGCCGTTGGCCACCTCTTCACCCCGGGTGATGCCACCGAAGATGTTGATGAAGATCGACTTGACCCGCTGGTCGTTGTTGATGACCTCGAGGGCCCCGGCCATGACGTCGGCGTTGGCGCCGCCGCCGATGTCGAGGAAGTTGGCGGCCTCGCCGCCGGCCTGGTTGACGACGTCGAGCGTGCTCATGGCCAGCCCGGCGCCGTTGGCGATGATGCCGACCGAGCCGTCGAGCCCGACGTACTGCAGGCCCTTCTCGTGGGCGGCCTCCTCGCGCTCGTCGCGCACCTGGGTGAGGGCGTAGTCGCCCCACTCGTGGCGGAACTCGGCGTTGTCGTCGAGGGTGACCTTGGCGTCGAGGGCGTGGACCCGCCGGTCGGGCGTGAGGATCAGCGGGTTGATCTCGCACAGGTCGGCGTCGCCGTCGACGTAGGCGGTGTAGAGCTTGGTCAGGATGTCGACGGCGCCGTCGGTGGCCGCCGGGTCGAGCTTGGCGGCCAGCACCCACTCGCGGGCGACCTCGGGGGTCAGCCCGTCGACCGGGTCGATCCAGATCTTGGCGATGGCGTCGGGGTTCTCGACGGCCACGGTCTCGATCTCGACGCCGCCCTCGGCCGACAGCATGCCGAGGTGCTTCTTGGCCGCGCGGTCGAGGGTGAAGCTGGCGTAGTACTCCTCGGCGATGTCGGAGGCGTGCTCGATCCACACGACGTGCGCACGATGTGGCCCTTGATGTCCATGCCGAGGATGTTGCCGGCGTGCTCGCGCACCTCGTCGGCGTTGGTGGCCAGCTTGACGCCGCCCGCCTTGCCCCGACCACCGACGTGCACCTGGGCCTTGACCACCACCGGGTAGCCCACCGCCTCGGCGGCGGCGACGGCCTCGTCCACCGTGTCGACCGCGCGGCCGTCGGACACCGGGATGCCGAACGTGGCGAAGAACTGCTTGCCTTGATATTCGAGAAGATCCACGGCGGGAAACCTAGTCAGGAGTGCCCGTCGACTCCCAAACCGGCGACCGGATCAGACGGCCGTCTCCCGCTCGTCGAGGGCGGCCTCGAGCCACGCGGTGATCTCGTCCATCGACGCGCCGGGGGTGAAGATCCCGGCCACGCCGTCGGCGGTCGAGGGCGGCGATGTCGGCCGGCGGGGACGATGCCCCCGCCGAACACGAGCACGTCGTCGAGGCCGCGCTTGTCGAGCTCCTCCATCACCCGGGGGAACTGGGTCATGTGGGCGCCCGACAGCACCGAGAGGCCCGACGGCGTCGGCGTCCTCCTGCAGGGCGGCCTCGGCCACCTGCTCGGGGGTCTGGAACAGGCCGGTGTAGATGACCTCGAACCCGGCGTCGCGCAGCGCCCGGGCGATGATCTTCGACCCCCCGGTCGTGCCCGTCCAGCCCGGGCTTGGCGACGACGACTCGATAGGTGCGCAGCACGCACGGGATACTACGGAGCATGACCGCCGCCGTGCCCCGGGACGACTCGATCCGACGCCGATGAGCCCCGTCGCTCCCACGCAAGGAACGCAACCCCCGCACCATCGCCCTCGGCCTGGTCGGCGTGGTGGTCGGCTTCGTGCTGCTGATCGTGGTGTTCGTGTTCGCCATCCCGTCGCTGACCGAGTCGGGCAAGGTGAAGGTGCAAGCTGGGCACCGACACGCTTCGACGCCGGGCTGGCCACCAAGCGGGCCGACGCCATCCGCCGCGACGGCCCGATCCTGTTCTCCGACGTGGCCAGCGGGCAGCAACGACATCTTCCTGCAGCACCTGGGCGACGACGACACCACCGGATGGCTGGCCTTCGACGCCCGCCGGGCCGGACCAGCCCGCGACTGCACGCTCAAGTGGGACGCCGAGCGACGACCAGTTCAACGATCCGTGCGACGGCTCCACCGTCGCCGGCCGACGGCACCGGGCTCACGCAGTACAAGGTGGTGGTCACCGACGCCGGCACCGTCGTCATCAACCTGAACCCCGACCACCCCAACGCGGCCCCGACCACCACCTCGTCGTCCACCACCTCGAGCCTGCTCGTCACCGGCACCACTCCCGAAGTGACCGACGGCTCCCGCCGGGGTCAGCCGAACAGCCAGGGCGCGTCAGCCGGATCAGAAGAGGTCGAGGAGCTCGCTGCTTCTGCACCTTGTTGGTGCCGGTGCGGGGCAGCTCGTCGACCACCACCCAGCGCCGGGGCACCTTGTAGTCGGCCAGGTGCTCCGCCGGCCCAGCCTCGAGGCCGAGCTCGGCGAGAGCTCGGCGCCGTCGAGCGCAGGCGCACGACGGCCACCGGGATCTCACCCTTGCGCTCGTCGGGCAGGCCCGACGCACCGCGGCCTCGAGCACGTCGGGATGACGCTCGAGGGTCTCCTGCACCTCGAGGGCGTAGACCGAGTAGCCGCCGTGCTTGATCACGTCCTTCTGGCGACCCACGAACAGCACGGTGCCGAGCGGGCCCTTGCGCACGAGGTCGCCGGTGCGCAGCCAGCCGTCGTCGGTCACGGTGCGGGCACTGACCTCGGGCGCGTTCCAGTAGCCCTTGATGACGCCCGGGCCCCGCACCCACAGCTCGCCGGTCGCGCCGGTGCGCACGTCGTCGCCCTCGTCGTCGACCACCTGGAACTGGTAGCCCGGGAGCTGGAAGCCGATCGACTCGCCCAGCCCGACGTCGAGCATCGGCGGCGAGACCTTGGCGGCCACGCCGCCGCCGACCTCGACCATGCCGTAGCCCTCGACGAAGGCGGCCTCGCCCACCGGGCCCGACGACGGGCAGCGTCGCCGTGGCCCCCATCTTCTTGAACCGCCGGGCCAGGTCGCCGGGCATGGCGTCGGCGCCCGAACCCCAGACCCGGACCGAGGTGAGGTCGCGCTGCTCGGCGCCGGCCTCCACCATCATGCGGTACATGGCCGGCACGCCGACGAAGATGGTGGCGCGGCGCTCCTCGATGGCGTCGAGCACCTCGACCGGGCGGAAGCGGGGCAGCAGGTAGACCGGGATCCCGCAGCAGGCCAGCGCCCATGAGCACGGCGAAGCCCATGATGTGGGCGATGGGGAGGGCGAAGACGACCTCGTCGCGGTGCAGCGGGGCCGGCCACGCCACGCCGGCGGTCGACCTGGCCGACGAGCGCCCGGTGGGTCAGCTCGGCGCCCTTGGGCTCGCCGGTGGTGCCCGACGTGTAGAAGAGGGCGGCCACGTCGTCGGGGTCGGCCGGCGACCGGCTCGTCGAGCGTCTCGGCCCCGTCGACCTGGTGGACGCTGCGCACCACCAGGTCGGCCCCGGAGTCGGCCACGACGTGGGCCACCTCGTCGTGGCGCATCTGCGGGTTCACCGGCACGGGGATGCAGCCGGCCCGGGAGGCGGCCAGGCACGAGCAGGAACAGCTCGTAGTGGTTGGGCGTGTGGATCACGACCCGGTCGCCCGGCTCGGCGCCTGGCGCTGCGACGCCGCCGGCCCAGCGGCTCACCCGCTTGGCCGCCTGGCGGTAGGTGAGGCGGGTGCCGTCGTCCTCGTCGACCAGGCGCCGGTTGCCGTGGACGTCGGCCAGGCTGTGCATCACCGAGCCCAGCGTCTCGTCGTGACGAAGCATCAGCCGCGCCCGCGTCAACGCCCGCATCTGGCCCCGATCTGACGAGTCGTCACCTCACGATGTTGGCCGCAACCGGCGGGCCTCGCCAGTTCGCGGGGGAATGGTTCGGCGGTGGCCGTATGAGAAGGTTTCGGGGTGAGCGATGATCCGGCCCCGTTTCCCTTCGCCGCCTTCGGGCCCTACACGACGCTGCACGAGCCCACGCTCTCGGTGGTGAACCCCGAGGGGATCCACATCGGTTCGTGGGTCAACATCGGTTCGTTCGCGGTGATCGAGGCGTTGGTGCCCGAGCGGGGGGTGACCGTCCACATCGGCGACGGCACGTACATCGGCCACTTCCTGAGGCTCACCGCGGTGGGGGGCGTGCACATCGCCGACGAGGCGCTCCTCTCCGACCGGGTGTACATCTCCGACACCAGCCACATCTACGAGGACACCACGCAGCCCATCAAGCGCCAGGGCCTGCGGGACGGACGTCGGGTGGAGATCGACGAGGGGGCATGGATCGGCATCGGGGCCGCCATCTGCGGCAACGTACGGGTGGGCCGCAACGCCATCGTCGGCGCCAACGCGGTCGTGGTGAACGACGTGGCCGACTACACGGTGGTGGCCGGGAACCCGGCCCGGGTGGTGCGCCGCTTCGACGGCGAGGCGTGGACCTGGGTGACCGACCAGGTCCCCTGAGTCCCCCACCGGCGACCCAATCGGCCTTCTCGTCCCTTCAGCGACCTCAGGGAGGTCGCTGAAGGGACAGATTCGTCGGGGGGAAGGCGGCGGGCTAGATCTTCTCGAGCGGGGCCCAGCTGAGCAGCAGCGTCTTCTCGCCCACTCCGCGGAAGTGGACCACCGCCTCCGTCTTGTCGCCCGAGCCCCGCAGGTGCTGGATGACGCCCTCGCCGAAGGTGGCGTGGCGGACGTCGTCGCCCACGGCCAGACCGAGCTGATCGGCCCCCGACGGGGTGGGAGGGCTGGGCTTGAGGGCGGATTCGACCACCCGCTCGCGGTGCTCGGCCCAGGCGCTGCCGCCGCTCGAGGTGCCCGAGCCGCCGAAGGTGCGCCCCGACGGCAGGTCGCGATCGGCCGAGCCCGGCCGGAGCCGTAGCCACCGGAGCCGTAGCCGCCGACCGCCGAGCTGCGACGCGACGAGCGGCGGTTGCCCTGCACCGACTCGACCAGGCCCTCGGGGATCTCGTCGAGGAAGCGGCTCGGCGGGTTGTACTGGGTCGAGCCGTAGAGCGTGCGGCTCCAGGCGTGGGAGAGGTAGAGGCGCTCGCGGGCCCGGGTGATGCCCACGTAGGCCAGGCGCCGCTCCTCCTCGAGCTCGTCGGGCTCGCCGATGGAGCGCAGGTGGGGGAAGACGCCGTCCTCCATGCCGATGAGGAACACCGACGGGAACTCGAGGCCCTTGGCCGAGTGCATCGTCATCAGCAGGACCGCGAGTCGTCGTCGTCGAGGTCGTCGGTGTCGGCCACCAGGCTCACCTGCTCGAGGAAGGTGTCGACCGACTCGAAGTCGCGGGCCGCGCCCACCAGCTCGGCCAGGTTCTCGATGCGCCCCTCGGCCTCGACGCTGTGCTCGGCCTCGAGCTCGGCGACGTAGCCCGAGCGGTCGAGGAGCGACTCGAGCAGCTCGCCGGGCCCGGCCCCGTCGGCGTGGGCGGCCGTGACGGCGTCGACGCAGCGTCAGGAAGGCGGCGATGCCCTTGACCGCCCGCCCGGTGACGCCGGCCTCCTCGGCCCGACGCAGGGCCTCGATGAAGGCCACGCCGTGGCCGTTGGCCCAGGCGTCGAGGCGGCCCACCGTGCTGTCGCCGACGCCTCGCTTGGGCACGTTCAGCACCCGCTTGATGCTCACCTCGTCGTGCGGGTTGACCACCGCCTTCAGGTAGGCCAGGGCGTCCTTGACCTCGCGCCGGTCGTAGAAGCGGGTGCCGCCGATCACCTTGTAGGGGATGCCCGAGCGCATGAGCTGCTCTTCCATCACGCGGCTCTGGGCGTTGGTCCGGTAGAAGATGGCCACGTCGCCCCACCGGGCGCCGCCGTCGTGCAGATGGCGTGATCTGGTGGGCCACCCACTGGCTCTCGTCGCCCTCGTCGTCGGCGTGGTAGCGGACGATGGCGTGCGCCGTGGCCCTGGTCGGTCCACAGCTCCTTGGGCTTGCGGCCGAGGTTGTTGGCGATGACCGCGTTGGCCGCGTCGAGGATGGTCTGGGTCGAGCGGTAGTTCTGCTCGAGCACGATCACGGTGGCGTCGGGGAAGGCGTTCTCGAACTCCAGGATGTTGCGGATGTCGGCGCCCCGGAACGCGTAGATCGACTGGTCGGCGTCGCCGACGACGCACACGTTGCGGTGCTCGCCGGCCAGCAGCATGACCAGCTCGTTCTGCACGTGGTTGGTGTCCTGGTACTCGTCGACCAGCACGTGGCGGAAGCGCTGGCGGTAGTGGTCGAGCACGTCGGGGTGCTCGCGCAGCAGCCGCACGGCGTTGCCGAGCAGGTCGTCGAAGTCCATGGCGCCGGCCCGTTCGCAGGCGGGCCTGGTACTCGCGGTAGACGTCGGCGATCTTGCGCTCGAAGATCACCTGGGCCCGCGCCGCGTAGGCCTCGACGTCGAGGCCCTCGTTCTTGGCCGCGCTGATCGTGGCGTGCACCGACCGGGGCGGGAAGCGCTTGGCGTCGAGGTTGAGGTCGCGGATGCACGTAGCCGGTCAGGCGCACGGCGTCGGCCTGGTCGTAGATGGTGAACGACGACGGGTAGCCCGAGCACCTTGCCGTCACGGCGCAGGATGCGCACGCAGGCCGAGTGGAAGGTCGACACCCACATCTTCTCGGCCACCGGCCCGACCAGCGCGGCGACCCGCTGCTTCATCTCGTCGGCGGCCTTGTTGGTGAAGGTGATGGCCAGGATCTCGAACGGGGAGACGCCCTGCGTCGCGGATGAGGTGGGCGATGCGGTGGGTCAGCACCCGGGTCTTGCCCGACCCGGCCCCGGCGATGACCAGCAGCGGCCCCTCGTCGTGGGTGACGGCCTCGGGCTGGACCGGGTTCAGCCCCTCGAGCAGGTCGTGGGCGCGGTCGCCGGATGGCTCACCGGCTGGCTCACCGGGGCCCGGGAACGGATCGAGGCTCATGGTGAACCCACCCTAGCGGTGGCCTGTGACACCCCCTGCGGGCCGCCACCGCGGTCAGTCGGGCGGTCGGCCAGCAGCCGCTCGCGGAAGAAGTCCAGCACCTGGACCAGCGCATCGTGGGTGGGGTTGCCCGGGCTCGTCGACGAGGTGCTCGGTGAGCACCGAGTGGGCCGTCGTCGGGATGCCCCACGGGTTGCCCTTGGACGAGTCGATCTCGACGCCGATGAAGGCGTCACCCAGCTCCTCGCGGAGGCGCTCGAAGCGGGCCGCCGGCGACGAACGGGTCGCCGGTGAAGCGCAGGCCGAGCACGCACACCCCGTCGGCCGCCCGCTCCTTGACCCGGGCCAGGTCGGCCGGCGACAGCTGCAGGCCGCGCCGCGCCTTCGCCGGGCAGCCCGAGCGGCAGCGACGGCTGGCTGAGCACCGGGGCCAGCATCCGGTCGTCGAGCATCATGCCCAGGGCGAACCCGCCGGTGAAGCACATGCCCACGGCGCCGACGCCCGGCCCGCCGCACGTCTCGTGGGCGTCGGCGGCCAGGGCCCGCAGCCAGACGCGTGACCGGCGCGGTGCGGTTGGCGGCGAACGCGGCGAACTCCTTCGACACGCACGCCGGGACGATCGAGCTGCAGCCCGTACGCCGATGGCGGGCTCCCGGCCCGGGATCGCCGAACAGCACGGGCAGGACCACGGTGCAGCCGAGCGCCGACCACCCGCCGGGCGAAGTCGGCCACCTTCGGGGTGATCCCCGGGATCTCGGCCATGACGATGACCGCGGGGCCCTCGCCCTGGCGGTACACGTCACGGGTCGTCGCCGTCGTGTTCGAAGGTGGTCAGGGTGAAGTCGCTCAGGGAGTCGGTCACGGCCGGGAGGCTAGTTTTCGCGCGACACCCCGGCCGCCGATCGACCGGAGACCGCCCCGTGCCCGCACCCAAGCCGTTCCGCTTCACCGTGCAGGCCGGCCATGCCGCCCGCCGGGTCCACCTGGGCCGAGCTGGCCCGCCGGGTCGAGGAGCTCGGCTACTCGGCGCTCACCGTGTCGGACCACCTCGACGACCAGTACGCCCCCACCCCCGCCCTCATGGCCGCCGCCGACGCCACCACGACGCTGCGCATCGGCTCGCTGACCTACGGCAACGACTACCGCCACCCGGTCGTGCTGGCCAAGGAGGCCGCCACCCTCGACGTGCTGTCCGGCGGGCCGCTTCGAGCTCGGCCTCGGCGCCGGGTGGATGACGACCGACTACGAGCAGGCCGGCATCGCCCTCGATCGGCCCGGGCGTGCGCATCGCCCGCCTGGCCGAGGCCCTCGACGTGATCACCGGGCTCTGGGGCGACGGGCCCGTGCACCGTCGAGGGCGACCACTACCAGGTGCGCGGGCTCGACGGGCTGCCCAAGCCGCGTGCAGCAGCCCCGGCCCCCGATCCTCATCGGGGGCGGGGGCCGCAAGGTCCTGACCCTGGCCGGCCGGCGAGCCGACATCATCGGGCTCAACATCGCCCTGCACGCCGGGCGCATCGACGAGCCGGCCGGGCCCTCGGCCACCCACGACGCCACGCTCGAGAAGCTCGGCTGGATCCGCGACGCCGCCGGCGACCGCTTCGACGACAT
This sequence comes from uncultured Microthrixaceae bacterium, assembly GCA_963726905.1. GTDB lineage: Bacteria > Actinomycetota > Acidimicrobiia > Acidimicrobiales > Acidimicrobilacustridaceae > UBA4742. The sequence goes on from CAVSDZ010000010.1 coordinate 37,835, forward strand.
CGAGCTGCAGGTGCGCGTGCACCTGGCCGCCGATCACCGACGACCGTCCGGGTCTGGCCGAGGCGATGGGCCCAGCCTCGGGCTCACCCCGGAGCGAGGCGCATGGTGTCGCCCCACGCCCTGGCCGGCTCGGTGGAGGAGATCGTCGAGCAGTGCCTGGCCCGGCGCGAGCGCTACGGCATCTCGTGCATCGGCATCGGCCTCGACGCCATGGAGGCCATGGCCCCCGTCGTGGCCCGCCTCGCCGGCCCTGAGTCGGCGCGGCCTGAGCGGTCGGCCCGCCCGGCGGACGCTCAGGCGACGCGGCCGGCGGCCACCAGGTCGCTGCGCCAGATGCTGGCGAAGCGCACGCACGGCACCGGTGTGGGGCGCCTCGATCATCTGGCCGCCGCCGACGTAGATGCCCGACGTGGTGGATCGGCGCGCCGTAGAAGACGCAGGTCGCCGGGCTGGAGGTCGCTGAAGTTGATCCGGCGGGTGGCCCGGGCCTGGAGCTCGGCCGAGTGCGGCAAGCTCCGGCCGCCCGGCGTTGCGCCAGGCCCACAGCACCAGGCCGGAGCAGTCGAAGCCGTCGTCGGGTTGTCACCGCCCCACAGGTAGGGCGACGCCGAGCTGGGTCTCGGCCAGGGCCACCACGGCCGCCGCCTGGGGCAGGACCGGCGGCGGCTTGCCCGGCGGGACCGGCCAGGGGACGGGGGTGAGCTGCGGCGGGGTCGACCGGCGGCGCGGTCGACCGGTGGGCTGGTGGGCCCCGGCGAGGTCGGCCCGGGGCTGGTGGGCGCCGGCGTCGTCGGCGGGGTGCCCGGTGCCCGGGGCCTGACCGGGGGGGCGGTGGTCGGGGTCGGTGCCTGGAGGGCGACCAGCCGGGCCCTGGCCGCGGCCTCGTCGGCGGCCGCCTGGCGGGCCTGGGCCTCGGCCACCAGGGTGCCGAGCTCGCCGTTGACCTTGGCCAGCAACGCCCGCTGCTCGTCGGACGCCTTCTTCGTCGCCGCCCGCTTGGCGTCGAGGTCGGCCTGGAGCTGCTCGGCCTGGCGATGGGTGGCTCGCAGGTCGCTCAGCTCGGCGTCGGCCGTGGCACTGGGCGGCACGGACGTCGTCGATGAGCTGGCGCCGGCTGGACGAGGCCGCCTGCAGGTACTCGATCTGGCGGCTGACGTCGGGGCCCGAGCCCTTCAGCAGGATGTCGGGAAGGTCGCTCTCGCCACCCTTGATGTAGGCGGCGACGGCGTAGTCGGCCAGCTCGTGCGCGGCGCCGGGCCAGCTCGGCGTTGGCGGCCTCGACCAGCCGGGTGGTGGCGTCGTCGATCTCGGTCTGCACCTGGTCGAGCTGCAGGCGGGCCTGGTTGTACTGCTCGCCCAGCAGCTCGATCTGCGGTGTCGAGCGTCGGCCAGCTGGGTCGCTGATCTGCTCGGCCTGCGGCCTGCTTGTCGGTGATGGTGTCGGCGCCGGCCGGGGCGGCCAGGACGGGCGCGAGGGCACCGGCCACGAGGGCGGCCACCAGCAGCGCTGCACATCGACGCATCGAGAACCTCAACGACAGATCTCCTCTGTCTGACCATCTGGGTTCTCCGCGCCACACCGCCGGACCGCAGATCCGACCGTGGCCCCAAACGACAAGCCTAGGCCCGGAACATCCCAGGCGCCATGGTTGGTGTCGGCAGGTCGCGACCGGAACTTCAGCGATTCGGTGGGATCACTCCCACTCGATGGTGCCGGGCGGCTTCGAGGTGATGTCGTAGGCCACCCGGTTGACGCCGGCGACCTCGTTGATGATGCGGCTCGACATGCGCTCGAGCAGGTCGTAGGGCAGGCGGGCCCAGTCGGCGGTCATGGCGTCCTCGCTGGTGACGGCCCGGATGATGATCGGGTAGCCGTAGGTGCGCTCGTCGCCCATCACCCCGACGCTGCGGATGTCGGGCAGCACGGCGAAGGCCTGCCAGATCTCCCGCTCGAGCCCGGCGCTGCGGATCTCCTCGCGCACGATGGCGTCGGCGTGCTGCAGCGTGGCCACCTTCTCGGGCGTGACCTCGCCGATGATGCGCACCCCGAGGCCGGGACCGGGGAAGGGCTGGCGCCACACGATCTCGTCGGGCAGGCCCGAGCTCGGTGCCGACCTTGCGCACCTCGTCCTTGAACAGGCTGCGCAGCGGCTCGACCAGCTCGAAGTCCATGTCCTCGGGCAGGCCGCCCACGTTGTGGTGGCTCTTGATCTTGGCCGCCTTCGACGTGCCCGACTCGATGACGTCGGGGTAGAGCGTGCCCTGCACCAGGAAGTCGGCGTCCTCGATGCCCCCGGCGTTCTCCTCGAACACCCGGATGAACAGCTCGCCGATGGTCTTGCGCTTCTCCTCGGGCTCGGTGACGCCCGGCCGAGCCGCTCGAAGAACCGGTCGCCGCCCGCACGTGGATGAGCTCGATGCCCTGGTGGCGCTGGAACGTCTCGACCACCTGCTCGCCCTCGCCCTGGCGCATGAGGCCGGTGTCGACGAACACGCAGGTGAGCTGGGAGCCGATGGCCCGGTGCACGAGCGCGGCGGCCACCGCCGAGTCGACACCGCCCGACAGCCCGCAGATGGCCCGGCCGTCGCCGACCTGGGCCCGGATGGCCTCGATCGAGGTCTCGATGACCGAGCTCATCGTCCAGGTCGGCCGGCAGCCGCAGGCCTCGTACAGGAAGTGCTCGAGCAGCTCCTGGCCGTGCGGCGTGTGCACCACCTCGGGGTGGAACTGCACGCCGTAGATGCCCCGGTCGACGTCCTCGAACGCCGGCCGCCGGCGTGTCGGGGGTCGAGGCGGTGACGGTGGCCCCGGCCGGCGGCCGCGGTGATCGTGTCGAAGTGGCTCATCCACACCGGCTGGTGCGCCGGCTGGCCCGGCGCCGAACAGCACGCCGGGATCGGCCGACCTCGCAGCTCGGTGCGGCCGTACTCGCCCCGGCCGGTGCGGGCCACCTCGCCGCCGAGCTGCAGGGCGAGCAGCTGGGCGCCGTAGCAGATGCCGAGGATCGGGACGCCCGGTGTCGTAGACGCCGGGATCGATGCGACGGGCGCGCCGTCGACGTGGACCGACGCCGGCCCGCCGCTGAAGATGACGCCGGCCGGCCGGCGCTCGGCGATCTCGGCCGCGGTGATCGTGTGGGGCACGATCTCGCTGTAGACGTGCGCCTCGCGCACCCGGCGGGCGATGAGCTGCGCGTACTGGGCGCCGAAGTCGACGACGAGGACGGTGTCGATGCGACGGGCTCAGTGGCCCATCCCCACGCCCTGCGACTTCTGCAGCGACTTGCCCTCGGTCATCAGCGCCGGGGCCACCATGACCTCGGCCTTCTGGAAGTCCTTCACCGTCTCGTAGCCGCAGGTGGCCATCGACGTGCGCAGCGCGCCGAACAGGTTCATGCGGCCGTCGTTCTCGTGGGCCGGGCCGACGAGGATCTCCTTGAGGGTGCCGCGGGTGGTGGTCTGCACCCGGGCGCCGCGGGGCAGCGTCGGGTGGAACGTGGCCATGCCCCAGTGGTAGCCCCGGCCGGGCGCCTCGGCGGCGGCGGCCAGCGGCGAGCCGATCATCACGGCGTCGGCGCCGCACACGATGGCCTTGGCGATGTCGCCGCCGGTGCCCATGCCGCCGTCGGCGATGACGTGGACGTAGACGCCGGTCTCGTCGAGGTGGCGCATGCGGGCGGCGCGGGCGTCGGCGATGGCGGTGGCCTGCGGGACGCCGATGCCGAGCACGCCGCGGGTGGTGCAGGCGTGGCCGGGGCCGACGCCGACGAGGATGCCGGCGGCACCGGTGCGCATGAGGTGCAGCGCGGCCTGGTAGCTGGCGCAGCCGCCGACGATGACGGGCATGTCGAGCTCGCGCACGAAGCGCTTGAGGTTGAGCGGCTCGACCGTCTTGGACACGTGCTCGGCCGACACGACCGTGCCCTGGATGACGAGCAGGTCGAGCTCGGCGTCGATGATGGCCTGGGCGAAGGCGTCGGTGCGCTGCGGGGTGACCGACGCGCACGACACGACGCCGGCGTCCTTGATCTCGCGGATGCGCTCGCCGATGAGCTCGGGCTTGATCGGCTCGCTGTAGATGTCCTGCATCCGCAGCGTGGCCTTCTCGGGCGAGAGCTTGGCGATCTCGTCGAGGATCGAGTCGGGGTCCTCGTAGCGGGTCCACAGGCCCTCGAGGTTGAGCACCCCGACGCCGCCGAGGCGACCGATCTCGATGGCCGTGGCCGGGCTGATGACGCCGTCCATGGCCGCGCCCATCAGGGGCAGCTCGAAGCGGAAGGCGTCGATCTCCCAGGAGATGTCGACGTCTTCGGGGTCCCGGGTGCGGCGGCTCGGGACGATGGCGATGTCGTCGAACCCGTAGGCCCGCCGTCCCGACTTGCCGATGCCGATCTCGACCTCAGCCACTGCACCATTCCTTCCCTGGGGGGCTCGAGGCCCCAGCGCTACTCCGGCCCGTGAAAGGGTCGAGTGTACCCCGCGCCGGGAAGGGGGAGCGCGCCGGGGAGAACGGCGGTCAGGGCCTCAACTGCCGGACAGGGCCTTGAGGATCTGCTTGGCCACGGCCGCGTTCATCTGGAACGCCGCCGTGCGGCCCTTGCTCGCTGACCTCCCTGCACCACGCCCCCGCCGGTGACCTCGTCGACGGCCTCGAGGCCGTCGATCAGGCGCCTTCGAGGTGGCGTCGGTGACCTTGTAGCCCATGCCGGTGAGCTGCTTGACCACCTCGTTCTGGGCGATGGGCTTGGGGGCGGCCGACGGCGATGATGCGCATGGCGTCCTTGGTCAGGCCGGCCCCCTGCTCGATGGCCTGGCTCATCGAGATGAGCCGTCATCGTCGGCTTCCAGCGAGGTGAGCCATCGCGCACCTGCATCACGAGCTCCTGCTGGGTGTCCCCTTCGAAGGTCAGCTTGGGCATGGGCGCAACGCTACTGCGAACCGGCCCTCCCCGCGAGCGACACGATGGTGCTGACCAGCGCATGGGGCGCCTCCCACGGCACGAAGTGCCCGCAGTCGCGCAGCAGGAACGGGCCCGACGTGATCGGGGAACACCATCGCCGCCATCCGGTCGAAGTCCGGTGCGATGACGTGGTCGGACGGGCCGAACAGGATGGCGCAGCGCACCGTCCGGGTTGACGCCCAGCAGCGGCCGCTCGCTGCGCCGCGGCCGAGTCGAACACGCTCTCGTAGGCCCCGAACGAGGCCCGCAGCTTGTCGCCGTCGCCGAACGGCTCGGCGTGGAAGGCGATCGCCTCGTCGTCGAAGGCACCCGGATGGGCCCAGAACCGCGACGAGTAGAAGGTGGCGATGTAGCGGCGACGCTGCTCCGGCGTGGCCAGCTCGGCGGCGAGCGCGTCGGCGTCGGTGCCCTGGCGGAAGAAGTAGTCGTGGGCCCCGGTGGCCAGCGTGACCAGACCGGCCATGGGCTCGCGGTCGCACCGGCAGCGGGGAGTTGAACAGCACCATGCGGTCGGCGACGTCGGGGAAGCGCAGGGCGAGGTCCTGGATGATGGGGCCGCCGAAGTCGCCACCGACCAGCACGACCTGCTCGTGGCCGAGGTGGTCGTGGACGAGCGCATGGAGGTCACGGCTGGACGAGGCCACGTCGTGGAAGCCGTCGGGGGCGACCTCGCTGTCACCGAAGCCACGCAGGTCGGGCACGATCACCTCGAACCCGGCCTCGACCAGCGGCTCGATGACCCGCCAGTAGATGCGCTTGGTCTCGGGCCAGCCGTGCACCAGGAGCACCGGGTTCCCGCCGGCACCTTCGCGCACGTAGGCCTGCGAGAACCCGCGCCCGGTGAAGTGGTGGACGGCGAAGCGCTCCGGGTCGAGGTCGGCCGGGGACGAGGCGATGGCCATCGCCCCATTCTGGCCGACACCCGGACCACTAGCCCGGGGCGCCGGTGACGATGGCCAGCAGGTTGCGCAGCATGGCGCCGGTGGCCCCCCACACCGTGTCGCCGATGGAGCTCGAAGAAGATGATGGGCCGATCGAGCGGCGCCAGGCCCCAGCGTTCCTCGCGGTAGACGCCGTCGGCCAGGAGCTCGCGGAGCGCCACGTGCAGGATCAGCTCGACCTCGTCGGGGCTGGCCGTGAGCGTCGGGCGCCCGGGCAAGGTGCCCACGAACGGCACGATGAACGAGCGGCTGGTCACGGTCTGGAGGTGGTCCAGCTCGCCCACCGGGGTCACCAGGGCGGGGTCCAGACCGATCTCCTCCTCGGTCTCCCTCAGGGCCGTGGCCCACAGGTCGGGGTCTGCCGGGTCATGGCCGCCGCCGGGGAAGCTCACCTCGCCCCGGTGCGAGCGGAGGTGCTGGGCCCGCCGGGTCAGCACGACGAACACCTCACCGTCGTGCTCGTAGAGCGGGGCCAGCACGGCCGAGGCGCGCACCTGCGTTCCCTCCAGGCTCGAGCGGCGGGGCCGGGGGTGCTGCTGCACGGCCTCCCGGACCTGCTCCAGTGAGGGGGCCCGCCGCGCGGCCGGGAGCCCGGCCCACGGGGCCGGATCGCCCGGACGCGACGACAGCGGTCGAGGGATGAACTGGGCGCCGCCCCGCTCGCTCAGGAGGCCGATCCCGCCTCTTGGCGCTCGGCCACCAGTCGGGCCAGCAACTCGGGCAGGCCGGCGGTCTTCAGGTTGGCCATGACCCGCCCCGGGGTCGTCTCGCCCGACTCCCATTCGTTCCAGAAGGCGAGCAGCTTGGCCGGATCGGCAGGAGGGTGTTCCATGCCCTCACCCTACCGAGCGGGGGCACCGGAACCCGGGGCTCGACGGCGTCGTCAGCGTCAGCTCCGGGACGCGGACGATGCCCCGCCCGGGGGCGGGGCATCGTCACCTCGAGTGGTTGGTGGCTCAGAACAGGCGGTAGATCGCGTACGGCTCGTCGACCGGCACGAACCCGGTCCGGCTCCACGACACGGAGTAGCTCGGGAGCGCGCCTGGCCCTTCGTGCATGTAGTAGGCCTTGGCCGACGGTCGGTAGCGACCGAAGTAGGCCTTACCGTCACCGTTGAACGAGCCGATGGCGGGGATGTCCCCCACGCCTCCGGTGGTCACGGGCAGGTTGACCCCGTACCGGTAGAACTGCCCGGTCGTGGTCTTGTACCCGGCCAGCTCGAGGATGTTGCCGCCGTCGAACGTCCCCGGGGTGGGGATGAAGTTGGGGCCCCCGAACCGATACAGCGTGGGAGCCGTGACGTTCGTCCCGTCGGCGACGTACCAGGCACTCCAAGCCGGAACGTAGAAGGCCAGGTCGGCGATGCCGTCACCGGTGTAGTCCCCGGGCACGGGAATCGCTCCTGGCGCGCCGAACGTGATCCAGCTGCCTGCGGGGTCGAGCAGCCAGGAGTTCGTGCTGGGGCGGTAGAGGGCCTCGTCGGTGGCGCCGTCGCCGTTGTAGTCGGCCGGGACGGGGATGTCGCCGGCCTGGGCCGGCCACTGGACCGTGGGCTGACCCCACACCCACCACTTGCCCCCGCGGGTGGCGTCGGGGTTGGCCCCGACCGGCGAGAACACCGACAGGTCGGTCGTGCCGTCACCGGTGTAGTCCGCCGCCACGGCCACATCGCCGCCCGCAGTGGATCCGTAGTGCACCACGCCTCGGCACCGGATGTTCCAGTTGCCGTTGACCGAGGCGTACTGCACCACATCGGACTTCCCGTCACCGTTGAAGTCGTTGCCGACCACGCTGGGGCCGTTGACGGCGTCCTCGGTGATCGTCACGGTCGATGCGGTGGAGGTGGCCGCGCCGTCATTGACCTTCAGCGAGAACGTGAGGGCCTGGCTCCCGGGACAATCCATCCGGGGGGCGGTGAACGTCGGCATCGCGGCCGTCGCGCTCGAGAGCGTCACGGCCGGGCCGGCGGTCTGGACCCAGGCGTAGGTGAGCGGCGACGGGCCACCGTCGGGATCGGACGAGGCCGACCCGTCGAGGGTCACGGTCGTGCGCTCGTCCACCGTCTGGGGCGGTCCGGCGTCGGCGGTCGGCGGCACGTTCGCCGGGGCGCTCACCGTGATGACCACCGTGGAAGGAGGACTCGAGGTGGGCGCACCGTCGTTCACGGTCAACGAGAACGTCAACGAGGCTGGACCGGTCGGAGCGTTGAAGGTCGGCTTCTGCGCCGTGGTGCTGCTCAGCGTGACGCTCGGGCCGGCCGTCTGGCTCCAGGCGTAGGTGAGGGGCCCAGGACCGTTGTCGGGATCGAACGAGCCCGAGCCGTCGAGGGTGACCCCCACCGCGCCCGACGCCACCGTCTGGGGTGGGCCGGCGTTGGCCACCGGGAGTTGGTTGGGTGGCGGCTGCCAGTTGACGACGACCGAATCGGTCGTCGGGCTGTACCCGACCGAGCCGCCGTCAGAGACCTGCAGTGAGAACGTGGCCGAGCCGGTGCCGCTGGGCGCCACGAACCCCGGAGTGGGACTGGTGGGGTCGCTCAGCGTGACCGGGGTGCCCGCGGTCTGGGTCCACTTGAACCAGGTCGGTCCCGGTTTGGGGCACGGGGCGGTGGTGCACAGCACCTCGTTGGTGTCGGTCCCCGACCCGGCCAGGGCCACCGAGGCGCCGGCCAGCACGTTCTGATCGGGCCCGGCGTTGGCGACGGCCTGCGCGTTGCCCGCGGGGAAGACTCGCTCGGTGAACTGGATGGCGCTCGCCCCGGCGGCGGCGGGCAGCCCGAAGAGGCTGTTGAGGGTGGGACAGAACGCCCCGGTCGAGGCCCCGATGGCGAAGTTGTTGTCGGCCAGCACGGCCTGGCCCGTCGTCGACGAGTAGGGCTGAGGGCTGACGTCGATGGGATTGGCCGGGAACGCATCGGTGCTCTGCAGCGTGACCGGCATCGACGCCACCACGCAGCTGATCGTGATGTTGATGGTCAGCTTGAGGTTCAACGTGACCGAGACGGCCCCGGTCGAGGGGTCGATCGACCCGCTGTTGCCGGTGGAGTTCAGTCCCACGACGATGTTGCCGGCGGTGCCGTTGGCGTAGAGGTAGTTGACGGGAAAGGCCATGGCGATGCTCGACATGGTGCCGTCAGCCGCGACCGCGGCGGTGAGCACGGTGGCGCCCTTGGGCTGGATGCCCGCCTGCGATTCGCTGTCGTCTTCGGGGTGGTACACGCCCGCGACCTGGCACTGGGGGTCGGCCGCGTCGATGAGCGTGTCCTGCGAATTGGCGGGGTTGGTGGCGTCCACATCGTTGTTGATGCCGTCGGAGCACTGGGGCGGGGCCACCGGGGTGCTCACCGCGGACGGCTTGCCGGCGAAGTTGATGAAGCCACCCTGGGAGACGAAGCTCCACGTGCCCGGATTGGCGACCACCGTCGGCCCGGCCGCCGACGCCGGCACCTGCACCGCGACGTCGATCAGCGCGCCGACCATGGCGACGGCGACCAGGATCGCCCCGACACGACGGCTCGGATGCAGGTGTCTCATGAGTCCCCCTGGGATGATGTCCCTATGTGGCCGCCGGCTGACCGCCAGGTCGGGGCGCGAGCTCCGATTCCCGTTGTGCCGCCTCACCGGACGAAGGTGATAGATCATATTCACCTATCAGGTGCGGATCGAGTGACCGCACAGCGTGATCCTAACACTTCTCTCCGCGCGAAACAGCCGGCCCCTGAGGGCCGGCTGTTTCGTACAGTCAGGACTTTCATGTCACCTCGGGCCGGGGTGCCCGGCCGGCGGCCGGGCCCACGGTCAAGGGGAGGTCACATCATGCCGCCCATGCCACCCATGCCGCCCATGCCACCCGGCATGCCGCCGGCGGCCGCACCGGCCTCCTCGGGCTTGTCGGCCACGAGCACCTCGGTGGTGAGGAGCAGGCCCGGCGATCGACGCCGCGTTCTGCAGCGCCGCCCGGGTCACCTTGGCCGGGTCGATGACGCCGGCCTTGAGCAGGTCGACGAACTCGCCGGTGGCGGCGTTGAGGCCGGTCGAGCCGGTCTCGGCCTCGATCTGCTGCACGATGACCGCACCTTCGAGACCGGCGTTGTCGGCGATGAGCCGGGCCGGGGCCTCGAGCGCCCGGTGCACGCTGCGGGCACCGGTGGCCTCGTCGCCGTCGAGCGTCGTCGACCGGCCTTGGCCACCGCGGCACGGGCCCGGATGAGGGCGGTGCCGCCACCGGCGACGACGCCTTCCTCGATGGCGGCACGGGTCGCCGAGAGGGCGTCTTCGATGCGGTGCTTCTTCTCCTTGAGCTCCACCTCGGTGGCGGCGCCGACCTTGACGACGGCGACGCCGCCGGCCAGCTTGGCCAGGCGCTCCTGCAGCTTCTCGCGGTCCCAGTCGGAGTCGGTGTCGTCGATCTCGCGCTTGATCTGCGCGACGCGACCCTTGACGTCGTCGGCCGAGCCGGCACCCTCGACGATGGTGGTGTTGTCCTTGGTGACGACGACCTTGCGGGCCCGACCGAGCAGGTCGAGCGTGGTGTTGTCGAGCTTGAGGCCGACCTCTTCGGAGATGACCTGGCCACCGGTGAGGATGGCCATGTCGGCCAGCATCGCCTTGCGGCGCTCGCCGAAGCCGGGGGCCTTGACGGCGACCGAGGTGAACGTGCCGCGGATCTTGTTGACCACGAGGGTGGCCAGGGCCTCGCCCTCGACGTCCTCGGCGATGATCACGCAGGGGCTTGCCGCTCTGCATGACCTTCTCGAGCACGGGCAGGAGGTCCTGGACCGAGCTGATCTTGCCGTTGACGAAGAGGATGTACGGGTCCTCGAGCACGGCTTCCTGACGCTCGGGGTCGGTGACGAAGTACGGCGACAGGTAGCCCTTGTCGAACTGCATGCCCTCGGCGAACTCGAGCTCCATGCCGAAGGTGTTGGACTCCTCGACGGTGACGACGCCGTCCTTGCCGACCTTGTCGATGGCGTCGGCGAGGACCTCGCCGATGGCGGGGTCGGCGGCCGAGATCGAGGCGACCTGGGCGATCTCCGACTTGTCGTCGATCTCCTTGGCCTGCTCCTTGATGGACTCGACGGCGGCGGCGACGGCCTTCTCGATGCCTCGCTTGAGGCCGAGCGGGTTGGCACCGGCGGCCACGTTGCGCAGACCTTCGCGCACGAGGGCCTGGGCCAGCACGGTGGCGGTGGTGGTGCCGTCACCGGCGATGTCGTTGGTCTTGGTGGCGACCTCCTTGACCAGCTGGGCGCCCATGTTCTCGAACGGGTCGTCGAGCTCGATCTCACGAGCGATGGACACACCGTCGTTGGTGATGGTGGGGGCGCCGAACTTCTTGTCGAGGACGACGTTGCGGCCCTTCGGGCCGAGCGTGACCTTGACGGCGTCGGCGAGCTTGTTGACGCCCGCCTCGAGGGCGCGGCGGGCGTCCTCGTCGAACTTCAGGATCTTGGGCATGGGGCGTCTCCTACTTGACGATGGCGAGGACGTCGCGGGCGGTGAGGATGAGCAGGTCCTCACCGTCGATCGTGATCTCGGTGCCGCCGTACTTGCTGTAGACGACGGTGTCGCCGACCTTGACGTCGAGGGGGATGAGCTCACCGGTCTGCTCGGAGCGACGACCCGGGCCCACGGCGAGGACCTCGCCCTGCTGGGGCTTCTCCTTGGCGGTGTCGGGGATGACCAGGCCGCTGGCGGTGGTCTCCTCGGACTCGCTGGGCTTGACGACGATGCGGTCGTCGAGGGGCTGAACAGCTCATGTGCGCGCGCCTCCGTATGGCGGTTAGCACTCTCGACTGGGCGAGTGCTAACGATACGCGCTCGACCCGCGGCAACTCGAGCCGGGAGCCAACCGTCCGGCGACCGCGCTCGGAACATCAGAGTCGTTGGCAGGCGGAGGTTGGGGGAGGCGCCGATGTCGAGGGGCGAGGGGCCGTCGCTCTGGAGGCGCCACCAGGCGGCGGCCGCGACCATGGCGGCGTTGTCGGTGCACATCTCCCGGCTGGGCAGGAAGGGGTGGAGGCCGTCGGCCATGCAGGCGTCGAGCACCCGGGTGCGCAGCAGGGAGTTGGCCGCCACGCCCGCCGGCCAGGGCCAGGCCCTTGGCCCCGTGGGCCAGCGCGGCCCGCCGGGCCTTGGTGACCAGCACGTCGACCACGGCCTCCTGGAACGAGGCGGCCACGTCGGCGGTGGCGACGTCGGGGTGCTTGCGCACGTAGTTGACCACCGCGGTCTTCACCCCGCTGAAGGAGAAGTCGTAGCCGTCGTCGAGGATGGCCCGGGGGAAGGCGATGGCCTCGGGGTCGCCCTCGACGGCGATCCGGTCGATGGCCGGCCCGCCCGGGTAGCCGAGGCCGAGGTAGCGGGCGACCTTGTCGAAGGCCTCGCCGGCGGCGTCGTCGATGGTGGAGCCCAGCAGCCGGTAGCGGCCGTGGCCCTCCATCAGGATCAGCAGGGTGTGGCCGCCCGACACCAGCAGCACCACGATGGGCAGCTCGAGGTCGGGCTCCTCCAGGAAGCGCGGCGTAGAGGTGGGCCTCGAGGTGGTTGACGGCCACGAACGGCACGTCCCACACCAGGGCCAGGGCCTTGGCCGCGCTCACGCCGACGAGCAGGGCGCCGACCAGACCGGGGCCGACCGTGGCGCCCACCGCGTCGACGTGGTCGTCGCTGATGCCGGCCTCGACCAGGGCCCGGGCCACCACCGGGGTGAGCAGCTCGACGTGGGCCCGGCTGGCGATCTCGGGCACCACCCCGCCGAAGCGGGCGTGCAGCTCGACCTGGCTGCTCACCACCGACGAGAGGACGTGCGTGGCGTCGACCACGACGGCGGCCGCCGTCTCGTCGCACGACGTCTCGATGCCGAGCACCCGGGTGCCGCGTCATGGCTCCTGCCGAGTCGGTCGACGTGCCTCGACGCCGGTGCGGCCGGGACGGCGCCTCGATGGCGTCGAGCCGCGCTCGGCGTAGTCGGGGCTGTCGACGTCGTGGGCCCACATGACGAGGGCATCCTCGCCGATCTCGGCGTAGTAGTTGCGGCGGATGCCGGCCGGGGCGAAGCCGAAGCCGGCGGTACATGGCCTGGGCCGGCTCGTTGCCGGCCCGCACCTCGAGGGTGAGCGCGGTGGCGCCCCGCTCGATGGCCTCGCGCGACAGCGCCAGCATCAGGCGGGTGCCGATCTGGCGGCGCTGCCAGGCCTCGTCGACCGCGATGGTGGTGACGTGGCCGTCGGCGCCGACGAACAGCATCCCGGCGAAGCCGACCACCGTGCCGCCGCACCTTGGCCACCAGGTAGCGCCGGCCGGTCTGGTTGGCCAGCTCGCTCATGAACAGGCCGAGCGACCAGCCCCGGTGCACGGCCTGGCCCTCGATGCGCAGCACGCTGCGCAGGTGGCGGCGGCGCATCGGCACCGAGCACGACCTCGACCGGGCGCGGGCTGGCCGCCCGTCGACCACGTCCTCGGCCCGGGCGGCCATCAGCTGCCCTCCCGGGTCGACCAGTTGATCTCGGCGTCGGGCTTGCGCAGGTACAGCGGGCGTCAGGTCCCACGGCTTCACGAACTGCTCGCGCAGCGCCTGGGCGTGGGCCAGCATCACCAGCGACGACGCCGACGGGTAGGCCAGCTCCTCGCCGACGATCTCGACCTTGTTGAGGCCGTCGAAGACCTCGCGGTAGCGGATGGCACCGTCGCCGACGAGCAGGCACTCCTCGCCCGGCGGCCAGCAGCTCGCCGGCCAGGTCGTCGGGCGTGCCCACCTGGTGCTCGCCGAGCCGCTGCACGCCCGCCGGGCACCTGGCGGTAGAAGGCGTAGAAGAGCTCGCCCCGCCGGGCGTCGACCGCCGCCACGATCAGCCGGGAGGTGAAGCGCACCGGGAAGGCCAGCAGGTCGAGGCTGGGCACGCCGATCATGGGCACCCGCAGGGCGTGGGCCATGGCCTTGGCCGTGGCCACCCCGACCCGCAGCCCGGTGAACAGCCCGGGCCCGAGGTCGACGGCGACCACGCTGATCTCGGACAGCTCGATGCGGGCCTGGCGGCAGGTGAACTCGATGGCCGGGGTGAGCGACTCGGCGTGGCGCTTGCCCCGCGACGACAGCGTCGAGGCCAGCACGCCCTCGTGGCCGCCGATGGCGCAGCTCACCTGGGCGGTGGCCGTGTCGATGCCGAGGATCAGCACGGGCCCGTCCGCCAGCCAGGGGCCCAGCGCCAGGGTGAGCGCCCGGGTCCGCGCCGACCACCGGCCGCCCACCGGCTCGATCTCGAGCGTGCGGTCGTCGTCGTCGTCGCCGTAGGTGAGGCGCACCAGCAGGTAGTCGGCTGGCAGGGCCGGGATGATGGCGTCGCCCCACTCGACCAGCGTGACCCCGCCCTCGTCGAGCATCTCGGGCAGGCCGAGGTCGAGCACCTCGGCCAGCTGCTCGAGGCGGTAGACGTCGAGGTGGTTCAGCTCGAGCCGGCCCTCGTACTGGCTGGCCAGGGTGAAGGTCGGGCTGGTGATGGGCTCGGCCACGCCGAGGGCCGCGCCGAAGCCCTGGGCGAACGCGGTCTTGCCGGCGCCCGAGCTCGCCGGCCAGCAGGATGAGGTCGCCCGGGCGGGCCAGCTCGGCCAGCGCGGCGGCCAGCGCCCGGGTCTCGTCGACCGATCGGGACGCCGCGGTGAGCGTCACGCGGCGCTCCCGGCGCGCCAGCGCCTGCTTGGCCCGGACGAAGTCGGCCCGCATCTGGGCCAGCGGCTCGCCGCCGCCCCGCAGGGCGTAGGCCGGGTGCAAGGTCGGGATGAGCACCGCGGCCGCCGTAGGGGTAGGCCTGGCCCCGCAGCTTGGTGATGCCCACCTTCGAGTCGAGCAGCAGCTGGCCGGCGAACTTGCCCAGGGTCACGACCACCCGCGGGGCCGATCGAGCTCGATCTGGGCCTCGAGGTAGGGCCGGCAGGCCGCGATCTCGTCGGGCCGCGGGTCGCGGTTGTCGGGCGGGCGGCACTTGACCACGTTGGCGATGTACACCTGGTCGCGGGTCAGCCCGAGCTCCTCGGCGATGAGCCGGTCGAGCAGCTGGCCGGAGCGACCCACGAACGGCAGGCCCTGGCGGTCCTCCTCGGCTCCCGGGCCCTCGCCCACGAACAGCAGGTCGGCGTCGGGGTCGCCGGTGCCGAACACCACCTGGGTGCGACCCTCGGCCAGACGGCAGCGGGTGCAGGTGCTCGCCGTCACGGCGAGCTCGGCGAGGGCGGTGGACACGCCGAGATGCTACCGGGAGGGCGGAACCGCTCTGTCATGGCCGGCGACGCTGCGGATGGCCCGCTCCACCGCCACCAGGGCCAGGGCCCGCACGAGATCGACGGCCGCCGGCACCTGGCCCGTGGCCGCGCCCACGAGGGCGTCGCCGTCGGCTCCGGTGTGGGGCGGGAACAGCGCCCGGGCCAGCCCGTCATGGCCGCCCTGCGCCACGAGCAGGCAGCCCACCTTGTCGAGGCGGGCGTTGGTCACCACCACCCCGATCGTGGTGTTCTCCCCGTAGGCCTGCTCCGGGGGCCGACGCAGCGGTGCGAGGTCGACGGGGCGCGCTCGGCGCGGTGGCGGTGCCGTCGTCGATGTCACCGGTGGCGTTCACGGCCAGCAGGGCGGCCACGACGACCTCGCCGTCGCGCACCGTGGCCGAGCCCAGCCCCCCGGGCCGGGCCCGCTCCGCGCCGCGCCACTTCCCCACGGTGGCCCCGGTGCCGGCCCCGACCAGCCCGAGGTCGACGGTTCCGCCATGGGCCGACCGACAGGCCGACTCGCCCTCGGCGGGCCCGGGTCGGACGCGGGGGTCGCCCACCGCCAGGTCGAACAGGGAGAGGCCGACCACGATGGGCACCACCCCGGCGGACGGTGGGGAACCCGACGCCCTCGGCCTCGAGCACGCGCATGACCCCGTCGGCGCGGCCAGCCCGAAGGCCGATCCGCCGGAGAGCACGACGGCGTCGAGGCGCTGGACCGAGCGGTGCGGGGCGAGCAGGTCGAGCTCGCGGCTGGCCGGCGCCCCGCCCCGCACCTCGGCCGAGGCCACCGTGCCCTCGGGCAGCAGCACGACGGTGCACCCGGTGCGGGCGGTCTCGTCGCTCCAGTGCCCCACGCGCACGCCGGGGACGTCGGTGATCACCCGCGCACGCTATCCACCAGGCCCCGGCCGGGCGAGCACGGGCGGTTGGCTACGGTGGCCCGGTGCGCACCGTCGACATCACGGCCGAGCAGTGGTGCGCCCGGGCCCGGACGACCGACGCCGCCCGCTTCACCGCCGCCGTCGAGCCCGTGGCCCGGCCCGACCGCCTGTCGTCGGCCGCGCTGGTCGAGGCCCACCTGCCCCTGGCCGAGCTGGTCGCCGGGCTGGCCCTCGCCCACCGGGCCCGGTGGCGGGCCGTGGCAGACGCTGGCTCCCGCCGCCGGGCGGCCCCGGCCCTACCTGATCGGGCTGACCGGCGGGGTGGCGGCGGGCAAGACCGTGACCACCGAGGTCCTGGTGGCTCTGCTCGACGCGCTCGGCCATCGCGCCGGCGTCGTGTCGACCGACGGGTTCCTGCTGTCCAACGCGGAGCTGGAGCGACGGGGCCTGACCGCTCGCAAGGGCTTCCCCGAGAGCTACGACCACGCCGCGCTGGTGGCGACCGTCGCGGCGCTGGCCGACGCCGGTCGAGACCTGGCGGAACCGGTCACGGTCCCCGTCTACGACCATGGGACCTACGACGTGACCGGCACACGGACCGAGCTGGACCCGGCCGTCGACATCGTGATCATCGAGGGGGTGAACGTCCTGCAGCCCGCGCCCCGGCCGGCTCGGCCCGGCGCGGCCTCCCCGCCGGACACCGACGTGGCCGACCATCTGGACCTGTCCGTCTACCTCGACGCCGACGGCGACGACATCCGCGCCTGGTTCCTCCAGCGCCTCCAGCGCCTGCGCGCCGAGACCGCCGACGACCCGTCGTCGTTCTACGCCGGCTTCGCCGGGATGAGCGACGCCGAGTTCACGGCCATGGGCGAGGCGGTGTGGGCCGGCGTGAACGCTCCCAACCTGGCCGACCACATCGCCCCGAGCCGGGACCGCGCCGACGTGGTGGTGGACAAGGCGGCCGACCACACCGTCCGCCGCGTGCGGTTGCGGCTGGGCTGACCGGCCTCCCCGCCGCCACCCGGGACGCCAGGCCGGCCTCAGGCCGTCCGACGATACGTCCGAGGCACCCGGGGCCCGATGCCGCACACGATCTCGTAGGCGATCGTGTCGAGCGGCGCGGCCCACGTCGGCGGCGCTGATGGTCTCGTCGCCCTGGCGGCCGATCAGCACCACCTCGTCGCCCACGGCGACGGCGTCGTCGCCGCAGTCGACCATCAGCTGGTCCATGGTGACGACGCCCGACGATCGGGCGGCGCCGGCCCGCCGACCAGCACCTCGCCGCCCACCAGCGACAGCCGGCGGGGAACGCCGTCGGCGTAGCCGATGGGGACGGTGGCCACCACCGTGTCGCGCTCGAAGCGGTGGCGCAGGCCGTAGGAGATCGCGCTCGCCGGCCGCCACCCGCTTCACCATCGACACCTCGGCTCGCAGGGTCAGCGCCGGCCGCAGGTCGACCCGCCCGTCGAGCGCCGGCGCCGGGCTGATGCCGTAGATGCCGATGCCGGCCCGGACCAGGTCGTAGCGGCTGCGAGGGTGGTCGATGGCCGCCGCCGTGTTGGCCGCGTGGCGCATCCGGGGGGCGATGCCCGGCCACGGCCAGCTCGGCCGCCACCTGGTCGAAGCGGTCGAGCTGCTCGTCGGTGAACGGGTTGCCCGGCTCGTCGGCCACGGCGCAGTGGGTCCACAGCGCCTCCAGGTCGAGCTCGGGACGGCGGGCGATCTCCTTGGCCAGCGTGGCGATGTCGTCGGGCTCGGCCCCGACCCGGTTCATCCCGGTGTTGACCTTGAGGTGCACGGGGACCACCGTGCCGGCGGCCCGGGCGGCATCGGCCACCGCCTCGATGCCGCCGGCGGTGTAGACGCTGAGCTGCAAGGCCGTAGCGCACCGCGGCGGCGATGTCGGCGGGGCGGGGCTGGGACAGCAGGAGGATCGGGGCCTCGATGCCCGCCTTGCGCAGCACGGCCCCTTCCTCGACCAGCGCCACCCCCAGCCAGGTGGCTCCGGCGTCGAGCGCCGCCTGGCCGACGGCGATGGCCCCGTGGCCGTAGCCGTCGGCCTTGACCACCGCGCACAGCTCGGCCGGGGCCACCAGCTCGCGCAGCATCGCCACGTTGTGGGCGATGGCCTCCAGGTCGACCTCGGCCCGGGCGGCGCGCACCGTGGCCTACTGGCTCTCGCCGGCGCCCTGCGACGATGGCCTTGCACGATGTCGCCCCGGGCGATGAGGCCCGACCAGCCGGCCGTCCGTCGACCACCGGCAGCCGGGACAGATCGTTGTCGTGCATCAGCGTGGCCGCGTCCTCGACCGAGGCCGACGGCGTCGATGGTGACGGCCGCCGCGGTCATGACCTCGCCCACGCTGGCGCCCAGGGCCTTGGCCATGGTGTCGTCGAGCTCGTGGTGCTCGAAGGGCCAGGTCACGTTGACCCCGAGGAAGTTGACCACGGTCGGGAAGTGCACCCGGGCCTCCTCCACGATGAGGTCGCCGGTCGAGAGCATCCCCACGACCGCGCCGGCGTCGTCGACCACCGGGCCGGCGTCGACGCCGCGGGCCACCAGCTGCTGCATGGCGTCCTGCACGTTCTGGTCGGGCGTGAAGGTGAGCACGTCGGTGGTCATGACGTCGGACACGGGCATCTCACGAAGCGACATCGGTTCTCCTCGTCGATCACCTGGCGCGACGGCGCCGGATCGCGTGGGTCGGTGGTTCAGGCGGTTCAGGTCGGTTGGAGCCGGTCGATCACGGCGGGCAGCTGGTCCAGCAGATCGCCGGCCACGAGGCCGTGGCGCCAGCCTAGGGCGCCGGCCGCACCGTGCAGGAACGCTCCGGCGGCGGCCGCCGTCGCACGGCGGCGACCCCGGCGGCGGCCAGGGCGCCGATCACGCCGGCCAGCACGTCGCCGGTGCCGGCGGTGGCCAGGCGGGCGTCGCCGCGTGGTCGACCACCAGCACCCGGCCGTCGGGGTGGGCCACCACGGTCGGGTCCGCCCTTGAGCAGCACCACGCAGCCCCGCCGGGCGGCCAGGTGCCGGGCGGCGGCGATCCGGTCGGGGCCCGGCGCGGCCGCCGGCCAGCCGGGCGAACTCGCCGTCGTGGGGGGTGAGGATCACGTGGGGGCCGAGGCGCGGCGTCCGGCGTCGTCGGCCGAGCGCGGTCAGGCCGTCGCCGTCGACCACCGTCGGTCACCGGTGGCGGCCGCCACCAGCGGCGCGGACCTCGGCCCGGGTCGTCCGGCGTCGAGGCCCAGGCCGTTGCCGACGACCAGCGCGCCGAACCGTCGCTGCGCTCGGCGCACCAGCGCCGCCCAGCCGTCGGCCGGCAGCTCGGTCTCCACCACCTCGACCGGCATCGTGGCCCGGCCCGGCACCGCCCCCGGGGCGCTGTGGCGCACGTAGCCGGCGCCGGCCCGCTGGGCGCCCGCCGGCGGCCAGGGCGGCGGCCCCCGCCATGCCCGGGACTGCCGGCCACGACCCACACGGCCGACTGCCACTTGTGGGCGGTCGGCGGCCCGGGTCGGCAGCCAGGCCGGCCACGTCGCCGTCCTCCACCACGAAGGTGCTGGCGCCGCGCCCACGTCGAGCCCGATGTCGGCCACCGACACCGAGCCCGGCCAGCGACGCGCCCGGGCTCGAACAGCAGACCCGGCTTGAGGGCGGCGAACGTCACCGTGCGCGCCGCCGGCCAGGCCCCGCCCGGCCGACCTCGCCGGTCAGCCCGTCGACCCCGCGAGGGATGTCGACGGCCAGCACCGGGCGGTCCCGCCGGCGAGGTCCGGGGCGCCGGTAGGTCGCCCCGGAACCCGGTGCCGTAGGCGGCGTCGATGACGAGGTCGGCCGCGGGCAGCGTCGTCGGGGCGTCGCTCGACGGCGATGAGCCGGACGCCGACGCCCCGGCGGGCCAGCCGCCGGGCCGCGGCGCGGCCGTCGTTGCCGTTGTTGCCCTTGCCCACGACCACGACCACCCGGCGGCCGTAGGTGCCGCCCAGCATGGCCACCGCCGCCCGGGCCACGGCGGCGCCGGCCCGGTCGATGAGCACGTCGACCGGCTCGGGCGCGGCCCGGTCGACCTCGCCCATCTCGTCGGGGGTGAGGACCGGGATCACGACGGTCGGCTCCGGGCCCAGCGCCACCACCACGGCCTGGGCCAGGTGCTCGGTGTGGCTCAGGGTGACCAGCCAGCCGGCCACACCCTGGGCCTCGGCCAGCGCGGCGGCCGGCCCGTGCAGCTCGAGCCGGGGCGCGCCCGACGGGCGTGCGGATCACCTCGATGTCGCGGAAGGCGCACCGCACCCAGACCCACGCCCAGGGCCTTCATGGTCGCCTCCTTGGCCGCGAACCGACCGCCGAAGCGCTCGGTGGGGTCGCGCCGCTCGCCGGCGTAGGCCTGCTCGTCGTCGGTGAACAGCCGGCTCGACGACGCCCGGCGTGCGGGCCAAGCACCACGCGGAGCCGATCCAGGTCGACGAGGTCGGTCCCGATGCCGATCATGGCCAGGCCGACCTCAGGATCGCCAGCGGTCGGCCAGGTCGTAGACCGGCTCGGTCAGCAGGTCGACCACCGAGAGCTCGCCCAGCAGGTCCTCGCGGAAGGTCGGCTCGGTCTCGGTGACCGCGTCCTTGAGCGCGGCGAAGCGGCTGCGGTAGCCCTGCAGCACCGAGCGCATGGCCGACGGCGGCGAGCCGGTCGCGGAAGCGGACGTGGATCAGGGTGAGGCCGGTGGTCTGGTTGTCCTTGACCTCGGGCACGATGAGCACCGTGCGCCCGTCGCTGCGGCCCCGGGCCACCGTGACGAGCCGCTCGCTGGCCACCCGGTGCTTGGTGCCCCGCAGCTCGGGCTGGGTCTCGGTGCGGCTGGTCAGCTCCCGGCTCAGGCCGCCGCGGTCGACCACGACCAGCCCGGCGGGATGGCCCTCGTCGCCGACGCGCCCCTCGATGCGGTAGCGGGTGAAGCCGAGGACCTCGTCCACCGCGGCGTCGAGCGTGGCCAGCGTGCGCAGGGAGCGCGTAGGTGAGCCGGTCGCGGGCCACACCGGCGGCCAGGACCTCCGCCACCAGCGGCACCTGGAGCAGGCTCTCGTCGCTGCGGGAGATCCCCACGGTGACCGTCTTGGCCTGGTGCTTGATGGCGTCGACCGGCCGGGTCAGCTCCTCGATGGCCCGGGTCAGCGAGGCGGTGAGGTCCTCGATCACGACGCTCGGCGTGCCCACCTTGCCGTGCTCGACCTGGTAGGCCTCGAGCGGCACCGACCCCGAGCGCGTAGCGGAACTGCGAGGCCAGGCGCACCGCCGGTGCTGGCCTCGAGCTGCCCGTCGTAGTCGTTGCTGCGCAGGCCGTCGAAGAAGCGACCCGACGGCACCTCGAGGAGGTGGCCGAGGCGCTCGAGCAGATCGCCCTGGGTGCCGGTCGGCGGACCCGACACCACCGCCTCGATGGCGGCCCGGGCCTCGCGCAGGGGCCGGGCCTGGGCGTCGATGGCCAGCGCCGCCTCGTAGCCGAACAGGTGCCCGGCCATGGCCGACAGCACGAAGGCCAGGCTCGGGTGGGTGTCGGGCACCAGGACGGCGGCCAGCGCGGCGGAGAACCGCTCCTCGCCTTCGCTGGCGATCACGATCGGCGCCGCCTTGTGGGCCCGGTAGATGGCGATCTCCTTGGCCACGTCGTCGGCGGTCGACCCGCTCAGGCCGGCGGCGCAGACGAGGATCAGCGGCTCGGCCGACAGGTCGATGTGCTTCTTGTCCTCGGTGGCGTCGCAGGCGATCGACTTGTAGCAGAGCTCGGACAGCTTGATCCGCACCTCCTGGGCGGCGATGCGGTTGGCGCCGTTGCCCACGATGGCCCAGTAGCGGCGGCTGGGGGCGAAGCGCTGGGCGGCCTCGGCCAGGGCCGGGCGGCAGGCCAGCGTCCGGGTCATCAGGTCGGGCAGCTCGCGCAGCGCGGCCAGCACCTCGGCCAGCGGGTAGTGCGGGTCGATCCCGACCTCCTCGGCGATGGCGAGGGCCAGCAGGAAGCCGGCGGCGATCTGGGCGTAGAAGGCCTTGGTGGAGGCCACGCTCATCTCGACGTCGCGCCCGTCGGAGGTGTAGAGCACGCCGTCGGCCTTGTCGGTGAGGTCGCTGTTGCGCCGGTTCACGATGGCGATGACCCTGGCCGCCCCGCGAGCGGACCAGGTCGACGGTGCGGTTGGTGTCGGTGGTGGTGCCCGACTGGCTGATGGCCACCACCAGGGTGTCGGTCATGTCGGGGCGCAGCTCGAAGCCCGACAGCTCGGTGGCGGGCAGGGCGCGGGCCGACAGCACCCCGTCGCCCAGGGCGGCGGTGAGCGCGGCGGCCAGGCTCTGGCCGGCGACGGCGGCGGTGCCCTGGCCGATCACCAGCACCTGGCGGATGGCGCCCGCGCGCAGGTCGGCTCCGCAGCTCGGCCGGCAGCGTGTCGGGCGGCAGGACGACCGACAGCACCCCGTCGCGCTCGACGAGCTTGCCCCGCAGCGTCTTGCGGAACGACGCCGGCGCCTCGGTGATCTCCTTCAGCAGGAAGTGCGGGGAGTCGCCCCGGTCGATGTCGCGGGTGGTGATCTGGGCGGTCGCACCAGCTCGTCGTCGCTGACCGGCAGCGGCGTGCCGTCGTAGGCGATGCGCTCGATGCCCGTCGAGGTGCCGGCGCGCGGCGCCCCGCAGCCACAGGATCTGGCCCCGGGTGGCGCTCGGGTTGGCGGGATCGGCCGGCGTCTCGCCGTCCATGCGCAGGTAGCTGGCCGGTCTCCTCGACCAGGCCGTAGGGCTCGCTGGCCACGATGAAGGCGTCCTCGGCCAGGCCCACGTAGAGCGCCTGGCCGCTGCCCCGCAAGGGCCAGGAACAGGTCGCCGGGCGCGGCGGCGGCGCCGGCGGCGATGGCCACCGAGCCCTCGAGCACGTCCACGGTGCGCCGGAAGCGCCTCGAGCGGGTCGCCACCCCGTCGGCCAGGTGGCGCGAGACCAGGGTCGGGATGACCTTGGCGTCGGTCGTGATCTCGGCCGGGATGCGCAGGGCCTCGGTGGCCTTGAGGTCGGCGAAGTTGTCGACGTCGCCGTTGAGCACGGCGGTGACGTACGGGCCCGGGTCGCGGTCGAGCTCCTCGGAGTTGAGGGGGTGGGCGTTGGCCTGGGAGATGATGCCGACGCTGGCCCAGCGGGTGTGGCCCAGCACCACCGCCTCGGCGCCGTCGGCGCCTCGAGCGCCCGGCGCAGCAGGTCGTCGCCGGCGATGGCGGCGCGCAGGGCGCGCGGTGTTGTCGCCCAGCTCGCCGATCTCGGCCGCCGCCTTGTAGCACGAAGCCGAGGCGCCGTCGGCGTGCCGCACCGGCCATCGACGCGAACAGCGGGTCGGCTGAGCGCGGGCCGCGAGGGCCGCGGCCAGCGCCGGGCGTCGCAGGTCGAGGCCGTGGCCGCGAACGAGCACGTGGAGCCCGGCCGAGTCGCGGCCGCGCACCTCGAGCCGGTCGAGGGCCGACAGGGCCTGCTGGATCGACAGGTAGACGCCGACCGGGCCGGCGCGCCGGCGTCGCCCCCGGCGAAGTCGCCCGACCGCCCGCGCCGTGCGCAGCCGGTCGCGGGCGATGGCCCACACCGCGTCCTTCAGCTCGACCAGCGCGGCGTTGACCGCCTCGAGATCGCACTCGGAGCGGGCGGCGCAGGCGTCGGCGTCCAGCGCATCGAGGTCGGCCTCGATCGTCGCCACCCGGTCGCTGAGCGCCCGGGCCAGGTGCTCGACGCCGACCAGCAGCGCCCGGTCGCCGACCAGGGCGGTCACCCCGGGCACGCCTCGCAGCAGGCGATCGGCCTGCCGCCACCCGCGCCGCCGCCTCGCTCAGCGCCCGCGACGTCGACGGCCACGTCAGGGACGCTCAGTCGCTCCTCGGCCGCTTCGAGCAGCGGGAGGACATCCTCGCCCGCCGGGAGGGGTCCGGCCACTGGGCCGGCGGACGACGGCGATGATCCCGCACATGGCGAGGCTGCCCCTCTTGGTCGCTGAGGCGTCGAGTCTACGGCGGCGACCGGGAGCGACGGTCGGCGCCGACGGCGGCGCGACGCAGCCGCTCCGGCCGACCGGCGCGGGCCTGGTCCTCGTCGGCCGCCTCGACCATGACCCGCACCAGCGGCTCGGTCCCGCTGGGCCGCACCAGCACCCGCCCCTCGGTCGCCCAGCTCGGCCTCGACGGCCGCGATGTCGTCGGCCAGGTCGTCGAGCAGCTCGGGCCGAGCGGGCCGCCACCGGCACGTTGATGAGCACCTGGGGCAGCCGGGTCATCGCCTCGGCGGCCAGCTGCGAGAACGGGCGGGCCGCCCGAGCGCAGCGAGGTCGAGCAGCTGCACGCCGGTGAGCAGCCCGTCGCCGGTGGTGGCCAGGCGGCGGAAGATCACGTGGCCCGACTGCTCGCCGCCGAGGGACAGACCGCGCGGCCTCGAGCGCCTCGAGCACGTAGCGGTCGCCGACCTGGGTCTCGACCACCTCGATGCCGTGCGCCGGCCATGGCCAGGCGGAACCCCAGGTTGGTCATGACCGTGACGACCACGGTGTCGTCGACGAGCACGCCGCGGTCGCGCAGGTCGAGGGCGCACAGGGCGATGAGGTGGTCGCCGTCGACCAGCTCGCCCGTCTCGTCGACCGCCAGCACCCGGTCGGCGTCGCCGTCGAAGGCGAGGCCCGACGTCGGCCCCGGCGGCGACCACCGCGGCCTGGAGGTCGGCCGGGATGGGTCGAGCCGCAGCCGTCGTTGATGTTGCGGCCGTCGGGGCTGGCGTGGAGCACCTCGACGTCGGCGCCCGAGCGCGCGCAGCGACCGCCGGGGCGACCTCCGAGGCGGCGCCGTTGGCGCAGTCGATCACCACGCGCAGCCCGTCGAGCCGCCGGCCCTCGAGCGAGTCGACGCACCGCCTGGGCGTAGCGGTCCACGTCCGTCGGCTCCGCGTCCGGCCGCCGGGTGACCGCCGGCGCGCTCCGGCGTCCAGGTCGGCCGGGCCGGCGCCGGGCGCGGCGGCTCGGCCAGGAGCCGGTCGAGCTCGCGCTTCGAGGTCGGCCTCGACCGCGTCGGTCAGCTTGAGCCCGCCGGGGGCGAAGAACTTGATGCCGTTGTCGCCGAACGCGTTGTGCGAGGCCGAGATCATCGCCCCGGCCACGCCCCGCTCGGCGCAGATCCACGCCACCACCGGGGTGGGCACCACCCCCACCGGCTCGACGGCCAGCCCTCGCCGCGACCAGCCCGGCCAGCAGGGCGCGCTCGAGGCGCGGGCCCGACTCGCGCGGGTCGCGGCCGACGACGAACTGCTCGCCGCCCAAGCACGGTGGCCGCGGCCCGGCCCAGCGCCGCGACCAGTGGATCGGTGAGCTCGTGTGGCGGGACCGCGGACACCGTCGGTGCCGAACCGCAGCGTCACCGGTGCGGTCTCGGGTCGATCAGCGCTTCGAGTACTGCGGCGCCTTGCGGGCCTTCTTCAGGCCGTACTTCTTGCTTTCCTTCTCGCGGGCGTCGCGGGTGAGGAAGCCGGCCTTCTTGAGCTCGGCCCGCAGCTCGGGGTCGAGCTCGATGAGGGCCCGGGCGATGCCGAGGCGCAGGGCGCCGGCCTGGCCCGGACGGGCCGCCACCGTCGAGGGTGGCGTCGACGTCGTAGATCTCGGCGGTGTTGGTCAGGCGCAGCGGCTCGGTGAGGATCATCCGGTGGGTCTCGGACGGGAAGTAGTCCGCGACCTCACGCTTGTTGACGGTGATCTTGCCGGTGCCGGGACGGACCCGGACCCGGGCGACGGCCCGCTTGCGGCGACCGGTGGTCTGCGTGAGTGGCTTGGACATCGAGACGATCCTTGTCAGCTGCGGGCTCGGCGTGCTCGAGCTCGAGCGGCTGGGGCTGCTGGGCGGCATGGGGGTGGGTGGGGCCGGCGTAGACCTTGAGCTTGGAGATCTGGGCCCGACCCAGGCGGGTCTTGGGGAGCATGCCCCGGACCGAGCGCCGAACGGCCTCGGCCGGCTTCTTGGCCAGCAGGTCGCCGTAGCGTGCGCTCCCGGATGCCGCCCGGGTAGCCCGAGTGGCGGTGGATCATCTTCTTGTCGGCCTTGTCCGAGGTCAGGACGATCTTGTCGGCGTTGATCGATGATCACGTGGTCGCCGGTGTCGATGTGGGGCGTGTAGATGGGCTTGTGCTTGCCCCGCAGGATGCGGGCCACCTCGGTGGCCACGCGACCGAGGACGAGCCCGTCGGCGTCGACGACGAACCAGGCGCGCTGGATCTCGCTGGCTTTGGGTGAGTACGTGCGCACGCGCAGACCTTTGTTCGAATGAGACGCAGGGTCGACCACCGGCGGCCACGAAGGCACACCAGGGCGACTGACCACGATACGGGGGCCGGCGCCCGACGGCAAACCGGGCGGGATCAGTACCGGACCTCCCACAGGCACAGGCCGTGGGGCGGCGCCAGCTGGCCGGCGGCCTGGCGGCTCCCCGGCCCGCAGGACCGCCGTGAGCTCGCCGGCGCGTGCGGCGCCGGGCGCCCACCTCGACCAGCGTGCCCACGATGCTGCGCACCATCTGGTGGCAGAAGGCGCTGGCCTCGATCTGGAACCGCAGCAGGCCGTCGTCGAGCTGCGTCCCAGCGGGCATCGACCACCCGGCGCACGAGCGATGCCGGGGCCTGGCCCTCGGCCACCTTGGGCGCCCGACAGAACGACGAGAAGTCGTGCGAGCCGATGAAGGGGTCGCAGGCCAGCCGCAGGAGGTCGAGGTCGAGCGGGGTGGTGACGTGCCAGGCCGTGCGGGCCAGGAACGGGTCGCCGACCGGCCCGGTTGAGGATCGTGTAGCGGTAGACCCGTGACCGGGCCGAGAAGCGGGCGTCGAAGTCGGGGGCGGCGACCGCGACCTCGCGCACGACGATCGCCGGCCGCACAGGCGGTTCAGCGAGCGCTGCAACTCGGCCAGGTCCACGCCCGTCGCCGGGGGCGTCGAAGCTCACCACCTGGCCCCAGCCGTGCACGCCGGCGTCGGTGCGCCCGGCACAGGTCAGCTCCACGGGGTGACGCAGCACCTGCTCGAGCGCGGCGGCGAGCGCTGCCTCCGACGGTGGCGACCCCGGCGTTGGCGCGCGAAGCCGCGGAACGCCTGACCCGTCGTAGGCCACCGTCATGCGCACCCGCACGGTGGCGCCGGGGTGTCAGACGAGCTCGATGCGAGCCATCGGCGCGTTGTCACCGTGGCGGGGGCCGAGCTTGAGGATGCGGGTGTAGCCGCCGGGACGGTCGGCGTAGCGGGGCCCGATCTCGTCGAACAGCTTGGACGCCATGTCCTTGTCACCGATGAACGCCACGACCTGGCGGTGGTTGTGCAGGCCGCCCTTCTTGGCCTTGGTGATCATCTTCTCGGCCACGGGGCGCAGGGCCTTGGCCTTGGCCTCGGTGGTCACGATGGCCCTCGGCCGCGATCAGCGAGGCCACCAGGTTGGCCATCATCAGGCGCTGGTGGGAGGCGCTCCCGCCGAATCGGCGGCTCTTCGTGGGGTTGCCGGCATGATCGATCAGTCCCTGCTCCGGAGCGACAGGCCCCGCTCGTCCAGCTTCTGGATGACCTCGTCGAGCGACTTCTGGCCGAAGTTGGTGATGGCCAGCAGGTCGTCCTCGCTCTTCTCGAGCAGCTCGCCGACGGTGTTGACCTGGGCCCGCTTGAGGCAGTTGCGGGGACGCTCCGACAGGTCGAGGTCCTCGATGGGCAGGTCGAGGTCGGGCGAGCCGGCGCTGGTGCCGCTGACCTCACCGAGCTCGAGGCCCTGGGGCTCGTCGCTCATCTCCTCGACGAGCTGCACCAGCGTGCGCAGGGTGGAGCCGGCCGAGGCCAGCGCCTCACGGGCCGAGATCGAGCCGTCGGTCTCGATGTCGAGCACGAGGCGGTCGAACTCGGTCGACTGCTCGACGCGGGTGGGCTCCACCGAGAAGGTGACCCGGCGCACCGGCGAGAAGATGGAGTCGACCGGGATCACGCCGATGGTCGACGAGGTCTTGTTGCGGTCGGCCGACACGTAGCCGCGGCCCCGGTCGACGGTGATGTCGATGGCCAGGCGGCCCGTTGGCGTTCAGCGTGGCGATGCGCAGGTCGGGGTTGAGGATCTCGACGTCGCTGCTGGTCTGGATGTCGGCCGCGGTGACGTCCTTGGGCCCGCGGACGTCGAGGCGCAGGGTCACGGGCTCGTCGGAGTAGACCTGCATGACCAGGTCCTTGAGGTTCAAGATGATGTCGGTGACGTCCTCGGTGACGCCTTCGATGGTGTCGAACTCGTGGAGGGCGTCGTCGAAGCGCACCTGGGTGACCGCGGCGCCGGGGATCGACGACAGCAGGGTGCGACGCAGCGAGTTGCCGAGCGTGTGGCCGAAGCCGGGCTCGAGCGGGCTGATGGCGAACAGTTGACGATCGCCGTCATCGTCGCTGAGAGCTTCGACCTTGGGGCGCTGAATGACCAGCATGTGCTTCTACCTCAGTGAATCGCGTGATTCCGTAGACCGAACAGGATGCGGTTGCCGTGGCGGGAGGTGATGACCAGTGGGCCTGGCCGCCAGGCGTGGTTACTTCGAGTAGAGCTCGACGATGAGCTGCTCGCGGACGGGCACGTCGATGTGCTCGCGCAGCGGCAGCTCGCGGACGGTGACCGAGAAGCCGCCGTCGCCCGCCTCGAGCCACGGCGGCGGCGTGCGGTCGAGCACGTCGGTGTTCCACTGGACGACGACCATCTCGCGGGACTTCTGCTTCAGCGTGATCGACGTCGCCCTTGCGGACGCGGTAGCTGGGGATGTTGACCCGCTTGCCGTTGACCTCGACGTGGCCGTGGCTGACGAACTGGCGGGCCTGGGGCCGGGTGGCGGCCCAGCCGGCGCGGTAGACGACGTTGTCGAGGCGGAGCTCCAGGAAGCGGAGCATGTTCTCGCCGGTGACGCCGTCGCGCGCGGTTGGCCTCCTCGTAGAGGTTGCGGAACTGGCGCTCGGTGAGGCCGTAGGTGAAGCGGGCCTTCTGCTTCTCCTGCATCTGGAGCAGGTACTCGGAGACGTTGCCGCGACGGCGGGTGCGACCGTGCTCGCCCGGCGGGTAGGGGCGCTTCTCGAGGGCGATGTCCTCGCCCTTGGTGCCCCAGATGTTGGTGCCGAGACGGCGGGAGACGCGGGCCTTGGGCCCGGTGTAGCGCGACATGTCAGACCCTCCGACGCTTGGGCGGGCGGCAACCGTTGTGGGGCACCGGGGTGACGTCCTTGATGCCGGTGACCTCGATGCCGGCGTTCTGGATGGACCGGATGGCGGTCTCGCGACCCGAGCCCGGGCCCTTGACCAGGACGTCGACCTTGCGGACGCCGTGCTCCATGGCTCGACGGGCGGCCTGCTCGGCCGCCATCTGGGCGGCGAACGGGGTGCGACTTGCGGGAGCCCTTGAAGCCGACGTTGCCGGCCGAGGCCCACGACAGCACGTTGCCGTCCTGGTCGGTGATCGAGACGATCGTGTTGTTGAACGAGCTCTTGATGTGCGCGACGCCGTAGGTGACGTTCTTGCGCTCCTTGCGGCGGGGGCGACGGCCCCCGGCGGTGGGCTTGGCCATTACTCGGGCCACCTTCTTCTTGCCGGCGACCGTCTTCTTCGGGCCCTTGCGGGTACGGGCGTTGGTGTGGGTGCGCTGACCGCGGACGGGCAGGCCCTTGCGGTGGCGCAGGCCCTGGTAGCAGCCGATCTCCATCTTGCGCTTGATGTCCTGGGACACCTCGCGGCGCAGGTCGCCTTCGACCTTGAGGTCCTGGTCGATCCAGGCGCGGATGCGGCTCACCTCTTCGTCGGTGAGGTCCCGGACCCGGGTGTTGGGATCGATGCCGGTGGCCTCGCAGATCTTCTGCGCGGTGGTGCGGCCGATGCCGTAGATGTAGGTGAGCGAGATCTCCAGCCGCTTCTCGCGGGGGATGTCGACACCGGAGATGCGTGCCATCTCAGCCCTGCCTCTGCTTGTGCCGGGGGTTCGTGCAGATGACCTGGACCCGGCCGTGGCGGCGGATCACCTTGCACTTCTCGCAGATCGGCTTCACGCTTGGTCGTACTTTCATGGGTCTCGCCTGAATCCTTGCTTCAGGTACACCGGGGCAACTTCCCCCCGGCGGGCCGGCGCCCGGTCGGCGGCGGCGCTCACTTGTGGTTCGACTACTTGTAGCGATAGGTGATGCGGCCTCGGGTGAGGTCGTAGGGGGTGAGCTCCACCTGGACCCGGTCGCCGGGCAGGATGCGGATGTAGTGCATGCGCATCTTCCCGGAGATGTGGGCCAGCACCTTGTGCCCGTTCTCGAGCTCGACGCGGAACATGGCGTTCGGCAACGGCTCGGTCACGGTCCCTTCCAGGACGATCGCGTCTTCCTTGGGCTTCGGCAGCGTGCTCTCCCTACAACGTGGTTCTGGCCCGATCGGCTCCGGTGCGCGCGAACGCAGACGTGCTTCAGAGGCGAAGGGAAACAATAGCGTCCAGCGCCCCACACTCCAACTCGGCGACCGTCAGTCCGAACGGGTCAGGACCTCGGGCCCGTCCTCGGTGATGGCGATCGTGTGCTCCCAGTGGGCAGAACGAGCACCGTCCGCGGTCACCACCCCCCAGCCGTCGTCGAGGACGAAGGTTTCACGCCCCCCGGCGTTGATCATGGGTTCGACGGCGAAGACGTTGCCCACCCGCAGTCGAGGGCCCCGCCCGGGACGGCCGTAGTTCGGGACCTCGGGTTGTTCGTGCATGGCCCTGCCGATGGCGTGGCCGACGTACTCCCGCACCACGGAGAACCCGGCCGCCTCGGCCACTCCCTGCACGGCGTGGCCGATGTCGCCGATGTGGTTGCCCGCCACCATCTGGGCGATGCCGGCGTTCAGCGACGCCTCGGTCACGTCGATGAGTCGCATGTCCTCCGGGGTGATCTCACCCACGCCGGCGGTGAAGGCGGCGTCGCCGTGCCATCCGTCCACGA
>CAVSDZ010000011.1:0-105019 GCA_963726905.1 uncultured Microthrixaceae bacterium
TCCACCACCACCCGGAGCCGCTCAACGAGGGGCCAGTTTCGCTGGCTTCGGTCGACACGTGCGTCCCGCGCCGCCCGATCAGCCGGCACCGCCCGATACACCGCCGCGTCCCGTGGTTGGCGTTGACCTCACGCAGCAGATCGTGGACGGCGCCCGACCCAACCGCCGGGCGATCGACCGCATCGACTCCCCGCCAACCCCGAGAGATCTCCTCGGTTTCAGCCAACGACAACCGCAACGCCGACCGGTTCAGTTCCGGCTTCGGAGGCCGCTTCAAATAGTTGATGTTGCGCCGGACCGTCCACCGATCCCGGTCGAACTCCTCACAGATCCGCCAAAACGGAGCCCCCTCGGCCAACAACTCGACCAGCCGTGCCCTCTCCTCATCGGAGAACAACCGCATGCCACACCCTCCCGATCGGAACGAACCCGATCAAAGCAGGTGTGTTGCGATGACCCCCTGAGACCGCACCGGTTCGGGGATGCCCCGGGGGGCCCGAGCACCTGGCCTCAATCTGGCCTCACAGGTCGAGAAACGACCGGAAACGATGAGAGCTGACGAACTATGAAGCGGGCAGGCACCGATTCCGGCCCAACCCGCAGGTCGTAGCGTTGGCCCGGTTCCGTCTGGGCGACCGGAGGTCGTGGGTTCGAATCCCGCCAGCCCGACCAAAGAACACGCAGGTCAGACGCTCCGCGATGCCGGGGCGTCGTCGCGTCCCGGGGCTCCTGCTAACGGATTGCAAACGAAACCCTGTCAGACGGGCCCGAGCATCGCCGCGCCGGCCTGGGCGGCGGCGTCGTTCATGTACTCGGGGACGTGTTGGTACACGTCGGCGGTGATGCTCACCGATGAGTGCCCGAGCCGTTCCGACGCTTAGGAGTCACCGGAACTGGGCGGCTGCGGCCTCGATCTGGTCGGGTGGAATCGTCGCTGC
The DNA here is from genome assembly GCA_963726905.1 of uncultured Microthrixaceae bacterium. Taxonomy (GTDB): domain Bacteria; phylum Actinomycetota; class Acidimicrobiia; order Acidimicrobiales; family Acidimicrobilacustridaceae; genus UBA4742. The sequence continues at coordinate 939 of CAVSDZ010000011.1, forward strand.
TCGGCAGTGCCGGAGACATGGAGGCTGTCGGCACCGTTCAGCAGGCCGACCGAGCCGTCGATCAGCTCGCGGACGATGTCCGTGTGGCCGGCGTGGCGCTGCGTTTCGGCCGTGACATGCACTAACACGTGATGCAGCGTGACGGAAGCGTCTCCCCACCACCACACCTGCCCGACAGCATCCAGGGGGAGCTCGCTGATCGTGGCGTCGGAGAACTCGCAGGCGTCTCGGTAGCCGTCGACGATGTCTCGTCTGGACTCCTCGGGGGTCGCCCAGAACTCGGCCGTCGGCCCTGCATCGTCGGAGAAGCGTGCTCCCAAGGAGTGGCTGGATCGACCGAACACCTCGCCGAAGTACGCCAGGTGCGTGGCCGTGCTGTGCTTGACCAGGCCGAGCAAGTTCGTCCCCGTCGGAGTCAGGGGCCGTCGGATGTCGTACTCGCCGAGCCCGTCCAGCTTCCAAACCAGCGTCTCGCGGCGCCGGCGCAGGTAGCTGTGCAGCTCTTCCTTCGCATCCAAGCTCGCCATGCCATCCCCCAATCGGTCAGTGCATGATTGCAGCCCGCCGCCGCTGGACGCCCAAGCGTCGACCGACGCACGCGGTCAGCGCCGCGACGAGCGCTACGAGGCAGAGTCGGGCCATCAGACCCGTTCCTAGGATGTGGGAACGTCTATTCGCCAGGTGCGCGAGCGGCCGAGGCCAGGTTCTCTCGGCCACACGACGACTAGGTCACCTGCCGTCGATGCCATGCCTTCCGGTCGTTTGCCCTCTGAGCAGCGGCACATCCTTCCCCGCCACCCCCAAGCTCAGCTCACCACCGACAGATCAATCAGGCGCAAGTCCAACTTCCCCACCGCCCGGACGACAGAGAACCGGCAGTACACGCCGCGGCGACGGGGAAGCCGGGCTGGGAGAAGGGGCAAGGTACGCCGCTTCAAGTGAGGAGCGGTCTGGCTCACGCTGCCCGGAACATGAGGGACACTGGCTGCGATGAGTGAAGCCCCGTTGGCGCTGGGACGCCGCGTCATAGTCACTGGGCTGGCCGGGGCCGGGAAGAGCACGTTCTCGCTCGCGCTCGCCGCCAAGACCGGCTTGCCGGTCATTCATCTCGACCTCCACTACTGGAAGCCCGGCTGGATTGCACCATCGGAAACCGAGTGGCGCGAGAAGCAGGGTGCCGTGCTCGCCGGCGACGCGTGGATCGCCGACGGCAACTACCACGAGACACTCGATCTCCGGCTCGAACGCGTGCGGACAGCGTCGTGTTTCTTGACATGCCCTGGTGGCTTTGCACAGGACGCGCGTTGCTGCGCGGTTTCCGCATGCCGGGCGAGTTGCCCGAAGGGTGCGACTATTCAGCATGGATGCGGTTGCGCGATGAGTGGCGTTTGGCCGTCCGCATCTGGCGGAAGGACCGCTCACAACCGGAACGCGAACACGAGATCATCTCGCAGCATGGGCAGCACGTGGCCCTTCACGTGCTCAGATCCAAGCGGGAGGTCAGGGAATTCCTCGACGGTCTGGACGCCGACCACGTGGAAGCTGACGACGGTTGATCGGACTCCGAGTGATTCGCCTCGACCGCCGGTCCGGGAGCGACGTCGAAGGCCTCCCTTCGCGCCGAACACCCTCCGCAGTGGTCGTCAATGGGCACCCAATGGCTACCAGCGGGCTGTTCTAGATGGCCACCAACGCCCGAACGAGGCAAGCCCCTCGAACCGGCACGGACGGTCTCGTTCCGGCAAGCTTCCCGCGGTAGTCGCCGCCCAGATAGCTCGGAGCCAACATGAGCATCAACGTCGTCATCAACTTCCAGGCATCTGCGGGTCACGCCGCTGAGCTGTTGCCGCTGCTTCAGGAGGGCCGAGACATCAGTCGAGCGGCGGACGGCTGTGAATCATTCGAGCTGTTCCAGCGACAGGATGACGAGCACAAGTTCATGTTCTTGGAGCGGTGGCAGTCCGCCGAGGCTCACCACGAGAACATGGCGACCAACATCCTTGCGAGTGGGCATCTCGCACGGATCCTTCCCCTGCTGGTCGGTCCACCGGACAACGGTGTCATCAGCCGGGTCGACTAACGATCAGCATTGCTGAAAGGTCACACCCGCAGGTCAACGACTGGTTCCGGCCGAAGCCGCAGGTCGGCGCTGACGCCCGGCCGCGCGATGGTCAACAGACCGGACCGCTCGACTCCACCGTTTCCCTGAGCATCGTCTCGATGATTGCGAGGTCGATGTCGTCGACGTTCCGGTACCGGATGGTGCCCTTGCCGAGGTGGGCCCCGTCGAGATGATCGCGGTGTCGGTTCAGAACATCGGTTCGCAGGATGTAGATCGCGAGGTAGTCCTTCTGGCTTGCGAAGGCAACCTCGACCACGTCGTCGCGTGAGTAGGACGGCATGCCGTGAGCCATTGACTCCTCGAACCCCACCAGCAGCTCGCGGCAAGCGACCCGCAGCGCGTCGAGTGCGGCTCGCCGACCAGAAGGGGCTGTCGCCAGGTAGCCGTCGACTTCGGTGGCGTCGCTCTGCATCATCGGCCCTTCCAGGTCGAACGCTGACCACGTAGAAGGTATCCCTGAACCCAAGGTCAGGAGCCCGCTCAACCGTGGCGGACCGGTTGGCTAGCGTGAGCCACATGGACGTCGGCGGGAATTGGCTCTTGTGGTTGTTGCCGATCCTGTGCTTGTTCCTGGTTTGGTACCTGGTCCTGTTCCGAAGGCAGTTCCCGAGCTTCCGTGCCTCCGAGCCAAGCGTTGGCCAGCGCATCCTTCGCCTGTCCGATGGTCAACTCCAAGCCCTCCGCCGAGCGATGATTCCGCTGCTCCTGATCGGCGCGGCCGTGACCGCCCTGGCTGCGTGGGTCATCAACGGCTGATCGGGGTCCCGTTCGGCGATCGACCAACCCTGAATCTCACAGCTCGTCGAGGATGCGCTGCGCTTCGTCCACCAGCTTCGACCGGGCTGCTCGCTGGGCGGTCTCGGCCTCGACGGCCGGCCCGAGCGAGGGAAGGACGACGGTTGCGTAGTAGTCGTTCGCCTCGGCGATGCGCTGGTCGAGGTCGGTCACGCCGGTCTTCAGCTCGTCGACGGTCGCCCGGATGGTGATGGCGTCCCCCGCCAGCTGCGGCGGCCCCACCCGGTCCTGGCAGCCCTCGGCGCTCTGGCGCTCGAAGTAGGCCACCCACTCGCGGGGTGGCTGCCTGTTCAGGAGGATGTCCACGATCACCAGATCGGGGTCCTGAGGGTCGACGCCCTGGGCCTCCTGATCCACCCGTGTGATCCCTTCCCATTCGGCCATGGGGTCACGGTAGCGGGGGTCTCGGCCAGCCGAGGTCGGCCACAGGATGTTCACCGGCCGCAACCTTGCGCCGCTCGCCTCGCCGCCGCCCCGGGCCGGGTCCAGGCCCCCCTCCCACCGCCCGGCCACGACCCTGCGGGTCAGCGCTTGAGGGCCGTGAAGACGTCGTAGACCATCCACGCCGGCCAGAACACGCCTTGGAAGAACACGAGCACGTACCCCCAGAAGGTGTCGGCCTGCTGCCAGAAGTAGACCCAGGCCCCCAAGATGCCCAGGCAGTAGATGGCGCCCCCACCGGCGCTCCCGGCGCTGCGGTTGCCCTTGTTGTCGCCCATCCTCAGCCCCCTACGGATTCGACACGTGGTCGCTCACCACCGAACCTAGAGAACGCTCCCGCCCGCCACCTAGAGGCGAAGGTCCTCGGCGGCGTCAGTGCAGCCGGATCGAGCCGTCCGGCGCCAGGGGCCACCCCGGGTTGTGGGCGACCTCCCACGGGTGGCCGTCGGGATCGACGAAGACCCCGGAGTAGCCACCCCAGAACGTGGTGGCACCGGGACGTCCGATGGTGGCACCGGCGGCCTCGGCCTCGGCCAGGACGCCGTCCACCTCGGCCGGCGACGCGACGTTGTAGGCCAGCGTCACGCCGCCCCATCCACCCGTGTCGATCACCGCACTGTCCTCCGCCAGCCGGTCGCGCCCCCACAGGGCCATGACCATCCCGCCGGCCTGGAAGAAGACCACCTCACCGTCCGGGGACTCACCCGACCAGCCCAGCGCCTCGTAGAAGCGTCGGGCACGATCGACATCCGACACACCCAGGGTGATGAGCGAGACACGCGGTTCCATCCCCCGAGTATCCCGCCCCCACCGCCTCGGTGCCCATCCCCGCGCCGGACGACTAGCGACCGGTGGTGGCGGTGGTGTCCTGGCCGGTGCCGGCGTGGCACAGCGGGGTGGCGTACTGGCCGAGGTTCACCAGCGCGGCCTTCAACGCCGGCGCGCTCATGATGGTGGTGGCCGCCTGGCTGGTGGCGTCCAGGCTCAGCGTCGGGTCGAGGGCGACCACCTGGTGGATGGCCGCCACCACCGGCGCGATGTCGGCGGCGGCCGGCGGCGGGGCGTCCTGCAGGAGTCGTTCCCAGTGGGGGAGGCCGGCGGCGAACTGGTTCCGCAACGCCTCCGCGGTCTGGGTCCCGGCCGGGCCGATGGCCACGGGGGGAACCGGCGCGTCGAGGTCGGCGCAGAACGTGGCGATGGCGTCGGAGTCGGGGGTGGTGGCCGCCGCCCCCGACGTGGCGGTGTGCGACGTGCTCCCACATCCGGCCACCGCCGCCACCACGATCACGAGAGCCCACCATCGCCGCATCGGCCCAGGATGCCATGACCCCCGACCACACGGGGACCGCGACGCCACCTAGGGCGAGCGGTAGGGCGTCACACAGGAGAACGGGAACCAGTAGGCCGTCCCGGCGATGACGGTCACGTGGGTGTGCACCGCCAGTGTCGGCGGGCCGCTGGGCCGCTGCTCCAGCGTCATCACGTAGAGCCCGCCCGAGGGGACCCTCCCGCCCCCCACCGCGGCGTCGGCGCTCCCCAGGGCCCAACCGGGGGAGGGCTCGATCGTGGTTGGGACCACGCTCTGCACGGGCGGCGGCCCCTGAAGATCGAGCTCGGCCAGGAAGTCGTCGACGCTCAGGTGACGACCTTGGCGGTTGCCCCGCACCAGCCGGTCGTAGCAGGTGATCGACTGCAGGTTCCAGGCCCCCTGGGGATAGGCCGTGTCGGCCAGCACCTGGTAGAACGCCCGCCACCCGCCGGTGCGACCCGCCGCGCTGTGGTCCCGCCACAACGTCTCGATCGCCGCGGTGTCGGCCGCCAACGTGTCCAACGACGTCGTGGTCACCCCGACGGTGGCGGGCACGGTCACCACCGCCGGCAGGGTGACGGGGGTGCTCACCGTCGCCTTGGAACCGCAGGCGGCACCGGCGAGCACGACCAGCGCCAACAGCACCGCTCGCACGCTCGGTCGCATCGCGGTCCCCCCGCTTCGATCCTCCCGGAACGGTAGCGGCGGGTCCCGCCCGACCGTCGGCGCCGACGGGCTAGCGGAGCTCGGGGGTCAGGGCGATGCAGCGGGGATGGTTCTCGTCCACATGGGTGGAGAACTGATACGGCAGGTTGGTCACGTCGCCGACGGCGCTCCAGGTCTCGCACTTGAGACACAAGATGAACCCCAGCGGCCCATCGTCGATCTGGCGGAAGAACGCCGAGACCTCGCGGTTACGGCTGCGTTTCATGGCTTGATCTCACTCTGAGTGCCCTCCCAGCGCCTGAGGCGATCGGCCCTTTTGCTTGACGTTCGCACCTCGCCCACGGTCAGTACAGCGGTTCGCCGGCGTCGAGGCCGAGCAGCACCCGCCCCGCCGCCTCGAGGTTGCGGTCGGCCGCCGCGATGTGCGCGCCCATCGTGGCCTGGTCGCGGTAGTGGCGGTCGAGGGGGCTGGTGGCGTAGATGGCGGTCGAACCGGCGGCCCGGTACAGGAGCTCGGTCGCCTCGCGGGCACTGGCGCAGGCGTGGGCCGCCGAGAGCCGGTAGCGGGCCCGCAGCTCGGCCGACGGTGGCCGACCGGACACCAGGCCGTCCCACAGCTCCGTCAACACCTCCAGCGCCCAGGCCCGGCCCGAGGCGTAAAGGGCCTCGGCCCGGCCCATGGCCGACTGCGCCCGGGCCTCGTCCCGCAACGGGTGGAACGCCGGGACGACCAGCTTCGTCTCGGCCAGGCGGCGGAACTCCGCGATCGAGGAGTGGGCCACACCCAGGGGCACGGCGGCCAGGTTCGACAAGAACATGGCCGGGTAGGCGTAGAGGGGCTCGGGCCGGTACGAGCGCAGGTTCGGGTCGAGCAGGTTGAACGTGTGGGACTCGGCCACGAGCAGGTCGCGGACCGAGTAGTCGGTGCTCCCCGATCCGGCCAGCCCGGTGGTGAACCAGGTGTCGTGGATCTCCACGTCGGACGGGGTGAACACGGCGACCCGGAAGTCGGGGATGCCGTCGTCGCCGAAGCGCGGCACACCACCTTCGGTCACCACGAAGCCGGCCACGAAGACGTCGGCGTGGGTGCAGCCGCTACCGAACGGCCAGCGCCCGGTGAGCCGGTAGCCGCCCTCGGTCACCTCGCCCTGCCCGGCCGGAGCGACCCCGCCGGCGGTGACCAGGTCGCGCCCGGGCCACAGCTCGGCGGCCACGTCCGGTTCGACGAAGGCGCTGTAGTACCCGCTGTCGGAGCCGATCATCACGCACCAGCCCAACGAACCGTCGATCCGGGCGCACTCCTCCACGACGGCGAACTGCTCCATGGGATCGAGCTCCGGGCCCCCGAGGGTCCGGGGCATGGCCATGGCGAACACTCCGGCGCCCCGCAGCAGCTCGACCACGTCGGGAGGCAGGCGCCGGGCCGTCTCGATCCGGGGAATGGCGTCGGCCAGCTCGTCCCGGACCGCGGCCACCGCGGCGAGGATGTCCGTGGCGGTGCTCGGCTGCTCGGTCATGGACACGACCCACACCCCCCTCCGGCACGAGTGACGACCGCTCCGCTGACCGGCAGTCTCGCAGATCGGTGCGCCGAGGGGTGGACCTCGGCTCTGGCGGCTGGACCGGCCCCGGCGAGAGCGAACCGGTCGGAGCCCCCGATGAGTTCCGATGCGACACCACCGAGCCACTACCGTCGCGGTCCTGATGAGCGACGATGACATCTCCGAGGCGGAGGCGGCCGAGCCCGCCGAGAGCCTCGCCGACATCCGGTCCCAGCGGCTGGCCAAGCTCGACCGGCTGCGGGACGAGGGCCTCACCCCCTACCCCTACCGCTTCGACCGCGATCGCACCCTGGCCGAGCTGCGAGCCGAGTTCGGCGGGCTCGAGCCGGGGGAGGAGACCGAGGTCGAGGTGCGGGTGGCCGGGCGGGTGATGCTCAAGCGCGAGCAGGGCCGGCTGACGTTCGTGACCCTGCGAGACCGCGACGGCGACGTGCAGCTCTTCGTTTCCCAGGGCGTGCTGGGCAAGGAGGCGTTCGCCGCGTTCAACGACCTCGACCTGGGTGACTGGATCGGGGTCGCCGGCACCGTGATGACCACGCGCAAGGGCGAGCTGTCGGTGAAGGTCACGTCCTGCAGCCTCCTGGCCAAGGCCCTCCGGCCGCTGCCCGACAAGTGGAAGGGCCTCAGCGAGGTCGACACCCGCTACCGCCAGCGCTACGTGGACCTCATCGTCAACGATGACGCCCGGGCCACGTTCCTCATCCGCACCAGGGCCGTGCAGGCGCTGCGCGACCGCCTGCGCCAGCGCGGCTACCTCGAGGTCGAGACCCCGGTCCTCAGCCACACCCAGGGCGGCGCCACGGCCCGCCCGTTCGTCACCCACTACAACGCCCTCGACGTCGACACCTACCTGCGCATCGCCCTGGAGCTCCCGCTGAAGCGGCTCATCGTCGGCGGCCTCGAGAAGGTCTTCGAGATCGGTCGGATCTTCCGCAACGAAGGTCTCGACACCCGCCACAACCCCGAGTTCACGATGTTGGAGAGCTACGAGGCCTTCGTCGACTACACGGAGATGATGGCGCTGCTCGAGGACCTCATCTCGTCGGCCGCCGAGGCCGCCATCGGGACCACCACCATCGTCGTGCGGGGTGAGGAGATCAGCCTGGCGCCGCCGTACCGGCGCGCCACCATGATCGACCTCATCCGCGACCACGTCGGGGTCGAGGTGCACCCGTCGATGCCGGTGGCCGAGCTGCAGGCCGTGCTCGACGATCTCGAGATCGGCTACGACCCGAGCTGGGGCCCCGGGCGGCTCGTCAGCGAGATCTACGACGAGCGCATCGAGTCGACCCTGATCGAGCCCACCTTCGTGCTCGACTACCCGCGCGAGATCTCCCCGTTGGCCAAGCCCCACCGTGACGACCCCCATCTGGTGGAGCGCTTCGAGCTGATCGTGGGCGGTCGGGAGCTGGCCAACGCCTACAGCGAGCTGAACGACCCGGTCGACCAGCTCGCCCGCTTCCGCCAGGAGGCGGCGCACAAGGCCGCCGGCGATCTCGAGGCCGGTGACGTCGATCTCGACTACGTCCGGGCCCTCGAGTACGGCATGCCGCCGGCCGGGGGCATGGGCATGGGCATCGACCGCCTCACCATGCTGCTGGCCCAGGTCGACTCGATCCGCGAGGTCATCCTCTTCCCGACGTTGCGACCCGAGGTCGGCCTGGACGAGGGCGAGTTCCGTGTCTCGTCCGACCCCGACCAGGCCTGAGCCGTGCGCCACACCTCGCTCCGGGCGAGAACGGTCGGTTACCTGACCGCACTGGGCGGCATCCTGCTGATCGTCTCCACCCTGCCCTTCCTGCCCGAGCGGCTCGAGGACTTCTCCCAGCTGGTGGTCCAGTCGTTCGGCTTCCGGGTCACCGGCCACGTGGTGTCGCTGATCGTCGGCATCATGCTCGTCTTCCTCGCCGGCCAGTTGGGCCGGCGCAAGCACCGGGCCTGGCAGGTGGCCATCGTGCTGTTCGGCATCAGCCTGATGGTCAACCTGGCCCGGCTCGACCGGTTCGTGTCCATCGGCTTCAGCGCCGCCATGTTGGTGCTCCTGGTGGTGACCTCCAACGAGTTCCAGGCGCCCCCCGACCCGCCCACGCTGTTCCAGCTGTTCCGGTTCGTCCCCCTGTACCTGGCCAGCGTGCTGGCCTACGGAACCGTCTACCTGTTCCTGGTGCGCAACCGCACCACCCCGGACATGACCGTGGGCCGCACCCTCGACACGGTGTTCAGCGGCCTGATCGGTCTGCCCGGGGCCTACACGTTCCAGAGCGAGTTCTTCGAACGGGTCCTGAGGGTGTCGTTGCTCGGTCTCAGCTTCGCCGGCGTGGCCATCGCCCTCGCCCTGCTGTTCCGCCCGATCGTGGCCCGGCCCCAACAGGAGATCGGGGCCTGGGACCACGCCAGCCGTCTCGTCCACGCCTACGGCACCGACACCTTGGCCTATTTCGCCCTGCGCGACGACAAGAGCTTCTTCTTCTCCTCCGACGGCGAGGCGATGATCGCCTACACCTACATCGGCCGCTATGCCCTGGCCTCGGGGGATCCGATCGGGCGGCCCGAGTCGATCGACCTCGTCATCGACGAGTTCCTGAACATGTGCCACCAGCGCGCCTGGGGGGTGGCCTTCCTGGCCGTGCTCGAATCCGAGCGGGACCGCTACGTCGACCGGGGTCTGCACACGTTCTACCTGGGTGACGAGGCGGTGGTGGACTGTCGGGGCTTCAGCCTCAAGGGCAAGAAGTGGAAGAGCGTGCGCCAGTCGGCTCAGCGGGTGGAGCGCACGTTCCACTTCGAGTTCCTGGCCGAGACCGACGCCTCGCCCGAGCTCATCGCCGAGCTCAACGCGCTCAGCGCCAAGTGGCGGGGCAAGGCGCCCGAGCGGGGCTTCACCATGAGCCTCAGCCGCGACCTCGACGGCACCAACCCCGACTTCCGGTTGTGCGTCGCCCTCGACGAGGACGGCCGGCCGGGAGGCTTCCTGCGCATCATCCCGATCTTCTCGGGCGACCGGGGCTACACGCTCGACCTCATGCGGCGCGATCCCGACACGCCCAACGGGATGACGGAGTTCCTCCTGACCCGCACGATCATGCACCTCGACGAGATGGGCTACGCCCGGCTGTCCATGAACTTCGCCGTGTGGGGCCGGCTGTTCTACGAGGAGATGCACTACACCCTGCTCCAGCGAGCCTTCAAGCAGGTCCTGGAGCTGGTCAACCCCTTCTACCAGATCAAGTCCCTGAAGATGTTCAACCAGCGCTTCTACCCCGAGTGGATCCCCCGGGTGATCGTGTACGACGACGCCCGGGCCCTGCCCCGGGTCGGCCTGCTCTACGGCGGCGTCGAGGGCTTCTTGTCGGTGCCGGTGGTGGGCCGCTACTTCCTGCCCCGGACCGTCCCGCACGAAAAACCCCGGGCCGACCACGAGTAGCGTCTCGGTCATGTGTGGTCGCTTCGTCAGCGCCTCTCCGCCCGACCAGATCGCCCGCTACTTCGACGCGGTGACGGAAGGGGAGCGGGCCCTCGAGCCCAGCTACAACGTGGCCCCCACCAACGACGTGTACGCCGTGCTCGACGACGGTGGCGTGCGGCGGCTCGAGACGCTGCACTGGGGCCTGGTGCCGTTCTGGGCCAAGGACCCCAGCGTCGGCAACCGCATGATCAACGCCCGGGCCGAGACGCTGGCCGACAAGCCGGCCTATCGCACCGCGTTCCGCAAGCGCCGCTGCATCATCCCCGCCGACGGCTTCTACGAGTGGCAGAAGATCCCGGGCCAGAAGCACAAGCAGCCCATGTTCATGCACCGCGCCGACGGCGAGCCCCTGGCCTTCGCCGGGCTGTGGGAGGTCTGGCGCCCCAAGGACCGCCCCGGTGAAGAACTGCACTCGTGCACCATCATCACCGGCCTGCCCAACGACAAGGTCGCTCCCGTCCACGACCGGATGCCGGTGATCCTGCCGCCGTCGGCCTGGGACCAGTGGCTCTCACCCGAGGTCGACGACGTCGATCTGCTCGGGTCGTTCCTCGTGCCGGCGCCTTCGTCGCTCATCGAGCTGCACCCGGTCAGCACCGACGTGAACAACGTGCGCAACAAGGGCGCCCATCTCATCGACCCGGTCGATCCGGAGGCACCCGAAGGGCCCGACGCCACCGGCGCGGGCGACGGGCAGGTCGCACCCGAAGTGGCTGCTCCTTGACCCTCACCTTCCGCCGTCGGGTGGACAACATCATCCTGCGCTGGCAGGGGCGGCTCGACGGCGAGGGCGCAGACCGCCTCGCGCCCTATCTGGTGGCCGGGGCGCTGTTCGTGGTCCTGGCCGCCCTGTCGCTCGCCCAGGCCCGCTCCCTCGACAGCACACCCGACCTCGCCGCCTACACCCAGGCGGCGTGGAGCATCCGCCACGGCCTGAACCCGGTCGCCACCGTCACCTCCGGCAGCAACATCTTCGCCGCCCAGGGGGCGTTCGTCTTCTACCCGCTGGCCGAGGCGTCACGCCTGGTCCCCACCGTCGGCCTCCTGCTCACCGTCCAGTCGGCCGCGCTGGCCATCGCGGTGGTGCCGCTGTGGCGGGTCTGTCGCCGCCTGGCCAACCTGCGCAGCGGGGCGTCGCTGCTCGTGCTGTTGGTGTACGCCCTCTATCCCGTCGTCCAGACCCTGAACCTCGACGGCTTCCACCCCGAGACCCTGGCCCTGCCCTTCCTCATCGGGGCCGGCTACTTCGGCCTGACCCAGCACTGGCGCCGCTTCGCCGTGTGCTGCCTCGTCGCCATGTTGTGCCGGGCCGACCTCGGCCTCGCCGTGGCCGGGCTGGGGGTGCTGGTCATGGTCCAGGGCTACCGCCGCCGAGGCGGCATCGCCCTGGCCGTCGGCCTGGCGTGGAGCCTGGGCTTCCTGCTCATCATCCAGACCCACCTCGGGTCCGGGGTCTCGCAGCTGGGCGCCTACGCCGCCTACGGCTCGTCGCCCGGGTCGGTGGTGTGGGGCATGGTGACCGACCCGATGGGCGTGCTGGGTCAGGTCTTCTCCCGGGAGAACTTCCAGCTCCTGGTGTACCTGTTCGCACCGGTGCTGTTCCTGCCGTTCCTCTCGCCCCGCTACCTGCTGCCCGTCGTCCCCCTGCAGCTGATCTACCTGGCCGGCGACGTCTCGCCCGCCACCCGCTACGGGCCCCAGGCGGTGGCCATCACCGCGTTCATCTTCATGGCCACGCCCCAGGGCCTGAGCCGCCTGGGCCGGCGCAACGTCGAGAAGGTGACGCTGGATCGCCGCGTGCTCATCACCATGACCGTGGCCGCCCTGTCGTTCTTCGTGCTGTACGGGCCCAGCTCGCCCTATGAGCACCCGTGGGCGTGGGGCAGCCAGGACGCGGCCGACGGCGCCCGCCTCGAAGCCCGCGACGAGATCGACGTCGACGCCTCGGTGCGGGCGTCGACCGTCCATGCTGACGTTGCTGGCCGAGCGCCAGACCCTCTACCAGCTCGACGTGGGCGACGGGCCCCTGCCCACGCCCGACGTGGTGGCCTCGGGTCGTGACGTCGATGTGATCGTCATCGACCGCCGCCAGTTCGACGGGGTCGAGGGCCCGGCCGGGCCCATCGCCCGGGCCCGCGAGGCCAGCTTCGAAGCCGGGCTCACCACCCAGGGGTTCCAGGTGGTGTCCGACACCCAGGACATCGTCGTGCTGCGTCGCTGAGGCGCGCGCCCGTCAGTTCAGGCCGTCAGTCGGTGACGAACTCGTCGTGGCCGGCGGCGTGCAGCGCGGCCCGCAGGCGCTGGGCGGCGCCATCGAGCTCGGTGGGGTCCACGTCCACCGCGGCGTTGGCGAAGTCGAGATCGTGCACCCCTCGGATGGGCACCAGGTGGATGTGGCAGTGCGGCACCTCGAGCCCGGCGATCATGAAGCCCACCCGAACCGGGTCGAAGGCGGCCTGCTGGGCCCGACCGATGGTGTGCGACACGGCCATGAGGTGGTTGCTCAGGTCCGGGGGCAGGTCGATCCAGTGGTCGATCTCGGCGATGGGCACCACCAGCGTGTGGCCCGGCTGCAGCGGGTTGATGGACAGGAACGCCACGCTGAGCTCGTCGCGCCAGACGAACCGGCCGGGGAGCTCGCCGTGGATGATTCGGGTGAACAAGGTCGCCATGGCAGGGGATCGTAGGCTGGCGGGGTGCCCGAGTCCGATGAGAGCCGGATCCTGACCGTCCCGAACCTGGTCACCGCCGTCCGCCTGGCGTTCCTGCCGGTCTACCTCATCCTCCTGTTCGGCCATGACGACCGGGTCGCCGCCGCCATCATGCTCGCCGTGCTGGGCGCCACCGACTGGGTCGACGGCTACGTGGCGCGGCGCTTCAACCAGGTGTCCAACCTGGGCAAGGTCCTCGACCCGGTGGCCGATCGGGTGCTCTTCTTCGTCGGCGTGGCCGGCATCATGCTCATCGATCCACCCGGCGCCCCCCTGTGGTTCTGCTGGGCCGTCATCGCCCGCGAGATCTTCGTGTCGGTGGCCGTGGTGGTGCTGGCGGCCATGGGAGCCAAGCGCATCGACGTGACGTGGGTGGGCAAGGCCGGGACGTTCGGGCTCATGTTCGCCTTCCCCTTGCTGCTGGGCGGCTCGTCGAGCGTTCCCGCCGCCCCCATCTACCGGGCCCTGGGCTGGATGGCGGGGATTCCCGGCCTGTGCCTCGCCTACATCGCCGCCATCCGCTACGTCCCGATCGGGCTCGCCGCCCTGCGCGAGGGCCGGGCCGCCCGGGCCCGAGCGACGGCGGGCTAGGTTCGGTCCATGAAGGCCGTGATCATGGCCGGAGGTGAGGGCACTCGGCTGCGCCCGCTCACGTCCAACGCCCCGAAACCCATGCTGCCGCTGGTCAACCGGCCGATGATGGAGCACATCATCGATCTGCTGAAGCACCACGGCATCGACGAGATCGTGGTGACGGTGGCGTTCATGGCCAACGCCATCCGCACCTACTTCGGTGACGGCTCGGAGTTCGGGGTGCACATCGTGTACGCCACCGAGGAGACCCCGCTGGGCACGGCCGGCTCGGTGCGCAACGCCATGGAGCACCTCGACGACCGGTTCATGGTCATCTCCGGTGACGTGCTCACCGACATCGACCTGGGCGCCATCATCGCCGAGCACGAGGCCCGGGGGGCCATGGCCACCATCGGCCTGGCCCATGTCGAGAACCCGCTGGAGTTCGGCATCGTCATCACCACTGACGACGGCCGCATCGAGCGCTTCCTGGAGAAGCCCACCTGGGGCCAGGTGTTCAGCGACACCATCAACACCGGGATCTTCGTGCTCGAGCCGGCGATCTTCGACTTCATCGAGCCGGGCGGCTCCGTCGACTTCTCCAGCGACGTGTTCCCCAAGCTGCTGGCCAAGGGCCTCCCGCTCTACGGCGCCATCGCCGATGGCTACTGGGAGGACGTGGGCACGCTCGAGGCCTACGTCCGCGCCCACAAGGACATCCTCGACGGCGCCGTCAAGGTGAACGTCCCCGGCTTCGAGCTGGGCGACGGGGTGTGGCTGGGCGAAGGCGCCGACCTCCACCCCGATGCCCAGGTCACGGGGCCGGCGGTCATCGGGGACAACTGCCGCATCGAGGCCGGCGCCCGTGTCGGGCAGTACACGGTGCTGGGGGCCAACGTCCGGATCCGGGCCGAGGCGCAGCTCGAGCGCACCGTGATCAACGACAACGCCTACCTCGGTGAGGGGGTGCGCCTCCGGGGCGCGGTGATCGGCCGGGCCTGTGACCTGCGCAGCGGGGTCCGGGCCGAGGAGGGCGTGGTCGTCGGCGACGAGTGCTTCATCGGCGAGGAGGCCCTGCTCGCCGCCGGGATCAAGGTCTATCCGTTCAAGACGGTGGAGGCGGGGGCCACCGTGAACGACTCCATCGTGTGGGAGTCGCGCGGCGCCCGCAGCCTGTTCGGGCGCAACGGCATCACCGGGCTGGCCAACGTCGACATCACGCCGGAGTTCGCCACCAAGGTGGCCATGGCCTACGGCTCCATGCTCAAGAAGGGCACGAGGGTCATCACCTCGCGTGACTCCAGCCGCTCGGCGCGCATGCTCAAGCGATCGATGATGGCCGGCCTCAACGCCGCCGGCGTGGACGTGGAGGACCTCGAGGTGGCGTCGGTGCCGGTCACCCGTTTCGTGGTGCGCCGTCCCTCGACGACGGGAGGCCTCACCATCCGCCTGCAGCGCGACGATCCGCAGTCGGTGACGATCCGCTTCTTCGACGAGCGCGGCCTCGACATCACCGAGGACACCCAACGCAAGATCGAGCGGTTGTTCAACCGGGAGGACTTCCGCCGGGTGTTCCCGGGGGAGATCGGCGACATCGGCTTCGCCCCCCGGGCGCTGGAGCACTACGCCACCGCGCTGGAGAGCACGGTCGACATCGGCCGCATCCGGGCCTCGCAGTACAAGGTCGTGATCGACTACGCCTACGGCTCGACGTCGTTCGCCATGCCCAACGTGCTGGCCAAGCTCGGGCTCGAGGTCCTGGCCGTGAACCCGTTCGTGTCGACCGCCGGCCTCATGCGCGACGACCTCGAGGCCCATGCCCTCAACGTGGCCGACCTGGTCCGGACGTCGGGCTCCCACCTCGGCGCCGTGCTCGACCCCGACGGCGAACGGCTCATCCTCATCGACGACGAGGGGCACGTGCTCGACGACAACGAGGCGCTGCTGGCCATCCTGACCCTGCTCCCCGGCAAGATCGCCGGCGACCGGGTGGCCCTGCCCGTCACCGCCAGCCAGGTGGCCATCGACCTCATCCGGGCCAACGGCACCGACGTGGTCATCACCAAGCGCAGCAACCCGGCGCTGATGGACGCAGCCACCGAGCCCGGCATCGGTTTCGCCGGCAACACCGAGGGCGGGTTCATCCTGCCCGGCTTCATGCCCGCCTTCGACGCCGCCGCCACGCTGATCAAGGTGCTCGACCTCCTGGCCCACCGCGAGACCCGGCTCTCGGATGTGGTGGCGGCGCTGCCCCGGGTCCACCTGGCCCACGAGGTCGTGGTCACGCCCTGGGAGCAGAAGGGCACGGTCATGCGCAGCCTGATGGAGCAGAGCAAGGACCGCCAGGTGGACCTCGTCGACGGCGTGAAGGTCCACCACGACGGGCGGCTGGGCCCTGGCCCTGCCCGATCCGGAGGAGCCGGTCACCCATGTGTGGGCCGAGGCTCCCAACGACGCCGACGCCCGGCGCCTGGCCCAGGAGTACGCCCGGCGCATCCGCCAGATGGTGCGCTAGGAGCGCGCCGCCAGCACGCGGCGCGAGCCCCGTCACACCCCCGGGAAGTGGGCGGGGAGGGGGCAACCCTCGTCCGTCGGTTGAGGGTTCGGGTTTCGGATAGCGTGCGCACCATGAACGTCCCCGACGACCTCCGGTACTCGTCCGACCACGAGTGGGTCCGCCTCGAAGACGGAACGGTCCGCATCGGGATCACCGACTACGCGCAGGATGCCCTGGGCGACGTGGTGTACGTGGAGGTGCCCGAGGTGGGCAGCACGGTGGCGGCCAACGACAAGGTGAGCGAGGTGGAGTCGACGAAGTCGGTGAGCGACATCTACGCGCCGGTGTCGGGCACGGTCGTGGCGGTCAACGGGGACCTCGCCGACGCGCCCGAGCGGCTCAACTCCGACCCCTACGGCGAGGGGTGGATCTGCGTGATCCAGCCCGACGACCCCGCGCAGGTCGACGCGTTGCTCGACGCCGCGGCCTACTCCACCCTCATCGACGGCTAGGGGCCGGGTCCGTGGCCGGGGAGGTCTACTGCAACAACTGCGGGCACCAGAACGCCCCGGGCTCGAACTTCTGCTCGTCGTGCGGCGCCGTGCTCGAGACGGACTCGCCCGACAGCACCACCATCACGTTCCACCCCACCACGCCGGTCGACCCTGTGGAGGACGAGGTGGTGGCCGATGCCGGCGACCTGCCGGCCGATCTCGGCGTCCTCATGGTCACCCGCGGGCAGAACGCCGGGTCGCGGTTCACCCTGACCCAACCGGTCACCACCGCCGGTCGGCACCCCGAGAGCGACATCTTCCTCGACGACGTGACCGTCTCGCGCCGCCATGTCGAGATCGTGAGCGGTCCCGAGGGCTTCCGCGTCCGCGACGTGGGCTCCCTGAACGGGACCTACCTCAACCGCGAGCGCATCGACGAAGCCCCCCTCACCAGCGGCGACGAGCTGCAGATCGGGAAGTTCAAGCTCGTCTTCCTCCTCGGCGGTGCCCGTGATTGAGCAGTCGCACCTGTCCATCGGCGAGGTGCTGAACCTCCTGCAGGACGAGTTCCCGGACATCACCATCTCGAAGATCCGCTTCCTCGAGAGCCAGGGCCTGCTCGACCCGGAGCGCACCCCGTCGGGCTACCGGAAGTTCTACGAGGGCGACATCGAACGCCTGCGCTGGATCCTGCGCCAGCAGAAGGAGAACTTCCTGCCCCTGAAGGTCATCAAGGACCGACTGGCCAGCGGGCAGCTGGACGACCCCGCCGTCCCCGCCATCACGCCGCCACCCATCCCACCGAGGGCCCCGAGCCGGACGGCCCAGCTGGCCCCCGAGCCCGCCCCCGCACCCCGGGCCAAGCCCGAGCCGGCGCGACCCCGGGCGCCGATCGCGGTGGGGGAGCTCGACGCGGCCGGTCCCCGTCCCGCGCCCGGGGCGGGACGGACCCGGACGAGGTCCGACGCCGGCCGCGCCGCTCGGCCCCGGCCGCGCCGCGAGCAGCCGGTGCCGTCCCTGCTGGTCGGTGAGACGACCGGGGTCAGCCTGACCCGCGACGAGGTCATCGCCACCACCGGGATCACGGCCAAGGACCTCACCGAGCTGGAGAAGTTCGGCCTGATCGAGGGGCGCATGCTGGGCGACACCAGCTACTACGACGAGGACGCCCTGCTGGTCGCCACGCTGGCCGCCGGGTTCCTCGGCCACGGGGTCGAGGCCCGGCACCTGCGGATGTACAAGGTGGCGGCCGAGCGCGAGGCCGGGATGTTCGAGCAGCTGGTCATGCCCCTGCTCAAGCAGCGCAACCCCGGGGCCCGCACCCAGGCCACCGAGCGACTCGACGAGCTGGCCTCCCTCGGCGGCCGCCTGCGGGCCGCCATGTTGCGGCTCGCCCTGCGCGACCACCTCGACCACGGCTGATCTCGGCCTGATCGGCCGGGTCGGGAGCTATCGTGCGGGGGTGATCGAGATGGAGGTCGTCGGCGTCCGGGTGGAGCTGCCCAGCAACACGCCGATCGTGCTGCTGCGCGAGGTCGACGAACCCCAGCGCATGCTGCCCATCTTCATCGGAGGGCCCGAGGCCACCGCCATCGCCCTGGCCCTCGACGACGTCTCGACCCCGAGGCCCATGACCCACGATCTCATGCGGAACATGCTCACCGAGTTCGAGATGAGCTACGAGCGCCTGGACATCACGTCGCTGGCGGACGGGACCTTCTACTCCGAGATGCACCTGCGCCGCGGGGACAAGGCCCTGGTCATCTCCAGCCGGCCGTCGGACGGCATCGCCCTGGCCATCCGCATGGGCACGCCCATCTTCGCCGCGCGCCGCGGTCCTCGATGCCGCGGCCTACGCCGTCGACGACGACGCCGAGCCCGAGGACGTGGTCGAGCAGTTCAAGGAGTTCATCGACAGCGTGAACCCCGACGATTTCGCCTCCTGAAGGGGAGCGGGGGCACCACCGGGGGCCGCGACCGTTGACGAACGCCTCGCGGTGCTTTACCCTCAATCTTCCCGTGACACGGGTGTAGTTACGTGAAGGTGATCCGAAGCTCGAGGTCGAGCGTTCGGCTCGGCCGCAGGATCCGACCCTGAACCTCAGGGTGAGGCCGCAACGGGACCCAGTGCTGGGTCCGGAGAGCAGGGGGCATGGCCGATCGCAGCACAGAAGGCTTCAGCGGGGCCAAGGCCGCCGAGATCGTCGGCATCACCTACCGCCAACTCGATTACTGGGCCCGCACCGATCTCGTGCGTCCCTCGCTCGAGGACGCCAAGGGCAGCGGCAGCCGTCGCCGGTACTCCTACCGCGACCTGCTCGAGCTGAAGGTGATCAAGTCGCTGCTCGACGCCGGCATCAAGCTCGAGTCGGTGCGCGAGGTGTTCGCCTACCTGCAGGAGAACCTCGGCGAGGACGTCACCACCGCCAACCTCGTGATCCAGGGCAACCAGGCCGTGCTGGTGCGCGACGGGGGAGAGCTCATCGACCTCGTGCAGAAGGGCCAGGGCGTGCTGAACGTCCTGGCGCTGGCCAACGTGGTCACCGACGTCGACGCCCGCATCGTGGAGCTCCGGCCCGAGCCGGGCGATGCCAGCGTGACCCGCCTGGCCAGCAGCCACTGAGCCGGCCCCACGCCGGGCGCCGCGGGCCCGCCTGACGGGCTGAGGACAACGAGTGGACGGCCGCTGCGGCGGCCGTTCTTCGCGTTCCGGGGTGGCCGGATCGGACCGTCCGCGTCCTCGTTCTGAATATGGTTCATACTTTGAATGTGGTTCAACTTTCCGTGGTCTCCGACGACCGTCGTGAGCGGGCCCGGGCCCAACGCCGCCAGCGCTACCTCGACGCGGCGCAGCGGATCATCGATCGGGACGGGCTCAGCGGCGTCACCATGCAGGCCGTGGCCGACGAGCTCGACTGCGCCATCGGCACCATCTACACGTACTTCCCGTCGAAGGCGGCGCTGCTGGCCGGGCTCCAGCACGAGGCGGTGGAGACGCTCCGGGGCTCGTACCAGACCGCCCGCCACACCTGGGACGCCTACCTGGACACCGAGAAGGTCGACGACGACCTCGTCCACCTCGTGCAGCTCCAGGCCTTCGGGGCGTTCTGCATCGCGGCATCGGTGGTGTTCGCCGATGAGTTCCACCTCGAGCGGCTGTTGCTGTCCGAGCCGGTGGGCGCCGATGAGACGGAGGAGACCCGCCAGGCGCTGCCGGTCCTGCACGCCCTGGTGGCCACGCCCGCAGCAGCTGCTGGTGGCGGCCGTCGAGGCCGGGGTGCTGGAGCCCGGTGAACCGACCGAGCGGGTGCTGCGCTGGTTGGCCGCCCTGCACGGGGTCCTGTTGCTGGAGAACCTCGGCCCCCTCGACCGGCACCTCTTCCGGGCCCCCCACCTGGCCCGGGGGCTCACCGCCGACCTGCTGGTGGGGTGGGGGGCGTCGCGGCCCGACGTCGAGGTGGCCGCCTCGCACGTGGAGC
Organism: uncultured Microthrixaceae bacterium; assembly: GCA_963726905.1. Classification (GTDB taxonomy): domain Bacteria; phylum Actinomycetota; class Acidimicrobiia; order Acidimicrobiales; family Acidimicrobilacustridaceae; genus UBA4742. The sequence goes on from CAVSDZ010000011.1 coordinate 21,054, forward strand.
GCCTGGCCGCCCTCGGCCCCATGGCGCCGCCGCCCTGACCGGGCCCGCACGAGCTTCGCCGACCCCGCACTAGCCTCGCCGAGATGACGCCGCGTACCTCTCCGCTCGATGACGCCCACCGGCTCCTGCACGCCAAGATGGTGCCGTTCGGGGGCTGGGACATGCCCCTCAGCTACCCCGACGGGACGCTGGCCGAGCACCGGGCCTGCCGCCACGACGCCGTCGCCTTCGACGTGAGCCACCTGGGCACGGTGCGGGTCGAGGGCCCCGAGGCCCAGGCCCAGCTGCAGCGGGCCTTCACCAACGATCTGGGCAAGATCGAGCCGGGCCGGGCCCAGTACACCCATCTGCTCGACGAGTCCGACGCCTCCGTCCTCGACGACATCATCGTGTGGTGGGTGGCCCCCGAGGTCTTCGACGTCATGCCCAACGCCTCGAACACCGACCGGGTCACCGGTGCGCTGGCGGGCGGGTCGGCCACCACCGTCGACGACGTCACCGCCACCCGGGCCATCATCGCCGTCCAGGGCCCCCAGGCCCGCGCCCGACTGGCCACGGTGAGCCCCGAGGCGGCGGCGGTAGGGCGGTTCCGGGTCGAGACCCTGACGTGGAACGACGTGCCCCTGACCGTGGCCGGCACCGGTTACACGGGCGAGGACGGCGTGGAGATCTCGGTGCCGGCCGAGCACGCCGCCGGGTTGTGGATCGCCCTGCTCGAAACGGGGATCATCCCGGCCGGCCTGGGGGCACGCGACACCCTGCGCCTCGAGGCCGGCCTTCCGCTGCACGGCCACGAGCTGGGGCCGGGCATCACCCCGCTCCAGGCCGGTCTGGGCTGGGTCGTGAGCTGGGACAAGGGCCCGTTCCGGGGCCGCGACGCCCTGGCCGCCGAGAAGGAGCGGGGGATCGCCCGGCGTCTGCGGGGCCTGGCCGTCGAGGGCCGTCGTCCTCCTCGGGCCGATCAACCCGTGCTGGTCGCGGGCGAGGCCGCCGGGGTCGTCACCAGCGGCAACTTCTCACCCGAGCTGGGCCATGGGATCGCCCTGGCCTTCGTCCCGCCCACGGTGGACATCGGCGACGAGGTGGTCATCGACCAGCGGGGCAGCGAGGCGCCGGCCACCGTCGTCAAGACCCCGTTCGTGAGCCACCCCTAGCCCGCTGTCCAGTCCGACCGCTTCAGTCCGCCGTCGGCGTCAGTCGGCCACTAGGGGTGGGCAGCTGCAGAACACGTTGCGGTCGCCGAAGGCGCCGTCGATGCGGCTGACCGGCGGGAAGTACTTGGCCGCCCGCAGGGCGGGCACCGGATAGGCGGCCTCCTCGCGGGTGTAGGGGCGGTCCCATGTCGGCGACGAGCAGATCCTCGGCGGTGTGGGGGGCGTGGTGCAGGGCGCTCTCGGCGAGGTCGACCCGGCCCTCCGCCACCGCGGTGATCTCGGCCCGGATGGCCACCATGGCGTCGACGAAGCGGTCCAGCTCGGCCTTGGACTCCGACTCGGTCGCCTCGATCATGAGGGTGCCCGGCACCGGGAAGGACATGGTCGGTGCGTGGAAGCCGTAGTCGATGAGGCGCTTGGCCACGTCGTCCACCGTCACCCCGGTGGCGGCGGTGATGGGCCGCAGATCGAGGATGCACTCGTGGGCCACCGTGGCGTTCTGCCCCGTGTAGAGCACGGGATAGTGGGGCGCCAGGCGGGTGGCCAGGTAGTTGGCGTTCAGGATCGCCACCCGGGTGGCGTCCAGCAGCCCCTCGGCGCCCATCAGCGTGACGTAGGCCCACGAGATGGGCAGGATGCCGGCCGAGCCCCACGGGGCCGAGGAGATGGCCCCGGTGCCGGTGGCCGGGCCCGCCTCGCCGACCAGCGGATGGTTGGGCAGGAACGGCGCCAGGTGGTCGCGCACCGCCACCGGCCCGACGCCGGGCCCGCCGCCACCGTGGGGGATGCAGAACGTCTTGTGGAGGTTGAGGTGTGACACGTCGGCGCCGAACTTGCCCGGCTTGGCCACCCCGACGAGGGCGTTGAGGTTGGCCCCGTCGAGGTACACCTGCCCGCCGTGGGCGTGGATGAGGGCGCAGATGTCGGTGATGGCGGCCTCGAACACCCCGTGGGTCGAGGGGTAGGTCACCATCAGGCACGACAACCGGTCCCCGGCGGCGGCGGCCTTGGCCTCGAGGTCGGCCACGTCCACGTTGCCGTCGTCGTCGCAGGCCACCACCACCACCTCCAGCCCGGCCATGGCCGCGCTGGCGGCGTTCGTGCCGTGGGCCGAGGCGGGGATGAGGCACACCGTCGCGGTGGTCGTCGCCCCGGCTGCGGTGGTAGGCCTGGATGGCCATGAGCCCGGCGAACTCGCCCTGCGAACCGGCGTTGGGCTGCACCGAGACCGCGTCGTAGCCCGTGATCTCGACGAGCGCCGCCTCGAGCTCGTGGATGAGCTCCAGATACCCCTGGGCCTGCTCGATGGGGACGAACGGGTGCAGGCCGGCGAACTCGGGCCACGTGACCGGGATCATCTCGGTGGTGGCGTTGAGCTTCATGGTGCACGAGCCCAACGGGATCATCGAGCGGTCGAGGGCTATGTCGCGGTCGGCCAGGCGGCGCAGGTAGCGCAACATGTCCGTCTCGGAGTGGTAGCGGTGGAACACGGGGTGGGTCAGGAACGGGCTGGTCCGGGTCACGTCGACGGGGAAGGCCGGGTCGACCACCAGGTCCAGCTCGTCGACCGAGGCCTCCACGCCGAAGGCGGCCCACACCCGGGCTCGACGACCTCACGGGTGGTGGTCTCGTCGAGCGAGATGCCCAGCGTGTCGGCGTCGACCACGCGCAGGTTGATGCCGAGGCGGCGGGCGGCGGCGGCCCGCTCGTCGGCCTGGCCCGGCACCCGCACGGTCACCGTGTCGAACGGGACCTCGGTGACCACGTCGACCCCGCCGCGGCGCAGACCGGCGGCCAGGATCGTGGTGAGACGGTGGACCCGCCGGGCGATGCGGGTCAGGCCCTCCGGGCCGTGGTAGGCGGCGTAGAGGCCGGCCATGACCGCCAGCAGGACCTGGGCCGTGCAGATGTTGCTGGTGGCCTTCTCCCGGCGGATGTGCTGTTCGCGGGTCTGCAGGGTCAGGCGGTAGGCGGGGCGCCCGGCGGCGTCGACCGACACCCCCACCAGGCGGCCGGGCAACGTGCGCTTGTGGGCGTCGCGGGTGGCGATGAAGGCGGCGTGGGGCCCGCCGAAGCCGAGGGGCACGCCGAAGCGCTGGGACGAGCCCACCACCACGTCGGCCCCGATCTCGCCCGGCGGGCGCAGCAGGACGAGGCTGAGCAGGTCGGCGGCCACCGTGACCAGGGCGCCGGCGTCATGGGCGGCGGCGATGAGCGCGGCGTGGTCCCGCACCTCACCGTCGGTGCCGGGATACTGCACCAGCACGCCGAACGTGCCGTCGGGGATGGTGTCGAGCTCGCCCACCACCACGTCGATGCCGAGCGGCACCGCCCGGGTGCGGACCACGTCGATGGTCTGGGGATGGCACTCGGCGTCGACCAGGAAGCGGGGGCCCGGCCTTGGGGGTCAGGCGGCGGCACATGGCCATGGCCTCGGCCGCGGCGGTGCCCTCGTCGAGCAGCGAGGCGTTGGCCAGGTCCATGCCGGTCAGGTCGCTCACCATCGTCTGGAAGTTCAGCAGGGCCTCGAGCCGACCCTGGGAGATCTCCGGCTGGTACGGGGTGTAGGCCGTGTACCAGGCCGGGTTCTCCATCACGTTGCGCAGGATGACCGCCGGCGTGTGCGAGTCGGCGTAGCCCATGCCGATGAGCGACGTCATGACCTCGTTGCCGGCGGCGAGCTGGCGCAGGCGGGCGATCACCTCGGGCTCGGTGCGGGGCGCGGGCAGCTCCAGGGGCTTGTCCCAGCGGATCGAGGCCGGCACCACCCGGTCGATGAGCTCGTCCAGCGAGGCCAGGCCCAGCACGGCCAGCATCTCCGCCTGGTCGGTCGGCGTCGGGGCCGACGTGACGGCCGATGAAGGCTCCGTGGTCCTCGAGATCGTCGAGCGACGGGGTGGGGGAGTCAGGCGTGGCGGACATCAGGTTCCTCTCGGGCGGTCCGGGGAGGGCCGGGAGTCGACGGGCGGGTGCGCACCGCTGGTGGCGGCGCCCCCCGCTGTCACGGAACCTGAGAGTTTCACCGGCCCGCCACCGGCGAGGCGGTGGGCCGGTTTTCCCCGTCGGTGAGCCCCGGCTCCACCGGTGGTGGGGGAGGGGCTGCTTTCCAGCGGTGCCTACGCCTGCGGTTCGTGGGCCTGAGAGATTCCGGGGGCGGTTGCTCCTTCGGCGCCCGCCGATCCGAGGATCGTCGGGACTCTCCCACAAGCGATGATCGGCCTGAGTTGTGGCCGCCATCCTAGCCGGGGGCCGCCCCTGAGGATCAGTCCTGGTCCGGCGGCGTGGCCGGGGTGGCCAGATCGGACTCGATCTCCTCGATCTCGGCGTCGAGGGCGGTGTCCTTGGCCGCCTGCTCCTCACCGTGCTTGGCGATGGCCGTCATGATGGCCGCGCCCGGCCGCGCCCAGGAACGTGGGACGGTTCTCGATGACCCAGTGCTTCGAGTCGGTGGGGCGCTTGGCGCTGGCCCTGGAAGTGGGGGAACACCTTCTGGGCCATCAGCTCGTAGGACCGGTTGGTGGCCGCCGGGTTGGCCCACTCGTGGGCCTGCACCAGCAGCGTGCCGAAGCCGCCGTTGCTCTGGGTCGATGAGGCGTCTCGATGAGCTCGATGCAGTCGTCGGGGGTGCCGATGATGCCGCCGCCGCTGGCGTTGAGCTGGGCGGCCAGGTCGTCGGGCCCGCCCTCGGGCACGACGGGCAGCGCCGCCACCTTGCGGAAGTAGTCGAAGTAGTCGTCCAGGCCGTAGGCCACGTCGGCCACGGCCTGCTCCCGGGTCTCGGCCACGTGGATCTGCGAGACCAGGCGCCAGGCCCGGCGATCGGCCTGGTTGCCGAACTCGGCCGAGCGCTGCTCCATCACGTCCCAGTGGTGGGCCAGCATGTCGAACCCGGCGGTCTGGGTGGCCCCGATCGACAGCAGCGAGCAGCCGAACTGGCCGGCGGCGCGGGGCCCCGACGGCGAGATCATGGCCGCCACCGCCACCTCGGGGTGGGGTGCGGTGTAGGGCTTCAGGTGCAGCCGGGCGTTGGTGAGGCGTGAACCACTCGGACTCGTGGCGTGACCGGCTCGTCGCTGCGCAGGAGCTGGAGGATGACGTCGAGGGCCTCCTCCATGCGGTCGCGCTGGTCGGCGGGGTCGATGCCGAGCATGAACGCGTCGCTGGGCAGCGCGCCCGGGCCCGACGCCGAGCATGACCCGGCCCTTGGTGAGGTGGTCGAGCAGCACGATGCGCTGGGCCGTCATGAACGGGTGGTGGTAGGGCAGCGACACGACGCCGGTGCCCAGCTTGATGCGGCGGGTGCGCTCGGCGGCGGTGGCGATGAACATCTCGGGCGAGGCGATGATCTCGTAGCCCCCCGAGTGGTGCTCGCCGATCCAGGCCTCGTCGAAGCCGAGCTTGTCCAGGTGGACCAGCAGGTCGAGGTCGCGCTCGAGCGCCAGGGTCGGGTTCTGCCCGGTGGGGTGGAACGGGGCCATGAAGGCGCCGAAGCGCAGGGGCCAATCCATGATCGAGGTCAGATCGGCGACCGGTTGGTCGGGCTCAGTGGAGGAGGTCGGGCTGCGCCCGGACGATCTGCTCGTACAGCGGCTGGAAGCTGAGCCAGCCGGCGGTGTGGCTGCCCGACCTGGGTCTGGGTCAGGGTGGCCATCTCGTGGTCGATGAGCACCGGCGTGCCGGCCGCGCTGGCCAGCAGCTGGGCCTGGCAGCTGCGCTCCATGGTGATGAACCACCAGGCCGCCTCGTCCACGGTCTCGCCCACGGTGAGCAGGCCGTGGTTGCGCAGGATGGCGGCCTTGTTGTCGCCCAGGGCGTGGGCGATGCGCTTGCCCTCCTCGGTGTCGAGCACGACGCCGGTGTAGTCGTCGAACACGGCGTGGTCGCCGTAGAAGGCGCACACGTCCTGCGTGATCGGGTCGAGCGTGCGCCCGAGCGACGAGAACGCCTTGCCGTAGACCGAGTGGGCGTGGGCGGCGGCGTTCATGTCGGGGCGGGCGGCGTGCACCTGCGAGTGGATGGCGAAGGCGGCCGCGTTCACCGCCCACCGCCCCTCGACGACCTCGCCCTGGTGGTTGACCAGGATGAGGTCCGACGCGGTGATGAGGCTGAAGTCGACGGCGAACGGGTTGACCCAGAAGTGGTCGGTCAGCTCGGGATCGCGGGCGGTGATGTGGCCGGCCACCCCTTCGCTGAAGCCGAACTTGCCGAACAGGCGGAAGGCGGCGGCCAGCCGCTGCTTGAGGTGGGTGCGATGCTCCTCGACGTTGTCGAACGTGGGCATCTCGTAGGGGATGGGCTTGGACACGGGGGCCTCCCGGACGCAGATCGGACGTCGGACCGGGGGAGCCGGGCCCCCCCGAGCCGTGGTGACGGAGTGTACGCCCGTGTCGGCCGGCGATTGACCGGCCGGCGCCGGGCGTGCTTGCATGACGCCCGCAACAAGTTCTGCACCTTCGGGGGAAGCCGGTCGAATCCCGGCGCTGTCCCGCAACCGTAGGTCGGGCCCCCAGGGGCCCGACGAGCCGGAATGCCTGGAGTGCAGGTGGCTTGCCGCACCGTCGTGGACAACGGGGCAGAGCCTGAGACGAAGCGCCCAGCGGCGTGGGTTCCCGGGGGACGACCTCACGAAAGGAACCCAACCGTGAACGCGATCATCTCCTCCCTCTCGTCTCGCCTCTCCTGCCGTCGAGGGGGCTCGGACCGTCCGCGCGTCGGCGCGCCCGGCCCGAATCGTCGCCGCCACCGCGGCCCTGGCCCTGCTGGTGACCGTGGGCGCCGTCGGCCTCGGAGCGGGCCCCTCGGGGGCCGCCTCCGCCCACCCAGGACGGGCCGACCGCGTCGGGCTTCGGCGGCGGCTGGCTCGCCCGGCAGGTGAGCGCCGACGGCTCGGTCCACGACAGCCTGGACCATCCCGCCGCCGGGGCCACGCTCGCCACCGCCCTGGGTCTGGCCACCGCCGGTGTGGAACAGGCCACGTTCGAGCGGACCGTGACCTGGCTGCAGGCCAACGTCGAGACCGCCATCGTCAACTTCAACGGCGACGACGACCCGGCCAACCTGGGGGAGCTGTCGATGATCGGGCCCACGTCGCCGGGGTCGATCCGACCGCGTTCGGCGGGGTGAACCTCATCACCCGCCTCGGCGCCACCCTGGGCCAGTTCGAGGCCGGGCCTGTACGGCCACTCCGACCCCACCTTCGACGGGGCCTACCGCCAGTCGTTCGCCATCATGGGCCTGGCCGCGGCGGGGGCCGCCCAGGCGCCGGCCGCCGTGGCCTGGTTGACCGCCCAGCAGTGCCTCGGCCCCGACCTCACCGTGCAGGGGGGCTGGCAGGCCTACCGGCCCCCGGCGACGGCGTGCAGCCCGCCCGACCCCGAGACGTTCTCGGGCGTCGACACCAACAGCACGGCGGCCGCGTCCGAGGCGCTCGACGCCATCGACACGACCCCGCCGGCCGACGCCGCTGGCCTGGCTCGACCGGGCCCAGAACCCGACCGGGGGATGGGGCTTCGTGCCCGGCGTCCCCGATGACCCGAACTCCACCGCGCTGGTCGTGCAGGCCATCGTGGCCGCGGGGGACTCGCCCTCGGGTGGCCGGTGGGTCGAGGGCACCCACACCGCGCTGAGCGCCCTGCTGGCCTTCCAGATCGGGTGCGACGCGGCGGCGGCCGACCGGGGCGCGTTCATCTTCCCGGGGGGCGACGGCCCCAACGCGCTGGCCAGCGAGCAGGGGGTGTGGGGGGCGTCGCTGCACGCCTTCCCGTTGGGTGCGGTCAGCTTCGGGGCCACCCCCGACCCGTGCGCACCACCGACGTCGACCACCACGACGCCAGGCTCGACGCGGCCTCGACCGGCTCCGGCGGTGCCCGTGGTCGACGCCGCGGCCGCCCAGGCCGTCGAGCGCGGCGCCGGCGTTCACCGGCTGAGCGCGGGCCGCCACGAGCGGGACCGCGATGGCTAGCGTGCCCCCGTGATCCCTGATCCCGAGACGTCCCTGGCCGCCTACCACGACCTGCGGGAGCGGGTGACCGTCATGCTGGCCGGGGTGGACGACGCCGACGCCACCGTGATCCGGGTGGACGCCTGCCCGGCGTGGACCGTCGTCGACATCGCCGCCCACCTCTGCGGGGTGACCGTCGACATCCTCGACGGCAACCTCGACGGCGTGGCCACGGAGGCGTGGACGGCCAGTCAGGTCGAGCGCCTCGCCCCGCTGGGGCTGGCCGGCATCCTCGAGCGGTGGGCGGAGGCGGGACCGGTGGTCGAATCGCTGGCGGCCGGGTTCCCGCCCGGGGCCGCCGCCCAGATGGTGTTCGACGCCACCACCCACGAACACGACCTGCGCAACGCCCTGGGCCAGCCCGGTGCCCGCGACGCCGACAGCGTGCTGGTGGGGCTGGGCTTCATGGAATCGGCCATGGACGGCTTCGTGCGCGGGGCCGGACTGCCCGCCCTGGAGGTGCGCTCACCGCAGTGGAGCGCGGTCATGGGTGACGGTGAGCCGGAGGTCGAGGTCGAGGCCTCCACCTTCGAGCTGTTCCGCAGCTTCGGGGGTCGCCGCTCCGAGTCCCAGATCCGCTCGCTGGCCTGGACGGGCGATCCCGGGCCCTACCTGGCCCGGCTCGACGAGGGCCCGGTGCTCATGCGGACCGAGCCGCTCATCGAGTAGGCATTCCCACCGAACTCGCCCCGACCTCCCCTAATATCGTCACGTGACGAAAACACGGGTGAGGGACCGGTGCCGGTGGTGCGGGAGGGAGTTCGACCGCAACGGGGGTCGTGGTCGTCCCCGGCAGTTCTGCCGCCCGGGTTGCCGGCAGCAGGCGCACATGGCCCGCAAGTTGGCCGCCGGCCACGGGCTGGGCGACGACGACCTGATCGTGTCGCGGACCCAGCTGGAGGAGCTCCAGAGCCGCGTGTACTGCCTGCAGGCCGCGTTGGAGGACGTCGAGCGTGACCTGGCGCAGTCGAACGAGCCGCGCGACGTGCAGGACGCGCTCGACTGGTTGCGGGAGAACGCGGTGCCGGTGGCCGAGCTGTGGATCGAGCCCCGGACCGGATCCCCTGGCTGAGTTGACATAACCAGGATTATGGGCGGCAAGCCGTCGTTCGGCCCGCCTCGTCGTTCTTGTCCCTTCAGCGACCCCTCTGAGGTCGCTGAAGGGACAGAAACCTCGTGTTGGGGCCGTCAGGTGAGGCAGGTGGAGGTCTTGGTGCCGATCTCCTCCATGGCGATGTGGTGGTAGGTGCCGTCGGGGCAGGTGATGGCCGGGTTGACGTCGCTGAACACACCCTGGGACGACTCGTAGCCCGGCACCGTCCACACGTGGATCATGTAGCCCGTGTTCGCGATGAGCTGGCCGCCGTAGGTGTCGCACAGCGCCTTGGTGACGTTCTCGGCGTCGGCTCCCAGGGGGGTGTCGAGCACGCCCGTGGGGCTCACGGTGAGGCACACGTTGGTGTGGAAGTGCCAGTGGTCGTTGGGCCCGGCGAAGCCCTCCGGCTCGGTCTGGCGGTACGCCAGGTACATGAAGCCGGCCAGGCGGGAGTCCGGCTCCACGCCGTCGTAGATGAGGTAGGCCCCGGCCAGGGCCTGGTCGTCCATGACGCCCGACGGGTTCACCGAGATGTGGGGCGGCATGTAGTGGGCGCCGAGCCCGGGGCTGAACGGCCCGGCCCGGTGGTAGCCGGCCGCCGTGGCCGCAGCCACCGTCGGGTAGGCCTCCATCAGCTTGCGGGTCTGGTCCAGTTGGGCGGCCAGGGCCTTCTTGGTGGCGGCGTCGAGCGGCACGTCGGCCGCGTGGGCGTGGGCGTGGCCGTTGGTGAGCGCGGCCAGGCCCAGGTCGTCGGTCGCCGGCGCGGCCGTGTCGTGGGTGTGCCCGTCGGCCACCACCGCGGCATCGTCGTGGCTGTGGGTGTGGCTGCTGGCCGTCGGCGAGACCAGGACGGCGGTGGTCAACACGATCACCGCCACCGGGATGACCGACGCCGCCACCAGGGCCGACTCCCCCAGCCGGTGGCCGAGACGGGGACGGACCACCAGCGCCGCGGCCAGCGCCGCCGCCAGGGCCTCGAAGGCCACGCAGCTCAGATCCACGATGGTCATCGCTTCCGCGGTGCCCGAGTTCGGTCCCGCGGGAAGACCGGCCGTACGGCTGAGGGCCCACACCCCCACGAACACGAGGTTCACCCCCACGACGAGCTGCAGGATCCGCCGGCTCGGTCGGGCCAGGACCACGATGGCCAGCACCACCTGGATCCAGGCCGACACCATGAAGGCCACGCCCTCGGCCTTCCACACAGCCGCATGGGCCGGAACCATGGCGAAGTGGATGGCGGCCGCCGCGCCCAGCAGCACGGCCAGCAGCACCCGGGCGGCGGTGCCGTAGTCGGCCGGCGGCGCGGGCTCGGGCTCGAGGTCCAGCGTCGGCACCGAGTCGAACGGCCGTTCCAGCACGTCGGTCATGGTCACTCCCCCAACTCCGGCGATGAACCCCCGCCACGTGTGGCGATCGTCACAGCGTAGGGGAGATCCCGCCGTCGCCCTCGCCCGACCGGCGCCTAGGGTCCCTGGCCATGAGAGCGACCCGCGCCCGTGTCGTGGCCACGGTGATCGCCCTGACGCTCGCCGCCGGGGCGTGCTCGTCCACGGCGCGGGACTCCTCCCCGGCCGGCAGCGCCGGGGCGGACGCCGCCACCACGCTCCCCTCCCCCGCCACCGACGCGACCACCGGGGCCGGTGTCGAGGTGGCGGGCTCCACCCCGGCGGGCGATCTCGCCTTCCTGGGGCCGGTCCGCCAGGTCCCCGTCAACGGCATCACCGTGGGTTACCGCCAGTTCGGCACCGGGCCGCCCCTGGTGCTCATCGTCGGCCAGGACTCGTCCATGGCCTACTGGGGCCCCGACCTGCTGCGGGCGCTGGCCGGCCACTACCAGGTCACCATGTTCGACAACCGGGGGGTCGGCACGTCCAGCGACCAACCCGAGCGGCCCCTCACCATCGAGTTGATGAGCGACGACACCGCCGCCCTCATCACCGCGCTGGGCCTGGGCCGCCCCGCCGTGTTCGGCTGGTCGACCGGAGGTGAGATCGGCCTGGCCCTGGCGGTGAGGCACCCCGACCAGGTCGGCGCTCTGGCCGTGTCGGGGGCCACCGCGGGCGGCGTGCAGTCGGTGCCGGCCGCTCCCGCGCTCAACGCGCTGCTCGCCTCCACCGACCCCGCCGACCAGGTCAAGCTGCTCGACACGCTGTTCACCCCGTCGGGGGCCGCGGCCCGCCAGCGCTACATCGACGGCCTGTTGTCCATGCCGGCCGAGACGGTGAGCGCCGAGATCACCCGCCGCCAGGCCGAAGCCGAGGCTGCCTTCGTCAACAGCAGCGAGGTCTACGACGGGCTCTCGACCCTTCAGGGGCCGGTGCTGGTGACCGACGGCGCCGAGGACGAACTGGTGCCGGTGGCCAACGCCCGGCTCATCGCCGCCCGCATCCCGGGCTCCACCCTGGTGCTCGTCCCGGACGCGTCCCATGCCTGGATGCTGCAGGACCTCGACCGCTTCGTGACCACCCTGGTGGCCTTCACCGCCGGCCAGCCGGTGCCGGCGGGATCGCCCTAGGGGGTCGGCCCGCAACCCGCCGGCGCCAACTCCGGCGGCGGCGTCGCTTCCCCGAGCGCTCTCGGTGAGCGCCGGTCGGCCCCGGCGATGCGAGCCCTCCACCACGACGAGCTCGAGGGTGACGCCGATGGCGATGGCCATGGCGTGACCGAGGATCGTCCACCAGCCCACGTCGATCACCGAGATGGCCACCAGGGCCGAGCCGGCCAGCAGCCAGCGCCGGTCGCGGCGCACGGCATGGGCCAGGCCGGCGCCGGCCAGGGCCACGAAGCCGTAGGAGGCACCGACGTCGTCACTCACCCCGGCCAGCGAAACGGTGGCCAGATGGCTGGCCACGGCCACCGCCTGCACGACCGCCAGCCCCAGCGTGGCCAGCACGTGGCCGGACACGAACGACGCGAGCGCCCGCACCCATCCCAGCCTGACCTCCACCGCGATCCATACGATCGAGAGGGCAGCCCACGTGGCCCATTCCTCCCAGCCGTTGGCAAGTGTGAAGACCGACAGCAGAATGGCGAGCAGAGGGTGGTCGTTGAGGTTGTGCAGGCTCGTCGACGCGAAATGCATCAGCACCGTGGGCCGGGGGTTCCACACCAGGATGGCGGCGGCCAGGGCCGCCCACACGAGGGTGACCCGGGGGATGAGACGATGGGAGCGGAGGGAGGTGAGGACGTGGGCCATGGGGGGAGAGGTCGCACGAACCACACGAGCACTGCCGCGCACCGGACGACCAAGGAGCGGGGGTCTTTCCACCGTAGCGGGGGGTCCGCTCCGTTCGGCCGCGCCCCTCGACGGACCTGCACCCTCTCCATCGGCTCCCGGTCGGCAAGGTTGAGTGATGGTGCCCGGGCCGTCTGAGGACGTCGAACGGCGTCCCGCGACCCTCTCCGCTCCGGGGATCCGCCGCCTGGCGGCGGCCCGGGCCGTCGGTGTGGCCGGCGTCGCCGTCTACAACTGGTGGGTCGTCGTGCCCTTCCTCCATGGTTGGCTCAGCTCCCTCGACGGCTTCTTCAGCGACCTGTCGGCCGACGGGCAGCAGCACGCCATCGTCCTGAGGCGCCTCGACCTGGCGGCGGCGGCCTTGATCCTGGTGGCTCTGCTGCTGCGGGGCCCGGCCAGCCGGGACGGGCCCCGCCGGGAGTGGCGCTGGCTGGTGGCGTTCGCCGTTTTCGGCCTGATCGGGGCCCGGTTCCCCTATGCCTGTGCCGAAGGCCTCAACATGGCCTGTCGCGCCGCCGAGCGCCATCTCGAGCTGGCCCCCCACCACTACATCCACATGGCGTCGGGCGTCGCCGAGTTCGCCACGGCCACCATGGCCATCTGGCTGGCCCACCGGCGCACCCGCGACGACCACGACCTCGAAGGGCGCGTGGCCTATGTGCTCGTGGTCGTCCTCGTCGTGGCCTACCCGCTCCTGGCCGTGGCCTACCTGGGCGATCGGCTCGGGTCGCTCATCGAGCCGGTGTTCTTCGTCACGTTCTCCACGATGGTGGTGCTCGAGCTGTTCGAGCCGGTGACCAGGGCACCACGTTCCCCGTCGTCGCCCGTTGGCGCGGCCGGCGAGGTGGACTAGCGGGCCGAGGTGGTCAGTACGAGCGCACCCGGCCCTTCTCGGCCAGGCGACCGGCGATGCACGCCATCCGGTAGGCCACGGCCATCTGCTCGTGCTCGAACGCGAGCGTGCGCTCGTCCTTGACCCGGAACTCGGGGTGGTACTCACCGATGCGACCCTGGACCACGGCGGTCATCGGCTGATGGAGCTCGACCTCCATGGCCAGCCGGGCGGGCACGGCCACCGGTTCCACCTTGCCCTTGCGCACCGCCTTCACCGCCTTGGCCGAGGCCGCTGCGGATGATCTCCTGGGCCCGGACCGGCGGGATGATCCAACCGCCCGTCGTGCTCAGCGCCCGCTTCACCACCGCCGTGTCGATGCCGGGGCTGACCTTGGCCATCTCGGCACACACGACGTCGTCACCGGCGATCAGGGCGGTGGGCACCCCGACCTGAGCGGCCATGATGGCGAAGATCTCGCCCTCGCTCACCGTGCGCCCGTCCAGGCGCACGTCGGCGTAGGTCTCGTAGCTGATCGTGTGCGCCCCGAAGCCGACGGGTCGCCCACCTTGGCGTGGTGACCGATCAGGAAGACGGCGTCGAAGCTGTCGTCGAGGGCGGCAGCCGTGGTCGCCCCGCCGCGGGGGATGCCCCGCACCACGTCGACCGTCGGGTCGATCTCGTCGAGCAGGAGGTTGCACAGCATCTCGACGCCGTGGTTCTCCTCGACCACGAACGAGGTCGCTCCGGCCTCCCGGGCGCCGGCCACCGCCGCGTTGACGTCGGCCGTCATCCACGAGCGGGCCCGCTGGTAGTCCTGGCCGGCGGTGATGACGTCCTGCCAGCGGGTCACCCCGCTGATGCCCTCCATGTCCACCGACAGGTAGATCGCGCATCAGATCCCGATGACCGGAGGCTTCGGGTGGCCCTCGGCCTCGCACATGCCCAGGTAGACGTCGAGGATCAGCGCCGGCGTCGATCACCAGCTCGACCTGCCCTCGGCGTCGAGGTTGAGGTTGGCGCCGTAGATGGCGAACCAGACGTCGGTCTCCTCGGTGTTGTCCTCCAGCACGGTGAGCGTGTGGATCGACCCCGCCGGCTCGTAGAGGTAGGAACCGGCCCGGTTGATCTCCGGGTACTCGGCGTACTTCCAGGCGCCGGTCTGGGTGAAGGCGAAGACCTGGCCGGTGTGCTTGTGGGTCTGCACCACCGTGCCCGGGGCGAACTTGTTGCGGATGACCCAGAGGCCGGCATCGAGGTCGACCTGGAGCACCTGGAGCTTCGACGCCATCACCGAGATCGACGAACGGCAGCTCGTCCTCGCCTCGGTGGGTGGCCTGCGGGATCCCTTCGAGGATGGTCATGGCCTCATCAAAGCAGACCCGGCGCACGGCCGCCCGGCGACGGCGTCGCACCCCCGGACCGTCCCGATCGTCGACCGTGATCATTCGCCTCGGCCGCGTCGGCTCCGGTAGCGTCTGACCCCTATGCCTCGCCGGATCGACGTCGAACTCACCAGTACCCGCCCCGATGGGACGTGGACCTGGCGCGCCGCCGGGGCCCGCCAGCCCAAGGGCGAGCTCGACGGCTCGCTGCTGTTCGCCGGGGCCAAGGTCGGCGACGTGGTCAAGGCCGAGGCCGACTTCGACATCGACGGCATCACCATCACGGCCATCCAGCCGCCGAAGGGCAGCCCGGAGCGAGCCGGAGCGCATCGAGATCATCGGCGCCCCGTTGCGCGACGACCAGCTGGTCACCTCGACCCTGACCGGCAAGGCCGGCCGCGCGCGACGACCGCGGCCCCCGGGGCGGCCGCGACGGTGGCGACGGCCGCGACGGGCGGGACACCCGCGAGCGACGCGGTCCCCGCACCGACCGCGGCGCCCGACCCGACGGCGGCCCGCGGCCCCCGGCGCGAGCGCCGACCCCGGCGAGGGCCGGCAGCGAGCGCCGCGCCCCGCGCGCGAGCGACCGGCCCGCCCGCCCCGGCCGGCGCCCGAGCCCCGACCCAAGGCCAAGAAGCTGCGCCCGGGCCGGACCCATCGCAACGAGGTGCTGGCGTCGCTGCCCGAGGAGCAGAAGCCGGTGGCCGAGACCGTGCTGCGCGGCGGCATCCCCGCCGTCCGCCAGGCCATCGAGACGCAGAACGCCGAGGCCCGGGCCGCCGGGCACCCCCGAGCTCAAGGCCGACGCCATGATCGCCATCGCCGAGCAGCTGCTGCCCGCGCCTGCGCACGGCGGACTGGCACGACAAGGCCGACGCCGCGCTGGCCGACGTCGACGAGATCGACCTCAAGGACCTCCGCTCGGTCGTGGTGGCCGCCGACGCCGCCGCCCGCGACGACACCACCCGCGAGCTGGCCCAGACCCTGCGCGAGGCCCTGGCCCGCCGGGTCGAGCAGGAGCACGCCGACTGGCTGAACGAGGTGACCCAGACCCTGGCCGACGGCCGCACCGTCCGCGCCCTGCGGCTGAGCTCCCGGCCGCCCAAGGCCGGCGCGCCGCTGCCCGCCGAGCTGGCCACCCGCCTGACCGAGGCCACCAACGTGGCGCTCACCGCCGAGACCGGCACCGAGCGCTACGCCACCGTGCTCGACGCCCTGGCCTACTCGCCGGTGCGCCAGGCCGTCGTGCCGCAGGGCGTCCCGGCCGAGCCGGGCGAGGCGCTGCTGGCCGCCGTCCGCAAGCTGGCCGGCCGGGTCCCCCAGATCGCGGCGCTGTTCGGCATCGAGCCGGCGCCGGCCAAGGGCACCCGCTCGCGAGGTGCCCGCTCGGGCGCGCAAGGTCCCCGCGCCCCCGAAGCGACCGGCCGGTGCCCCCGCTCCCATCCCTCCCCCACCGCCGGTGGCGAAGACCCCGGTGGCCGAGGCTCCGGTGGCCGAACGCCGCACCGGCCGACGCCGCACCGGAACCGGCCACCTCGGTCGAGGCCGCACCGGCGGAGGCCCGCGCAGGCCTCGAGGCACCGGCGGCGGACGCACCGACGCCGAGGCCGCACCGAGCCGGAGGCCACCGGCACCGCCGGAGGCCGCACGGCCGAAGCGCGCAGCGCCGCACCGGTCGGAGGCCGCCCGCCGGTCGAAGCCGTCCCGGTCCAACCGACGCCTGAGCCGACGCCCGAACCTGCCACCGCCGTCGAGCCCGCCCCGGCGGAGCCCACGCCGGAGCCGCCCGCAGTCCGAGGCCGCCGCGGCCGAAGCCGCCCCCGCGCCCGAAGCCGCCTCCGCGCCTGAGGCCGAGCCAACCCCGGAGCCCGCCGCTCCCGCACAGGACGCCGAGAAGCCGGAGGGGTCGAGCGACCGGCCCTCCTGACCCCCCGGTTCCCCGACCCGCCTGGTGCGGCAATGAGGTCGATTCTGCCTCGTGCAGAAATACCTCGAAAATGTGCGAAAGGGGGTTGCATCGAACAGGTGTTCGTGGTTGGGTGGGCTATGGCAACGGCGGTTGTTGAGGCGGAACTCACGAACGATCTGACGGCGGTGGAGGCCGTCGTCGATGCGTTCTGCCGCCGCTTCGATGCTGATGCTGTTGACGGCTTCGGAGGCGGCCGACGCGGTGCGGCGGTTGTCGATCGTGGAACGCAAGGTGACGGCGGCCAAGGCCCGCGCCGCGCAGCGGGTGGACGGGTCGTCGGTGTGGAAGCACGCCGGGTTCCGCACGATGGCCGAATGGATGGCGGCCCGGACCGGCGACCCCGTCCCGGTGCTGACCGGCCTGTTGGACACGGCCAAGAAGCTCGGGTCGTGTCCGGCGACGGCCGAGGCGTTCGCTGCTGGTGAGGTGTCGGTGGCCGCCGCCCGCGAGATCGCCGGTGCGGTGGCCGTCGACCCCGGCGCCGAGGCCGGGTTGTTGGCGGTGGCCCGCCACGGCGATCACCGCCGCCTGCGTGGATCGGGCCGCCAAGGTGCGCCAGGCGGCCCGGTCGGCGCGAGGACGAAGCGGCCAAGCACGCCCGGTTGCGGGCCCGACGGTTCGCCCGTACCCACACCGACGCCGACGGGTTGGTCATCTTGAACGCCGGGTTCGCCCCGAAGGACTGGGCGCCCTACGCCGCTGCGTGGCAGCGCGGCACCGACGCCGAGTTCACCCGGGCGCGGCGAGAGGGCCGCCGCGACGGCCCCCAGGCCTATGCCGCCGACGCCTTGTTGGCCATGCTCGCGCCCGGACGCTGGCTCCTGAAGCCACCGCACCACCGGCGTCGCCGCCGACGAGGCCGGGCCGGCCCGGCCGACCCGGCTGCCCAGCGACACCGATACCGCCGATGGGCAGAGCCCACCGCCGCCACCTCGGACCCGCCGCCACGACGAGCGGCCAAACCCGAAGTCGTCGTGCTGGTCGACGGCATCGCCTTGAAACGCGGCCACGTCAGCCCCGGCGAACGCTGCGAGATCGCCGGCGTCGGCCCCGTCGATGTCGACTGGGTCCGCCAACTCCTGCCCGACGCCATCGTCGACGTCCTCATCCACGACGGCGTCGACATCACCACCTACGCCTCGGCCACCCGCGCCATCCGCAAAGCGGTCCGTCTCGCCGTCGAGGACCCGCGACGAGTGCTGCATCGTCCGCGGCTGCCACCAACGCCGACGCACCCAAACCGACCACCGCCACGACTACGCCAAAGGCGGACCCGGCTCCACCCGACAACCTCAACCTGTTGCGCCAGTTCCACCACAACCAGAAGACCCGCGACGGCGCCCGACTCGAACGCCACGCCGACCACTGGCACTGGTACCCACCCGGCCACACCCAACCATGGATCTCACCCGTCGGCGCCAACCTCACCCTGTGGGACACCGGCGAACCGGCGTAGATCTCCCGGCGTGTTGGTCCACCAGCGCCAGCCGGTCTTCGTGGCGCCGCTCGTGGTGAGCGGGCATGATGCGGCCACGCCGAGCGTGAAGCCTCGACCGGCCTGATGGTGGCACGATGAGTGAGGAAGCCCCGATCCAGTACGCGCCGTCCTCCGATGGCTACCTCGCGTACCAGGTCATCGGAGACGGCCCCATCGATCTGCTGCGCATGGACGACATCACCATGGTGTCGATCGACTCCGTCGGCGAGGACCCTCACCGGGCCGATTTCGACCGGCACGTCGGGTCGTATGCCCGACTGATCCGCTTCGATCGCCGAGGCATCGGTCTTTCCGACGGTCATTCCGATCTCGCCCCCCTGACCGTCGAGCAGTCGGCACGCGACGCCCTGGCCGTCCTCGATGCAGCGGGCTCGACCCGGGCCGCCATCTTCGGCTCGCAGACGGCGCTGATGCTGTGTGCCATGTGTGCGGACCGGGCGTCGCACCTCCTGCTCCTGAACGCCTTCGCCCGCTTCACCCAGAGCGTGGACTACCCCTGGGGCCCCACCGAAGCCGACGTCGAGCGATGGGCGACCACCGTCCCCAACCCCAGGCACGCGGGCGACGCGCCCGACGATCTGGCCATCATGGCCCCGAGCCTGGCCGTCGACCCCCAGTTCCGGGCCCACTGGCGCCGCGCCGGCCAGCGCGGCGCCAGCCCTGCCGTGGCCCGGGCCCACACCGAGATGCTTTTCGGCGTCGACGTCCGGACCATCCTCGACGCCATCCAGACCCCCACCCTGGTCATGCACCGGCCGGGCAACCGCCTCATCGTCCCCGAGCACGGCCGCTACCTGGCCGAGCAGATCGGCGGAGCCAGCTACGTGGAGCTCCCCGGCACCGACTTCCTGTTCTACGGCAACGACGCCGACGCCGTCATCGACGAGATCGAGGAGTTCCTGACCGGCTTCCGCGGCGGGACCACCGAGCGGGTGCTGGCCACCGTCCTGTTCACCGACGTCGTGCAGTCCACCGAGCGGCTGGCGGCGGTGGGCGATCACGACTGGCGGATCCTCCTCGATCGCCACGACTCCCTCGTGCGCCGCGAGATCGCCCGTCTCCGGGGTCGGGAGGTCAGCACCGCCGGGGACAGCTTCTTCGCCGTGTTCGACGGGCCCGCCCGCGCCATCCGCTGCGCCCAGGCCATCGTCGAAGGGGCCCACGACCTCGGGATCGAGGTGCGCGCCGGCGTCCACACGGGCGAGTGCGAGATCCGCGGCGCCGACTACGGCGGCATCGCCGTGCACATCGGCGCCCGGGTCGCGGCAATGGCCGGGCCCGGCGAGGTGCTCACGACGAGCACGGTCAAGGAGCTGGTGGCGGGCTCGGGCATCGCTTTCGCCGACCAGGGGTACCACGAGCTGAAGGGCGTTCCCGACACCTGGCACATCTTCCGGGTGGAGTGAAGCGGCGCCACGGCCACGGCGGTCACCAGCGCTCGGTGAGGTGCTCCCGACCGGGGGGTGGCTCGTAGGGCTCGGGCCAGAAGTCGGTGATCTTCGTGACCCGGCCGTCGACGAAGTCGAAGAAGGCGACGGCCAACGAGTCCTCCTCGCCCAGGGTCCAGCGGAACAGCAGGCTGCCGTGGTGCTCGTCGGCCAGCACGATCTGGGGCTCGAGGTGCCAGTCGCCCGGGTACTCCGCGTTGAAGGTCACGTAGCGCTCCCGGCCCCGGATGCGCTCGCGGGTCTGGGGCACCTCGTAGACCACGTCCGGGTCGAGCAGCTGGGCCAGGCCGGGCCAGTCCCGCGCCTCCAGGGCGGCGGCGAAGGCGACGACGATGGCCTTCGTGCCGGTGGCCTCGGGGTCGATCACCGGCCGTCACCGGCCGCGGCGAGCAGCGTGAGGACGTCGATCGGCCGCTCGAGCACGACATCACCCTCGCCCGGCCGAGCCCGTGGATTCCAGCCGGCCAGACCGAACGGCACGCCGTAGCGCTGGGCACAGGCCCGGTCGTGGGCGGTGTCGCCCACGAACACGATGTCCTCAGGGTCCACCCCGAGCGCGTCGAGGACGGGACCGAGCTGCTTGGGTCCGTCGAAGGCGTTGCTGAACAGGGCCACGTCGGGCTCCCATCCCAGGCGGGTCAACTCGGCCCGGCCCGAACGCGGGTGCTTGTTGGAGCACACGGCCCACGGGCCCGAGCCGCTCAGGTGGGCCACGAGCTCGGCCACACCGGCGAAGGGCTGAGCCGCCGCCTCGTCGTAGGCGTCGAGGTAGTCGTCGACCCCGATGCCCAGTCGCTCGCACTCGTCGGCCAGCACGTGACCGAACGTGACCGACTCACGGGGGATCCCGGCCGCCACGAACGGGGCCACCAGGGCGGCGTCGGAGTCGATGAGGGTGCCGTCGAGATCGAAGACGGGAACGAGCGCGCCCATGGCCAGGACTCAGGCGGTGCGGGGGGCGACGGCCGAGGATCGGCTGGCCCGACCCCGGTAGGCCCCGCTGGCGGCGTCTTCGTCCCACTGGGCGCCGCACGAGGCGCAGGCGCACGAGTCCAGCCGGAGCGAGGCCAGGTACAGCCGTTGCACGTCATAGGACGTGCAGAACGGGCACTGGAGATGTCCGGAACTGTGTGACACGGCGCATCGCTCCCCGGCGGTCGGCGGCCAGCGTACCCGGGCCGCGCGCCGGGCAGTCGCCGGGACGGACCCCCGATCTGGCCCGGTGCGAGAGAGCCTGACTAGGGTGCCGCCATGGTCGACTACGAACTCCGTGGACGCGTCGCCGTCCTCAAGATCAACCGCCCCGACAAGAAGAACGCCGTCAACGGCGACGTGGCCCGGGGCATGGAAGCCGCCATCGACAAGCTCGAGGAGGATCCCGAGGTCTGGCTGGGCGTGCTCACCGGTGAGGGCAACGTGTTCTGCGCCGGTGCCGACCTCAAGGCCATCAACGAGGGCAAGGCCGGCGACCTGCAGACCGAGCGGGGCGGCTTCGCCGGCATCGTCAGCCGCAAGCGCACCAAGCCGATCATCGCCGCCGTCGACGGCCCGGCCCTGGCCGGCGGCACCGAGATCGTGCTCAGCTGCGACCTGGTCGTGGCCAGCACGGCGGCCCGCTTCGGCATCCCCGAGGTCAAGCGTTCGCTGGTGGCCGCCGCCGGTGGCCTGTTCCGCCTGCCCCGCCTGCTGCCCCGCAACATCGCCCTGGAGCTCGGCCTCACCGGCGACCCCATCAGCGCCGAGCGGGCCTACCACTTCGGCCTGGTCAACGAGCTGTGCGAGCCCGGTCAGGCCCTCGACACGGCGCTGGCCCTGGCCGAGCGGGTGGCGGCCAACGCGCCGCTCGCCGTGCGCGAGACGCTGCGGCTCATGCTCGAGCTCCCGGGCGTCGACGACGAGACCGGCGTTCCGCGAGTCGGGCAAGGCCATGATGGGCCTGGCCAACACCGAGGACTTCTGGGAGGGCCCCAAGGCCTTCCTCGAGAAGCGCGACCCGGTGTGGAAGGGCCGCTGACCGCCGACACGGCTCCCGGCGTCCGCCCGACGTCGTCAGGTGATGACGTCGAGGATGCCGTGCTCGTGCAGGAACTCGGCCAGGCCCTCGACCAGGTTGAGCTCGGTCACCGTCGCCGAGCGGCACCCAGCGGGCCTCGGCCGCGTCGTCGCCGGCCGCCGGCACGGCGTCGTCGAGCACGGTCACCTCGAAGTCGAGGATCGACGAAGTGTGGTCGACGCCGTCGTCGAGCAGCTCGACCCAGCCGATGAGCTCGCCGCACACGCCCTCGAGGCCGGTCTCCTCCCGCAGCTCGCGGATGACGGCCTCGGCCAGCAGCTCGCCGCGCTCGACCCGACCGCCCGGCACCGACCACGCCCCCGCCGCCGGTCCGTGGCCCCGACGGATCAGCAGCAGCTCGCCGTCGTGGATGGCCACGCAGCCGACGCACAGCTCGGGCCGCTCACGGGTCCTCCCGGGGCGCTGCGTCCGCCTCGGTCCGCCGGCTCGAGGCTGCGGTGCACGACGATGGCCCGGGCCGTCAGGCCGAACGTCTCGAAGAAGTTCTTGGTGGCCCGGTTGCCGGGCAGGGCCAGGGCGTCGATGCCCGGTGCAGCGGTGCTCGCGGCACCAGGCCACCAGGAGGTCCATCATGGCCTCCCCCACCCCGATGCCCGCGGGCCTCGGGCTCGGTGAACAGGTCGTCGACCACGCCGATGCGGCGTCCGTCGCTGAGCCCCTGGAGCCGCACCACGCCGTAGCCGACCACGGCGTCGTCGACGCAGCCCACCACCACCCGGCGCGTCGGGATCGGTGAGCTCCTGGCTGAGGGCCTCGGCGCAGCGGCTCGGCCCGGGGCAGGCTGGCCGCCCAGATGTCGCCGCCCCGGGTGGGGCGCAGCTCGGCGACGGCTCGGCGCACCATGCGCCTCGACGGGGGCGAGGTCGCCGACCGTCGCCCGTCGTGCGCTCTCCATCGCCTCAGGCCGACTGCAGCTGGGCGATCTTGCCCAGGATCGTCTTGCGTCCCCGGGCGGCCGACCTCGTAGCGGCGAACGGCCTCGAGCTCGTCGGGCGTGAGGCCGCCGAGGCGGGGCACGACCTGCGACGCCGACAGGTTGTCGTAGTCGGGGATGGCCAGCTCGGTCGGGGTCGGCGGCACCGGCTCCTCGACCGCGTCGACGTCCTCGGATCGACGTCGTCGGACGTCCGGTCCGGTGACGCGGCGGCTGAAGCGTCGGTCGGCGTGCTCGGCGACGGCTCGACCGGGCGTTGAGCGAACGTGACGTGATCGGCCTCGAAGGCGGCGACATCGCCGTCGTCGTCGAGCTCGTGCTCCTCGGGCAGCAGGCCGAGGGCCTGGAGCACGGCCGCCACCTGCGTCTGGCTGTCGCCCAGGTAGCCGCTCGGCCCGGTTCTGAGCCGTGCTGCACCGCGTACTTGCCCGACCACCCGGGCCAGCACGACCTGGCTGCGGCCCCGATCGACGAACCGGGGGAAGAGCTGGCGGGCGTCGAGGGCGAAGCCGAGCGGGGCGTAGACGAACACCTCGAACCACTGGTCGATCGGGCTCTTGGGCCGGCGGCCCCGGCCCCGGGACGGAGCTCCGCCGGTGGTCCCTCGATCGCCCGAGCCGTCCGATCCGCTCATGGTGGAGCCCGCGCCGGGCCTACTTCTTCGCCTTGCGCAGCTTGGTGATGGCCGGGCAGTCGGCCTCGCCGACCGGGCAGACCATGTTGTCGGCCGGGCCGAACTGACCCCGGTTGACCAGCAGGAAGCAGCCGGTGCACACGAACTCGTTGGCCTTCTTGGGCGTCACGCCGTCGGGCGTCTCGGGGGCCCGGGGGTCGACGACCTCGACCTCGTCCTCGTCCTCGTCGTCGTCGGCCGCGGCGATGCGGTCCTTGCAGGATCGCGTCGAGGTCGGCCTCGACGTCGTCGGGATCGACCACGTCCTCGTCGTCCTCGACCTCCTCGTCGCCCGCGGCCTTCTTCTTGCCCCGGGGAGCGGGCTCCTCGTCGACCTCGACCTCGTCGGCCGCATCGGCGTCGAAGGGGACGTCGTCATCGACGAGGGCGTCCTCGTCGTCCACGATGTCCGACATCGAGGTCTTCCTCGTCCAGCTCGTCGGCGTCGACATCGAGGTCGCCCTCGAGATCCGCCTCGAACTCGTCGTCGATCACATCGTCGTCAGCCATGGTTTCCTTGCGTCAAAGCCGGGGGGCAGAGATTGCCGCGGCCGGGATGATAGACACACCTGCCCCGGTTCGTGCGAGTCGGGGTCGGATCGACGGCATCGGCCGCCGCGGTGGGTCGGGGGTGGTGCCGAGCGCCCGTCAGCCGCCCTGGCGACGAGCCTCGGCCCGCCGCTCGGCGTCGAGCCGCTCGAGCGCCGGCTCGGGCGGGTGGTCGACGTAGCGCATCATCTCGGCGACGGCGTGGTGGCCGGCCTCCTCGGCGATGAGCCGGTGCATCTCCTGGCCGACCAGCCGGTAGGCCGGGTGGCCCTGGGGCGTGGTGCGCAGCTCGAGCAGGTGCATGGCCTCGCGGGCGTTCATCTGCATGCACGAACCGCACCTTGTAGGCCAGCGACACGGCGTAGGACGCCTGGGCCGGGAAGCGCTCGACCATGGCCTCGTAGAGCTCGGCCGAGCGCTCCATGGCGTCGTCGAACGCGGGCGCCTCGCCGGCGGCGTCGACCGCCTCGGGCCGGGTGAAGCCGAGGTCGGGGGTGAGCGCGCTGCCACTCGATGGTGAGCATCCGGTGGCGTTGCAGGTCGCGGAAGGCGCCGTAGTCGGCCACCACGTCGAAGCGGTAGCCCGATGCGCTCGAGGGCCCGGCCCGGCTTGTGGCGGCGGTTGGTCCGCTCCCCGACGTAGGCCCGCATGACCGCCAGGCGGTCGTCGACCGACATGGCCCGGACCCGGCGCTCGATCTGGTCCTCGGGCAGCGGCAGGTGCGGGTAGAGCATGGCCGCCACCAGCTTGACCTCGGCGTCGGGGTCGAAGTCGACCAGCCGCACCAGCGGGGCCGGGTCGACCGGCGTGGTCGCCGGGAACAGCCGCTCGGCCACCGTCGTCCATGGCCTCGCGGCCGTCGACTCGAGGTAGGCGCTCCAGGCCACGCCGCGGTCGTCGAGGTCGACCCGCTTGAGGAACGACGGGATGACCTTGCGCAGCTCGTTGAGCATGAGGTCGGCGTAGGCGCGGGCCTCGGGCAGCGGGTGGGCCCGCATGCGCAGCAGCAGCTGCTCGTAGCCCTGGCCGGTGCCGTAGATGCCCACGTTGGACAGCGACGCCGCCGGCAGGATGCCGCGCAGGGCGTCGAAGGCCTTGGCCCGGATGGCCTGGCGGTAGACGAAGTCGGAGTCGCTCGGCGTCCTTGGGGAACCGGTCGCGGAAGAAGTCGCCGCATGCGGCGGCAGCAGCTCGGCGTAGGTGTCGAACAGCCGGTCCATGTCGCCCGACGTAGCGGGTGCCGAGCGACGACATGAGGACGTCGGGGTCGCGGTAGAAGCGGTAGCGGCCGCCGATGCGGGCGTCGTAGGCGATGTAGCGGGTCGACTGCTCGAGGTAGGCCATGAGCCGGCCCCACTCGAGCACCTTGGTCAGCAGGTTCGACGCCTGCTCGCAGGCCAGGTGCACCCCGCCGAGCTGGGCCACCGAGTCGTCGCCGTACTCGAAGAACACCCGGTCGTAGAGCTCCTCGGCCCGGCGCAGCCCGACGGTGGCGTCGATGGTGACGTCGCCGGAGATGTCGAGCTCGTTGACGAACTCGTCGAGGAACAGCCGCCGCAGGCTCTTGGGCGAGCGCGAGTAGCGGGCGAACAGGGCGCCCTTGACCACCTCGGGCAGGTTGACCAGGGCGAACACGGGCTCGTCGAGGTTGGTGAAGTACCGACGGAGGACGTCGGCCTCCTCCTGGGTGAACTCCTCGGCGACGTAGACGGTCACGGACGGCGACAGTAGAAGGTCGACCCGGCCTCGCCGCGGATGGCGCGGGACCCCTTTGGGGGCGCGGGAAGCCGGCGGTCCGCCACGGTCAGTCCCCCGCTCCGGGCACCGTCTTGAACGCCTCGACGGCGGCTTCGAGGGCCTCGGGCCGCAGCCACAGGTCGGCGATGGTCATGGCCAGGGCCTTGGCCCCGTCGAGCACGGCCTGGTCGCCCTCGGGCCCGCGGGCGTAGCCGGCGAACTCCGGGGTGTGGATCGAGATGTGGGCCGGCGACACCTTGATCATCGGGTGGATGCTCGGCACCTCGTAGCTCACGTTGCCCATGTCGGTGCTGCCGACCACCGCGAAGCGGTCGTCGGGCGCCGTCGTGACCCGGCCCAGCGGCGCCGGCGTTGGCCGCGTAGAGGTCCATCATCGGGCACGTTGTCCTGCATGTCGGCGTAGGCCGGCTCCTCCCACGTGTAGTCCATGGTGCAGCCGGCGGCGTCGGCCCCGGCCTGCAGGCAGGCCAGGACCCGGTCCTTGAGCGGCTGGAGGCGGCGCAGCGTGCTGGCCCGCACGTACCAGTAGGCCGACGTGTGCGACGGGCACGATGTTCGGCTTGTCGCCCGCCTCGGTGAAGATGCCGTGGATGCGCTCGTCGGGGCGGATGTGCTGGCGCAGCGCGGCGACGTTCATGTAGCCGAGCACGGCGGCGTCGAGGGCGTTGCGGCCCTTGTGGGGGAAGGCGGCGGCGTGGGCCGCCTGGCCGTGGTACGTGACCCGGATCTGCTGGATGGCGATGACGTTCATCATCGGTGAGGTCGCCGCCGGCCGGGTGCACCATCAGGGCGGCGTCGACGCCCGTCGAAGGCGCCCGCGTCGATCATGCTTCACCTTGCCGCCGCCGCCCTCCTCGGCCGGCGTGCCGAGGATGACGACCCGGCCGCCCGACCTCGTCGGCCACGGCCGCGGCGGCCAGCCCGGCGCCCAGGCCGGCGGCGGCGATGATGTTGTGGCCGCAGGCGTGGCCGATGCCCGGGCAGGGCGTCGTACTCGCAGCACACCGCGATGGTCGGGCCGGTCGTCCCGGCCCGGGCGGCGAAGGCGGTGTCGAGCCCGTAGGCGTGGCGTTCCAGATCGCAGGCCCTCGTCCTCGATGACGCCCGGTGAGCAGGTCGTGGGCGAAGGTCTCCTCGTAGCCCGAGCTCGGGGTGCTCGTGGATGCGGTGCGAGGCTTCGAGCAGCAGGTCGGCCCGGCGATCGACTTCGTCGACGAGGCGACCCTTGACGGCGTCCAGGTCCATCGGGCCAGCGTAGGCCACCCCGGCCGCGCCGGGACGGCGGTCAGACGACGACGCGGAGGGCGTCGGGCTCGCAGCGGACCTGCACGTGACGGGCGCGGGCCACCCGCTCGCCGTCCAGCCAGAGGTCCAGCGGGCGGTCGAAGTCGAGGCTGAAGGCGCCGGCCCGCCGGGTGTGCAGGTCGGGGTGGGGCAGGTGGGTGCCGGTGGGCAGCCGGCGCCGGGCCTGGAGCCGCTGGCCCAGCGGCAGGGTCGCCGTCGGTGAGGTCGAGCAGGCCGTCGTTGGGATGCGATCGGGGCCCGAGATCCCACGAGCCCAGCCACTGGGCGTTCATGACCGCCACCACCCGACCCCGCCACCACGCGCCGGCGGGCGATGAGGTGGGCCACGAACACCAGCTCGCTCGCCGTCGGCCTCGGCGACGCCCAGGTCCACCGGGAACGTCATGGCCTCGGGCGAGCGCAGCCGGGCTTCGTCACCCGCGCCGCCCAGCGTGCGGCACAGGTCGCCGCCCAGCAGCCCCAGCGTCGGAGGCTCGACGCCACGGCGCCGGGCGTCGGCCACCACCGCGCGCGCCTCGCGCGTCGGTGCGCACGACCACCCCGTCGTCCGGCAGCGGACCGGGCGCTCCCCAGGCCTGCCCCTTCTCGATGGTCACGGTCGGCTCTCGGTCTCGCCCAGGCTGTGGTCCAGGTCGTCGTCCCGGTCG
The DNA here is from genome assembly GCA_963726905.1 of uncultured Microthrixaceae bacterium. GTDB lineage: Bacteria > Actinomycetota > Acidimicrobiia > Acidimicrobiales > Acidimicrobilacustridaceae > UBA4742. Next base: position 48,615 of record CAVSDZ010000011.1, read on the forward strand.
TCGTCCGGGTCGTCGGTCGTCGCCGACCACCGACGAGGCGGCCACCACGCCCCGGAACATCAGCTCGGCGGCCTGGCGGGCCGCGGCGGCGGTGTCGGCGTCCGACGCGGCGTCGCCGATCTGGCGCAGCAGGTCGATGAGCAGCTTGGCGTTGCGCACGAAGTCGCCGCCCGACAGCTCCTCGTCGTCGAGCACCTCGTCGAGGGGCTCCCCCGCCACCCAGGCGTGGGCCAGGGCCAGGAAGCCCGGATCGGGCGGTCGGGTGAGGGGCAGGCCGGAGGCCTCCTCGTCCACGTTGAGCGACGCCGCCAGCTGCTCGATGCGGGCCACCCGGTGCTGCACCCCGCCCGACGGGTACCAGGGGTCCGGGCGGCGGCGCCGAGCTGCGGTGCTCGTAGGTGAAGCACGACGCCAGGCCGGCCAGCGACGGCCGGGTCCAGCCCGTCGAACAGACCCACCTCGATGGCCTCGGCCACCAGCAGGTCGGACTCGTGGAAGATGCGGACCAGGCGCTCGCCCCGCGGCGGTGAGGCTCCAGCCGTCGAGGTACTCCCAGGCCTCGAGCAGCTGCAGCACCTGATCGAAGCGCCGGGCCAGGGACTCGGTGCGGCCCCGCACCTGCCGGGTCAGGTCGGCCACCTCGCGGGCCACCCGCTCGGCCTGGCGGGCGGCCCGCAGGTGGGCGTCGCGGTCGGGGCAGTCGTCGACGGGATGGGTGAGCGCGTCCGCCCGGTCCCCCGGCGCCGGAGCCGTCACCGCCACCGGTCCGCTCCGGCGGCACCCCGGCGCCGGGGCCGGCTCGACGGGTCCAGGGTGTGCAGGCCCTGGCTCACCTCCTGCTGGAAGCCCTTGTCGTGCGGAGCGAAGGGCACGGGGAGGGTGAGGCGGCCCGACGATCTCGGGCCGCTCGCGGAAGTCGGTGCTGCCCAGGTTGAGGACCCGCCGCTGAGGGGTGATGACCCGCACCCGGACCGCTCCCCCGCGCCGGCGGGCCACGGTCAGCACCGCCACCCGGCCGCCCGACTTGCCCCCCTCCAGCATCACCACGTCGCCCGGGCGCAGCCGGGCCAGCGCCTCGTCCACCTCGCGCCGGGGCGAGGGCGCGACGACGGGCCGGTGGTCGCCGATGAGGGCTCGGTAGCTCGTCGACGTCACCCCGCTCGCAGTGCGGCCTCGGCCCGCAGGTCGGCCAGGGCCCGCTCCCGGCGGGCCAGCCGGGTCTCGAGGCGGACCACCGCGGTGTCGGCCTGGAACTGGGCGAACGACAGGTTGAGCAGGTGATGGGCCTCGTCGGCCGGGTAGCGCCGAACCAGGTTGGCCGCCATGTTGTAGGTGGGTCGGAACGACGACGTCAGCACGAAGCTCCGGCTGGCGGCCAGGCCGGCCACCTCGGCGAAGGACACGAACGGCGACCACAGCACCACGGCGTAGCCCTCGGTGTCGATGCCCCGCCGTCCGGCCCGACCGGTGATCTGCGTGTACTGGCCCGGGCTCAGGAACTCGTGGCGCTCGCCGGTGAACTTGGTCAGCTTCTCGATGACGACCGTGCGGGCCGGCATGTTGATGCCCAGGGCCAGGGTCTCGGTGGCGAACACCACCCGCACCAGCCCCTGGGCGAAGCAGGCCTCGACCGCCTCCTTGAACGGCGGGCACCATGCCGGCGTGGTGCGAGGCGATCCCGGCCTCGAGGCCGGCCAGCCAGCGGTCGTAGCCCAGCACGTCGAGGTCGTCGTCGCTGAGGGCGGCCACGTGGTCCTCCACGATGCGGCGGATCTCCGCCCGATCCTCGGGCTCGGTCAGGCGCACCCCGGCATCGAGGGCGGCCTGCACCGCGTCGTCGCAGGCGGCCCGGCTGAAGATGAAGTAGATGACCGGCAGCAGGTCGCGGTCGCGCAGGACGTCGATCACCTCGACCCGGCGCGGGGTGAACCATCGCCGCCGCGGCCGGCCCCGGCCGGGCACCGCCGTCTCGGCGTCGAAGCGGTCGCCTTCGGGGTTGGGCCGGCCGTCGACCAGGGTGGGCAGGAGGTGGGGCTCCTCCGCCGACTTGTCCCCCACCAGGTAGAGGTTGGCCAGCTCGACCGGTCGCTCCGTCTCGATCACGGTGGCGGTCGGGCCGCGCACCGTCCCGATCCACTCGGCCAGCTCGGCCGGCGTTCGACACGGTGGCCGACAGGCAGACCAGCCGGACCTCCGGGGGCAGGTGGATCATGACCTCCTCCCACACCGGGCCCCGGTAGGCGTCCTGGAGGTAGTGGACCTCGTCGAGCACCACGCAGCGCAGCCCGCTCAGCGCGCCGGAGCGGCTGTAGATCATGTTGCGCAGCACCTCGGTGGTCATGACCACGATGGGGGCGTCGCCGTTGATGGCGTTGTCCCCGGTCAGCAGGCCCACACCGCTCACGGCCGTGGCGGCCGCACCAGGTCGTGGTACTTCTGGTTCGAGAGCGCCTTGATGGGGGTGGTGTAGAACGCCTTGCCACCCGACTCGACGGCCCGGGCCACCGCATGCTCGGCCACCACGGTCTTGCCCGACCCGGTGGGCGCCGCCACCAGCACCGACTCGCCCCGGTCGATGGCGGCGATGGCTTCGAGCTGGAAGCGGTCGAGCACGAAGTCCGGTCGGCCGGCCCGGTCACGACGTCCCGGCCTTCTCCGCCTTCTCCGCCCGCTTGCGCTTGCGACGGTTGAGGTAGCGCCCGATCAGGATCGAGACCTCGTAGAAGATGTACATCGGGATGGCGAGGGCCAGCATCGAGATGGGATCCCCGCTGGGCGTGATGACGGCCACCACCACCAGGATGATGATGAGCGCCATGGCGGCGGTGCTTGGCCAGCCACGCCGGCTGGACCACGCCGGCGAGCTGGAGGGCGACGAGGAAGATGGGGAACTCGAAGCCGAGCCCGAACACCAGCATCATGAACATGATCAGCTTCAGGTAGCTGGGCGCGGTGTAGAAGGGCTTGATGCTGCTGCCGCCGATGTCGATCAGGAAGTTCAGGGCGGGGTTCAGCGAGAAGTAGGCGACGGTGGCGCCGAGGAGGAACAGCACCAGCGCACTGATGGTGAAGGGCAGCGCGTACTTCTTCTCGTGCGGATACAGGCCCGGGGTGACGAAGCGCCACAGCTGCCACAGCAGCACCGGCATGGCGAGGGCGATGCCGGTGTAGGCCGACATCTGGATGCGCAGGGTCAGGCCGTCGAGCGGGCTGGTGGCGATCAGGTCGGCGTCGGGGATGAGCTGGCGGTACGGGTGCAGCAGGAAGTCCAGCAGGTACGGGTAGAGGAACCAGCCGATCACCGCGCCGACCACGATGGCGATCACGCAGCGGATGATGCGGGTGCGGAGCTCGGCGAGGTGCTCCCACAACGTCATGTGCCCGCTCTCGCGGACGTCAGGTGCTGGATCGCTCATGGTCGCTCAGCGTGCTTGGTCAAGCCGCGGTCGGGCCGGTGGGACCCACGTCGTGGATCGGTGGCACATCGTCCGCCGGCTGGGGCTCGGCCGTGACGGACTCGGGCCCGGCCGGCTCGGACGGCACCACCTCGGCCACGACCGGCTCGGTCGATTCCGTCGGCTCGCTCGGATCCTTCGGCTCGGCCGTCGGCCGGCTCGGCTCGATGTCCTTCGGCTCGCTCGATTCGGCTTCGGTGTCGCTCGGTTCGCGTCGACTCGGCGGTCGATTCGCTCGATTCGGCCGGCGGGGTAGGCCACCGGCTCGGGGTCGGGCACGTCGGTGATGTCCATGGCGCCGCGGAGCTCGTCCTGGAAGCCCTGGGAGATCTTGCGGAACTCGGCCAGGTACTTGCCCACCTGACGGGCGGCGTCGGGCAACTTGTCGGGACCGAGGACGATCAGCGCGGCGATGAGGATCACGAGCACCTCGCCACCACCGACGTTGAACATGACGGCAGTCTAGTGAGGGGCCCGCCGGGCCAGAGCATCACCGGTGGCTCGCCGGGCGACCTCGGCTCGGGCCGCCTCAGCCCGCACGATGCGGCTCTGCTGGGCCAGAGCGGGGACCGCCCGCCAGGCGCCGCGGCAGCTTCTCGGCTTCGGCGTCCAGCGCCCGCAGTGCCGTCACGCAGACGGCGACCGCCACACAGGCCAGGACGGCCGGCACCACCCAGATCCACGACATGGACGGGAGTGTAGGACGGACCGAGGCGCGGCCCCGGGCTCGGGCCCTACCGGTCCAGCAGCTGGGCCAACGCGTCGCCGAGCAGGCGATCGTCGCTGAGCAGGTCGTGGAAGTCGAGCAGCTCGTCGTGGGTGATCGGCGTCCCCGACCCCCGCGGCTCGCTCAGCTCGAGGGGCATCGTCCACGTCTCGTAGGACACGCCCGAGGCGACCAGCAGGTCGACGGTGCGGGCCTCGGCCGGCTTGATCACCGTCATGAGGCAGACCGGACAACGAAACGAGTAGGTGCCCTGGCTGTCGCCGGTGCACACCCGCACGTGAACGTCGTCGGTGGTCAACTCGACGTCCCCACACTCACCACAACTGGCCCGAATCGTTGCCATGCGTCGTCTCTCCTCCACGTTCCTGGTTACCGAATCGGCAGCCGTCGCCCGGGCCTTGAGCAACCAGCCGTGGGCCGTACGGCCCATTTCCACACCCGCCCCGGCACGCCGATCGACCGGCGTGGAGGAGGGCGTCGGCGGCCGATCGCTAGGCTCCGGTCGATGGCGACCCGGCTCCCCTCGCTCCTGCGGCCACCCATCGCCTTCGCTCACCGCGGGGCCCGCGCCCATGCCCCGGAGAACACGCTGGAGGCCTTCCACCTGGCCCTACGGCTGGGGGCCACCGGCCTGGAGAGCGACGTGTGGCTCAGCGCGGACGGCCAACCGGTGCTCGATCACGGAGGGGTCGTCGGCGGTCGCATCCGCCGCACCCCGATCGCCCGCTTGGAGCGGGCCCGCCTGCCCGACCATCTCGCCACGCTGGCCGAGCTGTACCGCGAGTGCGGAACCGCCTACCACCTGTCACTCGACATCAAGGAGGCCGCGGCCATCGACGCCGTCGTCTCCGCCGCCACCGACGCGGGTGACGAAGCCCTCGAACAGCTGTGGATCTGCCATCCCGACCTCGACCTGCTGAGGGGCTGGCGGGCCCGCTGGCCCGAGCTCAGGCTCGTGCACTCGACCCGCCTCGACCGGCTGGCGCGGGGCAGCGAGCACCACGGAGCCGAGCTGGCCGAGGCGGGGATACAGGCGGTGAACCTGCACCACGAGGACTGGACGGGCGGCCACATCGCCCTCTACCACCGGTTCGACCGGCTGGCCTTCGCCTGGGACCTCCAGTTCGAACGCGTCCTGGCGCGAGACCCTCGACGCCGGCATCGACGGCGTCTTCAGCGACCACGTCGACCTCATGGTGGCGGCGGTCGACGCCATCGCCTGACCGGGGTACGCCGCGGTCAGCCCTGGTACATCAGCGAGCCCGGCGTGGTGAGCAACTGCCCCGTCTCCAGCCAGGTCTTGAGCCCCGACAGGATCATGGGCCAACCGCCGTAGAGCTGCTCGTTGGCACCCTCGCGCAGCTCGTCGTGCACGACGCGCAGGTGGCACGAGTCGCCGACCGGTTCGATCTCCCAGGTGACCCGAGAGGCTCCTTCGCTCTTCACGTCGTCCCCCCACAGGGCGACCATGGTGTGGACCAGGCGACGGGGCCGGTCGACCTCGAGGACCTCGCCCTCGCCGAGGAGCCCGTCGGCGTTGGGCGCACCCATGGTCAGCTTGGCCCCCGGCGTCCAGTCCGAGTTCACGCCGGCGCCGAAGTTGTACTTGGCCCGGATCTCCGGGTCCGTGATGGCCTCCCACAACTGCTCGGGGGTGGTGCGGATGTAGATCTCGAAGACCTTCTCCATGGTGCGCTCCAATCTGGTCTTGAGCTCGCTGAGTCCAGCGGCCCACGGTTCGGCGTACTTGCTCACCCAGCGGTCGTGGACGAGGCGGATGGGGACCGGGTTCAGGTGGTGGAGCTTCTCGCGTCCCCGGCGGCGGGTGACGACCAGCCCCGCCTCCTCGAGCACCTTCAGGTGCTTCATCACCCCGAACCGGCTCATGGCGAACCGGGCCTCCAGCGCGCTCAGCGTCTGCCCGTCCTCCCGGAACAGCTCGTCGAGCAGACCCCGTCGGGTCGGATCGGCCAGTGCTCGGAAGACCTCGTCCACGGGGAGGACAATACGTGACCATTTGGTCACCTGTCAACCTCGGAGCACCCGGGTCCCTCCCCGGGCGGGCCCTACAGGGCACCCACCCGGGACAAGGGCCACACCCGGAGGAAGGCCCGGCCCACGATCGTCGCCGTCGGTATCGGGCCGAAGAAGCGGCTGTCGCGAGACAGCATGCGGTTGTCCCCCATCACCCACACCTGCCCGTCGGGGACCCGGCACGGGCTGGCGGGGAGGCAGGGGTGGTTCCCGACCGCCGAGGTGACGGTGCCGGCCGGGAGGTACGGCTCGACCAGGATCCGTCCGTCGATGATGACGTGGCCACCGTCGATGGTCACCTCCTCGCCGGGCAGGCCGATCACGCGCTTGATGAGGTGATCCTCGGTGAGAGCCGGGTCATCGGGCTTGTCGAAGACGACGATGTCGCCCCGGTTCACGTCGTGCACCCGGTAGCTCCACTTGTTGACCAGCACCCGGTCCCCCGTGTTCACGGTGGGCACCATGGAGTCCGACGGGATCCGGAACGCCTGGACCGACGTGGCCTGCACCAGCGCCATCAAGGCGAAGGCCAGCACGCCGACGCCCAGCCAACCGGCCACGGTCCGCCACCGGGTGCGGCCCGGGGCGTCCGCGCACGCTCGGTTCAGGAGGGGGTGGCGAAGGCTGCTCGAGCTCGGTCAAGGAGGCGACGCCGGGGGCTCAGAGGCCGCCGAGGCGTCCGAGCGGCCACAGCCGGACGAAGGCGCGGCCGACGATCTTGGACTCCGGGATCGGGCCGAAGAACCGGCTGTCCGAGGAGTTCGTGCGGTTGTCGCCCATGACCCACACCTGGCCGTCCGGGATGTGGCAGGGATGGGCGGGATCGCACGGCACGGGCGTGCCGGTGCCGTCGGTCTTGGTGCCGGGCGGCAGGTAGGGCTCGTCGAGCGGCACGCCGTTGATGAGCACGTGGTTGTCGGTGATCGTCACCGTCTCACCCGGCAGCCCGATCACCCGCTTGATCAGATCCTTGACCCCCACCGCGTTCTCGCCCTCGGGCCGGCCGAACACCACGATGTCGCCCCGGTTCACATCGTGCAGCCGGTAGCTCCACTGGTTCACCACGACGCGGTCACCCACCTGCAGGGTGGGCTCCATCGACCCCGACGGGATGTAGAAGACCTGGAACGACGTGGCCCGCAGCGTGAAGGCGATGGCCAGGGCGCCCACGATGACCAGCGCCCACTCGATGGCGGAACGCTTCCAGTTGTCCTTGCCCGCCTTCTTCTTGCCCGCCGGCGGCGTCGAGCCCGACGGCGTCGGGGCCGGAGGCCTGCCGTTGGGCGGGCTGCCGTTCGTGGGGCCGCCCGGCCCGATCAGCGGCGAGCCCGGCGAGGTGGCGCCCAGAGGTGGCCCCGTCGGCGTGGCCGGCACCCCGGCGAAGCCAGGTGACGCCTGGGATCGGCCGGGGCCGTCGGGAGTGGGGGCGGTGAAGGTCATGCGACGGCGAGGTCCTCGGCGAGCGAAACGGGGTCTCGCCGAGGGTAGTCCAGGGGATCCAGATCCAGGGATCGCTCTCGCCTCAGGGCCCGTAGCGCTCCAGGATGCGCCGGGCCGACGCGCTGGCCACCCGTCGCAGGTCGTCGGGACCCTCCACCACCACGGCCGACGGGCCCAGTCGCAGCAGCAGCCGCTCCAGCCACTGACGAGCGGTCACCGCCAGGCGGACCCGCAGCTCGCCGGTGCCGAGCTCGAAGATCTCGTCGACCGGGTACTGCTCCACCACCCAGCGGGCGTCGGCCGCCATGTCGATGGTGACGCGGGGGTCGGTGGCGGCCGGGCTGAACGTGCCCGTGTCGAGGGCCTGAGTCGGGGCGTCGAACGTCGTGTCGAGCAGCTCGGCCGAGCGGATGCGATCGATGCGGAAGAGGCGGTCGCCCTCGGCCAGGTGGCAGTAGCCGCCGAGGTACCACTGGCCCTGATCGGTGGACACCCGGTGCGGGTCCACCACCCGGTGGGTGAGCTCGTCGCGGCCGTAGGCGTAGTAGTCCAGGCTCACCTGGCGGTGCTCGCGGACGCCCTGCTGCACGACGTCGAGCACCGCCGAGGGCACCTCCTCCAACCGCACCTGCAGGGCTGGGGAGTCCCCCTCGTCGAGCACCGCGGCGAGCTTGGCCAGCCCCCGGGCCAGGGGGCCGTCGGCCTCGGCGCCCGGGGCGGCCAGCAGCGTGGTGCCGGCGGCCACCAGCGCCACGCCCTGCTCGGGCGTCAGCGACAGGGGACGGTCGAAGGCCTGCGGCAGCGTGATGCACACCTCGTCGTCGTCGATGAACAGCTCGATGAGCACATCGGGGGTGTAGGGGTACAGCCCGACCATGGACACGACGGCGAGGTCGTGCAGGAGCTGGTCCCGGTCGATGTCGAAGCGGCGGCAGACCTCGTCCACCGGGGCTCGGCCCCGCGCCGCCACCCACGGCACGAGGCTCAGCATGCGCGCCACCCGCTGGGATGCGGCGGGCCGGCTCACCGAGCCACCTCGGTGAGCCACTCGACCATCTGGGCCCGCAGGTCGTCGGGGCCGACGATCTCGGCGTGCTCGAGGAAGGTGAGCACGAACGAGCGGAACGCCGGCCAGTTGGTGACGGCCACCGAGAACACGGCCGAACCGTCGGGCGCCACCTCGAACGGGGTCGAGCTCCCCAGTTGGCGGGCGGCGATCGACACATAGTCGGCGTCGACCAGCAGGCGGGCGGTGACCTCGTCCCCGTCGCCCAGCTGCCAGGGCTCGCCGGGCAGGCCGGCTGCCCCCGCCGGCCGCGCCTCGAACCCCCCGGCCGGGCCCAGGGCGGCGGCTCCGCTGATGCGGTCCAACCGGAAGTTGCGGTCGTCGGCCCGGTCGTGGTCCCAGGCCGTCAGGTACCAGCGGCCCCGCTGGTAGCCGACCCGGTGCGGGTCCACGGTGCGCTGCTCGTCGTGGTACCGGAACGTCACGACGCGCCGCTCGGCACACGCCCGGTACAGGTCGGCCAGGTTCGGGTCGGCCGGCAGGGAGGCCAGCGCGCCGTCGATGGCGGGCTCCTCCCCCGCCGCCTCGACCACGCCGCCCAGCTTCCACAGCCCGGCCTCGCTCTCCACCCCGTCCAGGCGGACGGCGCTCACGGCCAGGTGCAGGGCGGCGAGCTCGTCGGGCTCGAAGCCGGGGTCACGGAGGTAGTACCGGCTCCGGTCGATGCGGTAGCCGTCGGTGGGCGGGTCGAGTCCCTGGATCGGCTCGTAGACGAGCGGCACGCCCATCTCCCGCAGGTCCTCCTTGTCGCGCTCGAAGGCCCGCCGGAAGCTGGCCTTGGCCTCGGGGTAGCCGGGCACCCGCTCCCGCAGCTCCTCGGCGGTGAGCGGCCGGCTGGTCTCCAGGAGCGCGGCGATGAGGTTCAGGAGGCGTTCGAGCTTGTCCACCGCGGCCGAGCCTACCGGTGGCTCCGACCGGCGCCGGGAGCGGTCACAACGAGGCGATGAGCTTCTCGACCCGCTCGTCGCGGGACTTGAACGGGTCCTTGCACAGCACCGTCCGCTGGGCCTGGTCGTTGAGCTTGAGGTGCACCCAGTCGACCGTGTAGTCGCGCTTGCGTTCCTTGGCCTTGCGGATGAACTCGCCCCGCAGGCGGGCCCGGGTGGTCTGGGGCGGGGTCTCCATGGCCGTCTCGATGTCGGTGTCGTCGCAGATCCGCTCGACCATGCCCCGGTCCTGCAGCTTGTAGAACACGCCGCGATCGCGGTTCACGTCGTGGTACTGCAGGTCGAGCAGCGCCACCCGCGGATGGTTGAGGGGCAGGTCGTGGCGCTCCCGGAAGCGCTCCACCAGGTTGTGCTTGATGACCCAGTCGACCTCACGGTCCAGCTTCAACGGGTCGTTCTCGATGGTGGTGAGGCAGTGCTCCCACATCTCGAGCGCCTGCGTCTCGAGCGGGCTCAGCTCACGGCGCTCGGCGTACTTGAGCGCCCGGTTGAGGTACTCGCTCTGGATCTCCAGCGCCGAGGCCTCGCGACCGTTGGCCAGGCGGACCCGACGTCGGCAGGTCATGTCGTGGCTGATCTCGCGGATGGCGCGGATGGGGTTCTCCAGCGTCATGTCCCGCAGCACGACGTTCGGCTCCTCGAGCATGCGCAACAAGATGCTGGCCGCTCCCACCTTGAGGAACGTGGAGTACTCGCTCATGTTGGAGTCGCCCACGATGACGTGGAGGCGCCGGTAGCGCTCGGCGTCGGCGTGAGGCTCGTCGCGGGTGTTGATGATGGGCCGTGACCGCGTGGTGGCGCTGGAGACGCCCTCCCAGATGTGCTCGGCCCGCTGCGAGATGCAGTACATCGCCCCCCGGGCGGTCTGCAGCACCTTGCCCGCGCCGGCGTAGATCTGGCGGCTCACCAGGAACGGGATGAGCACCTCGGCGTAGTGGCCGAAGTCGTCGCGGCGGCTGGTCAGGTAGTTCTCGTGGCAGCCGTAGCTGTTGCCGGCCGAGTCGGTGTTGTTCTTGAAGAGGTAGATGACGCCGCGGATGCCCTCCTCGCGGAGGCGCTGCTCGGCGCTGGCCAGCAGCTGCTCGAGGATGCGCTCGCCGGCCTTGTCGTGCACGACGAGGTCGTAGATCGAGTCGCACTCGGGGGTGGCGTATTCGGGGTGCGAGCCGACGTCGAGGTACAGGCGGGCGCCGTTGGCCAGGAACACGTTGGAGCTGCGGCCCCACGACACCACCCGCCGGAAGAGGTACCGGGCCACCTCGTCGGGGCTGAGCCGGCGCTGGCCGCGGAGCGTGCACGTGACCCCGTACTCGTTCTCGAGACCGAAGATCCGGCGCTCCATAGCGTGAGGCTACCGGGGCGGACCGTCCCTGCCCGGTACCCGTGCGGGATCAGCCCAGCAGGGCGGCCACCTCGTCGTCCTCGAGCCGGCGGAAGGCCCGGCGGACGTCGGTCCGTTCCAGCACGGCCGCCTCGAGATCGCCGGGCTCGAGCGTTCGCTCCGGGCCGGCCAGGGCGGTCACCGCGGCGCGCAGGGCGCCGGCCAGGTCGAACTCGTCGGACCACGCCTCCTCCAGGCGGGTGTCGATGGCCTCGGCCTCGCCGCCCAGGACGGTGAAGCCCTCCTCGTCCATGACGGTGCCGTCGTAGAGGATGTGGAAGAGCCGGTCGTCCACCCGTTGGCGGCCCACCTCGGCCACCAGGATCTCGACCTCCATGGGCTTCATCTCGTGGGTGAAGACCTGACCGAGGATCGAGGCGTACTGGTTCGCCAGGCTCCGGGCGTCGACGTCCTCGCGGCTGTAGGCGTAGCCCTTGAGGTCGGCGGCCCGCACCCCGGCGATGCGCAGCTGGTCGAACTCGTTGTACTTGCCGACGCCGGCGAAGGCGATGCGGTCGTAGATCTCGCTCACCTTGCGCAGGGTCGACGAGGGGTTCTCGGCGCAGATGAGGATGCCCTGGTCGTAGACCACCGCGGCCAGGCTGCGACCCCGGGCGATGCCCTTGCGGGCGTAGTCGGCCCGATCCTTCATCACCTGCTCGGGAGCGACGTAGAACGGCATGCTCATGCCCGCAGCCCTCCGTGGTCGGAGGTGGTCTCGGCCACCAGGGTGGCCTGCTCGGCCTCACGCCGGGACATGGCCCCGATCAGCTCGCCGAACCGGTCGGCGACCTCGGGCTCGGGCACTCGGGTGAACCCCTCAGCCGAGATGGTGGCCATGGTCGGGTAGATGCCGCGGACCAGGTCGGGCCCGCCGGTGGCCGAATCCTCGTCGGCCGCCATGAACAGGGCCTTGATGGCCAGGTCCAGCGTGTCCTGGCGGGCCATGGCCTCGCTGAAGCCGAGCTTGATCACCGTCGAGGCGTGCAGGCTGCCCGAGCCGGTGGAGGCGTAGTTCGTCTCCTCGTAGCGCCCGCCGGTCACGTCGTACTGGAAGAGCCGGCCCGAGCCCCGGGCCAGGTCGTAGCCGGCGAAGAGCGGGACCACCGCCAGCCCCTGCATGGCGGCCGGCAGGTGGTTTCGGACCATGGCCGAGAGCTGGTTGGCCTTGCCCTCCAGACTGAGGGCCGAGGCCTCCACCTTCTCGTAGTGCTCGAGCTGGAGCTGGAACAGCTTGACCATGTCCATGGCCGGGCCGGCGGCGCCGGCGATGGCCACGCCCGAGTGGCGGTCGGCGGGGAACACCTTCTCGATGGCCCGGTGGGAGATGAGGTTGCCGCTGGTCGCTCGGCGATCACCGGCCATGACCACGCCGTCGGCGTAGCGGACGGCCACCACCGTGGTCCCGTGGGTGATGGTGAGCACCCCGTCGAGGTTGGTGGCCGGCGGGGGTGGCTCGAGGCCGACCCGCCGCAGCAGCTCGGCGAAGTTGGGACCGGGGTCGTCGGTCGGCGAGAACATGGGCAGCGTCACGGCCGCCAAGCTACCGGCTCCCATCCCGGTGCCGCGTCACGTACGCCAGCGCCGCCGCGCCCCTCCGGGAATCTGCAGGCCGCGGAATCTGCAGGCGCAACCACCCCTGCGGTCGCTGCCCATGCCGATCTCGAGCCGCAGGTACTTGTCGCTTCAGACGGCTGGACTACTGTCCACCCTTCTGAACGTATGATCTGACGAACTCCTCTGCGTTGGTCTCGAGGACGTCATCGATCTCGTCCAGGAGATCATCCAGCTCGGCCTTGATCTTCTCGCCCTTCTCGGACGCAGGAGGAGCTTCCTCGATCTCGGCGTCCTTCTTGGCCGGCGCCGGCTTGCGGATCTGCTCTCGTTCAGCCATCTGGCCCTCTCACCTCATGTGGTCGCTTCGCCGTCGACGATGACGACCGGTTCTAACTTCCCAGCTTGTCCAACAATTCGGACGAAGTGGTGCATTCGGCCAACAACGTACCCACATGGGCCTCGGTTCCGCGCGTCGGTTCCATCATCGGCACCCGGCGCAGGGGCTCGCGGCCCACGTCGAACACCAGCGAATCCCAGTTGGCGGCCACGATGTCGTCGCTCCACTTCTGCAGGCACTTGCCCCGGAAGTAGGCCCGGGTGTCGGTGGGCGGCTCGGACATGGCCAGGGTGACCTCGTCGTCGTCGGTGAGGCGCTCCATCCCCAGGCGGGCGAACAGCGACTTGCCCGGGCGCAGGTCGTGGTACTGCAGATCCATGGCCGCCAGCCGGGCGTCGTCCCACTCGAGCCCGTGGCGTTCGCGGTAGCCCTCGATGAGCCGGTACTTGGCCACCCAGTCGAGTTGGGTGGCCAGCGTCATGGGGTCGGCCTCGAGGGCGCTGAGCACCTCCTCCCAGCGGCGCAGCACCTCGGCGCCGACGGCCTCGCCCACGCACTCCAGCCCCGCCGACGTCGGCATACTTGCGGGCCCGGTCGAACAACTCCCACTGCACGTCGAGCGCCGTCACCGTGGTGCCGTCGACCAGCTCGAGCGGCGCCTGCAGCTCGAGGTCGTAGGACACCCGGCGCAGCGCCCAGATGGGGGCGTTGAACACGAACTCGCGGGGTAGGGCGTCGTCCTCGATCATGGCCAGCACGATGGCGGTGGTGCCCACCTTCAGGAACGTGGCCACCTCGGAGAGGTTGGCGTCGCCGATGATCACGTGCAGGCGCCGGTACTTGGTGGCGTCGCAGTGGGGCTCGTCGCGGGTGTTGACGATCGGCCGCTTGAGCGTGGTCTCGAGGCCGACCTCCTCCTCGAAGAAGTCGGCCCGCTGGCTGAGCTGGAAGGGCACCTCGCGGTGACCCAGGCCGCCGGCCTCGCTGCCGACCTTGCCGGCGCCGCAGAAGATCTGGCGGGTGATGAAGTGCGGCGTGATCTGGCTCACGATGCGGCCGAAGGGAAGCTGGCGGTCCATCAGGTAGTTCTCGTGGCAGCCGTAGCTGTTGCCCTTGCCGTCGGAGTTGTTCTTGTAGACGACGATCTCCTGGCCGTCGGGCATCATCCGCCGGGCCGCGGCCATGGACTCGACCAGGATCTGCTCGGCGGCGCGATCGAACACGACGATCGAGCGGGCATCGGCGCACTCGGGGGTGGACAGCTCGGGGTGGGCGTGATCGACGTAGTAGCGGGCGCCGTTGGTGAGCACGGCGTTGACGAGATGGGTCTCGACCTCCGGGGCCATGGCCCCGACGCCCGCCGTGCCCCGGGCGTCGTTGCCGGGGGACTCGTCCTCGAAGTCCCAGCCCACGGCGGGCGCCGCCGCCGGCTCGCGGCCGACGCCGGTGCTCGTGGAGGTAGGCGTTGATCAGCATGGATGACGCCGCGATGGGGTTGGACTCCTCCACGCCGCGGATGAGGATCCCGAACTCGGTCTCGACCCCGCAGATCTTGGCGATGGCCACCCGTCGACCTTACCGGTGTCCATGGCAAGATGACCGGCCATGGACCTCGGAGCCGTGCGCCGCCGGTGGACGATGGCTCGAGCCGCTCCATGCCGTCGTGTACTTCGCTCCCGAGATCCCCGAGGCCGACGCCGCCCTGGGCCTGCGCGGCTTCTGGATGAGCTACTTCGCCGGGCGCAGCGCCCCCATGGGCCCGGTGGGGGCCGAGCCCGTGATCTCCTCGTTCTACAACTTCGCCCCGGCCATGGTCCGCCGGGCCCTGCCCGATGCGTGGGCCTTCGCCCCTCCCGACGCGGTGCTGGCCACCCGCCTCCAGTCCGTCGATGTCGTGCTCCGTCGCCTGCTGGGGGACGGCGTGGGCGACGCCGGCCGCTGGCCGAGGCTGGCCGACCTGGCGACTGCCGCGGCCGCCAACTGCCCCATCGAAGGGCGCCCGCTGGCGGCGGCGTGGTCCAGCGTGGAGCCGGACGGCTCGTGGCCGGCCCACGTGCGGCTCTGGCTGGCGTGCACCGTGCTGCGCGAGCATCGCGGCGACGGTCACGTCGCCGCGCTGGTGACCGCCGGCCTCGACGGCTGCGAGGTCCACGTGATCCTGGCCGCCACCGGGGCGGTGACCCGGGAGTCCCAGCTCCGGGCCCGGGGCTGGACCGACGACGACTGGGACGCGGCCGCCGCCCGGCTGCACGCCCGGGGTCTGCTGGCCGGCGGGCGGCTCACCCCGGCCGGCCAGGGCCTGCACGCCGACGTCGAGGCCACCACCGACCGGCTGGCCGCCCTCCCGTGGGTGGCGGTCGGCGACGCGGCCACCGCCCGCTTCGACGAGCTCATGGCGCCGATCGCCGAGGCCATCGCCGCGGCCGGCGGTGATCTCCTACCCCAACCCCATGGGTCTCCCGCCCCCGCCCTGACGCAGGAACCCCTGCAGGCGAGCGCGGACCATCGGCCACTCCTCGGCGGTGATGGAGAAGCGGGCCGAGTCGCGCACGGTGAGGTCGGCCCCGATGCGATGGGCCCGCACCACCCCCTCGAACCGGGCGCCGAGGCGCTCGATGGCCGTGCGGGACTGCACGTTGCGGGCGTCGGTGATGAGCGACACCCGCCAGACCTCCCACGTCTCGAACGCGTGGGCCAGCATCAACAGCTTGGCCTCGGTGTTGATGCCGCGACGCTGGGCCGAGACGGCCAGCCAGGTGGCGCCGATCTCGACCACGTCGGGCCGGCCGTCGCGACGGGCGTGGGGGCTGTCGGGCGGCCACGGCCAGCACTCGATGCGCAGGAACCGGGTCGAGCCGACGACCGCGCCGTCGGCGCGCCGGATGGTGGCGAACGGGATGGCGGCGCCGGTGGCCGCCTCGGCCATCGCCGCCTCCACGTAGGAGGTCATGGCGGCGTGGTCGGTGGGCACCACGTTCCACCGGTAGGCGGAGGGGTCCTCCCCCGACGCCTCCACCAGGGCCGGAACGTGTTCGAGCGTGAGCGGCTCGAGGCGCACCAGAGCGCCTTCGAGGACCGGCCCGGCGCTCAGAGGTACTGACCGGTGGCCACCCGCTCGATCGAGCGCCCGCCGGTGGTGTCCGAGTCGGGCCGCTTGATGAGGGTGCGCACGTAGATGATGCGCTCGCCCTTCTTGCCCGAGATCTTGGCCCAGTCGTCCGGGTTGGTGGTGTTGGGCAGGTCCTCGTGCTCCTTGTACTCCTGGTGGATCGACTCGATGAGGTCGTTCACGCAGATGCCCGGGTTGCCGTGGTCGATGAGGCGCTTGATGGCGAGCTTCTTGGCCCGCCGGACGATGTTCTCGATCATCGCCCCCGACGAGAAGTCCTTGAAGTACATGACCTCCTTGTCGCCGTTCTGGTAGGTCACCTCCAGGAACTGGTTGGCCTCGTCGTCGCGGTACATCTCGGCCACCGTGTCCTCGATCATGGACCGCACCGCCTTGTCGCGGTCGCCCCCGCCGAGGGTCTCGACCTCGTGGGCGTCGAGGGGCAGGTCCGAGGTGAGGTAGCGGGCGAAGATCTGGGCGGCGGCCTCCTCGTTGGGCCGCTCGATCTTGATCTTCACGTCGAGGCGGCCGGGACGCAGGATGGCCGGGTCGATGAGGTCCTCGCGGTTGGAGGCACCGATCACGATGACGTTCTTCAGCGTCTCGACCCCGTCGATCTCGGCCAGCAGCTGCGGGACGATGGTCGACTCCATGTCGGAGCTGATGCCGGTGCCCCGGGTGCGGAACAGCGAGTCCATCTCGTCGAAGAAGACGATGACCGGCCAGCCCTCCTCGCTCTTCTCCCGGGCCCGCTGGAACACCAGGCGGATCTGGCGCTCGGTCTCGCCCACGTACTTGTTGAGCAGCTCGGGGCCCTTGATGTTGAGGAAGTAGCTGCGGGCCTCGCGGTCGCCGCTGACCTCGGCCACCTTCTTGGCCAGCGAGTTGGCCACGGCCTTGGCGATGAGCGTCTTGCCGCAGCCCGGGCGGGCCGTACAACAAGATGCCCTTGGGTGCCGGCAGCCGGTACTCGGCGAAGAGGTCGTGGTGGACGAAGGGCAGCTCGACCGCGTCGGTGATCTGCTCGATCTGGCTGTCGAGGCCGCCGACGTCCTCGTAGGAGATGTCGGGCACCTCCTCGAGCACGAGCTCCTCGACCTCGGGCCGGGGCAGGACCTCGAGCAGGAGGCCCGAGCGCGAGTCCATGCAGGACGGTGTCGCCGGCGCGGATCTTGCGGCCCTTGAGCGTGTCGGCCAGCTCGGCCACCCGCTCCTCGTCGGCGCGGCCCACGATCATGGCGCGGTTGCCGTCGTCGAGCAGCTCCTTGAACGTGACCACCTCGCCGGTCATGTCCGGCGTGCGGGCCAGGACCACGTTGAGCGACTCGTTGAGGACCACCTCGGCGCCGCGGGTCAGGTCGACGTCGCCCAGGTCGGGGTGCACCGCCACGCGCATCTTGCGACCGCCGGAGAACACGTCCACGGTGCCGTCGTCGTTGCGGCCGAGCAGGGTGCCGTAGGCCGACGGGGGCTGGGTCAGCTTCTCGACCTCGTCGCGCAGGGCGGCGATGTGCTCGCGGGCCTCGCGCAGGGTGTAGGTCAGCTTCTCGTTCTGCGACACCGCCTGGGCCAGCTGGCCCTTCGTCTCGAGCAGCCGCTCCTCGAGGGTGCGGACGCGCTTGGGCGCGTCCTGCAGGCGGCGCCGGAGGGAGATGACCTCCTCCTCCAACGCGACGGCCTGCTCGCGCAGCTCGGCCATCTCCGTTTCGAAGGCGGCGACCCGCTGTTCAAACTCGGATTCGTTGACGAGAATCACCTCCTCGAACGGTCAAGGCGGACCCTACACCGGCCCTCGCGCGATACGACGGAACCTCTGGATTTGCCGCTCGTGCACGGGTCGTAGCAACCTCTCGGCGACCGCCGTCGACCCTACCCGCGGCCCGAGCGAAGAGGGTCACATTTCCCTTGAAATCCCCGTGTTAATTGCGGGGTGGCACTACACTGCAAGACCACGGGTGCACGAAGCGCATCCCCCAATTTCACCGACTCGAGAGAGGCACAGGCGCACCATGAAGGTCTGGATCGATCAGGATCTCTGCACCGGCGACGGGTTGTGCGAGGAGATCGCCCCCGACGTGTTCACGCTCCTCGACGACGGCCTCGCCTACGTCAAGGAGGGCGACAAGGTGTTCTCGAACCCCGGTGGCGCCGAAGGCCTGGCCGTGGTGCCCGACGGGCAGGAAGAGGCCACCATCGAGTCCGCCGAGGAATGCCCCGGCGAGTGCATCTTCATCGAGATCGACTGAGCGCATCGCCGCGCCGCAGTGAGGGGCACTCCCGCAGGTCGCGGTCCACCGACAGGCCGCAGTCGGGGCACTGGGGTCGGCGGAAGCGTCGGAACCCGACCACCGCCACCACCACGGCGAGCACCACCCAGAGCACGGTACCGATCCATACGTAGGTCATCGTCGACAGTCTGGCCCACGGCGGCTCCCCTCCCGGCACCGGCGGGCCGAACAGCACGAGCGGCGCCACCGCGTCATGATCTGCCCATGACCGAGGGGCTGAGTGGCCGGTTGCTCATCGCCGGGCCGAGCCTGGGCGATCCCAACTTCGACCGGACCATCGTGTACCTGCTCGAGCACGCCGCCGAAGGGGCGCTCGGCGTGGTGCTCAACCGGCCCAGCGCGCTCGAGGTGCTGGAGGCGCTGCCGCTGTGGTCGCCGGCCGCGGCCGAGCCCGGGGTGATCTTCAGCGGGGGTCCGGTGGAGGCCGACGCCGTGCTCGGCCTGGCCCGGGTGCGCCACGCCGAGGACTGCCCGGGGTGGACCTCGATCGACGGGCCGATCGGCACGGTGGACCTGGGCATGGACCCCGAGGCCGTCGTCGCCGGCGTGGAGGCCGTGCGCATCTACATCGGCTACGCCGGCTGGGGCGCGGGCCAGCTCGACGAGGAGCTGTCGGCCGGCGCGTGGTTCGTCGTCGAGCCGGGACCGAGCGACGTGTTCCACCCCGAGCCCGAGCGGCTGTGGGGCGACGTCCTGCGCCGTGACTCCGCCCGCGCCGCCATGGCCCTCGGCAACCCCAGCTGGAACTGACGGCCCTCGACCCGCGACGGCCGAGCCTGATCGGCCCGACACCGACCTTGCGTGGCACAACGGCGCGATGAGCAGGTGTGGCACGCAAGGTCGCGGGGTCAGCCGATGCAGGAGCCCGCGCTGACCTCCTGGTCGTGCGGGGTGGCCAGCACCGCATCCAGCTCCGACGTGGCCAGCGCGTACGCCACCCCCGGGTGGTCGGTGGAGATGGCGAAGGCCACCCCGACGACGTCGCCGGACGGCGCCACCAGCGGCGACCCCGAGTCCCCCGGGCGCAACGAAGCCGCCAGCTCGAGCACCTGGCGGTCCGTGGAGTGCTCGTCGTAGATGTCCTTGCCGGTCGCCTCGAGCTGGCGGGACACCTCGAACGGAGCGATGCGCAGCGGTTCCCCGCCGGGGTGGCCGAACACCCCTCCGACGGTGCCGCGCTGCGCTCCGGTCACCGGCAACGCCGGCCGGTCCAGGCGCGGCACCCGGAGCAGGGCCAGGTCGCGGTCGGCGTCGAAGGCCACCACCGTCGCGCTCGAGGCGACGCCCGTCCTGGCGCTCCACGGTGGTCGAGTGCTCCCCCGCCACGACGTGGGCGTTGGTGGCGACCAGATCGTCGCCCACCACGAAGCCCGTGCCGTCCTGGATGCGCTGGCAGGCCACCCCCTCGACCTTCACCACCGACGCCGCCACCCGCGTGGCGGTGGCCGGGTCGATGCCACTGGCCGCCGGGGGCGGCCCCACCTCGGGGTTGGGCTGGAAGGCATCGAAGACCTGGGGGAAGTTGTCGTCGCCGACCAGCACCCGCAGCGCCTGGGTGGCGTCGGGCGGCTGAGGGAGGTGCTCGCTCAGCAGCCGGGCGGCGAGCGAGCCGCCGGCCAGCTCCGAGGGCCAGCCCGGCGTCACGGCCAACACCGGCAGGACCAGCCAGGCCAGGACCACGAGCCCGACGAGGCCCGCCACCGCGCCCATGGTGCGGTCGGCGGCGGCCACGGCCCGGGCGCCGGAGCGGGGAGCCAACCGGGTGCCGATGGCCAGGCCCACCATCTGACCCAGGGCGGCCCCGGCCACGATGGTGCCGACGGTGACGAGCACCACCCGCAGGTGATCGCTGCCGTCGAGGTGACTCAGCAGCCAGGGCAGCGCCCGGACGGCCAGCACCAGGCCGGCGGCCAGGCCGAGCCAGGAGAACACGCGGGCGGTGAAGCCGAGGCGGTAGCCCCCGACGACAGCCAGCACCGCGGCGGCGAGCAGCATGACATCCAGTGCGTTCACCGCGTCATCCCGGCGGCGTCGCCGCCTCAGCTCCCGAGCAGGCGCGCCGAGGTCAGGAAGCCGGTGTGCGCGACCATCCGGTGGTCGGGCCGGACGGCCTGGCCTTCGATGTGCCAGGAGCGGTTCAGCACCTCGATCGTCTCCGCCATGGCGAAGTCGCTCTCCTCGAGGCGCTCGCGGAGCTGGGTGGCCTGGGTGATGCTGGGGGTGTACGCGACCAGGATGCCGCCCGTGGCCAGCGCCCCCTCGGCGTGCTTGACGACGTTCCACGGCTCGGGCAGGTCGAGGACGACGCGGTCGTAGTCGGACCCGTCGATGCCCTCGTAGCAGTCGCGCAGGTGGACCTCGTAGCGGGCCATGGCCTCGTCGCCCAGGAACGACGACACGTTGGCCTGGGCCCGGTTGGCGAAGTCCTCCCGGAGCTCGTAGCCGGTGACCACGGCGCCGGCCCGCAGCATGGTCATCGACAGCGCTCCCGAGCCCACCCCCGACTCGAGCACGCGGGCGCCGGGGAAGATGTCGGCCAGCATCAGGATGGGCCCCAGATCCTTGGGGTAGATCACCTGCGCGCCGCGGGGCATCTTGAGCACGAAGTCGGCCAGGGTGGGGCGCAGGACCCGATAGGAGGTTCCGCGGGTGGAACGGGCCGACATGCCCTCGGCTCCGCCGATGAGATCGTCGTGGGCCACGAAACCCGAGTGCGAGTGGAACTCGCCCCCCGGCTGGAGCACGACGAGGTAACGGCGGCGCTTGTTGTCGATGAGCAGGACGCGTTCACCGGCCGCCAGCGGACGGCTCATGCCCCCACCTCGGCGCCGGCCGCCGTCGAGCTCGACCGTGTGATCTCCACGGGCACCGGGCCGCTCGGGTCGGGGACGCGCCCCCGGCCCGCTCCACCAGCCGGCAGAAGGCGCACTGCTCGCTCGTGGTGGGCGCTCCGCACGAGATGCACGGCGCCAGGTCGGCCTGCTCCTGCTCGGCCTCGGGTCGGAAGTGCTCCGAGGCCCGGGCCAGGAAGCCGAAGTAGAAGTCGTGCTTCGAGCCCGGTGAGGTGGCCTCGACGGCGTTGAGGGCGTCCTTGTAGCCGAGGTGCTTGTTGCCCGCCGCCATGGGGCACTCCTCCACGATGTAGTCGATGCCCTTGACCACGCAGTAGGCGGCCATCTCCCGCTCGCCCAACCGGACCAGCGGCTTGACCTTGCGGGGGAAGCCGTGGCGGGCGGGCAGCACGGGCAGCTGGCGCCCGAGGTAGTCGGTCTGCCACCGCAGGACGTTGCCGAACAGGACGGCGGCTTCGTCGTCCAGGTTGTGCCCGGTCACGACCACGTCGTAGCCCCCGTCGATGGCGGCCTGGTCGAACAGATGGCGCTTCGACAGACCACAGGCCGAGCACGGGACGCGCTTGGCGGCGCGGGCGCCGCCGGGGATGTCGTAGCCGTAGTCCGGCGGGCAGGTCGACCTCGATGAGCGTCCGACCCCGACGCGCGGCGTAGGCCCGGGCGTAGCCGCCCGACTCGTCGCTGTAGTCACCGATGCCCAGGCCGAGGTACAGCCCGTCGGCCTCGTAGCCGAGGTCGAGGAGGATGTCCCACACGGCCAGGGAGTCCTTGCCCCCCGACACCGCCACCAGCGCCCGCTCCCCCGGCTTGATCATGTCGAAGTCGTGGATGGCCTTGGCCGTCTGGTCCCGGCACAGCCGCAGGAAGTGCTCGGCGCAGAAGTTGGCGTTGTGACGGCGGATGTCGATGATGGCCGGCCCCCGGCACACCCGGCACTTCACCGGGCACCGGTCCGGGGCCCGAAGTCGCCGCCCGAGATGACCGGGCGGATCTCGACGTCGTCGGCGTCGTCGAGCCAGGCATCGCCGGGGACGATGGTGTCGCCCCGGATCACCAGCACCGACTCGCGGTTGACCTCCAGGCGCCGCAGCAGGGTCGAGACCTGGAGCGGGCCGGGTACGTCGACCTCTCGGCGGGGGTTCCTCAACAGCACCTTCATGGGCTCCATGATGGCCCTAGGCGAGGCGCTTGGCCGCCTTCGCCTCCCGACGAGCCGCCTTCTTGGCCTTCTTGGCCTCGCGTTTGGTCGGGCCCGGGGGCTGGTGGCGGATGACGACGGCCTCGCCCGGGCCCAACCGGTCGCGGTAGATCACGGTCGTCTCGGCCCGGTTGAGCCACTGGAAGAGCCGGATGGTCCACACGACCGCCCCCACGCCCACCCACATCCGGCTCCCGCCCAGGAAGCCCCGGTTGAGGGCGCGGGCTCGCAGGAAGGCCAGCATCAGATGCGACGAACTTCGACGATGGTGCGGTTGCGCCGCCCACGGCGGCGGCCGATCACGAACGCGACGGCCACGATGCCGACGGCGACGGCGATGGCGACGCTGATGGCGTAGCCCTTGGCCTCCTCGCCGATGACCTCGACCTCACCCTGGAGCTCGCGGAACTTGGCCTCGATGTCGGCCCGGCTGATCTGACCGACGGGGACCTCGGCGCGGGTGGGGTCGGGGTTGGCGGCTGGGCTCATGAGGTCCTCACATGTTCGCGCTCGCGGTAGCGCACGATCCGGCGGACGGCGAAGGCGATGACCAGGGCCAGCACCGCCGCAGTGATGAGGTAGGGCACCCATGACCAGCCCCCGGTGAAGGTCGAGCCGGTCTGGGTCTGCAGGACCCGCAGCAGCGACAGGCCCAGGAAGAACAGCCCCAGCGCCATCAGCGAGGCCCCGCCGACGCCCCAGGCCAGGTAGCGCCCGAGCAGCTTCAGCGGGTCGAGCGTCTCCTGGGCGGCGTAGGCCTTGAGCAGGACCCACAGGTCCTGGACGGTCTCGGCAACGGTCTTCTGTGGCTTGGCCACGAACATCCTCGACGGTCGGGGTCAGGGCAGTGGTCAGGGCGCGACCGTCATCCTGTCACGCCTCCGTCACCACCGATGGGGCGAAGGTGTAGCTCGCAGTCGCACGTGGTGCAAGGACGATGGCCCCGCCTCGGCCCTCAGCCGTCGCCGCCCAGGGCCAGCCGTCGAGTGAGGTCGTCCTCGTCCTCCCGCAACAGGCCGACGAGGGCGTCCAGGCGGGCGGCCGCGTCGGGCGCCCCCAACAGCGCGTACCGGTCGGCCGGACCGATGGGGGCAACGGCGACGGCCTGGTAGGTGGCGAGCACCGGGTCCTCGCTCAGCTCCACGGTGGCCGGCGCCACCGCGTCGCCCAGCTCCGCGTGCAGGGCCAGGGCCCGGCGCAGGCGGGGCATCAGTTCGGCCACCGCCGGGCCCAGCTCGGCCGAGGCCGGCGGGTCGTCCCAGTCTTCGACCTCGGCCCGCGGGTAGGGGGCGTCGGCGAGCCACCGCGTCACCCGGATGCGGCGGGTGCCCACCGTCGCCAGCGCCCACCGGCCGTCGTCGAAGCGCGACGCCTCGACGATCCGGGCCACCGTCCCGACCGTCGTGCGGGTGTCCCCGCCCCCGACCTCGCTCCCCCGTTCGATGAGCACCACCCCGAACTCCTGGGAGCCGTCGAGGCAGTCCTGCACCAGGGCCCGGTAGCGCTCCTCGAAGACGTGCAGCGGCAGGTACAGGCCGGGGAGCAGCACCGTCCCCAGCGGGAACATCGCCAGCGTGGTCACCCGCCTCACGCTAGGCACGCCGGCCGGCGGCGGCTCAGCTGCCGGCGGGGCGGGGGCCGATGGCGTCGAGCGACACCCCGGCTCCGTACTGGGCCACGGCCACCGCCACCTGGTCGGTGAGCGCCACCGAGGTGGCCAGGGTGCCGTTGACGAGCACGACGAAGGTGAGGTCGTCACCGGACGCGGCGTGGGCGAAGCCGGCCAGGGCGGCCACCTCGTTGAGGGTCCCGGTCTTGGCCCGGACCGTGCCCTCGGCCGCGGTGCCCCGCAACCGCCGGCGCAGGGTGCCGGTCCGCCCGGCCACCGGCAGGTCGGCGGCCAGCGACGAGGTCGGGCCCTGCCGCTCGAGGGCGGCGGCGAGCAGGTCGCACGTGACCCGGTTGCCCAGGTCCAGCCCGGAGCCGTCGATGGTGACCGAGCCCTGGGTGGGCAGACCCAGGCCGTTCAGCGTGTCCTGGACGACCTTGGCCCCACCGACGGTGGTCCCCTCGGCTCCTTCATGGGCGGCCAGGTCCTTCAAGAGGATCTCCGCGGTGGTGTTGTCGCTGCTGCGCAACATCTCGCCCACGGTGTCGGCCATCGTGAGCGAGTCGAGTGACGCCACCGTGGTGGCCCCGTCGGGCGCCTTGCCCTCGGCCGGCCCTCCGGACACCGCGACGCCCCGGGCCACCAGCAGCGAGATGAGGGTCTCGGCCGCCAGCGTGGCCGGCTGGTCGCCCTGCTGACGATCGTTGTTGGGCACGTCGGGGGTGCGGGACAGCCCGGTGAACCCGTCGTTCACCGTGAGCGCCCCGAGCGGGCCGATCTCGCCGGTGCGGATGTAGCGCGCCGGCCAGGTGGGCACGTAGCGCTCGGTGTCGAAGCGGCTCTCGTCACCGAGCACGTTGCCCCGGATGGCGGTCACCCCCGCCGCCTTGATGGCGTCGGCCAGCTTGGCGAAGTCGTTGTAGCGCTGGTCGGTCTCCTCGAAGGTGCTCGTGTAGCCCGAGGTGTCCAGCAGCGGATCGCCGGCGCCGACCAGGTACAGGTCGCCGTCGATCACCCCGTCGTCCTCGTGGGCCACCGTCACCGCCGAGGTGCGTCAGCTTGGTGTCGGCCCCGAGGCGGTCGAGCACGGCGGTGGCGGTGAGCAGCTTCTCGGTCGAGGCCGGCATCAGGGGGAGGTCGCCGTTGACCCGGTCGATGACCCGGTCGCCGACCTGCACCCGCACGCACGAGGTGGGCGTGGCGGCGGCCATGATCGGGGCCAACGCGTCCTGCAGGTGGGCGTCGGCCTGCGCCGCGGCCAGCAGGCCGGGGAGGCGACGGGCCGACAGCACCGGGGTCGCGGGCGAGGATGACGCCGGGGTGGCGGCGGCCGTGGTGGCCGTGGTCGGATCGGCGGCGGCGACGGCCTCGGTGAGCGGGCCGGCGACGAGCCCCGACAGCACCGCGAACGCCACGACGGCGGCACAGCGGGGCAGGAAGGGGCGGCGAAGCATCCGGGCGAGGCTAGGGGCTACGGGGGCGCGGGTGGTGTCAGCTCAACCGTGCCGGCGAGCCTGCCACCGGGCCCGCTCCCACAGCCGGGCCAGGGCGTTCACCGCCCGGTTGGACGAGGGATAGCAGAGCCGTCCGGCCTCCACGGTGCCCCGCACGGCGGCGTTGTCGGGAAAGGTCACCGCCAGTTCGGTGGCCACCAGCACGGGCTTGCCCAGCTCCTCGCTGAGCGAGGCGGCGACCGCGGTGTAGCGGCCGTCCTGGCGGTCGTGGAAGGCGGCGATCCGCTCGAGGCCCCAGTCGGGGTAGAACGGCCCGTCGTGTTCCATCCGCCCCTGGTTGGACTGGATGCCCATGCCCAGCAGCACCACGGCGTCGACGTCGGGGTGGCGGGCCACGATGCCCAGTACGGCCGGGATCGTGTCCTTCGTCTCGCCCCCGGCCAGGTCGATCGGGTTGTTGCGGCTCCAGCGGGGCGGGAGCTCGGCGTCCAGGGCGGTGACCAGGTCGTCGGGCAGGGCCAAGAGCTCCAGGTCGGTGTCGGCGATGGCGTCGGCGGTGACCACGCCCCACCCGCCGGCGGTGGTGACCACGGCCACCCGGTTGCCCTTCGGCACCGGCTGGGTGGCGAAGCTGGCGGCCACCTCGTAGGCCTCTTCGATGCTGCGGGCCCGGATGACCCCGGCCTGGCGGCACATGCCGTCGAAGACCCGGTCGTCGGTGGCCAGCGAGCCCGTGTGGCTGGCCGCCGCCCGCTGACCGGCGGAGCTGGCGCCGCCCTTCACCAGCACCACCGGCATCCGCTCGGCCACGGCGGAGACCTCGCGGAAGAAGCGCCGCCCGTCGTTGATGCCCTCCACGTAGGCCAGGGCCACGTCGGTCTCGGGGTCATCGGCGTAGAAGGCCAGGAAGTCGGTGACGCCGACCATGGCGGCGTTGCCGGCCGACACCGCCCGGCTGATGCCGACGCCACTGGCGCACGCGTAGTTCATGAACGAGGAGACGAAGTTGCCCGACTGGCTGGCCACGCCGATGCGCCCGGCCGGGGGGTACGGGGCCACGATCTGGGCACACAGCGACGACGGTGTCGACACCACCCCCTGGCCGTTGGGGCCCACGACGAGGATGTCCAGCGCCTCGGCCAGCTCGACCAGCTCGTCCTGGGCCCGGCGACCCTCGTCGCCGGCCTCGCCGTAGCCCGCCGAGGCCAGGAACGCGGCCCGGATGCCCTTGGCCGCGGCCGCCCGCAACACGTCCGGGTTGGTGGCCGCCGGCGTGCACACGAACACCAGGTCGGCCTCGCCCTCGGGGATGTCGTCGAGCGACGGCAGCGTGTCCACGTCGAGCACGGGCACGGCGTCGCGGTTGGTGGCGAACACCCGGCCGCGGTAGCCGTTGGCCAGGATGTTGTGGAGGGCGACGAACCCGAACTTGCCGGGGTGGGTCGACGCGCCGGCCACGACCACGCCGCGGGGGTCGAACAGGGCCCGGAACTGCTCGGTCGTGGCCATCAGGCCTCCAGCTCCACCAGGGCGTCGACGGCGATGGCGATGCCGTCCACCACGATCAGCGGGTTGAGGTCGGCCGAGATGAGCTCGGGCGTGGCCACCGCCGCCCGCGACAGCCCGAGCAGGATGTCGCCCAGCTGGGTGCGATCCACCGCCGGCTCGCCCCGGAACGGCCCCAGCAGGGCCTGCGTGCGGAGCTCGTCGATCATCTCCTCGGCGTCGACCCGTTCGATGGGCACCAGCCGGATGGCCACGTCGCCGAGCGCCTCGGCGAAGATCCCCCCGATCCCCACCATCACCGTCATGCCGAACTGGGGGTCGCGGCTGAGCCCGGCGATGAGCTCGCGGTTCCCCTGCAGCATGGGCGCCACCAGCACCTGCACCTCGCCGTCGGCGTCGGTGGCCGCCGCCAGCAACTCGTGGGCGGCGGCACGCACGGCGTCGGGGTCGCTCAGGCTCAGGCGGACGAGGCCCCGCTCGGTCTTGTGGGCGATGCGCTCCCCGTTCAGCTTGGCCACCACCGGGTAGCCCAACTCGGCGGCCGCCGCCACGGCGGCGTCGGGATCGGCGGCCAGACGCTCCCCCGCCAGCGGCACGCCGAAGCGCCCCAGCAGGGCCTTCGACTGAGCCTCCGACAACGTCGTCGACGGCGGGATCGGGCTGGTGGCGGGCATGGGTGCGTACCCTACTCAGCCATGTCCGATGCTCCCGCCGCCGAGCGAGCCGGTGACCGCGGGGAGGCCTTCGCTCTGAGCGGCGTCATCGAGGGCTTCTACGGCCCGCCGTGGTCGTGGGAGGTCCGAGCGGAGGTCATGGCCTGGTGCCACCAGCGCGGCATGGGCCTGTACCTGTACGCCCCCAAGGACGACCCCCGCCACCGGGAGCGCTGGCGCGAGCCGTACGACCCCGACGAGCTCGCCGGCTTCGACTCGCTGGTGGAGGCCGGGACCCTGGCCGTCGGCTTCGCCATCTCGCCCGGTCTGAGCATGGACTACGCCGCGCCCGACGACCGCGCCGCCCTGGCCGCCAAGGTCGACCAGTTGGTGGAGCGCGGCGTGTCCGTCGTGGCCCTGCTGCTCGACGACATCCCGGTGCGACCCGGTCTCGGCCCCGACCACGCCGCGCTCACCACCTGGCTGTTCGACCACCTCGACGGCCGGGCCCGGCTGGTGCTGACCCCGACGGAGTACACCGGCACCCGACCGACCGCCTACCTCGACGCGCTGGCCGCGGGGACACCGGCCGAGGTGCTGATCGGGTGGACGGGAGCCACCGTGGTGTGCGACGAGATCACCGTGGCCCAGGCCGCGGCCCGCGCCGCCTCCCTGGGCGACCGGCCCCCGTTGATCTGGGACAACTACCCCGTCAACGACGGGCTGATGAGCGACCGCCTGTTCATGGGCCCGCTGCGGGGGCGCGACCCGGCGCTGGCCACCGTGTGCGCGGGCTACGTGGCGAACCCCATGGTCCAGGGGCGGGCCTCGAAGACGCCCCTGGCGTCGGTGGCGGCCTACGCCCGGGGCGAAGATCCCGACGCCGGCTGGCGGGCCGACCTCGGTCCGCTGCAGGTCTTCGCCGAAGCGTGCGACGGCGAGCACGTCCGGGCGCTGGCGGCCGCGGTCGTGGCGGGGGATCTCTCCCCTGACCGATCGGCTGATCAGCTGGACCGGCTCGAGGCGTGGCTGGTCGCGGCCAAGGACTGCCGGGCGCCGGGGGTCGAGGACGAGGTCGGGCCCTGGCTCGATCAGGTCCACCGCGAGGCCCGGGTGGGCCTCGCCGCCGTGAACCTGCTGCGCGCCGTGGCCGACGATGCCACGCCGTCGACGGGCGAGATGGCGGTGGGACTGGCCATGGCCTGGCTCCCGCTGCGTCGGGCGGCGGTGTCGGTCATGGGCACGCGGGGCACGCTGCGCCCGGTGATGGGTCAGTCGGCCACCGGCGCGTGGACGTACCGGGCGGCCGCGGTCACCGAGGGGGCCAATGCCGTCGACGATCTGGTCCGCCACGCCCTGGCCCGAGCCGCGGCGCGGGACGAGGCGTGAGCGGCGGGCGCCTCACACCGAACCGGCGTCCCTGGGGTCGGTCATGGCGATGCTCACGGACGCCGGAACGGATGGAAGCGGGGTCACGCCCCCCGAACAGCCGTCGTCCAGTCCGAGACGATCCGGAGTGACTCCGTGTCCCCACCCTGACCGGGGCTTCTCCCGTCGCCACTGGGCTCGGGGACGGCCGTCGGCCTCCCCCGCAAGTGATCGCCGTAGACGTCGAGGAGCGACGCCGGCTTCCGGTCCATGGCAGCGGCCCAGCTCGGCGGGTCAGCTGGGGACCCGCGCAGGCTGGTGGTGAGCAGGTCCCAGAGGGACTTGCTCTCCTGTGCGACCACCTCTTCACTCGTTCGTGCCTCCAGCTCGGCCGCCAGCGGGTGGAGCCAGGGGTCGAGTTCGGGGCCCGGAGCGGAGTACGTCAGGTCGTTCGGCTCCCCTCGGCCTTCCTCGAGCGAAAGCAGGTCGACCTCGTCGTCCTCGATCTGAGCGAGGCGCTCACGGGCCCGTTCGACCTCGACGGCGGCGAACTCGGCGTAGGCGGCATCGCTCTCGCCACCGGAGCCGGCACTCGTGCCGTGGGTCTGGTCCACCCAGTTGGCGTAGTCGGTGTAGGACTCGAACCCCAGGTGCTCGAGGACGAGTCGCTCGGCCAGGAGCAGGTCCAGCTCGGCCCGCTTCCTCCGCCTCCGTGACAGGGTCTTCGTCGAACTGCGGAGCACGGCCAGCTCATCTTCGATCTGCACCAACCGGGCCACCGACTCCCCGTCGCCGGCACAGGCTTCCACGGCGCGCTCGAGGTTGCCTCGGGCACGCTGGAGCTCCTGGAGGGCCACGATCCAGAGATGGCGCCGACGCACGGTGTCCTCGCCAGACTCCCAGCTGAAGCTGTCGCCATAGCCCACTGTCGCCCCCTCAAAGCTCCCTGTTGCCTCAACCCGGGCCCCGACCCTCGCCATCAGGTCGTGGGCCCGAACCGCCTGTTGGCTGGTGCTTCCCCTTCAACTGCACACAGTGATACTCCAACTACATAGAGTGAGTCAAATGGCCTAGAGGTGAACCTGAGGCGCGGGGGAACCAGCCAGCTCCCTCGACGGCCGCCTCAGGGTTCGAGGGCGGCGCGGAAGAACTCGCGGATGTGCTCCAGGCGAGCCTCGAGCATGTCCTCGGCCAGCGGGTCGGCGTCGAGCAGCCCCTCGATGAAGGGCAGGTCGCCGAAGTAGCTGAGCAGCGCTCCGTAGCCGGTGAGCAGGAGCTGCTCGGGGTCGAACTTGCGGAAGTTCCCCGCGCCCATCTCCCGGGCGAAGTAGTCGACCGCCCGCTGGAACAACGGTCGCAGCGCCACCCCGAGGTCGACGCCGAGCGCGCTGTTGGCGTCCAGGGCCTCGCGCCGCACGATGCGCACGAAGTCCGGGTTCTCCCGGAAGAAGCCGAAGCCGGCGGTGATGACCCGGTCCACCTGGACCCAGCCCTCGCCGGTGTGGTCGCCCTCGGTGGCCACCTCGACACGCCCCATCCACTCGGTGAGGGCGGTGGAGAAGACCTCCTGGTAGATCGCCTCCTTCGACGGGAAGTGGTGCAGGACGCTGGACCGCCGGATGCCCACCGCCTCGGCGATGTCGTTCAGCGACGTGTCCGAGTAGCCCTGCTCGGCGAATCGATGGCGCGCCTCCAGCAGGATCGCCTCGCGGGTCGAGAGGACACCATCGTCGCTGGTCACCGGGCCAGGGTACCCACGCCCGCCTCCGGCCGTACGGACGTTCCCTCGAGGCGAGCCAGTAGGGTCCGGTCCATGGACATCGTGGCCGCCCTGTTCATCGAGGGGATCGAGCTCCGCCCGGTCCCCGGGCCCTCCACCCGCATCGACCTCACCGGCATCCAGTTCTCGGCCCCCGCCCCCGCCCCGGCACCCGTGACGGTCGAGCCACACCTGGTGGTCATCGTTCGCTGCCGACCGGACGAGAGCGGGACGGCGGCCCTCGAGGTCGTGTACCAGCGCGCCGGCGAGCAGATCGCCCGCAACGTCCAACCGCTGCAGGTCGAGCCGGGCAAGTTCAACTACCGGCTGGTGCGGGCCGAGCTCGAGTTCCCCGACTACGGGACGGTCGAGGCCCACTGCCGCCTGGACCTCGGGCCCGTCACCGTGGTGCCGTACACGCTGTTGCCACCGGTGTGAGCGAGGGGCCGCCGGTCACGGTCGCCGCCGCCCTGTCCGAGCACCCGCTCACCACCCACGCCACCGGGGAGGTCATCGGCGAGCTGCTCGAGACGATCGGCCCCGCGCCGGATCTCGCCGTGGTCTTCGTCACCGCGGCCCATCTCGGTGCGCTCGACGACGTCGCCGCCACCGTCGCCGCCACCCTGGGCGCCGGCGTGGTCATGGGGGCCACGGCCGGATCGGTCCTGGGTGGCCCGCGGGAGGTGGAGGGGCAGCCGGCGGTGGTGGTGTGGGCCGGCCGGGGCGGCCCGGTCGCCCCGGTCCGCCTCTCGTCAGCCGAGGACTGGCCCAGCCACTCGGTCGAGCCGGGCAGCACGCTCATCCTGCTCACCGATCCGGACGGGTTCGACACGCGCCAGGCCCTCGACACCGCCGCCCGACGATGGCCGGGGGTGACCGTGGTGGGCGGGTCGGCCTCCGCCCCCACCGGACCGGGCGGCAATCGCCTGGCGTTGGCCGGGGCGGTGCACACGCAGGGCGCGGTGGGCGTGGTGCTCGGCCCCACCTGGCCGCTGCGGGCCGTGGTGTCCCAGGCGTGTCGGCCCATCGGCGACCACTTCACGGTCACCCGGGCCGAGCGCTCGATGGTGCACGAGTTGGCCGGCCAGCCGGCCATGGCCCGCCTGGGCGAGGTCGTCGCCCGCCTCTCGCCCGAGGAGCGGGCCGCGGCCGCTCAGAGCCTGGAGCTGGGGTGGCTCGTGGACGACCACAAGCTCGACCTGGAGCGAGGCGACTTCCTCGTCCGTCCCATCTCGGGCGCCGACCCCGACACCGGCGCCATCTCCATCGTCGGAGAGGTCGAAGTGGGGGCGACCGTCCAGTTCCACCTGCGGGACGGCGCCAGTGCCGACGAGGATCTGCGGTGGATGCTCGGGGGCGCGGTGGCGGACGGCGCCCTGGCCTTCCTGGGCGCGGGCCGTGGCATCCGCATGTTCGGCGTCGCCGACCACGACGCCGAGCTGCTGGCCACCGTGACCGACCCGGCGACCGCCGCGGCCGGGGCCGGCGCGCCGCGCCCGGTCACGTCGGCCGGCCTGTTCTGCGCCGCCCCGATCGGGCCGATCGGGACCCGCTCGTTCGTCCACCGCCCCGAGGCGGCGGTGGCGCTGCTGGCCGGTTCTCGGGCCGGGACCCGTTCGCTAGGGTGACGCTCCCGTGCCCGGCCAGCCAAAGGATCCGTGAATCACCGTGAGCAATCCCGATCTCGAGCAGCGGGCCATCGACGTGATCCGCGGCTTCGCCATGGACGCCCCCCACGCCGCCCGCTCGGGTCACCAGGGCACGGCCATGGCCCTGGCCCCGCTGGCCCACGTCCTGTGGTCGCGGGTGATGACGTATGACCCTCAGGCACCCCACTGGCCCGACCGCGACCGCTTCGTGCTGTCCAACGGCCACGCCTCGATCCTGCTGTATTCGATGCTGTACCTCACCGGGTACGGGCTGACCCTCGACGACCTCAAGGACTTCCGTCAGTGGGGCAGTCGCACGCCCGGGCCACCCCGAGGTGCACCACACCGACGGGGTCGAGGTCACGACCGGCCCGCTCGGCCAGGGGGTGGCCAACGGTGTGGGCATGGGGCTGGCCGAACGTTGGCTCCGGAACCGGTTCAGCCCCGAGGTGGTCGACCACCACACGTTCGTGGTGTGCGGCGACGGGTGCCTGGAGGAGGGCATCAGCCACGAAGCGGCCTCGCTGGCCGGTCACCTCCAGCTCGGTCGCCTCGTCTACGTGTACGACGACAACCACGTGACCATCGACGGGGTCACCGAACTGGCCCTCGACGACGACCCGGTCAAGCGCTTCGAGGCCTACGGGTGGGACGTCGACGACGTGGGCGAGATCGCCGATGACCTCGACGGCCTCGAGGCCGCCGTGCGCCGGGCCATGGCGGTGGAGGACCGGCCCTCGCTGATCGTCCTGCGCAGCCACATCGCCGCGCCGTCGCCCGATCAAACCGATGACCCCGCCACCCACGGCTACGCCCTGAAGGACGCCGAGATCAGCGCCACCAAGGCGGTGATGGGCATCCCCGACGAGCCGTTCTGGATCCCCGACGACGTGCTCGCCTACTACCGCGAGGTGGGCGCCCGCGGGCGGCCCCGGCGGCTGGCCTGGGAGCAGCGCCGCGCCGCGTGGAACGGCGACGTGGCCGCCTTCGACGCGGCCGAGCAGGCGACCGGCGTGGCCGGGTGGGAAGCGGCGCTGCCCACCTTCGCCGTGGGCGACCAGATCGCCACCCGGGTGGCCAGCGGGACCTGCCTCAGCGCCCTGGCCGACGTCGTCCCCGGTCTGCTGCCCGGCTCCGCCGACCTCACCGGCAACACCGGCACCGCCATGAAGGGCTCGACCATCCAGGCGGCGGCGACGCCGGCCGGGCGCCAGATCCACTACGGCATCCGTGAGCACGCCATGGGGGCGATCATGACGGGCATGGCCCGGCACGGCGGAACGCTGCCCGTGGGCGGCACGTTCCTCGTGTTCAGCGACTACATGCGCGGTGCCGTGCGCCTCGCCGCACTGTCCCAGGCCAAGGTCATCTACTCGTGGACCCACGATTCGGTGGGCGTCGGCGAGGACGGGCCCACCCATCAGCCCATCGAGCAGGTGGCCTCCCTGCGGGCCATCCCCGGCCTGGTGGTGATCCGCCCGGCCGATGCCAACGAGACCGTCGAGGCCTGGCGCTTCGCGGTGGGCCACGAGGGTCCCACCGCGCTCATCCTGAGCCGCCAGAACCTGCCCGTGCTCGAGGGCACCGCAGGGCCCCGGCCACCTGAGCCGGGGCGGCTACGTGCTGCGCGACCCGCTCGAGGGTGCCGCCCCGGCCGTGATCGTGGTGGCCACCGGCAGCGAGGTGTCGATCTCGGTGGCGGCGGCCGAGCTGCTGGCGGCCCGCGGCGTGCCCGCCCGGGTGGTCTCGCTCCCCTCCTGGGAGCTCTTCGCCCAGCAGGACGAGGACTACCGCGCCGCCGTGCTCCCCGCCGGCGTCCCGACGCTGTCGGTCGAGGCGGGCACCACCTTCGGGTGGGATCGCTACGCGGACGAGTCCCTCGGGATCGACCACTTCGGCGCCAGCGCCCCCGGCGAGGTGGTGCTGGCCGAGTTCGGCTTCACCGCCGAGAACGTGGCCGAGCGCGCCGCCGCGCTGGCCTCCGCCCCGGCGTGATCGGGGCGCCGTGGCGGTCGCCGCCGACCGGTGGCCACGGCGAGCAGAACCCGTCCATCCGGTGCACACTTAGCGCACCCTTCCGATTGTCCGAGAGGCATGGTTCGTGACCCGACTTCAGGATCTGTACACCCAGCAACGCCAGAGCCCGTGGCTCGACAACCTGCGCCGGGGCTGGATCACCAGCGGTGAGCTCGAGCGGTGGGTGGAGCGCGGGGTGCGGGGCATCACCTCCAACCCCTCCATCTTCCAGAAGGCCATCGAAGGCAACGGCGACTACGACGACCAGCTGCGGGGCCTGGTGGCCGACGACGTCTCGGTCACCGACAGCTACTGGGACCTCGTCACCGCCGACATCCGCGACGCGCTGGCCATCCTGCGGCCCGTCTACGACGAGAGCGACGGCGAGGACGGCTACGTGTCGGTCGAGGTCGCTCCCTCGCTGGCCCGCGACACCGCCGCCACCACCGAGGCGGCCCGCCACCTGCACACGACGATCGATCAGCCCAACCTCTACGTGAAGATCCCCGGCACCGCCGAGGGCCTGGCGGTCGATCCGCCAGATGATCGCCGAGAGCCACAGCATCAACGTGACCCTGTTGTTCTCGGTCGAACGATACGGCGAGGTCATCGAGGCCTACCTCTCCGGGCCTGGAGGCGGCCGACGGTGACCTCTCGACCATCTCGTCGGTGGCGTCGTTCTTCGTGTCAGCGGGTCGACACCGAAGTGGACCACCGCCTGGCCGCCATCGGCTCGCCCGAGGCCCTGGCGCTGCAGGGCAAGGCGGCGGTGGCCAACGCCAAGCTCGCCTACCAGCTCTTCCTGGACCGGTTCTCGGGACCACGGTGGGAGGCGCTGGCGGCCCGCGGGGCACGGGTGCAGCGGCCGCTGTGGGCCTCGACGTCGACGAAGAACCCGGCGTTCCCCGACACGCTGTACGTGGACGAGCTCATCGGCCCGGACACGGTCAACACCATCCCCGACGCCACCTTGGAGGCCTTCGAGGATCACGGCACGCTGGCCCGCACCATCGACGCCGGCCTGGACGAGGCCCGCGCCGACCTCGAGCGGCTGGCGGAGGTGGGCGTGGATCTCGCCGACGTGACCCGGGTGCTCGAAGAAGAAGGGGTCGCCGCCTTCTCGAAGGCGTTCGACGAGCTGATCGGCAGCCTGCAGACCAAGGCCGAGAGCTTCGGGGCCTGAGGGACGGCACGAGACGCCGGTGGGGACGAGATGAACGGATCGCTCTTCGTCGTCGACGACGTCGCCGCCGAGTTCGCCGAGCGGGTCATCGAGGCGTTCCACGCCCGCCCCCACGACGACTTCTCGCTGGCGTTGTCGGGCGGATCCACCGCCCGGGCCTGCTACGAGCGCCTGGCCGACGAAGCCGAACGGCAGATCGACTGGTGGAAGGTCGACGTCTACTGGGGCGACGAACGCTGCGTTCCCCTCGACGACCCCGACTCGAACTACCGCCTCGCCCGAGAGGCGCTGCTCGACCGGGTCGGGGCCGCCAACGCCACCTACCCCATGCGCTGCGAGGAGGGGGCCGACCCCTACCAGTTGCGGGTCGGCGAGCTCGGACGATTCGACGTGGTGCACCTGGGCCTCGGGCCCGACGGCCACACGGCCAGCCTGTTCCCCGGGTCGGCGGCCCTGAACGCCGATCCCGGCCGCCTGGTGGTGCTGAACGACGACCCGCTGGGTCACAACCCGCACCGGCGCATGACGCTCACCTACGCGGGCATCGCCCGGGCCCGCCTGGTCCTGGTCACCGTCGCCGGCGAGGCGAAGCGTGAGGCCCTGGCGCGGGTGATGGCCGGCGACGACGTCCCGGCCGCCGCCGTTCGAGCGGAGCAGGTGATCTGGCTCGCCGACCCCGCCGCGGCCGGCGACCTGATCGAGCGTTGACGCCCCGCACCCCTACGCCGCCGCTGAGGCCCCGGCCGCACTGGTCGCTCGCCACCGGCCTGGTCCTGGCTGTGGCCGTCGGCATCGTGGCCGCCGTCACCGGGTGCTCCTCGGCGGTCCGCGGCGGCTCGGCCCCGTCGTCGGCGTCGAGCGCGGCGCCGACGACGCCCGGCGCCCCCGACACGGACACCACGGAGCTGGCCCTCGGCGGCGGGCACGTGCTGGCGGCCGGGGAGGTGACCTGCCACCTGGCCAAGCGCGAGCAGGGCGGCATCATCGGGACCGACGTGGGCCGGGTGGAGACCTCCTGCGACGAGCGCCACAACGAGGAATCGTTCACGCTGGCCGGCACCAGCGAGCTCGACGACTGCTACCGGGCCGTCGCCGCCTCCAGCGACGTGGCCATCGCCCCCGACTCGTTCGACCCCACCAAGCTGGAGTTCAACGACGAGCGCATCATGGGCCACACCTTCGCCACGTCCGGCGACGGCACCACCGGGGCGGGCGGCGTGACCTGCGCCCTCGACCTGCGCGACGACCGCAGCACGCCGCTCCTGGCCGCATCGTCCTGACCGACGGGGCGTAGATCCCGTTCGGGTTCGGGCCTGGATCTGCGCACGCTCGGTCAGTTTCGAGCGGTCGCGCCGATAAGGTGCGCCGGATGATCGGGGAACTCGAGGGGGCACCGCTCGAAGCGCTCATGGCCGAGGCCCGGAGCCGGCGTGATCAGGCGTTCGGGACGAGGGTGACGTACTCCCCCAAGGTCTTCATCCCGCTCACGATGCTGTGCCGCGACAAGTGCGGGTACTGCACCTTCGCCCAGCCGCCGGCTCGGCTCGACTCGCCCTATCTCGAGCCGGAGCAGGTGCTCGCCATCGCCCGCGCCGGCGCCAAGGCGGGCTGCCACGAGGCGCTGTTCACCCTGGGCGAGCGACCCGAGGAGCGGTACCCGGCGGCGGCGGAGTGGCTGGCCCGGCGAGGCTACGAGTCCACGGTCGGCCTACCTGGCCGCCATGGCCCGTCTGGTGGTCGACGAGATCGGTCTGCTGCCCCACGCCAACGCCGGCGCCCTCCACCCCGACGAGCTCGCCGCCCTGCGGCCGGTGGCTCCCTCTCAGGGGATGATGATCGAGTCGCTCAACCCGCACCTCGAGGCCCACCGGGGCTCGCCCGACAAGACCCCCGAGCGCCGCCTGGCCACGCTCGAGGCAGCCGGCGAGCTGGCCATCCCGTTCACCACCGGCATCCTCGTCGGCATCGGCGAGTCCCGCCAGGACCGCATCGACGCGCTGACCGCCATCGCCGAGTCCCACGCCCGCTGGGGCCACGTGCAGGAGGTCATCGTCCAGAACTTCCTGCCCAAGGCGGGCACGACGATGTTCCGGGCCCGACCCTGCCCCAGCGACGAGTACCTCGACGCCATCGCCCTGGCCCGGCTGATCCTGCCCATGGACGTCCACCTGCAGGCGCCGCCCAACCTGTCCGACGACTTCGGGGTGCTGCTCGAGGCGGGCATCGACGACTGGGGCGGGGTCTCCCCCGTCACCGCCGACCACGTGAACCCCGAGCGGCCCTGGCCCGACCTCGACCGCCTGCGGGCGGTGACCGAGACCGCCGGCTTCGTGCTCGCCCCCCGGCTCACCATCTACCCCGAGTTCGCCCTCGACCCCGACCGCTGGCTCGACGACGGCCTGCGCTTCGCGGTGCTCGACCGCAGCGACGCCGAAGGGCCTCGGACGCGACGATCCCGGTGCGGTCCTGGTGCAGCGCATCAAGCCGGCCACCCCGGAGCAGGTCGACGACGGCATCGAGGTCCTCCACATCGGGCCCCGCAGCACGGCGTGGTACTCCGGCGCCTCGTCCGCCCCCCCGGCGCTGGTGCCCGGATCGCCCCGCTCGTCGGGCGCGGTGGCCGAGGTGCTGGCCGGCGCCCTGCTGGGCCAGGAGCTGGGCGTCGACGAGATCGTCACGTTGTTCTCGGCCCGAGGGCCCGAGGTGGCCGCCGTCGCCGCGGTGGCCGACGACCTGCGCCGCTCGACCAACGGCGACGTGGTCACGTTCGTCCACAACCGCAACATCAACTACACCAACGTGTGCACGTTCAAGTGCAAGTTCTGCGGCTTCTCCAAAGGGCCCGCTGTCGCTCAACCTGCGGGGCACCCCCTACCTGCTGACCCTGGAGGACATCCAGGGCCGGGTGCGCGAGGCGGCCGATCTGGGGGCCACCGAGGTGTGCCTCCAGGGCGGGATCCACCCCAGCTTCGACGGCGACTACTACATCGACGTGGCCCGGGCGGTGAAGGAGGCGGCCCCGGACATGCACGTCCACGGCTTCACGGCCCTGGAGGTGCACGAGGGGGCCCGGCGCCTGGGCGAGCCGCTCACGGAGTACCTGCTGCGACTGAAGGACGCCGGCCTGCGGACGCTGCCGGGCACGGCGGCGGAGATCCTCGACGACGAGGTCCGCGCCGTGCTGTGCCCCGACAAGATCACCACCGACGAGTGGTTGGAGGTGCACCGCGCCGCCCACGAGGTCGGGTTGAACTCCAACGTGACCATCATGTTCGGCGCCGTGGAACAACCCCGTGCACTGGGCCCGCCACCTGGTGCGCACCCGGGCGCTGCAGAAGGACACCGGTGGCTTCACCGAGTTCGTGCCCCTGCCCTTCGTGCACATGGCGGCGCCCATCTACCTGCAACGCAAGTCGCGGCGGGGCCCGACGTTCCGCGAGACGGTGCTCATGCACGCCGTCGGACGCATCGCCTACCACGGGTGGATCGACAACATCCAGTGCTCCTGGGTGAAGACGGGCCACGCCGGGGTGCACCAGTTGCTCCAGGCCGGGGTGAACGACCTGGGCGGCACCCTCATGGACGAGAACATCTCCCGCGCCGCCGGCGCCTCGCACGGACAGGGCCTCGAAGAAGCCGACTTCCGGGCGCTGGTCGAGCCACTGGGCCGGGTGCTCGAGCAGCGCACCACCCTCTACGGGCGACCCGGCCGACCCGACCCCGCCGTGATGGCCTGAGCCGGCGGTGGCCCGCACCGGCAACCCCCGCTACCGCACCGGCCACGACGACGTCGACTCGCGCATCGCCCAGCTGCTCGATGCGGCCGGCGTCACCGACAACGCCGACCTGGTGTTCGAGGCGGTGGTGTCGGCCGTGCGCATGGGCCGCGAGGCGGCCGACCGGGGTGACCTGAAGATCGTCAACGCCGCCCTCAAGGAGCTGCGCTACTCGTTCCTGGTGTTCGAGCCGTACCGCTCGGTGCGCAAGGTGTCGATCTTCGGCTCGGCCCGCCTGACCGGCTCCGACCCGGCCTACGCGGTGGCCCGCGACTTCGGCCGGGCCATGGCCGACGCGGAATGGATGGTCATCACCGGCGCCGGCCCCGGGATCATGGAGGCCGGGATCGAGGGCGCGGGGGCCGACCGGGCCTTCGGGGTGAACATCGTGCTGCCGTTCGAGCAGGAGGCCAGCCCGCTCATCGCCGGCGACCCGAAGCTCATCAACTACCGCTACTTCTTCACCCGCAAGCTGACGTTCATGAAGGAGTCCCACGCCTTCGCCCTGCTCCCCGGGGGCTTCGGCACCCTCGACGAAGGCTTCGAGCTGCTGACCCTGATGCAGACCGGTCGCACCGCGGTCGTGCCCGTGGTCCTGCTGGCCGAGCCGGGCAGCAGCTACTGGGCGGCGTGGCTGGACTTCGTCACCCGGGAGCTCGGCGGTCGCGGCCTCATCTCCGACGACGACCTCTGCCTGGTGCGGCCGGCGGCCACGGTCGACGAGGCCGTCGAGGAGATCAACACCTTCTACTCCTCCTATCACTCGATGCGCTTCGTGGGCCGCCGCCTGGTGATGCGCCTCAACCGCGAGCCCGACGACGACGAGCTGGCGGAGTGGGGCCGACAGTTCGCCGACATCGTGACCGAGGGCGGCTTCGAGCGCACCGGCGCCTCCCCGTCGGAGATCGACGACGGCGACGAGGTCGATCTGCCCCGGGTCGCCTTCCGCTTCGATCGGGTCAGCTACGCCCGCCTGCGCCGCCTCATCGACAGCGTGAACCAGCGGCCGACCCCGCCTTCGACCTGACGGTCGGGCCGTCAGCCCCGGCCGTAGGTGAGCGGCGCCCGGTATGAGGCGCCCATGAACGGTCGGCCCCGCCGGTGGGCGAAGCGCCACTGGATCGAGATGCGGGGCGCGAGCGGCCGCGTCGGGAGGTACGGCACCGAATGCTCCCAGTCGGCCTGGCAGCGACCGCCCATGACCATGAGGTCACCCGAGGCGGGGGCCAGGTCGTGGGTGGCGCCCTTGCCCGGCGTGTCGTCGAGGCGGCTCGTACGGGGCGCAGCAGCCACGGACGCTGGGCGCCCAGGCTCAGGATGGCGATGACGGTGTCGTCCAGCCAGCGCATGTCGGTGTCGCGGTGGAAGGCCTGGCCGTCGCGGCCGTCGCGGTACTGGATCATGCCGAAGCCGTCGAACTCGACGCGGTAGCGGTGCTGGAGGGTGCGGGTGGCCTCGGCCAGGGCGGGATGGGGCAGGGGGCTGCCCCGTCGCCACGACGAGCCCAGCCGCCGTTCCTCCACGAAGTGGTCGTAGCGGAACAGCCGGCTCGTCTGCCACGCCACCGACTCGAGCAGGTCGGCGTACAGCTCGTCGGGCTCGGCCAGCCAGCCCCGGGCGACGTCGACCCACGCGCCACCACCCAGCTCGAGCCGTTCGACCTCGACGTCGCGCTCGACGTGGGGCCCCCGCGCCTGCGGCTCGGTGTCACCGCTCATGCGGGCACGTCCCGTCAGCCATCGTCGCTGAGCCTACGGCCGCCGGCGCGGGCCGCGACCCCGCGCACGTCGCCGTCGTCGTCGTGCCAGGCCTCGATCTGCTCGAAGCCGGCCTCCTGCAACCACCGGGCCAGCGCCACGTCCTGGTCTCCTCCCACCTCGACCAGCAGCCACCCCCCGGGGACCAGGAGGCCGGTCGCCGCCTGCACCACACGACGGACGAGGCCGAGGCCGTCGGCGCCGCCGTCGAGGGCGCGACGGGGTTCGTGGCGCTGCACGTCGGCGGGGAGGAGGCGGAGCTCGGCGGTCGGGACGTAGGGGGCGACCGCGGTCACGACGGAGAAGCCCGGGCCCGGGCGCAGCGCGTCGGCCAGGTCGCCCACCAGCGTGGCCACCCCGTTGCGCCGGGCACACGCCGCCGCCCGCTGATCGACATCCACGGCGACGACCGATGCGCCGGGCACCTCGGCCTGGAGGTGGGCGGCGACCGCTCCGGACCCGGTGCACAGGTCGACGGCTCGCCCGCCGACGGGAAGCCGGGACGCGGCCCGGCGGGCCAGGCCCTCGCTCTGGGCCCGAGGCACGTACACCCCGGGGTCGACCTGCACCGTTCGGCCACAGAACACGGTGGTACCGATGATCCAGGCCGGGGGCTCGCCCCGCTCCCGGCGCTCCAGCCAGCGCTCGAGGGTCGCGTCGTCGGGGGCGGCCGCCCCGAAGGCGGCCGCTTCGCCGGCGGCGGCCACACAGCCGGCGGCGGCGAGCCGCTCGGTGGCGACGGCCAGTGACCGCTCAGTGATCGGCATCCAGCTGGTCCGGCCCGTCAGGTGGCCGGCTCGAGCACGAAGATGCGAATGGTCCGCCCGGCGATGCGCTCCTGGTACTTGTCGTAGCCGCCGTACACCCCCGCCGCCCTCGTCCACACCTCGGCTCGCTCCTCGTCGGTGGCCGGGTGCACGCCCAGCTCCGCCTGGACGGCGCCGAAGGCCACGGTCAACCGAGGTTGGGCCTCGAGGTTGTACACCCACGCCGGCGTGGCCGACTGCCCGAAGTTGGTGCCGACCAGCGCCAGCGAGTCACCCACGGGCACGGCGATGAGCGGCGTGGTCCGGGGCTGACCGCTCTTGCGGCCCGTCGTGGTGACCATCATGACCGGGAGCCCGGCCAGCACCGCCGGCGCGCTGGTGCGTCCCTTGCTCAGCTTGAACACCACCCGGTCGACGGGAGCCAGGATCTTGGAGAACAGCCACGCCCCGGCCCGCGTCGAGCCGAAGGTCTGCCCCAGGCGCTGCACGGCGTTGGGGGGCGTGTGGGCATAGCCCAGGTCGGCCGCGACTCCCATGGCCCCAACGTAGTGGCGCCGCCGGGCCGGTTCGCTCGGGTGCCCGTCAGCGCGAGCGGGCGGGGCGGCGGCGTTGCCGGGCCCGATCGAGGTCGGCGAAGCCGAGCGGACGGCCCGGGCAGGGGGGTCGGGTCGGCCGGCCGCAGCCCGTCGAGCACGATGGTCAGGTAGCGGCGGCGCTGGGTGGCGTCGACGTCGCCGGCCATCACCGCCGACTGGGCGATGCCGGTGAACAGCAGCGCCATGTCGGCCGGGCCGATGTCGTCGCGGACGGCGCCGGCGGCCTGGGCCCGGGCCACGAGTCGGCGATGGCCTGGCGGAGGGCGGCCTTGGCCGGGTACTCCTCGGCGGTCAGGTTGAGGTGCGCCGACATCTCCTCGGCCAGCCCCCGCGACCGGGCCTGGAGGTCGGCCATGGCCTCGACGTAGGACCACAGCCCGACTTCGGGGTCGGGCTCGGCCAGCGCGGCCTCGGCCACCCGCAGCAACGACTGGACCATGTCGTCGAGCAGGGCGGCGATCAGGGCGTCCTTGGTGGGGAAGTTGCGGCACACCGTGCCCACCCCGACCCCGGCCCGGGCGGCCACCTCAGCCATCTGGACCTTGAGCCCGTGCTCGGCGAACAGCTCCTCGGCCGCGGCCAGCACCCGCTCGCGGTTGCGGCGGGCGTCGGCGCGCTGGGGACGGGCGGCGAGCGCCGGGGCGAGGGTCACGATCGGCGTCGCCCGTAAGCCTTTTGCGCCGCCGGCCGTCGCTCCCTAGGATCAGAAGCGGAATCACGCTTCCACTTATACCACAGGTACCCCACAGGCCACCAGGGAGAGCCCATGACCGTCGAGCCCGAGCCGCGCGCTCCGGTCGACGCGCTCTACCCCGGCGGTGGTGGGCCCTGGTGGTGCTCTGCCTCAGCCTGCTCATCGTGTTCGTCGGCAACTCCAGCCTCAACGTGGCCATCCCGACGCTGTCGCGCGAGCTCGCACGCCACCACCTCGCAGCTGCAGTGGGTGGTCGCCATCTACTCGCTGGTGTTCGCCGGCCTGCTGTTCTCCACCGGCGCCATCGGCGACCGCTTCGGCCGCAAGGGCGCGCTGCAGTTCGGC
This sequence comes from uncultured Microthrixaceae bacterium, assembly GCA_963726905.1. Taxonomy (GTDB): domain Bacteria; phylum Actinomycetota; class Acidimicrobiia; order Acidimicrobiales; family Acidimicrobilacustridaceae; genus UBA4742. The sequence continues at coordinate 92,138 of CAVSDZ010000011.1, forward strand.
CTCGTGCTGTTCCTCGTCGGGTGCAGCCTGGCGGCGCGCTGTCGCACGTCGATGTGGCAGCTCATCGGCTGCCGGGCCCTCATGGGCGTGGCGCGCCGCGTTCATCATGCCGTCGACGCTGTCGATCATCGTCAACGTCTTCCCGCCCGACGAGCGCACCAAGGCCATCGCCATCTGGGCCAGCGTGACCGGCGCCGCCGGCGCCATCGGCCCGGTGGCCAGCGGCTGGCTGCTCGGCCACTTCTGGTACGGCTCGGTGTTCCTCGTCAACGTGCCGATCATCATCGTGGCCCTCGTCTCGGGCTGGTTCCTCGTGCCCAAGTCGCCGCGACCCCGAGCAGGCCCAGCTCGACCCGGTCGGGCGCCGTGCTGTCGATCGTCGGCATCGTCGCCCTCGTCTACGGCCTCATCCAGGCGCCCGACGCCGGCTGGGCCAGCGCCGGCCACCCTCGGCGCCTTCGCCGTGGCCGCCGTGGTGCTCACCGCTGTTCGCCCTGTGGGAGCTGCACGCCGACGAGCCCATGCTCGACATCCGCTTCTTCAAGAACCCGTCGTTCAGCATCGGCACCGGCGGCATGATCCTCGTCTTCCTGTCCATGTACGGCGTGATGTTCCTCATCACCCAGTACTTCCAGCTCGTCCTGGGCTACACGCCCGCTCGGCTCGGCCCTGCGCTTCCTGCCGCATGGCGCCGATCATGATCATCGTGTCGCCGCTGACCCCGCGGCTGTCGGCCCGGTTCGGCGCCAACCGGGTGGTGCCGGCCGGCATGGTCCTGGTGGCGCTCGGCCTGATCATGTTCCGCGGCCTCGGCGTCGACACGCCCTACTGTCTACATCCTGGTCTGCGTCATCCCGCTGGTCTCGGGCATGGCCCTGGCCATGTCGCCCATGACCGCGGCCATCATGTCGTCGGTGCCGCACCCGCCGGGCCGGCGCCGGCTCGGCCATGAACGACGCCACCCGGGAGCTGGGCGCCGCCCTCGGCGTCGCCGTGCTGGGCAGCGTCGCCGCGTCGCGCTACGCCGTCACCATCGAGCGGCTCACGGCGTCGCTCAGCCCGGCCGACCAGGCCACCGCCCAGTCGTCGTTGTCGGGGGCGCTGCAGACCGCGTCGCACCTGCCCGAGGCCGCCGGGCGGGTGCTCAGCCGCCGGCGCCGACCATGCCTTCGTCGACGGCATCCACCTGGCCGTGACGGCCGGGGCCATCCTGGCCCTGGTCGCCGCCGTGCTGGTGTGGCGCTACCTGCCCGCCGCGGTGGCCCACGAGGGGGCCATGGAGGGCCCGCTGGGCGCGATGGAGGACGCCGCCGAGCTGGGCATCGGGGGGGTCCCTCCCCTGTTCGCCGACGACCCCCGCTAGCCCGAACCCCGCCTCCGACCCCCGACCCACGCGACCGCGCGGTTGGACGAACGCAGGGCGCTGAGCGGGCGGGCTGGGGCTTCAGACGTCGTCGAGGTCGGCGACGCGGTCGTCGGCCTCGCGCAGGATGGCGATGGCCTTGTCCACCGACCGCCGGGCGCGGGTCATGCGCTTCTCGTCGACCGGCAGCTCGGTGCCGCCGGCGTCGATGGATTCCCGCAGCCGTTGGATGGCCAGATCGGCCAGCTCCTCGCTGATGGACTCGAGCCGCCCTCGGATGTCATCGAACTCTCCGGCCATGCCCTCTTCCTCAGCGCGTCGCCTCCGGGCTTCCAAGCAACCGTCGCGCCCCCGGGCGCGGGTACGCTCGGCCCTTGCCGGCCCATTTCACCCACGCGTCATCCACGCGTCCCGATCCACGACTGCGAGCCATGACCACGCCCGACGATCTCCACGAGTGGCTTTCGTTCGATCTCGAGGACGAGACCTACGAGTTCGACGTCACGTTCCTCACCAGCCCGTGGACGTGCATCTTCGGTCACGGCTGTCCCGGCGTGCTGACCGGGCCCACCCCCGAGCTGGAGCAGGGCTGCTGCAGCTACGGGGCCCACTTCACCGGCAAGGCGGACCGCAAGCGGGTCGCCCGGGCGGCGGCCCGCCTCGAGCCCGACGAGTGGCAGTTCCACGCCGAGTCGGAGGCCGCCGGCGGTCCGCTGCACCGCAACGACGACGGCGAGTGGGTGTCCCGCCTGGTCGATGACGCCTGCATCTTCCTGAACCGACCGGGCTTCGCCAACGGCGCCGGCTGTGCCCTCCACCAGGCCGCGCGTGGCCCGCGGCGAGCGGTTCATCGACTGGAAGCCCGACGTGTGCTGGCAGCTGCCGCTGCGCCTGGAGCAGCGCACCGATGACAACGGCCATCTCACCAACGTCCTGCGCGAGTGGAAGCGGCGGGACTGGGGCGAGGGCGGCCACGAGTTCCACTGGTGGTGCACCGACGCCCCCGACGCCTTCATCGGGCGCCGACCCGTCTACGAGGAGCTGCACGATGAGATCACCGAGATGGTGGGCGAGAAGGCCTTCGAGCTGTTCGTCGAGGCCATGGAAGCCCGCCCCACCAGGCAGCTTCTTCCCCATCCAGCCCTCAAGAAGCGGCACTGAGCCGCCGACAGGCTAGGCAATGCGCGCATTCACCGCTGAAGAGCTCACTCAGGCGTCGACCGAGGAGGGGATGATCTTCCCCGACTACGTGATCGACCAGCTGGTCGCGGCCATCGACGCGGGGAAGCACGTGATCCTCACGGGCCCTCCGGGCACGGGCAAGACCACGCTGGCCTACCTGGCCGCCGACGTGGCCCGCCAGGCCATGTTCTGCACGGGCTACCTGCCCACCACCGCCACCTCCGAGTGGACGACGTTCGAGACCATCGGCGGCCTCCAGCCCACGCCCGACGGCCTCATCTACCGTCCCGGCCTGTTCGTCGATGCCATCGAGAGCGGCCGCTGGCTGGTGATCGACGAGCTCAACCGCTCGAACTTCGACCGGGCCTTCGGCCAGCTCTTCACCGTGCTGTCGGGCTCGGCGGTGGTGCTGCCGTTCAAGCGCAAGGGCCAGCCCAATCCGCTGTCCATCGTGCCCAGCGGCGTCGAGCCCCCCGAGAAGACCGACGTCATCCGGGTGCCGGCCAACTGGCGCATCATCGCCACGATGAACGTGTTCGACAAGAACCTGCTGTTCGACATGTCCTACGCCCTCATGCGCCGCTTCGCCTTCATCGAGGTGGGCACCCCGAGCGACTCGGCCTACGAGAAGCTGCTCCAGGGCCCCGGCGAGCTGGTGGCCAAGCTGCTGCCGCTGCGCAAGTTCACCAACCTGGGCCCGGCCGTCTACCTCGACGCCGCCAAGTACGCCGCCCGCCGGGCCAAGGACGACCCCACCGAGTCGCGGCTCATCTACGAGGTCTTCTACGCCTACTTCCTGCCGCAGTTCGAAGGCATGGAGGATCGGCGGGCCACGACGCTGTACCGCACCGTGGCCCAGCTCCTCGACCCGCCGGAGCAGACGGAGGCGGCCCGCACCATCTCCGAGGTGCTCGGCGTCGAGCTGGCCGTCTGAGCCGGGGACGGGACGAGCGGTGACGATCATCGAGGCCCTGCCTCCCGGCGGCTCGAGCGATCGCCTCGACCCGCTCATGGAGATCTGGGCCCGGCTGTCCAAGCCGTTCGACGTGGTGCGGACGGTCTCGGCCCTCGTCGGCCTCCCCCAGGCCGAGGTGGCTCAGGCGGTGGGCTCCGACATCGCCAACTCCTTCGAGGCCGAGGCCTTGATGCTGGCCATGCCCCACACCCTGCGCTCGCTGGCCACGTCGTTGCAGACCCAGACCGAGCGCTGCGTGGGCAGCATCCGCGGGCCGGTGCTGTGGAGCGAGACCATGTCGGCCCGGGCCTCGAGCTTCGGCGACGAGGGCCTGTTCGTGTGCAAGACCCCGTCGCGGGCCTACGACATCGACGAGAACCGGGTGCTGGTGGCGGCGCTCAACGCCGTGCGCGAAGCGGCCCAGGCGGCCGAGCACAACAACCAGCACGCCCTGGACGACCCGGTGATCCGCGCCGCCCGCCGTCGGGGCCTGGAGGCCAACCGCTACCTGGAGCACCCGTCGCTGGCCAGCGTGACCCGGGAGCGGCCCAAGCCACGGGCCATGAAGCGCACCCGCTCGGGCAAGCACCGCAAGTCCTACCAGCCGGCCATCGCCATGTTGGACCGGGCGGCCAACCCCCTCGACCTCGACGACGGTGCGGGCCCTGTGCGACGAGCGGACGCGGGCCCAGCACGCCGTGCTCATCGGGTTGATCCGCCGGCTGGAGGCCCACGGCCAGACCCAGCTGCCCCCGTTCCGGGTGGAGCGCGGTGCGCTGTTCTCGGGGCCGGTGCAGTACTACCACTCGCGTCGGCTGGGTGACCGCCAGGCCATGTCGGGCATCGTGATCGGTCAGCTGCTGGTGGACGTGCCCGATCGCCTCCACGATCCCAACCGCAAGCGGGCCGAGGCGTCGCTGGCGGCCCGCTCGGGCCATCGCCGCACCATGGTCGTCATGACCGGCGACGACCTCGACGACGCCGTCAACCGCGCCATCGAGCTGGCCAACGCCTGAGGGCGCGCCGCCGTGTGACCGGCCGGGCGCTCAGCGCTTGAGCCGGCGCCGGTCCTGTTCCTTGAGCACCCGCTTGCGCAGCCGGAGCGCGGTCGGGGTGACCTCGACCAGCTCGTCGTCGGCGATGAACTCGATGGCCATCTCGAGCGTGACCTCGCGCGGCGGGGTCAACTTGATGGCCTCGTCGGAGGCGTGGGTGCGGATGTTGGTCTTCTGCTTCTCGCGCACGACGTTGATGTTCATGTCGTCGGGGCGGGCGTTCTCCCCCACGATCATGCCCTCGTAGACCGCCTCGCCCGGCCCCACGAACATCTCGCCGCGCTGTTGCAGGTTGTCGAGGGCGTAGCCGGTGGTGGTGCCGGTGCGGTCGGACAACATGGCCCCTCCCTTGCGGGTGGGCAGGTCGCCCACCCACGGGATCCAGCCGGCGTGGTGCTGGTGCATGAGGGCGGTGCCCCGGGTGGCGGTGAGCAGCCCGGAACGGAAGCCGATGAGCCCGCGGCTGGGGGCCTCGACGCTGATCACGGTGCGGCCGATGTCGCCGGGGCGCAGGTCGGTGACCTTGCCCTTGCGGGGGGCGAGCGCCTGGGTCACGGTGCCCACGTGCTCGTCGGGGACGTCGATGACGGCCCGCTCGAGCGGTTCGTGGCGCTTGCCGTTGATCTCCCGCACGATGACCTCGGGGCGGCTGACCTGGAGCTCGTAGCCCTCGCGGCGCATCGCCTCGATGAGGACCGACAGCTGGAGCTCGCCCCGGCCGGCCACCTCGATGATCTCGGGGCTCTCGGTCTCGGCCAGGCGGATCGACACGTTGCCGAGCACTTCGCGGTCGAGCCGCTCGCGCAGGTGGCGCGAGGTCACGTACGTGCCCGACTGGCCGGCCAGCGGTGAGGTGTTCACGCCGAAGGTCATGCGCAGCACGGGCTCGTCCACCACCAGCCGCGGCAGCGGCTTGGGGTCGACGGGGTCGGCGATGGTGTCGCCGATCTCCACCTCGGGGAACCCGGCGATGACGAACAGGTCGCCCGCCACCCGCTCGGCCACGTCGACGCGGGAGATCCCCTCGAAGCCCATGAGGGTGGTCAGCTTGCGTCGCAGGGGCGTCTGGCCCTCGTCCTCTTCGCACAGGGCGACCTGGTCACCCTTGCGCAGCGTGCCCTGGATGACCCGGCCCACCGCCAGGCGACCCAGGTACTCCGACGCGTCCAGGTTGGTCACGATGGCCTGCAGCGGCGCCTCGGGATCACCGGTCGATTCCGGCAGCGTGTCCACGATGGCCTCGAACAGGGCGCTCAGGTCGGCGTCGGCGTCGGGCATCCCCACCCCGCGCATCGACCGGCCGTCGCGGGCCACGGCCGAGATGACCGGGAACTCGATCTTCTCGTCGTCGGCGTCGAGGTCCAGGAACAGCTGGTAGATCTCGTCGAGCACCTCGGCGGCGCGGGCGTCCTGGCGGTCGACCTTGTTGAGGACGACCACGGCCGGGAGGTGGGCGGCGAGGGCCTTGGACAGCACGTAGCGCGTCTGGGGCAGCGGGCCCTCGGCCGCGTCGACCAGGAGCAGCACACCGTCCACCAGGGCCAGGGCCCGCTCGACCTCGCCGCCGAAGTCGGCGTGGCCCGGGGTGTCCACCAGGTTGATGCGCACGTCGCCCCACTGCACCGACGCCGCCTTGGCCAGGATGGTGATGCCCCGCTCGCGCTCCTGGTCGTTGGAGTCCATCACCCGGTCGACCAGGGCGGCGTGCTCGTCGAAGACCCCGGCGGCGCGCAACATGGCATCGACCAGGGTCGTCTTGCCGTGGTCGACGTGGGCCACCAGGGCCAGGTTCCGGAGTTGGGGTGCGGGGGACACAGGGATTGCCTCGAATTCGCAGGTGGTCGGGCGCGCCAAGAGGGAGGCGAGCCGAGGAGCTGAAGAAGTGGGGAGGGAGGAGGCCGGCTCAGGGCCTCAGGCGAGGCTCAGGTCGGCCAGAGACCGTCATCCTCGGCCTCCTCACGGAGGCACCAGGATGCGTGGTCATGACCGGGGCCGGCACCGCATTCGGGACACGGCTCAGCGTCGCGCTTGTCAAGGATCGCGTCGATGTCCATGTCATTCGTGTGCTTGAGTGCGCGGGCTTCTTCGAAGCGCCGATGCCGCCCCTTTTTCACGGGCCAACTCCCAGGTGGTGCCGGTTGTCGCCCGGGCAGTGTAGCCCCTCGCCGGGCCGGACCGACCACCTATGCTCCCCCGAATGCCCGAGAGCGCCCCGTGGTGGCAGTCCGACGTCGTGTACCAGATCTACCCGCGATCCTTCCTCGACACCGACGGGGACGGCGTGGGAGACCTCGAGGGCATCCGCCGACAACTGGACTACCTGCAGTGGCTGGGAGTCGACGCTCTGTGGCTGTCGCCGGTCTTCCGCTCCCCCATGCGCGACTTCGGCTACGACGTCTCGGACTACTGCGACGTCGACCCCGTCTTCGGCGATCTGGCTGCCCTCGACGCCTTGGTGGCCGACGGCCCACGACCACGGCCTCCGGGTCATCCTCGACTGGGTGCCCAACCACACCTCCGACCAGCACCCGTGGTTCCTGGACAGCCGTTCGTCCCGCCAGGCCGACCACCGCGACTGGTACGTCTGGCGCGACCCCGCCCCCGACGGCGGCCCGCCCAACAACTGGATCCGGGCGTGGAGCGACCAGCCGGCGTGGACCTTCGACGAGGCCACCGGCCAGTACTACCTGCACTGCTTCCTGCCCGAGCAGCCCGACCTCAACTGGGCCAACCCCGAGGTCGAGGCGGCCATGCACGACGTGCTCCGCTTCTGGTTGGACCGGGGCATCGACGGCTTCCGCATGGACGTCATCCACCTCATCGGCAAGGACCCCGACCCTGCCCGACGACCCCGAGGACCTGGCCGGGCTCTCCCACGTGCCCCTCAACGACCGCCCCGAGACCCACGAGCTGCTCCGGGGCCTGCGCCGCGTGCTCGACGCCTACCCCGGCGACCGGGTGTCGATCGGCGAGGTGTACCTGCTCGACACCGCCCGGGTGGCCGAGTACCTCGGCCACGACGACGAGCTCCACCTCGCGTTCAACTTCCCGCCGCTGCTGGCGCCGTGGGACGCCGGCAAGTGGCGGCGCCAGCTCGAGATCGCCGCCGCCGAGCACGACCCCCGGGGCGCCTGGCCGACCTGGGTGCTGTCCAACCACGACAACCGCCGCCACCGCACCCGGTACGGCTCCGAGGCCCGCGCCCGCGCCGCCGCCGTGCTGCTGCTCACGCTGCGGGGCACGCCGTTCCTCTACGCCGGCGAGGAGCTCGGCCTGGAGGACGGGGTCATCCCGCCCGAGCGGGTGGTCGACCCCGGCGGGCCGCGACGGCTGCCGCTCGCCCATCCCCTGGGAGCCCGGGCCCACCCATGGCTGGGCCACCGCGGACCCGTGGCTCCCCTGGCCGCCGGACCCCGACCACCGCAACGCCCGCTCCGAGATCGACGACCCGGCGTCGATCCTCCACCTGTACCGTCGCCTGCTGGCCGCCCGCCGGTCCTCGACCGCCCTCCACGGCGGCTCGCTCACCCTGCTCGACGGGCTCGACCCGCGGAGTCCTGGCCTACGCCCGCGAGACCGACGGCGACGTCCGGGTGATCGCCGTCAACTTCACCGGCGAGCCGATCGCGCGTCGCCCATCCCCGGGTGCGCGGCATGGTCGAGATCGGGACCCACCCGGGCGCCGAGGCCTCGGCCTTCGACGGGGTCCTCCGCCCCGACGAGGCGGTCGTCCTGCGCCCCTGAGCCGTCGCCGACCTGCTTCTCCCGTTCTGGTCGCGTCAGGCAACCCCCGAGGTCGCTTCTCGCGACCAGAACGCTCGGGGGACGGCTGGGGGTCAGGGGAGGGTGCGGTGGGAGCGCTCCTCGAGGACCAGCTCGCCGGCCCCGCCGAAGGCGAGCGCCGCCTCCCCGTCGACCAGCCGGCGAATGGGCTCGCCCACCAGGTCGGCCCGCCAACCGGTGGCCAGGCGGGCGTCGGGCTCGTCGCGCAGCAGGGCCTCGATGTCGCCCCGGGTGCCGAGCAGGGTCGTGTCGATCTCGAGGTCGCGGCTCAGCTGGCTCACCCAGGCCGACACCAGCGCCACCGCCGGGCGCAGATCGCGATCGAGCTCGCGGGCCGGCTCCTCGGCCGCCTCGGGCCGTCGGGCGAGACCCTCGCGCACGGCGGCCAGCACCCCCTCGGCCTGCTCGCCGCGCAGGTGCCGGTCGTCGAGGCCCCGGATCTTGCGCAGGTCGGGCGGGCTCTTGGGTTGGCGCTGGGCGATGCCGACGATGGCCAGATCGGGCAGGACGAAGCGCACGGGCTGGTCGATCTCCGCGGCCCGCCGCTCCCGCCAGGCCGCGACGGACTGGGCCACCCGTCGGGCCGGGCCCCGCAGCTGGCGGATCTCCTTGACCCGTCGCCACGCCTCTTCCGGGTCACGGGCGCCACGCTCGCGCCGACGGGCCCCCTCGCACTCGTCCAGGGCCCAGGCCAGCCGGCCCCGGCCCTCCAGGTCGGCCACCTCGTGCTGGTAGACGGCCAGCAGGTGCTCGACGTCTCCGGCGGCGTAGCGCAGCTGGCGCGTCGTTGAGGGGGCGGGCCAGCCAGTCGGTGAGACGGTCGCCCTTGCCGACCCGGATGCCCAGCACGCGCTCGTAGAGGCTGGACAGCGACGGCATGGACATGCCCACGAACCCGGCGGCGATCTGCGTGTCGAAGAGGTGAGCCGGGATCGTCCCGCAGGCCAGGTCCAGCACCTCCAGGTCCTGATCACAGGCGTGCAGCACCGCGACACCGGGCCCGTCGAGGATCTCGGCCAGGGGGGCGATGTCCACGGCCAGCGGGTCCACCAGAGCCAGGCCGTCGCGCCAGGCGATCTGCACCAGCGCCAGCTTCGGGTAGTAGGTCCGCTCGCGGTGGAACTCGGTGTCGACGGCGTAGGCGGGCTCGTCGCGCAGCGCGTCGAGCACCGAGGCGAAGCCCTCGGCGGTGTCGACCAACTGATGGGTCACGCGCCGCTCGGGAGGCTCACAGGGAACCGGCCTCGTCACCGGTCACGGCGGGATTGCCCAGCTCGAGCCAGGCCAGGATCCCACCGGACACGTTGGTGGCGTCGTAGCCCTGGCGGATGAGCCACTCCACGGCCCGGCCGCTGCGGGCCCCGCTGCGGCAGATCACGTAGACGGGCTGGTCGTCGGGGATCTCGTCGACGCGCTCGGCGACCTCCCCCATCGGGATGAGCACGGACCCCACCACGTGGGCCTCGCGGTACTCATCGGGCTCACGCACGTCGATGATGACCGCCCCCTCGGCGTGGCGCGGGGTCAGGGCCTGGACGTCGATCTCGGGAACGCTCACGATCACCTTTCGAAGTGCGGGTGGCACGCCTGAGGCTTCGGGCCGTCCGGCCCCCGACCGGGCGGGGACGTCGACTCGGCGAACACTCAGGCGTGGCGCTGAGCGTAGCGGCGCAGGTCGTCGGGCCGGTCTACATCCCCGAGGAGATGAGGGTCGAGCCCCGGCACTTCGATCACCTCCAGCCCCTGCACGGCCCGACGCGGGGCCCGCTCCCCCGCGTCGAAGGCCCGCCGCAGCGCCCCGTCGGTGCGGCGGCGGTAGGCCGCGGTCAGCAGCTGGCGCCGCCCCTCCACGACGGCGACGGCGACGTCGGCCCCCGGGGTGCCGGCCAGGGCAGCGACGATGGCCGCCACCGTGGCGGCGTCGATGGCCGGCATGTCGCAGGCCAGGATCATCACGATGGGGTCGGCGCTCAGGCGCAGGGCGGTCAGGATCCCACCGAGGGGGCCTTCGCCCGGGTGGTCGTCGGGCCGGGCGTCGAGGCCCAGGGCGGCCAGGGCGGCCCCGTCGCCGCCGATGACCATGACCGAGCCGGCGCCGGCGCCGGACAGGGCCTCGGCCGCGGCCGCCACCAGGGGCCGGCCGTCGAGATCGATCAGTGCCTTGTCGCGGCCCATCCGCGACGACGCCCCGCCGGCCAGGACGGCGCCGGTGAAGGACGCCCCGTCAGCCGCCATAGTTCATCCGGGTGTCCTCCATCCGCAGCACGGGGGTGTCCTCGGCCTTCTGGAAGCCGCAGGCCACGATCTCGCCGATGAAGAAGGTGTGCTCCCCCAGGTCGACGGCCTGGCGCACCTCGCAGTCGAACCAGGCCGGGGCCTGATCCAGGATCGGCACCCCGGTCCGCTCGGCGTGGATGGCGAAGCCGTTGGCCGTGCCGGCCGCGTCGTCGATCTCCACCGGCTTGGTGAACTTGCGCACGATGGCGCGGTCCTCACGGTCGATGGTGCAGACGCTGAACGCGCCTCCCTCGCTGATGAGCTCGTGGGTGAGAGCGGGGTGTTCGACCCCGATGCCCAGCAACTTGGGCTGGAACGCCACCTGGGTGGCCCAGTTCAAGCGTCATGAGGTTGGCCCGGTCACCGGCCCGGCTCCCCACCAGGAAGAGGCCGCTGGGCATGGTCCACAGCGCCCGGCGGCGCATCCGGTCGTAGCCGTCGCGCTCCTCATCGGTCTCCACGCCGGGTGGGAAGGGGCCGATCGGGCCGGGCGTCGTCATGCCCCGATGCTAGGAGAGCCCCGCCCGGTGACGTCACTCGTTCAGGCCGCGCCTGCCCCCGGCCCCATCGTTGGCAGTCTGGAGTGGTGACGGACGACGCTCGCTACTGGTTCCGGGCCAAGCGCTACGGCTATGGATGGGGCATCCCGGTCACCTGGCAGGGGTGGGCCGTGCTCGGGGCCTACCTGGTCGTGATCCTGGCGCCGTTGGCCCTGGGCGGTGCCGCCGGCGCCACCGGCTCGCTGGTGGCGCTGGTCATCGCCACCCCGCTGCTGGTGTGGGTCGGCTATCGCAAGGGCGAACCGCCGGCCTGGCGCTGGGGGCGCAGGACGAGCACTAGGCCGCTCACCCCCCAGCTCGCCGCTGGTCCGCCGCTTCACCACCTAGCGCCGGGTGGCGCGAACCGCGACGACTGAGACTCACCCCCAGCGAAACGGCGTGGACGTCTCCGGGGGTTGGCGTAGAGCACGTAGAACGACGCGGTGGGGCTGCTGACCTTGAACGAGACCCACCCCCGGACACAGGACCCGAGCGGGAGCGGCTTGGTCAGGTCGGGAAGGGCCGGCTGCTTGATCGGGGATCCTGGTGATCGGATAGGGGTCAAGGTAGAAGTCGTAGGTGCCGACGGTGGCGATCGGCGTGGATGCGGCACAGACCTCGACGTCGACTGCGGCGAAGGCCTCGCCGCTATCGAATTCGGCGTCGATGCCCGGGTCGGGGTGAGCGGGGTACTCCACCGCATGAACGGTCACCGTGTCGCCCTGCTGGTCCTCTGGGTCGACCGAAGGGCTGGACGGGCCCGCGACCCATCTGGAGACCCGATCCGGGGTATTCGTGGTTCTGGCCTTTCGACTCCGATGTAGCCGACTGCTGCGGCCCAGCTTATCCTACCAGAACGGCCACGATGCCCACCACAGGCCTTATGGCCCTCGCCCGACGGTCCTCAGACCCGCCTCGGACATGGGGTCCGACCCGCCCGGCCCGCCCGGCTGGTGGCTCCCGTCGAGACCCCCGCCAGCGCCAGCCGATCCCCACGGCGGCGAGGCCACCGGCTGCCATCGTGACCAGAGCCAACAGGTCCTGAGCATGGGCCCAGGCCAGGCCCGGCCGTGGTCGAGACCGCCGCTGCTGGCGCCCAGGGCAGAGCCGATGTAGGAGGACAGGGGGGTGCACGCCGAGGCGCGCCGGTCTGCGGCGGCCGCCGAAGCCCGGCATACCGGGACCACCACCGACGCGCAGTTTCCGTGGGGGCGCTGCAGGTGTAGGTCACGCAGTCGATGTGTGGTGGGTCAACATGATGATCGCCCTGCTGGCCAAGGCCATCACCGCGACCGCCATGCCGCACCGTAGAGCGATCTCGGGTCCCTCCGGGGTGACGATCTGGTCATCAGGATCGCCAGTACGCAACCGACGGCGGCCAGCGCCAGGAGCAGCGAGGGGTGATCGAGTTCACCCCGGGTCCAGGTGATCGAAGTCGTTGGGTCCACGCGGTGACCAGGATGAGGAGCTCGAACAACACCAGGCGCAGCCCCGGCGGCAGAGGGCCGGACAGGCCCGGTGCCGCCGCGGCGGAGGCAGCCCCGACAGGCCACTCGGCCCTTCGGCGGTGGCCAGCCCCTCTCGGCGGCCTGACCGGGGGTGGCCGAGCGACCGCCGGCGGCCCTTCTGGACCTGGCCCTCGGTCCTTCGTCGCATCCGGGGCGCAGGACTCGTCGGCCATGGGTGCATGGTCGTGCTCCTTCACCCGCTCAGAAGGGCCACAGGTCC
>CAVSDZ010000012.1:0-21677 GCA_963726905.1 uncultured Microthrixaceae bacterium
GCGCTGACCCGGCCGGGCCGGCGCACTATCGGGTGGTCGCCGGGGCCGGGGACCTGTGGCCCTACTGAGCGGGGTCGCGGGGCGCGACCATGCACCCATGGCCGACGAGTCCTGCGCCCCGGATGCGACGAAGGACCGAGGGCCAGGTCCAGAAGGGCCGCCGGCGGATCGCTGGCCACCTCCGGTAGGGCCGCCGATGGGGGGGCTGGCCACCACCCGAAGGGCCGAGTGGCCTGTCGGGGCTGCCCCCGCCGCCGGCGGCACCGGGCCCGTCCCGGCCCTCCGCCGGTCAGGGGCTGGCTCTGGTGTTGTTCGAGCTCCTCATCCTGGTCACCGCGTGGACCCAACGCACTTCGATCACCTGGACCCGGGGCGAACTGGGATCGCCCTGGCTGCTCCTGGCGCTGGCCGCCGTCGGTTGCGTACTGGCGATCCTGATGACCAGGTCGTCACCCCGGAGGGACCCGAGATCGCTCTACGGGTACGGCATGGCGGTCGCGGTGATGGCCTTGGCCGGCGGGGCGATCATCGTGTTGACCCCACCACACATCGACTGCGTGACCTACACCTGCAGCGCCCCCGACGGGAACTCGCGCGTCGGGTGGTGGTCCCGGTCTGCCGGGCTTCAGCGGGCCCCCGCAGACCAGGCACGCCTCGGCGTGCGCCCCCCTGTCCTCCTACATGGGCTCTGCCCTGGGCACCAGCAGCGGCAGTCTCGACCCGCGGCCGGGCCTGGCCTGGGCCCATGCTCAGGACCTGTTGGCTCTGGTCACGATGGCAGCCGGTGGCCTCGCCGCCGTGGGGATCGGCTGGCGCTGGCGGGGGTCTCGACGGGAGCCGACCGAGCCGGGCGGGTCGGGCGGGTCGGACCGCATGTCCGAGGCGGGTCTCAGGGGACCGTCGGGCGAGGGCCGTAGGGCCCGTGGTGGGCACGGTGGCCGTTCTGGTCGGGTTGAGCTGGGCCGCGGCGGTGGGCTACATCGGGGTCGAAGAGGCGAAGAACCGCGAATACCCGGGATCGGGTCTGCAGATGGGTGGCGGGCCGGTCCAGCCCTTCGGGTCGACCCAGAGGACCGAGCTGGGCAACACGGTGACCGTTCATGCGGTGGAGTACCCCGCTCACCCCGACCCGGGCATCGACGTCGAACTGGATCACGGCGAGGCCTTCGCCGCAGTCGACGTCGAGGTCTGTGCCACATCCGCGCCGATCGCCACCGTTAGCACCTACGACTTCTACCTGGACCCCTATCCGGATCACCAGGATCCCCCGATCAAAGAGCCGGCCCTTCCCGACCTGACCAAGCCGCTCCCGCTCGGGTCCTGTGTCCGGGGGTGGGTCTCGTTCAAGGTCGGCAGCCACACCGAGTCGTTCTATGTGCTCTACGCCAACCCGCCGGAGACGTCCACGCCGTTTCGCTGGGGGTGAGTCTCAGTCGTCGCGGTGGGCCGCCACCCGGCGGTCAGTGGTGAATCGGACCGGACCGGCGGCGAGCTGCGGGGTCGCGGCCTAGGCTGGTCTCGGCCCCAGCGCCAGGCCGGCGGTTCGCCCTTGCGATAGCCGACCCACACCAGCAGCGGGGTGGCGATGACCAGCGCCACCAGCGAGCCGGTGGCGCCGGCGGCGCCGCCCAGGGCCAACGGGGCCAGGATCACGACCAGGTAGGCCCCGAGCACGGCCCACCCCTGCCAGGTGACCGGGATGCCCCATCCGTAGCCGTAGCGCTTGGCCCGGAACCAGTAGCGAGCGTCGTCCGTCACCCCTCCAGACTGCCAAGGATGGGGCCCGTGCGGGCTTCAGGAGGTTTGAAGGCACCTTGAAGGGCCATGGGACACAATGGTTGTCAGCTCCAAATGGGAGAGCGATGAACAGGGGAGAAGGTCATGGCACGTATCGGTGGCGAAATTGAGCAACTGGCCCAGCTGAAGGCGGTTTTCGACCGTGAGGCCAAGGGCGTCGAGGAACTGACCCGGGCCATCCGCGGTCAGCTGCAGAGCACGGCATGGGAAGGGCCCGCCGCCGAGCGGTTCCGCACCATGTGGAGCGGCGAGTACGAGGTCGCCCTGCGCAAGGTCCAGCAGGCCCTGGTGGACGCCGGTAGCGAGGTCGCTCGCCGACAGGGCGCGCTGCTCCAGGCCGGCAGCTGAGCCCGGCGGCCAGGTGGGAGGGGGTTGGCCATGGATATGACTGCAGACCCAGAGGGCATGCGCCGGACCGCGGCGCTGCTCAACGAGCGGGCCGCCCGGCTGGGAGCAGTCGGCGCCCGGCTCGACGCTCAGGTCGCCGGCATGGTGTACGCCGGACCGGCGGCTGACCGCTTCCGGGCGACCATCGCCGAGCGTCGTCAGCGAATCAGCCGTGCGGCAGGAGATCTGCAGTCGCTGGCCGAGACGCTGACCCGCTCGGCCATGGCGGCCGAGATGGCCCCGGGCCCGACCGGGGGCGCATCGTGACCACGATGTTCGTCCCCCGGATCATGGCGGAGCTCCCCGACGGTTGGGGGGCGCTGGACTCCGCGCGAGTTCTTCGGGCCCGGCGGGGCGCGGGTGAGGGTCACGGCCGAGAACCTGGCCGACGAGCTCGACACCGCCGGGCTGGCCGATCTCCACGGCCGGACCCTGGCCGAGCGCTTGGCGGGCTATCGCGAGAACAACCTCGAACCAGTGACCGCGTTCAGTGGTCAGCCGGCCCTGCGCCGGGAGGTGGCCTTCGGGGACGATGACGCGCCGTACCTCGGGGTGGCGGTCTACCTCGTGCACGGAGGGATGTCGTACATCGCCTCCTCGGTCGGCCCCGCGGAGCAGTTCACCGCGGTGATCAGCGACGTCGAGGCGGTCACCGACCGCCTCACCTTGCTGGGTACACCCCTCGTCACCAACGGTGACGGCGCCGGCTCGTCCGGCCCGCCCACCGGGCTCACCCGTCCGTCGCTGACGGCGGGTGACTGGAGCGGCGTGCGCCGGCAGTGGCAGTCTGCCAGCAAGGTCTCCGAGGCGACCGACCACGACACCGACCTGGTGTTGTCCGCCGAGGAGTTGCTGGTGGTGGCGGGCACGCTCGGTGCCGGTGTGTTCCCCACCGTGGCGCCCCACGCCCTGGCCAACCTGAAGGGGTCGGAACGCGCCGCCGTGGGTCGCGGCCTGGTCCGCTCGCTGGTCACCCACGGGGTGCTGGACACCGACGGTGACCAGGTCGTCATCGCCGAGCCGGTCCGTCCGCTGCTCGAGGTGGGGGTGTTCCCCGATCTCATGGTCGAGGTGAGCCGCACAGCCGAGGGCCGGTCGGACACGGTCGCGTTCTGCGTGCGGCCCGACACGATGGTGGTGGTCGAGGCCGACGGTCGGTTCGGGCGCCGGCTCCGCCGCGCCGATGCCGGCGACCTGGTCGGAGAGGTCGTTCGCTTCGCCGGCCTCGATCCGGAGGCGGCGACCGGCGAAGGGGTGCCGACCCTGGCGGTCGACGACGTGGCCGTGTCGGTGAGATGTCGCGCCACCTGGCGCGACGGCACCGTGCTGGTGGGCGGCGACCTGCTGTGGGTGGCCGACGCCGAGGGCCGGTGGTGGTCCGCCGACCCGCCGTCGGAGGCCCAGCCCCGCACGCTGGCGGTCCATGCCGCCGGGACCGAGGCGCTGCGCACCGAGCTGCTCGACCACCTGCCCGGGAGCTAGCGCCCCCCGGCGCGGCCCCGTCCTTCAGCCGGTTTGCAGGCCTTCTGAAGGGCTACGGCGCACCATGAGGGCAAGCCAACCGAATGCCCACCGAGGGCAGACGAACGGAAGAGGATGTGAGTGCGATGACGCTGATCAGGGTTGATGGCCAGGAGATGCAGACCGCCGCGTCGGTGCTGCAGGCGTCGGCCTCCGAGGTCGCCGACATCGGTGGTGGCGTGCAACAGGGATGCGGGTCGTGCTGTCTGCCCGCGGGCGTGGAGGAGCAGGTGCTGGCGGCCGCCTTCGGCGTCGAGTCGAGCCTGGTGCAGGTCTCGAGCGACCTCCAGGCCCAGGCGCAGGACCTGGCCCAGCGCGGGCTGGTGGCGGCCAACGACTCACTGCCCACGGCCGCCAGTGCCGCCTCGGGGCCGGGCCTGAGCGGCGGGACGGCGTTGCCGTCGCCGGGGCCGGGGCTGACATGGTCGACCGATGGCGGCCAGCCCCTGTACGAGCCGACCCTGGTCAACGGGGTGATGACGTCGCCGCTCGACGGTGGCGCCATGGTCATGACGTCGTTCAACGAGGGCAGCGACGGCGTCCTCGACACGACCGGCCTTCGGGGGGCTTCGCCCGAGCTCGAGGCCATGGTGGCCGGCATCCTGAGCGGCCGGGGAGCGCCGAACGGCGCCGGCGGCGGATCGCTCGGCAACCAGATCGAGAACAACTTCTGGGCCCACACGCTCGGGCTCAACGCCACGTCGACCGCCATGAACACCGTGGCGGACTCCGGCTCGCTGATCGGCAGCGTGGGCGAGACCGGGCTGGTCCTGGGCGGTACGTGGTGAGCGGGCGGGAGGTTCGATCATGACATGGATCAGGGTGGATCCCGACGAGCTGACGGGCACCGCGTCGGTGCTGCAGGGCAGCGCCACGGAACTGGCCGACCTCGGCTCCGGCATCAGCGCCGAGTGCGGGTCGTGTTGCGTGCCGGCCGGCGTGGAGGGTGAGATCCGGGCCGCGGCGGCCGCGGTGACCGCGTGCCTGGGGGGCATCGCCTCGGACCTCGGCGCGGCCGCGTCGGACCTGTCGCAGCGGGGCGCCCTGGCCGCCAACGACTCGCTGGGGACGGCGGCCAGTGCGGCCTCGGGCCCAGCCGCCGGCACCGACACCGGCACCGTCGGGATGACCGACGACTGGCTCGCCTCGATGGACTCACCCGTGGTGAGCACCTCCTCGGGGTGGGCCGTGACCGGCGGCGACTGGCTGGCATCGATGGGCACGCCGGTGGGGACGGCGACCGCCAGCCCCGCCGCCCTCACCGGCAGCTGGCTCGACCCGATGAGCGGCCCGGCGGTGACGAGCGCGATCGGCTGGAGCAACCTCGCCGGTCCCACGGCGGCCGACCTGACCGGCGGCGGCGGGGTCGGGCGCCTGAACGGGCCGGCCGCATCCGCACTCGACCTCCCGCAGTTCACCCACCCGCTCAACCAGGTCCCGGACCCGTCCCTGCCCCAGGTCAACGACGATCGGGCGTCACAAGGGTGGGCCCCGCTCACCGAGGGCGACTACCGGGCCCTGTACCCGAACGCCTTGCCCGTCTTCGGGACGGCTTACACCGCGTCGCTGCCGGCGGTCCAGGACGTGTTCGGCAGGGCGCTCACGTTCTAGCTCGTCTGACGACAGCTCCGCGTGGGATTGAAGTGGTGCTGATGCCGGTCTGAAGCGGTGTGACCGACAGTGATCTCCGAGAACCCGCACCGGCCGACTGGTCGGGCGATGCGACCCGGAGGTCACCATGAAGTCGATCCGCAAGCTGCTCACCGTCCTCTGCTCCGCCGCGGTGGTGGTGGGGCTGTTCCTGACCCTGGCCGACGCCACGCCGGCCGGGGCCATGACACCCGCCCAGCTCACCTCCACCGGCAGCGTCAACGCCCTCCGGTGGGATCTGGAGGGGTTCTGGCGCACGAACTTCACCAACTGGGGGCTGGCCTCGTACTACCGCACCCCGACGATCAACCTCTACAACAGCTGGACCTACCAGTGCGCCACCTGGCTGGCCCCCGCCAACTCCTTCGCCTGCAGCGGTGCCTATGTCGGGCAGATCTGGATCGGCACGGGATGGACCCAGGACCTGCACAACTCCTACGGCGACTACGGCTCGGGCGTGATCCTGGCCCACGAGTGGGGTCACGAGATCATGTACGACCTCGGATGGACGAGCCGCAGCGGCACCATCGGGAGCGAGCTGTTCGCCGACTGCCTGGCCGGGATGTACACCCATTACGGCCTCAACGTGACGCACAAGCTCGACAACAGCGACTACTGGGAGGGCTACAACACGCTCCGGGCCATCGCCGGCGGCGACCACGGGACCCCGCAGCAGCGGAGCGACTGGTACGCCTACGGCTACTCCCAGTACAACATCAACTCCTGCTCCCGGGCGCTCACCTGATCGGGCATGCCTTGGCCGGCTCAGTGGTCCTGAGGACGCCTTGTTGAACAGTGAGCCACAATGTTCGCCAGCTGAACGGCTGACTTCGGGGACGGGGGGAGCAGGTCATGGGAGGTCGGATGCGCTCGGTGGAGTTCCGGGTCCTCGGTCCCCTCGAGCTGGTCGTCGACCACCAGCCGGTGAAGCTGGGTGGGGCCAAGCAGCAGCTCGTCCTGGCGGCGCTGCTGCTGGAGCCCAACCGGGTGGTCTCGGTCGATCGGCTGGTGGAGTGGGTGTGGGCCGACGAGAACCCGGAGCGGACGAGCACCCTGCAGGTCTACGTGTCGAACCTGCGCCGCTTGCTGGCCCCGGTCGTCGATGCCCGGGGACGGGCCCTGGTGGTGACGCAGCGGCCGGGGTACTCCGTCCAGGTCGAGCCGGCCGAGCTGGACTCGCTGCGCTTCGACGAGCTGCGGCGGGCCGGGGAGGAGTCGCTGCGGTCGGGCGCCCCGGCGCCGGCGACGGCCCGGTTCCGCGAGGCACTCTCGCTGTGGCGGGGCGAGCCGCTGGCCGGCCTCCCGTTGGAGGGCGTGGCCCAGGGTGAGGTCAGCCGCCTGCGGGTGGCGCGGGCCACGACCATCGAGCAGCTGGGGGAGGCCGAGCTGGAGCTGGGCCGCCATCAGGAGGTGGTCAACGAGCTGCGGGGGTGGGTCTCCGAGGACCCGCTCAACGAGCGCCTGCGGGGGCTGCTGATGCTGGCGCTGTACCGCTGCGGATGGCAGGCCGAGGCCCTGGCGGCCTACCAGGAGGGCCGGGACCTGCTGGTCGAGCAGCTGGGCATCGACCCGTCCAAGGAGCTGCGTGACCTCGAGGGTCGGATCCTCGACCAGGATCCGACCCTGGACCATCGGGTCGACGGCCCCCGCAGCCGAGCCGTCGGCAGTGTGACGGTGGTGCGGTCATCGGTGCTGGCCACGTCGGCCCACCTGCGCATGGGCGACGTGCTCGTCGGGTTGGACCGCGCCGTGACCACCCTCGGCCGCCTCCCCGACCGTGACGTGGTGGTGCTCGATCAGGGCGCCAGTCGGGTGCACGCCGAGGTGCGGGCCACCGCGCAGGGCTACCTCCTGGTCGACGCCGGCTCGGCCAACGGCACGGTGGTGGACGGCAAGCGGGTCCGTGAGCATCTGCTCAGCAACGGTGACGTCATCCGGATCGGCGACACCGCCATCGAGTTCCGCCTCGGGCCGACCACCGCCGCGGCTCAGCCGTAGGGCGACTGGTAGTCCTCGCCCTTGCGGGCGGCGGCGATGAGGGGCAGGGCGAGGTTGATGGGACGGATGCTGCCCACCTTCCCGTCACGCAGGATGCTGGGCACGCCGATGAGCTTGCCGTCCTGGTTGGCGGCCAACCCGCCCGAGTTGCCGGGCAGGATCTGGGCGTCGATGTTGAAGTACGCCCGGTTGGTCTTCAGCTTGTCGTCGCCCACGGCACCCGAGATAGACCCGGACGTGTAGGTCACCGCTCCGCTTTCGGCGGCGGACGGGAAGCCGAACACGTTGATGTTGTCGCCCGTCTTCACCGCGTCGGAGTTGCCGATGGGGATCTCCTCCAGGTCGGCGAAGTCCCCCGCTTCGAGGAACCGACCGCCGATGGTCTTGGTGATCTTCACGACGGCGAGGTCGACGAAACCGTCGGCCGCCACCACCTCCCCGACGTACTTGGGCTCGGCCGGCTTGTCGAGACCCGGCGTGATGTTCAGCTCGATCTCGTCGGGGTCGGCCCGGTTGTCCACGGCCTGGCGGTCGAGGCCCTTGGCGGTGGGCTGGACGACGTGGGCGTTGGTGAGGATGAGCCCCTGCTTGGCGTCGATGACCGTGCCCGAGCCCAACGTGGCGCCCTGGTCGTTGGTGGCGACGATCGAGACCGTCCCTCTCGCCAACCGGTCCCGGTTGGGGCCGCTCGAACGGGAGCTCAGCACCACGACGGCGGCGACCAGCACCACCACGGCGGCGACTGCAGCGCCGATGAGAAGCCCCCGATGGCTGCCGCCTCCCTTGGCGGCCGAGGGCCGTCGGGTCTCGCCGCTGGTGACCAGGACGATCCGCTCACCGCTGTCGGGCGAGCCCAGCCAGGCCGCGGTCGAGCCCGACAGCGACAGCGAGCTCACCCGCTTGTCGTTGACGAACGTCCCGCTGGCCGAGTCGGTGTCCTCCAGCAGCCAGCCCTTGCCGTCGTGGCGCAGCTGGGCGTGGTGGCGCGAGCACGGTGGGGTTGGCCGTCACGATGTCGCAGTCCTCGCCGCGCCCGATGGTGATGGAGCGGCCCGGTTGGAAGGAGTAGGAGGTGCCGGTGCACTCGACGTTCAGCGTGTCGGTGGTGACCACGGTGGCGCCGGCCACGGCGGACTCGCGCAGGCGGCCACCGGGCCGGTCGGGGCTCTGACCCACGATCACGGTGCCGGCCGAGGCGATGTCGCCGGCGGGCCCGGCCCCCACGGGGGTCACGGGCGTCACGGGGGACTGAGCCGGTGGCGGAGGAGGAGGGGGAGGCGGTTGGGGTACGAAGGGCGGCGGGGGCGGGGTGGCGCCGGGCAGGACGGTGCCGGCGTCGGCCGTGCCCATGCGGGTGCCCTCGCTCCCGGCGACCGTGAGCTCCAGCGTCTCTCCCTTGGGGGGCTGGCCGAGGCTGACCGAGGAGGAGCCGGTCACGACGGTGGACGGCGACCGCGCCCCGTTGACCCAGGTGCCCTGGGCGCTGCCGACGTCACGCAGCACCCAGTGCCCGTCGGTGAACTCGATCTCGGCGTGGTGGCGCGACACGTTGGCGTTGGTCAGCACCACCTCCGAGCCCGGCTGGCGCCCGATGTGGACCACGGTGCCGGGGGCGAAGGTCTGCTCCCCTCCGGCCCAGCGGATGCGAATGCTGTTGTCCACGGGATCTCCTGGGTTCGTTCAGTTCGTGGGTACCGAGACGGGCGTCTGCCAGTCGAACGGCGAGCTGCCGTCCGCCACGAGGACGGGCTTCACGGAGTGGTCGGCGGCGACGACCCACGCCACCTTCCCGTCATCGCTGACCCACAGGGCAACGGCGCCGGACGGATCAATACGGGAACGACTTCTTCCCGACGATCAAGTTCCCGTTGGCGAGACTGACGCTGATCGGTGAGGTGACCGAAATGGTGGCCGTGAGTTTGGGGTCGACGCTGCTCAGCACCGGTCTGACGTCGGCCGGGGCGACGGCGGGGGTGAACGTCACGGCCTTGCCCTGTCCCATCAACACCGTCCGCCTGTTGACGACCGGTGTGGTTCCGGTGGCCACCGCCGTGGTGTCGGGCGCAGCGTTGACGGGGTCGGTCGTGTCCGAGGTGGACGCGGCGGTCGTGGTGTCGGTGCGACCGCCGCGGGCCAGCCAGCCTGCCGCGCCGCCTGCCAGCAGGCCGAGGACGAGCGCCACCGCCAGACGCCACCGCCGGCCACCGTCGGGGCTCCTGCCTCGAGCGAGCCACGGGCGCCGCGCCGGCGGGCGGGCCCGAGCCCTGGTGGAGGGCCAGGGCCATGGTGACGTCGTCGCCGCCGGCGGCCGCGGAGTCGGCCAGCCAGCCGGGCAGCTTGGCGCCCACGGTGTCGAGGCCGTCGCGCCGGACCGCTTCCAGCAGACCGGTGGCCGCTTCCTGGCGCCACGTCGGGCTGGCGAAGGAGTTGCCGTAGCCGTCGGTGGCCAGCACGACGAGCTCCGGGAGATGGTCGCCCACGACGGCGATGCGGGCGTCGTGCACGGCGTCGGGAAGGCACAGCGACGTGGTCTCCCCACCCACCAGGCGGTCATCGGTGGGCACCGGGGTGGAGATCGAGCCGTCGGGCGCCACCAGGATGGCGTCGCCGTCGCCGATCTGGACCAGACCCAGCCAGCGGGGACCGAGCACGGCCACGATGAGGGTGCATCCGTAGGAGATGGTGGGGTCGGCGTCGAGGTCGACGCCGCCGCGGGCTCGCTCCTCGGCGGTGAAGGGATGGAGCCGGTGGTCCTCGAGCACCTGCTGGCGCCAACGCTCGATGACGGCGGGCGTGAGGCGGCCCTCCAACCCGGCGCGGACGGCCTTGAGGTCGGGCTTGGGCCCCAACGCCGAGATCAGCTCCCGTCCGGCCTCACCGGCGATCTGCACGGCCAGGGCCGAACCGACGTTGCTGCGCACGTAGCGCGTGCCTCCGTGCCCGTCGGCCACGGCCGCCACCGCGCCGCCCGATCCGTTCAGGGCCAGGGTGGTCACCGCGTCCTGGTTGGGCAGACCCGAGTGCACGTGAGAGGCGCCGAGCGCGGTTGCGGTGATGGTCCGCCACGACGACGTGGTGGCCGCGGATGGTTTCGTCACCAGATCAGCTCCGACGGGGAGGAGATGTCGGCCTCGCTCAGGGGACCGAAGGCCCGGTTGGGGCTGACCAGGTTGGAGGCCACCCGGGAGGCGTGGGTGGAGGCCCAGCGGATCATGCGGACGAGCTGCTCGGGGTTGTTGGCCGTCACCGGCCCGGTCTCCGAGGAGCCCATGAAGCGCTCGAGCACCTCGAGGTCGGCGTCGCGACCGATGCCCACGGCCATGCGCACCGCGCGCACGCCCCATCGGCTCGTCGAGGAAGCGGCCCAGGGCCGCCTTGTAGTCGTCGGTGGGCATGCCGTCGGAGATGAGCAGGACCGCCGGCGGCAGCGAGCGCTCCTCCATGGGTGGCACCCGGAGTTGCGGGGCGAGCAGGTCGAGGGCGGCCCCCAGGTCGGTGTAGCCGCCGGTGTCGAGGTCGCTCCACTGCAGCTGCTCGACGGGAAGGGGCTGCTCGATGTGCCAGCGGGCCCCGTTGGAGAAGGCGATCGACGCGGACGAACATCTGGGCGTGGGGGTTCTGGGCGGCCACGTCGACCAGGTGGGGGATCGTCTCCCGGATGGCGTTGTTGAGCGCCTGCATCTTGCCGTCGGAGGCCATCGAGCCCGAGCAGTCGGCCACGATGAAGAAGTGCAGCGGTCGTGCCGCCAGCTTGGACCCCGGTCGCTCAGTCACGTTCGCTCTGCTCCTTGGCCGTGGCGCATCGCCGAGCAGGTCGCCCGCCGAGACCGAGTTCCGCCGTGGTCGCCATGTGTATCATTCGCGCTCGACAGAAAGGCATGGTGCGGTGCTGTCCGTCGGCTCCCAGTTCACCCTGAGCGACTCTCACCGTGTCTGTGTCGTGCGGACGTTCATCGGCGAGGGCAGCCAGGGCAGCGTGTACGAGGTCGCCCTCGGGCCCGACGAACGCGCCGCCGCTCTCAAGTGGTACTTCTCCAACAACGCCACCGCCGCCCAGCGCCAGTCGATCGAGGACCTGATCGACCGGGGCGCCCCCGACCAGCGGTTCCTGTGGCCGAGCGAGCTGGTGTCGCTGCCCGATGAGGCCGGCTTCGGCTATCTCATGCCCCTGCGCCCGGCGTCGCTCGGCCGGTCTGTCCGATCTCCTGACGGGCAAGGTCGATGTGCCGTTCTCGATCATCTGCACCCTGGGCATGGAGCTGTCGAGCAGCTTCCTGGCCCTGCACAGCGAGGGCCTGTGCTACCGCGACATCAGCTTCGGCAATGTGTTCTTCGACCCGTCCACCGGCCGGCCCCTGATCTGCGACAACGACAACGTCGGGATCGACGGCGCCTCGCCCTCGTTCGTGCTCGGCACCCGGCGCTTCATGGCGCCCGAGATCGTGCGCCGCGAGGCCAGCCCCAGCACGGCCACCGACCTCTACTCGCTGTCGGTGCTGCTCTTCTACCTGCTCATGGTGGGCCATCCGCTGGTGGGTCGGCGCGAGCTCGACTTCCCCACGTGGGACGACCGGGCGGAGAGCGAGCTGTTCGGGGCGGAGCCGGTGTTCGTCTTCGACCCGGTCGATCGTCGCAACGAGCCGGTCGAGGAGCTCCACGGCTCGGTGGTGTCGAACTGGATGCTGTACCCCGAACACATTCGCCGGCTGTTCACCACGGCGTTCACGGTCGGGCTCAGCGACCCGGCCAACGGCCGGGTCCGCGAGAGCGTCTGGCGAGCCGCCCTGGCCCGGTTGCGTGACGCCATCCAGCGCTGCGCGGCGTGCAGCAAGGAGAACTTCTGGGACGGCACCGGGCACCGGTCGTGCTGGTTCTGCGACCGCCCGCTCGGGGCCCCCATCCGCTTCGAGGTCGACGGCCGCACGCTCGTGCTGAACGAGGACACCACGGTGCGGGCCCACCACCTCACCCTCAACTACGACGATCAGACCGTCGTGGGTCGCGTCGCCCGCCATCCCCAGCACGACCGGTGGGGCCTGCGCAACGAGACGGCCGCGGCGTGGGCGGTGACGCTCCCCAGTGGGGAGACGACCAGTGCCGAGCCGGGCCGAGCCGTGGGGCTGCTGCCCGGCACCAGCCTGCGCATCGGGACGGCGACGGCCCGCATCGTGGCCTGAGCTCCTGATCGGCCTCATCGTCGCCCCCAGCGCCGGCGCCCGGCGTCGGGCACCTGCGCCCCGATCGGGGGTGGAGGTGGAGGAGGGACTGGAGCCGGGCCGAGAGGTGAAGGAGGAGGTGAAGGCGGCGGCGGAGGCGGCGGCGGTGGGACCATCGAGTCGGGCAGGAGGGTGGCGTCAACGGGCGCCGGGCGGCGGCGCCGGTTCGACCGAGCCGACCTCGAGGGCCTGGGCCCAGACGGCCACCGACCAGGTCGCCGCTTCGGCGGTCCAGCCCCGGGTGTCCGCGAGCTCCGCGGCCACTTCGGCCAGCAGGGCCGGGGACGGCTGCGAACGGGTCAGCCGGCTGGGCACCCGCTCTTCGGCCGCCACCACCAGCAGATGCACCTTCGGTCGCAGCGCGACGGCGTCCTCGGCGAGCACGTCGTCGAGCCGCCGCTTGAGCAGGGAGGGTTGGTTCGCCCACCCGTCCCCGGCCCGGGCCACGGCTTCACGCAGGGCGACCACCAGGTCGCGACCCGGCCCGGCTCCGGCGGCGGCGGCGCTCCCGGTCTCGGCGGCGCTCATGCCCCCACCTCCCGGCCGGTGACGGCGGCGGACGGGCCCGGGGCACGGGTCTCAGGGGTCCCGGTCGCGTCGGCCCCGGCGGGCGTGGCCACCTGCAGCACCGTGACCTGGCCGCGGTCGATCAGCACGCCTCGGCCCGGCGTGGTCGCCGCGGGGATGACCGGGACCTTGGCCCCGAAGATGAAGGCGTCGTCGGCGGTGGGCTGAAGCAGGACGGCGGCGCGCAGGCTGATGAGGAATCGGATCCAGGGGTCGTACATGGTGGGCAGGTCGTTCACCCGCGCCGTCGCCACGCAGCGCAGGCCGGTCTCGGGTGCCGAGCGCAGCAGCTTCTCCAGCAGGTCGCCGGCGCCCGGGGTGGCCGAGAGGGTCTCGGCGTCGTCGATCAGCACCACGGCGTGTTCGTCCACCGTGGCCGCCAGATCTTCGAGGGCGTCGACCACGCCGCCCATGTCGGTGACCAGGCGCCGCACGTTGGCATGGCCGGCGGCCCGCTCCCGTATCGGGCTGGTACGGGGGGCGACGATCGTGCACCGAGCCGCCGGGTCGGCCTCCACCAGCCCCTCGAACAGGCTCACCAGTGCCGTGCTGCGCCCCGAGCGAAGCGGCCCGGCCACGAGCAGGACCCTCGAGCCCCGGTCCGATCCGACGCTCACGGTGTCGAGCTCGGGACCGCCGAGGCCCAGGGCAACGGCGCCCGGTTCGGTGGGTCGCGACAGCGCGGCGCGGCCCACCTCTCGGGGGAGGCGCTCGATCGGGCGGGGCCGGTCCGCCGCCGGCGTCGACGCCCATCGGGTGACGGTGGCCTCGACGGCGTCGTCGTCAGCCAGGCAGACCTGGACGGTGGCCCCCCCGGCCACCAGGGCCCGGCCCGGTGGGCCCATGGGCACCTCGGAGGGGCGGAGGTGCAACTCGAGGAGGCTGTATTCGGCGGCTTCGCTCTGGCGGAAGAGGAGCCGGGTGGGGATGAGGCTCGTCTGGCTGAGGCGCAGGTCGCCGGCCTGGCTCACCGCCACCACGACGTGGATGCCCACGCCGGGACCGTTCTGGAGGATCGAGTTGAACAGCTCGAGGGGCCGGCCCAGCTCGATCTGTTCGGCGGCTTCGCGGAAGGTCGGGTAGTCGTCCACCAACAGCACGATCCACGGTTCGGCTCCGCCAGCGGCTCGCCAGCGGGGGAAGCTCCCGGCCCCGGCGTCGGCCAGCAGCTCGCGTCGGCGGTGGATGGTCCGTGTGAGGCGGTCGAGGAGGCGGCCGAGCCGTTCGGTGTCACCGATGCCGACGACCGCACCGGTGTGGGGGAGCGGCGCCAGGGGGGCGAGGCTGCCACCGCCCGACTCGATGCCGTAGAGGTGCACGGTGGCGGGGTCGTGGTGGCCGGCGAGGTCGCAGCCGACCTGGACCAGCGCGGACGACTTGCCGAACCCGAGCAGGCCGCTGACGAGGGCATGGCCGCTGGCCGTCAGGTCGAACAGGTAGGGCTCGCAGGTCTGGGCCTCGGGTCGGTCGAGCAGGCCGACGAGCGCCACGAGCCGGTCGGAGGGCCGCTCGAACGCGGCGATGTCGGCCTCGTGGAGGATCTCGGGCAGGGGCGGGAGCCACAGGGCCCGCGGCTCGGGGAGCGCCAGCGCGGCGGCGGCCTCGGCGATCCGCTCCACGACCACGCTCAACTCGGTGGCGGACGCATCGCCGGAGCCGTCGTCGTCGACCGGGGAGAGGTAGAGGCGCCGGCCGTCCACCGCCCGGACCACCACCGCGGCGGCCTCGCCCGGTAGGGGCCGGGCGATCCGGGCCGCCTGGAAGCCGTTGAGGTCGTCGCTGGCGCCGAGCCGCACGAAGCCGCGCCCCGGGGTGTTGTCAGGGAGCCGCGAGGCGTCCTTGCTGCCTAGCAGCTCCATCGATTCGCTGTCGGACACCACCCGGAGGCAGAGCCACAGGTTGGTGTTGGTGCGGATGGCGTGGGTGATCACCCCGCTGGGGCTCTGCGTGGCCAGCAGGAGGTGGATGCCGAGGCTGCGGCCCTGGGTGGCCACCGTGTCGAGGCGATCCTTCACCTCGGGCTGGCGCTGCACGAGCAGGGCGAACTCGTCGATGACCACGAGGAGGTTGGGCAGCGGCTCGCGGTCGCCGGGCGGGAGCCGGGCGTAGTCGATGACGTTGGCCACCCGGGCCGAGTCGAGGAGGCGCTTGCGCCGGTCGATCTCGGCGTCCAGGGCGGTGAAGGCCCGGGTGGCCAGGGAGCTGTCGCCCTCGAGGTCGGTCACCAGTCCCACGACGTGGGGGAGGTCGGCCAGCGGGGCGAAGGTGGCGCCCCCCTTGAAGTCGATGAGGAACAGGGCCAGTTCGGCCGGGCTGTGGGTGACGGCCAGGGCGGCCAGCAGGGTCTGCAGCAGCTCGCTCTTGCCCGACCCGGTGGTACCCGCGATCATCCCGTGCGGGCCGTCGCGGCGAAAGCCGATGGTGACGGGCTCGCCGGCGTCGTCCCTCCCGATGGCCACGGTGAGCGGGTCGGGCTTGGGTCGCGACCACGACTCGGCGATGTCCACGTCGTGGACCTCGCCCAACCCCAGGATGTCGAGCAGCCCGTCGCCGCCGAGCGATGAGGAGGCCCCCACGAGGGAGCCCAGGGCGATGGCCAGGCGCTCGCTGGTGGGGCCGTCGAGGCCGTCGGCCCGGAACGGGCCCACCGGGCCGTCGCGTGAACCGCCCACCTGGGTGCCGCCGCCCTCCTGGTCGAGATCCACCACCACCTCGAGGCCGTTGGGCAGGTCACGCCGGTCGTTGGCCACGACCACCACCAGACCCTGCCCGGTCACGTCGCGCACGACGGCCTCCACCGAGGCCGGGGCCCGGCCGAGGTCGATGACCACCAGATCGAGGGCTCGGGTCTCGCCGGCCCGTCCCGAGTCCAGGTGGGTGCGCAGCTCGCGCAGGAGCTGCGTGGCCGACGCCGGGTCACTCGACACCAGCGCCTGGTGGGCGTCGGGGCCGCCGTGGGGGAGCCAGCGGCACCAGTCCCACGCCGGTGAGTTGGCCACCACCCACAACCGCAGCTCGTGCGGCGCGTGCAGGCAGGCGGCCTCCACGATCATCCGCCGGGCCAGGGCCTGGACGCGATCGGGCGGTCCGGCCAGGCCGAGGCCGCCCCGGTCGATGCCCGGGCCGCACACCGGGACGTCGTCCAGCCACTGGTACCGGGCCATCACCTCGTCGAACTCGGCGCTGAACGGGCTGTCGGTGTCCCGCGTGCGCTGAGCCTCGACCTCCAACGGCCGGCGACCGATGCCGATGCGCAGGCGCAGGGCGTCGGGGTCGGCGGGCCGGCGCTCCCACAGGCGGGCCGAGCCCCGCTCCACCCACGACGCCAGCTCCGGAGCGTCGGGGTCGAGCGCCCGGGCGGTGGTGGCCTGGCGGCGGCGCTCGCCGGCCAGGGCGGCGTCGAGGGCCACCAGCTTCTCGCGGTACTCGGCGAGCCGGTGCCGGCGGCGCGACTGGTCGCCGGCGATGCTGGTGGTCACCGTCAACACACCGATGGCGCCGGCCATGATGCCGAACAGGGCGTAGCCGGAGCTGCGGCCGAACACGGCCACCGTCAGGCCGACCATGATGGCGCCGAGCCCGCCGATGACCTGCCACAGCATCCCGCGGCCCCGGACCGACGTCGTCTCCGGAGGGGTCGGGGGCGACACGACGTAGGGGCCGCTGGGCCACTGCGTGCGGGGGAGCTGGTTGATCCGGGAGCCCGATGCCTCGGGCCAGCGCCACGTCGGGTCGACGGGCAACGAGGTGGTGTCGCCCTGGCCCAGGACGAGCTCGGTGCCGCGGCGGGTGCCCACCGCGGCCCAGTCGTCGTCGGGGTGGAGGATGATCCCGTCGGACGGGCGGTAGAGGAGCCACGGGCTGGCGGGGTCGGCGCCCAGGACGTCGACGAGGGCGGCCGTCACCTCGGCCACGGCGGCGGCCTCGGTGGTCTCGAGGGTGAGCGTGACCACGTCGCGGGCCCCCTCCCGGCGCACTCGCACGGTGACGGACCGGTCGAGGGGGTCGGGGCCGCTCACCGTGATGCGGGCTGGGGAGTGTCCGAGCTCGAGGCGGTCGCCCGGCCGCAGCAGGGCGCGCCCCGTCACCGGTGTGCCGTTGACGCTGGTCCCGTTGGACGAGCCCTGGTCCTCCACTTCGATGGCGGAGCCGTCGTAGCGGACCACGGCATGGACCCGCGAGACCTCGGCCGCGGGGACCACGAGGTCGCAGCCCTGGTCGCGGCCGATGGTCAGGCGGCCGGTGATGGCCATCCGCCGCGAGCCCTCAGCGGTGCGCACCTCGAGCGCGGGACCGCTGCTGGGCGGGTGGAAGCGCGCCACCCGCAGCACCATGAGCCGGGTGGCGCCCACCGACAGCTCGGCCCCCGGGGCCACCGTGACCGGCCGATTCACCGGCTGGTCGCCCAGGCGGGTACCGGCGGCCGAGCCCAGGTCGGTGGCCACGGCGCCGTCACCAGTCGGCTCGAGGCGGAGATGGCTGGCGGCTGGTGGTGGGGTCGGTCAGGGCCAGGTCACCGGCCCGGCCCACCACGACGGGTCCCGCCAGCGCGGCCGTGGCCGAGCAGTCGGGCCCGTCCACCACCCGGACCACGAGGCCCCCGCTCATCGGCGCGCCGGGCTCGCGGCGCGCACGGACTAGGCCACCTGCACGTTAGACGAGGTGCCAGTCCGTCCAGGACTTCGAGCCATACGGGTCATAGATGCTGACGTAGACGGGAACCGACGAAGTTCGACCAGCGTCGGGTTGAGACGGACGTGAAGGTCACGCAGTTGGTCGTCTCGGGGTTGTTGACGTAGCTGCAGTCGCTGATGGCTGACGCTGCCCCACGCGGATCGACCCAGACGTTGTAGATGGCCACGGCGTCCCCGTCGGCGTCGGCGACGCAGCCCGGGTCGAACTCGTAGGCGCGCATGTGAGCTCGGATAGGCTGGCAGCGGAGGTCGGCTGCAGGTGAAGTAGGGCGCGGGTAGTTCCCAGCCGCCGGCGGTGGTGGCGGGTCGACCTGCGGGCTCGTCGGGAGTGGTCGCCTTCGGCGTGGTGGCCTGCGGGTCGGTCTTGGGCGTCGGTGGACTTCGGCGTAGTCGGAGCCGGGGCCGGGTGGTACTGAAGGCTCCACGTCACTGCCTGGCTCTTGTTGCCGGCGGCGTCGGTGGCGACGACGTAGTAGGTGATGATCTGGTCGGGGGGCAGCACGGCGTGGAACGTCCAGGTCGTGCCGCTGACCTCGGCGGCGGCGTCGTTGACGACGACGGTGGCGCCCGCTTCGGTGGTCCCGGTGAGGGTGAGATCCTTGCTGGTCAAGATGGCGCCGTTGGCCTGGTGAGGTGACGGCCACCACCGGGGGGGTCGTGTCGAGGCTGGCGGTGTAGGCGGCCAGCTCGGTGGCCTGCTCGGTCTTCCAGGTGGCCAGTTGGTCGTCGGTGATCGCCGTGGTGGTGGCGATGTCGTAGCTGACCGTGGTGGTCTCCGACGGCGCGATGGTGACGTCCCACTGCACGATGGGGTCGGTCTTGAGCACCTTGGTGGGGGCCGGGGTGACCAGATCGGCCGAGGCGGCCAGCGACTTGGGGATGGCCTCGACGTGGGTGCCGGTGATCGCCGCCGCCGTCGGGTTGTGGAACTGGAGGTCGCTGTGCAGGCCCTGGTCGGTCTGGGTCCACACCCGGGTCAGCTCGGCGCCGGCCAGGGGAGACCCGGCCGGGATCGTCTCGACCGGGAAGGTCAGGGAGGTGGGGGCGGGCCCGGCCGAGGTCGCCGTGGTGGTGGCGTCGTGGCCGGTGGCCACCACGATGATGATGGCCATGACCACGGCGACGGCCACCGCCGCGCCGGCGATGCCGAACACCTTCTTGCGTGACGGGCGTCTTGGCCGGCGGGGCCGGCGCCACCCAGGAGGCTCGGGGGCGGGGGGCGGGGCGGCGAGGGGCGGGATCGCTGTTGAGGTCGACGACCAGCCCCGCCCCGGCTCCGCCACCGCGGGCCAGTCGGGCAGCACGGTGGCCGGCAACGCCGGTCTCACCGACGGGTGCGGGAACGCTCGGCGTGGTCTCGACGGGCGGGGTGGTGAGCGTGGGGGCCGGCGTACCGGGCGCGTCGAGCCCCAGGCTGTGGTGCCAGACGTCGATCGAGAACGACGCGATGTCGTCGGACAGTCCCCGTTCGCGCAGGCGCTGCATGGCGGCGGGTCGGTCGAAGTCGCCCGCCGTGAGCTGGGACGGGATCGCCTCCTCGGCGGCCAGCACCACGGCGTCGATCTGGGCGCGGTGCGACCGGGCCTCGCTGCCCAGCTCGTCGTTCAAGCTGGCCTGCACCCGCCGGGGTTCCGACGAGAGCCCCCGCCCGAGATTGGTCGAGCGCGGCCGCCAGCGCCTCGGCCACCATGGCGTCGTTCGTCTGCATCGACATCAGTCCCTGCCTTCCGGGTCATGGTTTCGATCCTGCCGTGGGAACAGTTGCGGCCGTTGACGAGCGATGTCACCCTTGGACTTCCTCGCTCAGCCCGCCGGGATAGAGAGGGAGGTAAACAGCCCGGCTCATGATGTGATCCCCGGGGTCGCCATCGTTGTGGATCTCCGAGATCGAGGGCACGACCCAGGCGTTGCCGCCGGCGCTGTAGTCCGGCGTGAGCGAGCTCGCCGGGGTCGGGCCGAGGCCCAGGCCGGTCCCACCGCGGCCCTGCAGCGTCGCGGCGATCGACGCCTCGAAATCGGCGGAGAATCTTCCGTGCTTCCAGTTCGCTCCCGACGAGGGCAGGGCGTTGGCCATGAGCTGATCACCCATCGCCGAGAGCTGTTGGAGGCTGAGGCCGCCGGAACCGTCGACGATGGTGGGCGCCCCTTCGGCGGAGAGCTCCTCGAGGGTCATGCCGGCGGGGAGTCCACCGATCGTCATGGTCTCCGTTTCGGCCACCGCCCCGGCGGTGGGGAGCGAGTCGTTGGCGGCGACGGCTCCCCGTTGGTCGAGGTCGACGGCGGCCGCGCCCAGGTCGGTGGCCACCCCCCGGAGCATGGACTCCACCGCCGACGCTCCGGACACGATCTGGCCCTCGATGGCGATCGGTAGGCAGCACGAACAGCACTGGCCCTGGACGCCTGTGCCGATGTCGGCCAGCTCCGAGGCCTGGGCACGCAGCGCGGCGGCCGTCGCGACGAGCTCGTCGGGGTCGAGCCTGATCAGGCAGCCCATGGTCGCCCCCCGATCGAGTCCGGGTGGAGCCGCTCCGCCCCGGCCGTCCCACACATCCGCGGTGAGGTCGGCGTGGAACTCCACATCGAGGTTGTAGGTGGCCGTTTCCCGCGACCGGGTAGGGGTGGCCATCATCGAGGAGTCCGTTGGCCCCTCGACATGGATCGCCTCCCTGCATCGACATCAGCCCCAGCCCCTCCGTCAGCCCGGTCGGTGCCGCCAGCCGGCAACGACCTTGGTTCATTCGCCCGATGATCAGTCGTCACGGTTCAGAGAACCTCAACGGCGCTCAAGAGGGCGACCGAGGCGGTCCGGCCCCCCGCATTGCGTGACGATTCGCCCCCACGACCCCAGCCCCTCGACCTCCCCCAACCCGTCGCCTCGATGATGGCCGGCCCAGCCATCATGCTCGAACCGCCTGAATGTACTACGAGGGCCCGAGCGGCGCCCCGGGGTGTGCGCTCGACCACGCGGCGCGAGCGGGACCGCCGAGGCCGCTACGGCGGACGGATTCAGCGGCGCTGAAGCGAAGCCCAACCGGTCTGGGGCACGATGGGCGGCGTCGCCTGCTGGGGGTGGCGCTCGTGACCAGGGTGGAGGCACCGTGCCCGGACGACGTAGCTCATGACGTGGATCCGCATCGACCCGGACGAGATGGCGTCCACGGCGTCGGTCCTGCACGGCGTCGCCACTGAGTTGGCCGACGCGGGCGGGAGCGTGTCGGCGCCGTGTTGCCAGTGCGGGCTCCCGGCCACGGTCGAGAGCGAGATCCTGGCCGTGGCGGCGGCCATCGAGGCCGGGTTGCTGGCTCTGTCGGGCGATCTCACTGCGTCGGCCCACGACCTCGACCAGCGAGGTGCGTCGGCCGCCCAGGACTCCCTGGCCGCCGCCTTCGGTGCCACCTCCGGCGCCTACGAGCTGCTCGGTCCGTCGATGGTCGGAGGGTCCGAGCCGGGGTGGACGACCGACATCAACGCCCCGACCACGGCCACCATCGGCGGTGGCTGGGAGATCAACGCGCCGATCACGGCCACCATCGGCGGTGGCTGGGACATCAACGCGCCGATCACGGCCACCATCGGCGGCGGATGGGGTGCGGACTGGACGACCGAACTCGCCGCGCCCACGACCGCCACCATCGGCGGCGGCTCGTACGGCTTCCTGAGCGGCATCAACGCCCCCACCTTCGCCACCATCGGTGGGGCCACCGGCCCGGTGGGGTTCTTCCCCATCGCCGGCATCTCCGACCCGGGTGCCCACATGATCGACATCAACCTGAACCCGTCGCGCACCGAGCTCGAGGGCCGGGAGGGCCATTACATCTCCCCGTCGGAGTACGACCAGAGGGGCATG
>CAVSDZ010000013.1:0-44738 GCA_963726905.1 uncultured Microthrixaceae bacterium
TCCACCGTGTCCCACCACGACTTGGTGGTGATCCAGCGCTGCGCGGCCGGCAGGGTGGCCGAGGTCAGCGACCGGGATCGGCGCTTCAGCAGCCAGCAGGCCACGTACTGGTACTCGCGCTCGTCGCGGGCCCAGGCCGCGTCGGTGAGCTCCACCAGGTCGGCCTCGGTGGGCGCGCCCATCCCGGTCAGCACGTCGCGGCTGAGCTCGACCCGCGCCGGAGTGGGGATGCCGGCGAAGGCGAACTGGTCGCGCATGTACGACGCCATGCCCGCGGCCCGGTCCGGGTCGGCCGCGGCCGTGAACCGCTCGGTGACCCGCCCCAGGAACTCGTCGCTCCACGCCGTCACGGCCGACGTCGTCACGGCCGTCGGGTCGTCCGCGCTCAGAGGTCGTCGACGAGCTTGAAGGCCTCGGCGAAGCTGACCGACGACCGGCTCGCCGTTGGCCCGCATGCGGTCGAAGACCCGGTCGCGGAACTGCTGGAGCTGCTCGCCCGAGTCGGCGTCGTCGATGGCCATGGTGGTCACGAACTGGCTGCGGTGCTCGAGCAGCGCGGCGATCTTGGTGGCCTCGAAGCCGGTGACGTCCTCGACGTGGTCGGGCTCGTCGGCCTCGAACAGCAGCAGGCGGTCGGGCCGGTGGTGCGCGACGCTCGTGGTCGGGGAAGAAGAACGGGTCGCGGGCCGCCACGACCCCGTCGACGGTGAGCCAGCCGGCGTGGCGATGATCGGGATGCACCCGGTAGCGCCTCCACGGGTCGTGGCCGAGCACGACGTCGGGCCTCAGCATGCGGATCCAGTAGGCCACCCGCTCCCGCAGCTCCAGGCCCGACTCGAGCTCGCCGTCGATCTCGCCCAGCATCACCACCTCGCCGCTGGCGCCGAGGGCCTTGGCCGCCGACCGCTGCTCGACCCGGCGGGCCTCGACCAGGGCGGGGATGTCCTCGTCGGGGTTCCAGGTGCCCTTGGAGCCGTCGGTGAGGATCAGGTGGTGGACCACGCAGCCGGCGGCCGCCCACTTGGCCAGCGTGCCGCCGGCCTGGAACTCGACGTCGTCGGGGTGGGCGCCGATGGCCAGGGCCGACGGCGGGGCGTGGGCCAGGTCGTGGACTCGTCACGACGCCAGCCAGTCCGGGGTGGCGAGGTCGGCGGGCAGGTCGACGTCCCAGCCGAGCCGGCGCTCGCGCTCGATGCGCAGGGCCAGGCCCAGGCGCTCGGCCTCGGCCACGTGGCGGGCGAACGAGCCGGCGCCGTAGGCGAAGCCGAAGCCCGGCAGCCGGGCGCCACGCTCAGCACGTTGGTGCCGTCGTCGTGGCGGTCGGGCACCAGGGTGACGCCCGTCGAAGTCGGCCACCCAGGCCAGGTCGAGGGCGTGGGGCAGGTCGGCGTGGGCCACGATGACCCGGTCGAACCCGTCGGCGCCGAGCTGCGTCGACCCCGTCGGCCACCGCGCCGTTGAGCCCCCGGCCGGGGCACCAGATGACGTCGGCCCCGACCTCGTGGGCCCAGCTCGCCACCTCGTCGTCGTCGCACACGATGGCCACCGGCAGGCGGCCGGCCGCCTGCACCACGGTGGTGGCCATCTGCTCGGCCAGGGCCGCCCGGGCATCGGCGTCGAGGGCCGGGCGCCAGACGCAGCTTGGCGTGACGGAACGCCTTGACCGGGAGCAGCACGGCCACGGAGCGGCTGGACACGGGCCGAGTCTAGGGTGAGGCGATGCAGATCTGCGCAGCGGTGATCGGCGCCGGATCGTGGGGCACGACCGTGGCGCACCTCCTGGCTCACAACACCTCGACGGTGCTGTGGGCCCGGGATCCCGCCGTGGCGCAGGAGATCTCCGACCACCATCGCAACTCGCGGTACCTGCCGGAGCACGAGCTGCATCCCAACCTGCGGGCCACCGCGTCGTTCGAGGACGCCGTCCGCCAGGCCGACGTGCTGGTCATGGGCGTGCCCAGCCACGGCTTCCGCTCGACGCTCGGTCCAGGTGGCCGAGCACCTGCGGGCCTGGGTGCCGGTGGTCAGCCTCACCAAGGGCCTCGAGCAGGGCAGCCGGCTGCGCATGACCGAGGTCATCAACGACGTCCTGCCCGGCCACCCCTACGGCGTGCTCACCGGGCCCAACCTGGCCAAGGAGATCCTGGTCGGCGACGCGGCGGCGACCGTGCTGGCCATGAGCGACCCCACCATCACCGAGGAGCTGCAGGACCTCTTCGCCACCGAGCTGTTCCGCGTCTACGGCAACCCCGACGTCATCGGCTGCGAGGTGGCGGGCGCCCTCAAGAACGTCATGGCCATCGCCTCGGGCATGGCCGACGGGCTGGGCACCGGCGACAACACCCGCTCGGCCGTCATCACCCGGGGGCTCAACGAGCTGACCCGGCTGGGCATCGCCATGGGGGGCGACGCCATCACCTTCTCGGGCCTGGCCGGCATGGGCGACCTCGTCGCCACCTGCATCTCCACCCAGAGCCGCAACCGCCACGTCGGCGAGGAGCTGGGCAAGGGCCGCACCATCGACGAGATCATCGCCTCCATGAACATGGTGGCCGAAGGGGTCAAGACGGCGTCGGTGGTCATGGAGCTCTCCGAGCTCTACGGCGTGGAGATGCCCATCGCCGAGCAGGTCTACGCCGTGATCAACGAGGGGCGGACGGCGGCCGAGGCCTACAAGGGGTTGCTCGGGCGCCGGACCGCGCCTCGAGATGCACGGGATGGGTTGAGTGCGGCCGTTCTGGCTCGAGCGGCAGAGCGACGTCGACAGCCCCGACTTCATCCCCGGCTCGATGGTTGGCCCGTCGGGCCCGGCGGACGGCCCCGGGAACCTCACCCACCGGACGTGGTCGCTGGTGGGGACGGTCGCCTCGCCCGACCGGGCCGTCGTCGATCCCCGGGGCCTGGTCACGCCCGGGTCGGCGGCGAGCTCGGGCGGCGGCTGGTCGCTCGACTGGTGGATCGGCGCCGACGACCGGTGGCACGCCCCGTCCCGGGAGGCCGCCGTGCGCCAGCGCCTGGTCGGGGAGGCACCGGTCGTCGAGACCTCCATGCGCATCCCCGGTGGCGACGCCGTGCAGCGGGTCTACGCCATCCACGCCGCCACCGACTCACCCTTCGGCCAGGCCTACGTGATCGTCGAGGTCGAGAACGCCTCAGCCGTTCCCTTCGCCCTGACCCTGGCCGTGTGCCCCTACAACCCGACCGGCGCCGCCGCCGTCCACACCATCACGCTGGAGGGCCCGGCCCGCGGGGCGAGCCCGACGGCGCGTGTTGGCTGATGGTGGACGGCGAGCTCGGCGTGGTGCTGCCCCGGGCCCCGGCGCGGATGGCGGGTGCCACCGCCGGCGGGGACGTGTCCGAGCTGGTGTTCGCCGGGGAGGCGTCGGCTTCGCTGGCCCCCCTGCGTTGCCCCGACGGCAGGGCCCAGGCCGCCGTCATCTTCCCGCTGCCGCACACCGCGGTGCTGCGGGTGGCTCTGCCCCTCGGGCGGACCGAGCCCCCTCGCCGCCGGGGCGGCGTCCCCGCCGTGCGCTTCCCCTCGGCGGTGCCGTCGGGCGAGCAGGTGGCCAAGGGGTGGGAGCACGCAGACGCGTCGCGGCCTGCGGGTCACCGTGCCCGACGCCACCTGGCAGGAGGCGATCGAGACCGGCCGGC
The DNA here is from genome assembly GCA_963726905.1 of uncultured Microthrixaceae bacterium. GTDB lineage: Bacteria > Actinomycetota > Acidimicrobiia > Acidimicrobiales > Acidimicrobilacustridaceae > UBA4742. The sequence goes on from CAVSDZ010000013.1 coordinate 3,655, forward strand.
GCTGGCTCCTCCTGGCCCACGGCGGGGAGGACCTCGCCGCCTGGCCGGCGCGGCCGCTCGACTGGGTCGACGCCGAGGCGATCCTCGGGGCCCTGGGCGAGCAGGGCTTCCACGACGAGGTGGCGCAGGTGCTGGCCACGCTGCCCGAGCGACAGGCCCTCGACGGCTCGCTCATGGGCCCCGGCGGATCGGCCGCGGCCAACGGCGCCGCCCTCGTGGCCCTGGCCCGCCACGTCGAGCTGGCCGGCGACGGGGAGCTGGCCGAGCGCCTGGTGGGGCCGGTGGCCAAGAGCGTGCACTGGATCGACAAGCGGGGCCGCCGCACCCGCCGGTCCGGCCCGGGCCTGACCGGGGACGACCGGGCCTGGTCCATCCGGGGCCTCGAGGCGGCGGCGTCGCTGCTCGACGGGATCGACCAGCCCGAGGTGGCCGCCGACGCCCGCGCCTTCATGGCCGCCCTCGAGGCCGGGCTGGACGAGCCGCCGTCCCCGTCGGGGCCGGGGTCGCCGCCGCCCGAGCTCTGCGGCGCGGCCGTGGTCGACCCGGTCGGGCGTGCCGGGCTGAGCCCGCGGCGGACCCTGCCAGCTGGCCACGCACCGAGCTGGCCGCCGGTGACCCCATCGCCCTCGACCGACTGGCGTGGGTCCTGTCGGTGGCCTCGCCCACCTGGACCTGGCCCGAAGTCGTGCATCCCCGGACCGGTGGCGGTTCCGCCGGTGACGGCCATGACCTGGCCACGGGGGCCGACGTGCTGCGCTTCATCCGCGACGTCCTCGTCGGCGAGACCGCGACCGGGCTGGCGCTGTGCGGCCTGTACCCGCGGGCGTGGCTGGGTCAGGGGGTCGAGGTGCACGACGCCCCGACCCGGCTTCGGTCGACTGTCGTTCGCGGTGCGCTGGCACGGGGCCCGCCCGGCCCTGCTGTGGGACCTCGCCGCGCCGGAAGGCGCCGGACCCGTCCTGCTCACCTGCCCGGGACTGGACCCGACCTGGCGCTCGACCGACCCCCGGGGTGAGGCGCTGCTGGCCCCGCCCGACCACCTCACCGCGGTGGACGAGGAGGCCCCCGTCGTGGACGCCGCCGTCGAGGCCGATCCGATTGGCGGACCACCATCGGAACCACCACCATCGTTCACGTGAGCGACGGAGGCAGCTTCCTGCGGGACGCGGTGCTGACACATGGGCGTGGCGCCGGCCGAGGTGGCCCAGGCCGAGATGGACGGGACCCTCGAGCTGGTGGCGCTCGAGCGGCTGGTCGTGAGCGAGCCGTCCGAGTTCGATCTGACCCAGGTGGCGGAGCGCTCCGGGTTCGACACCGAGCGCATCCGGGCCTTCTGGCGGGCACTCGGGTTCCCCGATCCTCGGCCCGACCGAGCGGGTCTTCACCGAGACCGACATCCAGATGCTCAGCGCCGTCGTCCACTTCATCGCCGACGGCTCGCTGGAACAGGACCTGGCCCTGCAGATGGCCCGGGTCATCGGCTCGTCGATGAACCGGGTGGCCGTGGCCCAGGTGGAGGCGGTCGAGGCTCAGCTGGCGGCCGACCGGGCCGCCGCCAGCGACGGGGAGGTGGACGTCGAGTCGGCCCTCCAGGTGGCCGAGGTGCTGCCGCTCATGCCGCAGATCATGGAGCTGGTGTGGCGCCGTCACCTCGGCGCCGCCGTGCGCCGGCGCATCGTGCGGGCCACCACCGACGAGGGCGAGATCGTGTGCGTGGGCTTCGCCGACCTGGTCGGCTTCACGGCCCAGACCCAGGAGCTGCCCGAGCACCAGCTGGCCGAGGTCGTCGGCCAGTTCGAGACCATCGCCTTCGACCTCACCTCCGCCCACGGGGGCCGCGTCGTGAAGATGATCGGCGACGAGGTCATGTTCATGACCGACACCGTGGTGCAGCGGGGCCGAGCTGGCCCTCGACATGGCCCACACCTACCGGGAGGCCGAGCACCTCTCCGACGTGCGGGTCGGGCTGGCCAGCGGACGGGTGCTCGAGCGCGACGGCGACATCTACGGCACGGTCGTGAACCTGGCCAGCCGGATCGTCAACGTGGCCTTCCCCGGTGCGGTGGTGGTCAGCCCCGACGTCCACGACGCGCTGGTCGGTCACCCCGGCTTCGAGTTCCGCAGCCTGCGCTCGCACTACCTCAAGGACATCGGCCGGGTCCCGCTGTGGACCCTGCGGTCCTCCGGCGATGACAGCGAGGGCCCGTTCCACCGGGAGCGTCGGCGGCGGTCGGCCCGCAACACCTTCACGCTGTCGCTACACGGCCCGACCGGTGTTCGAGCAGCTCGGCGATGCACTGGCCCCTGTCGTGCCCGACGAGCTGCGGCGCCAGGCCACCGCGTCGGACCTCGACGAGGAGGCCACCACCGAGCAGCTCGCCGCCATCTCCGACGCCGTGCTGGAAGCCGACATCGACGAGGACCTCCAGGTCGAGCTGCTGGCCGACATCGAGGCGTCCCGGCGCCTGCACCAGCTGGAGGTCGAGGCCCAGCGACGCAGCGAGCTCGTCGACCTGGAGGCCGAGCGTCGGGTGGTCGAGGCCGAGCAGGAGGCCCGCCGCAAGGTCGAGCAGGCCGAGGCCGAGGCCCGACGCCGCATCGACGAGGCCCTGCAGGAGGCCGAGGAGAAGTCGCGCAAGGCCAACGACGACGCCGACCGCAAGGTGGCGCAGGTGACGGAGGCGACCGAGCGCAAGGCCGAGGCGGCCAAGCGCGACGCCCGGCGCAAGGCGAAGCGCAAGACCGAGCGCAAGCGCCGCGACAAGGACTGAGAGCGATGGCACCTGACCGTACGCAACTGAAGTCCACCGTCGAGACGGTGCGCGGCCGGGTCGACGAGGCCCGCGACTGGGTCGAGCGGAGCCTGCCGTGGCGGGTGTGGGAACGCATGCTCGAGACGCAGTTCGTGGACCGCAGCGTGGCGTTGGCCGGCAAGGCGTTCGTGTCGTTCTTCCCGCTGGTCATCGTGGTCGCCGCCTTCATGCCCACCCACATCCGGAACTCGATCCTCACCACGCTGACCAGCCGGCTCGGGGTGCGGGGCCAATCGCTGGACCTGGCCAAGGAAGCCTTCGCCAGCAGCGACGACATCCGGCGGGCGACCGGGTTCCTCGGGCTGATCCTCACGTTCTTCTATGCCACGTCGTTCACCACGGCGTTGCAGCGCGTCTATCTGGGGGCCTGGCGACGGCCCCCGGGCACCAAGGTCGGCGGCTACACCCGGGGCCCCGCCTGGCTGGTCGGCCTCCTCTGCTACATGGCGGCCCTGGGCGGCCTGCGGTGGCTGCTCGGCAACGGGCCGAGCCTGGCCCTGTTCGGTGTGGTGGCTCTGGCCACCTCGATCGCCTGGTGGTGGTTCACCGCCAGCTTCCTGCTGCTGGGCCAGGTGCGCTGGCGGGTGCTGCTGCCCACCGGCGTGATCACCGGGGTGGTCATGAGCGGCTACGCGCTGTCGGCCAACATCTGGATGCCCAACGTCGTCACTCAGAACCAGACCCAGTTCGGGTTCATCGGGGTGTCGCTGGCCCTGGTCACGTGGTTCTCCGGCGCCGCGGTGTGCATCTTCGTCGGGGCGTGCGCCGGCCCGGTCCTGGCCGAGGACCCGGGACCGATCGGGCGCTTCGTCCGCGGGGGCGTGCCTGATCTGCTGGTCCCGGGTGCTCCCGCGTCGCGCCCGGCCCCGACCCGCGAGCTGCGGGTCCGCGACGCCTTCCGCTCCGCCGACGACGACCCGATCGACGACGACCCGATCGACGACGACCCGGAGCCGGACGAAGCGAACGAGCAGCGCTGAGCGGCGCGATCAGGCGTCGAGGACGGCGGTGGCGATGCGCCAGGGGCCGAGCTCGAACGAGCCCTCGAACGGCTGCTGCGGGTGGCCCCGCAGGTCGACCAGCCACCCGTCGTGGCCGTCGATGCGCGACGGTGGTGGGCTTCTCGGACGGGTTCCACACCCGCACGTGGAGCTTGGTGCCGTCGCGGGTGACGGACGAGACCTCGGCCCCCTCGACGGACAGGGCCTGCCCCTCGTCGGCCGGGTCGGCCGGGGCCTCGGCCATGCCGGCGATCGTGGTGGGGTCGGCCACCAGCAGCGGCAGGAAGGCGTCGTCGACCAGGGCGTAGGGGTCGGCCTCGCCGGTCTGCACGCCGTAGCGCACGCTCAGCGGCCCGGCCATCTGCGGGCCCTCCATGGCGATCATGGGCCCGGCCGGCAGCGGTCGGTAGGTCATGGGGCCCTGCGACAACATGCCGGTGGCCCGCAGCAGGGTGAGGGCCAGCCCGTGGGCCCGCTCGTCGCCCGGCGCGCCCGACACGTCGACCAGCTCGTACTCGAGCAGGCCCTCGTGCACCACGGTGAGACCGCCGGCCTGCACGAAACGCCGCGACGGGAACGTGGCCATGGCCGCGCTCGTTGGGCCCGCCCTCGCCCTCGAGGCCGCGGGTCACCTCGGCGAAGGCGCACTCGGCGCTCGACGACGCGCGGCCGGCTCGGGCAGCGGGAACCAGGCCCGCAGGCGGTGGTCGCGGCAGGTGTTGTCGAACGAGGTGGCCACCCGCACCAGGCGCTCGCCGGCCTGGAGCTCGAGGGTGGTCGTCACCTCGACGTCGCGTTCGCCGGTGCGGGCACCGCCCACCACCCGCTCGGGCCAGCGGTAGGTGGCCGCGATCTGCAGCCGGGCCCGCAGCGGGCCCGTCCTCGAGGACGGTCACCGACACCGACTCGGGCCGGTCGACGACCCGGTCGCCGTCGGGCGGGGAGTAGTTGTAGGTGTCGCCGGCGTCGCCGTCGTCGACCAGACGACCGAAGCCGGCCGAGGCCGTCGATGGCGAACGTGGCGTCGTCGCCGTCGACGTCCACGCTCACCAGCCCGTTGGCCAGGCCTGCGGGCGTCGGCCGTGACCGGTGTCGACGCTCAGCGCCGCCGCCGCCGACGGCGGAGTCGACCCGCTTCCAGCCGAGGCCGGGCACGTCGGCCACCCGCACCAGCACCCGCCGGCGAGGCGGGGCGGGTGAGGACGAGCCGGCTGGGCGCGCCCGGGTCCTCGGCGGTCGAGCTGCATCATCGAGCCGCGCACCGGGCCGTTCCACTTGCCGTGGGTGCTGGCCGGGTCGCGGGCCAGGCGCACCACGGTGACGCCCTCGTCGTCGATCTCGATCCCGCCGTCGACGATGTCGTCGAAGCCGTCGAGGGCGCCCTGCACGATGGGCAGCAGGCCGGCCCGGGTCAGCCCGTCGACGACGCGTCTCGCCGGGGAACTGGCGCAGCAGCTGGGTGCCGGGGACGGGACCCGTGCCCGGTCTCGACCACCTCGACCAGCCCGGCGCGGGCGCGGGCCGAGGGGTTCACGGCCAGCGGGCCGGTCGCCGCCCACCGCCCGGCCCAGCGCGGCGAGCGGCCCGGTCGGTGAGGCCCTCGGCGATCTGGCGGGCCTCGGCGTAGCGGTGCAGCACGGCGTCGACCACCTCGTCGACCGAGCAGGCGCAGACCGAGTCGTGCGCCGAGTTGCAGGATGACCAGCCGCCAGGCCTCGGCCAGGAGCGCCGCCGGGCCAGTCGGCGGCCGGGCGCCACAGGGCGCTCAGCGGCTCGGCCAGCCGCTCGAGGGCACGCTCGGCGACGGCGCCGGCCTGGTGGACGTCGACCCGGTTGGAGGCCACGCCCATCAGCAGGTTGGCCCGGGCCCCCGAGCGCAGCTCGCCGCGCGACGTGGGCCAGGTCCGTCGACGGGCGCGGCGGCCAGGTACTCGCCAGCGAGCCCACCCGCAGCCGGTAGTCGTCCTGGATGGCGTTGGCCTCGGCCACGACCCGGCCCAGCCACGGGCGGGGCACCTGGTGGTCGGTGCCGTTCATCCACAGCAGCGGTCCGTCGTCGGCGCCACCGGCGAGCGGCCCGTAGGTGTCCTCGAAGCGGCGGATCATGGCCACCAGCTCCTTGGCGTCGTCGGGCAGCGCGGCGCCGTTGCCGTAGCCCTCGGGCAGGTACTGGGCCCGCACCGCCGAGCCGTCGGGCGCCTCCCACCAGAACGCCGGGCGTGTCCATGGCCGCGGGCACGCCCCGCCACACGACGGCGTGGTCGAAGCCGAACTGGCGCAGGAGCTGGGGCATCTGGGCGATGTGGCCGAACATGTCGGGCAGGTAGCCGACCTCCATGGCCCCGCCGAAGGCGGCGGCCCGCTCGAGGCCCAGCTGCAGGTCGCGGATCATCGTCTCGCCCGACACCAGGAACTCGTCCATCAGGATGTACCAGGGACCCATCGACAGCCGGCCCGACGCGGCCAGGCGGCGCAGCGTCGGCCTCGGCCTCGGGCCGGACGGCCAGGTAGTCGTCGACCACCGCCATCTGGCCGTCGAGCAGGAAGTGGCCGTAGGACGGGTCGGCCTCGAGGCGGGGGAGCAGGTCGTCGAGCAGGTCGACGAGGCGCAGCCGGAAGGTCTGGAACGGCGAGTACCACTCGCGGTCCCAGTGGGTGTGGGGAACGATGACGACGTCGCGGGCCATGGGGGGCATCGTATTGGCGGAGTAGTTTTGGCACATGCCGACCTACGTGATGCTGTCGATCCTGGGCCCCGACGGGTTCGCCACCGTGAGCGACAACCCGTCGCGGATCCTCGAGGTGAACCGCGAGGTCGAGTCGATGGGGGCCCGGGTGCTGCAGCAGTACGCGCTGCTGGGCCAGTGGGACTTCCTCACCGTGATCGAGGCCCCCGACGAGAAGGTGATGGTCCGCATCACCACCACGCTGGCGGCGCGGGGCACGCTCAAGACCCACACGCTGGGGGCCATCCCCATCGACGACTACATCGAGACGCTCGGCGACGGCGTGGGCGGCGGCCGCGGCGACGAGGGCCTCCTCGGCGACTAGGCCCGCACCGGCGCCTGACCGGGGGGATGAGTTCAGGCGCCGGTGTGGGCGATCAGTACCACCAGGAGCCGCGCTGGCGCTCCCGGGGGCGAACGTCGTCGACGCCGAAGACCGAGGGCAGCTCGCGCCCGTCGGACAGCCGCCGCACCCGGTAGCCGGCCGTCGTCGCCGGCGACCGATCTCGAAGCCCCGGGCCCAGCGGCCGTCGAAGCGGTTGCGCACCTCGACGGCCGTGCCCGGCATCAGGGGACGGCGACCGCTCGGACGCCACCGCGTCACCGGTCACCAAGGGGACGTCCACCACGGTCATGACCCGCAGTGTGGCAAAGCTCCGGCCCCGGCGGAACCCTGCGAACGGCAGATTTGCCTGCCCTTCGCATGCCGTTCACACGGGTTCTCGAAGCCGACACACGCTGGAAATGCATCACCGCGTCGTCCCTCCGTCTCGCCGCCACACCGCGGCCGAACGCCACCGTAGCGAGAGGGCTCACGCTCGGCGGTGGTTACCGCACGTCAACATCGCGTGGCCGAGTGTGTCTATTGTCATAGGACTTGTCGTCATCGGCGCGGTGTCGATCGGCCTGTCGGATTCTCCAGGGGGATGTTCCATGACCAACCGGGCTTCTGCTCGTTCGGGTGCCACGTCTCGTTCGGCTCGCTGGCTCCTGCCCATCGCGCTGGTGGCGCTGATGAGCGTGTTCGCCGCCGCGTGCGGGTCCAGCAAGAGCAGCGGTGGTTCCGCCGGCGGCGGCTCGGCCGACACCACGCCCGACCTGGTGAAGCCGGTGAACGGCCCGCCCAAGACGGGCGGCAAGATGATCTTCGCCGTCGAGGCCGAGACCGACGGCTGGGACCCCACCCAGAACCGGTGGGCGGCCTCGGGCACCGAGGCGGCCCAGGCCGTCATGGAGCCGCTGACGGCCTACGACGCCAACTTCAAGGCTCAGCCCTACCTGGCCGAGTCGATGACGCCGAACGCCGACTTCACCCAGTGGGACTTCAAGCTCCGCAGCGGGCGTGACGTTCCACAACGGCGAGCCGCTCAACGCAGCCGCCGTCCAGAAGTTCTACACCGCCTTCAAGGCGTCCCCGCTGACCGGCGCGGCCGCCCGACCCATCAACAGCACCGAGATCGTCGACGACCTCACGCTGCGGTTCCACATGTCGCAGCCGTGGGCCGCGTTCCCGGACAACCTCAGCGGCCCAGGCCGGCACCATCCCCGCCCCCAGCACCATCACGGTGGGCGCCACCAGCGACGCCGCCTCGCGGGCGCCGGTCGGGACCGGCCCGTTCGTGTTCAAGAGCTGGGAGCCGGACAAGTCGTTCCAGGTGACCAAGAACCCCAACTACTGGCGCAAGGATGCCGACGGCAACCAGCTGCCCTACCTCGACGAGGTCGACTTCAACCCGATCCCCGACGCCACCACCCGCCTGGCCTCCATCAAGACCGGTGACGTCAACCTCACCACCTCGAGCGACGAGGTCACCATCCGCAAGATGCTCGACGACGCCAAGGCCGGCACCATCCAGGTGGTGCGGGCCGACGGCGTGGCCGACGACACGCTGGTGCTGATCAACACCACGGCGGCGCCGGTGGACGACGTCCGTGTCCGCCAGGCCATGGCCTACGCCGTCGACCGCGACACGCTCAACCAGGTCACCCAGACCGATCCCAGCCTGAACATCGACAGCGTCTTCACCAAGGACTCGAAGTGGTACGTCGACACCGGCTACCCGACCTTCGACCTCGAGAAGGCCAAGAGCCTGGTGGCCGCCTACCAGGCCGAGAAGGGCCCGGTGAAGTTCACGTTCGGGACGACCACCGACCCGGTGACCGAAGCGGCCGTGCAGGCGCTCCAGTCCATGTGGAAGGCGGCCGGCATGGACGTCACCATCCAGGGCTTCGAGCAGAGCGCCTTCATCGCCAACGCCGTGACCGGCAAGTACGCCGTGCAGATCTGGCGTCAGTTCGGCTCGCAGGACCCGGACCCCAACTACGTGTGGTTCTACGGCGCCAACGCCACGGGACCGCTGGCGCTGAACATGGCCCGCAACGCCGATCCGCAGATCGACACGGCCCTGAACGCCCAGCGCGCCACCGATGACGAGAACGCCCGCAAGCAGGCGTGGGCCACCATCCAGCAGCGCTAGACCGACGACCTCCCCTACCTGTGGCTGTCACACGTCCGCTGGGCGCTGGCCGCCAGCAACAACGTGCGGGGCCTCGACGGGGGCACGCTGCCCGACGGCTCACCGTCCATGGGCTTCAACCAGGGCGTCATCCGGGTCACCCAGATGTGGATGGACACCTGACCGTACCGGCCGACCTCAAGCTCACCGAGTGGACCTCCTGCGGGGGGTGCGCGGCCAAGTGGGGCGCCTCGCTGCTCGGTGAGCTGGTCGCGTCGCTGGGTGCGTCGTCGCCCGACGCCGCGCTGCTGGTCGGTCTGGCGCCGTTCGACGACGCCGCCGTCTACCGCATCAGCGACGAGGTGGCGATGGTGTCCACCACCGACTTCTTCCCACCGCTGGTCGACGACCCGGCCGACTTCGGCGCCATCGCCGCCGCCAACGCCTGCAGCGACGTGTTCGCCATGGGCGGGCGGGTGGTGCTGGCCATCAACGTCGCCGCCTTCCCCGAGGCGCTGCCCCCGGGAGGCCATCGCCGCCATCCTGGGCGCGGCCGCCGAGGTGGTGGCCGAGGCCGGGGGGACGGTGGCCGGGGGACACACCATCCGTTCCGAAGAGCCGATCTTCGGCCTGGCCGTGCAGGGCCTCGTCCATCCCGACCGGATCCTGACCAAGGGCGGGGCCCGACCCGGCGACGTCCTGGTCCTGTCCAAGCCGGTGGGCACCGGGATCGTCCTGGCCGGCGGGTCCGACGACGACAAGGCCCAGGCCACCACCGGCATGCGCCAGCTGAACCGGTTCGCCTCCGAGACGCTGGTGGCGCTGGAGCGCGACACCCACGCGGTGACCGATGTGACCGGCTTCGGCCTGGCCGGCCACGGCTGGGAGATGGCCGAGCGCTCCGGGGCGGCCCTCGTCATCGACACGGCCTCGGTCCCGCTCTACGCCGGAGCCCGGACCGCGGCCGAAGCCGGGACCCGCACCGGTGGCGATGCCCGCAACCGCCAGTACCTCGACGGCCACGTCCACTCCGAGGCCGGTGCCGCGCTCGAGGCGCTCGTCTACGACCCCCAGACCTCGGGCGGGCTGCTGGCCGCCGTCGACCCGGCCGTGGTCGACACGCTGGTGGGGGTCGGCTTCACCCGCATCGGCGAGGTCGTCGAGGGCGGGCCCGAGGTCCGGCTGCGCTGAGGCCAACCCGCTCGCTGTGGTCAGGTGGGTCGTATCGAGCGCACCGGGGCCGGCGCCAGGCGCAGGTCGGGCTCGTCGCTCTGATCGGGCTGGCCGTCGCGGCCCCGGCCCACCTGGGCGAAGCCACCGGACGCGCCGATCGACAGGATCGATCCACTCGACCCGATGGACAGGATCGACCCTGCCGATCCGACCGACAGGATCGACCCCACGGATCCCACCGACAGGAACGAGCCCACCGAGAACAGCGATCCGGCGGAGAAGACCGAGCTGACCGACCGGTACGAGCCGATCGATGACGGCGCCCGCCACGACGGCACCGCCAGGAGGGACCGCCAGGGCAGACCGGCCGGCCCCCGGCGACCCGACAGAGCCGCCGTCCAGCCCGACCGCCCTGAGCTCGCCGAGCCTGACCAGCCGCCGGTGCCAGCCTGACCGCGTCGTCCAGGCCGGGCGGCGCAGGGCCGGCGTGGACAACCGGGTGGCGAGCGATCCGGCGAACACACGGGGGACAGGCACGCCCCGACCGTAGCAATCCTCGGTGGTGGGGCCGGGCAGTAGGGTCGCGGCCGTGGTCGCCACCGCCCCCAAGCTGCGCTCGGCACTGAAGTCCCGCTCGCCGGGGCTGCTCGTCGAGCGGGAGTTGTGGGCCGCCGGCCACGACGTGGTGGTGGGGGTGGACGAGGTGGGTCGGGGCTCGTGGGCCGGTCCGCTCAGCGTGGGAGCCGCGGTCGTGCCCCCGGGACCGGCGCGTCTACAAGATCCGTGACTCCAAGATGCTGACCGAGGCCGAGCGGGAGGCGCTGTTCGAGCGGGTGGCGGACTGGTGCGTCGCCTGGGCCGTGGGCCATGCCAGCCAGGTCGAGTGCGACGAGCTGGGCATGTCCGCCGCCCAGAAGCTGGCCGCCCGCCGCGCCCTCGACGGGCTCGGGCTCGTCCCCGACCAGGTGCTCATCGACGGCTCCTGGGACTTCGTGGGCACGGGCAACACCCGACGCATCGTGAGGGGCGACGCCACCTGCCTGTCCATCTCGGCGGCCTCGATCCTGGCCAAGGTGACCCGGGACCGGATCATGCGGGCGGAGGCCGAGCACTTCCCCGGCTACGACTTCGAGCGCAACAAGGGCTACCCGTGCCCCCGCCACAAGATCGCGCTGCAGGGGATGGGCCCGACGTCGATCCACCGTCGCTCGTGGGTGTTCATGGACAAGCTGCCGTGGACGGGGGTGCCGCGGATCCGACCGATCGGCTGGGAACCCGACCCCGAACCGCCGCCGACCCTGTTCGACTGACGCCGGGAGGTCACACTGTGGTCATGGCACGTGGCTCGACCTCCGAGGTGGCCGGGACCTCCGAAGTGTCAGGCTCCGGTCCCCGACCCGTGACCGCTCCCATCCTGAGCGCCCGCGGCCTGTCGTGCCGGTTCGGCGACCTGACCGTCCTGCACGACGTCGACCTCGACCTGGCGCCGGGCGAGCTGGTGGCCCTGGTGGGCGAGAACGGGGCGGGCAAGTCCACCCTCATCCGCTGCCTGGTGGGGGCGCTGGTGCCCGAGGCCGGTGAGGTCACCTTCGAGGGACGGCCGCACGGGGAGGTGCCCGATGCCGCCCACGCCGCCGGCATCGCCGTGGTGTGGCAGAACCTGGCGCTGTGCGACAACCTCGACGTCGTCGCCAACCTGTTCCTCGGCCAGGAGTGGGGTGCGCCGCTGCTGTCCGACGCCGAGATGTACGCCGAGGCCCGCACGGTGCTGTCCGACCTGGCCATCGACGTGCCCGACCTGAACCGGCCGGTGGGGTTGCTGTCGGGGGGTCAGCGCCAGATGATCGCCGTGGCCCGGGCCTTCGTCACCCGGCCCCGGGTGCTGCTGCTCGACGAGCCCACCGCGGCGTTGGGCGTCACCGAGACCCGGCACGTGAACGAGCTGCTGGGGCGCCTGCGCCAGGCCGGCATCGCCATGCTGCTGGTGTCGCATCGCATGGATCAGGTCTTCGAGCTGGCCGACCGCATCGTGGTGCTGCGCCGCGGGCGGTGGTGGCCGACGTGTCACCGCTCGAGGTCCACCCCGACGACGTGGTCGACCTCATGGCGGGCATCGAGACCGATTCGACGGCCCGCAAGCAGCTGCACCGCCTGCACAGCCTCGTCGACCAGCTCTCCGAGGTGGAGCCGTCGGCCTCGCTGCCGCTGATCGTGTCGGCCATCGCCAACGCCCTCGGCCAGGGCCAGGTGTGCGTCCACCTGCTCGAAGCCGGTCGACGAGCGGGGCACGCCGGGCCTGGTCCGCCGGGCGGCGGTGAGCCTTCCCGAGCCCATGATGGCGGTCACCGAGCAGCTGCCCCTCGGCCCCGCCGGCGGTCCGGTGGGGGAGGCGGCCGCCCTCGGCCAGCCGGTGATCGTCGACGACCTGCGGACGCTGTCGGCGCACCCGGCCCTGGCCCGTGCCGCCGTCGAGGCCCGGGTGGTGTCGGCGTGGGCGGTGCCGGTGCTGGGGGCCGAGGGGGTGCTCGGGGTGGTGTCGGGGTGGTCGCCGGCCCAGGGACGGCTGCAGAGCGAGCAGCAGGAGCTGGTCTCGCTCTACGCCGGACATGCCGCCGCGGCCATCGAGCGGGAGCGGTTGCTGGCCGAGCTGCGCCGACGCAACCGCATCCTCGAGACGCTGCGGGGCTTCCTCGAGACGCTGGCCGGCCCCGAGCAGGTCCGCGGCGGCCTCCAGATCGCCCTCCTGGCCCTGGCCCGCGGCCTGGGTGCCCACGCCGTGGCCCTGTACGTCCACCTCGACGGGGCCACGACGTGCCGGGCGGAGGTGCACCTGCGGGCCGAGCCGGAGGGCACCGCCGCCACCGGGCAGACGCTGGCGGCCGCGGCCGCCGCGGTGCTGGCCGGCCCCGCCCGGCTGGACCGGGCCCGACCGGTGGGGGCCGACGTGGTCGCCGCCCCGTTCGACGTGCCCGACGGCCGCGGCGTGCTGGCCGCCCGATGGGCCGACGCCACGCGCCATCACCGGCGACTCGCTCGACCTGCTCGACGACGCCGCCCGTTCGGTGCGCCTGGCCATCGAGCGTGAGGCCCTCGAGGTGGTCAACCAGGAGGCCCAGGCGCTGCGACGCTCGCAGGCCCACCAGCGGGCCTTCCTGTCGCGCATCAGCCACGAGCTGCGCACCCCGCTGACCGCCATCCGGGGCTACGCCTCCAGCCTCAACCAGACCGACGTCACCTGGGACGAGCCGGCCCAGCACCGCTTCCTGGACCTCATCGCCAGCGAGTCGGCCCGCATGGGTCGGCTGGTCGGCGACCTGCTCGACTCGTCGGCCATCGACGGGGGCGTGCTGCGCCTGCGCAGCGACTGGTGCGACCTGGCCCTCGTGGTGGCGGCGGCCGCCGCCTGCGTCCCGGGCGGGACCGAGCACGTCGAGATCGCCGTCGACCCCGAGGTGGCCATCGTGTGGGGCGACCACGACCGGTTGGAGCAGGTGTTCGTGAACCTGCTCGAGAACGCGGCACGCCACGGTGACGGGCTGGCCGGCTCGCGGGTGGCCGCCCGCCGCTCGGCGTCGGGCGCCACGGTCGAGATCCGCGTCAGCGACCAGGGCCCGGGCATCCCGCCCGAGCTGGCCGAGGCGGTCTTCCTGGCCACGGTGCGGGGCACCACCACCGCCTCCGGCGAGGGCCTGGGCCTGGCCATCTCGCGGGGCATCGTGGAGGCGCACGGGGGCTCGGTGTCGCTCGAGGACGTCGCCCGCCGGCACCACCATGTTGATCACCCTGCCCCTCGAGCCCGCCGGGAGCCGCGAGCCCGAGCCCGCGGCGCCGCTCGGATGCCCGACGATGCCGACGAGCTCGGACGAGCGCGGCGGTCGACGCATGGTTGACGCCACCTGTGTGCTGCTGGTCGAGGACGACCGCAACATCGTCGACCTCATCCGCTCCAACCTCACGGTGCGCGGCTACTCGGTGGTGGTGTCGCTCGACGGCTCCGATGTCCTGCGCCTCGTCGAGGAGGAGCGGCCCGACATCGCGCTGATCGACCTCATGTTGCCGGCCGCCGACGGGTTCGAGCTGTGCCGGGCCATCCGTGAACGCCACTCGATCGGGCTGATCGTGGTGTCGGCCCGCGGGGGCGAGAGCGACAAGGTGCGGGCGCTCAACCTGGGCGCCGACGACTACCTGACCAAGCCCTTCGGCATCGACGAGCTGCTGGCCCGCATCACCGCCACCCTGCGCCGCACGCGGCCGCTCACCGAGCCGGTCGGCCCCGAGCCCCGCCTCGTGTTCGGCGATCTGGAGATCGACCTCGAGGCCCGGTCGGTGAGCCGGGCCGAGCGGACCGATCCGCCTGACGCCGACCGAGTTCGCCCTCCTGCGCGAGTTCGCCCTGCAACCCGGGCAAGCTGCTCAGCCACGCCACGTTGCTGCGGCGGGTGTGGGGCCCCGGCTACGCCACCGAGACCGAGTACACCCGCGTCTACGTGCGGCGGCTGCGGGCCAAGCTCGAACAAGCCGGCAGCCCGCCCCTCATCGTGACCGAGCCCCGGGCCGGGTACCGCTTCGTGGGCGCCGCCGGAGAGCCGGCGGCTCCCTGACGTCCGGCTCCGGGGGACCGATCCTGTTCACAACTCGTTCACGGACGATCCACCAGAATTCACGTCTTGTTCACGGAATCTGCCGCACGATGCCGGTGGGTGGCAGCTCGCCGCCGATGTGAGACGGCCGGGCTCCGGCCTCGACCCTGGGGGAGCAAACATGTTCGGGAACCATCGACACCGGGCCGTGAGCCTGGGAGCGATCGCCTGCGTCCTGGTGCTGGCCGCCGGCGCCTGCGGGAGCAGTTCGAAGAGCAGCTCGAGCTCGGGGACCAGCGCACCCGCGCAGAGCGGCAAGATCGCCCTCCTGCTGCCCGAGACCAAGACGGCCCGCTACGAGACGCAGGACAAGCCGCTGTTCGAGGCCAAGGCCAAGGAGCTGTGCCCGCGGCAGCGAGGTGCTCTACAGCAACGCCGATCCAGGACGCGGCCAAGCAGCAGTCGCAGGCCGAGGCGGCGCTGACCAACGGCGCCAAGGTCCTCGTGCTCGACCCGGTCGACTCGGCCTCGGCCGCGGCCATCGTGACCAAGGCCAACGCCCAGAACGTCCCGGTCATCAGCTACGACCGCCTCATCAACAACGCCGAGATCGACTACTACATCTCGTTCGACAACGAGCAGGTCGGCAAGCTCCAGGGCCAGGCCCTGGTCGACAAGCTCAAGGCTGACGGCAAGACCGACGGCACCATCGTGATGATCAACGGCTCGCCCACCGACAACAACGCCACCCTGTTCAAGCAGGGCGCCCACAGCGTCATCGACTCCAGCGGCCTCAAGGTCGGCGCCGAGTACGACACGCCGGACTGGAGCCCGGACAAGGCCCAGGCCGAGATGGACCAGGCCATCACCAGCCTGGGCAAGGACGGCTTCGTGGGCGTGTACGCCGCCAACGACGGCACCGGTGGCGGCGCCATCGCCGCCATGAAGGGCGCCGGGATCACCCCGATCCCGCCGACCACCGGCCAGGACGCCGAGCTCGCCGCCATCCAGCGGATGCTCGCCGGTGAGCAGTACATGACGGTCTACAAGGCCGTGAAGCCCGAGGCCGAGGCGGCCGCCGAGCTGGCCTGCTCGCTGGCCGCCGGGCAAGACCCCGGACCCGAGCCTGGTCACCAGCCACGGTCAACAACAAGACCAAGGACGTGCCCTCGGTCATCCTCACCCCGGTGGCCGTGACCAAGGACAACGTGAAGGACACGGTCGTGGCCGACGGGTTCTGGACCGCCGCCCAGATCTGCACCGACGCCTACAAGGCGGCCTGCACCGCCGCCGGCATCAGCTGATCCGGCCCAGCCCGGGAACGACCGCACTACCGTGCCCGATCGGGGCGGGATCGCACGAGATCCTGCCCCGATCGCTGCAGGGGGGAAACGCATGACAACGGAGCCATCTGCTTCGCCTGGAGGGGATCAGCAAGCGCTTCGGCGCCGTCCAGGCCCTGACCGAGGTCGACTTCGAGGTCGTCGCCGGGGGAGGTGGTGGCGCTCGTCGGCGACAACGGCGCCGGCAAGTCCACCCTCATCAAGGTGGTGTCGGGGATCTTCCGGGCCGACGCCGGGACGTTCTGGTTCGACGGGGAGGAGCGCCACGTCACGTCGCCGGCCGCCGCCACCGCGCTGGGGATCTCCACCGTGTACCAGGACCTGGCGCTGTGCGACAACCTCGACGTCGTCGCCAACCTCTACCTGGGCCGCGAGCCGGTGCCGGTCAGCCGGCTCATCGACGAGCCCAACCTGGAGCGCGACGCCACCGTGCTGCTGCGCCGCCTGGCGGTGTCGATCCCCGACGTGCGCACCCCGGTGGCCTCGCTGTCGGGCGGCCAGCGCCAGTCGGTGGCGGTGGCCCGGGCCACCATCGGCGAGCCGAAGCTGGTCATCCTGGACGAGCCCACCGCCGCCCTGGGCGTGCCCCAGACCATGCAGGTGCTCAACCTCATCCGCCGCCTGCGCGACCAGGGCCTGGGCGTGATCGTGATCAGCCACAACCTCATGGACGTCTTCGCCGTCGCCGACCGCATCGCCGTGCTGCGCCTCGGGCGCATGGTGGCCGACTACCAGCGCCGCCGACTCCAACGGCGAGCAGGTGGTGGCGGCCATGACCGGCGCCTTCGACACCGGTCAGATCGAGCAGGTCATGTCCGAGGAGGGCCCGGTCGACCTGGACCTCCCGGTCGACCCCCTGCCCGACGGGGACGGCGACGAACCGCCCGGTGCCGGCGCGGGGGGTGCGTCATGACCGAGACCGATCCCGCGGTGGGCACCGGCCAGGGCACCGAGATGGTGGCCATGACCGACGCGGAGGCGCTGGCCCGCGACAGCCGGCTGATCGTCGAGCAGCCCGGCCTGGCCGGGGCGGCCCGCGCCTTCCGTCGCCGGCTGGCCCAGGGCGAGCTCGGCAACCTCCCGGTGATGCTCGGCATCTTCGTGATCTGGACCGTCTTCCAGCTCCTCAACAGCCGCTTCCTGTCACCGGTGAACCTCACCAACCTCATGCTGCAGATCGCCGCGGTGGGCACCATCTCGGTGGGCATCGTGCTGGTGCTGCTGCTGGGCGAGATCGACCTGTCGGTCGGGTGCCGTGAGCGGGCTCACCGCGGCGATCATGGCCGTGCTCAACGTGAAGCACGGCTGGTCGGCCCCGGCGTCCATCGCCGCCGCCATCGTCGCCGGCGTGTGCCATCGGGCTGTTCCAGGGCCTGTGGATCACCAAGCTCCGGGTGCCGTCGTTCGTGGTCACCCTGGCCGGCCTGCTGGCCTGGCAGGGCGCGCTGCTCTACGTGCTCGGCAACACCGGCACGGTCAACATCACCGACAAGGGCATCACCAAGCTCACCAGCACGTTCTTCGGGCCGGTGGCCAGTTGGCTCATCGCCATCGGCGCGATGGTCGTCTACGTCGGCTCGGTGCTGCTCAACCGCCGGCGCCGCGCCGCGGTGGGCGTGCCCCTCGTCCCCGTGCGGGTGGTCATCGTGCGGACGGTGGCCATCGCCTTCGTGGTGTTCGGGGCGACGATCATGTTCAACCGCGACCGTGGCCTGCCGCTGGCCACCGTGCTGCTGGTCGGCTTCGTCGTCATCTTCGACGTCATCACCCGGCGCACGCGCTACGGCCGTCACATCTTCGCGGTGGGCGGCAACACCGAGGCCGCCCGCCGGGCCGGCATCAACGTCGACTGGGTGCGGGTCAGCGTGTTCGCGCTGTGCTCGGGCATGGCCGCGGTGGGCGGCGTGCTCGCCGCCTCGCGCCTGCTGGCCGTGAACCAGTCGTCGGGCGGCAGCGACCTGCTGCTCAACGCCATCGCCGCCGCCGTGATCGGCGGCACCAGCCTGTTCGGCGGTCGCGGCTCGGCCTGGTCGGCCCTGCTCGGCGCCCTGGTGATCGGCTCGATCGCCAACGGCATGGACCTGCTCAACGTGCAGTCGTCGGTGAAGTTCATGGTCACCGGCGCCGTGCTGCTCATCGCCGTGACCATCGACGCCGTCTCCCGCCGGGGCCGCGAGACCGCCGGGCGTTACTGACCCGGGGTCGTTCTCTCCGGTCGGTCAGGCGTCGCGGCGGGCCAGCAGCACGCCGCCGATGACCACGCTGACCAGCGCGTAGGCGCTCAACACGAGCAGGCCGCCGCCGGGCGAGAGCTGGTTGCCGGTGGGCACGACGCGGAACATGGCCTGGCCGGCTTCGCCGGGCAGGTACTTCAAGATGTCGGGCCCCCAGGGGTCGGGCAGGAAGTTGGCCAGGATGGGCAGGATCAACAACAGCCCGACCAGGGCGGCGATGGCGCCGGCGGTGCGACGCAGGATGGTGCCGAGGCCGATGGCCAGCACGCCCAGCAACGACAGATAGGCCGCGGCCCCGGCCACCGCCCTCATCACCCCGGGATCGCCGAGCGAGACCGAGGCGTGCTTCTGAGCCAGGATCGACTGCCCGATGGCGAAGGCCGAGAGACAGGCCACCAGGGCCACGACGAAGGCCACCACCGCGAACACGACGACCTTGGCGACCAGAACGGTGACCCGCTGGGGGGTGGCGCCGAACGTGGCCCGGATCTGACCCGTGGCGTACTCCGACGTGATGAACAGCACGCCGAGGACCCCGATGGCCAGCTGGGCCAGGAAGATGCCGTTGAGGCTGAAGGCGGTGGCGTCGAAGCGCACGAGCTCGGCCCGGGGGAGGCGATCCCAACGGGCGACGCGGGCGGAGCAGAACAGGGCACCGAGGCCGACGGTGAGGGCGATGGTCACGAGCAGGGACCACGTGGTGGAGCGCACCGTGCGGAGTTTCACCCACTCCGACTTCAGGCCCGCGACCAGGACGGCGAGCGCCGACGGGGCGCCGGTGGGCGACGACCCGCTCGAGCTCAGCGCGGTGACGTCGGTGGTGGTCACGGTCGAGCCGGCTCCGGCGGGGGAGGGGCGGTGGCGCTGTGGAACTCGCCGGCGTCCCTCGTCATCTCCATGAACGCCTCCTCCAACGAGGCCTGCTGGGGGGAGAGCTCATAGAGGGTCACCCCGGCGCCGGCAGCGGTGATGCCGATGGTGCGGGCGTCGACGCCGGCGACCAGGGCCGTCTCCTCACCCAGGGGCTCGACGGTGGCGCCGGACCCCGTCAACAGGGCCGCCAGCCGGTCGATCTCCGGTGAGCTCACCCGGACCCGTGACGCGGTGCTGCGCTCGATGACGTCCTGCACGCTGGCATCGGCCAGCAGCTGTCCCCGGCCGATGACGATGAGGTGGTCGGCGGTGAGGGCCATCTCGCTCATGAGGTGACTCGACACGAACACCGTCCGGCCCTCGGCCGCCAGGCCGCGCAACAGGTTGCGCACCCACAGGATGCCCTCGGGATCGAGGCCGTTCACCGGCTCGTCGAGCAGCAGGATCCCGGGGTCGCCCAGGAGGGCGGCGGCGATGCCGAGGCGCTGTCCCATCCCGAGCGAGAAGCTTCCCGAGCGCTTCGCCGCCACGGGCCCGAGGCCGACCTGTTCGAGGACCTCATCCACCCGACGGGCGGGCACCTGGTTGGAGGCGGCGAGCCAGCGCAGGTGGTTGCGGGCGCTGCGGCCGGGGTGGATGGCCTTGGCTTCGAGCAGAGCACCGACCTCGCGAAGCGGGAAGCGGTGGTCGCGGTACGGCGTGCCGTTCACGGTGACCACCCCGGCGGTGGGTGCGTCCAGCCCCAGGATCATGCGCATCGTCGTCGACTTGCCGGCCCCGTTCGGCCCGAGGAAGCCGGTGACCCGCCCGGGGGGAATGTCGAACGAGAGCCTGTCCACCGCCAACGTCGAGCCGTAGCGCTTGGTCAGGCCCTCCAACGTGATCATCGGCGAGGACCCTAGGTCCCCGGCCGACTCCCGCCTCGTCAGGCCCTCGAATTCGCCCGGGTCAGCCGGCCTGGTCAGCTCGTCTGGTCAGCTCGTCTGGGTGCCGACCTTGAGGTCCTTGAACGGCGTGGTCGAGTCGATGCCGGTGTCCTTGGGCAGGCCCAGCACGCGCTCGCCGACGATGTTCTTCATGACCTCGTCGGTGCCGCCGGCCACCTTCATGCCGGGCACGCCCAGCAGGAGCTGGCGACCAGGCGTAGGTGCCCCACTCGCCGGTGTCGGCGATGGCGCGCGGGCCGAGCACGTCGGCCACGAAGTTGGCCGTGCGCCACAGGTTGTTGGTGAGCGACAGCTTGGCGATCGACATCTCCGGGCCGGGCAGCTGGCCCTGCTTGATCTTGTCCAGCGCCCGCTGGTTGTTGTACTTGGCCACCTGGAAGTTGATGTAGACGTCCATCAGCTTCTGGCGGACGATCGGGTCGTCGATGACGCCGAAGTGGCGGCACATCTCGGCCAGGCGGCGTGACGTTGGCCGAGCCCGCCGCCGCCCCCCGCCGCCGGCGCCGATCGAGGCCCGCTCGTTCATGAGGGTGGTGAGCGCCACGGTCCAGCCCTGGTTCACGTCACCGAGGCGGTGGCTGTCGGGCACGCGCACCTCGGTGAAGAACACCTCGTTGAACGAGGCGCCGCCGGTCATCTGGCGCAGCGGGCCGGATCTCGACGCCGGGGGCCTTCATGTCGACCACGAAGCCGGTGAGGCCCTTGTGCTTGGGCAGGTCGGGGTCGGTGCGGCAGATGATCTCGCCGATGTCGCTGTACTGGGCGCCCGGAGGTCCACACCTTCTGGCCGGTGATGATCCACTCGTCGCCGTCGCGCTCGGCCTTGGTCTGCAGGCTGGCCAGGTCGGAGCCGGCGCCGGGCTCGCTGAACAGCTGGCAGCCGACGAGGTCGCCCCGGTACATCTTGCGCAGGTAGGCGTCCTTGACCTCGGGCGTGGCGTGGGCCTGGATGGTCGGGGCGACCATGCCCAGGCCGATGCCGAAGAAGCTCTGGTTCGGGGTCTCGTAGCGCGCCTCGAGCTGGCTGTAGAGCCGGTCGTAGGCGCCGGGCAGCTCGCGGCCGCCGTACTCGGCCGGGCCGGTGATGTAGCCGAGGCCGGCGTCGAAGCGCTTGGCCCGCCACTCCTTGGCCCGGGCCAGCTCGGCCCGCTCGCGCTCGGGCGTGACCTCCTCGAACAGGGCGACGTCGTCGTCGCCCTCGCCCCACACGAACTTCTGCTCGGCCTCGCTTCTGCGGCGCGTTGGCGTCGAGGAAGGCGACGACCTCGTCGCGGAACTCGTCGATGGTGATGTCGGGCATTGGGGTCCCCCGAGGTGCTGACGGTCGGCGAAACTTGACTGTTCGGTCAAGATAGCGGGCCGGGCCGCGATGCTGCCCACTCCGGAGCGGCTCGGTACGCTCGGCCGATGCTCCGCAAGCCCCGCCCCGGGATCTGGCCCGTCGTCGTCTTCGTGGCCTGGACGTTGTTCGTGTGGCTGAACCGCATCTCCAACGCGCTGCACAACGACACCCTCAGCAGCGGCTCGCAAGACGTTCAGCGTCGTGCTGTCGCTCACCGTTCGTGGCCGTCGCCGTCGCCGGCGCGGTCGTGGCCGTGCGGGCCTGGTCGCGGCCGTTCGCCCGGGCCGAGTCGACCGTGCTGCGGGTGGCGGCCGCCTGGACCGGCGGCCTGTGGCTCGTGCTGATCCCCAAGATCCTGATCGACGGTCGCCCGGCCGGCTTCACCGGCAACCTCGCCGGCTTCAAGGCGGTGCACACCGTGCTCGGCCTCATCTCGATCGCCTCCGCGGTCTGGGTGTGGCGGGCGGCGTCGGCGCCCGCCGACCGGGCCGAGGAATCCCTCCAGCCCAGCGCGCCCGGGTAGGCTCACGCCGCCATGGGACAGCCAGTCACCGTCATCGAGAAGGCCGCCGCCACGCCCGGGGTCGTGCGGTTCGAGATCAACCGCAGCATCACCGGCATGGGCATCGAGCGCTTCTCGTCGCGCGACGCGGCCTTCGGCGCCGACGCCCGCCGCCGAGCTGGCCCGGCGCCTGTTCGACCACGGCGGCGTCACCGGCGTGACCGTGTCTCTCCAACATGATCACCGTCGACCTCGGCCGAGGGCGCGTCGAGCGCCGGCATGCAGGAGCTGATCGAGGAGCTGTTCCTCTACTACCGCGAGGGCGTCGAGGTCGTCATGCCCGAGGGCTGCGCCCGCGGACTGACCGGCCCACCTAAGGTCTTCCCGCAGAGGTCGAGGGTCGACCTCGGGAGCGGAACGGCGATGGACGAGCAACGACGGCATGAACGAGGAAGCAGGCCACGCGGGGCGGGCTTCACGCCGCCAGGTGCTGGCCGGCCTGGGCCTACTGGGCGCCGCCGGGGCCACTGCCGGTGTGCTCGGCGTGTCCGGCGCCACGGCCGCGGCCGGGCCGCGAGCTGGGAGCGATCCGGCTGGGCAGGTACACGAGCGGTCAACGGCGGCCGGCGCCGATCGCCGCCAGCGGTCGGTGCCACCGGTGCCGCCGGCGCTCGTCACCGCACGTCTCCGGGTACGAGCTGCTACCGATCGGCCGCCGATCGCCATCGATGAACGACGGTCGGCGGCCTCGGCGTGGCGACCGGCGACGTGCCGCGCTCTGCATCGGCTCGGCATCCCGGTACCCGACGGCGCCGGTGATCAAGGAGTCGCACCTGTTCGGCAGCGGCGAGCCTCGTGCCTGAGCCGACCACGAGCCTCGTCGGGACCGATGCGTGGCGCACCGTGACAGCGATCACGACGCCCACCGGTGCGGGCTCTGACGGCGCGGACACGGCGACCGGGCTCGACGCTGGTCGCCGACACGTCGGCCTTCTACGCTCGAGGCCTGACCGGCACCGTGCCTCGGCCGATGGCGCAGTCCAGTCGGCGGCCATCGGCACCTGCTCGAGGCCACGCCGGGCTTCCACCCGATCACCCCGGCCCGCGTCTACGACAGCCGCTGGTCGCCGGCCCCCGCCGGCGTCACCACCGGGCCGCTGTCCGGGCCGAACAGCCGGGTGGTCAGCGTGGCCAACGGCCGCGACCTGACCACCGGCGCCGTCAACGCGGCCAACCTGGTGCCGGCCGGCGCCGCCGCCGTCAGCCTACAACCTCACCGTGGTGCCCACCACCGCCCAGGGCTTCCTGGCCATCACCGCCGGGCAGCGCCTCGACCTACTCGGCATCGGCCATCAACTGGAACGCCATCGGTGCCGCCGTGGCCAACGGCGGCGAACCGTCACCGCTCGACAGCTCCCGGCAGGTGAAGTTGTTCGCCAACGGCGGGACCGACTTCATCATCGACATCACCGGCTACTACCTCTGACCCCGACCCGGCCCGTTCCGGCGATGATCCTGCCCCTCGGCGGGCGCAGATCCATCGCCGGAACGGGCGGCGGGCTCAGGCGCAGGGTGTCGAGGATCTCGGCCAGGTCGTCGACGGTGGTGCGCGGGTTCACGATGCAGAAGCGCAGCACCGTCTCGCCCCGCCAGTGGTCGGCACCGTGAGGGTGAGGCCCGTCGGCCAGGGCCCGGTCGCTCCAGCGCCTGGTAGTCGTCGGGCTCCCAGCCGAGGCGGCGGAAGAGCAGCACCGAGAGCATCGGCTCCATCACCAGCTCGACGTGGTCGAGCGCGGCGGATCAGCTCGGCGCCGGCCCGGGTCACCTCGAGGCTGACCTCGACCGCGTCGCGGTAGGCGTCGGTGCCGTGGGTGGCCAGCGAGAACCACAGCGGCAGGCCCCGGGCCCGGCGGCTGAGGTGGTAGGCGTAGTCGCTCGGGTTCCACTCGTCGGCGCCGGCGTCCGGTCGTGGAGCACGTCGAGGTAGGCGGCGTGCTGGGTGTGGGCGGCCTGGGCCAGCTCGGGTCGGCGGTAGAGCAGGGCGGCGCAGTCGAACGGCGTGAACAGCCACTTGTGGGGGTCGATCACGAGCGAGTCGGCCCGCTCGATGCCGGCGAAGAGCGGCCGGGCGCTGGGCGCGGCCAGCGCGGCGCCGCCGTAGGCGCCGTCGACGTGGAACCACAGGTGCGCGCTCGGCGGCCACCGTCGGCCACCCCGGCCAGGTCGTCGACGATGCCGGCGTTGGTGGTGCCCGCCGGTGGCCACCACCGCGAACAGCGCCGTCGAGCGTCGTCGCTCGGCGCCTCGAGCTCGTCGAGGCGTGCGGCCAGGGCGGCGCCGGTGAGCCGGCCCCGGTCGTCGACCGGCGCGTCGATGACGTCGATGTCCATCACCCGGGCGGTCGAGGCGATCGACGAGTGGGCCTCGGCCGAGGCCACGATGCGCCCAGCGGGCCGGTCGCGTCGAGCCCGGCCGCGGCCCGGGCCTCGCCGGCGGCGTGGCGGGCGGCGACCAGGGCGCTCGAGGTTGCCGGCCGAGCCGCCGGACACGAAGCAGCCGCCGGCCTCGGCCGGGAGCCCGGCCAGGTCGGCGATCCAGCGCAGCGCCTGGTTCTCGGCGTGCACCGCGCCGGAGCCCTCGAGCCACGAGCCGCCGTAGATCGACGAGGCCCCGACGCACCAGGTCGAACAGGGCGGACGCCTCGGTGGGGGCCGACGGCACGAACGACAGCGCCCGGGGGTGGTCCTGGGAGATGCAGGCCGGGGCCAGCACGTCGACCCAGAGGCGCAGGGCCTCGGTGCCGCCGAGCCCGGCGGCGGTGATGGTCGGCCCGGCCTCGGCGCGCGAGCTCGGTCGGCGGTGCGGGGCCCGTCGAGCGGCGGCGGGTTCATGGCGAAGCGCTCGAGGGTGTAGGCGATGACCTCGTCGGCCAGCGCCTCCGTGGCGGGGTGAAGGTGTGCATGCGGGCCGGGTCGGGCTCCGGGGCTCGGCGTGGCGGACAGTGCCGTCGGTGGTCTAGTGCAGCGCCATGGCCCCGCGTCTGGTGCCCGCCCGGATCGGCCGCGGTCGCGCAGGTGCGGGCGCGCGTGCGGAGCCACTTGCCAAGGGCGAACAGACGTTCGATACTGGGGCCCATGGCCGCGGTCGATCAACCCCACCTCGCTGGCCGACGTGGTCCACGCTCACCCGGCCGCTCGATGCTGGCCCGCGACCAGATCGTGCCGGTGCTGCCGGGCCTGGCCGGCGCTGGTGCCCGACGGGGGCCTGGCCGCGGGGCAGCACCGTGGTGGTCGAGGGCGGGCCGGGCGGCCACCTCGCTGGCCCTGGCCCTGGCCGCCGGGCCCTCGGCCGCCGGCGGGTGGGTGGCGGTGGTGGGCCGCGCCGACCTGGGCCTGGCCGCCGCCGTCGAGGCCGGCATCGCCGCCGACCGCCTGGCCCTGGTGGCCGAGCCGCCGCCGCGACCAGTGGGCCGCCGTGGTGGCCGCGCTCATCGGCGCGGTCGACGTCGTGCGTGGTCGGCGCCCCGCCAGCGGGTGCGCACGGCCGACGCCCGCCGGCTGGCCGCCCGGGCCCGCGAGCGGGGCACGGTCCTGGTGCAGGTCGCGGCCCGGGGGCGACGCTCGGCGGCGCGGCGCCCGGCGCGGGGCTCGAGGTCGACCTGCGGCTGACGGTGGTCGACGCCGAGTGGCAGGGGCTGGGCTCAGGGGCACGGCCACCTGCAGGCCCGCCGGGTCACGGTCGAGGCCACCGGTCGCCGCCGGGCCGCCCGGCCCCGCCGGGCCGAGCTGTGGCTGCCCGACGCCCACGGCCGCATCGCGCGTCGCCGGCCGCGTCGGCCACCCGGTCGCCGGTCGGACCGTCATCGACGCCGACGCCTACGCCGGGTCCGACGTCGATCGGCTGGTCGACCGCCCGCTGCGGGAGGTGGGTGCGGCTGATGGCCCGGTCCGCACCCTGGTGGTGCCGGGCGCCGACTGGCCGGTGCTGGCCGCCGGGGTGCCGCCCGACGAGCCGGCCGCGGTGCTGCGGGCCAACCGGGTGGTGGCCTGCTCGCCGGCGGCCCGGGCCGACGGGGTGCACGAGCGGGCAGCGCCGCCGCGAGGCCCAGGGCCGCTGTCCCGGCGCTGGTCGTGCTCGAGCCCGACGCCGCCCGCGACGCCCGGGCCTTCGAGGCGGTGGTCGCCGCGGTCGAGGCGTTCACCCCCCGCATCGAGATCACCCGGCCCGGGGCGGTGCGCCGTGCCCACCCGGGGCCCGTCGCGCTACTTCGGGGGCGACGAGGCGTTGGCCGCGCGGGTCGCTCGAGCGGGTCGACGCGCGTGCTGGCCGACCAGGGCTGGCCCGGCGCGGCCTCGGTGGGGGTGGCCGACGGCCCCTTCGCCGCCGGCCTGGCCGCCGAGTCCGCCGGTCGGGTGCGGCCGCGGGCGGCGTGCGTGGTGGTGCCGGCCGGGCGCGGAGCCGGCGGTTCCTCGCCCCGTTGCCGGTGGCCGTGCTCGACCGGGGCCGGCCTGGCCGACCCCGCCGGCGCTGGTCGACGTGCTCAGGCGGCTGGGCCTGCGCACCCTGGGCGACGTGGCCGCGCTGCCGGCGGCCGACCTGGTGGCCCGGTTCGGGCTCGACGGCCAGGCCGCCCACCGGCTGGCCCGGGGCCTCGACGAGCGCCCGCCCGACACCCGGCATCCCGCCGCCGGTGCTGCGGGTCGAGGCCGAGCTCGACCCGCCGGCCGAGCGGGTCGACACCGCCGCCTTCGTGGCCAAGTCGCTGGCCGACGACCTCCACGCCCGGCTCGACCACCTCGGCCTGGCCTGCACCCGGGTGGCGCATCCTGGCCGAGACCGAGCACGGCGAGTCGCTCGAGCGGCTGTGGCGCCACGAGGGGGCGCTGACCCCGGGGGCCATCGCCGACCGGGTGCGCTGGCAGCTCGACGGGTGGCTCAACGGCTCGGCCGCCCACCGCCCGACCAGCGGCATCACCCTGCTGGCCCTGGTGCCCGACGAGGTCGTGGCCGCCACCGGTCGCCAGCTCGGGTTCTGGGGTGGCGAGACGGCGGGCGACGAGCGGGCCGGTGCGGGCCTTCGCCCGGGTGCAGGGCCTGCTCGGCCCCGACGCGGTGACCGTGCCCGAGTGGCGGGGCGGGCGGGGCCCGGCCGAGCAGGTCGTGCGGGTGCCGGTGCACGCCGTCGACCTCGGCGCGCCGCGCTGGCGTCGGGTGCGGCCCGGGCCCGACTCGGCCGAGGCCCCGTGGCCGGGGCGGCTCCCGCCGCCCGGCGCCGGCCATCGTGCACCCCGAGCCGGTGGCCGTGCGAGGTGGTCGACGCCGACGGTGAGGTCGTCGGGGTGAGCGGGCGCGGCCTGGCCGACACGATGCCGACCGGTCTGCGGGTGGGCGGGGGGCCCGTGCGTCGAGGTGGTGGCGTGGGCCGGCCCGTGGCCGGCCGACGAGCGCTGGTGGGACCCGCCCACCCATCGTCGCCGGGCCCGCTTCCAGGTGGTCACCGCCGACGGCTGGGCCCACCTGCTGATCGTCGAGGGCGGCCGGTGGTGGGTCGAGGCGACCTATGACTGAGGCGACCCATGACTAGCATGTAGTAGCCGAGCACGTCCACGATCACATCGGTGGACGACGAGGCGAACAAGGCCACCTTCGAGGTGGTGTCGACGGCGGAGAACGTGGTCACGGCCAGGGTCTGGCCGGCCCCGAACCAGTTGAGGTTCGACGTCCCCGGGAAGCGAGGTCCCGTTCTTGTAGATGGTCAGGAAGCTGCCCGGGATCGACGAGGTGTTGGTCACCGTGAGGCTCACCATCACCCCGGCCACGCCGCTGGCCGGCACCCCGCTGCTGTTGTTGGTCATGGACAGGTTGGTCAGCGAGCCCACCAGCGGGTTCTTGGGGCCGGTGGAGGGCAGGCGTGCCCGGGCGGCTGTCGTAGACCCGCTTGGGGGCGGGCAGCGGGTAGAAGCTCGTGCCGGCGATGGCTGCTCCGGCGGGCTGGGGCAGGGCCACCCCGACGGCGGCGGTGGCCGCGGCGGCGGCGACGATGGCGCCCCCCGCCAGGAAGCGGCGCCGGTCGGAACCGAGCTAGCGCGGGGTCGTGTTCGTCCACCGGGTCGATGTCAGTGCTCATGGGTTTCCGTCCTCCAGCAGGTGAGAGCCGATTCGCCCGTTCGCCGGGATGAGCTTCCTATCGACCACTGATGATCCGAGTTGAGCAAGATCGCCCCGAGACAAACGAACAGATGTTCGATACGGTGGCGCCATGTCGTTCCGCAACCCCCCGGTGCCGTGGTCCGAGCTCGAGCGCCGACTGTCCGACGACCCGCTGGGGCGGGGCCCGTGGATCGAGCCGACCCCGGGCGACGGGGGCGACAGCCCGGCGTGGTCCCGCAAGCGGGCGCCCTACGTTCCCCCGCCCGGCCTGGGGGCGGGCGGCGGCTCGACGCCCTACGCCGAGCTGCACTGCCACACCAACTTCTCGTTCCTCGACGGGGCCTCGCACCCCGAGGAGCTGGTCGAGGAGGCGGTCCGCCTCGGGCTCGAGGCGCTGGCCGTCACCGATCACGACGGGTGCTACGGGGTGGTGCGCTTCGCCGAGGCGGCCCGGGCCGCTGGGCCTGCCCACCGTGTTCGGCTCCGAGCTGACCCTCGGCCGCACCGCGCTGGCGGTGGGCGAGGCCGACCCCGGGGCCGACCCGGGGCCGCTCGGGACTCGATTCGTGGAGCAGCACCTGCTGGTGCTGGCCCGCGACCCGCAGGGCTACGCCAACCTGGCCCGGGCGGCCAGCCGGGCCCAGATGCAGGGGGAGAAGGGGGCGCCCCGCACGTCGCTGGCCGAGCTGGCCGACCTCGCCGCCCCCGGCGACCACCACTGGCAGGTGCTCACCGGCTGTCGCAAGGGAGCGGTGCCCGCCGCCCTGACCGCGGCCGGGCCGGCGGCGGCCGCCCACGAGCTGGGCCGCCTGGTCGAGGTGTTCGGCCGCGACCACGTGGCCGTCGAGCTGTGGGACCACGGTGACCCGCTCGACTCGGCCCGCAACGACGCCCTGGCCGAGCTGGCCATCCGGTCGGGGGTCGACGTGGTGGCCACCAACAACGTCCACTACGCCACCCCGGCCCGCCGTCCGCTGGCCACCGCGCTGGCCGCGGTCCGGGCCCGCCGCAGCCTCGACGAGCTGGCCGGGTGGTTGCCGGCCGGGGCCGGTGCCCACCTGCGCTCCGGGGCCGAGCAGGCCCGTCGCTTCGCCCGCTACCCGGGAGTGGTCGAACGGGCCGCGGCCATCGGGCGCGAGTGCGCCTTCGACCTGCAGCTGGTGGCTCCCGACCTGCCGCCGTTCCCGTGCCCGCCCGGCCACGACGAGATGTCGTGGTTGCGCGAGCTCACCGAGCGAGGGGCCATCCATCCGCTACGGGCCGCGCCCGGCTCACCCCGGGGGCCCCGAGCAGGTGCCGGGGGCCTGGGCCCAGATCGACCACGAGCTGACCGTCATCGAGCAGCTCGGGTTCCCCGGCTACTTCCTCATCGTGTGGGACCTCGTCGAGTTCTGCCGGCGCTCCGACATCTTCTGCCAGGGCCGGGGCTCGGCGGCCAACTCGGCGGTCTGCTTCGCCCTCGGGGTCACCAAGGCCGACGCGGTGACGCTCGGGTTGCTGTTCGAGCGGTTCCTGTCGCCCGAGCGCGACGGCCCTCCCGACATCGACATCGACATCGAGAGCGACCGGCGCGAGGAGGTCATCCAGTACGTCTACGAGCGCCACGGTCGTCAGTACGCGGCCCAGGTGGCCAACGTCATCACCTACCGGGCCAAGTCGTCGGTGCGCGACATGGCCAAGGCCCTCGGCTACGCCACCGGCCAGCAGGACGCGTGGTCCAAGCAGGTCGACCGCTGGGGCCCGGTGAGCTCAGCCAGCCCTTCAGGCGCGGCCCAGCCCGACCACGACATCCCGCCGCAGGTGCTCGACCTGGCCCGGCAGGTCGAGCACTTCCCCCGCCACCTCGGCATCCACTCGGGCGGCATGGTCCTGTGCGACCGGCCGGTGATCGAGGTGTGCCCGGTCGAGTGGGGGCGCATGCCGGGCCGCACCGTCCTGCAGTGGGACAAGGACGACTGCGCGGCGGTGGGGCTGGTGAAGTTCGACCTGCTCGGTCTGGGCATGCTCAGCGCCCTGCACTACGCCGTCGACCTCATCGCCGAGGCCCACGGGGTCGAGGTCGACCTGGCCACCATCCCCCAGGAGGACGCGGTCTACGACATGTTGTGCCGGGCCGACTCGATCGGGGTGTTCCAGGTCGAGAGCCGGGCCCAGATGGCCACGCTGCCCCGCCTGCGGCCCCGCACCTTCTACGACCTGGTGGTCGAGGTCGCGCTGATCCGACCCGGGCCCATCCAGGGCGGGTCGGTGCACCCCTACATCCGCCGGCGCAACGGCAAGGAGCCGGTCACCTACCTGCACCCGCTGCTCGAGAAGTCCCTGGCCAAGACGCTCGGCGTGCCGCTGTTCCAGGAGCAGCTCATGCAGATGGCCATCGACGTGGCCGGGTTCACCCCGGGCGAGGCCGACCAGCTGCGCCAGGCCATGGGCTCCAAGCGCAGCCGGGAGCGGATGGAGCGGCTGCGGGCCCGCTTCTACGAGGGCATGGCCGAGCGCGGCATCACCGGGGACGTGGCCGATCAGATCTTCGACAAGCTGGCCGCCTTCGCCAACTTCGGCTTCCCCGAGAGCCACTCGGTGTCGTTCGCCTACCTGGTCTACGCCAGCTCGTGGATCAAGCTGCACTACCCGGCCGCGTTCTGCGCGGCGCTGCTCAACGCCCAGCCGATGGGCTTCTACTCGCCGCACTCGCTGGTGCAGGACGCCCGCCGCCACGGCGTCGAGGTCCGCACCCCCGACCTCAACCCCTCCGGCGCCAAGGCCACCCTCGAACCGGGTCCCCCCCCAGGTTTCTGGCGTCAATGTGTTGCGCTCAGCGCGAACACATTGACGGTCGAGAACCAGTTCTTCGGTTGGGTCTGGGCTCGGTGCGGCACGTGGGGGACGAGCTGGCCGAGCGGATCGTGGCCGAGCGCGACGCCCACGGTCCCTACCGCGACATGGAGGATCTCAAGCGGCGCGTCCCGGTCAAGCTCGACGTGCTCGAGGCGCTGGCCACCGCCGGCGCCTTCGGCTGCTTCACGGGCGGCGACGGTGAGCCGCTCGATCGCCGCCGGGCGCTGTGGGGGGCGGGGGCGGTGGCCCAGACCGGGCCGGACCGCCTGGCCGGCGTGGTGACCGGGGTGCACGTCGCCGACGCCTGCCGGGCATGACCGACCAGGAGGAGGCCATCGCCGACCTGTGGGCCACCGGGGTGGCCCCCGACGGGCACCCCACCCGGTTCATCCGCCACGTCCTCGACGGCATCGGGGTGGTGTCGGCCGCCGGCCTGGTCGGCGGTCGACGACGGCGCCCGGGTGCTCGTGGGCGGGGTGGTCACCCATCGCCAGCGGCCGGCCACCGCGTCGGGCATCACGTTCATCAACCTCGAGGACGAGACCGGGCTGATCAACGTCATCTGCTCGCGCGGGTGTTGGACGCGCTACCGCCGGGTGGCCCGGGAGGCTCCGGCCCTGCTCATCCGGGGGCGGCTGGAGAAGGTCGAGGGGGTCATCAACGTGGTGGCCGAGAAGCTCGAGCCGCTGCCCCTGTCCGCCACCGTCGCCTCCCGCGACTTCCGCTGAGCCGCTCGAGAACCTGTTCTACGGTGGGCCGTGCTCGCCCACCGTCCTCGCCCTGGTCGTTCCACGTCAACGGTCTCAACATCGGCCTGCTCCTGCTGCGCGTCGCCGTCGGGGTCACCATGATCGCCCACGGCTACAACCACATCTGGCGGGGCGGCAAGATCGCCGGGACCGGCCGGCTGGTTCGAGAGCCTGGGCCTCAAGCCCGGCATCGTCCACGCCTGGATGGCCAGCCTGGTGGAGCTGGGCGCGGGCACCATGCTGATCCTCGGGTCTGCTCACCCCGCTGGCCGCCGCCGGCGTGGTCGGCGTGATGATGGTCGCCATCCTCACCGTGCACCGCTTCAACGGCTTCTTCATCTTCCGGCCCGGTGAGGGCTGGGAGTACACCGGCAACCTGACCATGGCCGGCCTCGCCCTCGGCGCCGCCGGGGCGGGGGAGTGGTCGCTCGACCAGGCCATCGGCTTCAGCGTGAACGGGTGGGTGGGCCTGGCCATCGCCGCCATCGGCGGCATCGGTGGCGCCGTCCTGCTGCTCGCCGTGTTCTGGCGCCCCGCTCCCAGGGAAGCCAAGGCGGCCTGAGACGGCCGGCGGATCTCCCTTGCCTCGGCCAGCACCGGCCGTCGCCCGATAGCGTCCCCCGATGCCCCGCTTCGACCTGGTCATCTTCGACAACGACGGGGTGCTGGTCGACAGCGAGCCCATCGCCAACCGGCTCCTGGCCGAGCTGCTCACCGGCTACGGGCTCGAGGTCGACTGGCACGACTGCGTCGAGCGCTACCTGGGCAGCACCCTCGAGCGGGTGCGGGCGCTGGTCGAGGCCGAGCTCGGCCGGCCCATCCCCGCCGACTTCGAGTCGCGCTACCGCGCCACGGTGTACCCCCGCCTGGCCGAGGAGGTCGAGGCGGTGCCCGGCGTGGCCGCCGTGCTCGAGCAGCTCGCCGGCGACGGCGTGATCACCTGCGTGGCCTCCAGCGGCCTGCACGTCAGCGCATCCGCCTGACGCTCGACCGGGCCGGGCTGCTCGACCGCTTCGGCGACCGCCTGTTCAGCGCCGAGGACGTCGGGGTGGGCAAGCCCGAACCGGACCTGTTCCTGCACGCCGCCGCCACCCTCGGCGTCGAGCCGCGCCGCTGCGCGGTGGTGGAGGACGCGACCGGCCGGGGTGCAGGCGGCCAACGCCGCGGGCATGACCGCGTTCGGCTACACCGCCCTCACCCCGGCGCGGCTGCTGCGACGACGCCACCGGCGGCGTCTTCACCGAGATGGCCGAGCTCGGCGACCGCCTCGTCGGCCCGTAGGCTCGGGCCCCATGATCGTCGCCCGCGTCTTCGCCGTCGCTGGCCGGCGTTGCTGGTCGTGGTCTGGGTGCTGTGGTCGGCCATCCGGATCGTGGTCGTGCCCCGCGGCGAGCCGGTGTGGCTGAGTCGCAAGGTGTTCCTGGTGGTGCGGGAGGTCTTCGAGTTCGCCGGCCGCCGGACCCGCAGCTACGAGGCCTACGACCGGGTCATGGCCCGCTACGCCCCCACCTCGCTCGTCATCCTGCCGCTGGTGTGGGCCCTCATCGTGCTCGTCGCCTTCGTCCCCATGTACTGGGGCATCGGGGTGGGCTCGTGGAAGCTGGCCGTCACCACCAGCGGCTCGTCGTTCACGACGCTCGGCTTCGACCGGCCCCGCCGGCTGCCCGCCGAGCTGTTCTGCTTCGTCGAGGCGCTCATCGGCCTGTTCCTGGTGGCGCTGCTCATCAGCTACCTGCCCGCCATCTACGGCAACTTCTCCCGGCGCGAGGCGCTGGTGGTGAAGCTCGAGGTGCGCGCCGGCAGCCCGCCCGAGCGCCGACACGTTCCTCATCCGCGTCTACCGCATCCGCGGCCTCGAGTCACCTCGCCGACGACTGGGAGGAGTGGGAGCAGTGGTTCGTCGAGCTGGAGGAGAGCCACACGTCGCAGCCGTCGCTGCCGTTCTTCCGCTCGCCCCGGCCCAACAGCTCGTGGATCACCGCGGCCGGCGCGGTGATGGACACCGCCGCCATCTCGCTGTCGTGCCTCGACATCGAGCCGAACCCCCAGGCCCAGATCACCATCCGGTCCGGCTATCCTGGCCCTGCGAGCCATCTCCGACCTTCTTCCACCTGCCGTTCGACCCCGACCCCGCGCCCGACGCCCCCATCTCGATCGACGCGGGCCGAGTTCGACGAGCTGATGGCGACGCTGACCGAGGTCGGGCTGCCCATCAAGGCCGACCTCGACCAGGCGTGGAGGGACTTCGCCGGCTGGCGGGTGAACTACGACGAGCCGCTGCTGCGGCTGTGCGCGCTGGTGTCGGCGCCGTCGGCGCCGTGGTCGTCGGATCGGGTCGAGCGCTTCGGTACGCCGCGGGCCATCCGGCTCGGCCGGGGTGGCACCCTGCGCCATCGCCTGGAGTGGCAGCCGATCGACCCGACCGAGCTCGACCGTCGCGACGGCGAGGAGCCTGTCGCTCAGCCCTCGTCCAGCGACACGGCGGGCGCGCTGCGCTCGACGGCCTCGTCGATCTGGAAGTACTGACGCGTCGGTGAAGCCGCCGAGCCGGGCGATCAGGTTGGTGGGCACCGACTGCACCCGCTGGTTGTAGTCGCGGACGTTGCCGTTGTAGAGGCGGCGGGCCGCCTGGATGCGGTCCTCGGTGGCGGTGAGCTGGTGCTGCAGGTCGAGGAAGCCGGTGCTGGCCTTCAGGTCGGGGTAGGCCTCGCTCACCGCCAGCAGCGACCTGAGCGACCCGACGAGCACGTTCTCGGTGCGGGCCTGGTCCTCCGGCGAGCCCGGTCGAGGCCATGGCCTGGGTGCGGGCGGCGGTGACCGCCTCGAGGGTGGACCGCTCGTGGGCGGCGTAGCCCTTCACCGTCTCGACCAGGTTGGGGATCAGGTCGTAGCGCCGCTTCAGCTCGGTGTCGATGTTGGACCACGAGTCGTCGATCAGGTTCCGCTGGCGCACGAACCGGTTGTAGGCCACGACGGTGGCCGCCACCGCCACGACGACGATGCCGAGGACGCACCCAGAACACGATCACCGGGTCACGGTACTGCGGCCGGAGACGTCGCCGGTAGCGTTCCGGCCATGCCGAGCCGATTCGCCCCGACACCGCCGTCGTCGCCCCGAGGCGACGGCGTCTACGCCGCCCGCATCGATCCCGGTTGGTGGATCGAGCGCGGCCCCAACGGCGGCTACGTCGCCGCCCTGATCCTGCGGGCGGTCACCGCCGAGGTGGCCGACGCCCGAGCGGCGCACCCGCTCGTTCACCGTCCACTACCTGTCGCCGCCCGCAGGAGGGCCCGGTCGAGGTGCACGTCACCGTCGAGCGCCAGGGTCGCTCGCTGACCTCGGCGTCGGCCCGGCTCATGCAGGACGGGCGGCTGCTCGCCATCGCCGTCGGGGCGTTCTCGACCTCGCGACCGTCGATCGAGTTCAACGACCTGGTCATGCCCGACGTGCCGCCGCCCGAGGAGCTGCCACCGCCCGACCCGGGCGCTGGGGCCGGTGCATGCGCCAGCGCTACGAGCAGCGGTGGGCCATCGGGCCGCCGCCGTTCACCGGCGGCGACGAGGCGGTGGCCGGCGGCTGGATCCGCCTGGCCCCCGACGAACGGGGCGCCGAGCACGACGCTCCGCCCCCGGTCGACGAGCGACCTGCTGGTGGCCATGGCCGACGCCTGGATGCCCCCGATCTTCAGCCGTCTGTCGGCCAGCCGGCGGCGGTGCCCACCATCGACCTCACCGTGCACCTGCGGGACCCGATCCCCGCCGGGCTACGACGACTGGGTGCTGGTCGTGTTCCGCACGTCGGTGGCGTCCGACGGCTTCATCGAGGAGGACGGCGAGCTGTGGAGCCGCGACGGCGCGCTGCTGGCCCAGTCCCGTCAGTTGGCCGTGGTCCTGGTGTAGGCGCCGGTCAGCACCGCGGTGCCGATGGCGTTGGAGGCCAGCGTGGTCAGGGCCTGCGGTGGCGTCGGAGTCGGCGGTGAGCCCCGACGGCTGCGTCGAGCGCGTAGAGCGTGAACGTCGTAGGTGTGGGTCTCGCCCGGCGGGCGGGCAGATCGGGGCGTAGGCCGGCGTGCCGGCCGCTGTTCTGCAGCTGCACCGTGCCCGCCGGGGCAGACCCGGCGGCCCGAGCCCGGTGGTGGTCGGGGTCGATGCCGGCGACGAACCAGTGGACGAAGCCGTCGGCGTCGGGGTCGGTGATCGACCAGGGCCAGCTCGACGGTGCCGGCCGGGACGTTGGCCCAGGTGAACGGCGGCGGCGTTGCCGACGCCGTCGCAGGTGTACTCCTTGCCGGGATCTGGCCCGCCGGGCGCGAACGCCGGCCGAGGTCAGCGTGAACAGGTCGCTCGGTGACCAGCGTGTTCGGCCCGGCGACGGTGGTGGTGGTCGGGTCGGGCCGGCGGGGCGGCGCGGTGGCCCCGGGCTCGGGCGCCTGCATGGTCCGCCCGAGGTGCCGCAGGCGGCGACGCCGACGACGAGGGCCAGGCCGACGGCACGGCGCGGCAGCCAGGGCCGCGGCGAGCGGGTCGGGGATCGTCCCCGGAGCTCGAGTCATGGCGTCAGGCTAAGCTCTGCGCGACCGGAGTGCCCGGGCACCCAGGCCTGCCGCCAGGCGAGAGCCAGGAATGGACGACCGACCCCGAAATCTGCGGACCATGCTCTCGGACGCCAAGAACACGTCCGAGCTGATGGTCGACCTCGCCTACGCCGCGGTCTACTTCGGCGACCCCGACATGGCCGAGGAGGTCGGCGAGCTCGAGGAGCAGTTCAACGACCTCGTCCACGACATGCGGGCCGTGTGCATCCTGGCCGTGCGCCGGCCCGACGAGGCCGAGGCCATGTCGTCGGTGCTGCAGGTGATCGGCGCCATCGAGCGCATCGCCAACGACGCCGTCGACATCGCCCGCATCGTCACCCACCGCCTGGGCATCCCCCGCGAGCTGGTGGCCGACCTGTCGATCGCCGAGGAGGTCTCGCACCGGGTGCTGGTCCGCGAGGGCTCGCACATGGCCCACCGCCCGCTGAGCGCCCTCGAGCTGCCGGTGGCCACCGGCATGCGGGTCATGGCCATCCGCCGCGACCGCGACTGGATCACCGACGTCGACGGCGACGAGGTGCTGGTGCCCGGCGACGTGCTGTTCCTCGAGGGGCCGCCGGCCGGCATCGTCCGGCTGCGCGAGCTGGCCGCGGCGCCCGTTCTGGGACCCGCCCCAGCCGCCCGAGGACGGCACCCTCTCCGATCTCGACCGGGCCGTCGACGTGCTGGTCGAGATGAAGAACATCTCCGAGGTCGCCGTCGGGCCTGGCCTACTCGGCGCTGGTGTTCCGCGACCAGGGCCTGGCCGCCGAGGTCCGCCACCTCGAGGACCGCCTCGACGAGATGAAGGACCGGCTCGAGCTGTGGGTGCTGCGGGCCGGCGCCGACAACCTCGACCCGGCGCCGCTGCGCGGCCTGCTGCACCTGTCGCAGGCCGCCGAGGACATCGGCGACGCCGCCCAGCAGATGGTGTGGATCGTCGAGGAGGACGAGGACATCCACCCGATCCTCGGCATCGCCCTGGGCGAGACCGACGAGGTCGTGATGCGGGTGCCGGTGGCCGCCGGCTCGCGGGCCGACGGCGCCACGCTGGCCGAGCTGCAGCTCAACATCGAGCCCGGGCTTCTCGGTGCTGGCCGTGCGCCGCGGCGGCCGGTTCTTCTACCGGCCCCGCGGCAGCGTGCAGCTGCTGCCCGACGACGAGCTCATCGCCAGCGGCCCCGACGAGGGCCGGGCGCATGCTGGCCGAGCTGCTCGGCTGGACGCTACCTCGAGGACGACGAGAGCGGCGAGTACGTCCTCGAGCCCCTGGCCGAGCCCGCCGCCGCCGGCCCACCGCTGAGCGCGGCCGGATCGGCCGGCCGATCGCCGGTAGCTTGTCCGGCCATGGCCGAACCGCTCTGCCTCCTCGCCGTCCACGCCCATCCCGACGACGAGTCGTCCAAGGGGGCCGGCACCGTCGCCCAGTACCAGGCCGAGGGCATCCGCACCGTGCTGGTGTGCTGCACCGGCGGCGAGGAGGGCGACATCCTCAACCCGGCGCTCGACCTGCCCGAGGTGCGCGAGCGCATCTGCCCGAGGTGCGCCGCGAGGAGCTCGGCCGTCGGCCACCAAGATCATCGGCTACGACGAGGTCGTGATGCTCGGCTACCGCGACTCGGGCATGCCCGACACCGAGGCCAACGCCCGGCCCGAGGC
Organism: uncultured Microthrixaceae bacterium; assembly: GCA_963726905.1. GTDB lineage: Bacteria > Actinomycetota > Acidimicrobiia > Acidimicrobiales > Acidimicrobilacustridaceae > UBA4742. The sequence continues at coordinate 41,612 of CAVSDZ010000013.1, forward strand.
CTTCGCCAACGCCCCGCTCGACGAGGCGGTCGGCCGGCTGGTCGAGATCATCCGCCGCGAGCGGCCGCAGGTCATCGTCACCTACAGCGACGACCAGCCGGGCTACCCGCACCCCGACCATCTCATGGTGCACGACATCAGCCTGCCCGGCCTTCGACGCGGCCGGCGACCCCGACGCCTACCCCGAGCTGGGCGAGCCGTGGACGCCGTCGAAGCTCTACTACACGGTCTGGTCGCGGGCCCGCATGGTGGCCACGCACGAGAAGTTGCCGAGCTGGGCCTCGAGTCGCCCTTCACCGAGGACTGGTTCAAGCGCCCGTCGCAGGACGACCGCATCACCACCCAGGTGTCGCTCGAGGGCTACGAGGACGTGCGCAACGAGGCGCTGCTGGCCCACGCCACCCAGGTCGACCCGAACTCGCCGTTCTGGTTCGGCCTGCCCCGCGACGTCTCGCGCACGATCCACCCGTTCGACGACTACGTGCTGGCCCAGAGCCGGGTGCGACCGAGCTCCCCGAGGACGACCTCTTCGCCGGCCTGCGCTGATCGGCCGGTCAGCGTCGCGGCAGGCGTGACCGGTCGAGCTTCACGGTGCGCCCGGTCGGCGATGTCGGCCAGCTCGAGCTCGCCCGGCGTGGCCAGCACGACGGTGGTCTCGTCGCCGGGGTGGAGCGTGCCGGTGTCGAAGGTCGAGCCGGCCTGGACCCGATGGTCGTCCTGGCCGTCGTTGGCGATGAGCAGCACCGAGCCCGGCCGGGACCGATGCAGTGGCCGTCACCTCGTGCAGCACGACGGCTCAGCTGACCGCGTGTCGCCGACGTGCGAGCGTCGGCCTTCGGCGTCGAAGTTGACGCTGGCCACCGTGGGGCGTCGTGGCCGAGCTGCCGGCGCAGCCCGCCGGCCGCGCACCAGGCCGAGCGACGGCGACGGCGACCAGCGGCGGTGACGGCGCATCGCCGTGAGTCGCGCGGACGTCGGGCACGTCGTGCCCGCGCTGCGGCACTCGTCGCCAGGCCGCGTCGAGGTGTGCCAGGCTGCGCGCGCGTGGAGACCTGGGGAGCCGACCGGGTCGGCGACGCTGACCGCGCTGGTCGACGGCGGCCATGCCGGCCGAGGCGCCTGAGCGCCGACGAGCTGCTGGCCTGCTGCTGGGACGATCCCGGGCGTGGTGCTGGCCACCGCCGACGGCGCCGGCGCCGTCGCCGCCAGCCGTCCGCGACGTGGCGGGCCGGTCACGTCGGGCTACGTGAAGCTGCTGGCCGTGCACCCCGGGCTCGCGCCGGCTCGGGCGTCGGTCGGCGCCCTGCTCGCCGCGGCCGAGGCCTGGGCGTGGGACGCAGGGCGCCGGCGAGGTGCACCTGGGCGGCGTCGGCGCCGTTCTACCTGTGGCCCGGCGTCGACGTGCGCGCCCTGGCCATGCTGTGCCTGGCCGAGGCGGCCGGCTACCGACGACGTCGGGCCGCGCTCAACATGTCGGTGCCGACCACGTTCCGGGCGCCGGCGCCCGACGGCTCGATCGAGGTCCGGCGGGTGCTCGACGACGACCGACGCCGCGCCGTCGAGGCCTGGTCGAGCCCGGCTCTGGCCCGAGTGGCTGGCCGAGACCGCGCCGGGCCATCGAGCAGGGCACGTGCCTCGCCGCCGTTCGACGCGGCCACCGGGCCGGCGACGGGCTTCGCCTGCCACTCGGTGAACCGGGCCGGCGTGGTTCGGGCCCACCGGCACCGACCCGGCGCGCCGCCACGCGCGGCATCGGCCGACGCCCTGCTGGGCGAGGTGTGCAAGGACCTCATGGTGGCCGGCTACGCCGACATCGAGATCTGCTGGATCGGCCCGATGGGCTTCTACGCCGCGGCCGGCGGCGCGGTGTCGCGCGTGTTCCGCAGTCCGCGGCGCAAGACGGCTGGCCGACGACCGCTCAGCGCCGGCGCGCTGGAGGTCGCGCAGCTCGCGGTAGCCGATGAGCTTGACGCCGGAGCGCTCGAGCCGGGCCCGGAAGCGCGGCGTCGTGCACCAGCAGGTGCAGGTCGTCGACCCGGTCGGCCCAGTCGGGGGCGAGGGCCCGCAGCTCGGGGGTGTCGGCCGCCGGGTGCAGGTAGACCTCGGTGACGCCGGGCCGCAGGTCGAACAGCATCTTCTCGATGGCGCGGCGGCTGCCGACGCCGTTGCGGCGACGGTCACGAAGTGGTCGGGGAACAGCACGCCCTCCTCGGCGGCCAGCTGGCGGAACGGGGAAGCCGATCAGCCGCTCGCTCGACGCGCCCGACAGGCGCAGCGGCAGCCCGAAGTCGACGGCCAGCTCGAGGTAGACGTCGAAGAACTCGGGCCGCAGCTGCAGCGTGCCCATGTGGCGAGTCGAGGTGGCTGACGTCGAAGCCCCACAGGATGGCCCGCTCGATCTGGGCCCGGCACTCGCGGCGCACCTCGTCGAGGTCGGCGTGGTCCCACACGTCGGCTGACCGTGCGGGGGAAGCCGCCGTCGCCGTCGAGCAGCGACGGGGCGTGGGTGATCGGGCCCCAGCGGTAGAGGTCGTACTCGGCGTTGAGGGTGAGGTGCACGCCGACGTCCTCGCCGAGGTAGCGGGCCGCGGCCTCGCGGGCCCACGGGCACGGCACCATCAGCGTGGCGCTGGTGGCCACGCCCGTGCGCAGGCTCTCGTAGACGCCCGACGTTGGCGGCGTGGCACATGCCGAGGTCGTCGCAGTTGATGATGAGCAGGCGGTCGTCGGCGGCGTAGCCGAGCCGTTCGGCGAGCGAGGTCACGGCGTGACGCTACCGCGCTCAGCGTGGCGGGTCGGCCCGGGCCGCCGCAGCTGGCCCCACAGGCCGAGCGCCGTGCGCGGCGGGCGCCGTCGACCGGCGGCCGTGGAGCTCGTCGAGCGTGGGCGATGTTGGGGCGATGGTGAGCAGCGACGGCGTAGCCGTCGCTGCGCCAGCTCGAGGTTGACGAACAGCCCGTCGGCGCTGCCGGTAGACGTAGGCGAGCAGCCGGCCGTAGGCGTCGCGCTCCTCGACGTCGCGCTCGAGGCGCACGGCGGTGCCGGCCGGCAGCAGCTCGGTCGGTGTGGGCCGAGGCCTCCTTGCCGAAGCACTGCACCGGCTTGGTCGGGCTCTTCGTCTCGGGGG
>CAVSDZ010000014.1:0-140716 GCA_963726905.1 uncultured Microthrixaceae bacterium
CACATCGGTGGACGACGAGGCGAACAAGGCCACCTTCGAGGTGGCGTCGACGGCGGAGAACGTGGTCACGGCCAGGGTCTGGCCGGCGCCCCACCAGTTGAGGTTCGACGACAGCGGGAGCGAGGCCCCGTTCTTGTAGATGATCATGAAGCTGGCGGGGATCGACGAGGTGTTGGTGACGGTGAGGCTCACCATCACCCCGGCCACGCCGCTGGCCGGCACCCCGCTGCTGTTGTTGGTCATGGACAGGTTGGGCAGCGAACCCACCAGCGGGTTCTTGGGGCCGGTGGAGGGCGTCGTGCCCGGCCGGCTGTCGTAGACTCGCTTGGGGGTGGGCAGAGGGTAGAAGCTCGTGCCGGCGACGACTGCTCCGGCGGGCTGGGGCAGCGCCACCCCGATGGCGGCGGTGGCCGCGGCGGCGGCGACGATGGCGCCCCCCGCCAGGAACCGGCGCCGGTCGGAACCGAGTAGCGCGGGTCGTGTTCGTCCACCGGGTCGATGTCAGTGCTCATGGGTTTCCGTCCTCCAGCAGGTGAGAGCCGTATTCGCCCGTTGCCGGGATGAGCTTCCTATCGACCACTGATGATCCGAGTTGAGCAAGATCGCCCCGAGACAAACGAACAGACGTTCGATACGGTGGCGCCATGTCGTTCCGCAACCCCCCGGTGCCGTGGTCCGAGCTCGAGCGCCGACTGTCCGACGACCCGCTGGGGCGGGGGCCGTGGGTCGAGCCGACCCCGGGTGACGGAGGCGACAGCCCGGCGTGGTCCCGCAAGCGGGCGCCGTACGTTCCCCCGTCAGGGCTGGGGGCGGGCGGCGGCTCGACGCCGTACGCCGAGCTGCACTGCCACACCAACTTCTCGTTCCTCGACGGGGCCTCGCACCCCGAGGAGCTGGTCGAGGAGGCGGCCCGCCTCGGGCTCGAGGCGCTGGCGGTCACCGATCACGACGGGTGCTACGGCGTGGTCCGCTTCGCCGAGGCGGCCCGGGCCGTGGGCCTGCCCACCGTGTTCGGCTCCGAGCTGACCCTCGGCCGCACCGCGCCGGCGGTGGGCGAAGCCGACCCCGGGGCCGACCCGGGGGCCGCTCCGGGGACTCGATTCGTGGAGCAGCACCTGCTGGTCCTGGCCCGTGACCCGCAGGGCTACGCCAACCTGGCCCGGGCCGCCAGCCGGGCCCAGATGCAGGGGGAGAAGGGGGCGCCCCGCACGACGCTGGACGAGCTGGCCGACCTGGCCGCCCCCGGCGGCCACCACTGGCAGGTGCTCACCGGCTGTCGCAAGGGAGCGGTGCCCGCCGCCCTGATCGCGGACGGGCCGGCGGCGGCCGCCCATGAGCTGGGCCGCCTGATCGAGGTGTTCGGCCGCGACCACGTGGCCGTCGAGCTGTGGGACCACGGTGATCCGCTCGACTCGGCCCGCAACGACGCCCTGGCCGAACTGGCCGTCCGGTCGGGGGTCGACGTGGTGGCCACCAACAACGTGCACTACGCCACCCCGGCCCGCCGTCCGCTGGCCACGGCCCTGGCCGCGGTGCGGGCCCGGCGCAGCCTCGACGAGCTGGCCGGCTGGCTGCCGGCCGGGGCCGGTGCCCACCTGCGCTCGGGGGCCGAGCAGGCCCGTCGCTTCGCCCGCTACCCGGGAGTGGTCGCACGGGCCGCGGCCATCGGGCTCGAGTGCGCCTTCGACCTCCAGCTGGTGGCTCCCGACCTGCCGCCGTTCCCGTGCCCGCCCGGCCACGACGAGATGTCGTGGCTGCGCGAGCTCACCGAGCGAGGGGCCGTGCTCCGCTACGGGCCGCGGCCGGCTCACCCCGGGGTCCCGAGCAGGAGCCCGGCGCCTGGGCGCAGATCGACCACGAGCTGGCCGTCATCGAGCAGCTCGGCTTCCCCGGCTACTTCCTCATCGTGTGGGACCTCGTCGAGTTCTGCCGTCGCTCCGACATCTTCTGCCAGGGCCGGGGCTCGGCGGCCAACTCGGCGGTCTGCTTCGCCCTCGGGGTCACCAAGGCCGACGCGGTGACGCTCGGCTTGCTGTTCGAGCGGTTCCTGTCGCCCGAGCGCGACGGCCCGCCCGACATCGACATCGACATCGAGAGCGACCGCCGCGAGGAGGTCATCCAGTACGTCTACGAGCGCCACGGTCGCCAGTACGCGGCCCAGGTGGCCAACGTCATCACCTACCGGGCCAAGTCGTCGGTGCGCGACATGGCCAAGGCCCTCGGCTACGCCACCGGCCAGCAGGACGCGTGGTCGAAGCAGGTCGACCGCTGGGGCCCGGTCAGCTCGCCAGCCCTCAGGCGCGGCCCAGCCCGACCACGACATCCCGCCGCCGGTGCTCGACCTGGCCCGGCAGGTCGAGCACTTCCCCCGCCACCTCGGCATCCACTCGGGGGCATGGTCCTGTGCGACCGGCCGGTCATCGAGGTGTGCCCGGTCGAGTGGGGCCGCATGCCGGGCCGCACGGTGCTGCAGTGGGACAAGGACGACTGCGCCGCGGTCGGGCTGGTGAAGTTCGACCTGCTCGGCCTGGGCATGCTCAGCGCGCTGCACTACGCGGTCGACCTCATCGCCGAGGCCCACGGCGTCGAGGTCGACCTGGCCACGATCCCCCAGGAGGACGCGGTCTACGACATGTTGTGCCGGGCCGACTCGATCGGGGTGTTCCAGGTCGAGAGCCGGGCCCAGATGGCCACGCTGCCCCGGCCTCGAGCCCCGCACGTTCTACGACCTGGTGGTCGAGGTGGCGCTCATCCGGCCCGGGCCGATCCAGGGCGGGTCGGTGCACCCCTACATCCGCCGCCGCAACGGCAAGGAGCCGGTCACCTACCTGCACCCGCTGCTCGAGAAGTCGCTGGCCAAGACGCTGGGGGTGCCGCTGTTCCAGGAGCAGCTCATGCAGATGGCCATCGACGTGGCCGGGTTCATCGCCGGGCGAGGCCGACCAGCTGCGCCAGGCCATGGGCTCCAAGCGCAGCCGCGAGCGGATGGAGCGGCTGCGGGCCCGGCTCTACGAGGGCATGGCCGAGCGGGGCATCACCGGCGAGGTGGCCGACCAGATCTTCGACAAGCTCGCCGCCTTCGCCAACTTCGGCTTCCCCGAGAGCCACTCGGTGTCGTTCGCCTACCTCGTCTACGCCGAGCTCGTGGATCAAGCTGCACTACCCGGCCGCGTTCTGCGCCGCGCTGCTCAACGCCCAGCCGATGGGCTTCTACTCGCCGCACTCGCTGGTGCAGGACGCCCGCCGCCACGGCGTCGAGGTGCGCACCCCCGACATCAACGCCTCCGCCGCCACCGCCACCCTCGAACCGGGTCCCCCCGAGGTTTCTGCGTCAATGTGTCGCGCTCAGCGCGACACATCGACGGTCGAGAACCAGTCTGCGGCTGGGGCTGGGCTCGGTGCGCCACGTGGGCGACGACCTGGCCGAGCGCATCGAGGCCGAGCGCGACGCCCACGGTCCCTACCGCGCCATGGAGGACCTCAAGCGCGCGCGTCCCGCTCAAGCTCGACGTGCTCGAGGCGCTGGCCACCGCCGGCGCGTTCGGGGGCTCTGACCGGGCGGCGACGGGGCGCCGCTCGATCGCCGCCGGGCGCTGTGGGGGGCCGGGGCCGTGGCCCAGACCGGGCCGACCGCCTGGCCGGCGTGGTCACCGGCGTGCACGCCCCGCGCTGCCGGGCATGACCGACCACGAGGTGTCCGGCGCCGACCTGTGGGCCACCGGGGTCGCGCCCGACGGCCACCCCACCCGGTTCGTGCGCCACGCCTCGACGGCCTCGGGGTGGTGCCGGCGACCGGGCTGGTCGAGGTCGACGACGGGGCGAAGGTGCTCGTCGGCGGGGTGGTCACCCATCGCCAGCGACCGGCCACCGCGTCGGGCATCACGTTCATCAACCTCGAGGACGAGACCGGCCTGATCAACGTCATCTGCTCGCGGGCTGCTGGACCCGCTACCGCCGGGTGGCCCGGGAGGCGCCGGCCCTGCTCGTCCGGGGCCGGCTCGAGAAGGTCGAGGGCGTCATCAACATCGTGGCCGAGAAGCTCGAGCCGCTGCCGCTCGCCGCCACCGTCGCCTCCCGCGATTTCCGCTGAGCGTGATCGGATGCTCTACGGTGGCGGCGTGCTGCACACCCTGACCTTCGCCTCGCCGACATCTACAACCTGCGGGGCGTCAACATCGCCGCCCTGCTGCTCCGCGTGGCCCTCGGCATCACCATGATCGCCCACGGCTACAACCACATCTGGGGCGGCGGCAAGATCGCCGGCACCGCCGGGTGGTTCGCCAGCATGGGCCTCAAGCCCGGCATCCTCCACGCCTGGTTGGCCAGCCTCACCGAGCTCGGCGCCGGCGCCATGCTGATCCTCGGGTCTGCTCAACCCGCTGGCCGCGGCCGGCGTGGTCGGGCGTGATGATGGTCGCCTTCATCACCGAACCACTTCAAGAACGGCTTCTTCATCTTCCGGCCGGGTGAGGGCTACGAGTACGACCGGCAACCTGGTCCATGGCGCTGCGCTCGCCCTCGGCGCCGCCGGCGGCGGGCGGATGTGGTCGCTCGACCACGGCCATCGGCATCAGCGTGACGCCGCGGCTGGCGATCAGCGCAGGGCCTGGGCCATCTCGCCGACGGCGGGCCATGGCCTCGTGGCCTCGAGCTCGGGGTCGGAGCGCAGCCCGGTGCGGCCGCGATCGTTGATCTGCTCGGCCAGCATCCGGTTGGTGGCCACCGACTCGCACTCGACCGGGTCACCGAGCCGGTCCCCGAGCAGCGGCACCAGCTGCTCGGCCTGCAGCGACGCGGCCCCCTGGGGCGAGCGATCGTCGAGCACGGCCTTGGCCGTCTCCACGACGAACTTCACGCGGTCGGCCGGGTTCACGGACGAGCCTTGCACGTCGGCCGCCGGATAGCTTCTCCCGATGGCCCGGTTCGACCTCGTGATCTTCGACAACGACGGCGTGCTGGTCGACAGCGAGCCCATCGCCAACCGCTACCTGGCCGAGCTGCTCGGCGAGTACGGCCTCGAGGTCAGCTGGCACGACTGCGTCGAGCGCTACCTCGGCAGCACCCTCGACCCGGGTGCGCGAGCTGGTCGAGGCCGAGCTCGGCCACCCCATCCCGGCCGACTTCGAGGAGCGCTACCGCTCGACCGTGTACCCGCCGCCTGGCCGAGCAGGTCGAGGTGGTGCCCGGGGTGGCCGCCGTGCTCGACGCCCTCGACCGGGCCGGCGTCGCCACGTGCGTCGCGTCGAGCGGGCTGCACCAGCGCATCCGCATGACCCTCGACCCGGGTCGGGCTCATCGACCGGTTCGGCGACCGGCTCTTCAGCGCCGAGGACGTCGGCGTCGGCAAGCCCGCCCCGGACCTGTTCCTGCACGCGGCGGCCACCGTCGGGCGTGGCCCCCGACCGCTGCGCGGTGGTGGAGGACGCGCCGGCCGGCATCGAGGCCGCGGCCGCGGCCGGCATGGTCGTCGTTCGGCTACACCGGCCTCACGCCGGCGCGCCTACCTGGCCGGCGCCACCGGCGGCACCTTCCCGCACATGGACCAGCTGAGCGATCTGCTCGATCGCCCCGTAGGCTCACCGACCATGCTCGTCGTCCGGATCGCTCGCCGTGATCGCCGGCTCGCTCGCGGTGGCGTGGGTGCTCTGGTCGGCCATCCGCACCGTGGTCGTGCCCCGCGGCGAGTCGGTGTGGCTCAGTCGCAAGGTGTTCCTGGTCGTGCGCGAGGTGTTCGAGTTCGCCGGTCGCCGCACCCGCTCCTACGAGGGCTACGACCGGATCATGGCCCGCTACGCCCCGACCTCGCTGATCCTCCTGCCCGCGGCGTGGGCCCTGATCGTGCTGATCTCGTTCGTCCCCATGTACTGGGCGCTTCGGGGTCGAGCCCGTGGCGCGAGGCCATCATCACCAGCGGCTCGTCGTTCACGACGCTCGGCTTCTCCCGGCCCGGCGGCCTCGGCGCCGACATCCTCTGCTTCGTGCAGGCGACCATCGGGCTGTTCCTCGTCGCCCTGCTCATCAGCTACCTGCCCGGCGATCTACGGCGCCTTCTCGCGGCGCGAGGCCTCGGTGATGAAGCTCGAGGTGCGGGCCGGCAGCCCGCCCAGCGCCGAGGAGTTCCTCATCCGGGTGCACCGCATCCGCGGCCTCGAGTACTTCGCCACGCAGTGGGAGGAGTGGGAGAACTGGTTCGTCGAGATCGAGGAGAGCCACACCTCCCAGCCGTCGCTCCCGTTCTTCCGCTCGACCCGGACCCAGAGCTCGTGGATCACCTCGGCCGGCACGGTGATGGACACCGCCGTCGCTCATGGTGTCGTGCCTCGACGTCGAGCCGAACCCCCAGGCCCAGATCACGATGCGCTCCGGCTTCCTCGCCCTGCGGGCCATCTCCACCGCTTCCGGCTGCCGTACGACCCCGACCCGGCGCCCGACGATCCCATCTCGATCGACCGGGCCGAGTACGACGAGCTGATGGATCGCCTGGTCGACGCCGGGCTGCCGGTCAAGCAGGACCTCGACCAGGCCTGGCGAGACTTCGCCGGCTGGCGGGTGAACTACGACGAGACCCTGCTGCGCATCTGCGCGCTGGTGTCGGCGCCGCCCGCGCCCTGGTCGTCGGATCGGGTCGAGCGCTCGGCCGGGCCGCGCGCACGATGCGGCTCGGCCGCCCGACCGACCGACCCGACCGCCCGATCCGACCGATCAGGTCGACCGACCGGTCGGCCGCCCCGGACGAGGCCGACCGACCTCGGCCGACCCGAGCCACGGATCAGTCCACGCGGGGATCGGGCGACACGCGACGCGACGCCCGGATCGGGGTAGACACGACGGGGTGGCCCCGACTCGAGCAGACGACGTTGATCGACGATCGCTACGAGGTCGTCGGCCAGCTCGACGCCGGCGGCATGGGCGTCGTCTACCGGGCCGTCGACCGTCGCCTCGGCCGGCCGGTGGCCGTGAAGGTGGTGCGCACGACCGATCCTCGGCCTGGCCGAGCGGTCCGCCCGCGAGGCTCGCCTGCTCGCCCGGGTCGACCACCCCAACGTGGTGCGGGTCTACGACGTCGGGCGATCCACGACGACCAGCCCTACATCGTCACCGAGCTGCGTGTCGGGTCGGCCGCTCTCCGCAGGTGATCGCCGGCGGCCCGCTGCCGCCCGACGAGGTCGGCGGCCATCGGCGCGGGCGTCGCCGCCGGCGCTGGCCGCGACCCACCGGGCGGGCATCGTCCACCGCGATCTCAAGCCGGCCAACATCCTCGTGTCGGACCGGGGGGTCGTCCGGCTGCTCGACTACGGCGTGGCGTCGATCGCCGACGCTCGACACGCTCACCCTCGACGGGGAGGTGGTCGGCACCCCGCGCTACCTCGCCCCGGAGCAGGTGTCGGCGCAGCGAGGTCGGCCCGGCCGCCGACGTGTACGCGCTCGGTCTGGTGCTGCTCGAGTGCCTCACCGGCGACGCATCCGTTCGGCGGGCACGGCGATCGAGTCGCATGGGCGCCCGGCTGGCGGCGGGCCCCGACGGTCCCGCTCGACGCTCGACCCGACCTGGGCCGGCCTGCTGCTCGACGATGACGGCCCGCGACCCGGCGCCCGCCCGTCGGCGGCCGAGGTCGGCCGACGGCTGGCCGTGGCCGGTCGGCGCCGACCTCCGCCGCTCGGATGGCGACGCACCGGCGACCGAGCCCGCCGGAGGACGGTCACCGACGGCCGCGGCCGACCGACTCGTGCCAGCTCGGCGACGCCGCGGCCGATCGCGGCACCGATCCGACGGCGGCGCGGCCACCGCTCGACCGGCGGCCGCCGTCGTCGGCGGCGGCGATCGGCTTGCGCGTGGCGGCCCGTCGGCCGTGGTCGGTGCCCCGGCCGTCGGCGGCACGGGCGCTGGCCGATCGGCGGCAGCCGCCGGCGGAACGGTACCGACCACCGCCACCACCGACCACCGCGCCCACCACGACGGCGGTCACGCCCAGCCCGACTGCGCCGTCCGCGACCACGACCACCCGGGCCCCGACCACCACGACGGGTCCGCCCGGCCGGAAGGGCCGCCCGCCCAAGCGACGGTCACGGTGGCGGCTGACCGATCGCGGCAACCCGCCCGGCCGACCGATCCGCAATCCGACGACCGGTGAGGGAGCCTGTGGCTCAGCCCTCGTCCAGCGACACTGCGGGCGCGGACTCGCTCGACCGCCTCGTCGATCTGGAAGTACTGCGCGTCGGTCGAACCCGCCGAGCCGGGCGACGAGGTTGCTCGGCACCGACTGCACCCGGGCGTTGTAGTCGCGCACGTTGTTGTTGTAGAAGCGCCGGGCCGCCTGGATGCGGTCCTCGGTGGCGGTCAGCTGGTGCTGCAGGTCGGCGAAGCCGGCGTCGGCCTTCAGGTCGGGGTAGGCCTCGCTCACCGCGAGCAGCGACCGGAGCGAGCCCGACCAGCGCGTTCTCGGTGGCGGCCTGCTGCTCGGGGGTGCCGGTCGAGGCCACGGCCTGGTTGCGGGCCGCGGTGACCGACTCGAGGGTGGAGCGCTCGTGGGTGGCGTAGCCCTTCACCGTCTCGACCAGGTTGGGGATCAGGTCGTAGCGCCGCTTGCAGCTCGGTGTCGACGTTCGACCACGAGTTGTCGATCAGGGTGCGCTGGCGGACGAATCGGTTGTAGGCCACGACGATGGCCGCCACCGCCACGACGACGATGCCGAGCGAGCACCCAGAACGACGATCACCGGGTCACGGTACTGCGGCCGGAGACGTCGCCGTTAGCGTCCCGGCCATGCCGAGCCGATTCGCCCTGGACACCGCCGCCACGGCCCGCGGGGATCGGCCGCTACGCCGCCCGGATCGACCCGGGCTGGTGGATCGAGCGCGGCCCCAACGGCGGCTACGTCGCCGCGCTGATCCTGCGGGCGGTGACGGCCGAGGTGGCCGACCCGGAGCGGCGACTCCGGTCGTTCACGGTCCACTACCTGGCGCCGCCCGACGAGGGCCCGGTCGAGGTCGCAGGTGACCGTCGAGCGCCAGGGTCGGTCGCTGACGTCGGCCTCGGCCCGGCTCGTGCAGGACGGGCGGCTGCTGGCCATCGCCGTCGGCGCGTTCTCGACCTCCCGCCCGTCGATCGAGTTCTGCGACCTCGTCATGCCCGACGTCGAGCCCCCAGCCCGAGGAGCTCACCGCGACGACCGACCGGCGGGCGCTCGGGCCGGTCATGCGCCAGCGCTACGAGCAGCGGTGGGCCATCGGCCCGCGACCGTTCACCGGAGGCGCCGAGGCGGTCGCCGGCGGCTGGATCCGCCTGGCCCCCGCCGAGCGGGGCGACCGAGCACGACGCTCCGCCCGCCGGTGGACGACCGCCACCTGCTGGTGGCCATGGCCGACGCGTGGATGCCCCCGGTCTTCGGCCGTCGTCGGCCACCGGCCGCCGTGCCGACCGTCGACCTGACGGTGCACCTGCGCGACCCGACCCCGCCGGTCAGCGACGACTGGGTGCTGGTCGTGTTCCGCTCGACGGTGGCGTCCGACGGCTTCATCGAGGAGGACGGCGAGCTGTGGAGCCGTGACGGCACGCCTGCTGGCCCAGTCCCGTCAGTTGGCGGTCGTTCCTGGTGTAGGTGCCGGTCAGCACCGCGGTCCCGATGGCGGTTGGTCGCCAGCGTGGTCAGCGGCCTGGGTGGCGTCGGAGTCCGCGGTGAGCCCCGACGGGGTGTTGAGCGCGTACAGCGTGAACTCGTAGGTGTGGGCTGTCCCCGGCCGGCGGGCACATCGGCGCGTAGGCCGACGGTGCCGCCGCTGTTCTTCAGCTCGACCGAGCCGGCCGGCGCGACCCGCGGCCCGAGCCCGGTGGTGGTCGGGATCGATGCCGGCGACACATCCAGTGGATGAAGCCGTTGGCCTCGGGATCGGTGATCACCAGGACCAGCTCGACGGTGCCGGCCGGGACGTTGGCCCAGGCGAACGGCGGGGCGTTGCCGACGTCGTCGCAGGTGTACTCCGTGCCGGGATCGGCCCGTTCGGTGTCGAACGCCGGCGAGGTCGAGGGTGAACAGCTCGCTCGTCGGACGAGCGTGTTGAACCCGGCGCCGGTGGTGGTGGTGACGTCGGGCCGACGGGGCGGCGCGGTCGCCCCCGGGGCCGGGTGCTGCCATGTTCCGTCCGGAGGTGCCGCACGCGGCGACGCTCGACGACCAGCAGGACGCCGCGCCAGCGAGCAGGGCCGGCAGCGGTCGGAATCGTCCCCGGTAGCTCGAGTCATGGCGCTCAGGCTAAGCTCTGGCGCGACCCGGTGCCCCCGGCACCCAGGCCTGCCGCCAGGCGAGACCGCCGGTGATGGACGATCGACCCCGAAACCTGCGGACCATGCTCTCGGACGCCAAGAACACGTCCGAGCTGATGGTCGACCTCGCCTACGCCGCGCGTGTACTTCGGCGATCCCGACATGGCCGAGGAGGTCGGGGAGCTCGAGGAGCAGTTCAACGAGCTCGATCCACGACATGCGGGCCGTGTGCATCCTGGCCGTCCGCCGACCCGACGAGGCCGAGGCCATGTCGTCGGTGCTGCAGGTCATCGGCGCCATCGAGCGCATCGCCAACGACGCCGTCGACATCGCCCGCATCGTGACCCACCAGCCTGGGCATCCCCCGCGAGCTGGTGGCCGACCTCTCGACGGCCGAGGAGGTCTCGCACCGGGTGCTCGTCCGCGAGGGCTCGCACATGGCCCACCGTCCGCTCAGCGCCCTCGAGCTGCCGGTGGCCACGGGCATGCGGGTGATGGCCATCCGGCGCGACCGGGACTGGATCACCGACGTCGAGGGCGACGAGGTGCTGGTGCCCGGTGACGTGCTGTTCCTCGAAGGGCCGCCGGCGGGCATCGTCCGGCTGCGCGAGCTGGCCGCGGCGCCCTACTGGAGCCCGCCCCAACCGCCCGAGGACGGCAGCCTGTCCGACCTCGACCGGGCCGTCGACGTGCTGGTCGAGATGAAGAACATCTCCGAGGTGGCGGTGGGCCTGGCCTACTCGGCGCTGGTGTTCCGCGACCAGGGCCTGGCCGCCGAGGTCCGCCACCTCGAGGACCGGCTCGACGAGATGAAGGACCGTCTCGAGCTGTGGGTGCTGCGGGCCGGCGCCGAGAACCTCGACCCGGCGCCGCTGCGCGGGCTGCTGCACCTGTCGCAGGCCGCCGAGGACATCGGCGACGCCGCCCAGCAGATGGTGTGGATCGTCGAGGAGGACGAGGACATCCACCCCATCCTCGGCATCGCCCTGGGCGAGACCGACGAGGTCGTGATGCGGGTGCCGGTGGCGGCCGGCTCGCGGGCCGATCGGCGCCACCCTGTCCGAGCTGCAGCTCAACATCGAGCCCGGCTTCTCGGTGCTGGCGGTGCGCCGGGGCGGCCGCTTCTTCTACCGCCCCCGCGGCAGCGTGCAGCTGCACCCCGACGACGAGATCATCGCCAGCGGCCCCGACGAGGGCCGCGCCCTGCTGGCCGAGCTGCTGGGCTGGACGCTACCTCGAGGACGACGAGAGCGGCGAGTACGTCTTCGAGCCCCTGGGCGACCGCCGCCGCCCGCTGCCCGACCGCTGAGGCGTCCGGATCGGCCGGCCGATCGCCGGTAGCTTGCTCCGCCATGGCCGAATCGCTCTGCCTCCTCGCCGTCCACGCCCATCCCGACGACGAGTCGTCGAAGGGGGCCGGCACCGTCGCCCGCTACCAGGCGGAGGGCATCCGCAGCGTGCTGGTGTGCTGCACCGGGGGCGAGGAGGGCGACATCCTCAACCCGGCCCTCGACCTGCCCGAGGTGCGCGAGCGCATCGCCGAGGTGCGGCGCGAGGAGCTCGACGGTGGCCACCAAGGTCATCGGCTACGACGAGGTCGTGATGCTGGGCTACCGCGACTCGGGCATGCCCGACACCGAGGCCAACGCCCGGCCCGAGGCCTTCGCCAACGCCCCGCTCGACGAAGCCGTCGGCCGGCTGGTCGAGCATCATCCGCCACGAGCGACCGCAGGTCATCGTCACCTACAGCGACGACCAGCAGGGCTATCCCCACCCCGACCACCTCATGGTCCACGACATCAGCCTGCCCGGCCTTCGCCGCCGCCGGCGACCCCGACGCCTATCCCGAGGCTGGGCGAGCCGTGGCAGCCGTCCAAGCTCTACTACACGGTGTGGTCGCGGGCCCGAATGCTGGCCACCCACGAGAAGTTCGCGGAGCTGGGCCTCGAGTCGCCCTTCACCGAGGACTGGTTCAAGCGACCCTCGCAGGACGAGCGCATCACCACCCAGGTGTCGCTCGAGGGCTACGAGGACGTGCGCATCGAGGCGTTGCTGGCCCACGCCACCCAGGTCGATCCCGAACTCGCCGTTCTGGTTCGGGCTGCCCCGCGACGTCTCGCGCCAGATCCACCCGTTCGACGACTACGTGCTGGCCGAGAGCCGGGTGCCCACCGAGCTGCCCGAGGACGACCTCTTCGCCGGTCTGCGCTGAGGCCGGTCACGTGCCGCGGGCGTGACCGTCGAGCTGTCACGGCTGCGCTCCCGTCGGCGATGTCGACGCAGCTCGAGCGTCGCCCGGCGTGGCCAGCACCACGGTGGTCTGGTCGCCGGGGTGGAGCGTGCCCGTGTCGAAGGTCGAGCCGGCCGTGGATGCGGTGGTCGTCCTGGCCGTCGTTGGCGATCAGCAGCACCGAGCCCGCCGGGACCGATGCAGTGGCCGTCACCTCGTGCAGCATGAGGCTCAGCTGACCGCTGTCACCCACGTGGAGCTCGGCCGTCGGCGTCGAAGTTCACGCTGGCCACCGTGGGGCGTCTTGGCCGAGCTGCCGGCGCAGCCCCCGGCCGCCACCAGGCCGAGCGCGACGACGGCGACCAGCAGGCGGTGACGGCGCATCCCGTGAGTCTCGCGGCCGTTCCGGGACCGGGCGCGTCGCCCTGTCGACTTTGCGTGCCACACCGGCTCGATCCGCTGCTGGCAACGCAAGTCGATGGGGTGAAGTCGATGGGGCGTGGGTGTGCCAGGCTGCGGGCGTGGACGACCTGGGGAGCCGACCGGGCGGGGACGCTGACCGAGCTGGCGACGGCGGCCATGCCGGCCGAGCGCCTCAGCACCGACGAGCTCGCTGGCCTGCTGCTGGGACGATCCGGGGGTGGTCCTGGCCACCGGCGACGGAGCCGGGGCCGTCGCCGCCACCGTCCGGACGTGGGGGTCGGTCGACGTGGGGCTACGTGAAGGTGCTGGCCGTGCACCCCGGCTCGCGCCGGCTCGGTCTCGGTGGCGCCCTGCTGGGCGAGGCGGAGGCCTGGGCCCGGGCGCAGGGCGCCAGCGAGATGCACCTGGGCGGGTCGGCGCCGTTCTACCTGTGGCCCGGAGTGGATGTGCACGCCCTGGCCATGTTGTGCCTGGCCGAGGCGGCGGCTACGACGACGTCGGGTGCCGCGCTCAACATGTCGGTGCCGACGACGTTCCGGGCGGCGCCGCCCGCCTCGATCGGGGTGGTGCGGGTGCTGGAGGACGACCGTCGCCCGCGCCTCGACGGCCATGATCGAGCCGCTCTGGCCCGAGTGGCTGGCCGAGACCGGCCGGGCCATCGAGCAGGGCACGTGCCTGGCCGCCGTCGACGCGGCCACCGGGTCGGTGACGGGCTTCGCCTGCCACTCGGTCAACCGGGCCGGCGTGGTTCGGGCCCACCGGCACCCACCCGGCGTTCCGCCACCGCGGCATCGGGCTGAGCCTGCTGGGCGAGGTGTGCAAGGACCTGATGGTGGCCGGCTACGGCGACACCGAGATCTGCTGGCTCGGTCCGCTGGGCTTCTACGCCTCGGCCGGCGGCGCGGTGTCGCGCGTGTTCCGAGTCGCGGCGCAAGCGCGCTGACCGACGACCGCTCAGTCGCCGGCGCGCTGGAGCCTCGCGCAGCTCGCGGTAGCCGATGAGCTGGACGCCCGAGCGCTCGAGCCGGGCGCGCGAAGGCGGCGTCGTGCACCAGCAGGTGCAGGTCGTCGACCCGGTCGGGCCAGTCGGGGGCGACGGCCCGCAGCTCGGGGGTGTCGGCGGCGGGTGGAGGTAGATCTCGGTGACGCCGGGCCGCAGGTCGAACAGCACCTTCTCGATGGCGCGCCGGCTGCCCACGCCGTTGCCACCGGTGACGGTGACGAAGTGGTCGGGGAAGAGCACGCCCTCCTCGGTGGCCAGGCGGCGGGCGGGGAAGCCGATCAGCCGCTCGCTCGACGCGCCCGACAGGCGCAGCGGCAGCCCGAAGTCGATGGCCAGCTCGAGGTAGACGTCGAAGAACTCGGGCCGCAGCTGCAGGGTGCCCATGTGGCGAGTCGAGGTGGCTGACGTCGAAGCCCCACAGGATGGCCCGCTCGATCTGGGCCCGGCACTCGCGGCGCACCTCGTCGAGGTCGGCGTGGTCCCACACGTCGGCGCCGGTGCGGGGGAAGCCGCCGTCGCCGTCGAGCAGCGACGGGGCCTGGGTGATCGGGCCCCAGCGGTAGAGGTCCCACTCGGCGTTGAGGGTGAGGTGCACGCCGACGTCCTCGCCGAGGTAGCCGGCCGCCGCCTCGCGGGCCCAGGGGCACGGCACCATCAGCGTGGCGCTGGTGGCCACGCCGGTGCGCAGGCTCTCGTACACGCCCGACGTTGGCGGCGTGGCACATGCCGAGGTCGTCGCAGTTGATGATGAGCAGGCGGTCGTCGTCGGCGTAGCCGAGTCGTTCAGCGAGCGAGGTCACGGCACGACGCTACCGGGTTCAGCCGGCGGGACGGCCGGGACCGCCGCAGCTGGCCCCACAGGCCGGCACCGTCGCGCCGGGCGCCGTCGACGGCGGCCTGGAGCTCGGCGACGTGGGCCACGTTGGGCGCGATGCGTAAGCGGCGTCGGCGTAGCCGCCCCGGGCCAGGTCGAGGTTCACGAACAGGCCGTCGCCGAGCCGGTAGACGTAGGCCAGCAGCCGGCCGTAGGCGTCGCGCTCCTCGGCGTCGCGCTCGAGGCGCACGGCGGTGCCCGGCGGCGAGCAGCTCGGTCGGTGTGGGCCGACGCCTCCTTGCCGAAGCACTGCACCGGCTTGGTCGGGCTCTTGGTCTCGGGCGTGTCGATGCCGATGAGCCGGACCTTCTCCTGGCGGCCGCCGAGGTGCGACGACGATGGTGTCGCCGTCGACCACCCGCACCACCACCGCGGCGCCGGCGACGCTGGTCGAAGTGGCGGCCGGGCTCGAGGCGGCGCCGCACCCGCCGGCGGCCACGGCGACGGCCGTGGCGGTGACGACGGCCAGCAGGGCGATCCGAACGGGGACGGGAACAGGAACAGGAACGGGGGGCATGGTTCCTCCACGGCGACGCGGGCAGGGGGCGGCCGAGGCCGCGACGACCGCCCGGCCGGTGCGGGCCGGAGGCGGAGGGAGGAGGGGAGGGGAGGGGAGGCGGACGGGGAAGAAGCGAGATCGGCGGGCGCGGGCCCGCGAGGCTCAGAGCCGCTCGATGAGGGTGCCGGTGCCCAGGCCACCACCGCAGCACATGGTCACGATGGCGAGGTTCTTGTCGGCCCGGTGCAGCTCGTGCACGGCCTTGGTGGTGAGGATGGCGCCGGTGCCGCCCAGCGGGTGGCCCAGGGCGATGGCCCCACCGTTGGGGTTGACCCCTTCGAGGTCGGTGCCGAGCTCGCGCTCCCACGCCAGGACGACCGAGGCGAAGGCCTCGTTGATCTCGACGATGTCGATGTCGCCCATGGTGAGCTGGTTGCGCTCCAGGAGGCGCTGGGTGGCGTCGATCGGCCCGGTGAGCATGAGCACGGGATCGACCCCGACCAGGCAGGTGTCGACGATGCGGGCCAGTGGGGTGAGCCCGAGCTCGTCGGCCTTCTGGCGGGTCATCATCAGCACGGCGGCGGCGCCGTCGGAGATCTGCGACGAGTTGCCGGCGGTGTGGACACCGTCCTCGCGGGCCACGGCCTTGAGGTTGGCCAGCACCTCGAGGCTCGTCTCGCGCAGGCCCTCGTCGCGGGCCACGTGGTGGGTCGTGCCGGTGGGCTTGCGATCGTCGTCGAGGTCGGGGGCGTCGACCTCGACGATCTGGGTGGCGAAGCGATCCTCGGCCCAGGCCTGGGCGGCCAGCTGCTGGGAGCGGAGGCCGAAGGCGTCGGCGTCGGCGCGGGTGATGCCCCACTTGTCGGCGATGCGCTCGGCGCCCTCGAACTGGCTGGTGAACTCGTACTGCCCGAAGTAGCTCTTGGGGATGGCGTTGCCCAGGCCCTGGCCCCGGGCGCTGTTGGAGCCGATCGGCACCTGGCTCATGTCCTCGACGCCGCAGGCGACGGCCACGTCGACCACGCCGGAGCCGACCAGGCTGGTGGCCAGGTTGGTGGCCTGCTGCGACGACCCGCACTGGGTGTCGACGGTGGTGGCGGCCACCTGCAGGGGCATGCCGGCGGTGAGCCACGCCGTGCGGGCGATGTTGAAGGACTGCATGCCGATCTGGCTGACGCAGCCACCCACGACCTGGCCGACCTCGGACGGGTCGATGCCGGAGCGGTCGATGACGGCCTTGAGGGGCTCAGCCAGCAGGTCGGCCGAGTGGATGGTGGACAGACCCCCGTTGCGGCGCCCGATGGGGGTGCGCACGGCTTCGACGATGACGACTTCGCGTTCGCTCATGAGCCGAGCCTAGGCCGTGACTTGACCGGTCGGTCAAGCAGCGGAGGCATGGCCTTCGTCACCGTCGGCGTGGCGGTGCCGGAGGGCGCTGCGCAGGGCGGCGCGGGCCTCTTGGATGCCCCGGCGGCCGAGGTCTCGGGTGCGGTCGTCGATGCGCCAGTCGCCCTCGGCGGTGTCGGGCTCGGTGGGCAGGAGATGCAGTTGCGCTTCCATGGATCCCAGTATGGGCAGGGGGTGTGACAAGAACTCGTCGGGCTCCCCAGCCCCTAGAGTGCCGCCGTGGACGCCCGTGAGTGGCTCGGCCTGCAGCCGACGCACAACCCCATGCGCTGGTACCTGCCCATCACGTCCGGGCATCTCCACCGGGCACGGCTTCCTGTTCGGGGGCTGCGGGCTGGGGGCGGCCATCTCGGCCCTCGAGGGCAGCACCGGTCGGCCGATCGTGTGGGCCACGGCCCAGTACCTGTCGTTCGCCCGCCCGCCTTCGATCATGGACATCGACGTGACCATCGCGTCGGAGGGTCGCTACACGACCCAGGCCCGAGCGGTGGCCACGGTGGGCGACACCGAGATCCTCACCGTGAACGCGGCCCTGGGCGATCGTGACCTGCCGGCCAGCGGGCAGTGGCCGACCATGCCGGTGGTGCCCGACCCCGAGGACTGCGAGCAGCGCGAGAGCCGGTGGCACGTCGAGGACTCGATCATGTCGCGCCTCGACCAGCGGTGGGCCCACCACGACCCCAAGATCGGCCAGACCGTCCTGTGGAGCCGCCTGCCCGACGTGCTGGAGGTGTCGGCCACGTCCCTGGCCGTGCTGGGCGACTACGTGCCCATGGGCATCGGCATGGCGCTCGACATCGAGGCCATGTCGAACAGCCTCGACAACACGCTGCGAGTCGGCACCATCGTCGCCTGCGACTGGGTGATGATCGACATCCGCATCGATCTCGTGTCCCGTGGCTTCGGCCACGGGACGGTGTACCTGTGGGCGCCCGACGGCACCCTCATGGCCGCCGCCAGCCAGTCCGCCATCGTCCGCCTGTGGAAGGACCGATCCGAATGACCCAGCGCTACGGCATGACCATCCCGTTCGACAACGTGCCCCTCGGCGAGCAGCGCGACTGGATCGAAGAGCTCGTGGCCCTCGGCTACACCGACGTGTGGTCGTCGGAGGCGAACGGGGCCGACGCGTTCACCCCGCTGGCGCTGGCGTCGGTGTGGGCGCCGTCGTTGCGCCTGGGCAACGCCATCGTCCCCGTCTTCACCCGCGGACCGGCCACCCTGGCGCAGTGCGTGGGCTCGCTGGCCCAGGCCGCCCCCGGACGCTTCGCCCTCGGCATCGGCACGTCCAGCGACGTGATCGTCGAGCGGTGGAACGGCCTCGAGTTCACCGAGCCCTACAAGCGCACCCGCGACACCCTCCGCTTCCTGCGGGCCGCCCTGGCCGGCGAGAAGGTCACCGAGACCTACGAGACGTTCGCCGTCCGAGGGTTCAAGCTGGGGGTGGTGCCCGACCGAACCGGTGCCGATCCTGGTGGCCGCCCTGCGCGAGGGCATGTTGAAGCTGGCCGGCCGCGAGGGTGACGGCGCCATCATCAACTGGCTGTCGGCCGAGGACGTGGCCCAGGTCGCCCCCGTCGTCCGCCAGTTCGGGCCGAACGCCGACGGCTCGCCCAAGGAGATCGTGGCCCGCATCTTCGTGGCGCCGTCGGAGGACGCCGACACGGTGCGGGCCATGGGCCGCTTCGCCATCGCCGCCTATCTCAACGTGCCGGTGTACGCCGCCTTCCACGACTGGGTGGGTCGGGGCGAGGTGCTGGCCGACATGTGGCGGCTGTGGAAGGAGGGCGATCGAAAGGCGGCGCTGGAGGCGATCCCCGATGAGGTGGTCGACCAGCTCATCGTCCACGGCTCGCCGGCCGAGTGCCGCGACCACGTGCAGCGCTACATCGACAACGGCGTCACCACCCCGGCGTTGGCCATCCTGCCCTTCCCCGGCATCGACCAGCGCCAGGCCATCCGCGACCTCGCCCCGCGGTAGGCCGGGAGGTGTTAGAACCGTTCCGTGGCGGCGGAGCGGCTCACGATCGGTGACCTGGTCGAGAACACGCCGACCGACCGCGACCGCTTCGTCGACTTCCTGCGGGCCGCAAGCATTCTGGCGGTGATCCTCGGGCACTGGACGATCTCGGTGGTGACCCGCGACGGCGGTCGGCTCCAGGTCTCGAGCGCGCTCGACTCGTCACGATGGATGCAGGGAGCGACCTGGCTCATCCAGGTCATGCCGGTGTTCTTCTTCGTGGGCGGCTTCTCCAACCTGCGCTCTCTCGGGGGTGGCGGCGGTCGCCACGGGCCGCTGGCCTACCTGCGTGGTCGGGTGGATCGGCTGATGCGACCGACCCTGCTGTTCGCGCTCGTGTGGCTGGCGGCCGTGGCCGTGCTGAGCGTCACCACCGCCGACGCCTCGCTGGTGCGAGAGGCCGGTCACCTGGCGGCCCAGCCCCTGTGGTTCCTCGCCGTCTACCTGCTCGTGGTCACCGCCGCACCGGTGATGGTGGCGGCGCACCGTCGCTCGCGGGTGGTGCCCCTCGCGGTCCTCGCTGGGGCCGTGGTCCTCGTCGACGTGGGGCGACTGCACTGGGGGCTCGACGGTCTGGCGATGGCCAACTACCTGCTCGTGTTCCTGTTCGCCCAACAGCTCGGCTTCGCCTATGGCGACGGCACCCTGACCGGTGTGCCCCGAGGGCGGCTCCTGGCGGTGGCGGCAGGCGCCTTCGCCGGCCTGGCTCTGCTCACCGGGCCGGGGCCCTATCCGCTGAGCATGGTCGGGGTGTCGGGGGAGCTGTCGAACATGAGCCCACCGACCCTGTGCATCCTGGTGCTGACGGTGGGCCAGGTGGCGTTGCTCATGGCCTTGCGCCCGGCCGCGGAGCGCTGGTTGCAGCGTCGTCGGGTGTGGACGGCCACCGTCGTCGTCAACGCCCGGATCATGACGATCTTCCTCTGGCACCTGACCGCCATCCTGGTGGCCGGGCTGGCGCTCATCGCCCTCGACCTCCCCCTCCCGGCCGCGGCCGGCCGACAGTGGTGGCTGCTGCGGCCGGTGTGGTTGGCCACCGCCTTGGTCGTGCTGCTGGGGCTGGTGGCCGCCTTCGGCTGGGCCGAGCAACCGTCGCCCCGGGATGACCGCCCCCGGGCGGGCACGCTGGTGGTGGCGCTGATCGGGGTCGCCCTGATCGTACGGGGGCTGATCGGCCTCGCCCTCGACGGCTTCGCGCCGGCGCTGGCCTCCCCCGACCGCTCTTTTCTGTTCCTCGCCCTCAGCCCCGCCCTCGACACGGCACTGATGGTCGCCGGCTACGTGCTGGTCGACGGCATCAGGCGCCGGGAGCGCACCCCGCCCGCCCTGAGCCCGCCGGTCAGCCCGGGGGCTTGAGCATGGCGTCGAAGGCGGCCTCGACCCCGGCCTGGTAGCGCGGGGTGTACAGCCCCTCGCTCTGCACCGTGGCCAGCAGCAGGCTCAGGATCATGGCCTCGACCCCGTCACCCACCACGGCGGCGTCGATGTCGGTGCGGACCTCGCCCACCGCCTGACCGACGCGCATGTCCTCGACGATGAGACTGGTGGCCATGCGGATGGCCGGCAGGTCGATGAGACGGGGAAGGACCTCGGGTTCCTGGCCGTTCAGCACGCGGCGGGCCAGCGGGTGGTCGGGGAGGCGGACGTAGAGCCGGACGAGGAACGCCTGCAGCAGCTGGCGGATGGGTGTGCCGGCCACGGCATCGTGAGCGTCGATGACCAAGGAGGTGGCATCGGCATCGACGGCCGCCACGAAGAGCGACTCCTTGTTGTCGAAGTAGGCGTACACCGCGGCCTGCGTGAGGCCGGCGGCCCGGGCGATCGCCGACACCGAGGTGGCCCGGTAGCCGTGTGAGCCGAAGCGCTCGATGGCCAGCTCCAGGAGGCGCTGGCGGGTCCGAGCCCCCTTGGTGGCGGCGGAATCGACCGCGTTGCTCGTCGCCCAGATCGGCCATCGACACGGCCGGTCAACCCGCTCGAGTGGTTGTCGGGGGAGTGCGTGACCATTGATTCGCTTGCATGAGGAAGATTCAACGACGGAATCCGTCAACAAATCAATAGATCATTTGCATCTATTGACCCGACCGCCCTCCGTGGTAAAAATGCGACCCTGAGTCGATCGGCAACTGGATCGACAAGCAACTGGATCGACAAGCAACCGAAGTCGCTGGATCAGAGTTGGCGCTCGATAGATCGAACCATTCGGGTGGCGGATCCACACAGCGTTCAGGCGTCGGGTACCCGTTTGAGGGGCGGGTACTCGACGCCCGAACCATTTTTCGGCCCCGTGCCGGGGGCCGCATGGGCCCCGAGCTCGCTACTCGTCGAGGCCGACGGGCTCGCCGTCCACGATCTGGTCGAGGTACTCCGACAGCCCGTAGCCCACGCGGCCGTCCGCCAGCGTCCACTGCGTGAGGCCTTCGGAGATGCGGGTCACCATGCCGTCGCGTCGGTTGCGCAGCGGGATGAGGTTCAACACGTCGCCCTGCACCCGCCACTCGAGGGGCGAGCCTTCGTCGTCGGTGCTGCGCAGCACCGCCTCGACCCGCTGGTGATACGACTCGTCGCCCACCCACTCGGTCGAGACCTCGGCGTCGCCGCACAGGTGCAACTTCCCGTTGTCCCAGACGAACCCACCCCGGGTGCCGTCACTGTCACGCCGGGCGATCCGCGACAGCATGAACCCGAAGTCGTCGCCGAAGTTGGCGGTCAGCCACCGGTAGTAGAACGGCGCCTGCCAGTAGCGGGGCCCCCAGGAGTGGTCGCGCAGGCCGAAGCCGTCGACGTCCCACCGTGTGCCGTCCACCTCGATGAAGCCCCGGGCCCGCACGAGTTGCTCGTAGTGGCCCTTGGCGAACTCCTCCCCGGGCCGCTCGTGGGCCTCCTCGGGCTCGCCGCCGAACATGTCGCTCACCCGCGTGTAGTCGAGCGACACCGTGCACTCACCGTAGGGGTTCTCGGTGAAGGCGGCCCGCGGCTCGGCCATGTCGAGCGGCTCTTCGAGGAGCACGACCTTGCCCGAGTACGACACCGTCAGGTGCTCGAAGGGCTCGATCGTGGTGAAGCGCATCCCGGCGGCGTCGAAGGCGTCGTTCGTGTGCACCTCGGGCCGTTTGAACATGAACCCCACCCGGCCGTCGGGGAGGTAGATGCAGATGGTCATCTCCCCGGTCCCCTCGTTGGCCCGGTTGCCCAGGCGGAACCAGGCGCCGAGCTTGGCGGCGGGGTCGTAGACGTTGAAGTACATGCTCTCGTTGAAGTTGGGCTCGGGGCCCAACTCGTGCATGTACTCGTCGGCGGGTTCGAGGCGGACGCGCATGCCGGCACCGTAGCCGCCTGGCCCTGCACGGGGCCCTCCGATGATCCTGAGCGCTGTTCGCCTAGCGGGGGTCGCTGGTAGGGTCGCGGCCGCGTGAGGGGGGCTCCTCGCGTCGGCGTCAGCGCGAAAGGACCATCGTGTCGTCTGATCCTCGTACCTCGTGCCGCCGTCACGGCGGTGTGGCCCGTCGTGGCCTGGCGGCGGCGGCGGTGGTCTCCCTGGTGCTGGCCACGCTGGCCCTGGCCGCGCCCTCGCCCGCCTCGGCCGCCACCATCACCGCCGTCGGCAGCGCGGGCCAGATCTACGTCACCGGGCTGGGCCCGGCCGCCGACGTCCACCTGTTCCACAACGGCATCGACGTCACCACCACGCTCGTGGGCCGGACCTGGTACCCGGGTCAGCAGCCCAACGGGGTCGACGGCCACGTGGCCGGCCTGGTGGCCGACACCGACGAGGCGGTGGCCGGCCTGGGCCACGCCCTGGTGATCCGTGAGATCCCCCCGGGCGACTACGAGGTCCATGTCGGCGCCGATGTGTCGAACACCGTGACCGTCACCGACGACACCCCCGACCCCGCCCTGGTCAGCACCCGGCCGACACGACCTATCAGTCCACCCAGCTGAGCTGCCCCACCACGCCGGCGGTGGACAGCCAGTGCTACACGTACATCCCGACGCGCGACGGCACGCTGCTCAGCGCCAACATCGTCTTCCCCAAGACGGCCATGCCCGCGGGTGGGTGGCCGGTCCTGGTCGACTACTCGGGCTACGACCCGTCCCAGCCGGGGCAGACCCCGCAGGAGGCGGCGGTGTTCGCGTACCAGGGCTACGTCATCGTGGGCCTCAACATGCGGGGCACCACGTGTTCAGGCGGGGCCTTCGACTACTTCGAGGGTCTGCAGAGCCTGGACGGCTACGACGCCATCGAGGTCCTGGCCCACCAGCCGTGGGTGGCCCACGTGGCCCACAACCCCGCCTACGACCCCGGCCCGACGCCCGACGAGGGCAAGGCCAAGATCGGCATGGTCGGCATCTCCTACATGGGCATCAGCCAGTTGTTCGTCGGCCAGACGCAGCCGCCGGACCTGCTGGCCATCACCCCCCTGTCGACCATCGCCGACACCTACCGCTCGACCCTGCGACCCGGCGGCATCTTCAACAACGGCTTCGCCCTGTCGTGGGCCCAGGATCGGATGGACTCAGCCAAGCCGGCCGCCCACAAGTGGGTGCAGGACCGCATCGCCAACGGCGACACGACCTGCCAGGCCAACCAACGGCTGCGGCTTCAGAGCGTGGACCTCGTCAACAAGAACAACTCCAACCCGTTCTACCTGGCCGCAGGCGGCGACGAGCTCTCGCCCCGCACCTTCGTGCACAACATCAAGGTGCCCACCTACCTCGGAGGCGCCTGGCAGGACGAGCAGACGGGCGGGCAGTTCTCGACGATGATCAACGACTTCGACCCGGCGCTGCTGGCCCGCCACCAGGTGCGGGCCTTCCTCACCAACGGCACCCACATCGAGAGCCTGGCTCCCCAGGACATCGTCCGGCTCATGGCCTTCGTGGACTTCTACGTGGGCAAGCGCAGCCCGAGGGTGAGTGGCCTGCTGCAACTGGGCGTCGGGCGCGGTGCTGCAGACCATCTTCGGGGGGAGCAACGTGAGCTTGCCCCCGAACGGGTTCGGCGCCTACCCCACCACCCCCGCCGGGGGCGAAGGCGGCCGTCGCCTACTACGAGTCACAGCTGCCGTTCCACGTGGTGTGGGAGAACGGCGCCGGGCAGGATCCCAGCCCGGGAGCCCCGACCCACCATCGCCGGCTCACCGGTGGGAACGACCGAGAGCGACTTCAGCTCCTGGCCCCCGAGCGAGATCACCGCCCAGCGCTTCTACCTGCAGCCCGACGGCAAGCTCGCCTCGACCGCGCCCACCGTGGCCGACGACCAGGCCCGAGGCGAGTCGAGCTACGTGTACGACCCCACCACCAAGCGGGCGTCCACCTTCGACGGCACCACCGACCAGATCTGGAAGGCCGAGACCCAGACCACGCCCGACAGCGACCCCAAGGGCATCCACTGGAAGCCGCTGGCCGAGGGGAACTCACTCAGCTTCGAAACCGATCCGTTCACCACGACCACGGCCATGGCCGGCCAGGGCAGCGTCGACCTGTGGCTTCGGTCCAACGCGGCCGACACCGATCTCGAGGTGACGATCACCGAGATCCGCCCCGACGGCCAGGAGCGCTACATCCAGAGCGGGTGGCTGCGGGCCTCGCACCGCAAGCTCGACGACGCCCGCTCCACCCCGCTGGCCCCGTTCCAGACCCAGCTCGCCGCCGACGCCGCGCCGTTGCCGGCCGGTCAGTTCGTCCCGATGCGGGTGGGGTTGTTCCCCTTCGCCCACCTGTTCCGCACCGGGTCCAAGTTGCGCCTCAACATCGAGGCGCCGGGCGGCAACCAACCGTTCTGGAAGTACGACAGCTGCACGCTGACCCATGTGGTGCCCGGCTGCGCCACCGTGGCCGGCGCGGGCCCACAGATCAACGAGATCGCCCACTCGCTGGGTCGGCCCTCGAGTGTGGTGCTGCCGGTGCTGCCCGCCAACAAGGTGCCCGCCCTGCCGGCGTACGCCCAGGCCTCCACGCCGTGCCCCTCGGTGCGCAACGAGCCGTGCCGGCCCTACCTGCCCGCCCGGGTGGCGACCGCCGTGTCGGCCACCGTCGACTCGACCGCCACCGCCCACGTGTCGTGGACGGCGCCGTCGACAGGAGGGACCCCCGACAGCTACCACGTCGTGGCCACGCCCGGTCCGGCCATCGACGTGCCCGGTTCCCAGACCACGGCGTCGATCCTCATCGACCACGGGGTCCCGGTCACGTTCACGGTGCAGGCGGTCTACGGGGGGACCCCGGCCCCGGTCTCGCGATGCGTCGCTGCCGGTCACCGACACCGGGACGCGGCTCACGCCCGTGGTTCCCACCCGCATCCTCGACACCCGGGCGGGCTCCGGTCACCAGGTCTTCGCCACCTTGGGCAGCGGGGCCAGCGGTGACCTGCCGCGTGGCCGGCGGCGCCACCACCGTTCCCGACAACGCCGAGGCGGTCGTGGTGAACGTGACCGTCACCGGCCCGACCGGCAGCGGCTTCCTGACCGCCTTCCCGGCGGGCACCACGCGCCCGACGGCCTCCAACCTGAACTTCGTCCCGGGCCAGACCGTGGCCAACCTCGTCACCGTCAAGGTGGGCAGCGGCGGGGCCATCACCCTGTTCAACAACTTCGGCTCCACCGACGTGGTGATCGATCTGGTGGGGTACTACTCGGGGTCGCGCGGGGGCCGCCACCTACACGGCCCGGACACCCCAGCGCGTGCTCGACACCCGCCCCGGATCCCTCCACGTCGGTTTCTCCACCCTGCCCACCGGGGGCAAGGGCAACCTGGTGGTGCGGGGCGGGGCCACGGGGGTGCCGGCCGCGGCCACCGCCGTGGTCCTCAACCTCACGGCCACGGGGCCCACCGGGGCCGGGTTCGTCACGGCCTACCCGACGGCGGCGGGAGCCAACCCGCCGCCCCTGGCCTCGTCGATCAACTTCGTGCCCGGGCTCACCGTGGCCAACCTGGTGACCGTTCCGATCGGCCCGGATGATTCGATCACGCTGTACAACCACTTCGGCAACACCGACCTGGTGGCCGACGTGGTGGGGTACTTCCAACCGTTGGACGCCACCGGCGGGGCCTTCCACCCCCTCAGCCCCACCCGGGTGCTCGACACCCGGGGCGGGCCCCTGGCGGTGTTCCCCCGACTCGGCCCCGGCCAGCACCAGGACCTGGCGGTGGCCACCGGGGCGGCCGTCCCGCTCAGCGCCACCGGCGTGCTGGCCAACCTCACCGCCACCGGCCCGACCGCGTCGGGCTTCGTCGTCGCCTATCCCACGGCCGGCGCCCCCAACAACCCGCCGCTGGCCTCGAACCTCAACTTCACCGCGGGCCAGACGGTGCCCAACCTCACCTCGACCAAGCTGGGTGTGAACGGCAAGGTCTCGCTCTACAACTCGTTCGGCTTCACCGATCTCGTGGTCGACCTGGCCGGCTGGTACGCCTGACCCGCGACCCCTTACGCCGGTTCGGCAGGGTTCGGTCGTTCGGCAGGTCGGGCCGGCGGCCGCGGTGGCGAAGTGCTCGGTCAGCGTGGCCAGGCTGGCGTGGGCGTTGAGCCCGCTGGTCGACGGCATCAGGTAGACGGCGGCACCGCCCAGACGGTCGGGCTGCCACCCCGCCACCGCCCGACGGTCGGCCGCGGCACGCCACCCGCTGAGCCCGACGAAGCACACCACCTCCGGCTGCAGCCAGGCGGCCAGCCGCGCCACCCGGGCCAGGCCCGCCCGGTACTCGGCCGGGCTGAGGGCGGCGGCCCGGGGGGTGGCCCGCTTGACCAGGTCGGTCATGCCGACCCCGAAGCGGTCGAGGGCGTCGGTCGGGTCACGGTCCCGGGCGACCAGCCCGGCGGCCAGGACCGCGGGCCAGAAGCGGTTGCCGGGGCGGGCGAAGCCCAGGCCGGCATCGGCGGAGTACACGCTGGGGTTCAGCCCGCACACCAACAGGCCCATGTCGGGCCCGACCCGGTCGGCCAGGGTGCGCAGCCGGGTGGCGCGCACCGTCACCTCCCCTGGTCCCGACGCCGTGCGCCGGCCGGCGCCGAAGCCGGCACCGATCACGACGTCGGCGAGCCGGTGACGGCCGCCGGGCCCGGCGTCGGGGTCGGCCAGGGCCTCGGCGGGGAGCACCAGGCGCACCCTGGTGCCCACCTCCAGGCGGCCGTGCGCGTCGGCCAGCGCCTCGGGCAGGGACCTCGGCGCCACCGCGGCGACATCGACGGTGACGGGCCCAGGACCGCGACGGGGATCAGCTGGCGCCGAAGCCACCGCCGCCCCCGCCGCCGCCCCCGCCGCCGGAGAACCCACCACCGCCCCCGCCGCTGCTCGACGGCGGGGTGAAGGCGGCTGTGGTGGCGCCGACGGTGCCGGCGAACGAGCCCAGGCCGGCGAAGCTCGGGCCCGCGGTGCCATGGTCCAGGGAGGCGGCCACGTACCAGGTGGCGAAGCCCGGGTTGGCGGCCACCTCGGGGAAGCGGGTGGCCAGCCCGCGGACCAGTTCGTCGGCCACGCCCAGGGCCACCGCCGCCACCAGGTAGCGCTCGTAGATCACGAGGTCGCCGGAGACGGCCTCGTCGAGCCGGGAGAAGTCCTTCAGGAAGCGGCGCAGCCCGTCCCATTCGGCGGCCCGGCGAGCCCCCTCCGCGCTGCGCCGGCGCAGGGTGCGGGTGCAGACGAACACGCCGAAGGCCACCACCAGGCAGGCCGCGCCCCACGCCGAGCCCGCCGCCAGGGTCACCGCGCCGTAGGTGATGAGGGCGACCAGCAGGGCGAAGGTGAGCAGGTAGGGGACCGGCCGGTGGACGAGCAGGTAGCCGGCTGAGCGGACCTCGCCCTTGATGGCGGCGCGGAAGCCCGACCAGAAGGCCTGCGACTGGGCCTGGTGGGCCCTCGAGCGGGTGGTCAGCTCCTCCTGGGTCGTCGACTCCACCCCATCGAAGACCTGCCCCAGCAGCGACCGCTCCCACGGCGCCAGGCCGTCCACGTCCTCGTGACGGAGGTTGTCGAAGCGGTAGGTGATCTTGTCCTTGCCGATCAGGCGGTCCTCGCGCACCTCGGTGATCCGCAGGTACCCCCGTTGGGCCAGGTCGACGACGGTGGCGGAGAACGCGCTCGACCCGACGTCGCCGAAGTCGAGGAGGCAGCGCCCGACGGCGGGCCGGTCGTCGGGCACCTCGCGCCAGTAGTCGCCGATGTCTTCGGGCCGACGAGGCTCGCGCCCCACACCAGCCAGATGGCCAGGAACGCCAGCACCCCGGCGATCACCACGAACGGCGTCCCCGCCTGCAGGTCGTGGCGACGCTGCAGCCGGTCGCGGGCCGCGGCCCGGGCCGCGTTGGCCGTCTCGGCGTCGCGCTGCTCGGAGGCGAGGATGCCGGGCAGGAGCTCGTTGGGCGTCGGGGGAACGGTGAAGTTGCTCGACGGGTCGACGACGTGGGCCTCGACGAAGGTGTTGGCGGGGAGCGAGTCGACCACGAGGCCCACCTGGTTGGCGGTGACGGTGACCTCGCCGTTGAGCGGGCCGTGCGCCCAGGCCCGCACGCCGGTGCCGTCGCCGGGCATGGTGATGGAGATGTCCACGTGGCCGATGGGGACGGCGGTGTCGCTGCCGATGAACTGCCAGTTCAGCTCGGCCACGTCGCTCCCCACCCGCACGGCCCCCGGCACCGTGTAGGTGAGGGTGTAGGTGTGGCGACCGGTGGTGTCGGGGATGGCCCACTGCCACTGGGGCGGACCGGCCGACTCCACCGCCAGCGGCTGCTCGCCCTCGCTGGCCTGGAGGCCGGTGATCGTCCCCGAGGTGAAGCTGCGGGTGAGGTGGTTGAAGGTGCCGTGGAAGTCGTAGGTCACCTGCTCGGTCACGGCCATCGACCCGTCGGGGGCCACCACGGCGGTCGTCTGGACCTGCTCGATGCCGAACGACTTGGCCAGGGCCGGCCGGGCCGATGCCCCGAGCGTCACGGCCGCCACCACGACCACGACGCCCACGACGATGCCCACGGCGGCGGCGCGGCCCCGCGCCGCGCGCCGCCGCCGGGTCACAGCAACCTCATCTGCTCGGTGCGGGCCGCCCGCTCGGCGAGGGGCTCCCATCCCACGCCGCCGCGCCGGCCGGTGATCCGCACCTCGATGAGCGCGATGGGGATGGCCCGGGCCGCCCCTTTGGCGTCGCGCAGGCCGACGCTGCCGTCGCGTTCGCGTCCGGCCACGGTGGCCGGCTTCCAGCGCTCGGTCTCCGTTCGCCGGAAGCGGACCCGGTCTCCGACGGCCAGCCCCAGCTCGGCCAGGCGGGCGTCCTGGTGGGGGGTCACATCTGGGGCCCGAACCGGGCCTGCAGTCGCCGCATGCCGGCGAGCCAGCGGTCGTAGTCGTCGGCCTTGCGTCGGAAGTACTCGACCACCTCGGGGTGGGGGAGGATCAAGAAGCGCTCGTCGGCCAGGCCCGCCACCACCGCATCGGCCACCTCCTCGGGGCTCAGCATCCCGTCGATGCCGGCCACCCCGCCGCCCTCGACCCCCGCCGTCATCTTCGATTCGACGGCCTGCGGGCACAGGGCGGAGACCTTGAGGCCCCGGTCCCCGTAGGTCACGGCCAGCCACTCGGCCAGCGCCAACGCCGCGTGCTTGGTCACCGAGTAGGGGGCGGAGCCGATCTGGGTCAGCAGGCCCGCGGCCGACGCGGTGTTGAGCAGGTAGCCCTCGCCCCGCGCCACCATCTTGGGCACCAGGTTGCGGGCCGCGTAGACGTGGGCCATGACGTTGACGTCGATGATGCGCCGCCACTCGTCGTCGGGCAGCTCCTCGCCGCCGATGGCCAGGATGCCGGCGTTCGAGCAGAACAGGTCGATGGGGCCGAAGGCGGCTTCGGTGGCGTCGATGGCCGCCGACCAGGTCGGCCTCCACCGAGACGTCGGCCTGCAGGCCCAGGCTCGCCGCGCCGGTCGCCTTCAGCTCCTCGGCCACCGCGGTGGCCCCGGGCCCGTCGTAGTCGACGGCGACCACGGCCCGGGCGCCCTCGGCGGCGAAGCGCCGGGCCAGGCCCCGGCCGATGCCGCTGGCGGCGCCGGTGACCACGATGACACGTTGGGCGATCTGCATGCTCGACTCCTCGGTTCTCGCAGGATCGGCTCCTGCTCGGTCAGGCGGGTGGCGCTCGGTGGTGGTGGCGCCCCCGGTGGGTGGGCGGCCCCGGGCCCGCTCAGCGCCCCGCCGCGGCGCGCATGGTGGCGTCGATCACCGCCAGGCGGTCGGGCCCCCACGGCAGCGGCATCAGCACGGGCACGTCCACCCCGGCCTCGACGTAGGCCTTCACGGTGTCGCGGACGGTGTCGGCGTCGCCCATCACGTCGATGGCGTCGACCATGGCGTCGCTCACCGCCGCCAACGCGGCCTCGCGGTCACCTTCGGCGTGATGGCCCCGAACCGCCGCCACCTCCTCGGCGAACCCGGCCCGCTCGAAGTTGCGGGCGTAGGCGTCGACGACGGCATAGGAGAACAGGTCGCGCCGGGCGGCCTCGATGCCGTCAGCCCGTTCGCACACCCCGGCGTGGACATAGGCGTAGACGGTGGGGCCGCCGTCGTGGCGCGCCCCGGTGCCCGCCTTCACCTGCTCGACGGACCACGGCACGTGGCTGGCCGGGAGGTAGTTGAGCAGGACCCCGTCGGCCAGCTCGCCGGCCAGGGCCAGCATGCGGGGGTTGAGGGCGCCGATCACGATCTTGGGCCGTCGCTCACCCAGCCGCACCCCGAGGCGGAAGCGGCTGATGTCGTAGAAGTCGCCCTTGAACGACACCGTGTCACCGCTGAGGCACTGGCGCAGGACGGTCACGTACTCGCGGACCCGGGCCAGGGGACGGTCGCCGTAGGGGGCGCCGTGCCATCTCTGGGTCACCACGGGCGACGAGATGCCCACGCCCAGGAGGATGTCGCGGTCGGGGTGCAGGGCCTGCAGGGTGGCCCCCGCCATGGCCACCAGGGCCGGGGTGCGCAGCTGGAGGGCCAGCACGCCGGTGCCCAGGTCGAGTGACGGAGCCTGGGCCCCGATGGCGGCCAGCACGGCGAACGCCTCGGGTCCGACGGTCTCCGCCGTCCAGAACGAGCGGTAGTCGAGCTCCTCGGCCAGTGCCGCCGCCCGGGAGGCTGCGCCCAGGCCCAGGTTCATGAAGCTGGCGAAGGTGACACCCAGGGCGTCGAGCCCGGTGCCGCCCGGCGTTGGCTGATCGGTCATGGCTGGCGACCCTACCGCCCCGGGGAGCGTCGCTCCGCCGAGGATCAGCGGGTCGTCGGCGTTCGTCAGTACGAGCCCTTGCGGGTCAGGTGGTAGGGGGCGGCGGTGCGCGCCTCACCGACCCAGCTCACCCGGGCCACGAGGTCGGTGCCGTTGTCGGCCAGGCAGTCGGGGTCGTGCAGTTCGACGGTGGCGGGGCGGGCGTCGGTGCTGATCGCCGTGCCCAACGGGGTCGTGCCCTGCAGCACCTCGAGGCGCATGGCGGCCCCGGCGGGGGCGGTGAGGGTGACCTCGGCGTGGCCGTCGCACAGCAGTTGGAAGTGATCGCTGAGGTGGAACGGATAGCGATCCATGTCGTCGGCGGGAACCAGGTTGGCCGTCAGCTCCGCTCCCAGCCGGGTGCCGTTGAGTGCGTCGGGCGCCGCCTCGCAGCCGTTGGTGGCCACCCCGTCGTAGTCGGCGTGGTCGTCGGTGCACGACACGCCGTTGGTGAACGGGGCCGCCTGGGCGCCGCAGGCCTGGTACTTGAGCGGCGTGCAGGGCGGCGCGGTGGTCGTCGGCGCCTCCGAGGTGGCCGGGGCCCCGGCGACGTCGTCGCCCTGTCGGGCCAGCATGGCGGCGGTGATCACCAGGCCCACGAGCGCCACCACCACGATGGCGGCGGTGGCGGGCCACAGACGCGACCCCACGGGGTGCTTCACGGCCCGCACCGGCCGGGTCAGCACCCGGGTGCCGCCGGCGCCGCCCCGGGCCGCGGCGGCGGTGGGGCGCCGGTCGGGCCGCCGGTCGAGGAGGGGCGTGAGCCGCTTGCGCAGGTCGCGGGGCAGCTCGGCGGGCAGGCGCTCGAGCTTGCCCTCGGCGGCGCGCAGCAGGATGACGCGGGGGTCGCCCCGGCCGTAGGGGGGCGTGCCCACCGCCGCGTAGCGCAGGGTCGCTCCCATCGAGAACACGTCCGAGGCCGGGGTCGCCCGCTCGCCCCGGGCCTGCTCGGGGGCCATGAACTCGGGGGTGCCCACCACCATCTCGGTCGCCGTCAGGCCCGAGGTGGCGTCGCGCATGGTGGCCACGCCGAAGTCGGCCAGGTAGGGGCGCCCGGACTCGTCGAACAGCACGTTGGCCGGCTTGAGGTCTCGGTGGACGATGCCGGCGCGGTGGGCGGCGGCGAGCGCGTCGAGGAGGTTGTCGGCCAGAAGTTGCACCTGGTCCGGCGCCATCGGACCGTACGAGCGGATCCGGTCGGTCAGCGTGCCTCCGCCCAGGTACGGCATGACCAGCACGAGGTCGTCACCGTCGTCGATCACATCGAGCAACCGGACGATGCCCGGATGGTCGACCGCGGCCAGCGCGGATGCCTCCCTCCTCACCCGCAGGCGGGCCCGGTGCATGTCCTGGGCGCTGCCGTGCAGTGCCAGGCGCTTGAGTGCCACCGGCCGACCGGCGTCGTCGAGGGCGAGGTCGACCACCCCCATGCCGCCCCGGCCGAGTCGCTGGAGGGTCGAATACTGCACCGGGCCAACCTAGGACGATTCGGGGGCGGCCCGCATTCGCCCGGCCCCGATGCCATGCCCATCAAGGGATCCGCCCGATTTCGCGTGACACCGGCCACACAAGATCACAGAGATGAAACCTTCCCGACACAGGTCCTCGCTACAGTGCGGCCAGGAAATGCCGACGAAGATGGAACAGCCAAGCCGGTAGTTTCGTTGGAGCGGTTAGGTAGCCAATCCCACACGATCGGAGAGGTAATGACCGAGACGCACGAGTTGGAGTTGATCAATGAGGCCTTGGCCATCATTGATCGGGGTCTTGGCGACATGACCCACCGCGAGCTCGTGT
The DNA here is from genome assembly GCA_963726905.1 of uncultured Microthrixaceae bacterium. GTDB lineage: Bacteria > Actinomycetota > Acidimicrobiia > Acidimicrobiales > Acidimicrobilacustridaceae > UBA4742. Next base: position 32,749 of record CAVSDZ010000014.1, read on the forward strand.
CGACCGACGAGGTGGCCGACCTGCTCCTCGATGTCCGCATGATCCTCTCCACCACCGAGCTGCCTGTCACCGAGTTGGACGGCGCCGGAGCGGCCGCCAACTGATCGGTCCCGGCCCGCGCCGATGAGGCGCGCGTGCCGTCTCAGCTGCCGGCGGCGATGAGCTCGGCGAAGCCCTCGGCGATGAGGGAGCGCAACAGGCGCGGGTCGGTGACCATGCCCGTGTCCACGTGGAGCCCGAGGTTGAGCGCCCCCGCGTAGGACATCATCGTCAGGTTGAAGCCGGTGCCGGCGAGCGGCCCGATGGGGTAGGTGCCCTCGATGTGGGAGCCGGCGATGTAGAGGTCGAACGGCGCCGCCCGCACGTTCGAGGTGGCGAAGTCGACGGTCTCGGCCTGCTGGCGGGCGATGCGCACGAGGGCGGAGGTGGGCAGGAGGTTGGCCACGCCGGCGAAGCCGCCCATCAGGCCGATCGCCCGTTCCTGCTTCGTCTGGCCCAGCACCTCGTGCACCTGCTCGAAGCGCGTGACGGGGTCGAGGTCGCCGGTGGGCACGAGCACCCTCGTGGGCACGAACTGGTTCCCTCCGGCCGAGTGGTCGTGGCGGGTGCTGACCGGCATGGCGATGCGCATCTGGTCCACGTCCGCGCCCAGCGCCCGGTGATAGGCGCCCGCGCCGGCGGCGGCCGCCGTCACGAACAGGTCGTTGAGGCTGCCCCCCAGGGCTTTGGCCGCCCGGTGGGCGTCCTCGAAGTCGACGTCGAGGGTCTCGAGGTGACGACCCAGGCTGGGCTCGTTCCACAACGGTGAGTGGTGGGCGTCGGTGACGCTGAGCTGTCGGGCCAGCGACTGACCGGCCGACAGGGCGTCCCTGGTCCGGGCCGCCAGCTGGTCGGGATGGCGCAGGGAGTCGCCCGCCATGTCGATGGCGCGCTCCATGATCCCGATGCCGCGGCGCAGACCATGGCCCAGGGTGTCGGCGGCCGAGTCGAGGAGGGAGCCGTGCAGCGGCGGCGCCGCCGGGGGCAGGGTGACCTCGTCGATGTCGGGGACGTCGCGGGCGACATCGATGAACTGCTCCGACAGGCGGATGCCGCCTTCCCCGTCGGTGATGGTGTGGTGCATCTTCTGGATGAGCGCCGCTCGGCCGCCCTTGAGCCCGTCGACGACGACGAACTCCCACAGGGGCCGGGAGCGGTCGAGGGGATCCTGGACGAACAGCGCGGCCAGGTCGTAGAGCTGGCGCTCGGTCCCCGGTCGGGGCAGGGCCAGGTGACGCACGTGGCGGTCGATGTCGAACTCGGGATCGTCGCGCCACTCCGGCGGCGCGAGGCGACCGAAGGCGGGGACCACCCGCTGGTGGAGCCGGTCGACGCGCTGCACGGCGCGCAGCATCCGCCGCCGGAAGCGGCCGAGGTCGACGGGTTGGTCGAGGAGGGTGACGCTCCCGAAGTTCGAGCTGAGGAACGGGTCCTTGTCGACGTTCCACAGCAGCGCCTCGAGGTCGCTCATGCGCCGGTCGGCATGGACCTCGCGCTCGGCCCGCGGTCGGGGGGTGTCCTCGTCGGGTCGGGGGCGCTTCGCCTGCCTGGGCTTGGCCATCGTGACCAGGCTAGGTCAGTCGGCCCCTCGCCGGCCGGGCCGACTCAGCGGGAGAGGCTGGTGTGCTTGAACTCGTTGAGCTGGGGCCAGTCCGCCAGCATGTCGACGATGCGTTCCACCGTGCGCCGAGCCACCGTCGTGTCGCCTTCGGGCGTCTCCATGAGCCGGACGAAGGCGGCCCGTTCGCCCGCTACGAAGGTGGGGACCCCCCACACCTCGTGGCTGGCCACCCAGGCCTCGTGCTCCTTGCGCACGGTCTCGAGCGGGGCGCCGGTCTCGATCTCGGCCAGCACGGCGTCGGCGTCGACGCCGGCGGCGGTGAGGATGGTCGCCACCACCTCCGGGTCGCGGATGGCGGCACCGTCGACGTGGCGGGCGGAGAACAGGGCGCGGTGGGCGGTCAGGAACTGGTCCGGGTACCGGTCACGTACGACCACGCCGGCCTGCAGGGCCAGGAGGCCGCTGTCCTTCTCGGGGGTCTCCCAGATGTCGGGCTGGCCCTCCTCCACGTGCACCTGGCCCAGGCTGAAGGGCACGAAGGTCACGTCCCAGTCGGCGCCGTCGAGCAGGCCCTCGATCACGTGCTCGTGGGCGATGCGGGCGAAGGGACAGCGGTAGTCCCAGGTCACGGCGAATTCGAGGGTCATGGTGACGGGAACCCCGGGGGGTACCAGGGCATTCCCGGCCGGGCCCGGCCTCGGGCCGGCTCAGTCGAGCGAGGCCCAGAAGGCCTCGAGCACGGCGGCGCCGGCGGCGGGATCCTGCAGCATCCACCAGTGGCCGATGCCCTGCAGCTCCACCACCGGGGCGCCGGCCGCCTCGGCCGCGGCCCGGGCCGAGGAGTCGTCCAGGAACGCGTCCTCCGAGCAGATCATGACCGTGCCCGGCTTGGGGATGTCGTGGAAGTCGGGGCTCCACTCGATGCCCACCCGGGTGGCCGAGCGATAGAGGGCCAGGATGCAGTCGACCATGGTCTGGTCGAGCCAGGTGCCCATGGCCATGGCGTCGTCATGGGGCACGCCGAACAGCTCGAAGACGCCGCCCCGCTCTGCGGCGGTGGCGGCCAGCTGGCCGGCGAAGAAGTCCTCGCCGTCGCCCGGCGTCTGCCAGATCTTGGCGAAGTCGTGCCACTCGAAGTCGGCCGAGCCCAGGGCGGCGGCGTCGGTCACCCACGACCGCACCAGGTCGGGGCGCAGGCTGACCAGGCGGACCACGAGCCCCCCGCCCCAGTCGTGGCCCACCAGGTCGACGGGCTCACCGAAGCCTTCGAGCTCGGCCACCAGCCAGTCGACGTACTCCTCCTTCGTGGCTCCGAAGCCGGCGCGGGCGGGGGGTGCCGAACCCGGGGAGGGCGACGGTCGCCACGTCGGTGCGGCCGAGATGGGTACGCAGGCCGTCCCAGAGGGCGGCGACCTCCGGGACTCCGTGGGCGAGCACGATGGTCATGGGTTGGCTCCTTGTCGAGTGGATCGAGCGGCGTCGAGCGCGGAATCGGTCGGGGGTCGCCTCAGCGCAGGACCCGGCGCCAGAGGGCCCGGGCGGTCAGGCCGATCACCGCGCCGGTGGCCACCCCGCCGACCACGTCGCTGGCGTGGTGGATCTTCACGTACACGCGGCTGCTGGCCACCACGGCGGCCACCGTCCAGTAGACGGGAGCCATCGACGGGTTGGCTTCCGCCAACAGGATCGACGCCACCACCGCGGTGCTGGAATGGCCGCTGGGGAAGCTGGTGGTGAGGGGCATGCGCATCTTGTAGGGGCGAGGCTCCTGGGAGACGGGGCGCTCGCGCTTGAAGAACGACTTGATCACCCCGTTGACCAGCACCGACTCGGCGGCGAGGGTGGCCGTCAGCCGGCGCCGCCACCGCGATGTCGCGATCGGAGCGCAGGGCCTGGGCGGAGCCCAGCAGCATCCAGACCAGCCCGAAGTCGCCCAGCTCGGTGGCCGCGTAGAACAGCCGGTCGGCCACCGGGTTGCCCCGGAGCCGGTCGAAGGCCTGATCGACGGCGTGGTCGAAGCGCTCGACGGCGGACAGCTCGTGGGGAGGCTCGACGATGTGGGGCCCGGCTTCGTCGATGGCCTCGACCGGGTGGGGGAGGTGCTCGGCCACGGCCTCGACCGCATCGAGCCCGGGCACCGCGACCGGCGCCGGGGCCGCCTCGGGGTCCTCTGGTTCGTCGGCAGTCTCCGGGGGGGCGTCGGTCACCCTGGGGATGCTACGAGATCGACGGCGACCGTTCGGGCGTCGTCGGGATTGCCGCCGAATGCCGGGCAGTAGGCCTGGAAGGCGCACCAGTCGCACAGCTTGGACGGCTTGGGGCGGAAGTCCTCGGCGGCGCAGGCCCGCTCGACCGCGCTCCAGATGGCGGTGACCTTGCGTTCGAGGCCCCGGATGGACTGCTCGGTGGGCGTGGTGATGATGGCGAGCGGCTCGGCCAGGTAGAGCAGCTGCACCCGGGCCGGGCGCTGGCCGAACAGGCGCTCGCACAGCAGCGCGTAGAAGTGGACCCCACCCAACTTGCCCTGCTCGTGGTTCTGGTGGGGTACCCGGCCGGTCTTGTAGTCGGTGACCACCAGCCCGCCGTCGTCGTCGAGCTCGAGGCGGTCGATGATGCCCCGCAGGCGCAGGTCGCCTACGGCGGCCTCGAGCTTGAGCTCCAGGCCGATGGGGGTGATGGTGGTCGGGTCCTCCAGCTCGAAGTAGCGGCGAACGAGTCGCTCGGCATCGTCGAGGAAGGAGGCCTCGGCCTCGGCGTCGAGCGCCAGCCCGGTGAAGTCGGGGTCGTCGCGCATGGCGTCCATGGCCTGGTCGAGGGCGGTGAGGGCCGCCGGGCAGCGTGCGATCGGGGGCCGGGAGGTCGAAGAGGCGCTCGAGGGCGGCGTGCACCAGGGTGCCCTTGGTGGCCGGGACGGAGGGCGGCTCGGGCACCCGGTCGATGGAGGAGAAGCGGAAGGCCAGCGCGCAGTCGGTGAAGGTGGACACCTTCGAAGGCGACAGGCTGGCGGGGAGCTCGAGGGCCATGGGCCCAGGCTACGCCGGGGGTGTGACAGCCTCCGCGATGGCCGCGGCGATCCGGCCCGGCGCCTCCAGCGGGCCGAAGTGGCCCAGATCCGGGTAGCACGACGAGGCGGCCGTGGGGCAGCTCCTCGGCGATGCGGGCGGCGGCGGCGGCGGGGCCGAACCCGTCGTCCGCCCCCATGGCCACCGTCACCGGGCACTGGACCTCGCCCAGGTGGGCGAAGGCGTCGTGGCGCGACGCCATCTCGAAGACCTGGGCCTCGATCTCGGGCGGGCAGGCCAGCTCGACGCGGCCGTCGGGCCGGTCCACGAACCCGTGGTCCACGTAGGCCCACAGCGCCTTCGGGGTCGAGCGCGGACGAACGGAGGCTTGGAGGCGTAGTTGTCGAACGCCTGCCGGCGGGAGTCGAACACGGGGCGGCGCCGCCGGGCGCCCTCGGCCAGCGGGTTGGGCATGCCCGGCCGGAGGCCGCCGTCGCCGGTGCCCGCTTCGGGCGGGAGCACCACCGGCTCGTAGCAGGTAGAGGGCGGCGAACGTGCCGGGTCGGCGTTGCTCGGCCAGCAGGAGGGCGGCGCCGCCCTTGGAGTGGCCGGCGGCCACCAGCGCGCCCTCGACGCGGCCCTCGGCCCGCAGGGCGTCGACCACGGCGAGCACGTCGTCGGCGAAGCCGTCCCAGTCCATGCCCCGCCCGACGGGGACGGTCGAGGCCCCGTGGCCCCGCAGGTCCGGTGCCCAGGCGTGGAAGCCGTGCAGGCGGCGGGCCACCGGCCGCCACACCCGCCCGTGGAACCCGGTGGCGTGGGTCAACAGGATGGGCCGGCCCGGGGCCGCCCCCGTCCCGAGGTCGTGCACGGCCAGGCTCACCCCGTCGGTGCTGTCGACCAGCAGGGGCGCCGGCGGGTCGGCCAGGGAGTCGGCCGGGGAGTCGGCCAGGGAGTCAGTCAGTGGAGCGCCGTGATCGGCGCCGGGGGGGTCGAGTCGCACAGGTCGATCTTGACATCGTCGAGGCCCGAACCCTCCTTCCAGCCGTCGAGGGTGCCCGAGACGAGCAGGCCGCGGACCACGGTGATGGCCGGCGCATCGATCACCGGCGGGCCCTGCACCACCAGCTCGATCACCAGGTCGGGGGCGACCACGATGGCGGGGAGATCGGCGTGGGCCCCGTGGGCACTGACCACGGCGGCGTCGATGAACGGCACCCAGCTGAGGTGGCGGGCCAGGGCGCTGCGGGTCCGCCCGGCCAGGTTGTGGGCGGTCTCGGCCGCGCCGCCGAGGTCGCTCTCGGCCGCCACCAGGACGAAGGCGCCGGTGGGGCTGACCACGAGCCGGGCCCCGCCGCGACGGCCGATGGCCACCTCGTCGGGGAGCGCGGCGAGTACCTCGTCGAGTCCCTGCGGTGGCGTCGGCGTGATTGCTCACGATGCTTCTATCGGCACCGAGGCGCTGGGTCTTTAGACCTAGTGCTGGGCCGTACGACCCACCCCGCTCCCCGGCCCATCCCGGGCCTTGCTCCGGGCCTTCCGGCGATCAGGAGAAGGCGCCGATCCCGGTGATGGCCTGGCCCAGCACGAGCTGGTGGATCTCGTTGGTGCCCTCGTAGGTGAAGACCGACTCGAGGTTGTTCATGTGGCGGATCACGGGGTACTCGAGGGTGATGCCGTTGGCGCCGAGCACCGAGCGGGCCTCCCGGGCGATCCACAGGGCCTCGCGGACGTTGTCCATCTTGCCGAAGCTGACCTGGGCCGACGACAGGCGTGCCCTCGTCCTTCATGCGGCCGAGGTGGAGCGACACGAGCTGCGCCTTGTTCACCCGCACCATCATCTCGACCAGCTTGCGCTGGGTGAGCTGGAACGAGGCGATGGGCTTGCCGAACTGGGTCCGGTCCAGGGCGTAGGCCAGCGCCGCCTCGTAGCAGGCCCGGGCCGCGCCGGTGGCGCCCCACAAGATGCCGTAGCGGGCCTCGTTGAGGCACGAGAGCGGACCGCGCATCGACGACACCTCGGGCAGGCGCAGCGAGTCGGGCAGGCGGACGTCGGTGAGCACCAGCTCGGAGGTGACCGACGCCCGCAGCGAGAGCTTGCGATGGATGTCGTTGGCCACGAAGCCGGGCGTGTCGGTGGGGACGATGAACCCGTGGATGGGCCGGGACCGCCGTCGACGCCGTCGGCCCGGGCCCACACGACGGCCACGTCGGCCACGCCGCCGTTGGTGATCCACATCTTGGTGCCGTTGAGGACCCAGTCGTCGCCGTCGCGCCGGGCCCGGGTGCGCATGCTGGACGGGTCGCTGCCCGAGTCGGGCTCGGTCAGGCCGAAGCAGCCGATGACCTCGCCGGCGGCCATGCGGGGCAGCCACTCCTGCTTCTGCTCCTCGGACCCGAACTTCCAGATGGGGAACATGGCCAGCGAGCCCTGCACCGACACGAAGCTGCGGGCGCCGGAGTCGCCGGCCTCCAGCTCGAGGCAGGCCAGGCCGTAGGCCACCGCGCTCGTGCCGGCGCAGCCGTAGCCCTCGAGGTGCATGCCCAGCAGGCCGAGCGCGCCCATCTCCTTGGCCAGGTCGACGGGGAACGTGCCCTCCTCGAACCACTCGGCCACGTCGGGCAGGATCCGGTCGCCCACGAACTGGCGGACGGTGTCGCGCAGCAGGCGCTCCTCGTCGCTCAGCAGGGCGTCGATGTCGAGGAAGTCGTGGGCGTCGCCGGTGCCGAACCGGTCGGTGCTGGGTGCGCTCATCCCGACAGGATCGCCGCTCGGGACGCCCGCGGTCCAACCGTCGCTACCATCGGGCCGATGGCCACCACCGAGACGCCGCCGCCCCTCGATTCCGACGCGCACCGGGCGGCGGTGGACGAGGCGGAGGCGGCGCTGCTCGACGCCGCCATGAGCCCACTGGTCGACATGGTGCTGCGCCGGGTGGGCGATGACGGCTACGAGGCGGCGTCGAGCCGACGGTCGGGTGCGGTTCTCGCGGCGCGCCGAGGGCGCCGGCTGGGCGTTCGACGTCGAGGCGGTGAGCGGCTCCGATCCGCTGGCCGACCAGGCCGCCGACCGCTTCTCGCCGTTGGCCGACGAGCAGGCCAACCCGTTCCCCGATCGGTCCGGCCAACGCCTACCCCGACGCCTTCGAGCAGGTGGCGCAGCTGTTCGACGCGCCGGCGGCCCCCGATCTGGTGGCCATCCACACCGCGGCCCACAACTGGGAGGACGAGGGCGGCCACCGCGGCGAGCACGGCTCGATCGACGTGATCCAGGCCCGGGCCCCGTTCATCATCGCCGGTGCCGGGGTGGCCGCCCGGGGGCTGGTGCCCGAAGCGTGCCGGCTGGTCGACGTGGCCCCGACGGTGCTCGCCCTGCTCGGGGTCGAACCGGGCCCCGGCGATCGGCCTCAACGGCTCGGACCGCGACGACGCGCTCCTGGCCCGCCAGGACGGCGAGGTGCAGGGCGGCCTGCTCGATCCGCGCGCGGCGGCCGCCCGACCACGTCGTCGGCTTCCTGTTCGACGGAGCCAACGCCAACGTGCTCTACGACCTGGCGGCCCGGGGCGAGGCGCCCAACGTGGCCCGGCTGATGGCGATGGGCACGTCGCTGGGCCACGGCGCCATGTCGTCGCTGCCCACGGTCACGCTGGCCAACCACACCGCCATCCTCACCGGCGCCTACCCGGGCCACCACGGCATCTTGAACAACGCGTGGTGGGACCGGGACCGCGGCGAGCGCAGGTCATCACCAACTCGCCCGGCGACGTGGGCGACGTCGATGGAGACGCTGGCTCCCGGGCATCGAGTCGATGCACGACGCGGTGCACCGGGCCTTCCCCGGCACGTTCACCGCCTCGGTCAACGAGTTCTGCGACGTCGGCGCCGACTTCTCGACGTTCGGGGTCATGCGGGCGGGTGGATCGATCGACCGGCCCCCGCCTCTCGACGAGCTGCCCCACACCACGCGAGATGTTCGTGCGCCCGGTCAAGGAGTACGGCTGGTACTCGCAAGATCGACCACACCTCGGTGACGCAGTTCCTCGACGTGTGGGAGGGCCGCGGACGGCAATCCCGCGGCCCCGCTTCACCTGGGTCAACTTCTCGCTCACCGACGCCGCCTTCCACGAGGGCGGGCCCTACTCGGAGATCGCCGCGGCCAGCGTCCACGACACCGACGCCCGCCTCGGCCAGATCCTCGACGCCGTGGAGCAGGCCGGCGTGTTCGACCGCACCGCGTTCTTCATCGTGGCCGACCACGGCATGGAGGAGACCAACCCCGAGGTCCAGGGCAACTGGTCGACGGCCCTCGACGACTCCGGTGTGGCCTACCGCGACGAGGCCTACGGGTTCATCTACGTGAACCCCTGATCGCCGTCGTCACCGCGGCCGGCCTCACAGCTGCCCGAGGTAGAAGTGGGTGCCCTGGTCGTCGTGGCACTCGGCCGACACGCCGTAGGGCTGCGGTTCGGGGTCGGTCGAGGTGCCGCCGGCGGCTCGCACCCGGGCCACGGCGGCGGCGATGTCGTCGACCCGGTACATGGGTACGCCGGTCGACTCGGGGTGGCCGCCCTGCAGCCCGGCCATGGGCGCCATGTCGACCACGCCCCAGCCGTCGTCGACGCGCCCGGGCTCGAAGCGCCACCCCAGCACCGCGCCGTAGAACGCCCGGAAGCGGGCCGAGTCGCGGCACCAGCAGGGTGATGTAGCTCAGGTCGCCGTGGCGCCGGCCGTTGAGCCAGCCGCGGCGGTCGCTCGTCGGCACCGAACGAGTCGAGTGCGAACAGCGCGAACGGCGCCCCCTGATCGTCGGTGCAGTCGGCGATCCGGCCGTGGTCCTCGGTGACGGGATCCGCGGCCTGACCGCCGGCGGCCCGGACCCGCTCGACGGCGGCGTCGAGGTCGTCGGTGGCGAAGCACACGAACAGCGAGGGGTGCTCGTCGCCCGCCGTGGATGCCCTGGGCGGGCGTCGTCCCCTCGACCTGGCGGGCGTGGCCGGCGGCGGCGGGGGACGACGACCAGCCCAGGACCGACGCCGAAGAAGGCGGCGGCGCGGTCGGCATCGGGCACCCACAGCGACGTGTAGACCGCGTCACCGGCCCGTACCGGGTCGGCCGGCTCCGCCGCCGGCGCGACGGCGGGGTCGGGGTCTGCAGCATCCACCGGTGGCCGAACGGGTCGACGATGGTGCCGCCCCGGTGGCCGTAGGCCTCGTAGACGGGCCGGGTCAGCTCGGCGCCCGAGGCCACCGCGGCGGCCACCGACGCGTCCACGTCGGGCACGTCGAGGACCAGGCTGACCGCGGCCCGCCGCGGGTCGGGGGCGGCGACGCCGATGTCGGGGAACTCGTCGGCCAGGTAGAGCAGGCCGTGGGTGAAGCTCAGCTCGGCGTGGCCCACCCGGCCGTCGTCCATGATGATGGGCTCGCCCATCAGGCGGGCCCCGAGCACCCGGCGGTACCAGTCGATGGCCGCCCGGGCGTCGGCCACGGCCAGGTAGGGGATGGCGGCACCGGCGGCGATGTCGGCGGTCGGCGCGGCCACGTCGGCCACCAGCTCGCGGGCGGCGTCGTCCACGATGGTCTCGAGGGTGCGGGTGGGGTCGGTGACGTCGGCCATGACGGCTCCTCTCGATGGGGCGAGCGCGTCGACGAGACGGGCCCGCAGGCGACGGGCGAAGCGAGGATCGGGCTCGACCGGCACGAGCGGGAGCCGCAGGGATTCGAAGGCGTCAGTCATGACACCCTCCTTCGGCCAGGTAGGCCCGTTTGAAGGCGGCCCGGGCCCGCACCAGGAGCCCCTCGGCGGCGTGCACGCTGCGGTCGAGCAGGGCGGCCACCTCGGGCACGGGAAGGTCGTCGAGATAGCGCAACGTCAGCGCGGCGCGGTGGTCGGGGAGCAGTTCATCCAGGGTCTCCTGGGCCCGCAGCGCGTCGAGCCGGCCCTCCCACGGGTCGGGCGGCTCGGGGTCGAGCTCGCCCTCGATGGCCTGGCGGCGGCGGTCGTCGCGGGCCTGGCGGCGCCAGTGGTCCACCAGCTTGTGGCGGGCCACGCCGATCAGCCACGGCGTGGAGATCTCGCCCGGCGGGTCGGGCCGGCGCACGGCGTCGAGGGCGGCCAGGAAGGTCTCCGAGGTGAGCTCCTCGGCCACCGGGACGCGCTCCGCAGCGAGCCAGCGAGGTAGCCGTAGACGACGGGGAGCGCCGGTCGTAGGCGGCCAGGAGCGCGGTACCGGCCTCGTCGCCGCCGAGCTGCGATCCCCCTGACCAGTCGCTCACACCACATTGTCGTCCGGCGAGGCGTGTTCTCCGACGGGTGAACCACGAATCTCCGGTCGGCCCTGCCGGGCGAGGGCGCCATACTGGTCGCATGACGGGACTGGAGGCGTGGGGCATCATCGCCCTCCTGTTCGCCGTGCCCGGCTACCTGCTGTGGCGGTGGCGCCGCGAACCCAGCCGGCCGGAGGGTATGAGCGACCTGCGGGAGAAGCTCGGGGATGCCCGCAACCCGTGGGTGCGGGAGATCGGCGGCAAGGACGCCGGCCCCTGGTGGAACCGGCGCCGCTGAGCCACGCCTTCCAGCAGGAAGATGCTCGAACCGGCGTAAACGCCGGTTCGGGTGGTGGTGGTCAGGCCTGGGCGGCGCCGCTCAGGGTCTCGACGAGCTTCCTCAGCTCGTCGTTGGGGTCCTCGGGCACGATGTAGCCCTCTTCGTCGCGGATCTCGGCCCAGTGGTCGCGCACGTCCTCGACGGTGAGCGCGCCGTTGTAGTAGCCGGGGGTGAGGCCGATGAAGAAGCGGGCCACGACGCCACCGGCGATGGAGAAGACCTCACCGGTGGTGTCGCAGTCGGCCGAGGCCAGCCAGCACACCACGGGGGTCACCAGCTTGGGGTCGAGGGCGTCGCCGAAGCCGCCCGAGCAGCTCCTCGGTCATGCGGGTCTTGGCCACGGGGGCGATGGCGTTGGCCTTGATGTTGTGCTTGCGACCCTCGTTGGCCAGCACCCGGGTGAAGCCGACCAGGCCCATCTTGGCCGCGCCGTAGTTGGACTGACCGAAGTTGCCCAGGATGCCGGAGTTGGACGAGGTGTTGACGATGCGGCCGTAGCCCTTCTCCCGCATGATGACGTACGCCGGCTGGGTCACGTAGAAGGCGCCCTTGAGGTGCACGTCGATGACCGGCTCGAGCAGCTCGGGGGTCATGTTGTGGAACGTCTTGTCCCGCAGGATCCCGGCGTTGTTGACGACGATGTCGACGGTGCCGAAGGCGTCGACCGCGGTCTGCACGATGGCCTGTGCCGCCCTCGGGCGTGGCCACGCTGTTGGTGTCGGCCACGGCCTCGCCGCCGAGGTCGTTGATCTCCTGGGCGGTGGCGTGGGCCGGGCCCTCGGTGTGGCCTTCGCCGCTCACCGAGCCGCCGAGGTCGTTGATCACGATCCGGGCGCCCCGACGGGCCAGCTCCAGAGCGTGCTCCTTGCCCAGACCGCCGCCGGAACCGGTGATGATCGCCACCTGGCCGTCGTAGCCGATGTCTGCCATGTCGTTGCCTCACTTCGTCGCGTCGTGGCCGGCCGTGCGTCCACGAGGGGGGTCGAGAACGTCCGGCAGGTTAGCGACGGGCACCCGCGGGCCCCGAATCGGCGGGGGCGCGTCCCCGGTGGTCGCGGCCTACGTGGCGAGGGGGACGCCGAGCTGATCGGCGGCGTAGCCCTTGAGGCGCTTGTAGTCGACCTTGCCGTTGGGGGCCCGACCGATCGTCGTGATGGGCACCACGTGCTTGGGGGCCTTGTAGCGAGGCCAGCCGGCTCTTGACCCAGGCCACCAGCTCCGCTTCGTCGAGGGGGTGCCCGGGGCGGCCTCGACCACGGCGGTGATGACCTCGCCGAACTTGTCGTCGGGGATGCCGACGGCCACCGCGTCGTGCACGGACGGGTGCTCCTTCAGGATCTCCTCGACCTCTTCGGGGTACACCTTCTCGCCCCCGGTGTTGATGCACACCGAGCCCCGGCCGAGCAGGGTGAGCGAGCCGTCGGCCTCGATGCGGGCGTAGTCGCCGGGCACCGAGTAGCGTCTCACCGTCGATGAGCAGGAAGGTGGCGGCCGACTTCTCCGGGTCCTTGTAGTAGCCGATGGGGGTGTGGCCCCGCACCGCCACCCGCCCGGTCTGGCCCGAGCCCGGCTCGACGTCGACGCCCGTCGTCGCCGATGACCCGGGCCGTCTCGCCCAGGCGGAACTTGGCGGTCTTCTCGGCCGAGCTGCCCATCGAGATCGACGCCCCCAGGCCGAGGGCCTCCGACGAGGAGAACACGTCGATGAGCATCATGTTGGGGTTGTGGCGCAGCAGCCCCTCCTTCACCGGCGCGCTCCACATCACCCCCGACGACGTGACCATGGCCAGCCCGGAGATGTCCCAGCGCGTGGGGGCGCTGTCGAGGGCCCGCAGGATGGGCTTGGCGAAGGCGTCGCCCACGATGATCAGCGAGTTCACCCGCGCGCTGCTCGATCGTGTCCAACAGCTCGTCGACGTCGAAGGTGCGGCTGGGCAGCAGCACCACCGCTCCGCCCCCGCTGAGCGCGATGAACGTCGTGAACTGACCGGTGCCGTGCATGAGCGGGGGGCCCGGCAGCAGGGAGCCGCCCGGGGGCGCCGTCTCGAGCAGGGCGCGCATGGCGTCGTAGTCGGCGTCGCCGGCCCACAGCGGGTTGCTGGACGACACGACCGCCCGGGCGAGCGAGTCCTGGCGCCACATGACGCCCTTGGGCATGCCGGTCGTGCCCCCGGTGTACATGAGCAGGAGGTCGTCGTCGCCCCGGCCCCAGGGCGGCTCGACCCGCTCGGTGGGGTGCGCCGCCGCCTCGGCGTAGGAGATGGCCCAGTCGGGGCAGGGCCCTGACGCCGTCGTCCACCCACAGCCAGGTCTTCACCTTGGGCAGCCGGTCGCCGGATGGCTTCGACCCGGCTCGGTGAAGGCCCCGTGGAACACCACGCACACGGCATCCGCGTTGTCCCACAGGTAGACGAGCTCGTCGTCGGCGTAGCGGTAGTTGGTGTTGACCGGGACGAGCCCGGCCTTGAACGCCGCGAACATCGACTCGAGGTACTCGGGGCAGTTGTAGAGGTACTGGGCGATCTTGTCCTGCTGCTGGGCTCCCCGCTCGAGCAGCGTGGCGGCGATGCCGTCGGCGTGGCGGTCGAACTCCGACCAGGTCACGACCCGATCGCCTTGGATCACCGCCGGAGCGTCGGGAAGGACGTCGGCGACGATCTCCCACATGGTGGCGAAGTTCCACGCCGGCATTGGTTCCCCCTTGACGTCGGGCTGAGACGCGAGCTGAGCGGCGGGGAGTCTACGAGCTGCGCGGAGCTCCGTCAGACGCAGCTCCCGGGTCGAGCGTCGGCCCGGGTCAGGCGTCTGGCCAGGGTCACCTTGGTGGTGTGGCTGGCGCCGTTGCCGTCGACCCAGGTCACGGCCACGCCATCGCCGGGCTGGTGGCTCTCGAGCACGGTGACCAGGTCGTCGGGGGACTGCACGGTGGTGCCGTCCACCTTGACGATGACGTCGCCGGCGACGAGACCGGCCTGGTCGGCCGGGCTGCCGGTCTCGACGCCCACGATCTCGGCCCCGGGGTTGGACCCGGCCTGGACCTGCACCCCGAGGAAGGCGCCGCCCGATGCGGCCTGGCCGCTCGAGCCGGAGTTGTCCACGGAGCTGCCCGACTCCAGTTGCTTGGCGATGTGCAGGGCGGTGTTGATGGGGATGGCGAAGGCCACGTTGCCCCCGGTGCGGAACCGCGCCCCGCCCCGACCGGCCGCCGCGCTCGACGCCGCCGTGTCCATGCCGATGACCTGGCCGCTGGTGTTGGCCAGCGGGCCGCCCGAGTCGCCGGGGACGACGTTGGCGTCGACCTGGATGAGGTCGGTGAGGGTCTCGGCGTTCGTGCCGCTCTCGTCCGACGCAGTGATCTCCTGGTGCAGGTCGACGACCTGCCCGGGGGCCACGCTGGGCTTGCCGCCCTGGCCCCCGGCGTTGCCGATGGCCACCACGTCGTCGCCCACCTGGACCGTGTCGGAGTCACCGAGGGGGATGGTGGTCAGCGCCGTGGCGTTGCGCATCTGGAGCACGGCCACGTCGTGGGTGGGGTCGGCTCCCACCACGGTCGCCCCGTAGGTCTTGCCGGTGGCGGTCACCGTCACCTGGATCTTGGTGGCCCCGTCGATGACGTGGTTGTTGGTCAGCACCTCGCCGGTGGCGGTGAGCACCATGCCGGTGCCGGCCCCGACGCCCTGGGGGAGGCGGCTCTCGATGTCGACCACCCCGGGATCGATGGCGTTGGCCACCTCGGCGGTGCTGAGGCCGGACCCGCTGGAGGAGCCGCCCGAGGACGAAGAGCCGCTGCTCCCCGGGTCGGTCGACGGCTCGGTCGGTTGGGTGGTGTTGTGCCGTGACCCGGTCGCCAGCGTGCCCGACGAGGTGGACAGCCCCATGAGGTGGGAGGTGACGCCGCCGGCCATGGCGCCGATGAGCAGCGCCAGGACCACCACCACGGCCACACCCCGCCCCGACGAACGACGGGCGGGGCGGGGGGGACGGGCGGGGGTGGAACGGGGCCCGACGGCGGGCGCCAGGCCGGGGGCGGGCCCATCGGCGGGGCCGTCGGAGGGGCCGCCGGAGGGGTCATGGGAGGGCCCGACAGGCCGTGGGGGGGCGTGTCCTGGTCGTAGGGGAGGGCGGCGGGTGGCTCGCGCAACCACGAGGCGCCGGTGGGCGGGCTGGGAGGGAGGTTGTCCGGGCCGGGAACGGCGGGCGACGGCATGTGGAGTCCTCTACGAAAGGCAGTGGGTTCGACGATGGGATCGACGGGGTGAACGGGATGGGTGACCGATGGCGAGCCGCCGAGCGCCGGCTCTCGGTCCAGTCAACCCCTCGCCACCGAAAGCGGAGCGAAAGAACCGTGGAAATCGACGGAGACCGGGCCGGTTCGAAGCGGAAGAGTGCGTCGAACTAGGTTCCGGGAGTGGATTTCGACATGCCCGCCGAGGATGACCCTCGCCGAGTGGCGGTGCGCGCCTGGCTGGACGAACATCCCGACCCGAGCGGCCGGGAGCTGGCCGAGGCGGGCCTCGTGGCGCCGCACTGGCCCCGCCCGTGGGGGCTGGACGCCGATCCCATCCACCAGCTGATCATCGACGACGAGCTCAAGCGGGCCGGGGACGCGGCGCCCGTCCAACCAGATCGGCATCGGCTGGGCCGGTCCCACCCTGGTCCACGCCGGGACCGAGGCCCAGAAGGAGCGGTACCTGTTCCCGCTGCTGGCGGCCGAGGAGATCTGGTGCCAGCTCTTCAGCGAGCCGGGCGCCGGCAGCGACCTGGCCAACCTGAGCACCCGGGCGGTGCGCGACGGCGACGAGTGGGTCATCAACGGCCAGAAGATCTGGACGTCGCTGGCCCAGCACTCGAGCTTCGGCATCCTCATCGCCCGCACCAATGCCGACGCCCCCAAGCACAAGGGCATCTCCTACTTCATCTGCCCCATGGACACCCCCGGCGTGGAGATCCGCCCCATCATCGAGATGACCGGGGCCCACACCTTCAACGAGGTGTTCTTCACGGACGTGCGACTCCCGGCCGAGAACCTGGTGGGCGAGGTGAACGAGGGCTGGTCACTGGCCAAGGTCACGTTGGGCAACGAGCGGGTCTCGCTCTCGGGCGGAGGCGCCCTGTGGGGCCTGGGCCCGACCGCCACCGATCTGCTCGACCTGGTGCGCCACCAGGGGGGCACGAGGGACCCGTTCCTGCGCGAGCGGCTGGCCAGCCTCTACGAGCACGACGAGATCCTGCGTCTCATCCGCCTGCGCACCGTGACGGCCGCCATCAAGGGCGAGGCGCCGGGGCCCGAGGCATCGGTGCGCAAGGTGCTGGCCGACGAGCACGGCCAGCACATCATGGCGCTGGCCAAGGACCTCTGCGGCGCCGGCGCCCTGCTGAGCGACCAGGGCCCGCTCGGCGCCGACCCGGGCATCTGGCACTACGGTTGGCTGTTCTCCCAGGCCCTCACCATCGGAGGGGGAACGGGCGACGTGCAGCGCAACATCATCGCCGAACGGGTGTTGGGGCTGCCTCACGACATCGACGTCGAAGCCGGCCAGACGTGGGCCGAGGCCCGCCGGGGCTGACCGGTTCGCCGCCCCTCGCCCACGCCCTGCCGCACCGCACCGACTGACCGACTACCGACCGACCGACCCGAACCAACCCCGACCGAGGAGCACGAACCCGATGGCCCAGAGGAACGACACCCCGGTGTTCTCCCAGCACCAGAAGGTGGTGGCGGCCCACGACCTGCCCGCCATCCCGGCCGGCACCCCGGGCAAGATCCTGCTCATCAACGGCCTGTCGTGGGTGCGCTACCGGGTGCTGTTCACCCTGGCCGACGGCGGGCGCATCGAGCGAGGCATGCTGAGCGCCGACGACCTGACCACGCCGGTGGCCTGGGCGGAGGCCCAGCAGCAGGCCCGCATGGAGGCGCGCAAGGCCGAACGAGCAGCCGCGGGGTCCACGGTCGCGCCCGCCGCCTCGACCCCCGTCCCCGACTCGGAAGGCAGCGCAGCATGAAACTCGCCATGCAGGTCCCCTACGCCGGCGGCTTCAAGGAGTCGGCCGCCATGGTGCGGGACTACGAGAAGGCCGGCCTGGACATCGTGTGGGTGGCCGAGGCGTACGGCTTCGACGCCCCCTCGATGATGGGTTACCTGGCCGCCACCACCGAGACCATCCAGATCGGGTCGGGCATCCTGCCCATCTACACCCGCACCCCGGCCCTGATCGCCCAGACGGCGGCGGGGCTGGACTTCGTGAGCGACGGGCGCTGCATCCTCGGGCTCGGGGCCTCGGGCCCGCAGGTCATCGAGGGCTTCCACGGCGTGCCCTACCAGGCGCCGCTGGGCCGCACCCGCGAGCTCATCGACATCTGCCGCATGGCGTGGAAGCGCGAGAAGCTCGTCTACGACGGCAAGTACTTCACGCTGCCCCTGCCGCCGGAGAAGGGCACCGGGTTGGGCAAGCCGCTGAAGTTCATCTCGCACCCGGTGCGGGACTCGATCCCCATCTACATCGCCTCGCTGGGGCCCAAGAACGTGGAGATGACGGCGGAGCTGGCCAACGGCTGGCTGCCGCTGTTCTACATCCCCGAGCGGGCCAAGGACGTCTGGGGCGCCGACCTCGCCGCCGGGGCGGCCAAGCGCGACCCCGAACTGGGCCCGTTGGAGATCGCCGCCGGGGGCCTGGTGTCCATCGGTGAGGACGCCGCCCAGGTCGCCGAGCTGGCCCGACCCATGGTCGCCCTGTATGTGGGGGGCATGGGGGCCCGCGGCCGCAACTTCTACAACGACCTGGCCTGCCGTTACGGCTACGAGGCCGAGGCCAAGGAGATCCAGGACCTCTACCTCGACGGGAAGAAGGACGAGGCGGCGGCCAAGGTCCCCGATGAGATGCTGGCCCTCACCAACCTGTGCGGGCCTGAGGGCTGGGTGAAGGAGCGGCTGGCCGCCTTCAAGGAGGCCGGGGTCAGCGTGTTGAACATCACGCCCGTGGGCGGCAACCCCACCGACACGCTCGAGAAGGTCAAGGCCTGGTCGGAGTGACCCGCGTTTCGGTCCGGCCGGCGTTTCTGTCCCTCCAGCGACCCCTCCGGGGTCGCTAGAGGGACAAGAACGTGTGGTTGAGGGCGGCTTCGGCCTCGGCCACGATCTGGTGGACCAGCTCGCCGGCCGGCACCAGCTCGTGGATGGCCCCGGCGCCCTGACCGCTCGGCCAGAACTCCTTGTCGCCGTCGATGTCGGTGGCGGTCTCGTCCAGGCCGAGGTGGTTGGCGCCGTCGTTCATCGAGCGCATGAACTGCGCGGGGAACGGCTGGAGGTCGGCGGGGTGCTCCTCCCAGTACTGCGTGTAGTCGTTGCGCACCACCCGGCAGGTCTTGCCCGTGTAGCCCCGGGAGATGACCGTCCCGTCCTCGCCGATGCGCAGCAGTGCGTCCTTGTACCCGGGCACGGCGCGGGCTTCGGGGGTGGCGATGAAGCGGGTGCCCATCCACACGCCGTCGGCCCCCAGCGCCAGCGAGGCGGCCAGGCCGCGGCCGTCGAACAGCCCACCCGCGGCCACCACCGGCACCCGGTCGCCGACCGCGTCGACCACCTGAGGGACGAGGGCCATGGTGGCCACCTGCCCGGTGTGGCCGCCGGCCTCGGTGCCCTGGGCCACGACGAGGTCGCAGCCGGCCTCGACCGCGGCGACCGCGTGGCGCACCTTGCCGCACATGTTGACGACGAGGACGTTGTGGCGGTGGCACAGCTCGATCACGTCGCGCGGCACGCCGAGGCCGGCCACGAAGACCCGGCCGCCGCCGTCGATGATGGCCTGCACCTGGGTCTCCATGTCGCCCGGGGCCGCGGTGAGCAGGTCGACGCCGAAGGGCTTGTCGGTGAGGGCGCGCACGGCGGCGATCTCCACGACCATCTTGTCGAGGCCCATCGTCGAGGCGCCCATGCAACCGAAGCCGCCGGCCTCGCTCACCGCGGCCACCAGGGTCGAGTACGAGACGCCGCCCATGCCGGCCAGCATGACGGGGTGTTCCACTTCGAGGATGTCGGTGAGTCGTGTGCGCATGGCGCGCATCGTAGGCCCCCGGGTCGGGGCGTCCCCCCGTTCCGGCGTCCCTGGTGTCGGCCAGGGCGATCAGGATCGACGCCGGAACGCTGGGAGTGATTGGCTGGGGTCTGATGACGACCGGGGGAACGGCTGGTGACGACGCGGCCCTGCTGGCGCTGATGCGGGCCATGGCGGCGGGCGACGGCGTCGAGGTGGCGCGCCGACTGGACGAGTCACCCGATCTGGCGCGCCAGGCCATCCGCATCGGGGCGACCCGGCAGGACCCGAAGACGCACTTCCTGGCCGGCGTCGGGCATCACGTCTACGCCGGTGACACCGCGTTGCACGTGGCGGCCGCCGGCTACCAGCGCGACACCGCCGAGACGCTGCTGGCCGCCGGCGCCGCGGTGGGGGCTCGCAACCGGCGGGGGGCGACGCCGCTGCACTACGCGGCCGACGGTCGCCCCGATTCGCCCCGCTGGGATCCGCCGGCTCAGGCCCGGGTCATCGAGTGCCTGGTGCGGGCCGGGGCGGACCCGGGCTCGGTCGACAAGAACGGGGTCACGCCGTTGCATCGGGCCGTGCGCACCCGATGTGGCGATGCCGTGCGCGCCCTGCTCGCCGCGGGGGCCGATCCGGTCTCGAGGAACGGGAGCGGCTCCACGCCGTTGCACCTCGCGGTGCAGAACACCGGTCGCAGCGAGTCGGGCACGTCGGCCGCCGTCGACCAGCAGCGGGAGATCATCGTGGTGCTGCTCGACGCCGGAGCCCGGCCCGACGACGAGGACGCCAAGGGCAAGACGGTCGAGCAGAGCGCCACGAGCGAGTGGGTGCGCGAGCTGCTGGACGCCGCCCGGTGACGCCGGCTACCGGTAGGCGCCGGGGCCGGCCAGGGTGCTGGCGGCCCAGCGGTCCGGGGTGAGCACGGTGGCCCGGGGGTAGTCCTCGAACAGCCAGCGGGCGAAGTTCCGCCGGGTCCAACCGGTCAGCCCGCCGGCGGCGATGGCCAGCTCCGCGGTGGCCGGTCGGGCCAGCCCGCGGCTCAACACGCCGGCGAAGCGCTGGTCCCGGGCGAGATGGCGGCGGACGACCTGCTGGTAGCGACGGGCCGCGTCCAGGGGCCGGCGGGCCGGGGAGGCGAGCACCGCCTCGGCCGCCCACCTGCCCGTGGCCAACGCCTGCCCGATCCCCTCGCCGGTCATGGGATCGGCGGCGGCGATGGCGTCGCCGACGAAGAGCACCCGGCCGTCGCTCACCACCACCCCCCGCAGGTCGCAGGGGATGGGCCAGGCCCGGTGGGTTCCCAGCGGCTCGGCATCGGGGCCGAGCAGGGCCCGGATGTGAGGGCGGGCCAGCAGGTCGGGCCACAGCTGCTTCATCTCGCGGATCCGTCGCTCGCCGCCCCGCACGATGCCGAAGCCGATGTTGGCCTGGCCGTCGCCCACCGGGAAGGACCAGAAGTAGCCGGGCATCAGGTCGCGCTCGAACATCACCCACAGTTCACGGGCCGCCGCGGGCGACACGTGGTCGGCGTACTGGCGGAAGGCGTGCCACTCCCCCCGGTAGCCCGGTCGGTCGAGGCCGAGCTGCTTGCGCAGCGGAGACCACATGCCGTCGGCGCCGATGACGTGGCGGGCCTCGAGGCGCTCGTCGGCGACGCCGCCGCCGGGGTCGCCGGCGAGGTGCAACGTGACCCGCTCGGCATCCTGCCGGGCGCCGGTGACGGCCCGACCCTCGTGCACCTCGGCCCCGGCCCGGCGGGCCAGGTCGACGAGGGCGGCGTCGAGGTCGCGGCGGCGGGCCACCGCGGCGTAGAGCCCGCCGCCCTGGGGGAGGGCCAACGGCACCACCCGCCCTCGGGGGGATCGGATGCGCACGTCGGACACCGCCCGCCACGACGCCACCGTCTCGGGCTGGAGGCCGAGATCCTCGAGCAACCTCAGGGCCCCGGCGGTGAGCCCGTCCCCGCAGAACTTGTCGCGGGGGAACGTGGCCTTGTCCACCAGCACGACGTGACGGCCCGCCCGGGCCAGCGTGATGGCGGCCGCCGTGCCGGCCGGGCCGGCCCCCACGATGGCGACGTCGCTCAGCACCCCGGGGAGGCTAGCGAGCCGGTCGGTCGTGCCAGGGGTCTTCCGGCGTCGGCTCGACCACGTGGCCGTCGAGATCGTGGTCGACGCCGGGGGTGGGGTCCCACGCCTCGTCGGCGTCGAGCAGGCTGGGCGTCTCGTCGAACGGGAGCCACGCCGCGGGGCGAGCCGGCGCCAGGCCGTCGCCGGCGAGGGGAACGTCCTCGTGGCCGGGCTCGTCGGGCACCGTCGGGTACAGCTCCCACACGGCCGGCGGGACGTGGGCCAGGACGTCCTCGGCCATGGCCAGCAGGCGGGGCATCACCTCGGCGTCGAGGGGATCGGTGCTGAGCAGCAGGTAGCGGCCCATCGTGTCGAGGCCGATGGTCCCCCCCGTCTTGAGCAGGATCTCCATCATCTGCGGGTCGATGAAGGCCGAGGCGAAACGGCGGTCCCCGCAGCGCACGGCGAAGGTGCGGTTGAACTCCTCGGACTCGAAGTCGATGTCCGCGCCGCCGATGAGGTGCTCCGCCTTGTCCAGCAGCCCCTCGCGGGTCACGTGCAGCTGGGGCCAGCTGCCGTTGTGGCGCACCAGCGCGCAGGTGAAGCGGTGCCACTCCTTGCGCACCGCCCCGCTCCTGTCGTGGTACTCGTCGTAGTAGCTGTAGTCGAACACGCGGACGGGATCGGTGGCGTCGTCATCGCCCCCGATTCGGTCGGCGGCGGGGCGACGCCACATGACGTCCTGCACCGTGCGCCCGTCGCCGGCCCGGAACAGCGGGAAGGCCACGGCGGTGCAGTTGAACGGGTCCTCCGGGCTGTAGTCGAGCCCCGCGGCCCGCGCCGCGGCGGGGATGGCCCGCTGGCGTTGCGATCGTTGGTAGCCGCGCACCAGCCCGACCAGGGCCAGCCCGGCCCCCACGACCACCATCAGAGCGAGGGGCAGGTGCTCCACGCTCAGAGCATCCCGTCGGGGTTGCTCGACCCCCACGGCGCGTCGGCGTCGACCGGGCTCAGCAGCTTGTCGATCTTGTCGGCCGCCTCGGGCCGTCCGTAGTGGAAGCCCTGGGCCAGGTCGACCTCGAGGGTGGCCAGCACGGCGGCCTGCTCGGGTGTCTCGATGCCCTCGGCCACGGCCACCATCCCGAGGTCGTGGGCCAGGTTGGCCACGTTGCGGACGATGGCCTGGTCCTCGGCGCTCATGACGAGGTCGTCCACGAACAGCCGGTCGATGCGGACGAGGTCGAGCTTGAGGTCGCGCAGCGCCCCGAGCGATGCCGCCCCCGTGCCGAAGTCGTCGAGGCCGAGCTTCACCCCGACGTGCTTGAGGTGACGGAGCGCCGACCAGGTGGCGGCTCCGTTGTAGCGCAGCGCCTGTTCGGTGATGTCGAGGCACAGCTGCTCGGGGGGCATGCCGGCGCGGTCGAGGGCGGCCAGCACCGCGGTCTCGAAGTCGGGCATGGACAGCTGACGGGCGCTGACGTTGACGGTGACGAACAGCGACGGTGCAGTCCGGGTGGTTGCGGGTCCAGTCGGTGGCCTGGTGGCAGGCCGTGTCCAGCACCCACTGGCCCACGGGCACGATCAGGCCGGACTTCTCCAGCAGCGGGAGGAACTCGTGGGGGAACAACATCCCGGTGTTGGTGGCGCCCGGGGCCACCCACCGCAGCAGCGCCTCGACGCCGAAGAGCCCTCCGCCGTCGGTGCGGACGATGGGTTGGTAGTGGAGCAGGAACTCGTCGGTTCTCGATGGCCGAGTGCATGCGGCTCTCGTCGATGCGGGTGGTGTAGCGACCGCGGCGGGACTCGTCGTGCACGACGAAGCGTGCCGGCGCCACCGTCGCGGGCGTGGACGAGGGCCTGGTGGGCGTCGCGGACGAGGTCGGCCGGGCCGCCGGCCGAGTCGCTGCCCACGGCCAGGCCGACGTGACAGGCGACGGTGACCTTGACGCTGCCCAGGTCGAACGGGGCGGTCACCTGTTCGAGGATGGCGTGGGCGATGCGCGCCGGGCTGTCGGCCCCGTGGACCTGGCCCAGCACCACGGCGAACTCGGCGCCGCCGTAGCGCAGCGGGAGCGCACCGAACAGCTCGATGCTCGACAGCCGGCCCGCCACCTGGCGCAGCACCTCGTCGCCGGCATCGGGCCCGAGCCCGTCGTTGACGTCGCGCAGCGAGTCGAGGTCGACGAAGGCCAGCACCACCTGCGTGCTGGTGGGGCGTCCTGCCCGTTCGGCCCGCTGCAGCCAGTCGTGGAGCACGGCCGCGGCCGGGCAGGCCGGTGATGGGGTCGAGGCCGTCGGCCATCCCCGGTGGACCGGGCGGCTCGGGGCGCCGGCTTGGCCTTGCGCCGTCCGAAGACTCCGGCGCGGTCGGTTGCGGTGGGTTGCTGCTGCTCGCTCATGGCGCCTCCCCCAAGCCCGGCACAGCGGGCCGAAGGCTACTCGTAGGCGCTGAGTCGGATCTGGACCTTGGCGAGCAGCTTCTGCAGTTCGGTCTGCTCGCCGTCGGCCAGATGCAGCTCGGTCGCCTGGCTGGCCGCCATGATGTCGTCCGCCCCGGTGACCGCCTCGTTGACGGCATTGCCGTGGATGTCCAGCTCGCGGCCGTCGAAGATGCTCTCGCCCGGGGCCGGCATGGCGGCCTCGCGCTCGTCGATGCGCACCACCTCGGCCACCGGGTCGAGGTGGTCGAGACCGACCAGGTCGTCGAGCGGGTTGCGTCTCGGCGGGGGCCGGCGGGGCCGGCGGTTCCCACGTGACCGACTGGTCCCAGCTGCTGTCGTCCCAGTTGGTGGCCGGCTCCGGCGTCCGCTCGTGGGCCGGCGGCTCATACGTCGGGGTCTCATAGGCCGGCGGCTGATAGGTCGGGGTCTCGTCCATCCGGCCGTAGGCCGGCGGTCGTGGGTTGGCGGGTCGTAGGCCGGCGGGTCGTAGGCCGGGGCGTCGTAGGCCGGCGGGTCGTAGGCCGGCGGGTCATAGGTCGGGGTCGGGTCAGCCGGGGGGCTCCACGCACCGAGGCCACCCTCGGGCGACCACGGGGCCAGGGGCTCGGCCGGGGTGATGTTGCCGACGTTGGTCTCGTCGGCCACGGACCGGGCGTCGGCGAACGGGTCGGTCTGGTCGGGCTGGGTCACCCGCAGGTAGATCACCCCGCCGAGCAGGCCGCCGAGGATGATCAGGACACCCAGGAAAGGGCTGGTGGACATGGCGGCGAACAAGCCGACGAGGGCCAGTGCACCTACCCCGATGAGAACCTTGGACTCTCTGTTCACGTTCGATGACCTCCGCCAGCGTCCCTTGGCGCGGACTGGGTGGATGGGTGCGAGACCGTGGGTGCCGGGAGCACCCGCTCTCGTATGTATCGGCACCAGTCGGAGCTTCGGTAGGAAAAAGGTCGTTCACCACGAGAAGGACGGATCGACCTCGTCGGGCCCCGGGGGGCGCATCTGGAGGTCGATGGCCAGCCACACCGTCTTCGACAGCGGGAAGAAGGCGATCGGCACCACGACGGCCACCGCCAGCGCCGATCCCGCCAGCAGCCCGGCGGGGACGTCGGGTTCCGTCGTCCAGAAGATGACGAGCAGCACCAGCAGGAGCGACCCGAAGCTCACCACGGTGTTGATGCCGAGGGCCCCCGTCCAGTGGCCTTCGACCCGCTCGAAGCGCAGCCGGCAGCGGGGGCACCGGTCGATCATCGTGGTCCAGTGCCGGAAGAGGTGGCCCTGCCCGCACACCGGGCACCGCTTGGTGAGGGCCCGGGCGTAGAGCCGGGTCGGCGACGGGGCGGCGGCGGAGCTCACGGTCGCCATTGTCACCGCCGCGGGCAGGGTCGCCCAAACCCCGCCCTCCCGCCCGGTCGGTCGCCGGGAGGGACGGGGAACTAGAACGCGTTATCGTTTCTCGGTGGACATCGACGACACACCGGAGGAGGCCGCGTTCCGGTCGGAGGCCCGGGCCTGGTTGGAGGCCAACGCGGAGCCCCGGGGAGGGCCCGACGACTGGTCCGACGGCTTCTTCGACGTCGATGGACGAGACCGAGCTCATGGACCACAGCCGCCGTTGGCAGCGTCGCCTGTGGGACGGCGGTTGGGCCGGCATCAGCTACCCGACCGAGTGGTACGGGCGGGGCGGCACCGTGGTGCAGGAGCTGATCTTCGCTCAGGAGGTGGCGTCGCTTCGGGGTGAGCAACGGCGCCTTCGTGGTGGCCCACACCATGGTGGGCCCCGCCATCCTGGCGCTGGGCACCGACGAGCAGCGCCACCGCTTCCTCCCCGCCATGCTGCGCGGTGACGAGATGTGGTGCCAGCTCTTCAGCGAGCCGGGGGCGGGCAGCGACCTGGCCGGCCTGGCCACCCGGGCCGAGCTCGACGGCGACCACTGGGTGGTCAACGGCCAGAAGGTGTGGACGTCGAATGCCGAGACCAGCCAGTGGGGCATCCTGCTGGCCCGCACCGACCCGGCGGCACCCCGTCACGCCGGGATCACCTACTTCCTGGTCGACATGGCCACCCCCGGCATCGAGGTGCGGCCGCTGCGCCAGATGACGGGCGAGTCGCACTTCAGCGAGGTGTTCCTCACCGACGTGATCATCCCCGCCGCCAACGTCCTCGGCGGCCCCGGCGCCATCAACCAGGGGTGGGGCGCGGCGCTGCACACGCTGGCCAACGAGCGGGCCATGATCGGCGGCAACGGCCACATGACCGACGTGAGGCGGGCTCATCGCGCTGGCCCGCGCCGTCGGGCGGGCCGACGACCCCACCGTGCGCCAGCAGCTCGCCGCCGCCCACAGCCGCGACGAGGTGCTGCGGTTCCTCGGCTACCGGGCCCGCACCGCCCTGGCCCAGGGCCGGCCTCCGGGGCCGGAGACCTCGATCATGAAGCTGTTCATGGCCGGCCACCTCGCCGCTCTGGGCTCGCTGGGCAAGGCCCTGCAGGGGGCGTCGGGTCTGCTGACCGGGGGCGACGACGCCTGGTCCGTCGAGGCGCGCGCCGCCGCCGGGGCACCCGGCGAGGCCGGTGAGCTGACCGACCCGGCCATCCTGACCTGGCGGTTCCTCTACGCCCCTTCCATCGGCATCGCCGGAGGCACCAACCAGGTGCAGCGATCCATCATCGGCGAGCGCGTCCTCGGGCTACCGAGAGAGCCGAAGTAGGATCCGGCGCACCATGACGGAGACCTCTGACGTGGCCGCTCCGGCGGAACCGACCCTGCGAGGCGATCAGCTCACCAAGAGCCAGGCCGCCCGGCGCCAGCGCGTCATCACGGCCGCGCTGGAGCTCAGCTCGACCGGCGGCTACGACGCGGTGCAGATGCGCGACGTGGCCGTCAAGGCCGAGGTGGCCCTGGGCACGATCTACCGCTACTTCAGCTCGAAGGACCACCTGCTGGCCGCGGTGCTGGTCGACTGGATGATCGACCTCGAGCGTCGGGTGGGCCTGCGCCCGCCCAGGGGCGACAAGACCGTCGACCGGGTCGTCGACATCCTGCGGCGGGCCAGCCGGGCCATGGAGCGGGAGCCGCAGCTGAGCGCGGCCGTCATCACCGCCCTGTCCTCGCCGGACCCGGCGGTGGCGGAGTGCCAGCGGGACATGACCACGGTCATGGCCCGCATCCAGGCCCAGGCCTTCCCGCCCGACTTCGACCCGGAGATCCAGGCCCGCATCATCCGGGTGCTGGGCTTCATCTGGTTCACGTCGCTGCTGGCCTGGGTCAACGACTGGGTGGGCTCAGCCGACACCGGCGAGGAGCTGGCCTCGGCCGCCCACCTGCTGCTCGACCAGTACCCCTGACGCCGGTGGCCCGGAGCCGGTCGTGACCTTCCCCGCCGGCGGGCGTCCCGCGGCCGACATCCTGGCCGAGCTCGACGTCCTGAGCGCCCACGACGTCGACTGGGAGCACGGGCGGGCGTTCACGCTGGCCTACACCGCCGGCCCGGAGGTGGCGGCGCTGGCCAAGGAGGCCAACGCCCGGTTCTTGTCCACCAACGCCCTGAACGTGGACGCCTTCCCCAGCCTGCGCCGCATGCAGGGCGACGTGGTGGCGTGGATGGGCGAACTGCTCAACGGGGGCGACGAGGCAGCCGGGTTCATGACCACCGGGGGCACCGAGAGCATCCTGCTGGCGGTGAAGGCCGCTCGGGAGCGGGGCCGGGCCGAGCGGGGCATCACCGCCCCCGAGGTGATCCTGCCCACCACGGCCCACGCCGCGTTCGAGAAGGCGGCCTACTACTTCGGCCTCACCAACCACCGCGTGGCCGTGCTCGACGACTACCGGGCCGACGTGGACGCCATGGCCGCGCTGGTCAACGACAACACCGTGCTCATGGTGGCCTCGGCGCCCCAGTACCCCCAGGGGGTCATCGACGACGTCGCCGGGGTGGCGGCGGTGGCGGAGGCGGCCGGCGTCAACTGCCACGTCGACGCCTGCATGGGCGGGATCACGCTGCCCTACCTCGAGCGCCTGGGCTACCCCGTCGGCCCGTTCGACTTCCGGGTGCCGGGGGTGACGTCCATGTCGGCCGACCTCCACAAGTACGGCTACACGGCCAAGGGGGCGTCGGTGATCCTCCACCGCACCAAGGCCCTGCGTCGCTACCAGACGTTCGTGACCGACAACTGGCTGGGCGGCGTGTACGGCAGCTCGGGGGTGCTGGGCACGAAGTCCGGTGGCTCGATCGCCGCCGCCTGGGCGGTCATGCAGTACCTGGGCGACACCGGCTACCGGCGGGTGACCGCCCTGGCCAAGGACGCCCACACCGCGCTGCTGGCCGGCCTGCGGGCCCGGCCGGACGTGCAGATCCTGGCCGAGCCCGAGGCCACGCTGGTGGCCTTCGCCCTGGTCGGCGTCGACACCTTCGCCGTGGGCGACGCCCTCTGGCGCCAGGGCTGGTACGTCGACAAGCAGGGCCCGCCCGACAGCCTGCACCTGACGGTGAACGCGGTGCACGGTCCCCACATCGAGCCGTTCCTGGCGGCGCTGGGTGCCGCCGTCGACGAGGTGCGGGCCGCGTCGGCCACCGGTGACATCGGCGCCTACGGCACCGTCGAGTAGTCGCGCCCTCGGCCGCTACGGCGCGCGCTTCGACCTCGTCGGGTCGATCCCCGCCCCCGGACGGCGGAGGCTCAGGCCGAGGGGTGATGGGTGATGTCGTGGGGCTCGTCGGGGATCACGCCGGCCACCAGGTCGGGCAGGAACTCGCGCAGCCGGTGGGGCAGCACCGGCTCGGAGCTGGCCAGGAGCTCGTCGAGCGGCCACCACCGATGGCCGCTGAAGGCGGCCGCCTCCAGCATCTCCAGGCGAGCGGGGCGCACCTCGTGGGCCTCGTCGCACCAGGCCACGTGCACCCGCTCGTGCTGGTCGAAGTGCCAGCCGCCGAAGTCGAACACCGAGTGCTGGACCCACACGCACGGGCCGATCTCGGCCGCGGTGATGCCCGTCTCCTCGAACAGCTCGCGGCGGGCCGCGTCCTCGCTGGTCTCGTGGGCGTCGATGCCGCCGCCGGGGATCTCCCACCACGGCGGCTTGGCCCGATCGGCCGGGTCCGACGCCGACAGCAACAGCACGTGGCGCTCGTGGTTGAGCAGCACGACCCGGGCGGCCTGGCGCCGCAGCGTGTAACCGCTCACGGGAGCGGTGCCGGTGGTGGGGGAGAGCCTCGCACGAGGCTGCAGCCTACGAGCGGGAGCGGTGTTCCGACGGGTCGTCCCCGTCGGCCGGCGACCAGGTGGCCACGAGGCCCTCGAAGCCGGGGGTGGGGCCACTCAGCCAGCGAGGCGAGTAGGCGCACACCAGATGGTTGGCGGGCGCACCGGTCGAAGCCGACGGCTTCGAGCGGTGCGGGAGTAGACGGGGGCTCGGCGTTTGGCCATGGCGAAACCTTCTCCTCGTTGAGCGGGTATCTGCCGGTTTGGTTGGTCTGCCGCCCCGTCGATCGAGCCGGCGGGACGCCATGGTAGGAAGCATCCGGCGTGGATACCGATCACCCCCCACCTGCGCTTCACCCCTGAGAGCCCTGAAGCAGCCGAGAGGTTACGTGCCCTTGATGCATCGGGCGCGGACCCCGGCCGACTGAACGCGATTCGTCAGCCGGCGGTGGCCAGATCGATCCATTCGACCCACTGCAGGTGGGGCTGGACCCAGCGCCAGCGCGCCATGGTCGGTGCGGCCGTGGTCCCAGAGGCCCAGGCCCAACAGGGTGGGCGAGCCGTGGTCGGTGCTGCTCGGCGGCCGGCCCGGTGAGGCGACCCACGGCGCGTTGCCGTCGTACTCGGCGGTGACGAAGGCGATGGTCCGCTCGGCGCCCAGACGGTCGAGGGTGGCGTGGAGCTGCCGGCGCTCCTCGTCGGAGAAGTAGGCCAGCACCCAGGTGGCGTCGAGGCAGGCCACCGCGTCGGCGGGCACGGCGTCGACGGCCCGGGCCACCAGGTCCACCGCGTTGCCGCGCCACAGCTCGGGGGGCTCGGACCGGGCCAGGGCGGCCGCGGCGCGGAAGCGCTCGACCCGGTGGGGCACGTCGGGCCAGAGGCACGACTCCAGCCAGCGGGCCGAGTCGGGGTCGGTGATGTCGACCGGGTTCACGTCGATGCCCAGGCGGGAGGTCACGGCCAGCGGGTGCCGGGGCAGCGGAGGGCGCAGCGGGCCGCGGACCTCGCAGGCCAGCCGCACGGTGGCATCCGGCGGGCCCGGTCGTGCGCCCGTCGTCGTAGGTCGATGTGGAAGCGGTCGAAGAGGAGGTTCAGCCCGGCGCTGCACCCGACCTCGATCACGGCCAGGGGCCGGTCGAAGCGTTCGGCCACGACGGCGAAGGCCGGGCACCAGCGCGGCCGAGCGACCCACCTCGTTGGTCTGGATGGCCCGGCGCTCGAGCTGGTCGGCCAGGAAGTCGCGGTGATGGCGCACGGTGTCGCGGAACAGCGGCCACGGGTCCGGCGATCGAGCGGATCGGCGCCCGCCGACCACGGCCTCGTAGTGGCGGCTCAGGGGGAGGTCGGGCTCGACCAGGGTGAGCTCGCGCACGCAGTCGAGGAACAGCACGGCGGCGAACGGCGAGCGGTTGTGGCGGCTCACGAACGCCGGGATCCAGCGCTCGGCGGCGATGCGGCGGGCCAGGTGCTCGTACAGGGGGCTGTAGCCGGGGAACTCGTTGTCGGCCAGCCACTCGAAGATGCCGGCCAGCTTGGCCGCGTCCTCGGCGACCTCGGGGTCGGCCAGGTCGCCGAACGGGTCGTCGAACGGGTCGTCGGGCCTGATCGGCGCGGGCGGCAGGGGCGGGTTCGGCCTCGGGCACCCGGACACGGTAGTGCCCGACCTCTGACGCTTCGTCAGATCCGGGGCGGGGCGGGCGGTACGCTCTGGCCATGACGAGCGGCGAAGCCACGGCGGACGGCGAAGGGACGCGGGGCGACCTGCAGTGGGGGACCACCCCCCGCCTGGTGCGCCAGGCGGCCGACGTGCACGAGGGCCGCGCCGCGGTGGTCGACGGCGACGTCACGCTCAGCTACCGGGACCTGGCCGAGGCGGTGCACCAGGCGGCCCGGGCCTATCGTGGCCGCGGGCATCGAGCCCGGCGACCGGGTGGCGGTGTGGGCCCCCAACCTGGTCGAGTGGATCGTGGCCGCCCTCGGGGCCCACAGCGCCGGCGGCGTGCTCGTCCCGCTCAACACCCGCTTCAAGGGCCACGAGGCCGGCGACGTGCTCGCAGCGGGGCGGCGCCCGCATCCTGGTCACGGTGACCGACTTCCTCGACACCGACTACGTGGCCCTGCTGCGCGAGGCGATGGGCCCGGCGGCGGCCGACCGGCCGGTCGAGGGCCTGCCCGACGCTCGAGCGGATCGTGGTGCTCCGCGGCGACGTGGTGGCCGGCACCGAGTCGTGGTCCGACTTCCTGCGAGGCGGCGACGGCGTGGCCTCGGCCGATGCCGACGCCCGGGCCCTGGCGGTGGAGCCGGGCGACCTGTCCGACATCTTGTTCACCTCGGGCACCACCGGGCGGCCCAAGGGCGTGATGACGGCTCACGGCCAGAATCTGCGGGCGTTCTGCGACTGGGCCGACGTGGTCGGGCTGCGAGCGGGCGACCGCTACCTCGTCATCAACCCGTTCTTCCACGCCTTCGGCTACAAGGCCGGCATCCTCGCCGCCCTCATGACCGGCTCGACCATCTATCCCCAGCTGATCTTCGACGTCCCCGACGTGATGCGCCGGATCGACGCCGAGCGCATCACCATGCTGCCGGGCACCCCGACGCTGTACCAGACGATCCTCAACCACCCCGACTTCGGCGCCACCGACTTCTCCTCGCTGCGCCTGGCCGTCACCGGGGCGGCGGCCATCCCCGTCGAGCTCATCTTGCGGATGCGGGCCGAGCTGCACTTCGACACCATCATCACCGGCTACGGCCTCACCGAGTCGTGCGGCATCGCCACCATGTGCCGCTACGACGACGACCCCGAGACCATCGCCAACACCTCGGGTCGGGCCATCCCCGAGCTCGAGGTCCGCTGCGTCGACGACGACGGCGCCGAGGTGCCCCGCGGCCAGCCGGGCGAGGTGGTGATCCGGGGCTACACGGTCATGCGGGGCTACCTCGACGACCCCGAGGCGACGGCCGAGACCATCGACGCCGACGGCTGGCTGCACACCGGCGACATCGGCGTGATGGACGAGCGCGGCTACCTGGACATCACCGACCGCAAGAAGGACATGTTCATCGTCGGCGGGCTTCAACGCCTACCCGGCCGAGATCGAGAACCTCATGCTGGCCCACCCGGGCATCGCCCAGGTGGCGGTGGTCGGGGTGCCCGACGAGCGCATGGGCGAGGTCGGGGTGGCCTTCGTGGTGGCCCGCCACGACCAGACCATCGACCCCGACGAGCTGGTGGCGTGGTGCGCGCGAGCGCATGGCCAACTACAAGGCGCCGGCCCGGGTGGTCGTGGTGGACGAGCTGCCCCTCAACGCCACCGGCAAGGTGCTCAAGTACGAGCTGCGGGCCCGGGCGGTGGCATCCCCGTCGTCGCCCTGAGGGTCGGTTTCGTCCCCCTCGGAGGCCAGACCTAACATGCCGTCAGGTTTTCGGCTCCGAGGGTGGAGC
Organism: uncultured Microthrixaceae bacterium; assembly: GCA_963726905.1. GTDB lineage: Bacteria > Actinomycetota > Acidimicrobiia > Acidimicrobiales > Acidimicrobilacustridaceae > UBA4742. Next base: position 65,152 of record CAVSDZ010000014.1, read on the forward strand.
GCCGGAGGGGACGAGCGTGGATCTTCGCTACTCGGAATCGGAGGAACGGTTCCGCAAGGAGTTGCGGGAGTGGCTGGCCGCCGTCCTGCCCACGCTGCCGGCCAAGCCCGACGGCGACGACTGGGACGGCCGCCGCGCCTATGACACCGACTGGCAGCGGCGCCTGTTCGACGCCGGCTACGCCGGGATCAGCTGGCCGGCCGAGTACGGCGGCCGCGGTGCCACCCTGGTCGAGCAGCTCATCTACCTGGAGGAGACGACCCGGGCGGGGGCGCCTTACGTGGGCGTCAACTTCGTGGGCACCATGCATGCCGGCCCGACGATCATGGCCGAGGCCAGCGCCGAGCAGAAGGCCGAGCACCTCCCTCGCATCCTGCGCGGCGAGGAGGTCTGGTGCCAGGGCTTCAGCGAGCCCAACGCCGGCTCCGACCTGGCCTCGTTGAGCTGTCGGGGAGTCCGCGACGGCGACGAGTACGTCGTCACCGGTCAGAAGATCTGGACGACGTTCGCCCAGGTGGCCGACTGGTGCGAGCTGCTCGATCCGCACCGATGCGGAGGCGCCCAAGCACAAGGGCATCACCTGGGTGATGTTCCCCATGGACACGCCCGGCATCGAGATCCGGCCCATCGCCACCATCGCCGGCACGTCGGAGTTCTCCGAGGTGTTCTTCGACGAGGCCCGGGTGCCGGTGGCCAACCGGGTCGGGTTGGAGAACGACGGCTGGCGCGTGGCCATGGTCACGTTCGGCTTCGAGCGCGGCACCGGGTTCGTGTCCGACCTGGTGGAGACCGACCGGCTCATCTCCGACCTCGTGCGGCTGGCCCGACTGGTGACCCGCCGCTCGGCCACCGCCTGGGACGACGTGGCCCTGCGCCGCGAGGTCGGCCACCTCCAGGCCGAGATGGATGCGCTGTGGGCCATGACCAAGCGCAACCTGTCCCAGGCCGCCCGCCACGGCGTGCCCGGCCCCGCCGGGTCGGTCATGAAGGTGGCGTACTCCGAGCTGTTCCAACGCATCACCGACCTGGCCATGCGGGTGCTCGAACGGGGCGGCCTCTCGGTCGAGGACGTGGGCGCCTGGCCGTCGGGCCTGTTCGTCGAGGAGCGGCTGCGCAGCACGTCGTTCACCATCGCCGCCGGCACCAGCCAGATCCAGCGCAACATCATCGCCGAGCGCATCCTCGGCCTGCCCCGGGAATGACCGTGACCACTCGACCTGCCCGGCGCCCGAGCGACCGCCCGTTCCACCGGACCGACGACTGACACCACCGACCCGACCCACCGACTGGCGGGAGTGACATGGATTTCGAGCTGAGTGAGGACCAGGTGGCCCTGGCCGACGGGGTGCGCTCGTTCTGCGAGGGCCGCTTCCCCGTGGCCGCGGTGCGTGCCCTGGCCGACGAGGGCGGGGTCGACCGGGCCCGCTGGCGCGAGCTGGGCGACCTGGGCGTGTTCTCGTTGCGCCTGCCGGCCGCCGACGGCGGTGCCGAGCTGGGGTGGGCCGACGCCGTGGTGGCCTACGAGGAGCTCGGTCGGGCCCTGGTCCCCGGGCCGCTGGTGTGGACCCAGGTGCTGGCCGGCCTCGTCCCCGGTGCCGCCACCGGCGACACGGTGGTGGGCGGCATGGACCGATCCGATCCCAGCCGGGTGGTGGAGTTCCCCGACCGCCTCGACGTGCTGGCCGTGGTGGACGTCGACGGCATCTGGGGCGTCGACGTGGCCGACCTCGACATCGAGCCGCTGCAGCCGCTCGACCCGCTGACCCCCGTCGGCCGGCTCACCGCCGAGCTGCCCCGCGGCGACCGGCTGGTCGACGCGGTCGGCGCGGCATCGGTCCGCCGCCAGGGGGCGGTGCTCACCTCGGCCCTGCTGCTGGGCCTGGCCGAGGCGTCGACCGCGGTGGCCGTCGACTACGCCCGGGAGCGCCACCAGTTCGGCCGGCCCATCGGCGCCTTCCAGGCCATGAAGCACATCATGGCCGACATGTTCACCCGGGCCGAGGTGGCCCGGGGGGCGGTCTACGCCGCCGGCGTGACCCTGGACGACCCGGCGGTGGGCTCCGTGGAGCGGGCGGCGGCCGCGGCCAAGCTGACCGCGGCCGAGGCGGCGCTGGCCAACGGCAAGTCGTGCGTCCAGGTGCACGGGGGCATGGGCTACACGTGGGAGATCGACGCCCATCTCTTCCTCAAGCGGGCCTATGCCCTCGAGCCGGCGTTCGGCACTCGCGACGACTGGGCCGACGCCATGGCCGACGTCCTCGACGCCACCGCCTGAGTTCCCCCCGACGCCGGTTCCCAGACGCGGGCGACGGTGCCACACTGACGCGGTGGCGATGTCGACCTCGGTGATGTTCCGGCGGGCGGCTGTCCGGCACTGCCCGGTGTGCGGTGCGGGCCACCTCTTCCGCCGTTGGGTCTCGATGGTCGAGGTCTGCCCCCGCTGCGGTCTCCACTTCCGCCGGGTGGACGGGCAGTGGCTGGGCTCGTGGTTCCTCAACATCATCGTGGTCCAGTCGGCCGTGGCGCTGGTGCTGATCGTCGGGGTGGCGGCCACCTACCCCCGGCCCGACATGGTGGTGATCGGCGTGACCGGCGTGATCATGGCCTGCGTCGTCCCGGTCGCCTTCTTCCCCTTCTCCCGCACGCTGTGGACGGCCATCGACCTGGCCATGCGCCCCCTCGAGTTCGACGAGGGTGTGGCTCCCGGCTTCGAGCTGGAGTCGGTGGCGACCCCCGCCTCCGGCGCCCAGCCCCCGCACTGAGCGAAGGGCCGGCCCGGCCGGAACCGGCGCGCTCACGTCGTCGTCGTGGTCCGCGCCCTCGTCGTGGTGGTGGTCGGCCGCCGGGTCGTCGTGGTGGTGCGGGGCCGGGTGGTGGTCACCGCGGCCGAGGTGGTCGTGGTGGCGGCGGTGGTCGGCGGGGGTGTCGTCGGCGGGGCATTGGGGTCCACCACGGTGACGGTGAACACGAGGGTCTTGTCGTCCGGCGTGGCCGGGGCGCCGGGCCGGCCGTAGCGCAGGGAGATGGTCGCCGTCCCCAGTCCCCGGCCCCCGTAGCGCAGGACCTGGCTGGCCTTGGTGCACGACGCCCCGGCCACGGTCTGGCCCGGGCCGGGGAACTCGGTGCCGATCGACAACAGCACGGCCGGATCGGGCGGAGCCACGCTCTGCCAGCTCGAGCCCGACGCCGGGTCGGCCTCCAGGGCGAGGGCGAACTGCTGGCCGAGGGCGACGGAGATGGGTGCGGCCGGGTCGCAGTAGGCGGGCACGGTGACGGGCGGGGTGGTCACCGCCGCGTCCAGTCCCGTGGTCGTGGTGGAGCTGGCCGAGTCGGACCCGCTGCAGCCCGTGACCGCCAGGGAGAAGGCCACCGCCAGGACGGCCGCCGCCACCACCGCGCCCGGCCAGGCGCGCCCGCCACGGCCCTCGCGGCGCGGACAGGGGTGGTCAGCCATGGTGGACGGCAGTATGCCCGCGATGGTGGGCCCGCTGGGGCCGCCGGGGCCCACCATCGGCACCCCCGGGCGGGGCCGTCCGACAATGAGAACGTGTTCTAGTATCGGCGGGCCATGGATTTCGAGGACAGCCCCGAGGACGCCGCCTTCCGAGCCGAGGTGCGGGCCTTCCTCGAGGCCCACGCCGAGCTCAAGACCGGCACCGACGCCGACTGGTCCCGGGGCGGCGTGGCCACCGACCCCGTCGTGCTGGCCGACTACGAGCGCCGGTGCCGCGAGTGGCAGGCCGTGCTCTACGACGCCGGGTGGGCCGGGATCGCCTGGCCCAAGGCGTTCGGCGGCCGGGGCGGCTCGCCCAGCCAGAGCATCATCTTCAACCAGGAGGCCCGCCGCTTCGACGTGACCACGGGCTTCATCGGGGCCTCGCAGCAGCTCGTCGGGCCGCCGCTCATGCGCCACGGCAACGAGGAGCAGCAGCGCCGCTACCTCGGGCCCCTGCTGCGCGGCGACGAGCGCTGGTGCCAGCTCTTCAGCGAACCGGGCGCCGGCAGCGACCTGGCCGCGCTGGCCACGCGGGCCGAGCGCGACGGCGACGAGTTCGTGGTCAACGGGCAGAAGGTGTGGACCTCGGGGGCCCACCACGCCGAGTTCGGCATCCTCATCGCCCGCACCGACCCCGACGCCCCCAAGCACCGGGGCATCACCTTCTTCATCGTGGACATGCACAGCCCCGGGCATCGAGGTGCGACCGCTGGTGCAGGCCACCGGGCTCTCGCACTTCAACGAGGTCTTCCTCAACGACGTCCGGGTGCCGGCGGCCAACGTCGTGGGCGAGGTGAACGGCGGCTGGGCGGTGGCCCGTACCGTGCTGGCCAGCGAGTCGGGGATGATCGGGGGCGCCGGGCAGGCCAGCACGTTCGACGCCGTGGTCGAGGTGGCCCGCTCGTTCGGCCGCACCGCCGACCCGGTCGTGCGCCAGCGCCTGGCCGACGTGTACACCCGCGAGAAGATCCTGACCTTCCTGCAACTGCGGATGCAGACGGCGATCATGGCCAAGCGGGGGACGCCGCCCGACCCGTCGGTCCTGAAGAACTCGTTCACCATCGCCCTGTCGCGCCGGGTGGAGCTGGCCCAGGACCTCGAAGGGGCGGCGGGCATGCTGGCCGGCGCCGATGCGCCCCAGGGCGGCTTCTGGCAGATGCAGGTGATGGGCCAGTTCTCGTCGCGGATCGGCGGGGGCACCAACGAGGTGCACCGCACCATGATCGGCGAGCGCGCCCTGGGCCTGCCGGCCGAGGCCCGTGACGACAAGGACGTGCCGTGGCGGGAGACGCGCCGGTCGTGACCGCCGCGGGCGATCCTCCCCCGGCGGCGGGTACGGCTACGGCGTGTCGGACGACCCGGTCGAGGTGGCCAGGGAAGCGGTGCGCCACGGCCACCTGGCCGCCGGGTTCGACGCCGGGTCCGCCCGGCTGCTGAGCGGCCTGGGGCTGGCTCCCGGCTGGCACGTGCTGGAGGTCGGTGCCGGGGGTGGTTCGACGGCCCGCTGGCTGGCCGAGCAGGTGGGCGAGCAGGGCCGGGTGATGGCCACCGACGTGGACCTGCAGTTCGTGGGCGACCAGCCGGCCAACGTCATCCTGCGCCGCCACGACATCAGCCGGGACCCGTTGCCCGCCGGCGCACTTCGACCTGGCCCACGCCCGCGCCGTGCTCCAGCACGTCCCCGACCGCGAGCAGGCGCTCGCCAACATGGTGGCCGCCACCAAGCCCGGTGGCTGGGTCGTCGTCGAGGACGTCGACTGGCTGGTGTTCGACGCCCAGGAGCTGCCTGAGCCGTTCGCCACGCTCCACCGCACCCTGCGGGCGGCCTACGTCGCCTCGGCCGGCTACGACCCCTTCTGGGGCCGGCGCATGCTGGGGGCGCTGGCCGCCGCCGGCCTGGACGACGTGGATTCGAAGGGCACGGTGCGAACCATGCACGGGGGCACCCCCGGGGCGGAGTGGTACGTCCTCGCCCTGGAGCGGGCCGGGCCCCGGCTCGTGGCCGACGGCCTGGCCGACGCCGCCCTGGTCGAGGCGGCCCTGGCCCAGGCCCGCCGGCCCGAGTTCCGGGTGCTCGGCCCCCTCACCATCAGCGCCTGGGGACGACGACCACCGGACCTGACCAACCGGGCTGACCAACCGGGCTGATCAGCCGGGTTGATCCGCGTCGCGGTGGGATCGGTCCCGGCGGATGCGACAATGGGGCCGTGGCTCCCCAGCGGTACAAGTTCCGCATGTCCCCCGTGGCCCGCTCGATCCGGGTGGCGCTGCTGGCGGTGCTGGCCCTGCTGTTCGTCCCGCTGACGGTCCTGGCCGGGATCGAGTGGTGGATGCGGCTGCTCAGCCTCATCGGCCTGGTCAGCGCGGTGCTCGGCATCCGCACGCTGCTGGGCGCCGTGCTGGTGGTGCGGGACGAGGGCCTCCGCATCCAGAAGAACTGGCCGCGCCGCCGGGACATCCCCTGGTACCGCATCCTGGCCACCGACGTGATCCCCGGATTCTGGAACCTCGAGATCGAGCTCAACTCGGGCGAGCGCGTCGAGCTGCCGCCCGTGCAGGACCTGACCGATCTCTACGAATCCATCGAGCGCCACCGCACCGCCCTCGACGCCTGATCCCGTTTCTGTCCGTCCCTCCTCCTCCCGTTTCTGTCCCTCGAGCGACTCGACACAGGTCGCTGGAGGGACAGAAAGCCGGGGAAGCGCAGCAGGGCGGGTCAGATGCGGGCGTCGCGGCCTTCCCAGTAGGGGTCGCGGAGCTTGCGCTTGTAGAGCTTGCCGCTCGGGTCGCGGGGCAGCTCGGCCACGAAGTCGATCGACTTGGGCCGCTTGTAGCTGGCCAGCCGCTCGATGCAGAAGCCGATGATCTCGTCGCGCAGCTCGTCGTCGGGCTCGACGCCCTCGGCGGGCTGGACGACGGCCTTGATCTCCTCGCCCCAGTCCTCGTTGGGGATGCCGAACACGGCGACGTCGCCGATCTTGGGGAACGTGAGCAGCTCGCCCTCGATCTCGGCCGGGTAGATGTTGACCCCGCCCGAGATGATCATGTCGGACTTGCGGTCCTTGAGGAACAGGTAGCCGTCCTCGTCGAGCAGGCCCCAGTCGCCGACGGTGAAGAACCCGGCGGTGCGGTTCTCCGGCGGTCTTGGCCGCGTCGCCCTTGTACTCGAAGTCGGCCAGGGCCAGGCTCATGTACACCGTCCCCTCGGCGCCGGTGGGCACGTCCTGCCCGTTGTCGTCGAGGATGCGGATCTCCGAGCCGGGCCAGGGCTTGCCGACGGTGCCCGGCTTGGTCATCCACTCCGACGCGGTGACGATGGTGCCGCCGCCTTCGGTGGCCGCGTAGTACTCCATGATGGCGTCGCCCCACCACTCGATCATCCGGCGCTTCACGTCGGGCGGGCACGGGGCGGCGGCGTGCACCATGCACCGCAGCGACGACACGTCGTAGGACAGGCGCACGTCGTCGGGCAGGGCCAGCAGGCGGTGGAACTGGGTGGGCACCATGTGGCTGGTGGTGACGCCGTGGCGGTCGATGAGCTCGAGCATGCCCTCGGGCGACCACTTGTCCATGACCACCACGGTGTGGCCCATGTGCAGGGCGTTGGCCGTCCACATGAGCACGGCCGTGTGGTAGAGCGGCGAGCCGGTGATGTGCACGTGGCCGTCGAGGGGCTGCACGCCGAACATGCCCTGGAAGCCGCTGTACAGCTCGCCCAGCACGTCGGGGTCGATGTCCACCAGCTGGCGCTTCACGCCCTTGGGGCGCCCGGTGGTGCCCGACGTGTAGTGCATGGGCGCGCCGGCGACGCGGTCGGCGGGCGCGGTCGGTGGGCTGACCGGCCGGGCAGCTCGTCGTAGGGCCGGAAGCCGGCCACGGTGCCGACGGCGAAGCGGTGGTCGGCGGGCAGGGTGGTGAGCTCGGTGGCGGCCTTCTCGAGCTCGGCGGCGAAGCGCTCGTGGCCCACCAGCACCTTGGCCTCGCTGTCGTTGACGATGTAGGCGATCTCGGGCCCGACCAGGTGGTGGTTGATGGGCGTGAGGTACAGCCCGATCTGGGTGGCGCCGAGGTAGACGGCCAGCATCTCGAAGCTGTTGGGCAGCACCACGGCCACCGTGTCGCCCCGCTCGAGGCCGAGGGCGCGCAGGCCGTGGCTGACCTGGTTGGCCGCGGCCAGCAGCTCGCCGGCGGTGTGCTCCAGGCCGTCGGGGGTGATGAGCGCCACCCGCTCCGGATCGGCTGTCGCCATCCGCCAGAAGCCCAGTTCGGTCATGTGGTTCCCCCGTGTCGGTCGATCGTGCATCGAGATGCGCCGGACCCGTGATCGGGTCCTGATGGAGCGTCAGATTAGCCGTCCGGTTCGGGCGGCCGCCACCAAAGTAGAACGCGTTACAGTGCCCACGCTGCAGGTCGATGGGGCCCGGGGGACCAGGAACACGGAGGAACGCCGATGGGCGTCGACGACGTGCTCAGCGCGCCGGTCGTGATCGAGTACCCGTTCCGGCGCACCACCGGCCCGGTGATCGGTGCGTTCATGACCGGTCTGCGCGAGGGGATCATCGTCGGGATCAAGGGAGCCGACGGCCAGGTCATCGTCCCGCCCCAGGAGTACGACCCGGTCACCGCCGAGGACCTCACCGAGATGGTCGAGGTCGGCGACGCCGGCACGGTGACCACCTGGTGCTGGGTCGACCGATCCCCTCGAGCGGCCACCCGCTCGACCGGCCCTTCGCCTTCGCCCTGATCCGCCTCGACGGGGCCGACACCGCCATGGTCCACGCCGTCGACACCGGCGGCGACCAGGGGGCCATGGCCACCGGCATGCGGGTGCAGGCCGCGGTGGCGCCCGACCCGCCCGGCCGACGTCGAGGCCGACGCCACCGCCCCCGACGGGGGCCGCTACCGCGAGCGGCCACATCCTCGACATCGAGTGCTTCGAGCCCGAGGCGGCCGACGGGGAGGTCCGGCATGAGCGAGATCACCCTTCCCGCCAGCCTCCAGGGGGTGGAGCAGGTCAAGGCCATCCGCACCCCGGCCCGCCTCGACTACCTCTACTCCGCCGGGCGGGCCAGCTCGCCACTTCCTGCACAGCGTGGCCGACAAGCGTCTCGTCGGTCAGCGCTGCCCCGTGTGCCAGAAGGTCTACGTGCCGCCCCGAGGATCGTGCCCCACCGACGGGGTGCCCACCGAAGAAGAGGTGGAGCTCGGCCACACCGGCACCATCACGTCGTTCTGCGTGGTCAACGTGCCCTTCATGGGCACGCTCATGGAGATCCCCTACATCAGCGCCCTGATCCTGCTCGACGGCTCCGACATCCCGATCATGCACCTCATCCAGGAGGTCGCCGTGCGACCGACGTGCACTCCGGCATGCGGGTCGAGGCGGTGTGGGTCCCGGACGACGAGGTCGGTCCCACGCTCGAGAGCATCAAGTACTTCCGACCCAACGGCGAACCCGATGCCGACTTCGAGACCTACAAGGACAACGTCTGATGCGTGAGGTAGCCGTCATCTCGTTCGCCCAGCCAGTTCGGGCGTCGAGGTCTCCGACATCAACGAGGTCGAGCTGCTCATGCCGCTGATGGGCGAGGCCCTCGCCGGGGCGGGCATCGCCAAGGACCGGGTGGACTTCGTCTGCTCGGTCGAGCTCGGACTACCTGGCCGGCCAGCCCTTCTCGTTCGTCATGTCGCTCGACGCGTTCGGGCCTTGGCCCGCCCATCTCCGAGTCGCACGTCGACATGGACGGCGCCTGGGCCCTGTACGAGGCCTGGGTGAAGATCCAGCTGGGCAAGGCCGACATCGCCCTCGTCTACGCCTACGGCAAGTCGTCGCCCGGCGACATCCGCCGGGTGCTGAGCCGCCAGCTCGATCCCTACACGCTGGGGCCGCTGTGGCTCGACTCGGTCTCGATGGCCGCCCTGCAGGCCCGGGCCGGTCTCGACGCCGGCACCTTCACCGAGGCCGAGATCGCCGCGGTGGTGGCGGCCAACCGCCGGGCCGGGCTGGCCAACCCCCACGCCCAGCGTGACGGGCGACCACGACCGCCGAGGCGCTGCTGGCCGAGCCCGAGTTCGTGGCCCCGCTGCGCCGCCACGACTGCCCGCCCATCACCGACGGCGCCGCGGTCATGATCCTGGCCGCCGACGACGCGGCCCGCGAGCTGAGCGAGCGCCCGGCGTGGATCCGGGGCATCGACCACCGCATCGAGGCCGCACGCCCTCGGCGTGCGCGACCTCACCCGCTCGCCGTCCACCGCAGCAGGCCGCCGCCCGGGCCGGGGTGGCCGACGGCCCGGTGGACATCGCCGAGGTCCACGCCCCCTTCGCCCACCAGGAGCTGATCGTGCGCTCGGCGCTGGGCCTGGGCGACGACGTCACCGTGAACCCGTCGGGCGGCGCCGCTGTGCGCCAACCCGATCATGACCGCCGGCCTGGTCCGCATCGGCGAGGCCGCCACTCGCATCAGCCGCGGCGAGGGCGATCGGGCGGTGGCCCACGCCACCTCCGGTCCGTGCCTGCAACAGAACCTCGTGTGCGTCCTGGAAGGGGCGTGATGGGTAAGGAACGAGTTGCCATCGTCGGCATCGGGCAGACGCACCACCAGGCGATCATCGAGGGATCGATCGCCGGCGTGGTGCGCACCGCGGCCCAGCGGGCCCTCGACGACGCCGGGATGACGTGGTCGGACATCGACGCCGTCGTGATCGGCAAGGCCCCCGACTTCTTCGAGGGCGTGATGATGCCCGAGCTGTACCTGGCCGACGCCCTCGGTGCGGTGGGCAAGCCCATGTTCCGGGTCCACACCGCCGGGCTCGGTGGGCGGGTCGACGGCCATCGTGGCCAGCGACCTCATCGCCTCGGGCCTGCACGAGCGGGTGCTCACCGTGGCCTTCGAGAAGCAGTCGGAGTCCGAGGCCATGTGGGCCCTGTCGGTGTCGATGCCCTTCCAGCCGCCCATGCACGCCGGGGCCGGCGGCTACTTCGCCCCCCACATCCGCTCCTACATGCGCGCGCTCGGGTGCGCCGGACCACATCGGCGTGCTGGTGGCGCTGAAGGATCGGCTCAACGCCCTGAAGAACCCCTACGCCCACCTCCACCAGGAGGACGCCACCTTCGAGTCCATCAACGAGATCGATGATGCTGTGGGACCCGGTGCGCTGGGCGAGACCTGCCCGTCGTCCGACGGCGCCTGCGCCATGGTGCTCACCAACGAGGCCGGCGGTGACGCCGCCGCCGCCGCCGGGCGGGCCCCGGCGTGGGTCAAGGGCACCGCCTTCCGCAGCGAGCCGACCATGTTCGCCGGCCGCGACCAGGTCAACCCGCTGGGCGGACGCGACTGCGCCGCCGACGTGTTCGGCCAGGCCGGCATCACCGACCCCCTGCACGAGATCGACGTGCGTCGAGATGTACGTGCCCTTCTCGTGGTTCGAGCCCATGTGGCTGGAGAACCTGGGCTTCGCCCCCATCGGGGACGGCTGGAAGTTCGTCGAGGACGGCGTGACCCAGATGACCGGCGAGCTCCCGGTCAACTGCTCGGGCGGCGTGCTGTCGTCCAACCCCATCGGGGCCTCGGGCATGTTGCGCTTCGCCGAGGCGGCCATGCAGGTGCGGGGCACGGCCGGCGAGCACCAGATCGACGGGGCCCGTACCGCGCTGGGCCACGCCTACGGCGGCGGCTCGCAGTTCTTCGCCATGTGGGTGGTCGGGGCCGACAAGCCCTGATCGGGGACGGCGCGGGTCAGCCGTCGCCGCGGCGGACCCGCTCGTCGTACTCCTCGAGCGTGATGGTGCCGCCCTCGTCGGCGGCCCGCCCCTGGAAGCGCTCGGGCAGCACGTCCTGCAGGAGGTCGATCTTCTTCCACCCCGGCAGGGGGGCGGCGCCGTCGTCGTCGGGCACGTACTTGGACGGCTCGGACGAGGCCTGGCGGGTGATGTAGCGAGGGCAGTTGATGAACGACTCGGTCACCGTGGCCCGCACGATGAGGTCCGCCCCCGGGTACTCGGCCATGAGCGGATCGTCGGCGCTCACGGTGGCGTTGGCGTGCACCCGCACCCGGTGCGGGCGTCTCGAAGTCGATGAACAGCAGGCCGATGCGCCCGTCGTTGGCGATGTTGCCCATCGAGAGGAACATGCCGTTGCCGTCGTAGCTGGGGAACACCAGCGTGGCGTCGTCGATCACCCGGACGAACCCCGGGGCCCCTCCCTTGTGGGAGACGGTGGGGTGCCCCTCGTGGTTGACCGTGCTCAGGAAGAAGAAGGCGCGCGACTCGATGAACGCCTTGGCGGCGGCGTCGATGACGGGCTGCACCGTCACCGCGGCGAGGGTGTCGGCCAGCACGCGGCTGTCGAACTGGTCCTGGAGCGCTCGGTGGCTCTCGCCGTAGAAGGACGTCACCCGTCGAGCTTTAGCACCTTCAAGGCGTTCTCGCGCAGGAACTTGGGCCACACGTCGTCGTGGAAGCCGACTCCGGGCATGTCGCCCCAGATCCGGTCGTAGGTGAGCCCGGCCGGGAAGTACCCGGCGTAGAGGATCTTGTCGGCCCCCCGGGTGTTGGCGTAGTCGACGATGGCCCTGGGGTAGTGGCGGGGGGCGAAGGCCGACGTCGAGTAGTAGAGGTTCGGCCACTTCAACATGAGCTTGACCGCCAGGTCGGTCCACGGTTCGCACCCGTGGCGGGTCACGAACGTCAGCTCGGGGAAGAACCAGCACACCTCGTCGATGTGCTCGACCTTCTGGGGCTCGAACGGCACCCGGGGGCCGGGGATGCCGGCGCAGGAGAAGATGGGGATGTCGAGCTCGCAGCACTTGGCGTAGATCGGGTAGTAGCGCTTGTCGTTGATGGCCACCTGGGCTCCGGCGGGGAAGGTGGTGACCGCCTTGATGCCGTAGGTCTCGTGGGCCCTGGTCATCTGGCGCAGGGCTTCCACCCCGTCGTTGGGGTCCACCGAGATCGACGGGATGAACCGGTCGGGGTGGTCGCGGATGGCGCGCTCGGCGTCGTCCTTGCCGGGCCCGACGCTGATCATGCCCCGCTCGATCCCGAAGCGGTCGAGGTTGTCCAGCACCACGGCCACCGGGTCCACGTTGTCCTCGAGGTCGGCGGGCACGTCCTTGAACATGTACTGGGCCGGGAACGAGAAGCCCTTGCTCTCGTCGTCGCGCAGGTGGGGGGCGAGGAACTTGTACACGTCGGCCCGGTGGCGGCTGGGGAAGCCCAGGAAGGTCTCGATCACCGGGATCCCGGTCGGCATGGTCATGGCTGGAGACTAGAACACGTTCTCGTTCCCCGAGTCGCCGGTTCGGGAACGCGGCCGATGAGCAGGCAGGGCGGGCGCCGGTCACGCTGAGTACGGTTCGCTCGAGCTGTCGACCAGAGGAGCGAACATGGACGTACGACGAGTGGTGACCGGTCACGACGGGGCCGGCCAGGCGGTGTTCGTCAGTGACGAGCAGGTGGCTCCGGTCACCCTGGCCCTGCTCCCCGGAACCGAGTTCCATCAGCTGTGGGGCGCCGACACGGCGTGCTCGTTCCCCGATGACGGCGCCCGGCCCTCGGCCCCCGCCTACTTCCCCCCGCTCGACGGGTTCCGCTTCGGCTTCTTCACCATCCCGCCTGACGGCGGCGTCGGCGCCCCGGCCGACCTGGACATCGAAGCGGCCCTGGCCGAGTTCGACGAGAAGCTGCCGGGCATGGCCCAGCACCTCGAGCCCGACGATCCGGGCATGCACACCACCGCCAGCATCGACTACGGCGTGGTCGTGTCGGGGCAGGCCACCCTCGAGCTCGACAACGGGGCCAAGGTCGCCCTCAACGCCGGCGACACCTACATCCAGAACGGCACCCGGCACCGCTGGTCCAACGTGGGCGATGTGCCCGCAGTCCTGGCGGTGGCGCTCATCGGTGCCCACCACGCCAACGTCGGCTGAGCCGGGCCCACCCGTTCCGCCCGGTCAAGTTCCTCGGCGGGAGGCCGATGGGATCAGGTGCGGTTCACCCGACGGCGAGATGACGACCAGGACGGCTTCGCCGGCACCTTGGCCCGAGCATGCGACGGCGAGCCCGAGGCCATCGCCGCGCTGTACCGGGACCTCGCCCCGCTGGTGATCGGCTACCTGCGCGCCAACGGCGCCGACAGCCCCGAGGACCTGACCTCCGACGTCTTCGTGTCGGTCATGGACGCCATCGACACCTTCACCGGTGACGAGGACCACTTCCGCACCTGGGTCCTCACCATCGCCTACCGCCGGCGGGTCGACGACCTGCGTCGCCGCAACCGTCGGCGGGAGGACAGCGGCCTGCCCGACGAGGTCACCGAGACCCGGACCGAGGCCGGCGACGTCGAGGCCACCGCCATGGCCCGCCTACGGGTGGGCGGGGTCATCGAAGCCATGTCGCAGCTCACCGAGGAGCAGCAGTCGGTCCTCATGCTGCGGGTGCTGGCCGACCTGCCCGTCAAGGACATCTGCCAGATCACCGGCAAGAGCGAGCCCGCGGTCAAGGCCCTGCTGCGGCGCTCGTTCGCCTCGCTGGCCCGCAACCTGGCCGAACAGGAGCCCTCATGAGCATCTTGGGCCCGGCCCCGGCCGGGAAGAAAGGTGCCTCAGGCAGGATCGGAACCACCCCGGTGGGCGATAGCTGAGGTGATGGAGCCCATGGAAGACGTGATCGACGAAGTCGGCCCGGACCTGAGTCCGGCCGAGGCGGCCATTGCCGCCGACCTTCGCGCCGCGTTCCTGGTCGAGCCGGATGCGGACGTGACCGAGCGCCACGTCGCCGCCATGGTGGCCGCTCGCCGGGCCCACCTCGCCCCGCCCGTGGCGTCCCTGGTCGGGTACCGCACCCGCAAGGCCGTGATGGCGGCCGGTCTCGCCGGCGCCGTCGTGCTCGGCTCAGCCGGCGTGGCCGCGGCGGCCGGCGGCCTGCCTGACCCGTTGCAGCGCGCCGCCGCCTCGATCGTCCGCCCCGTGGGGATCCATCTCCCCGAGCCGGCCGAGCACCGTCGGGAGTCACCCGGCGAGCCCGCCACCACGGTGCCGGAGTCCACCACCCAGCCCGGCGTGACCTCGACCGCCGTCGCCCCCGTGCCATCCACCGGTGGTGACCCCAGCCAGCCGGGCGCCGGGAACGACAACAGCGGGGGCGACCAGAACCGCAGGGATCCCCAACCGCCGCCCACCACCCAACCCCAGTCGAATCCCGGCGACGGTCACAAGAGCGATTCCGGCGGTGACCAGAACCACGACGGTGGCGGGGGCAGCCGCGGCCCGGGTGGCGGCGGCGGCGGTGGCGGGGGGAATCCCGGCCCGGGTGGCGACGGCCAGGGTGGCGGAGGCCGGTAGTCGAGCGATCCCCCCGGACCAGCGGGCCTGCGTCAACGGCGACGCCCGTCCGCCGGTCATGACTCTTGCGTCCCACAGCGGCTCGATCAGCCGCTGTGGGACGCAAAGTCGATCAGACCCGATCAGACCCGTATCAGCTGGCGACCAACACCCCGGCCCGGCTGGCCAGGCCGGCGGTGCGGCGGCTCTGGCGCAGGATGTTGGCGTCGATCCCGTTCGTCAGGTAGCTGAAGGAGACGCCGGTGTCGGGGTCGGCGAAGGCGATCTGTCCCGCCGCGCCGGCGTGGCCGAACGCCCGCGGCGACACCGTGTGGCCGTAGCCGCGGAAGCGGGCGGTGTCGCCCTCGCCGGCGATGGTGAGGCCCAGGCTGCGATGGGAGGGCACGGGGAACAGGGGCTCGGGGAGATCACCGCGGACCTCGGCCGTGCCCGCCTTCAGCCAGGCCGGGTCCCACAGCCCGGCCGGGTCGTGGAGCAGCGCCTGGTAGTACAAGGCCAGGCTGGCGGCGTCGGTGATGCCCCCGCCGCCGGGTACCCCGAGGGCGCGGACATCGGGGCGGTTGAAGGTCATCAGCGCGGCGTCGGTGACCTCACCCACCAGCGCCTCGAGGGTGAGCCCTTCGATCCCGAACATGGCGGCGAACTCGGCGTCGGTCGGGGGCTCGCCCCGGATCTCCAGCGTCGGCGATGTCGCTCTGGCGGTCGGGGGGCTCGCCCAGGCGGAAGCGGGTCAGGCCCAGTGGGTCCAGCACCCGGGTGTGCACGAAGTCGCGGTAGTCGATCCCCGCTCACCCCCTCGATCAGATCGGCCAGCACCCAGTGCGCCGAGGTGGGGTGGTACTCGAAGCGGGTGCCGGGCTCCCAGTTCAGGCGCCACTTGGCGTACGCCGCCAGGCGGTCGGCGCGGGTGGGGTTCGTCAGCAGGTTGAGCGGGGCGTAGGGGAACCCGCTCTGGTGCACCAGCAGCTGCTCGACGGTGATGACGTCCTTGCCGTTGGTGGCGAACTCGGGGATCACCTCGGCCACCCGCTGGTCGAGCCGGAGCGTGCCCTCGGCCAGCAGCAACCAGATGGCACCGGCGATGAGTGCCTTGGTGCACGAGAAGATGACGTAGCGGCTGTCGAGGCGTCGGCCTCGCCCAGGGTCTCGAACAGCGGCCAGCCGGCCGTCGCGGGCCACCGCCAGCTGGCACGACGGCAACGTGCCGTCGTCGATCTCCCGCCGGGCCCGGGCCACGAGGGCCTCGAGCGCCTCCGGGTCCAGATCCCAGTGTCGACGGGGTCGTGCACCGTCGGCGTGGTGGTGTTCGTCATGGGTCCCCCTCAGGTTCGTCGCGGGCAAGCTAGCGCCCCGGTGCCGCCGCGGCCCGGTGGTACCTTCGAGGTCGCATGGGGAACCTGGAAGAGCGGTGTCGCCGGTGAGGTCCAGCGGGAGTCGGCGACGGCTGATCGCCGTCGTGGCGCTCGGCCTGGGGGCGGTGCTGGCCGGGTGCAGCTCGTCCGGCTCGGGCTCGGCCGGGTCCACGGCCACGACGCAGAGCCCCGCCCAGGCCGACCTGCGCATCAACCAGCTGCAGGTGCTGGGGATGCACAACGCCTACCACGTCGAGCCCACGCCCGAGGACCTGGCCAAGTACATCGCCGTCAGTGCCGATGCCGCCACGTTGGCCTACTCGCACGACTCGCTCGACAAGCAGTTCCAGAACGAGGGCATCCGCCAGGTCGAGCTGGACATCACCCAGGATCCGACCGGTCAGAAGTTCCGCCCCAAGGGCGTGGTGGGCTCCAAGGTGTTCCACATCGAGGGCATCGACGAGGGCTCGACGTGCCTGACCCTGGTGGAGTGCCTCACGGTGGTGAAGACCTGGTCCGACGCCCATCAGGACGCCATCCCCATCGGCATCCAGCTCGAGATCAAGGACAACAACCCGCTCACCCCCGCCCAGTTCGACAGCGTCGACGCCGAGATCCGTTCGGTCTTCCCCCCCGAGCGCCTGATCACCCCGGACGACGTGCGAGGCACGGCCCCGACCCTCGAGCAGGCGGTGCTGACCACGGGCTGGCCCCGTCTGGACGACTCGCGGGGCAAGGTCATGTTCGTGCTCGACAACCGTGAGGACGAATACACGGCCGGCGGCCACCCCTCGCTCGAGGGTCGGGTGGCGTTCCCGCCCAGTACGCCGGGCAAGCCCGACGCCGCCTTCCTGAAGGAGAACGACCCGACCGGCGGCGAACCTGGCCCGCATCCAGGACGAGGTGCGCAGGGGCTACATGATCCGCACCCGCGCCGACACCGAGGTGACCACCCCCACCAGCGGCGACACGACGCAACGGGAGGCGGCGCTGGCCAGCGGGGCGCAGTGGGTGTCCACCGACTACCCGCTCCCGGGGATGGCGGCCCGCTACAACGGCTCGACCTACGTTGCTCAGATCCCCGGGGGGACGCCGGCTCGCTGCAACCCGATCAACGCCCCGGCGGGATGTGAGAGCACGTGGTTCGAGGACGCACCGGTCCCTGCCCCGACCACGGGCACGTCCAGCACCCCGACGACGGGCTGACCACCGGCCGATGGCTGCGTGAGCGTCACGTTGACGGCGCCGACTCCCGGACGATCGAGGCTGTGGCGCGTCGGCCGCGTCGCTGCTGGTGCTCTCGCTGGTGAGCGTGCTGGTGGCCGTCTTCTTCGCCTTCCGGCCCGTCGACAACCCCCGGGTCCAGGCCTGCGGGAGCCCGGCCCTGTTCGCCCTCCACAACACCAACGACGTGCGGATCCCGGGGCCGGGCGCGGTCGACGAGCCGGCCGACGCCGCCGTCCTGCGGGCCCAGGCCCGGTGCCGCGTCCGGGTCGATGACGCGTTGGGCACCGCGGCGGTGGCCCTGGCCGTCGGCATCGCCTTGGGCCTGACCGGCGCCGTGCTGGGCCTGATCGACGACCGCGTGGCCTACGCCCGGGCCCCGCGTTTCGAGTCCCTGCTGCGGGAGCGCCCGCCCGACGCCCCCCAGGACGCCTGGGACCGTCCCGTCATCCCTGAGGCGGACCTCGGTCAGCGCCTGCCCGACCTCGAGTGGGAGGAGGTCCGGGTGGTGGTGGGCGTCGGGATCCTGGCGTTGGTGGTGCTGGCCTGGGCCACGCCCTGGGCGGCGGTGCGCGACGCGCTGGCCGGGCCGTCGCTGGGCTGGCTGGTGGTGGCACTGGTGGCCCTGGCCCTCACCTATCCGATCGCCGCGGCCGAGACGCTCGGCTTCACCGACGGCTGGCGGGCGGGCCGGGCCTCGTTCGCGGCGGTGCTCACGGCGGCGGTGGCCTCGTCCTTCACCGGGCGCCTGCTGCCCGAGTACGGCCCCGACGGCCTGACCGTGCACCAGTTGGTGCGAGCCGGCGTGCCCCGGCGGGAGGCCATCGGGCGCATCGCCGTGCTCGACGTCCTCGCCGTCGGCGCCCACACCCTGCTGGTGGTCGTCTTCGGCCTTGCCGCCCTGGTCGTCCGGCCGCAGTGGGGGGCCGCGCTCGAGCGGGGTTGGCTGGCCTGGTTGGCCGTCGCCGCCCTGGTGCTCGTGGGGCTGGCCACCGCCGCCCGCCGATACCACAACCGGGTGATCCGTCCCGACCGGGCCGCGTTCGACCTCGTTGGCCTCGGCCGACCCGATGCTGTTGGTTCCCTCCGTGGCGGCGGCGCTGGCGCTGGCCCTCGTCAACGCCGCGGCGGTGCTGGCCCTGGTGTCGGCCTTCGGGGGCAGCGGGTCCTGGGTGGCGATCGTGGCCGCCTCGCTGGTGGCGGGGGTGGCCGTGGTGGTGGCGCCGACGCCCGATGGTGTGGGGCTGGTCGAGCCGGTGCTGGCCCTCGGCCTCATCGCCGCCGGCGTCGATGCCGGGCCGGCCGTGGCCGCGGTGCTGATCTGGCGGCTGCTCGGCTTCTGGGTGCCGATGCTCCCGGGCTGGCTCGCCTACCGCCACCTCCACCGCGACGGCGTGATCTGAGCGACGGCCCTAGGGTGGCGCCACCCACCCACCCTCGACCCTGGGAGGTCCCGCCATGCCCCTTCGAGAAGAAGCCCCACTCGGTGCGCCCTGTTGGATCGAGCTGTTCTCCTCCGACATGGACCGGGCCCGGTCCTTCTACGGCGAGCTGTTCGGCTGGACCTCCGAGGACGCCGGCCCGGACTTCGGCGGCTACATCAACTTCTCCCGCGACGGCGTCCGCGTGGCCGGCGGCATGCGCAACGACGGGTCGGCGGGCACCCCCGACGGGTGGTCGGTCTACCTCGCCACCGCCGACGCCGAAGCGCACCGCCACGTCGGCCGCGGCCCACGGCGGCCAGATCATCGTCCCCGCCATGGCGGTCATGGACCTCGGGAGCATGGCTGGTGATGGCCGACGCCGGCGGCGCCGCCATCGGGGCCTGGCAGCCCGGATCGCACAAGGGCTTCGGTGTCATGGAGGAGCCGGGCTCGCCCAGTTGGTTCGAGCTCCACACCCGCGACTACGACACGTCGGTCGCCTTCTACCGCGACGTGTTCGGCTGGAACACGCAGACCATGGGCGACACCCCCGAGTTCCGCTACACGGTCATGACCAACGGCGAGGACCAGCTCGCCGGCATCATGGACGCGTCGGGCTTCCTCCCGGACGGGGTCCCTTCGAACTGGCAGATCTACTTCGACACCCAGGACGTCGACGCCACCATCGCCCGGGTGGTCGAGCTGGGCGGGTCGGTGGGCCAGGCCGCCGAGGACACGCCCTACGGCCGCCTGGCCCAGGTCGCGGATCCGACCGGCGCCCAGTTCCGGCTGCGCTCCGTGGGCTGATCCCCGAACCGGCGTCGATGGTGTCGGTCATGACCGACACCATCGACGCCAGAACGGCCGTTGCCGTGGGCGGCCCGGTGGGCTCAGTCGGACTGGCGGTGCTTGGACGACGCGGTGGCCTCGGGCCGGATGAACACCGGCTGCTCGCCCGGCGGTGGGGGCGCCGGCGCCCACAGGTCGCGCTCGCCGCTGGTCCCGTCCGACGTAGAACTGGGCGTACCACTTGCGGAACTTCATGAACGGCGGGTCGGTGTCGGCCAGGGCGGGGCGCACGATGTGGGCCTTGTGCTCCCAGATGGGCCGGTCCTCCTCGAACTGCTTGCACACCTCGCTGACGAAGGCCCGGCCCACGCTCGAGGTCATCTCGGCGTCACCCAGGCTGCGGGTCTTGAAGCTGAAGCGCACCTCGCAGCGGTTGGCGTCGACGGGGATGGCCGCGCCGACCAGGACAGGTGTCGACGATGCCGCAGAAGCGGGTCACGCGCGAAGCCCGGGCCCCTGGTTGTCGACGTCGATGCGGCCGTCCACCACCCCCCGGGGCGTGGGGAACTTCTGGACCGAGCGCATGCGGGTCCGCCACCCGTCGGTCTCGTAGCTCTGGATCTCGGGCACCACCTCGGTGTTGTGCACGTAGCGGAAGTGCGGCCCGTCGACGGAGTTCTCGGCCAGCTCCTGGGTGGCGGCGTCGACCGAGAAGGTGCACGTTCGTCCACTCGCCGAACTCGGGGTCGGTGAGCTCGGGCGGCTCCTCGAGCTCCCAGCTGGGCGGCGTCGTCGTCGGGGTGGTACCAGGCCATCACGAACTGGTCGATCTCCAGCACCGGGTAGGTGCGGATCTTGGCCTCGCTGGTTGGTGCGGTTGCCGTAGGGGATGCAGGTGTTGTTGCCCTCGGCGTCGAACTGCCAGCCGTGGAACGGGCAGACGATCTCGTCGCCCTGACCCGTGCCCGCCGAAGCCGAGGTGGGCGCCCAGGTGAGGGCAGAAGGCGTCGTTGAGGTGGGCCTGGCCCCGCTCGTCGCGCCACAGGGCCAGATGGCGGCCGAAGTAGTAGCGGGGGATGACGGCTCCGGGCGCCACCTCGTCGGACCACGCCACCTGGAACCAGCCCGACGGGATGCCGAACGGGTAGCGGGCCGCCGTGGCGGCGTCGTCGACCGGGGTCGTCGAGACCTCAGTCATCGAGCTTCAGCACCTTCCTGGCGTTGTCCCGCAGGAACTTCGGCCACACCTCGTCCTTGAACGGGACGTTGGGCAGCTCGCGCGATGATGCGCTCGAGGCTCAGGCCCATGGGGAAGTAGCCGGCGTACATCACCTTGTCGGCGCCCCGGGTGTTGGCGTAGTCGATGATGGCCTGGGGGTAGTAGCGGGGCGCGAAGGCGCTGGTCGAGTAGTAGAGGTTCGGCCACTTGAGCATGAGCTTCATGGCCAGCTCGGTCCACGGCTCGCAGCCGTGGCGGGTCACGAAGCGCAGCTCGGGGAAGAACCAGCAGACCTCGTCGACCAGCTCCATGTGCTGGCACGCCATCGGCACCCGCGGTCCGGGCACGCCGACGCAGACGAAGATGGGGATGTCGAGCTCGACGCACTTGGCGTAGATCGGGTACATCCGCTTGTCGTTGATGGGCACCTGCGGGTTGCAGCCGGCGGGGAAGACCTGGGCGCTGATGGCCCCGCCGTCGACGACGGCCCGCTCGAGGTCGCGCACGGCGTCCATGCCCCGGTTGGGTCGACGCCCACCGAGGCCAGGAACCGATCGGGGTGCTCCCGCAGGGCCCGGGCCGCCGTCGCCGTCGGTCGTGTAGCCGATCATGGCCTGGTCGATGTCGTAGCGGTCCATCTGGCCGAGCACGTAGGCGACGTTGTCGTCGGTGTGCGGGGTCCTCGGGCACCTCCTTGAACATGTACTGGGCGGGGAACTCGAACTCGTCCTGGCTCTCGTGGTCGCGCACGAGGGGCTTGAGGAACTCGTACCAGTCCTTCTTGGGCCCGTCGGGAATGCCCAGCATCAGGTCGATGATGCCGACGTCTCCTGGCATGGTCATGCCGCGACTATAGAACAGGTTCTAGTTTCTGCGCCGGCGAGCGGGCCGAGCCGGGCCCGCCGTGGCATCCGCGGGATCAGGCGCGGAGATCAGGCGCGAGGGAGATCAGGCGGGGAGATCAGGCGGCGGCGGGGTGGACCTGGTCGTAGGGGAGCCCGGCCTGCAGCTCGGACACCCAGGACTCGAACTCGAGCTCGCTGGCCCGGCGGCGGTAGGCCGACGCCACGGCGTCGGGCAGGGACGGAGCCTGGCTGCGGAGGCTGACGGCCCGCTGGCGCAAGGTGCGGGCCTGCTCGACCAGTTCGGTGTCGATCTCGAGGACGTCGCGCATGGCGTTCCCTCCGCAGCGGTGCTGGTGGCACTCGCCGCCGTCCGGAGACGTGGCGTTACGTGCCTCAACCAGCATCAGGATCGACCTAGTCCCCGATTCGCTGTGGCATCGGGCACGTCTCGGCCGCCGGGCGCTGGTCGGGCGGACCAGGGCTCAGACGCCGGCGGGGGCCCCGGGCGCGGCATCCTCGGGCTGGCTCTCGACCCGGCCGTAGCGCCGGCGGAACAGGATGGTGGCCACCAGCCCGGCCGGGATGGGGAGCCAGTACGACACCAGGCGGTAGGCCAGCGTGGCCAGCACGGCGGCGTCGCCGTTCACCCCGGCGGCGATGAGGGCGGCGGTGAGGCCGGCCTCGACGAAGCCCAGGCCCCCCGGGGTGATGGGGATCATGGACAGCACGGCGGCGGCGCCGTAGGCCAGCAGGATCAGGCTCAGCCGCGGCGTGGCGCCCACGGCGTAGAGGCAGGCCACCAGGGCGAGGTAGTCGAGGCCCCAGTTGCCCACGGCGGCGGCCAGCGCCACCTCCCAACGCGAGCCCAGCGCGTCGACCATCTGACGTCGCGCTGGTGGACGAGGTCGGTGGCCTTGGGCCCGCCCGGCCGATGCAGCTTGGCGTTGACCCAGCCGCCGACGCGCTCGACCACGCCGACCCACCGCGTGCAGCGGCCGGTCGAAGCGGACCAGCACGAACACGGTGGCGAACAGGGCGAGGAACAACAGGGCGCCGCCCCAGGCCACGACGGCCAGGCCGCTGGGCACCGGGCGCGGACACGATGGAGCCGAGGATGGCGACCATGGGCAGGGCCAGCAGCACCCCGTTGGAGATGATCGAGGTGGCGGCCAGGCCGGCGCCGGCGTTGCCCCGGTTGACGCCGGACACCGACAGCATGCGGTAGCCGGTGGCCGCGCCGACCGCGGCGCCGCCCGGCACCGTCTTGGACACGGCGTTGGACGCCAGTTGGGCCGTGCCGGCCACGAACCACGACACCTGGGGAAGGGCGGTGCGGGTCAGGCGCCACTGGCACACGAAGCTGCCGCACTCGAGCACCACGGTGGCCACGAACCACACCGGGTTGAGCTCGCGCAGCTTGGGGATCTCGCCGAAGACGCTGAGCAGCTGGGGCAGCAGGCCGTAGAGCGTGATGATGCTCACCAGCAGGAACAGGATGCGCCACACGATCTTCCACCGGTTGGGACGCGTCGGGACACCCTCGCCGTTCGAGACTGGGCTCGGGACCGGCTCGGGGATCGGGCTCACGTCGAGGTCGCACCTCGGCGGCGGCGAGCCTTGCGCACCAAGCGGTCCATCACCCGGGTCACGGCGCCCGGAGCGGCGCCGGACAGCACGAGGAGCATGCGGCTGCCGGCGTCGGGCATCAGGGCGAATCGGCGCTGCTCGATGCCCTTCACGATGCAGCGGGCCACCTGCTCGGGCCGGATCGGTTTGAACGACCCGCTGATGACCCGGGTCTCGTCGGGCTTGTACTGGTCCTCCCAGGCGAGCTGGGGGGTGTCGACGTCGGGCGGGTAGCAGCACGCCACGTGCACGCCGTGAGGCACCAGCTCGGCTCGCAGCGCCTCGAGCAGACCCCGCACCGCGAACTTGGCCGCGCCGTAGGCGGTGTAGCCGAACACCCCGACCAGCCCGGCGTCCGACGAGATGCCCACGATGGAGCCGTGACCCCGCTCGACCATGGCCGGCGCCACCGCCCGGATGGGCCAGAGCGTGCCGAAGTAGTCGATCTCCATCATCTCCCGGAACACCTCGTCGTCGAGCTCGGCGAAGTAGCCGGGCCGGGCCACCCCCGCGCTGCACACGAGGATGTCGATCGGGCCCCGCTCGGCGGTGATGGCCAGGAAGGTGGCCTCCACCGCGTGCGCGGTCGGCGACGTCGAGCGGGTAGGCGGCGGCGTCGACGCCGGCGGCGCCCAGCTCGGCCACGGCGGCGTCGAGCACGTCGGGGCGGCGGGCCACGATGGTGACCCGGCTGCCCCGTGCCGCCGAGGGCGTGGGCGGTGGCCAGGCCGATGCCGCTGGACCCCCCGGTGATCACCGCGTGACGGCTGGCGAACGCGCTCATGGCCGCAACGTTAGAGCGGTCGGTCGCGGCAGGCGCCACTGCCGCGTTCCGGCGTCGCCGGCGCTCCGGGCGTCAGCCGAGGGCGCCGGTGGCCCGGAGCTCGGCGATGCGGTCGTCGTCCCAGCCCAGGACGTCGCGCAGCACGTCGTCGCTGTCGCGGCCCAGCGTGGGGGCCATGGCCGGCTGCGGGCAGCGCCTCGTCGAGGAACTTGATGGGGCTGGGCAGCATGTCGATGCCGTGCTCGGCGGCCGGCAGCCACGGCATGCGGTCCTGGAACTGGGGGTCGTCGGCGATGGTCTCGGGCGTGTTGACCGGGGCGATGGTGGTGTTGTTGGCCTCGGCGAAGGCGACCCAGTCCGCCGTGGTGCGGGTCTTGAAGATGGCGGCGAGCTCGTCGCGCAGCTCGATGTCGCCGCGGGCGTGGTCGGCGTACTGGCTGCCGGGGTGGGCCTCGAAGAGCTCGGGTCGGCCGATGCCCTCGCAGAAGTTCTTCCAGAACTCCCGCTCGCTGGCCATGAACAGCACGTGGCCGTCGGCCGACTCGTAGATCTGGTAGCGGACCCCGCCCTGCATCCCGGCCGTGCCCGGGGCCCGGCGCTCGAAGTTGTCGCTCTTGTTGCCGGTGACCTCGTCCTCGGGTCGCTCGTAGGCCTTGTAGGTCTCGCTGCGCAGCCAGTCCATGGCGGCGGCGGCGTCGCTCTGGGCGATCTCGAGCCGGCAGCCCTCGCCCGTCTCCCGGGCCCGGATGATGCCGGCCAGCACGCCCAGCGCGCCGAACAGCGGGCCGGCGTGGATGCCCATCGACGGGTGCTCGGGGATGTAGGGGTGGCCGTCGTCGTCGTAGGCGGGCGCCACCAGGCCGGCCCAGGTGTCGTAGGCGATGCCGTGGCTGGGGAGGTTCCGGTACGGCCCGGTCATGCCGTAGCCGGAGATCGAGCAGAACACGATGGCGGGGTTCACCTCGCGCAGCTCGTCGAAGCCCAGCCCGCAGCGCTCCAGCGCGCCCGGCCGCATGGCCTCGATCACGGCGTCGGCGTGGCGCGGCGAGCTCGAGGAAGGTGGCCACGCCCTCGGGGCTCTTCAGGTCCAACACGATGCTGCGCTTGCCCCGGCTGATGTGGAGGTGCATCAGCGAGACGCCCTCGACGATGGGCCAGGTCATCTGGCGGATGTAGTCGCCCGAGGGGGATTCGACCTTGATCACGTCGGCGCCCAGGTCGGCCAGCAGGTGGTGATGGCCCCCGGGCCGAGGATGGAGGCCTCGATGATGCGAACGCCGGCGAGGGGTGGACGGCGCACGGTCGGTCGGTGGGCGGGGCCGGGTCGGTCGTCATGAGCCATATCTGACACCCCATCAGATTTCGCCGCAAGCCGGGTCGCGCCGGCTCTGGTCCGGAGGCGGTCTCGCCGGAGGAGCCCCACCTGGGGCATGATGAGTGCCACGCCGCCAGGAGAGGGGAACCGAATGCGAGTGGTCGTCGATTTCGATCTGTGTGAGAGCAACGCGATCTGCATGGGCATCGCGCCCGAGATCTTCGAGGTCCGGGACGACGACTTCCTCTACATCCTCAACGAGACGCCACCGGAGTCGGCGCGGGCCAAGGTCGAAGAGGCGGTGCAGCGCTGCCCCAAGCAGGCCATCTCCATCGCCGAGGAGTGATCGGCCGGCCGATTCGCTCGCGAGGCGGGAGGAAGCGACCCATGATCGGATCGGTGGTGATCGTCGGGGCGTCCCTGGCGGGCATGAACGCGGCCCACACCCTGCGGCGCGACGGCTTCGAGGGCACCATCACGGTGATCGACGCCGACCCCAACACGCCCTATGACCGACCGCCGCTGTCCAAGCAGGTGCTGGCCGGGACGTGGGACGCCGATCGCATCGTGCTGCCCGGCGGCCCGGGAGGACCTCGGCATCGACTACCGCCTCGGGCGCCGGGCCATGGGCCTCGACCGGACCGACCGCTTCGTGCGCCTCGACGGCGGTGATCGCATCGGCTACGACGGGCTGGTCATCGCCACCGGCGCCGCCGCCCGGTGGCTGCCCGGCGCGCCCGATGCTCGAGGGCGTCCACGTGCTGCGCACGCTCGACGACTGCCTGGTGCTGCGGGGCGAGCTCGACGAGCAGCCCGAGCGCGTGGTCGTGGTGGGTGCCGGCTTCATCGGCGCCGAGGTGGCCGCCGTGTGCCGGGCCCGGGGCCTCGAGGTCACCGTCCTGGAGGTCGCCGACGCCCCGCTGGAGCGGGCCCTGGGCGCGGAGATGGGCATGGTCATGGCCGGGCTGCACCGCGACCACGGGGTCGACCTCCGCCTCGGGGTGGGCGTCGACGGCTTCGACGGCACCGACCGGGTCGAGGCGGTGCGCCTCACCGACGGCTCGCGCGATCGAGGCCTCGGTGGTGCTGGTCGGCATCGGGGTGGCCCCCAACACCGGGTGGGTCGAGGGCTCGGGCCTCAACGTCGACGACGGGATCGTCACCGACGAGACGCTGGCGGCCGCTCCGGGGGTGGTGGCCGCCGGCGACATCGCCCGCTGGCCCAGCGCCCGCTTCGGCGAGCTGCTTGCGGGTCGAGCACTGGGAGACGGCCATCCAGATGGGCGAGGCCGCCGCCCGGCGCCTGCTGGCCGACCACGACGAGACCGAGCCGTCCCGTTCGACCCGGTGCCGTGGTTCTGGAGCGACCAGTACGACGCGAAGATCCAGCTGGCCGGGCCGCTCGGGCGCCGGCGACGAGGTGGAGGTCGTGATCGGGTCGACCGATGAGCGCCGCTTCGTGGCCCTCTACGGCCGGGCGGGACGGGTGGTCGGCGTGCTGGGCATGAACCGTCCCCGCCACGTCATGCAGCTGCGCGCCCTGGTCGAGGAACGCACGGCGTGGGCCGAGGGCCTGGCCCGGGCCCGGGAGCTGGCGTGAGCGACCGGGGTCCCGCGGACGAGCTCGTCGACCACCTGGCCGACGACGGCACGGTCATCGGCTCGGTGACCCGGCGCACCATGCGGCGGGGCAACCTCCTGCACGGGGCCGTGTTCATCGCCGT
The DNA here is from genome assembly GCA_963726905.1 of uncultured Microthrixaceae bacterium. GTDB lineage: Bacteria > Actinomycetota > Acidimicrobiia > Acidimicrobiales > Acidimicrobilacustridaceae > UBA4742. The sequence goes on from CAVSDZ010000014.1 coordinate 92,293, forward strand.
GATCAACGCACGCGACGAGCTGGCCGTGCACCGGCGGGCCGCCTGGAAGGACCTGTGGGCGTCGTGGTGGGACCTGGCCTTCGGCGGCGTGCTGCGGCGCCGGTGAGCGATGGGACGAAGCCGCCCGCCGGGAGCTGGAGGAGGAGACCGGCTCGACGGCGGAGCTGGTCCCCCTCGGCGAGGCGGCCTACGCCGACGACAAGGTGCGGGAGCTGGCGCACGTGTACCTGGCCCGCGCCGACGGCCCCTTCACGTTCCCCGACGGGGAGGTGGCGGAGCTGGCCTGGGTGCCCCCGGCGGGAGCTGCGGGCCTGGATCTCGTCGCGGCAGGTGTGCCCCGACTCGGTCGCCATCGTGGTGCCCCTGCTCGAGGCGCTCGACTAGCACGATGACCACCCAGGCCTTCCTCGTGCTGACGCTCACCCTGGTGGCGGCCGCCGTCGACTGGGTGGCCGTGGCCACCGGCCGGCGGCCCGTCGAATACCTGTGCAAGCCCCTGACCATGGTGCTGCTCATCGCCACGGCCCTGCGACTCGACGTGTCGAGCAACGCGGTGCTGGTGGCCTTCGTCGTCGCCCTCGTGTTCTCGCTCCTCGGCGACGTCTTCCTCATGCTGCCGGGCGACCAGTGGTTCGTGTTCGGGCTCGGCGCGTTCCTCCTCGGCCACGTGGCCTACATCGTCGGCTTGTGGTGCGAGGGGGTGTCGGTCGGGGCCTTCATCGGCGGCCTGGTCGTGGTGGGGGTGGCCCTGGTGGTCCTCGGCCGGCGCATCGTGCAGGCGGTGGCGACCAGCGAGGATCCGGAGCTGCTGGTGCCGGTGGGCGTGTACATCGGCGTGATCTCGCTCATGGTGGCCAGCGCCATCGGCACCGAGAACGCGTTCGCCGTCGTGGGGGCCGTGCTCTTCTACAGCTCGGACGCCCTCATCGCCTGGACCAAGTTCATCAAGGACTACCCGTGGGGCCGGGTGGCCGTCATGGTCACCTACCACCTCGGCCAGATCGGGCTCGTCCTCTCCATGATCTGAGCGAGTCCGTAGTGTGGCGCCATGAACGGATGGCTGGTGGTGCTGATCGTGGTGATCGTGGCTCTCGCCGCGGTCACCGATCTATGACCTCCTCCAGCGGCGCCACGCCATCCTGCGCAACTTCCCGGTGATCGGCCACCTGCGCTACGTGCTGGAGTCCGTCGGGCCCGAGCTGCGCCAGTACATCGTGACCGACAACGACCACGAGAAGCCCTTCAGCCGCGACGAACGGCGCTGGGTCTACACCTCGTCGAAGCTGATCGACTCCAAGTTCGGGTTCGGCACCGACAACGATCTCGACGCGGCCCACAACTACCTCATCGTCAAGCACGTGGCCTTCCCGCTCGCCGCGCCGCCGTCGGAGCCCCGCGAGCCGGACCCGCAGGTGCCGCTGCCGTGCGCCAAGGTGCTGGGCGGGGCCCGGGGCCGGGCCCGGGCCTTCCGCCCCAGCTCCATCGTCAACATCTCGGGGATGAGCTTCGGCTCACTGAGCGCCGCGGCCATCCGCGCCCTGAACCAGGGCGCGGCCCTGGCCGGCGCGCTGCACACCACCGGCGAGGGCGGGATCTCCCCCCACCACCTCCACGGCGGGGACCTGGTGTGGCAGATCGGCACCGGCTACTTCGGCTGTCGCGACGACGCAGGGCCGCTTCGATCTCGACCAACTCGTCGCCCGGGTCCAGCAGGCCCCCGTGCGGGCCATCGAGGTGAAGCTCAGCCAGGGGGCCAAGCCGGGCCTGGGCGGGATGTTGCCGGGGGCGAAGGTGACGGCCGAGGTGGCGGCGATCCGCGGCATCCCCGTGGGGCAGGACTGCAAGAGCCCGCCGTCGCACTCGGCGTTCCACGACGTCGACTCCATGCTCGACGTGGTCGAGACCATCGCCGAGGCCACCGGGTTGCCGGTCGGCATCAAGTCGGCGGTGGGGGAGCAGTCGTTCTGGGAGGAGCTGGCCCGACGGATGGACGCCACCGGGCGAGGAGTCGACTTCATCACCATCGACGGCGGCGAGGGAGGCACCGGGGCGGCGCCGCTGGTGTTCACCGACCACGTGGCCCTCCCGTTCCGCTGGGCCTTCAGCCGGGTGTACCGCTCGTTCGCCGAACGCGACCTGCAGGACGACGTCGTGTTCATCGGGTCCGGGCGCCTGGGCCTGCCCGACACCGGTCTCATGGCCATGGCCCTGGGCTGCGATCTGCTCAACGTGGGACGCGAGGCGATGCTGGCGCTCGGGTGCATCCAGTCCCAGCGTTGCCACACCGGGGCCTGCCCGACCGGCGTGGCCACCCAGTCCCGGTGGCGACAGCACGGCCTCGACCCCACCCTCAAGTCGGTTCGGTGCGCCAACTACCTCGCCGCCCTGCGCTTCGAGCTGCTGCGGCTGGCCCGGGCGTGCGGGGTGCCCCATCCCGGCCTGGTCACCACCGATGAGCTCGAGATCCTCGAGGACCGGTTCCGGGCCGTGCCGCTGGGCACGGTGTTCGACTACGGCCCCGGCTGGGGCCTGCCGTCCGCCGCCGACCAGGCGGCGATCCGCCGGATCATGGACGACGCCTGGCCGGCCTCGACCTGACGAGAACCGGGCACCTCGCCCGGGTCCTGCTTTCAAGCTGCGCCGTCGGTAGGTCGATAGACCTACATGCGTCGTCGCCTCGTCCTCACGTCCGGCCTGTTGGCGGTGGGCCTGCTGGCCTCGGCCTGCAACCCGGTCAGCCACGTCCCGGGAGCGCCCAACTGCCCCCTGTCGCCGTCCAACAGCTACTGGCGGGCCGACGTGACCAAGCTCCCGGTCCTGGCCAAGAGCGCCACCTACGTGGCCAGCGAGGGCGCCACCGCCGGCCTCAAGGCCGACTTCGGCTCCGGCCTGTGGGACGGGGGCCCGATCGGCATCCCCTACACGACCGTGCCGGGGACCCAGCCCAAGGTCGCCATGACCTTCGACTACGCCTCGGAGAGCGACCCCGGCCCCTACCCCTTCCCCGCCAACCCACCCATCGAGGGCGGAGCCGCCTCCACCGGGGACCGTCACGTCCTCGTCGTCGACAGCGACCACTGCATGCTCTACGAGACGTGGGACTCCCATCCCAACGCCGACGGGACGTGGCACGCCGGATCGGGAGCGGCGTTCTCCATGACCTCGAACACGCTCCGGCCGGCGGGCTGGACCTCGGCGGATGCCGCGGGCCTGCCCATCCTGCCCGGGCTGGTCCGCTACGAAGAGGTGGCCAGCGGGACGGTTCCCCACGCCATCCGCATGACCGTGCCCCACACCCAGCAGGCCTACCTGTGGCCGGCGCGCCACCAGGCCGGTGAGTCGACCAACGCCAACCTGCCCCACATGGGGGAGTGGTTCCGGCTGAAGGCGTCGGTGGACCCCGCCAGCTTCGACCCGGCCGTGCGCCCGATCATCGTGGCGCTCCAGCACTTCGGGGCGATCATCGCCGACAACGGTTCGGCCTGGTACCTGTCCGGCGCCCCCGACCCGCGATGGAACAACGACCTGCTGGCCACCCTCGGCCGCATCAAGGGCAGCGACTTCGAGGCCGTCGACAGCCACTCGCTCATGGTGAGCCCCGACTCGGGTCAGGCCACCACGGCCAGCTGACCACGGCCAGCTGAACGCGTCGGAGCGCCGCACGTCGCGCCCGGGAGCGACGACTGGGGAGGTGGGCGCGAGTAGAAAGAGAGGGTGACCCGGCTGGCGCCGGCCCCGAGCCGGATCGTGATCGAGGACCTCGCGCCACAGGTGGCGGGGGGACGGTTCCCGGTCAAGCGGGTGGTGGGTGAGCCGGTGGACGTCACCGCCACCGTCCTGGCCGACGGCCACGACCACCTCGCCGTGGCCGTCGCCCATCGCCCCCCGGGAGCCAAGGGCTGGACCGAGGAGCCCATGGTGGCGGTGAACCCGGGCCTGGACCGGTGGCAGGGGCGGTTCGTGCCCGACGCGGTCGGGTCGCACCGCTTCCGGGTGCGGGCGTGGATCGACGAAGTCGCCACCTGGCGCGACGGGACCCGCCGCAAGTTCGACGCCGGGCTCGACCTGACCTCGGAGCTGCTGTCCGGGGCGGCGCTGCTGGAGGGGCTGGCCGAGACCGGGCCCCGCCGCGCCGCGGCCACCCTCATGGCCGCTGCCGACGCCTTGCGGCGGGGCGACCGTTCGGTCGTGTCCGACGACGAGCAGGGGGCGGCCCTGGAGGCGGCGGCGCGCCATGCCCTGCGTCCCGGCGAGGCGACCGCCTCGAGCGTCGTCGAGGTCGACGTCGAGATGGAGCGGGCCCTCTTCTCCACCTGGTACGAGCTGTTCCCCCGCTCGGTGGGCACGCTCGCCGACGTCGGCGACCACCTCGACGAGCTGGCCGAGCTCGGCATCGACGTGCTCTACCTGCCTCCGGTCCACCCCATCGGGGAGACCCACCGCAAGGGCCCCGACAACTGCCCTGGCGCCGGGCCGGGCGACCCCGGCAGCCCGTGGGCCATCGGGAGCGCGGCCGGGGGCCACACCGCGGTGCACCCCGACCTCGGCACCGTGGCCGACGTGGCGGCCCTGGCCGCCGCCGCCGACGAGCGAGGCATCGCCCTCGCCCTCGACCTCGCCTTCCAGTGCTCGCCCGACCATCCGTGGGTCACCGAGCACCCGGCCTGGTTCCGCCACCGCCCCGACGGCACGATCCAGTACGCCGAGAACCCGCCCAAGGTGTACCAGGACATCTACCCGCTCGACTTCGAGACGAGCGACTGGCGGGCGCTGTGGGACGAGCTGTTGGCCGTGACCCGGTTCTGGTGCGACCAGGGCGTGACGGTGTTCCGCGTCGACAACCCCCACACCAAGCCCTTCGCCTTCTGGCAGTGGCTCATCGGCGAGGTGCGCGCCGGCCATCCCGGCACGATCTTCCTGGCCGAGGCTTTCACCCGCCCCGAGGTGATGCGCCGCCTGGGCCAGCTCGGGTTCACCCAGGGCTACACCTACTTCACCTGGCGGGCCTCGGGGCGCGAGCTGGCCGAGTACTTCACGCGAGCTGGCCTCACCCCCGTGGGTCGACGAGTTCCGCCCCAACGCCTGGCCCACCACTCCCGACATCCTGCCGGGGCACCTCCAGAACGCCCCCTCGGAGGCGTTCGCCGTGCGGCTGGTCCTGGCCGCCACCCTGTCGCCCAGCTACGGCGTGTTCGGGCCCAGCTTCGAGCTGGGCGAGAACGTGCCCGTCGGCGGGGGCAAGGAGGAGCTGGCCGCCTCGGAGAAGTACGAGGTCCGAACCTGGGACCTCACGACGGCCCGCACCCTGCGGCCGCTGATGGCCGAGATCAACCACATCCGCCGCCATCACCTGGCCCTGCACACCTTGCGGACCCTGCGCTTCCACGACAGCGACAACGAAGCGTTGCTGTGCTTCTCCAAGACGGCCCACCGGGGGCCCTCGGTCGACCCGGCCGTCCCTGTCTCGGCCACCATGTGGTGGTGGTCAACCTCGACCCGCTCGGGGTGCAGCGGGGCACGATCTGGTTCGACCCCCGGGCCCTGGGGCTCGACCCGGACCGACCGTTCGAGGTGGTCGACCTGCTGGGCGGTCACCGGTTCGCGTGGCAGGGTGGGCAGGCGTTCATCGAGCTGGACCCGGCCCGTCAGCCGGCGCACGTGTTCCGGGTCAGCCAGCCCGACGACGACGAATCGGCCGAGGTCACCTGAACATGGCAATCGCGGATGCCGAGGATCCCCTCTGGTACAAGGACGCGGTCATCTACGAGCTCCACGTCCGGGCCTTCGGCGACTCCGACGGCGACGGCGTGGGTGACTTCGTCGGTCTCACCGAGCGGCTCGACTACCTCCAGCAGCTCGGGGTGACCGCCATCTGGCTGCTGCCCTTCTACCCGTCGCCGCTGCGCGACGACGGCTACGACATCGCCGACTACGGCAACGTGAACCCGGCCTACGGAACCAGGCGGGACTTCAAGGCCTTCCTGCGCGAGGCCCACCGGCGGGGGCTCCGCGTCATCACCGAGCTGGTGTTGAACCACACCAGCGACCAGCACCCGTGGTTCCAGCGGGCCCGCACGCGCCAAGCCGGGGAGCCGCTGGCGCGACTTCTACGTGTGGAGCGACACCTACGACCGCTACACCGAGGCCCGGGTCATCTTCGAGGACTACGAGACCTCGAACTGGACGTGGGACCCGGTGGCCGGGGCGTACTTCTGGCACCGCTTCTTCTCCCACCAGCCCGACCTCAACTACGACAACCCCGAGGTGCGGGCCACCATGCTGCGCGCCGTCGACGAGTGGCTGGAGATGGGCGTCGACGGGGTGCGTCTCGACGCCGTGCCCTACCTGTTCGAGCGGGAGGGCACCAACTGCGAGAACCTGCCCGAGACCCACGCCTTCCTGCGCGAGCTGCGGGCCCACGTCGACGACCAACTTCCCCGGCCGCATGCTGCTGGCCGAGGCCAACCAGTGGCCCGAGGACTCGGTCGCCTACTTCGGCGACGGCGACGAGTGCCACGCCGCCTTCCACTTCCCGCTCATGCCCCGGCTGTTCATGTCGCTGCGCATGGAGGACCGCTTCCCGGTCATCGACATCCTCCAGCAGACCCCCGACATCCCCCCCGAGGCCCAGTGGGCCATCTTCCTGCGCAACCACGACGAGCTGACCCTGGAGATGGTCACCGACGAGGAGCGCGACTACATGTACCGGGCCTACGCCGCCGACCCGCAGATGCGGGTCAACGTGGGCATCCGGCGGCGCCTCGCCCCGCTCCTGCAGAACGACCGGCGCAAGATCGAGCTCATGAACGGCCTGCTCTTCGCCCTGCCCGGGCACGCCCGGTCATCTACTACGGCGACGAGCTGGGCATGGGCGACAACGTCTACCTCGGGGACCGGGACTCGGTTCGCACCCCCATGCAGTGGAACCGGGATCGCAACGCCGGGTTCTCCCAGGCCAACCCGCAACAGCTCTACCTGCCCACCATCATCGACCCCGAGTACCACTACGAGACGGTCAACGTGGAGGCCCAGCAGGACAACCCCAGCTCGCTGCTGTGGTGGATGCGCCGCATCATCGCCCTGCGGTCCCAGCACCAGGTGTTCGGCCGGGGCGACATCGAGTTCCTGTTCCCGGAGAACGCCAAGGTGCTCGCCTTCACCCGCACCCTGGGCGACGACCGGGTGCTGGTGGTGGCCAACCTCTCCCGCTTCGCCCAGAGCGTCACGCTCGACCTGCACGAGGCACCGGGGCATGGTCCCCGTCGAGCTGTTCGGCGGCACCGAGTTCGCGCCCGTCCAGGAGGGTGGCTACAACCTCACCCTCGGCCCCTACGGCTTCTACTGGTTCTCGCTCCAGCCCCAGCACCACGACGCCCGGGGCCGGGGCGCCGGCGCCGAGGAGCTCCCGGTGGTCGGCGTGGCCGAGGACTGGCGCCAGCTGTTCCGCCGGGGCTCGAGGGGCCGTCCCAGCCTCTCGGGGGCCTGGCCCGGCTTCTTCGAACGCAACCGCTGGTACGCGGGTCGCACCCGGGTCCTGCGCAGGCCGAGCTGCTCGACACCGTCCCGGTGGCGGTGGGGCGGGGGAACCCGGCCGCCTTCGTGGCCCTCATCCAGGTCGAGTACACCGACGGTGAGCCCGAGACCTACATCGTGCCGTTGACCGTGGCCGCCGGCGCCCAGGGCGAGCAGATCGCCGCCGACCACCCCAACGCCGCCGTGGCCTGGGTCGACGTCGACCGCTGGGGTGAGCGCCTGCTGCTCTTCGACGCCACCGCCGACGACACGTTCATGGACTCGGCCCTCAGCCAGTTCAAGCGCAACCGCACGTTCGACTCGAGCCACGGTGCCGAGCTGCGCACGTCGACCACCACCGAGCTGCGCCGCATCCTGAGCAACGGCGGCGACCTGGCGGTGGCCCGGACCTCGGTCGAGCAGAGCAACACGTCGGCCGTGTTCGGCAACCAGGTCGTCATGAAGTTCTTCCGCCGGGCCCAGGAGGGCGTGAACCCCGACCTGGAGGTCAACCGCTACCTGACCCAGACGGGCTTCGCCTACTCGGCCCGGCTGCTGGGGGCCCTGGAGTACCAGAAGGGACGGGCCGAGCCCCGGACCCTGGGCGCTGCTCACCCAGTACATCCCCAACGAGGGCGACGCCTGGCACTACACCATCGACGCCCTCGGCCTGTTCTACGAGTCGGCGGTTCGCCTCCTGCCCGACGAGGCGCTGGAGGCCCCGGGCTGGGGGTCGATGCTGGACTGCCTCGACGAGGCGCCGCCGGACCGGGTGGCCGACGCCATCGGGCCCTACCTGGACTCGGCGGAGACGTTGGGGCGACGCACGGCCCAGCTCCACGAGGTGCTGGCCGCGGGGGTGGGCGAGGAGTTCCTCCCCGAGCCGTTCACCACCCTGTACCAGCGCTCGCTCTACCAGTCGATGCGGGCCCAGGTGCGACCGACCTTGAGCCTGGTGCGCCGGATGCTGCCCGACCTCGACGACCGGGGTCGACCGGACGCCGAGTTCCTGCTCGACCACGAGGACGCCATCATCGAGGTGTTCGACGCGCTGCGCCGCCACCGCTTCGAGGCCAGCCGCATCCGGGTGCACGGCGACTACCACCTCGGTCAGGTGCTCCACGCCGGACGGGACTTCGTGATCATCGACTTCGAGGGCGAGCCGGCCCGTTCGCCCACCGAGCGCCGCATCAAGCGGGGCGCCCTCACCGACGTGGCCGGCATGGTGCGCTCGTTCCACTATGCGGCCGAGGCCGGCCTGCGCGACTACATCGGCCGCGGCCTGGTGCCGTCCGAGCACGAGGAGGCCCTCAGCCGCCGAGGCCGGGTGTGGACGGCGTGGGTCACCATCCGGTTCCTCGCCGGCTACCTCACCGAGGCCGGCGGCCAGGCCTTCGTGCCCGCCGACCGCATGGACGTGCAGACCCTGCTCAACGCCTACGTGCTCGACAAGGCGATGTACGAGGTGCGCTACGACCTCGGTCACCGACCGGACTGGGCATCCATCCCGGTGCGCGGCGCGGTCGACCTGCTCGCCGAGCATGGGCTGGGAGTCGGTCTGAGACCATGACGACGCCGGACGAGCTGTCGGCCGAGTTGTTCGGCCACGCCTCCGCCCTCGGCCTGGAGACCGGCTACTGGGACGTGCAGGGCCACCACCACGAGGCTTCGGTCGAGTCGCTCATCGCCGTGCTGTCGGCCATGGGCGCGCCCATCCACGGGCTGGCGGACGCGACCGGGTCCCTGCGGGCCCACGTGCTGGCCCGCCAGACGGCGCCGGTGGCGCCGGTGCGTGGTCCTGGTGGGCGAGCAGCCCCTCGGTTTCGAGGTGTGCGTCGAGGGTGGCGCGCCCGGCTCGGTGGCGCGCGTCGAACTGGCCCACGAGTCCGGGGGCGAAGGCATCTGGGACATCGACCTCGGCGAGGCCACGGTGGTGGGTGAGCGCCACGAGGACGGGCGCCACTGGCGCTGGCACCGGATCGAGCTCGGCCCGTCCGGCGCGGCCGTGGGCTCGCACGGCATGACCGTCGAGGTGGCCGGCGCCCGCCACCAGGTCACCGTGCTGGTGGCCCCCGATCACGTGGTGCAGCCGGGTCCCCGTGAGCGCTGGTGGGGGGCGTTCGCGCCGCTGTACTCGCTGCGTACCGAGGCCGGCCGGGGCCCCGACGTGTTCGACCTCGACATCCTCGGCGGCTGGATCGACCGCCACGGCGGTCGCATCGTGGGCACGTTGCCCCTGTTGGCCGCCTACCTCGATCGGCCCTATGACCCCAGCCCCTACTCCCCGGTGTCGCGCTCGTTCTGGAACGAGGCGTACCTCGACGTGGAGCGGCTGCCCGAGCTGGCCGACGTCGCCGGCGGCCCTGGCGCTGCTCGACGACCCCGACACCCAGGCCGAGCTGGCCACCCTGCGCTCGTCGGACCGCTTCGACCCCGCCGCTCAGGCCCGGCTGGTGACGGCGGTGCTCGACGAGCTGACCACGACGTTCTTCGCCCAGCCCGTGGTGGCCCGCCGGGACTTCGACGCCTGGGTCGACGAGCACCCGTCGGTGGTGCGACTACGGGCGGTTCCGCGCCGCGGTCGAGCGCTCGGGCACCGGCTGGCACGCCTGGCCCGACGCGGCGCGGCGCGGCCGTCTCAACCCCGACGACTACGACCGCCGGGTGGCGGCGCGCCACGTGTACGCGCAGTGGTCCATGCACCGCCAGCTCTCGCAGGTGCAGGCGGGCCTGGCCGCCCGCGGCCAGCGCCTCTACCTCGACCTGCCGGTGGGCTCGAGCGGCGAAGGCTTCGACACGTGGATCGACCAGGCCGCCTACGGGTGGGGGGCCGCGGTGGGTGCGCCCCCCGACGACTTCTTCGCCCTCGGCCAGAACTGGGGGTTCCCCCCGCTGCGTCCCGACGAGATCCGGGCCGACGGGCACCGCCACCTGGCCGAGTGCCTCCGCCACCACATGACCCATGCCGGGATGTTGCGTCTCGACCACGTCATGGGTCTGCACCGCCTGTTCTGGGTGCCCTGACGGGATGGACGCCACCGAGGGCGTCTACGTCCGCTATCCGACCGAGGAGCAGTTCGCGGTGGTGGCCATCGAGTCGCAACGGGCCGGGTGCCTGGTGGTGGGCGAGGACCTCGGCACGGTGCCCGACGTGGTGCGCGAGGCCATGGACCGCCACCGGGTGCTGCGCAGCTACGTGGCCGAGTTCTCCCTGCCCGATGAGCCGGGCGACTCGCTGGCCACGCCCGACCACCGCACCGTGGCCACCATCGACACCCATGACACCCCGCCGTTCGCCGCCTTCGTGGCCGCCGACGACATCCGGGCCCGGGTGGAGACCGGTCAGCTCCGCCACGAAGACGCCGCCCATCACTACGCCCGGCGCCAACAGTCGTGCGACGCGCTGGTGACCGACCTGGCCCGGCGGGGCTACGAGGGGCGCGGCCCCCGCGGGGAGAGCGATCTGCTCCGGGCCGTGCTGGAGGCCCTGGGCGACAGCGAGGCTCCGGCGGTGCTCGTCGTCGCTCGATGATCTGGTGGGTTCGATCGAGCCGCAGAACGTGCCCGGGACGGGGCCGGAGCGGCCCAACTGGGTGCAGCGCCTGCCTCGGTCGTTGACCGAGATGGCGGCCGACCCCGAGATCGAGGCCACACTGGGCGTGCTGCAGGCCCGACGGCTGGCCAGCCATGGCCGCGCCGCCATGACCACCGAGACCGGCGCCCTGCTCGGGCCGGGTCCGGACGCCGACGGGTGGGAGGTGAGCCATGAGTGATCGACCACGACGCCGGGGCGGGCCCGACCGCGACGGTCCCGCACCGAGCCGAAGCGGCTTCGGTCGGCCTGGTGACCGAGCAGGACCAGTGGCTGTTCAACGAGGGGGCGCACACCCGTCTCTACGACAAGCTCGGCGCCCACCGCCACGACGGCGGGGTGACCTTCGGGGTCTGGGCCCCCAACGCGGCCCACGTCTCGGTGGTCGGGGACTTCAACGACTGGTCGCCCCGGTCGCACGCCCTGGCCCCGCAGGGCTCGGCGGGGATCTGGCAGGCCTTCGTGCCCGGCGTCGAGTCGGGGGCCCGGTACAAGTTCCACATCGAGTCCCGGGTCGGCGGCTACCGGGTGGACAAGGCCGACCCGTTCGCCGCCTGGGCCGAGCCGCCGCCCCGCACGGCGTCGGTCGTGTGGGACCTGGACTACGAGTGGCACGACGAGGGCTGGATGGCCGAGCGCGCCGGTCGCAACGCCCTCGACGCCCCCATGGCCATCTACGAGGTCCACATCGGGTCGTGGCGCCACGTCGAGGGCGAGCGCCGATCGCTCAACTACCGGGAGATCGCCGAGCCGCTGGCCCGGTACGTGCGCGAGACCGGCTACACCCACGTGGAGCTCATGCCGGTCATGGAGCACCCGTTCTACGGCTCGTGGGGCTACCAGACCACCGGGTACTTCGCCCCCACCTCGCGTTTCGGCACCCCGCAGGACTTCATGGCCCTCATCGACGTCCTGCACCGCGACGGCATCGGGGTGATCCTCGACTGGGTGCCGTCGCACTTCCCCGACGACGAGCACGGTCTGAGCTACTTCGACGGCACCCACCTGTACGAGCACGCCGATCCCCGCAAGGGCTTCCACCCCGACTGGAAGAGCTGCATCTTCAACTACGACCGCTACGAGGTGCGGTCGTTCCTGCTCTCGAGCGCGCACTCGTGGCTGGACCGGTACCACGTGGACGGGCTCCGGGTCGACGCGGTGGCCTCGATGCTCTACCTGGACTACTCACGGCAGGAGGGCGAGTGGATCCCCAACGAGCACGGTGGCAACGAGAACCTGGGTGCCCTGCGCTTCCTCAAGCAGCTCAACGAGACCGTGTACGCCGCCTACCCCGACGTCCAGACCTTCGCCGAGGAGTCCACCTCGTGGCCGATGGTGTCGCGCCCGACCGACATGGGCGGCCTCGGCTTCGGCCTCAAGTGGGACATGGGGTGGATGCACGACACGCTCGAGTACTTCGAGCGCAACCCGATCTATCGGCGCTACGCCCAGGGCGAGCTGACGTTCCGGATGGTCTACGCCTTCACCGAGAACTTCACCCTGCCGCTGTCCCACGACGAGGTCGTGCACGGCAAGGGGTCGCTGCTGGCCAAGATGCCGGGGGACCGGTGGCAGCAGCTGGCCAACCTGCGCGCCCTGTTCGGCTACCAGTACGGCATGCCGGGCAAGAAGCTGCTGTTCATGGGCGACGACATGGCCGCCGAGATGGAGTGGGACCACGACGACCAGTTGCCCTGGTGGCTGCTGGAGCGGCCGGAGCACGAAGGCGTGCGGCGGTGGGTGGAGACGCTGAACCGGCTCCACCGATCCGAGCCGGCGCTCCACGAGATCGACTTCGATCCGGCCGGCTTCGAGTGGGTGGATGCCTCCGACACGGCGGCCAGCGTGGTGTCGTTCCTGCGCCGCCCCCGCCGTGACGGTGACGGCCGGGCGCTCACCCCCGGCGGCCGTGACGTCCTGGTGGTGGCCAACCTCACCCCGGTGCCCCGGTCGGGCTACGGCGTCGGGGTCCCGACCGGGGGGTGGTGGGCCGAGCTGGCCAACAGCGACGCCCACGACCACGGCGGGTCGGGCTGGGGGAACCTGGGGGGCGTGGCCGCCGTCGAACCTGGTGCCCACGGGCGCCCGTTCCGCCTCCCGTTGACCCTTCCGCCGTTGGGAGTGGTGTTCCTGGCCCCGGATCCCGGGGGTGGGCCCGGGGGGGTAGGTCGGGGGTAGGTAACCCGCCTCATCTTCCACTCCGGACCGAGATTCATGCTGCGATTTGATGACGATTTGGGGTACCCTCGAGGCACCGAACCCGCTGGCGCCTCTGCGTTCGCGGCTCGACGTACGAAGGAGCAGGCGGTGGAGACGCAATCGAAGGGGGCGGCGGGATCCGATCTCGACGTTCCGCTTCACCCCGCCCCGACGCCGGCCCGACCGGAGCTCACCCGCGCTCCCGCGTCCGCGACCGGTTGCGCCTCTACCTGCTCGGCCCGGCGCCCGGTGAAGAGGTCACGCCGTACCACCCCGACCCGGACCTGGCCCCCGCGGTTCGCCCGTCGCTGTGGGCCCGCTACGGCCGCCTGGCGCTGTGCGCCGATGGCCGGCTTCACCGGCTCGCTGCTGATCGTGGCCTCGGCCCCGGTCTGGTACAACGCCGCCCCGTCCTGGCGCCTGACCGTGCCCGGCATCCCCCACCCCGGCACCTCCGTGCAGTCCGCCGCCTTCTTCGTGGCCGGGCTCGTCCTGCTCATCCTCGGCTGGGTGGGCCTGGTGGGCCGCGCCGAGCGGGCCCCGCTGTCGGCCCGCAGCCGGCTGTGGGCCGTGGTCGCGGTGGGCGTCATCACCTGCGTGCCCGTCCTGTTCTCGACGCCGCTGCTGAGCCACGACAGCTACAGCTACGCGGCCCAGGCCGAGATGGCCAGCCGGGGCATCGACCCCAGTGCCAACGGGCCCGACGTGCTGCGCTACGGCTACTTCTACCGCCAGTCCGACCCGATCTGGCGCGACGCGCCGGCGCCCTACGGGCCGGTCTCGGTGGCCTTCGGGGAGAGCATCGTGACGCTGACGGGCCATGACGCCGCCGCCACGGTGTGGGGCTTCCGGGCCCTGGCCGTGCTGGGTGTGGTCCTGGCCGGCATCGGCGTCGCCTCCATCGCCCGGACGCGCCGGCAGTCCCCGGCCGTGGCGGTGGCCATCGGGATCGCCAGCCCGCTCGTGCTGTTGCACCTCATCGGGGGCAGTCACAACGACGCCATCATGATGGGCCTCACCGCGCTCGGCCTCGCCGCGTTCGGCAAGGGGCGCAAGCTGCTCGGGGTCGCGCTCGTCGTGCTGGCCACGGGCGTCAAGGTCCCGGCCGCCGCCGCCCTGGTGTTCATGGCCTGGAACTGGAACGACGACCCCGACGTGCCCATCAGCCGCCGCATCCGCGACACCGCCATCGTCGGCTTCTCCACCCTGGCCGGGCTGGCCGCGCTGTGCGCGGCGGTGGGCATCGGGTTCGGGTGGATCACCGCGCTCAAGAACACCGGCAAGATCTTCTCGACCTTCTCGGTGTCGACCAAGACCGGCTTCTTGATCGGTGAGGCCCTCAACGGCATCGGCCTGCACGTGCCGACCACGGCGCTGGTGGCGCTCACCCGGGCCCTGGGCCTGGCCCTGGCCGGGCTGATCTGCGTGCTGCTGCTGCTGCGCAGCCCGCGGATGGGCATGGTGCGCGCCCTCGGCCTGTCCATGCTGGCGGTGGTCATCCTCAGCCCGGTGGTGTGGCCGTGGTACCTCGCCGTCGGCTTCGCCCTGGTGGCGGCGTCGGGCATGGGCAAGTGGCGCCCCTCCTACATGGTCGTCATCATCGCCGCCAGCGCGGTGGTGTGGCCGACCAGCGTCGACTCGGTGAAGTCGCTCAGCCAGTACCAGCACCTGCTCACCATGTTGGTGGTGGCGCTCATCGCGGTCGGCTGCTGGGCCGCCCAGCGCCTGGCCGTCACCTGGGCCGGGCGTCGGGCCGAGCTCGAACCGGCCCCCGTGGGCGTGGTCGCCCCCGAGCCCGTCGTGCTCGACCTCACGTCGCACTGACCCGTCGCACTCACCCCTGGGTCATTGGCCCCGGGGGGCTGAGCGGCCTAAGGTCCCCAGCCGTGACCAGCCGCCTCTCGGACCCTCCGAGTACCCGTGTTCACTCGGCCCTTCCACGGCTTCGTCGCGCGCCTACGCGCCGCGGTGGACTCCGACGCGGCCGGGCTCAAGCAGGCCCTGGCGGCGCTGCTCGTCTCCTCGGCTGGTGATCTGCTCGCCGGGGTGACCCTCGGCGCCATCTCCGACACCCTGGCCCTGCTCCCGGGCCTGCTCGTGCTGGTGCCCGCGGCCATCGGCATGCGGGGCAACATCTTCGGTGCCCTGGGCAGCCGCCTGGGCACCTCGATCCACACGGGGACGTTCCGCCTGTCGCGCCGGCGTGACACCGTGGTGGGCCAGAACGTGCTGGCCTCCATCGCCCTCACGCTGTTCGTGTCGGCCGCCCTGGCGGTGCTGGCCAAGGTGGTGTCGTCGGCCTTCGGCGCCGGCGAGACGATCTCGCTGGCCGACTTCCTGGTGATCTCGGTGGTGGGGGGCGTCCTCGGCTCGGTGTTCGTGCTCGGCCTCACCCTCATGGTGGCCTGGATGTCGGTGCGACGGGGGTGGGACATGGACAACGTGGCCGCGCCGCTGGTGACCGCGGCGGGCGACATGGTCACGCTGCCGGCCCTCTACCTGGCCACCTTCCTGGTCGGCATCAAGGGCGTGACCGTCGTCGTCGCCACGCCTCTGCGTGGTGGTGGCCATCGGCTCGTTGCTGTGGACGATCCGGCTCCGGCTGCCGATCGTGCAGCGGATCCTGCGCGAGTCCATCCCGGTGCTGCTGGTGGCCGGTACGGTCGACCTCATCGCCGGTCTCACCATCGAGAACCGACTCGAGTCGTTCCTGACCTACCCCGCGTTGCTGGTGCTCGTCCCCCCGTTCCTGGAGGACACCGGGGCCCTGGGCAGTGTGCTGTCGAGCCGGTTGGCCTCCAAGCTGCACCTGGGCATCATCGAGCCGACGGCGCGACCCCAACGGCCGGCGCGCGACGACTTCGCCATCACCGCGCTGTTGGGCATCCCCGTGTTCGTCCTGGTGGCGCTGTCGTCGCAGGTGGCGGCCACGTTGACCGGCCAGGCCAGTCCGGGCGTGGCCGACATGGTGGCCATCTCGCTCATCGGCGGGTTCCTGGCCACGTTCTTCGCCCTGTTCGTGGCCTACTACGGCAGCATCGCCACCTACCGGCTCGGGCTCGACCCCGACAACTACGGCGTGCCCCTCCTCACGTCGTCGATGGACCTGGTGGGGGCCCTGTCGCTCATCGTGGCCATCATCATCTTGGGCATCCACTGACCGTCGCGCCCACGTCAGGCCGGCGCCGGTAACAATGCAGTGTGCTCCAGGCCACGGTGTTCCCCCCCGAGGGTGATCTGCGCAGGGTCTCCGACCACGACGAGATCTCCGACCTGCTGGCCCAGCAGGGATGCCTGGTGTGGGTCGACGTGACCGACCCGACCGATGACGATCTCGCCCTGATCCAGCGCGAGATCGGGCTGCACCCGCTGGTCATGGAGGACCTGCGCCACCGGGGCAGCGGCCCAAGGTCGAGAACTACGACACCCACGCCTTCCTCGTCGCCTACGCCAGTGACGGCGACCCCCGGCACCTCACCGAGATCGACGTGCTCCTGGCCGAGCAGTGGCTGGTCACGGTCCGCTCGGCCGACGGCGAGATGGTGTGCCTCGACGTCGGCGAGATCGAGCAGCGCTTCGAGCGCACCCGCTCGGGCCACACCACGACGGGGTACCTGCTCTACACCGTGCTCGACGCGGTGGTCGACACGTACTTCGACGCCCTCGACCGCACCGAGGACGAGCTCGAGCAGATCGAGAGCAAGATCTTCGCCGTCGACCACCACCACGAGGCCGCCCTCCAACACGAGCTGCTGGCGTTGCGACGCGAGCTGCTGGTGTTCCGCCGCCGGGTGGTCCCCCTGCGCGAGGTGCTGCAGACCATCCTGCGTCAGGAGGTCCACCCCATCGGCCTGGAGGTGCAGCGCTACTACCAGGACGTGCTGGACCACATCCTGCGGGTGGTGGACACGCTCGAGACCCAGCGCGAGCTGCTGGGCAACGCGGTGGACGCCCACCTGGCCGTCGTCAACAACAACATGAACGAGATCATGAAGAAGATGACCTCGTGGGGCGCCATCCTCTTCGGGGCCGCGCTGGTCTCGGGCATCTACGGCATGAACTTCTCCAACATGCCCGAGCTGCACTGGCACTACGGCTACTTCATGGCGCTGGGCTCGATGCTGGTGCTCACCGTGTCGCTCTACGTGTGGTTCAAGAAGAAGGGCTGGCTGTGACGGCCGGCGGCGCCACCCGCACCGGTCGGCGTCGCCAACTGCACCAGGCCCACCACCAGCATGACCACCAGCAGGGCGTTGCGGATCACCACCGGCCCCACCGCGTACCAGCGGCCGTCGACCTGGGCGTGGATCGTGGCGAAGATGTAGGTGGTCAGCGCCGTCACGGCCAACGTGAGCCCGGCCTGCACCCGGTTGCCCGACGCGGCCACGATGGCCGCCCACGGCAGCAGCCACAGGACGTACTGCGGCGACAGGATGGGGGCGAACACCAGCAGGGCCAGCACGCACACCAGCGGAGCGGCGCCGTAGACCACCGAGTCGTCGTCGCCGGCCCGGCGCCGGCGGTAGGCGAGGGCCCAGGCGGCCAGCACCGTGGCCAGGCTCAGGCCGGTGAGGAGGGGCCGACTCCACCCCGGCATGGTGGCGTACGTCCGCCACGCGCCGGACTCGACGTGCGAGCGCTGGGCGTCGGTCATGTGGAACCAGATGCCGGGCAGGCTCTCGATCTGCCATCCCTTCGCCCCGCGGAAGCTGAGCACCTGATCGGGCCCGGTGGTGCCCACCCAGGCCACCCAGGCGATGGCCCCGACGGCCACGCCGATGACCCACACCACGGTGGCCTTGACCTTGCCTTCGATGACCAGCACCGGGGCCAGCACGGCGGGCCACACCTTGGCGAACACCGACACGGCCAGGGCCAGACCGCCGCTGCGCTCCCACCCCCGCCGGGCCAGGCCCAGGCCGAGGACGGCCAGGAACACCGACAGGAGGTCGATGCGGACGTACAGGAAGGGGAAGGCGATGAGGGGGGCCGACAGCACCAGGTAGGCCAACGCGGTGCGCTTCGACCAGGCCCACCACAGGACGCCGACGCAGGCCAGGTCGAGCGCCAGCTGCGAGACGATGAGGGCGGTCAGCGTGGCCAGGCGGTCATGGCCGTGGGTGACCTTGATGAGCGCGAGGGTGACGGGCGGGTACTCGACTTCGAAGTCGCGGTAGGGCGTGCCGGGGCTGGTCGAGATCTCGTCGTAGCGGCGGCCGTCGCCGCCCAGGATGTTGTCGTCGTGCTGGATGCCGGCGTTGGCCAGCACGATGGCCGCCACGATGCGTACGGCGATGAGGGCCACGATGGCGACGGTGATCCACCGTTCCCGTGACCACGAGGGGGCCGGGCTCGCCTCCGGCGGCGCCGGCACGGCGCGATCGGCCGCCGGGGCCGGCGCAGGCGTCGTGAGGTCGGGCACCGGGGGAGACTACTGCCGACCCGCGAGCGCTCCCGATCACCCCGTTCGAGCGGCTGGAGCGGTGGCCCCGGGGCGTCAGGCGACGGGTTCGGGCTGGCGGGCGTCGTCGCCGCCGGTGAGGTCGACGTCGTCCTCGCCGGCCTCCGACGGGCCTTCGGCGGGCCGCGGCCGGCCCTCGATGTGGACCTTGGGCAGCCAGCCCAGCCAGCTGGGGAACCACCAGTTGGCGTCGCCGAGCAGCTCCATCGTGGCCGGGACCAGGATCATGCGGACCACGGTGGCGTCGATGAGCACGGCGAAGGCCAGGCCGAGCCCGAACTCCTTGACGACCCGCTGGTCGCCGAACATGAAGCTGCCGAAGACGCACACCATGATGGCGGCGGCGGCGGTGATGACCCGGGCGGTGGCGGACAGCCCGTCGGCCACGGCCTCGCGGTTGTCATGGCCGTTGGAGTCGTACTCCTCCTTGATGCGACTCAGGAGGAACACCTCGTAGTCCATCGACAGGCCGAACAGGATGGCGAACAGCATCATGGGCAGGAAGCTCTCGATGGGGCCGGCCTTGCCCACGCCGATGAGGTCCTTGCCCCAGCCCCACTGGAACACGGCCACCATCAGGCCGTAGGCGGCGCTGATCGACAGCAGGTTCATGATGACGGCCTTGACCGGCACCAGGATCGAGCGGAACACCACGAGCAGCAGCAGGAAGCTGAGGCCGAGCACGACGCCGATGAACAGGGGGAGGCGGGTCTGGAGCTTGGTGGCCACGTCGTCGAAGGCGGCGGTGATGCCCCCCACGTGGACCTTGACGTCCGTGCCCGCGGTGGCCTGGGGCAGCACGTCGGAGCGCAGGTGGCCGATGAGGTCGACGGTGGCCTGATCCTGCGACGAGGTGGTGGGGATCACGGTGATGACGGCGGCGTCCGCCTCCTGGTTGGGGCGCGGCGGGCTCACCTCGGCGACGCCGGGCGTCTCCTTCAGGGTGTCGACCACGTGCTGCAGGGTGGGCAGGTCCTGCTGGCCGTTGATCTCGGCGGCGAGCAGCAGCGGCCCACTGGCCCCCGCCCCGAAGCCTTCGGCCTTGAGGTCGTAGGCCCGCCGGGTGGTCTCGGAGGTGGGCGTGTTGCTCTCGTCCGACGAGCCCAGGCGGATCGACAGCGCGGGCATGGCCAGGCCCAGCAGGATGACCAGGCCGAGCGCGGCGAACGGCCACGGGTGGCGCTGCAGGAAGTGGCTCCAGCGGTAGCCGGCGGTCGTGCGGGGATCGCGCATCTTGCCCATGCCGGGCAGGCGGAACTTGTCGACGTTGCGGCCCACGAACCCGAGCAGGGCGGGGAGCAGGGTGATGGAGGCGATCATGGTGATGGCCACCACCGCGGCCGCCCCCACCCCCAGGCCGCCGACGAAGCGGATGCCGATCAGCAGCATGCCGAGGAGGGAGATGACGACGGTGGTGCCGGCGAAGAGCACGGCGCGCCCGGCGGTGTCGAGGGCGGTGACGACCGAGCTCTCGGGATCGAGGCCCTCATAGAGGCCCTGGCGGTAGCGGGTCACGATGAACAGCGCGTAGTCGATGCCCACCCCGATGCCGATCATGGCGGCCAGCTGGGTGGCGAACTCGGGCACCGAGGTGGCGTGCGACAACAGCTCGACCACGGCGAAGCCCACGCCGATCCCGAACAGGGCGGTCAGGATGGGCAGGCCCATGGCCAGCACCGAGCCGAAGGCGATGAGCAGGATGACGATGGCGGCGATGAGGCCGATGGCCTCGGTGCCGCCGGGTGGCCGGCGGGTGGTGAAGGTGTCGCCGCCGCCCTCGACCTGCAGGCCGGGTTGGTTGGCCTGGCTGATGAGGCTCTTGAGCTGGGCCTTGGTGGCCGCGTCGATCTCGTTGCGCTGGACGTCGAACCTGACCTCGGCGTAGGCGATCTTGCCGTCGGGGCTGATCTGGCGCTGGCCGCCCGGGGCGTAGGGGCTCTGCACCTCGCTGACCTGGTTGACGGTGGCGGCCTCGGCGAACAGGGCTTCCATGTGCTGTTGCACGGCGGGGTCGGCCACCCCGGCGTCGGCCTTGAACACGATGTCGGCGGTGCTGCCGGCCTGGGACGGGAAGCGGCTCTGGAGCAGGTCGGTGGCGGCCTGCGAATCGGTCCCGGGCAGCGAGAAGCTCTGGCTCCACGCCGTGCCGGCCTTGCCCGACACCACGCTCAACAGGATCAGCACGGCCACCCAGGCCACGAGGACGAGGCGGCGGTGGCGGTACGAGGTTCGGGCGAGGCGAGCGAGCACGGCGGGTCTCCTGGGGGCCGGACGAGCGGATCGGTCGAGCCGGGCACGGGTTCGAGATCGATACGAACCCGATCGGAATCGGACATCGCTAGACTAAGCCGACAGTTGGGGAATTCAAGTATTGGATGGGACAAGGGTCTGCGACATGGGTCACATCGAGGGCAGGGCGACGAGGCCACACCTCCGGCGCAAGGAGGAGGGCAACCTCAACCACGAGATCATCGACCTGCTGTTCGGGTTCATGGACAGCTTCAAGAACCGCTTCCACGAGGTCACCCAGGCCAACGACCTGTCGCTGCCCCAGGGCCACCTCCTGATGACGCTGGACGAGCCCATCCCCATGCGGGACGTGGCCGCCGGCATGGGCTACGACGCCTCCCACATCACCGCCCTGGTCGACCAGCTCGAGCAGCGCCACCTGGTCGAGCGGCGCCCCGACCCGTCGGACCGGCGGGTCAAGCGCATCGTGATCACCGAGGGCGGCCTCGAGCTGCGGGCCCGCATGGAGGACCAGCTCCTCGCCACGCTGCTGCCCCTCGACCAGCTGTCCAACGCCCAGCGGCTCGAGCTGCGCGACCTCCTGGCCCTGGCCGACCGGGTGGACGACGCCGCCCCGCCTCCGGGCTGAGGGTCCGAGCTCGGCCAACTCGAGAGCCGGCTCAGCGCAAGCTCAGAGCGGGCCGATGGCCCGCAGCACCATCACCGCGTGACCGGGCACCTCCACCCGGTCGAGGGCCTTGTGCTCGGTGCCGTCCACCGGGAAGGCCCGATCGGCGTCGGGCTCGGTGGTGTCGAGCACCACCGTCCATCGCTCGGCGTAGGGACCGTCGGGGAGCACGAACTCCAGCGCTTCGCCGTAGGCGTTGAAGATGGCGTAGAAGCTGTCGTCGACGATGCGCTGGCCCTGCGAGCCCGGGGCGGTGATGGCGTCGCCGTTGAGGAACACCCCGATGGACTTGGCGTAGCCCACCTGCCAGTCGTCGTCGGTCATGGGGACCCCGTCGGGGGTGAACCACTCGAGGTCGTCGGCCTTCTCGCCGTGGATGGGGCGGCCCTGGAACCACTTGCGCCGCCGGAACACCGGGTGGGCCCGCCGGAGGGCGACCAGACGCCGGGTGAAGTCCAACAGCGCGGTGTCGGCGCCGTCCCAGTCGTACCAGGACAGCTCGTTGTCCTGGGCGTAGGCGTTGTTGTTGCCCTGCTGGGTGCGGCCGATCTCGTCACCGCCCAGCACCATGGGCACCCCCTGGGACAACATGCAGGGTGGCGAGCAGGTTG
The DNA here is from genome assembly GCA_963726905.1 of uncultured Microthrixaceae bacterium. Taxonomy (GTDB): domain Bacteria; phylum Actinomycetota; class Acidimicrobiia; order Acidimicrobiales; family Acidimicrobilacustridaceae; genus UBA4742. The sequence continues at coordinate 114,585 of CAVSDZ010000014.1, forward strand.
CGCTGCTGGCGGCGGCGCAGGGCCTGGATGTCGGGATCGTCGGTGGGGCCCTCGACCCCGCCGTTCCACGAGCCGTTGTCGTCGGTGCCGTCGCGGTTGTCCTCGCCGTTGGCTTCGTTGTGCTTCTGCTCGTAGGAGACGAGGTCGGCCAGGGTGAACCCGTCGTGGGCGGTGATGAAGTTGATGCTGGCCGACGGGTGTCCGTCCCGTGGACTCGTACAGGTCGGAGCTGCCGGTGAAGCGGTAGCCGAACTCGGCCACCGAGTGGTCGGCACCTCGCCAGAAGTTGCGCACCTCGTCGCGGTACTTGCCGTTCCACTCCGACCACAGGGGCGGGAAGTTGCCCACCTGGTAGCCGCCCTCGCCCACGTCCCACGGCTCGGCGATGAGCTTGGCCTGGCTCACCACCGGGTCCTGCTGGATGAGGTCGAAGAACGACGACAGCCGGTCCACGTCGTGCAGCTCGCGGGCCAGGGTGGCGGCCAGGTCGAAGCGGAAGCCGTCCACGTGCATCTCGTTCACCCAGTAGCGCAGGCTGTCCATGATCAGCTGCAGGACGTGGGGATGGCGCATGTTGAGGCTGTTGCCCGTGCCCGTGTAGTCGACGTAGTGCAGCGGGCTCGGCCGGATCGAGGCGGTAGTAGGCGGGGTTGTCGACGCCCTTGAACGACAGGGCGGCACCCTCGTGGTTGCCCTCGGCGGTGTGGTTGTAGACCACGTCGAGGATGACCTCGATGCCGGCGGCGTGGAGGGTCTTCACCATCTGCTTGAACTCCGCCACCTGCTGGCCCCGGTGGCCGTAGCTGGCGTAGAGGTGGTGCGGGGCCAGGTAGGCGATCGAGTTGTACCCCCAGTAGTTGCGCAGCCCCAGCTGGACCAGGCGGCGGTCGTCCACGAACTGGTGCACCGGCATGAGCTCGACCGCGGTGACGCCCAGGGCCTTGAGGTGCTCGATGACGGGATCGCTGACCAGGCCCGAATAGGTGCCGCGCTGCTCCTCGGGCACGTCGGGGTGGCGCATGGTGAGGCCCCGGACGTGCGTCTCGTACACCAGCGTCTCGTGCCACGGCACCCGCGGCGGCCGGTCGTCGCCCCAGTCGAAGTACGGGTTGGTCACCACCGACTTGGGCATGAACGGGGCACTGTCGGTGTCGTCGGGGGGCCCACCGGGACCCGAGTCGAAGCGATAGTCGAAGACGGCGTCGTTCCACTGGATGGCGCCGTCCACGGCCTTGGCGTAGGGGTCGATCAGGAGCTTGGCCGGGTTGGCCCGCAGGCCCTGGTCGGGTTCCCACGGGCCGTGCACCCGGAAGCCGTAGCGCTGTCCGGCCTGCACCCCAGGGGCGTAGCCGTGGTGGATGAAGGCCGTGATCTCGGGCAGGTCGTGGCGGTTCTCCACGCCGGCGTCATCGAACAGGCACAGCTCGATGCGCTCGGCGGTCTCCGAGAACACCGAGAAGTTGGTGCCGTTCCCGTCGAAGGTGGCCCCGAGGGGGAAGGGCTGGCCTGGCCACAAATTCACGGAGGCCGAGTCTAGGGCCGAGCCGTCAGAGCCTTCACCGGGACGGGGGGAGGGGTCAGGGACGCGTGGGCCACACGTGGGTGAAGCAGCGGGCATCGAGGGTGCCGGGAGACCAGCGGCCCCAGGCGCCGAGGGCGGCCCGGGCGGTGCGGTCCGTCCAGGCCAGCACGTCGGGCGCCGCCACCCGCCGCACCACCTGGCGGATGCCGCCCTCGTGGACGACGTAGCCGGCCCAGGTGCCCGGGTAGTCCTTGGGTGAGCCCACCTCGGTCAACACGATGGTGCCGTGCATCCGCCGGCGGTGGCGGTGGGTGTGGCCCGAGGTGACGAAGACGGCGGGGTTGGCGGCGTGCAGCCGGTCGAGGAACGCCCGCGACTGGCCGGCGGGGATGCCGGGCGGAGGGTGGTGCGCGACCGGCAGGCTGAGCAGCTGGTGGTGGACGGCCACGAACACCGGGGTCTCGACCTCGGCCGCCCGGGTGGCGGCCTGGTTGGTGAGGTGGGCCAGCTGCCCGACCCGCTTGTCGGCCACGGTGGTGTCCAGCGCCAGGATGCGCAGGCCGGGCACGTCCACCACCTGCACCGGCCCGGCCGGTTCGAGGCCCAGGCGGGCGCGGGCCTCGGCCACCGCGATGGGGGGCTGGCGATCGGGCGGGTCGTCGCCCGCCCGCCGCCGTTGCCGGGACTCGTGCGGATAGCCCTCGCCGGCGTCGTGGTTGCCCGGGATCATGACCACCGGCAGGTCCGAGCCGGCCAGCACCTCGGCGAAGCTCTCCCACTGGCGGGGCTTGCCGCCGTGGGTGATGTCGCCCTTGATCACCAGCATCTCGGCCCCCCACGCGGTCAGCTCGGCCAGCGCCGCCCGGGTGGCCCGCTCGGGATGGAGCTGCTCGGGCCGGGGCCGCTCGACGATGGTGGAGCGGTAGCCGAAGCTGCGTTCGCCGAAGTGCATGTCGGAGATGGTGGCGAAGCGGAACAGCTCCGGGCCCGCCAGGCGGGGCAGGGTCCGGGCCACCGGCCGGCGCCAGCCCGAGCGGTCGATCCACCGGATCTCGCTGGAGGGGTCCAGGTGGGTGACCACGATGGCGTCGGGCCCGGGCCGCGCCGGGATGTCGATGCGCCGGTCACCGACCTCGAGGCGCGTCGCCCCCAGGCCCCGTCGGTCCCAGCTCAGCTGGATGGTGGTGTCCTCGACGGCGAAGAGCCACGGGTCAGGGCGACGGCCCCTGGCGGCCACGTCGTCAGTGCGCCGGAGGATGAGTCGAGTGATGCGTCGCGTGATGAGTCGGATGATGCGTCAGGTAGTGGGAGAGCTCCTCGACCGCCCGGGCCCGCAGGGCCACGTTCACCTCCAGGCGCTCCAGGTGCTGGGCCAGCTGCTTGTCGCCCTGGGGCACCTCGTGCTCCTCGAAGAAGGCGTACACGTCCTGGGCCACGGCCGGGTCCGAGAGGGTGCGGATGCCGCTGAGCATGCGCACGATGCTGTTGGACGGGAAGCGCTGGCCCAGGGCGTCCCAGTGCTCGTGCACGAACGCCCACGCCCGGGGCCCCTCGTCCCGGTTGCCCATGGCCCGGGCCAGCACGTACGGCGCGTTCTGGGACCGGATCTCGTCGGTGAGGGTCATGGCCGTCAGCCGGTCGATGAGCGCGGCGTCGTCGAACCCGGCCAACGCGTAGAGGTAGCGCAGCTCCTCCTGCGGAGTGGTGGCGGCGTGGAAGCGCTCGACGAACACGTCGAAGTCCTCGGCGCCGCCCGAGGCGGCCACCACCGCGATGGAGGCGGCCAGCACGCTGGGATCGGCGCTCGACGCGCCGTCGACCAGGCCCACCAGGGCCCGGGCCTCGGTGCGCATGACCGGGTCCACGGCCAGCACGCCGAGGGCTTCGATGAGCACCCCCCGCAGCTCGCGGTCGCGGTCCGACTCGCCCGCGGCCGGGGTGAGCCCGAGTCGGAGCAGGGCCGGGCGCACCAGCAGCCCGATGCGGGTGGCCAGCGCCTCGCGGGCCTCGGCGTCGACCAGGCGGTCGAGCGAGCGCAGGGCGCCGACGATGCGCTGCCACACCGACAGGTCGGTCTCGTCGGCGAAGTCCTCGACCAGCTCCAGGAACTCGGCGGTGGTCATGCGGTCGGCCAGCACCGCCGCCCAGGCGTCGTCGACCAGGCCGTAGCGCTCGATGGGCGACAGCTCGGTCTGGGCCTTGGCCACCAACGCGGCGCGCAGGTCCGGGGCGTAGGCGGCCCGGTAGAAGCCCGTCCCCTCGGTGTTGACCAGGACCCAGTCGACCGGCTCGAACAGGGCCACATCGAGGCCGCCCTCCTCGAGCAGCTCCTTTTCGAAGGTGACGACCTCGCCGATGGCCTGCGTGAAGATGAGCGGCACGGGCCAGGTTCGGGCCTCCAGCAGCTCCTCGGCGGCGGCGTCGCCCTCGCCCAGATCCCCGGCGTAGGCGAAGGGCTCCTGGCCGAAGCGCAGCGTGCCGCCGTCGTTGACGAGGTCGACGGTCACGAGCGGGTAGCCGCCCTGGAAGATCCAGCTGTCCATGATCCGTCGGACCGGCTCCTCGGTGACGGTCTCGATGGCGTCCCACAGGTCGGTGGTCTCGGTGTTGGCGTAGGCGTGCTGGGAGATGTAGTGGCGGATGCCCTCGCGGAACGGGTTGGCCCCCAGGTACTGCTCCAGCATGCGGACGACGGCGGCACCCTTTTCGTAGGTCAGCACGTCGAACATGCCTTCGGCGTCGGCCGGCGACACCACCGGGAACTCGATGGGCCGGGTGGCGTCGAGGGCGTCGGTGTCGAAGGCCATGGTGCGGCTGAGGCCGAACGACGACCAGCGGTCCCACTCGGGCCGGAAGGCGTCGGTGGCCATCATCTCCATGAACGTGGCGAAGGCCTCGTTCAGCCAGATGCCGTTCCACCACTTCATGGTCACCAGGTCGCCGAACCACATGTGCGCCAGCTCGTGGGCGATCACGTCGGTCACGTTCTGGAGCTCGGGCTGGGTCACCTCGGTCGGCTCGACGAGCAGCAGCGCCTCACGGAAGGTGATGCAGCCCAGGTTCTCCATGGCCCCGAAGGCGAAGTCGGGCACCGCCACCAGGTCGACCTTGTCGCCGGGGTAGGGGACCCCGAAGTACTCGGCGAAGAAGTCGAGGCAGAACGCCCCCACCTCGAGGGCGAAGGCGGTGAGGTGGCCCTTGCCCTTGGGGTACACGATGCGCAGCGGGGTGCCGGACACGTCGACGGGGTCGGTGATCTCCAGCGGGCCCACGACGAAGGCCACCAGGTAGGTCGACATGACCATGGTGTCGGCGAAGCGCACCACGTGCTTGGCCGTCGCTGTCGCGGGCCGACCGGCTCACCTCGGCGCCGTTGGACACCGCCGTCAGCTCGGGGCTGACCACCAGCGTGATGCCGAACACCGCCTTGAAGTCCGGCTCGTCCCAGCAGGGGAAGGCGCGGCGGGCGTCGGTGGCCTCGAACTGGGTGGTGGCGATGACCTGGTCGACGCCGTCGGTGTCGGTGAAGGTGCTGCGGTAGAAGCCGTGGAGCTTGTCGTTGAGGGTCCCGGTGAACTCGGTGCGCAGCACCCGGGTGCCGGCCTCGATGGGCAGATCGAAGTGCAGGGTGACGCGTTCGGCTTCCTCGTCGAGCTCGATGCGGTCGGCCTCGACGGTTCGGCCGTCGTCGAACACGATGGCGGCCATGGTGACGTCGAGCTCGATGGCGTTGAGCACGATGCGGTCGACCCGCTCGGTCACGTCGATGGTGGTGAAGCACCGTCCCTCGAAGGTGAAGGTGGCGAGGTCGGGCTCGATGGTCAGGTCGTAGCGGGACGGCACGACGGTTCGGGGCAGGCGGTAGGGGTTGGCCGCGCCGTCGGCATCGGCGGCGTCGGTGGGCACGGTGAGGTCGGACACGGGCTGCTCCGGGGTCGCTTCGAGGACGTGCAGAGCGTACCGACCCTGCTCCATGTGCTAGCAACGCCTGTCCCGCTCGCCCACCGGCGCCCGCTCCCGGTGCCCCCGTCGCGCCCACCGGGCGCCGCTCGGAGAACTCATGACCGACAAGACCCTCGACGTCGTCGCCATCGGCAACGCCATCGTCGACGTGCTCGCCCATGCCGACGAGGCCTTCCTGACCGACCACGCCATGGTCAAGGGCTCGATGCAGCTGATCGACGAGGACACCGCCCACCAGCTCTACGCCGACATGCCGGCGGCCATCGAGGCGTCGGGTGGCGCGGCCGGCAACACCGCCGCCGGCATGGCCTCGCTGGGGGCGAGGGTCGGCTTCATCGGCCGGGTGCGCGACGACCAGCTCGGCGAGGTCTACGCCCACGACATCCGCTCGGTCGGTGTGGACTTCCGGGCGCCGGCGGCCACCTCGGGGCCGGCCACCGGCCGCTGCCTCATCCTGGTCACGAGCGACGCCGAGCGCACCCTCAACACCTTCCTCGGAGCGGCCAGCCTCCTGTCACCCGACGACGTCGACGAGGCCTTCGTGGCCTCGGCGGAGATCGTGTACTGCGAGGGCTACCTGTGGGACCTGCCCGAGGCCAAGGCGGCGCTGATCAAGGCCATGGACGCCGCCCGGCCGGCCGGCGGCAAGGTGGCGTTCACGCTGTCGGACTCGTTCTGCGTGGACCGCCACCGGGCTGAGTTCCTCGACCTGGCCGAGAACCGGTCGACATCCTCTTCGCCAACGAGTCGGAGATCTGCTCGCTCTACGAGGTGGACGACTTCGAGGAGGCCGCCCGGCGGGTGGCCGGTCACTGCGAGATCGCCTGTCTCACCCGCAGCGAGAAGGGCTCGGTGATCATCACCGCGGCCGGGGAGCGGGTGGCGGTGCCGGCCCACCCGCTGGGGCCGCTGGTGGACACCACCGGGGCGGGCGACCTCTACGCCGCCGGCTTCCTCTACGGCCTCACCCACGGCGACAGCCTCGAGCGCAGCGCCCGGCTGGGCTCGCTGGCCGCCGGTGAGGTCATCAGCCACGTGGGGGCCCGGCCCGAGGTCGATCTGGCCGCCCTGGTGGCCGCCGAGCTGCCCGGTTGACGTCGGGCCCCGGGGGCCCCCGGGGGCGCCACAATGAGGCCCATGCGGGTGTCGGTGGTGGGGTGCTCCGGGTCGGGCAAGACCACGTTCGGGCGTGCGCTGGCCGAGACGCTGGGCGTCGCCTTCGTCGAGCTCGACGCCGTCTTCCACCAACCCGGGTGGACCGAGCTGCCCCGCGCCGGAGTTCCAGGCCCGGGTGGGGGAGCTGACCGCCGGTGACGCCTGGGTCGTCGACGGCAACTACGAACAGGTGCGGTCCCTCATCGTGGCCCGGGCCACCGACGTGGTGTGGATCGATCCGGTCAAGGCCGTGGTGATGGCCCAGGTGATCCGCCGGTCGGTGGCCCGGGCCGTCACCGGCGAGGAGCTGTGGAACGGCAACCGGGAGGACTGGCGGGAGTGGCTCAGCCCCGAGCACCCCATCCGCTGGGCGTGGTCCCAGTACGACCGCAAGCAGGTCGAGTACCCCCGTCGGTTCGGGTCGGCCGACTACGCCCATGTCCGGGTCCACCGCCTGCGGGGCCGGCGCCGGACCCGGGCCTTCCTGGCCGATCGGGCCGAGCGGGGCCTGTGAGGCGAACGGCCGATCGGGCCGCCCGCCGGCCTGGCTAGCGTCAGGTCGTGACCGACGCCAGTGGGGGACCGGGGGACGACACCGAGCTGCTGCGCGGGCAGGTGGCCTACTACCGGGCCCGGGCCCCCGAGTACGACGACTGGTGGCAGCGGCGGGCCGGTTTCGACTTCGGCCCTGAGTTCCGCGCCGCGTGGGACGGCGATGTGGCCCAGGTGCGCGAGGCGCTGGCCCGGTTCGACCCCGGGCCCGATGTGGTCGAGCTGGCGGCGGGCACGGGCAACTGGACCGCGGAGCTGCTGGCGCTGGGGTCGTCGGTCCACGCCGTGGACGCGTCACCCGAGACGTTGGCCATCAACCAGGCCAAGAACGCCGCCGCCGGTCGGCTCTCGGTGGAGGCGGCCGACCTGTTCGCCTACCGCCCGTCCCGGCAATACGGCAGTGCGTTCTTCTCCTTCTGGATCTCGCATGTCCCGCCGGCGCGCACCGCCGAGTTCTGGTCGCTCGTCGATTCCTGTGTGGTCCCCGGCGGCCGGGTGTTCCTCGTCGACAACGCCCATCCCGACTACGCCACCCCTCGGGGCCCGGCAGGCTGGCGGGCCCGCATGGCGGCCATGGAGAACACCACCGCCCCGCCGTCGGTGGTGACCGAGCGCACGCTGGCCGACGGGCGGCGCTTCGACGTGGTGAAGCGCTACTGGCACCCGCCCGAGCTCGAGGCCGAGCTGGCGCCGTTGGGCTGGAGGGCCACGGCCGCCAACACCGACTTCGCGTTCCTCTACGCCGCCGTGGAGCGGGCGTGATTGACCGGCGACCCCCTTGACGGGGCGATAACGATCGTTATCATTGCCGGGTGACCGATGTCGTCCCCCCGCGCGACCATCCGGCGGACTCCCTGACGATGGACCCCACCCAGATCGACGACACCGGCCGAGCGCCTCGTCACCGCCGCCGCCCAGGTCTTCGCCGAGCGGGGCTACGACGGCGCCGGCGTGCAGGAGATCGCCCGCCGGGCCGGGCTGACCACCGGGGCCATCTACAGCCGGTTCTCGGGCAAGGCCGAGCTGCTGGCCGAGGCCATCCGCACCTTCACCAGCGACGAGTTCGACCAGCTCTTCGCCCAGCACCGCTTCGCCGGGCGGGTCACCGACCTGCTGGCCACGGTGGGCTCCCACCTCGTGACCCGGGAGCCGTCACCGGCCCAGGCCATCCTGCTCGAGGCGTTCGTGGCCGCCCGCGCGCGACCCCGAGGTGGCCGAGGTGCTGCGCGACCACCTGGCCGATCGGGCGGCGCGCCTGCAGGCCCTGGTCGACGAGTCGAAGGCCGCCGGGCTCGTGGACGACGTCGCTCGACACCGACGGCCATCGTGCACTTCGCCCACGCCGTCGGGCTCGGCTTCCTGCTGTTCGAGGCCGTGGGCGCCGAGAACCCCTCGCCCGAGCCGTGGGACGGGGTCATCACCCGTCTGGTGGCCGCCCTCGGCCCCGACCCCGCCCACCCGCTCACCCCCGTGATCGACCCCGATCCCGCCCCCTAGAACCAGGAGCACGACCCATCATGGCAACCGACCAGGACATCCTCGGCCGCGCCGACGTCAACGACCTCGAGGCGATCATCGCCATCGCCAACACCGACGTGACCGAGTTGATCCACACCGTCGAGGACAACGCCGACGCCATCTTCACCTGGGACTACGAGAAGGGCGCCCGCCCGGCGCTGAACAAGCTCTACGAGAAGGCCAAGACCTCCCAGTGGAACGGCGAGACCGACCTGGACTGGTCGATCGACGTCGATCCCGAGCGCATCATCAGCGACCTGCAGGGCTCGAACGCCGCCGGCCCGTTCCAGTGGGTCGTCGAGCACCCGGAGTCGCCGCTCAAGAACTTCGGCGACAAGGAGTGGACCGAGCTCGGCGTCGAGAGCATCAACTGGCGCCTCAGCCAGTTCATGCACGGCGAGCAGGGCGCGCTCATCTGCACGGCCAAGATCGTCGAGACGGTGCCGTGGATCGACGCCAAGTACTACGCCTCGACCCAGGTGATGGACGAGGCCCGCCACGTCGAGGTGTTCGCCAAGTACCTCCAGGAGAAGCTGCACCGGCTTCTACCCGGTCAACGCCCACCTCAAGATGCTGCTCGACGACATCGTCGACGACAGCCGGTGGGACATGACCTACCTGGGCATGCAGATCATGGTGGAGGGCCTGGCGCTGGCCGCCTTCGGCTTCATGCACCAGATCACCGACGAGCCGCTGCTCAAGAAGCTGCTGCGCTACGTCATGAGCGACGAGGCCCGCCACGTGGCCTTCGGGGTGCTGTCGCTGAAGGAGTACTACGCCGAGCTGAGCGACGCCGAGATGCGCGAGCGCCAGGAGTTCACCTTCGAGGCGGCGGTGCGCATGCGCGACCGCTTCCTGCAGCAGGAGGTGTGGGAGCGCATGGGCGTCGACGGCCGCAAGATGGTCGAGATCCTGCTCGACGACGCCGCCCGAGGAGCAGCTGTTCCAGCAGATGCTGTTCTCCAAGATCGTGCCCAACTGCAAGAAGCTGGGCCTGCTCGACGCCAGCGACGCCTGGCTGCGCCATCGCTTCGAGGAGATCGGCGTGATCCAGTTCGAGGACTGGGCCGACACCGGCGAGGAGTACCTCGAGTTCGACGCCGTGTCGCAGGACCGCGCCGCCGGCGCCTGACCAGCTCGTGCCGGTCCGCCGGTTAGCGTGCACCTGGACCCGTCTTTTCGAGGAGAGCTCATGGGATACACCTGCTTCGACGTGACCGAGAGCGACCACGTCGCTCACCTCCAGCTCAACCGGCCGGACAAGCTGAACTCGATGATCCCCGAGTTCTGGATGGAGCTGCCGGCCATCGTGAACGCGCATCAGCGCCGAGGGCCGGGCCCGGGCCATCGTGATCTCGTCGACGGGCAAGCACTTCTCGGCGGGCATGGACCTGGCCGTGTTCACCGGCGGCGGCGGCCTCGGCGGGCCGAGACGCCGGCGCCAAGGCCGAGCGCAAGCCCGCCGAGCAGGGCCGCCAGCGGGCCCGCCTGCGGGAGTCGGCCCTGATGCTGCAGGACAGCTTCACCGCGCTCGAGAAGGCCCGCATGCCGGTGATCGCCGCCATCCAGGGCGGCTGCATCGGGGGAGCGGTGGACATGGTCACCGCCTGCGACCTGCGCTACGCCTCCGAGGACGCCTTCTTCGTGATCCAGGAGATCAACATCGGCATGACGGCCGACGTGGGCACGCTGCAGCGCCTGCCCAAGCTCGATCCCCGACGCCATCGTGCGGGAGCTCGCCTACCTCGGGGGCCGGATGCCGGCCCGCCGGGCCTACGAGGTGGGCCTGCTCAACGGGGTGTTCGCCACCCACGACGAGCTGGTGGCCGGGGCGCTCGACGTCGCGGCGCAGATCGCGGCCAAGAGCCCGCTGGCCATCTGGGGATCCAAGGAGATGATCACCTACGCCCGGGACCACACCGTGGCCGACGCCCTCAACTACATCGCCACCTGGCAGACCGGCATGTTCCAGCCGGCCGACATGATCGAGTCGTTCGCGGCCAAGGCCGAGGGCCGCGACCCGGTGTTCGACGACCTGCTGCCCACCCCCGACGACTTCTGACCGCGACGGCTATCGCGGAGCAGGTCAGGCGGCGGCGCGATGCGAGTCGACCAGGAACACCGGGTGGCGGGGGGCGATGCGGGCCAGCTCCTCGTCGGGCGAGTCGGCGCTGACGCCGTCGAAGAACACGCCGACCTCCATCTTCCACCTGGCCAGGTAGGCCCGCAGCACCTCGACCTTGTCGGCGTCGGCCAGCTCGGTGGCGCGGAACGCCTCGATGTGGCGGCCGACCCGGAGCTCGCCCTGGCCGGCCACCCGCAGGTTGCGCACCCACTGGGTGTGGCCCCGGGGCGCGACCAGGTAGCGCTCGTCGCCGACGGTGAGCAGGTTGACCGGGACCGAGCGCCACTCGCCGCTCTTGCGGCCCCGGACGCGCAGCTCACGCGAGCCCCACACGCTCACGCCGTGGCGGGTGAGGAAGGCGACGGCCCGGTTGAAGACGTTGCGGGTGAACCATCCGGGGGCGCCGTAGTGGTGCTGGTCGGTCCGGTCGCCTGGTCGTTCGTCTGGTCGTTCCCGTTGTCGTTCATCTGGTCGTTCATGGCGGGCTCCTGGGAGGTCGATGCGGCTGGTCTGAGGAAGGCGAGAGCACTGCTCTCGATATGCATGCATGACGGACCCGCCGGGCCCTTGTCAAGAGCACTGCTCTCGAATCTTGTCAGTGCTCTCGAAATGGGCCAGGATGGCGCGCATGGAGCACCCACGACCGAGCCGGCCGACCGCCCGCGACCGGGTGCGGGCCGAGCTGACCGTCGAGATCAAGGACATCGCCCGCCGCCACCTGGCCGAGGAGGGCTCGGCCGCGCTGTCGCTGCGGGCCGTGGCCCGCGAGCTGGGCATGGTGTCGTCGGCCGTGTACCGGTACTTCCCCAGCCGCGACGACCTGCTGACCGCCCTCATCGTCGACGCCTACAACGCGGTGGGCGACGCGCTGGAGCAGGCCGACGCCACCCGCCGCCGCAGCGACCTGGTCGGTCGCTGGCTGGCCATGGCCCAGCGCCCTGCGCGCGTGGGCCATGGCCAACCCGCAGGAGTACGCGCTCATCTACGGCAGCCCCGTGCCCGGCTACCGGGCGCCCGCGGACACCATCGACCCGGCCAGCCGGGTCAGCCTCGTGTTCCTGGCGCCTGATCGGCGACGGCGTGGCCTCGGGCGCCATCGTCGCCGGCCCGCCGCGCCGCTGCCCAAGAGCGGTGCGCGCCGACTTCGACGGCGTTGCGGCGACCTCGCCGGCCTCGACGCCCCCGACTCGGTCATCTCCCGGGGCCTGCTGGTGTGGACCGAGCTGTTCGGCACGCTCAGCTTCGAGCTGTTCGGCCACCTCCACAACGTGATCCACGACTACGACGCCTTCTTCGACGTCCAGATGCGGCGCTCGGCCCAGTTCCTCCTCCGGGGACTGACGCTGAGCCGCGCCTGCGGCGCCGGGGGGCGCGTGCAGGACGCTGGGCTCAGACCTGGCCGGCCGCGTCGACGATGGCCTGGCGGCGGGCCTCGACCTCGGCCGGGTCGAGGTGCGTGCGGGCCCATTCGCGTGAGACCTCGGCCTCGATGCGCCCAGCCCTCGTCGCCGGTGGTGAGGCCGATGCGGCGGTAGGTGTCGAGCATCTGGCGCACGCCGGCCTGGTCGTTGGACACGATGTCGAGGGCCAGGCCCGCGGCAGAACGGCCAGCAGCTCGTCGTGGGCCACGACGTGGTTGACCAGGCCCCAGCGCGGCCGCGTGCTCGGCGTCGATGAAGTTGCCGGTCGTGCTCATCTCGCGGGCCCGGCGCACGCCGATGGCCTCGGGCAGCAGCGACGGTCAGCCCCCACCCGGGCATGACGCCGACCCGGGCGTGGGTGTCGGCGAAGTGGGCCCGCTCGCTGGCCACCAGGAAGTCGCAGGCCAGGGCCAGCTCGAAGCCGCCGGTGATGGCCACGCCGTTGACGGCCCCGATGACCGGCTTGGTGTGCGGGCGGCAGCGGCCCGCGGGCGTCGCGGGGCAGGACCAGCTCGCGCCGGCGGCCGCCGGCGCCGAGCTCCTTGAGGTCGACGCCGGCGCAGAACGCGGGATCGGCGCCGGTGAGGATGATCACGTCGACCGCGTCGTCGGCTTCGAGGGCGTCGATCACCTCGGGGATCCGCCGCTGCAGCGCGGCGTTGAGGGCGTTGCGCTGGTCGGGCCGGTTGAGGGTGACCACCGCCACCCGCTCGGCGACGTCGACCAGGACGACGTCGTCGGCGTCGGTGCCGTCGCGCCACGGTCAGGGCTCCTCGAGGTCGAGGGGCGGGAGGAAGTCGAAGGTGAGGTCGCCCAGCTTCACCAGGAGCGAGGCGATCCAGCCGCCCATGGCCGAGAAGTGGTCGTCGAGGATGGAGCCGTCCTTGAGGGTGGCCTCCTCGAGGTCGTAGGAGCCCTCGTAGGACACCTCGATGGCGTACTCGGCGTCGTGCGAGGTCCTGCAGGAACAGCGTCTCGATGGTGGGCCCGGACCGGTCGAGGCGGTGGCTGCCGATGGCCGGGCTCTGCTCGGGGATGGCGTCGAGCAGCATGGCCGGGTCGGGGCTGGTCTTGAGCCGCTGCACCCGCAGCACGATCTCGATCTCGATGCGGGGCGGCTCGTCCACGGGCTCGCCGATGTACCACGAGCGGTAGCCGCTCTGGGCCCACGTGGGCCAGCCCAGGGTGATGTCGGCCTGGACCCGGGGGGCAGGCCCTCGCCGGGCAGTGAGTAGCTCGTCTCCCAGGTGGTGTCGCCCAGCAGCACGTCGACCTGGAACCGCTCCTCGAAGGCCTGGCGCTCGAGCAGGGCGTTCTCGAAGGCGTCGCGCAGGGCGCCGATGGCATCGGTGAAGACGTGGTCGAGCATGGTGGGCCGAGGCTATCTTGCGCCGCTCGGGCTCAGGTCCGGCCGTCTGGTGCCGGCGACCGCGATCAACGCTCGGGGGTCATGAACGCGGTGGCCACCGACATGTCGAGCTCCTTGTGGCGCAGCGAGGCGATGCGCCGGCCGGGCTGCACCGCGTCCTTGACCTGCGCCCAGCGCCGGGCCGAGGCGGCGCGCGGTGGCGTCGAGATCGTCGACGGTGTAGGCCAGGCCGAAGAAGGCCGGTCGGCTCCGTCGCCCGGGCTCTTCGGGGCCGATGAGCTCGATGATCACCTCGCCGGCCCGGAAGAACGTCTGGCGCATCGGGGCGCCGTAGCTGTCGGTCTCGCGGACCTGGCGCACGTCGAAGCCGACCGCCTCGAGGGCGGCCGTGGTGCGTGCCGGGTCGGTGACAGCAGCACCACGTGGTCGATGGAGCGCACGCCGTTGGGGTGGACGGCGGGCTCGGCCGGCGGCGCGTCGCTGGTGGTCGTGGCCAGCCCGTCGATGTCGCCGTCGCCGAGGCCGCCGTCGGTCACGTCGCGCAGGGACCAGCGCAGGATGCGCTTGCCCTCGGAGCGGCCCACGAGGCGCACCCGCACGGTCGCCGATGCGGCAGGTGCCGTCGGGGTCGACGGCGAACCCGGCCGCCCGCCACGAGTCGGGCTCGTCGCCCACCACGATCTCATCGATGGTCGGGGTCATGGTCGTCCTTCCGCCCGGCGCACCGGGATCCAGTCGTTGACGGTGTAGCCGCGGCGCTCCACGGTGTGGTCGGTGGTGCCGGCGGCGGCGAGGTGGAACACCATGGCGGCCCGCAGCCCGGCGCTCTCGTTGTCGGTGGAGCGATGCATCAGGTGGCTGTCGAACACCAGCAGGTCACCGGGCTGCATGAGCACGGGGACGGCGCCGTCCATGTCGTGGTCGACGATCTCGACGTAGCCGTAGTTGGCGCCCGGGCCGGCGGTCGGGGATGTGGTCGTGGACGGGCTCGAGTGCGACCCGGGGATGACGTGGAGGCAGCCGTTGTCGAGCGTGGCCTCGGTGACCGCCAGCCACAGCCCGACGATCGGGCCGGGCCGGCTCGAACGGGAAGTAGAACGAGTCCTGGTGCCACGGCTGGCCCCAGGCACCCGGGTTCTTGAAGATGAACTGGCTCAGGAAGCAGTCGAGGTCGTCGGTGCCGATGATCGTCGGCGGCGAGCGCGGTGACCTCCGGTCGGGTCACGAACTGGTGGAACACCGGATCGCGGGCCAGTCGGAAGATCTTGGAGACCAGGTCCTCGGGCGCGCGACCCTCGCCCAGGTCGGGCTGCTGCTCGGGCATCACGAACGCGGGGGAGATGTCGTCGCCGGCGTCGGCGGCCCGGGCCAACTCGATGACCCGGGCCAGCATGGCCCGACCCACGGCCTCGTCGGCGAAGCGTTCCAGCCGCACGAAGCCGTCACGCCCGAACGCGGCGGTCTGCTCGTCGCTGAGGCGCTCGGTCACGGGCATCGGGGTGAACCTATCGGCCCGATCGGATGACCGGGGGCTCAGTAGAACACGGAGCGGGCGCGGTGGCGGGGGACGGCCTTGTAGCGGGGGCCACCTCCCCGGAACCACAGGAGGAAGTCGAGCTCCCGGGGGGTCGTCGGGTGGCCCTGGTCGGTCATGGCCGCCACCAGCCGCTCCACGGCGTCGACCCCGGCGGCCCGGATCTCGACCTCGGCCTCCGATCCGGCTCGGATCAGCTCCCCGTCGTCGATGTAGGTGCTCAGGGTGGGGTCGTAGCGGAGCACCCCGTCCACCCGCAGCACGTGGGGCACCAGGTTGTCGGCGAAGGCGGTCAGTCGATCGAGGTCGTCGAACGCCCCCGGCCCCTCGCCGGCGAAGGCGCGGGCCAGGTCGGCCGCGGTGAGCTGGGCCCGCTTGTAGAACGGGACCTCCAGGTCGTGCCACTGGGCCACGTCGTGGAAGAAGGCGAGCTGGTCGAGCACGCCGACGAGCCGGGCGGCGGAGTGGCGGGCGTCGTCGACGAGGTTGAGGAAGCGCCCGTCGTAGCGCTCGATGACCAACCGGCCGAGATCCTCCAGGGCGACGGCCACATGAGCCATGAACTTGTCCACCGGCCCGTCATCGCGGGGTTGACCGAAGATCTCGTGGGCGGCGGCCGGTGTGACGGCCACGAGGTCGGTGGCGGTGATCCCCCCGGCGCGGGCGGCGTGGTCGCGCAGGGCGGTGGCCATGCTCACGGCGCCGGACAGCCCGGGTCGCTTGGTCAGCAGGGGGTGGTACCCCGAGCCGAAGTTGACGGCGTCGAGGGCGATGACGAGCGCGGCGCGGGCCTCGTCGTCGCCCTCGCCGGGCCGCCACGGGTCGGGTGGTTCGTCGTCGCGGCCGTGGCCCTCGGCGATGAGCTGTGCCGCGTAGGCGGGCACGGCGTCGGGGTCGACGTGCACCAGTCGGGCCCCGGCGCTCACCTCGGCGCACCGCTCGCGGACCAGTTCGAGGATTCGGGGGTCGGCGTCGGGCACGGGCAAACTGTACGGCCATGCCCGTGCCTCCCGATCTGGCTGCCGCGGCCCGTGCCTGGCACGACGCCGACCCCGACGAGGAGACCCGGGCGGAGCTGGACGAGCTGGTGCACCGGGCCGAGGCCGGCGATGAGGCCGCGTCGAGCGACCTGGCCGCTCGCTTCATCCGGCTCCGGTTCGGCACCGCCGGCCTGCGGGGGGAGCTGGGGGCCGGCCCGGGCCGCATGAACCGGCTGGTGGTGCGCCAGGCCGCGGCCGGTCTGGCCCGGTGGCTGGGCCCGGGCCGCACCGTGGTCATCGGCTTCGACGCCCGCCATCGCTCCGACGTCTTCGCCCTCGACAGCGCCCGGGTCCTGGCCGCGGCCGGCCTGCGGGCGCGGCTGTTCCCGGCCTCCTGTCCCACCCCGGTGCTGGCCTTTGCCATCCGGGCGCTCGGGGCCGACGCCGGGATCATGTGCACCGCCAGCCACAACCCCGCTCGCGACAACGGCTACAAGGTCTATCTGGGCGACGGGGCCCAGGTCATCGCGCCGGTGGACGATGAGATCTTCGACGCCATCGCCGAGGTGGCCCGCGGCGGGGCGGTGCCGATCGCCGCCCCCGACGACCCGGCCATCGCGCCCGTCGCCCCCGACGTGGTGGAGGCCTACCTCGACCACGTGGTGGGGCTGGTGGCGGCCGGGCCCCGGGACCTCCGCATCGTCTACACGCCCCTGCACGGGGTGGGCGGGCCGGTGGCGGGGGCGGCGCTTCGCCGCGCCGGGTTCACCGACGTGCACGAGGTGGTCGAGCAGGCCCGGCCCGATCCGGACTTCCCGACCGTGGCCTTCCCCAACCCGGAAGAGCCCGGCGCCCTCGACCTGGCGGCCGGCCTGGCCGCCACCGTGGGGGCCGATGTCGTCCTGGCCAACGACCCCGACGCCGACCGGCTCGGGGTCATGGTGGCCGACGGGGCCGGCGGCCACGTGGCCCTCACCGGCAATCAGATCGGGGCGCTCCTGGGGGCGCGGGTGCTGGCCACGTCGGCCGGGGCCGATCGGCTGGTGGTGACCACCTTCGTCTCGTCGCACCTCCTGGCCCGCATGGCCTCCGCCGAGGGCGTCCACTACGCCGAGGTCCCCACCGGGTTCAAGTGGGTGGTGCGCCCCGGGCTGGATCAGCCGGACGTGCGCTTCGTCTTCGGGTTCGAGGAGGCCCTGGGCTTCTCCGTCGACGAGACCGTCCGTGACAAGGACGGCATCAGCGCCGCGCTCCGCTTCGCCGAGCTGGCCGCCGGGGCCAAGGCCGAGGGCCGCACCCCGTGGGACCTGCTCGAGGCCCTGGCCCGCCGTCACGGCGAGCACGCCACCCGCACGTGGTCGTGGCGGGTGGAGGGCCTCGACGGTGCCGACCGGATCGCCGGGGCCATGGCTGCGGTCCGCGCCGAGCCACCCGTCGAGGTGGCCGGGGTGGCGGTGACCGACGTGCGCGACCTGCAGGTCGGCGACACGGCCCCGGCCGTCGACGCCCTGGTCATCGGGCTGGCCGACGGCTCGCGCATCACGCTGCGACCGAGCGGGACGGAACCGAAGTTGAAGGTGTACGCCGAGGCGGTGGAACCGGTGGGCGACGAGCCCTACGCCGCCGCCCGCCGGCGGGGCCAGGCCCGCGTCGACGCCCTCATCGCCGCCGTCGCCGCCCTCCTGGACGTTTCTGTCCCTTGAGCGACTCCAGACAGGTCGGTGGAGGGACAGAAAGCTCGAGTCGGGTGGGTCAGGGGAGCATGCCGTAGGCCCGCTCGGGGCGGATGCGCAGGACCTGGCGGCGGTCGCGCACCATGGCGGCGAAGTAGTCGTCCCAGTCCTCGTGCTCGCCGGTCAGCGAGCGGTAGAGATCGGCCAGCTCCTGCCCGGCGGCGTCGCCCGGCTCGGTGGTCACCGCCGACAGCTCGGCGTGGCCCTCGATGACGGCGTAGGCGTAGAAGTCCTCGCGGGTCACGTGCAGCGACACCCGCGGATCGCGCTGGGCGTTGGCCGTCTTGGCCCGGCCCGCCGTCACCGAGATGCGGATCAGGCCGGAGGCGTCGACCCCGTAGGCGATGTTGGACAGCTGGGGCCGCCCGTCCGACTTGAGGGTGACGAGCACACCCCAGCGATGGGCGCGGGCGAAGTCGAGGGCGGCGTCGAGCTCCATCAGCCGACCACCTCCCGCATCTCGGCCAGCACGTCGGGCGTGAGGTGGGCCAGCAGGTCGAGGGCGGCCAGGTTCTCGTGGACCTGTTCCACCCGGCTCGCTCCGGTGATGACGGAGGACACGTTGGGGTTGGCCGCGCACCAGGCGATGGCCAGTTGGGCCAGCGTGGCGTCGAAGCGCTCGGCGATGCCGGCCAGCTGCTTGACGGTGGCGTTGCGGCCCTCGTCGGTGAGGGCGTCGCGCAGCCACTCGTAGCCGGGCAGCGCGGCCCGGCTGTCATCGGGGATGCCGTCGGCGTACTTGCCCGTGAGCAGCCCTGAGGCCAGCGGGCTCCACGTCGTGAGGCCGAGGCCGATGTCACCGTAGAGGCGGGCGTACTCCTCCTCGACCTTCCGACGGGTGAAGAGGTTGTACTGCGGTTGTTCCATCACGGGCTTGTGAAGGTGGTGGCGCTCGGCGATGTCCCAGGCGGCGCGGAGATCGGCCGCGCTCCACTCCGAGGTCCCCCAGTACAGCGCCTTGCCCGACGACACGATCTCGGACATGGCCCACACCGTCTCCTCGATGGGCGTCTCGGGGTCGGGCCGATGGCAGAAGAGCAGGTCCACGAAGTCGAGGCCCAGCCGCTCCAACGACGAGTCGATGGCCTGGAGGAGGTACTTGCGGTTGAGGGTGAGCCGCATGTTGGGGTCGTCGTGGATGCCCCAGTAGAGCTTGGTGGAGATGACGTAGGACCACCTCGGCCAGTTCAGCTCGGCGATGGCCTGACCCATGATGCGCTCGGACTCCCCGGCGGCGTACGACTCGGCGTTGTCGAAGAAGTTCACCCCCGCGTCGCGCGCCGCCGACAGGCACTCACGGGCGAGACCGGTGTCGACCTGGTTCCCGAAGGTCACCCAGGACCCGAGCGAGAGCACGCTCACCTTGAGCCCGGTCGGGCCGAGACGTCGGTATTCCATATCCATGGCGCTGATCCTCCCGGGTCGAGCGGCGCCGACCTCGACCGCTGAACCTATCGACATCGGCGCCGAGGCCCACCCAGGGCGGGTGCGATACCGTCCGCGACTCCGATGCTCTTTCCCACCATCGATTTCGCGGTGTTCTTCCTGGTCGTGTTCACCGGGAGCTGGCTCCTCCGACCGCGCAAGACGGTGTGGAAGGTCTTCATCCTGTGCGCCAGCTTCTTCTTCTACGGCTACTGGTTCTCCAGCAAGGACGATCTCCCGCTCACCGGGCTGCTGGCCTTCTCCATCGTCGTGAACTGGGCCTTCGGTCAGGCCGTGTTCGCCGCCATGGGCCCCGACGGCGAACGCACCGACCGCAGCCGCTGGCTGGTGCGGGCCGCCGTCGTGGTCGATCTCGGGGTGCTGGCCTACTTCAAGTACGTCAACTTCTTCCTCGACTCGTTCACCGAGCGGCTGGCCGTCATCGGCGTCCACATGGAAGGCCCGTTCGTCAACGTCCTGTTGCCCATCGGCATCTCGTTCTTCACGTTCCAGGCCATCAGCTACGTGATCGACATCGGTCGGGGGGTGTGGCGGCGCCCGGTGGGGCTGCTCGACTTCGCCGTGTACCTGTCGTTCTTCGCCCACCTGGTGGCCGGGCCGATCGTGCGGGCCAGCGAGTTCGTCCCCCAGCTGGAGGCCGGCGCCGACCCGCGGTACGTGCCCACGGCCGAGCCGTTCATGCTCATCTTCCGGGGCCTGTTCAAGAAGGTCGTCATCTCGAGCTTCATGGCCACCATCGCCGACCCGGTGTTCGCGCTGCCCCACGACTCCAGCTCGTGGCAGACGCTGTGGGGCATCTACGCCTACGCCATCCAGATCTACGCCGACTTCTCCGGCTACACCGACATCGCCATCGGCGTGGCCCTGCTGCTGGGCATCCGCTTCCCCCAGAACTTCGACGCGCCCTACCGGGCGCTGTCGCTCCAGGACTTCTGGCGCCGGTGGCACATGACGCTGTCGCGCTGGCTGCGCGACTACCTGTACATCCCGCTGGGCGGCAACCGGGGCAGCGAGCTGTTCACCTACCGGAACCTCTTCCTGACCATGGTCATCGGCGGGCTGTGGCACGGGGCCAACTGGACCTTCCTGATCTGGGGCGCCATCCAGGGCGGCTACCTGGTGGGGGAGCGGGTGGTGAAGCAGGCCTGGGCCCGTCGGGGGCCCATGGGCCTGCCCCCCGGCCTGGTGAAGGTGCTGCAGTGGACCCTCACCTTCAACGTCGTGTGCTTCGCCTGGGTGTTCTTCCGGGCCCGCAACCTCTCCAACGCCCTGGAGGTGCTGGGTCGGCTGGTCGGCGACGGGGGGTCGAGCGCGCTGATCACGCCGCTGCTCATCGTCACCGTGGTGGCCATGCTGGCCTCGCAGTTCGTCCCTCCCCGGGTGCCCGACACGATCACCACCAAGTTCGCCCGCGCCGCCCCCGTGCTGCAGATGCTGGCCTTGGGCGCCGGCCTCGTGCTGATCGACGCCCTGGGCCCCGAGGGCATCGCCCCGTTCATCTACTACCAGTTCTGACCGATACGGCCGTCCTGCGCCTCTGACCTGCAGGTTTACCCGTCGGCCGCAGCTGCGTCCCGCGTCCATCCCGCGGAATTCCCGAGCACCTTGTCGATGGCCGCTCGGGTCGTGTCCTCGCTGTCGGGCCACAGGTGCCCGTAGGTGTCCAACGTCTCGAGCGCCGACGCGTGCCCGAGTCGGGACTGCACGACCTTCACCGACTCCGCCGAACTGGATAAGCGCCGACGCGTAGAAGTGCCGGTGGCGTGGAACCCGGTTCTCGGTGGCAGCCCCACGGCGCCGGCCGCGGCCCGCCAAGCGTCCGCGAGCCTCTGCCGCTGCACCGGGCCACCGCCCGTCGTGGTGAAGATGAGCCCCTCCTCACTGGCGGGGAACTGGCGCAAGTGCTCGGCGAGCACCACCGCGATCGACTCGGGCAGCGGGACCGTCCGGTAGCTGGCCTTCGTCTTCGGTGGAGCGAATGCGACGCCGCGCCCAGCTACGAGCTGGCGATCGACCTTCACCTGACGGCGCAGGAAATCCACCCCCTCGACGGTCAGCCCCAGCACCTCACCTTGGCGTAGACCGGTGCCGGCCGCGACCCACACCGCCGCCCGCCACCGCTCCGGCATGAGTTCAGCCACCGCGGCCAACTGGTCGACCTCGAGGGGGACGATCTTGTGGTCCCGGTCCTGTCTCGGGAGCGTGATCCCCTCACAGGGTGTGCGAGCGATGAGCCGATCACGGACGGCGGCCCTGAACACCGCCGAGGTGAACCGGTAGATGGTCTTCACCGTCGCCGGTGCCAGTTCCACGCTCAGAGCCTTCACGAGGGCCTGGACGTGGCTGGGACGGATCGACGCCATCGGCCGATCCCCGAGCGCCGGCAGACCCGGTTCCGGAAGTAGGACTCGACCTGTGCTTGGGTCGACGGGCGGTGCACCTGCACGGTGCGCCATTGCTCGGCGAACGTCTTGAACGTCACCTTTCCGGCCAGCGGGTCAACGCAATCCCCGCGCCCCTTCGCGACTTCGTTCTCGGCGAGCCAGTTCCGAGCCTCCCGCTGGGTGCGGAACGTCTGGCTGTGCTCCTTGCCGAGCGGGTCCCGGTAGCGGGCCCAGTACGGCTTGTCGCCGCTGTAGCCGACCTTGCGGTCCCGTAGATCTTTGATGTGAGCCATGGGTCAACCCTTCTTGCCGGTGACGGTCCCGCTGGTGGTGGTGATGCCGTAGACGTCGGCCCCTCTGGGGCGTCCGCGTTGGGTTCTGGGGAGCAACCCACGTTGACGAGCCCGAAAGACCCGCTTGCCCGCCGCTGACTTCGAGATGCCGAGCTCGTCCGCGACCGCCCTCGTCGGGTTCCGGCGTTCCGACACTGCCCGCAGGTAGATGGCTGCGACCTCGTCGTAGTTCGATCCGTCGCGCTCGTTGGGCAGGTTCACCCGGAACTGGAAGTCGGCGGCCATGGCATCGACGAGGGCACCGAACGGGACCTTGCGGAGCACCTCGCTGCCGACGTGGTGGACGGTATCGTTCACCGACTCGAGCACCGCTCCTCGTTTCAGCGACCAGCTTGCCGGTGGCGTCGTAGACGCCGGGGACCATCACGCCGGCGAGGGTGAGCCGCGACGACCTCGGGGCGGCCGTCCACGATGGCCCATTGCACCTCGATCCGCCAGACGCGCCCCTCGTCGTCCGTCCAATCCGTCCCACTATGCCCCTCATAGGTGCTCACGGACAGGAACGGTACAGGGCGGCAAAGACTTTGTGCAAGCGTTCCCACCCCGACCGAAACAAGTCAAAGCCGAACGGGTGGGTACAGCTTGACGGAACGTACCCACCGTGGCACAAATTGCCCTCATGAGTGCTGAACAACCCCGACTCGTCCCGATCACCGGCGTTCACGACACCCCCGGTTACGACTGGGCCACCACACGGTGGCTCCGCCGACAGGTCTACGAAGCCAGCCTCCGGTCCTACCGGGTCGGCGGGCGTGTCCTGCTCGACCTGAACGACCTCGACCGCATGGTCGACGCCGGCCGTCGGCGCCGCGCCCCGCGAGCTGACCAAGTTCTCCGGCGGCGCCCGCCGTCGGTCGCGCACCCGACCCGGCGCAATCTCGCGCCGGGTCGGCCATCTACAGAGAGGTTGTACCGATCATGGCAATCGTGATTAGCCAGCCCGCCCCATCGAGCGGGTTCAGCAAGGATGAGCATGAGGGTCACCTCGTGCTCTTCATCGGCACCGAGAAGAAGGAAGGGGCGACGCAGTTCGGTGACGACACCTGGGCGCAGTGCCAGTGGGTGTCCGATCTCGACAGCCCGTCCCTCGACGTGGACGTGTCGATCTTCGGCAAGGTTCTGGCCCCTTCGATCTACGGCGCCGGTGACGTCGTAGTCGGCAGGCTTCGAAAGGAAAAGCGGCCAAGGAGGGCCAGTCGCCGCCGTGGCTTCTTCAGGACGCCGACGACGCTGACCTCATCACCGCCCAACGATTCATCGACGCTTACGTGACGCAACTCCCCGGGAGCGGCAAGCTCATCGTCGACGAGGACGCCCTCCGTGCCGATATCGCCGAACTGGCGGACGGGGACGGCTGATCCGGTGGTCGTCGACCTGTGTGCCCTCAGTCGCTCCATCGAGGAGCGGCTGGGGGTACCACCCCTCATCAGACTGAACGGGAAGGGCCCGCTCGGGGACGACTGGCCGCGGAGCAACGTGGGCGCGACCCGGACGGGTGGCGGGCCCAACTGGCGACGCATCATGGCAACGTCGGGCTGGTGCTCGGCTGCCATCCCGACCGTACGGGTGTCGGCTACTTGGCCCTCGACCTCGACGTCTACAAGCCCGAGGGTGCGCTGTCGTATGAGATCGCGGAGGATCTCGGCTGGATCGTGGACACCGTGGCGGCCACGACCGGCCGCGGCGGCCGTCACGTCTTGTTGTCGTATGACCCGACCCGCTGGATCGTGAAATCGAGAGCCATGGCGGGCAAGCCGATCCCGGGCACCACCGAACGGTTCCCCGGCGGATTCGAGATCAAAGCGGAGAACGGCCAGATCGTGGTCGAGCCGTCAGTCGGTGACGCCGGCCCCTACATGTGGCTCGACGGGCAGAGTCCGTTCGACATACCGGTAGCGCCCGCCCCGGAGTCGCTCCTCAAGATTGTCGGCCTGGAGATCGACCCTGAAACGGGCACCGTCGTCGGGTCCACGTCGGGTCCGTGGAGCCGCTACGGCCCCGATCAGGTTCACCCGGCCACCGCCGAAGCCGTCACCATCCTCGTGGAGCATTTCGGTGGGCACACGCCGATCGTGGTGCGCACCGGACCCGAACCGACCGTCGAGATCGTCCGGCCTAACAAATCCGAGACCGGCGGGCGGTCCGCCACCGTCGGCCACGTCAAACCGGGACTGGTGAAGATGTTCACCGACGGCTGGGCGCCGTTCGAGCAGGGCCAAGTCGTCGACCTCCCCGAGTTGCGACGACTCGCCGGCATCGTCGTCGGCCTACAACTCACCGTCCCCACCATCGAGCTGCCCGACGGGTACCGGCTGTGGCGTCCCGACGACGCCGACCTCCCCGCCCCTGAGCTCGGCCCCGCCGCGTATCACGGCCCCATCGGTGACTACCTGCGTCTCGTCGACGGGGAGACCGAAGCGCACCCGGCCGCCGTCGGGGCGCATCTCCTCGCCGGGTTCGCCACGATGATCGGCAGGGGCCCCGATCTACACGTCCGGGTCGGTGACGCACCGCTGCAACCTGTTGGTTCGCGGTCGTCGGCCCCACCTCGACGGGCGGGAAAGGTGTCGCCGAAGCCGACGCCAACCGGCTCCTACGCGCCATCGACCCCGACTTCCACCGAGCACACACCCTCGCCGGGCTCGGCTCCCGGCGAGATGCTGGTGTACGAGGTCCGCGACCCCGACCCGACCGACGAGAACGACCTCGGCGGCGTGAAGGACCGAATCATCCAGAACGCCGAGCTGTCGGGCACGTTCAAGGTGTGCGCCCGCGACGGGTCGATCCTCGGGGATCACCTGCGGCTCGCGTTCGACGGCGCCCCGATGCGCCACGCCACCCGCGCCCACGGCGTCGTCGTGGCCGGCGAGCATCACGTCAGCATCGTCGGGTCGATCACGCCGCCCGAGTTGTTGAAGCTGATCGACGACGTGTCCAGAGCGAACGGGTTCGCGAACCGGTTCCTGTTCCTGTGGGCCGAAATCGGCGATCTGCTCCCCTTCGGCGGCAACGTCGACGACGACAGCGGTGACCCGCATCGCCGGGCGCGTCAAGGACCGACTCGCCGCCCTCGAGCAGCGCCCGGGCCGCATCTCCGGCCACCTGCTCCACAACGTCGACGTCGGCGCCAGGGGGGACTGGGAGCGGTTCTACCGGCGGGCCCGTCTCGGACTCGGCGCCGGGTTCGCCGCTGACCTCACCGCCCGCTCAGTGGCGCACGGCGCCCGCATCGCGCTCATCTACGCGGTCCTCGACGGCGCCGCCACCATCGGCTCGGCGCACATCGCGGCAGCCGAAGCGTGGATCGACTACGGGCACCGCACCGTCGAGAAGGTGTTCGGAGGTGGCGTGTCCGGCCTCGCCGGCATGGTCCTCACCGCGCTCCGCGACGCCGGACCCGACGGGCTCACCCTCACCGATCAGAGCGACGTGTTCAACCGCAACCGTGACAGCGACGAGCTCAGTGCCGCCAGGGCGGCGCTCGAGGACGCCCACCTGATCGCCACGTTCCGCCAATCCAGGCAGTCGGGACGTCCGGTGCAGCGCAGCGTCGCCATCACGCCGATCGGACGGGCACACCCATGCACATAATTCGTTCTTTCGTCAATTCGTACACCCCCTGTGGATGGGTGGAAGCCCCGTGAGCTCATGCCGGCAGCCACCATCACGGCCGACGAGCTCGACCCGCACCACGAGATCCTCGTCCGTTTCGAAGTACGCACCGGCGCCGTCTCGCCATCAAAGGACTACCCGTGCGCCGATGGGACACGCAGCGCAGAGCATGGATCGTGCCGTTCGATCTACGGCAATCGGCCCAACGGACCCTCGAGCGGATCGGCTACTCCGTCACCGTCGACGACCCGCCATCGAGCCCGTCTACGGCTACCGACGCGATCACGACGCTGCTCGGCGCTGTCCCTCCAAGTCAGCACCGTCGGCTCCTACGGATGCTGGCTGCCAGCACCCACCCCGACATCGGCGGTGACGAAGCCCTCTCACGACACGTCAACAGGCTCCTCGATGACACACCCTGAACTCCCGCCAGGGGGTCTACGAATTAACGAAAGAACGAATTAT
>CAVSDZ010000015.1:0-453058 GCA_963726905.1 uncultured Microthrixaceae bacterium
CGTCGTGGACCTAAGACGTGGTCGTGGTAGAGCGTGTGGGCGCGTGGCTGGGTTGGCTATTCGGCAGTCACTCACCGGCTGGTTGCGTGACCGAGAGGGTGTGGCCGTCTGGGTCGATGAACCACGCTACCGAGCCCCCGAGGGAGCCGTCCAGATCAACAGGTCGTCTTGGGCGAGTCCTGAGTACCGCATGAACTCGACGCCCCGAGCCGCCAAAGCAGATACCACCGACTCGATGTCGCCGACGTCCCAACCCAGCACCGTGTAGGGCGCGACCGAAACGTGGTCAACGGGGGTGATCCGAATCGGCACGCCGTTGGCGTCCAGCACCGCGGCGAAAGCGTCCCTGTCTTTGAGCGGCAAACCGAGGGTGTCGTGGTAGAAGGCCACGGCGGTGTCCAGGTCGCTCGTAGCCACAAAGGTCACCAACGACGCACCCGGATCGCCCTCCACGCCGCGATCCTAGAGAAGAAGGACCCACCCCATATCCTGCAAGAGCCGCTCCCACAGTCCCGGAGTTCTGGGACAGTGTGCGTCGCCACGCCACCGCCCCGCCCGAGGCGACTGGTGCGTGCCGAACGTGAACGCTCACACGAGCGAGCACCTCCCGGCATCATCGCTCGCCTCGACGCTGAGTTCGGGCTGGGGAGAATTGTGTGATACACGCCGCCTTGGCTGGCCCCAGACCCGGCGATCGGGGACGCTGTCGGAGGGATGTTCGGGGACGCGAGTTCTGGGACGCTCCCCGCGGCCGTCGCACTCCTTGAGCACGAGGACGCCGCCTACGGTCGGAGGCTCCCACGGTCGATACCGATCACCTGGGCTTGGCCGTGACATGGGCACTGATCGCATGTGCCACGTCACATTCGTCGTGCCATCACCGTGCTCAGGGATGGGTGCCGTCTTGGTGCACGGTCGCGCCGCTGGCCTGGATGGCGGCGGTGCCTTCCCTGAGGCCGTAGAACAGGATGACGTAGCCGGCAAGCGGGTCGGCCCACCACCATCCAAGGGCCGCGTTCAGTGCGAGACCGACCACGACGGCGGTGGCGAGCAGACCGTCGATCATGGTGACCCGGCCTTCAGTGCGGATCACCGGGTTGGCCAACAGGCGACCGACCCGTGCCTTGCCTGCGGCGAGTGAGAACATCACCACCGCCGTAACTGATGTCCAGGCGATGCCGAGCGGGGAGGAGTTCGGGTGGTGAGCGGTCGCGAGAACCCAGGTGCTCTGGACGGCGAGGTAAGTCGCGAGGAGTACGAACGCGGCGCCGATGATCCGCAGCGCGGCGCTGGCGGTGTTCGCCGGTGCCGGTGAGTTCCCAGATGACCACGGTGCTGGCCCCGATTTCGATCAGCGAATCGAGACCGAACCCGCCCAGAGCCACCGAGCGTGCGCTGATGGCGGCAATGGCCAACACGACGACACCCACGACGTTCCAGCCGAGCGTGATGCCTTCGAGGGTGAAGCCCCAGCGAAGCAGCTGAGCCTGCCGCTCTGGTCGGGTGGCCCTGGGTTGCTCGGTCACACGCCATCATCGCAGAACGGCCGAAGACGACCGACTCTCATCGCCTTTCCCCAGTCGGACCGCGCCATCAAGGCGAGTGCACCTGCCGGCTGCACCTGGCCTCGGACCGGGGGCGTTCGGTCGCACCCCGAGGGCGACCTCCTCGTGGCCTTTTGGGACTTCTGGACGGTCGGGGCCTCGGCCCCTCACCCTCCGACGACACATTCGATCGGTTGATTGCCGCGGGTCACGCCATGGTGCGGATGACGATGGCATCGCCTTGGCCGCCGCCGCCGCACAGCGCCGCGGCGCCGGTGCCGCCACCGCGGCGGGCGAGCTCGAGGGCGAGGTGCAGGGCGATGCGGTTGCCGGACATGCCGAGGGGGTGGCCCATGGCGATGGCGCCGCCGTTCACGTTCACGACGTCCATCTTGACGCCTAGGTCGTCGGCCGACGCGACGCCGACCGCGGCGAACGCCTCGTTGATCTCGAACAGGTCAATGTCGGCGACGGTCAGCCCGGCGTGGTCGAGCGCTGCCTTGATCGCCCGCGACGGCTGGTGGAGCAGCGAGGCGTCGGGGCCGGCGACCTGGCCGTAGGCGACGATCTCGGCGATCGGGGTGACGCCGAGGCGTTCGGCGACCTCGGCGGTGGTGATGATGGTGGCGGACGCTGCCGTCGCTGATCTGGCTGGCGTTGCCGGCGGTGATGTTGCCGGCCTTGTCGAAGGCGGGGCGTAGCCCGGCGAGCGACTCGATGGTGGTCTCGCCCCGCACGCCTTCGTCGTGGCCGACGATGAGCGCGTCGCCGCGGCGTTGGGGGACGGTGACCGGCACGATCTCCCCCTCGAACCGGCCTTCCTGTTGGGCGGCGTCGGCGCGGCGGTGTGATTCGGCGGCCATGGCGTCCATGTGCTCGCGCTCGAGGCCGTGGGCCTGGGCGTACTTCTCGGTGCCTTCGCCCATGGCCACCTGGTCGAACGCGGAGTACAGGCCGTCGTACATCATCGAGTCGACGATGGTTCCGTCGCCGATGCGGTACCCGGCGCGGGCGCCGGGGAGCAGATGGGGGGCGTTGGTCATCGACTCCATGCCGCCGGCGACGACGATCTCGGCGTCGCCGGAGCGGATGCGCCGGTCGGCCTGGTAGATGGCGTCCATGCCCGAAAGGCAGACCTTGTTCACGGTCGTGGCTGGCACGGTCATGGGGATCCCGCCGTGAACGGCGGCCTGGCGGGCGGTGATCTGGCCGGCGCCGGCCTGGAGGACGTGGCCCATGTAGACGTAGTCGATCTGCTCGCCGGTCAGACCGGCGCGTTCGAGGGCGGCGGTGATGGCGAACCCGCCGAGCTCGACGGCGGAGAACGAGGCGAGCGAGCCGGACAGCTTGCCGATCGGGGTGCGGGCCCCGGCGAGGATGACGATGGGGGACGACATGGACGGTCTCCTAGGAGTTGGTCGGTGACACGTGGGGTTCGGTGGCGTAGAAGCGGCGCTTGGCCCATAGCGAGACGTAGACGAGGGTGATGAGGGCGGGGACCTCGATGAGGGGGCCGATGGTGCCGGCGAGGGCCTGGCCGGAGGTGACGCCGAACACGGCGATCGACACGGCGATGGCCAGCTCGAAGTTGTTGCCCGCCGCGGTGAACGAGACGGCGGCGTTGCGGGCGTAAGGGAACCGCAGGCGGTAGCCGGTCACGAACGAGCCGCTCCACATCAGGGCGAAGTAGACGAGCAGCGGCACCGCGACGCGGGCGACGTCGAGCGGGTGGGTGGTGATCTGGTGGCCCTGCAGGGCGAACAGCACGACGATGGTGAAGAGCAGCCCGTAGAGGGCGACGGGTCCGATGCGGGGCAGGAAGGTGTGCTCGTACCAGTCGGTGCCCTTGCGGGCCTCGCCGATGGTGCGGGTCAGGAACCCGGCCAGCAGGGGGATGCCCAGGAAGATGAGCACCGACTTGGCGATGGCCCACACCGACACGTGGAGATCGGCGGTGTCGAAGCCGAGCCAGCCCGGCAGCACCGTCAGGTAGAACCAGCCGAGCACGCTGTACGTGACGATCTGGAACAGCGAGTTGAGGGCCACCAGGACCGCGGCGAGCTCGCGGCTTCCACAGGCCAGGTCG
The DNA here is from genome assembly GCA_963726905.1 of uncultured Microthrixaceae bacterium. GTDB lineage: Bacteria > Actinomycetota > Acidimicrobiia > Acidimicrobiales > Acidimicrobilacustridaceae > UBA4742. The sequence goes on from CAVSDZ010000015.1 coordinate 3,631, forward strand.
TTCCAGATGAGGACCATGGCGATGCAGCGGGCCAGGCCGACGATGATCAGGCCGGTGCGCAGCTCGGGCAGGTCGGCGAGGAACACCCAGGCGAGCGTGAACATCAGCAGCGGTCCGACGACCCAGTTGAGCACCAGGGACAGGCCGATGCGTGCGGTGGTCGGCCAGCTCGTCGCCGAGGTGGCGGTAGCGGACCTTGGCCAGGACCGGGTACATCATGGCCAGCAGCCCGATGGCGATCGGCAGCGAGACGGTGTCGACCTTGATGCGCTCGAGCGACGTGTTCAGGTCCGGGATCAGCCGGCCCAACAGCAGGCCGGTGGCCATGGCCAGCCCGATCCACACCGGCAGGAACCGGTCGAGGGTGGAGAGCTTGGCGGTCACCGACCCGGTGTCGGCGGCGGTCACCGTGCCGCTCCGGTCAGGGCGGGGGCGAGCACGTCGGTGAGACCGGCCAGCACGTCGGGGGCGAGGGTGTAGTCCATCCACCGGCCCCGTCGGCTGGCGGTCACGATCCCGGCGTCACGCAGCACGCGTAGGTGATGCGACAGCAGCGGGGCTGCTACGTCGATGCGGTCGCGCAGCTCGCACACGCACCTCGTGCCGCCGGCCAGCTCGTGGATGACCCGCAGCCTGGTCGGGTCGCCGAGGGCCCGGAACCGAGCTGCGCTCACTTCAACATCTGTTGAACCATCCACCTCTGCATCTTGACGGCAGTCAGGCGCGTGTACCCAGGGCCGAAGGTCCCCACGCGGCAGTGGCGCCCCAGGACATCCCGGGGGCGCCACCGAAGGTCGATCAGCAGCAGCCGGACTCGGCCGACGACGCGGCGGCCGAGGTGTCGCATTCGGGGCCAGCGGACCGGAGACGAGCCTCGCTCCGAGGCGTCGGCTTCGTCTTCCGGCCGGGCGGCACGATCGTCGAGCTGTTCAACCATGGTCCGGTCCAGTACGGGGGAGGGCGAGCCTGTCGACGCTTCCACGTGGCCGGCTGCGGGTGCAGCCCGGGAGCAGCGGCGCTCGTCGGTCTCACGGGTATTCCGCGTCGGGGGAGGGTGCCGTCGGCGATGTCCTGGTCGTGTCGGGCGTAGTCGGCGGCGTTGAGGTCGGCGTAGAGCTCGGCGAACGTCGTGGCGGCCCGGTCGTAGCGGTCGCGGCGGCCGAGATAGGCGGCGATGGCGGCCGGTGACCCGGAGCGGGCGTGGGCGCGGGCGAGCGACCAGCCGCACATGCCGGCGTAGTAGCGGAGCGACTTGGGGCTGGTCGTCTCGATGTCCGCGGAGCCCTTCATGTCGCGCAGCTGGCGCCAGTAGTAGTGGCGGCCGTCGAGGCTGGACGTGCTCCACCCGAGGAAGATGTCGCTGGCGGCCTGCATCAGGCGTTGGCCTTCGACGACCCGCTGGCCCTGGTGCGCGTAGGGGCTGGGGTCGAGGTGGGCGGCGAGCACCGACTCGGTGGCTTCCTTGAACTGGAGGATGAGCGGGTCGCCGGCGCGGCTCTGCAGGAGGACGACGAAGGCGCGCAGCCCGACGGATCCCACGCCCGACGACCTTGTGGGCGATGTCGGCGACCCGGTAGCGGCGCAGGAGGAAGGCGGTCGCGTCGGGCAGCGTGTCGATGTACTCGGTGTAGATGGCGCGGATGGCGTCGGCCATCTTGTGCGGGTCGAGCTCGGACGTTGTTTCGCCGAGTGGGACGAGGACCGGCGGGTCGGACTCTGAACCGCATTTGGCCGTCGACCTGTTCGGTGAGCTTGTGGGTGGCCTGGAGGCTGGTGCGCCGGCGGGCGGACGCCACGCCTCGGTCGAGCTGGTGGAGCGCGGCCTTGGAGCCGCCGGTCATGGCGTCGCGCAGCTCGGCGGTGTCGAGGCGGCTGTACCAGACGTCGAGGGGGCTCTGGGCGGCGAGGTCGGCCATGGTGGTGCGGTAGGTGGCGACGACGGTCCGGGTGATATCGCTGGTCGTGGCGTCGGGGAAGTCGCGGTCGCGGCCGGCGACGGTGAAGCTCGTGGCGAGACGCAGCAGGTCCCACTCCCAGGGGCCGCGGAGGGTCTCGTCGAAGTCGTTGAGGTCGAAGAGCAGGTCTCGGCTCGGTGCGCGCGAACACGCCGAGGTTGCTCAGGTGGGCGTCGCCGCACAGCTGAACGTCGAGCCCGGAGGTGGGGACCGAAGCGAGGTCGCCGGCCATGATGGCCGCCGCGCCCCGGAAGAACGTGAAGGGACTGACGGCCATGCGAGCGTGGCGTACCGGCACGAGGCCCGCGAGCCGGTTGGCGTCCTGGGCGGCGAGGAGGCTGACGGGGTCGGGCCGGTCGTCGGCCGGTCGCCAATCCGCCACCGACGATCGCGGGGTCCTCCGGCGGGCAGCGCGCCCGTCGTCGGCGGTCGCCGTGGGCGATGGGGGCTCGTCTGCAGCTGGTGGCATCGCTCCAGCGTGTCCGGTCACGGGGGGCCCTGGGGTGCGGTTCGGGTGCAGGGTGGGTGCGGCTGCTCCGGTTCTGCACCCGAGTCGCACCGGGCCCGTGACACACCGGCTCTAACGTGAACGGGGCTGGTCGAGCGCCCCCGCTCGGTCCGGCACCAGAGGCAGAGGTCGACCATGGCGCACGACAGCCCAGAACCGGAAGCGTCGGTGCCCGACCTGTCGGCCCCGGTGGTCCTGCCCGGCGCGCCGGTGCTGGAGGTGCTGTTCGAGCGGGCGCCGGAAATCATCACCATCACCAACGCGGATGGCAAGCAGCGGATGGTCAACGCGGCGGGTCTGCGCCTGTTGGGCTTCGACGACTCCTACCGCACGCCCGCCGACGGGATGGCATTCGTGCACCCCGACGACCGTGACGTGCTGATCGCCCACCGCGCGATGCTCACCGAGCGCGAGGCGCAGGGTGAGTCCTTCGACGAGGCGCCCGCGCTGCGCTATCGGGTGCGGTCCGGCTCTGGGGAGTGGCGGTGGCTGGAGATGGTCGTGGCCGACATGAGCGACGTCCCCGAGGTCGGCGGGCCGCGTCGCGTTCTCCCGTGATGTCACCGAGTCCGAGGAACGGGCCCAGGCGCTGCTCGAGTCCCAGGCCCGGCTGAGTGCTCTGATCGCGAGCTATCCGGGAGGCGCGTTCGTCGAGGACAGCTCCGGTCAGGTGCTGCTGGCCAACGACGGTCTGATGGGGTTGTTCGCGACCAGGCGGTCGGCGGGCAGCCTCGTGGGCCGGCATCGCGACGGGCTTGTGGCGCACCTGGCTCCGAACCTGAGGGATTCGTCGCCGCTCGAGGAGCTCGCCGGGCACCTTCCGTCGGCGGAACCCGCGGAGGATACGGTCGAGACGCGGTCGGGCCTCGAGATCAGCGTCCAGGTGATCCCGATCCGCGACGGGGCGAACGACTACGGGCGGCTGTGGTTGTTCCACGACGCGACCGCCCGCCGTGACGAGCAGCGCCGTCAGCGCGCGCTGCTCGAGCTCGAACAGCAGGCCCGTCGCTCCGCCGAGCTGCAGAGCGAACGCCTCGAAGCGTATGACGAGCTGCGCAACGACTTCGTCGCCGGCGTTTCCCATGACCTGCGCACGCCGCTCACCGCCATCGCCAGCGCCTCGGAGCTGCTGCTGTCGGACCCGAGCATGACTGACGGGGCCCGCGACCATCTCGCGATCATCCACCGCAACGCGGACCGGCTGCGGGCCATGGTCGAGGACCTGCTCTTGGTCGGGCGGCTCCACGCCGGCGTGCTCACCCTCGAGCCTCAGCAGGTCCGGCTCGCGCCCCTGCTGCCGCGACGCCGCCGTCGCGTTCGATCCGGCGGCGGAGCGCCGTTCGGTCACGATCCAGGTCGAGGTCCCCGAGGATCTGGTCGTCGTGGCCGATCCTCGTCGGCTGTCGGAGATCGCCGAGAACCTGATCGAGAACGCTGTGAAGTACACCGCACCGGGCACCGATGTCGTGGTCGCGGCTGAGCGGGCTGACGACGGCTGGGCGCTCACCGTGTCCGATCACGGGCCGGGCATCCCGGCCGAGGAGCGAGCCACGGTGTTCGAACGGTTCGTGCGCACCCCGGCCGCGGAACGCGCGGGCACCCCCGGCGCCGGTCTCGGGCTGGCCATCGTGGAGGGGCTCGTCGCGCTCCACGGCGGCACGGTCAGCGTGCACGACGCGCCCGGCGGTGGCGCGCTGCTGCGCTGCGACCTGCCCACCAGAGCCCGACGAGGATCCGGCGTGAGCCGCGTGCGCGACAGCGCCGATGGCGCCGGCCGGCAAGGTGCTCGTGGTCGACGACGACGACGACATCCGCACCGTGCTGGCCGAGGTCCTGCGCCGCGCCGACCTCGATGTCGTGGTCGCCGCCACCGGACGCGAAGCGCTGCGGCGTGCCTTCGAGGACCGACCCGACCTGGTGGTGCTCGACCTCGGGCTGCCCGACCTCGACGGCATGGAGGTGCTCAGCCGCCTGCGGGACATGTCCGACCTGCCCGTGCTGGTGCTCACGGCCCGGGGCCTCGAGCGCGACAAGGTCGACGGGCTGCTCCTCGGCGCCGACGACTACGTCACCAAGCCGTTCTCCAACGCCGAGATCGTCGCCCGCGCCATCGCACTGCTGCGCCGCGCCGGCCCCACGACCGAGATGGCCCAGCGACTCACCGACGGCGAGCTGGTCGTCGACCTGCAGGCCAAGACCGTGCACCTCGCCGACGAGCCGGTGGCGTTGTCGCCGACCGAGTGGAGCCTGCTGGTGACGTTCCTGCGCCATCCCGGTCAGGTGCTCTCCCACGAGCAGCTGCTCGAACACGCATGGGCGGACCCGCTCGGCGTCGGACCCGAACGGGTCAAGTTCGCCGTGCTCCGGCTGCGCAAGCGCCTCGGCTGGCAGGACACCGACACGTCGCCGATCGAAGCGGTCCGAGGGTTCGGCTACCGCTACCGCGGCCAGCCGACCAGCACCTGACCGGTCGCTCTCCGGCGACCGAAGCCCTCGGTCTGAGCGTGCACCCGAGTTGCACTCGCGAGGAACCCGGGCGCGCCCACGCCCGCGGTCCACTGACGACAACCCCACCGAGGAGACCCGACGTGCCCATCCACGATCACCCCCGCCCCCGTCGATCCTTCCGCACCCCAGCCGTCGCGGCCGTCGCCGCGCTGTTGGCGCTCGGCGCGATCGCCGGCTGCTCCAGCGGGACGAACACCGCCGCCACCACGACGACGGCCAGCACCAGCCAGCAGTACTGCGACGCCTGGTCCGGGCTCATCACCTCGTTCCAGGCCTACGACCAGATCGATGTCGTCCAGGGCGGCATCGACAGCGTCCGCACCTACTTCGACAACCTCAAGACGGCCGCCCAGAAGCTCGCCGACACCTCCGACGCCCAGCTCAAGCCGGCCGTCGACTCGTTCACCACTGCCCTCGACAACCTCGGCACCACCCTGACCTCGTCGTCGCTGCCCGTCGACCGCCGAACCCAGGTCCGCGCCGCGGCCGACCAGGTCGACACGGCCTGGAACGACCTCGTCGCCGCCTTCAAGGCCGGTTGCCCGTCGGTCACTGCCACCACCGTCGCCAAGACGGCCAGCTGAGCGACCGGAGAACCGCCATGAACACCAACACTGAACCGAACGAGCTCGTCGTCCTTGTGCTCCCGAGCCTGGTGGTCGCCGAAGGCGCCGCCGAGCGGCTCCGCGCCGCCGTCTACGAGGGTCGCTTCCGTGCCTCGGACTGGGTGATCGCCGAACACGTCGATGGCAAGGTGCGGCTCCATCACCGCAAGGAGTCGGGCGCCGCCCGGGGCTTCGGCGAGGGGGCACTGCTCGGCGGGATCGCCGGTCTGCTCATCGGTTCGGTGCTCGCCCCCGCCCTGATCGTCGGCGCCGTGGGCGCGGCGGTCGTGAGCCTGCACCGCGGCGGCATCCCCAAAGAAGCCATGGAGGAGATCGGCGCCGCCGTGGCCGACGGCGAGGCAGCGCTGTTCGTCCTCACCGACGCGAACTCGGCCCGCATCATCACCCGCGAGACCTTCGCGGCCGGCACCGTGCGGACCTTCACGATCGCCGCGACCGACGCCGCCGCGGTCAACAACGCCGCCGGCGAGATCGCCGCCGCCGTCGAGATCCCACCGTGGGATCCCTTCGCCACCGGAGCGACACCATGACGACGTACCCCTTCCTCTCCGACACCTGGATCGACCAGGCCCGAGCCGTCAAGGCCCGCCCTGGAGGGAGTCGCGTGCGTGAGCGCCCCACCTATCCGGCCATCGTCACGACGTCCGCTCACCGGGAAGCCTCCAGTGCCCGCAGCACCTGACCCCCAGACCCGCACGGTCGAGGACTTCCACGCCGACCTGCCCGCCGGCCGAGATCGCGGCGGGCGAGGACGGTCACCTCCGCGCCCTCGCTCAGCTCGCCTACCTGTACGCGGTCCCGTCGTTCCTGCACCTGCGCCAGCTCACCGAGTACCTCCCGGGGCGCCGCTACCTGGCTCCCGATGACGCTCCGCTCGGCGGCTGGGTGCTGATGCGCGAGCTGGCCGGCCCGTCGACCACGACCGTGTCACCCAACGTCGACACCCTCTACGGCGCCGCCTACGTGCTTCTCCACGAGCAGGGTCCCGTCGTGCTCACCGTGCCGCCCATCTCGGAGCGCTACTGGTCGGTTGCGGTGCTCGACGCCCGCTTCGACAACATCGCCGTGATCGGGGAGCGGAACCTCGGCGCCGCCGGCGGCCACGTCCTGCTGATCCCACCCGGCGACGACGGCGAGGTCCCCGACGGGATCGCCGAGGTCGTGCACGCCACGACCTCGACGCTGTGCCTGATCCAACGGATCTTCGTGCGCGGCCCCGACGAGTACGACCTGCTCCACCGGCTCCAGGACGGCATCACCTTGTCGTCCCTCGACCGGTGGCAGCGCGGCGCCACCGGCTTCGACCCCATCGACCTGAGCGCCTACGACCGCACCGGTGTTCGCCAGATCACCGACCCGCTCGAGCTCTTCGAGCTCACCAACACCTACCTCGCCAACAACACCCCTGCCGAGCGACGCGCCGCTCGCCGCCGTGTTCAGCACCGCCGGTGTCGGCCCCGGGGCCACGCTGCCCGACGACCCCGGGGCCCGTGCCGCGATCGCGGCCGGCGCCCGCGACGCCCAGGCCGCCATCGACGCCCGCATCTCGGACAGCCCCACCCGCGGCGGCTGGCGGCTGCCCGACCTCACCGCCGGGCGGAGCACCCCGGACCTGGTCCAGGGCGCCGCCACCCAGCTCACCCAGATGGGACTCCTCCCGCTCGCCGAAGCCGTCTACTTCTTCGGCTACGCCGATGCCGACGGCCAACTCCTCGACGGGCAACACACCTACGAGTTGTCGTTCCCGGCCGGCTCGCTGCCCACCCACGCGCCGCTCGGGTTCTGGTCGGTCACCCTCTACGACGAACGCTCCCTCCTCGTCGCCAACGAGATCGACCGCCACCTCATCCGCCCCGACACCCCCGGCCTCACCTTCGCCGCCGACGGCACCCTCACGATCCGCCTCCAGCGCCGTCGACCCGACCACACACCCGAGGGCAACTGGCTCCCGACCCCTGACAGACCGTTCACGCTCGCCCTGCGCGTCTACCTCGCCCTACCCGACGTTCTCGACGGCACCTGGAACCCACCACCCATCCACCGCCTCGAACCGGCGTCCACCACGGAGACCCGACCGTGAACGCCGCCACCTGGGGAGCGCTGATCTCCGCCGCCATCGGGTTCGCCCTCTCACCCATCTCGATCATCGAGCTCATCCTCGTGCTCTTCTCCACCCGGCGCACCGTGAACTCCATCGCCTTCGTCGGCTCGCTCGTCGTCCTGACCGCCGTCGGGGTCGCCATGGGCTACGCCGGCCAGCAAGCAGGCGGCGGCGGCGAGGGCAAGACCTCCACCGGCGCAGCCGTCCTGTTCCTCGTGCTCGGGCTCGGCCTGCTCGCCCTGGGCTTCCAGAACTGGCGCAACCGCGCCGACACCTCCGAGCCCGCAGTCATGGGCACCATCGGCAAGATGGGCCCCCTCCCCGTCGCGTTCCTCGCCCTCGGCGCCACCCTCCTCAACCCCAAGAACCTCGTCGTGCTGCTCGCCGCCGGCCAGGCGATCGCGTCGTCGACGTCCGGATCGACCGCGCTCATCGTGGGCGCCGCCTTCGTCCTCCTGGCCACCCTGCCCTACACCGGGGCCGCCAGCTACGCCGTGCTGGGCGGCGAAGCGGCACGCGCCCGCCTCGACGGGGTCCGCCAGTGGCTCATCGCTCACAACCGCGCCATCGTCGGCATCGTCGCCACCCTCATCGGGCTGCTCCTCGCCCTCAAGGGTCTCGCCGCCGTGCGCTGACGCGGCGGAAGGGGCACCAGTGACCGCGGACCACCCAGGGACACCTGGCGCGCCTGCCTCCACTCCGTCGGCCCGCTGGCAGCGAGCGGCGTCGGCCGCCCGGCGCATCGTGCTGCACGCCCGAACCATGAGCGACGACGAGCTCGCCGCCGCGATCACGCAGTTCCGAGTCGGACGTGTCCTCGCCGGACCGCTCGCCTTCGCCGTCGGCGCCGTGCTCCTCGTCATCCACAGCGTCCTGCTCCTGCTCACCAACTGGCGGCTCATCGCCCTCGAGATCTTCCCCGCCCTGTGGCTCGCCACCGTGCTGTGGGACTGGCGATTCCACGTCGTCTACGGCAACGACCTCGCCGTGTTGCAAGGGCCGTGGGCGATCGCCGTGGCCGGGCTCATCGTGCTCGCCACCCTCCTCAGCTACTGGTGCAACATCGCGTTCGCCTACGCCGCCAACGGCGAAGAACCGACCGGGCTTGCCGCGCTGCGACGAGCAAGCAGCCACCGGCGGCTCATCCTCGTCGCCGGACTCGCCGTGGGAATGCTCCACGCCTGGGTCTCGGTCCGGGGCCCGATCAGAGGACTCAGCACCTTCGCCCTCGGCCTCGGCGCCGTCGCCATCGCCAACCTCTACCTCTACTCCGCGCTCCCCGTCCAAGCCATCGGCCTCGATCGCCACCGCAGCACCTCGAAGGATCTCGTCACCGACACCATCACCTTCGGTGCCCTCAGCGTGATCGTCTCCACCCCCGGCGTCATGCTCGCCGTCGTGGCCCGCATCCTGCTCGGCGTCCCAGTACTACGCGCTCCTGGGCGCGGTGACCCTCGCGGTCGCCGTCGTGCTCCAGATCGCCGCGACCTCATCCAGCCGAGCGGTGTCCCTCTCGACCAAGGTCACGCACGATAGCCACCGCCCGGACCCCACCGGTCAGAGCCATGACTGCCGAGCCCCTGACCTGTGATCCAAAGGACCCTGGCCGTTCCCCGCATAGCGCACGTCCGCAGCGATGGTGTCTCAGAACGAGCGCCCCCTAGGCTCCGTTCGCGACCGTCCCACAACGCCGGGTCTAGGGCGGGGCACGGCGGCGTCTATCGCTCGGTTCTCCCCAGCCGAGATCGGACACCGAGGCGAGTACCTCTGCCGGGAGTAGCGCGCCACGGCCAGCTCGGCCTAGGCGAAGACATCGAGCACGGGGATTGGCGCACCTGTGGCCGTCGATCTCGCTGAGCTGTCGATGGTGCTCCGGTGGGTCGGTTCTCCCTGCCGTCCGGGTCGTCCACCTCTCTTCGGGGTTGCCGGCTGGTGGGGCGCTGGTGGCCCGCACTGGCAGGGGTGTCGGCGTTTGTGGCCCGGTCGGTTCTACCTTTCTGGCCGGTCGGGTCGGGCCACCCAGGTGGTGGTTCGGAGTCCGGTCGGGGTTTCGCCGGTCCCCTCCGGTGTGGTGCTTGATAGGCACGCTGCACCGGAGGGGAACCGCATGCGGCTTTAGCAGCGTCCAGGGTCCCGCGCCGTACTGAGCACCTCTTGCGCCACGGCCCCAGGGCTACATCGCTGTGATTCGTTCTGTAGGGCCTCTGTGTGGCCCTGTGAGGGCCTGCGGGGGGTGTTCGGGATCCCTACCCGCCACTTGCTGAGCTTGTCCACCCGTTTACGGCGGTTGGTCGGTGCTGTAATCCTGGAGCTGTGGCCCTCTGGTTCGCCGATGACCGCGCGCTGCTCGTCGACCTGCCCACCGGCAACGACGACGCCCACGACGGCGGGCCGCCGCATGAGGCCCGGACCTCTCCGGAGCCAACGGGGGCGAGGGTTCCGAGGCCCGGGCCTCATCCCACACCATACGGATGCGCCGAAACCGCGGCCCAGGGCCACACGTCACATCGGCTTGCCGGTGCCGTCGTTGGAGCCGATCCGACAAGGGGGCGCAGCATGACCCGATGGTCGCCGTTCCGATTCGGTCCGATCGGCCCATGTGCCTCCCACCCGCCGCGATCCATGATGTGGACCCGAGCGGTCATGACCCCATGACCTACCTCGGCACGAACGTGGCCCGAGTCCCTGGGATGGGCGAGACTCCGAGGCTCGGGCCACGTTCACCCCCAACCAGAGCGGCCACCTCAGACAGCCACGGACCCCCGCTCCGGCTGAGAGAGTGCAGTGATTGCAGAGCGGGGGGTCGCGGGCTACAAGCCAAGACCCGACCCCCACGGGCTGGGGGTCCGGGGGGCCAAGATCCATCTATCACGGTACGGATGCCGCTGTCCCCGGCCCAGAGGCGCAGGTCACAATCGGCCCCGGACGCTGACCAGTCCCGAACGCGACCCCCAGGCTCAACCGCGGCGGGCGGGAACCTGGGGGCCGAGGCAGGTTGGTAACGGCTCTGCGGCTGCTAACCGGCAATCTCCGCCGCCTGGTCGGCCGGGTGGGCTTGGGGAGAACTGCGCAGAGTTGCTCGCCTTGTCTGGGGCTCAGCCTTGCTCCGGCTACGAGGCCGCTCTTGCGGCGGCGGCGACCCACTTCCTCGTGGCGATGACGACAACAGCGGCGAGCAGGATGACGGGAAGGAAGCTGCTGTCGAGGCCGAGCGGCTGAAGATTCAAGACGCCCATCCCTACGCCGCCCATGAAGATGACCAGGAAGAAACACCCGAGCCCGACGAGTGAGCGCTTCCGCATGGTCTCCACGACGGCCGGGTCGTAGGCCCGTCCGCAGGTGCGGCAGCTCGGCACACCAACCCGAAGGATCTTGAACCTGACGGCAAGGCCCACGAGGCCGCCGGGTGCGGGATGATCCGATGCGACTGGCGACCCGTAGGAACCGTCATTGAGCTCTCGGTTGCACCGAACACACCTCGCCATCGACCAAACATAGCGACATGACTTGCTCCTCGTCCGACTCGCAGGCAAGGAACCGGCGAGCAAGTTCCGGCAATCTCCATCGCCTCGGTTGCGAGGTCGGCCTGGGGAGAACTGCGTGAAGTACCGCTTCCGATGACGCTTGACGGGCGACTGGTGTTGGGCGGGTTCGGCCTGTGAAAGCCGAAGTCGCCTGGACGGCCTGGGCAGCAGCCGGAGCGGCCGCTGTCGTGGTCGTGGCCGGGGCAGGAGTCGCTCAGGCTGGGCGGAGAGCGTTCAGATCGGCAAGGACGGCCGCGAGTCGTCGATCTCGCTCGGTTCGACTGACCCTTCGAATGTCGGCACCTTCGAGGAGGACGAATGCCTTCGAGTGAGTGATGGCAAGCAATGACGAGCCCTTGGTCGCGAAACCACCAACCTCCGACCAGGCCAGCCGTTTCGTGCCGAGGAAGTTCCGTACTGTGAGCCCTTCCTCATCGACAGTCGTGGACACTCGAGCTTCTCGATGCGCCACGCCAGCCAGCAGTGCTGCGAGTGCGAGGCCGCCGATCGACAGCGTGGCGATGGTCGCGAGGAGGGCAAGCACGGCCAGGGCAGCAAAGAGCCACCGAACCTCGGTCCGAGGGCGGAGAACGACCTGCCGCATCGGGCTACTCGTCATCGCTGATCCCAGAGCCAATGCGAGAAGTAGGCCAATCCGGTCGGAACTAGTCCCCACTGAACAGAGTGACGCCGCGCCCAAGTTTGAAGGGGTGCCGATGATCTGCCTGCGGCCATCTCATCCCACTGTGGTGCGAGGAACAATGACGCCGGGAGCCTACGGCCGAAGGCGAGCGGTAAGTGCCTGATTCAGAGTCGGGGGTGACGCTGCGGGGGTTCTCGTAGCGTTCGGGTGTTCGACGGTCTGGCTCTCTTTGTGCCTGCCGCCCGAGGGGTTGGCTTCCTTTCGAAGTGACCGGCCGTCGGGCATCCGGCTGCGGCGTGGCTCGAAAGAGGAGCGCACACGTCCACATCAGGAGTGCCCGCCGCGGCTCAACCCGAACGGACAATCCGAAGGAGCAGAGCCATGGCTTTGATCGGGGTGGACCCCCACAAGGCGTCGCACACTGCGGTGGCGATCGACGTCGACGAGACGGTGCTGGACCGGTTGCAGGTCCGCGTCTGATGCCCGGCAGTGCGAACGGCTGTTGAGTTGGGCCGACCGCTTCGAACGAGCGCAGTTGGGCGATCGAGTCCGCCGCCGGGCTCGGTCACCTGCTGTCCCAACAACTCGTCGCCGCCGGCGAGCACGTCGTGGACGTGCCGGCCACGTTGTCGGCAAGGGTGCGGGTGTTGGGGTCGGGTCGCAGCTCGAAGAACGACCCGAACGACGCCCTGTCGACGGCGATCGCCGCGTTGCGTCACAGCGGGTTGCGGGTCGTGGCCGGCGAGGACCACTCGGCGATCTGTCGGTTGTTGGCCAACCGCTACTACCAGCTGCACAACGACCGGCAACGCGCCATCTGTCGCCTCCACGCCGTGCTGGCGCTCATGACCCCAGGCGGTCACGAGGGCCGCCTGACCGCCGATCGCGCCGGCTTGGCGCTGCGGCGCGTCCACCCGGCCAACGCGGTCGAGACCGAACGCAAACAGCTCGCCCGCGACCATCTCGGCGATCTGCGCCGTCTCGACCGCGACCTCGACGAGCTCCGCGCTCGCATGGCCGCCGCGGTCACCGCGGCCGACACCACCGTCACCGACATCTTCGGCATCGGCCCGATCGCCGCGTGTCTCATCCTGGGCCACACCGGCGACGTCACCCGCTTCGCCACCGCCGATCGCTACGCCAGCTACAACGCGACCGCCCCGATCGAGGCCTCGAGCGGACCGACCGTGCGCCACCGACTCAACCAGCGCGGCAACCGCCAACTGAACCACGCCATGCACATCGCCGCCATCGTCCAGGTCCGCTTCGGCAGCCCCTACTACCAACGCAAGATCGCCGAAGGCAAGCGACCCAAAGAAGCCATCCGCTCGTTGAAGCGCCGCATCAGCGACAACGTCTACCGCCACCTCGTCGCCGACGCCGCCCGCCACCGCGCCTAGCGGGCCCGGGAGGACAACCAGGGACGACTCTTCAATCCAGCGCGGCCGGCTCGAACCCTGAACGCCGGCGCTTCGGACAAGTCACTCCCGGACCCAAACGCAACGCTACGCCCGCACGACCCGGGCTGCCTTCGACGCGCCCCCGAACCGGCCCTTGACATAAAGAGGCTTCGAAGTACGCCACGCTCCTCCCATGGGAGGTGCCCCAGATCCCCGGGTCCGTGACACGCCTATGGGCACCCCCATGGCTATGGGTGATGGGTCCTCGGGCATCACTGCAATGAGGGTGTTGGTCGGTCAGTCTGGGCCAAGGCGTCTCTCCAGCCTCGTCGCGCAGCCTGGGTCTCCGGAGTCCTCCTTGACTTGACGAGATGCTCGGCGGATGCTCGATGCTGCACGGGCGACAACCAGAACCCCGCTGGGGGAGAGAGACCAGCGCGCAATTTTCGACTGCTGTCTCGCTGATTAGAACGGCGACAGCGATCGAAAGCGGCTGCCCCTTCGCGGTGACCGGGCCGAGGCCGCCGCTCTGCTGCACCGAACGTCGAGGAGCTTCCTGTGAAGGAGAACGACTTATGCGCCGACGACTACTGACTGCTGCCGCAATCGCCTCGCTCGCCTTCGTCACGGCTCCCGTGGCGGCCGGAGCGAGCACCGCTCAGAACACGCCTCCACACGGTGGATGCCCCCAGGCCTACGACATGGTGACCAATCGGGAAGCTGCGATCGCGATCTATCCGATCCTGGCTGATCCGAGCCGGTTCCCTACGATCGATGACTTGGTCGCATCCGTCGCCGCCAACGACACCAACAAGGATGGCCTCGTCTGTCTGAAGTTCATGGGGAGCAGCGTTCACTACGGCGTACCGTTCGCCATCGTTCATGACAACGTGGCGAACGCCTCCGACTCGTAGAACCGAACTTCGGGCACCGACCGCTCGGGAAGGTGGGTCGGGTGATGTTCCACGCACGGTCGTCACATCAACCGCCAGCTCACTGGCATCGGCTCGGGTAGTCATTGGGCAGCACCGATCATGGGGGCCCCCAGATCCCCGGTACGGGGACGCGGCCAGGCGGCTGATAACCAGCAGAGGTGCCTCGCCTGGGTGGTGTGGCCGGGCTGGGGAGACCCGAGTGGAGTTATATCGCCTGGACTCAGGCAGCGGGTACTTGATCCGAGGAAATCCCTAGATCTCCCAGAGCCACCAGTAGCGGGCCCGGCTCACGATGGCGACTAGTGCGGGGCGATAGAGCTCGGGGTACTGCGTTGCCAACTGGTCGACGACCGGGGCGCCTGGGTCGCTGTCGCCGGTTGGGCCACGCATGAACTCCTTCTGCGCCGCCTGCATCGTCGACTCGAAGTCGTTCGGGTGCCCCTCGCCCTCCGTCAGGGCGAGAGCGAGTTCGCCGATCCCTGTCGCCGACGAGACAGCCTCTCCGAGCGCAGCCGCGTCGACGCTCGGGTGACGCTCCCGCAGCCGATCACCCACGGGAACCTTCATCTGCGGGCCAAGCGCCGCGAGCTCCTCCAAGGTGTCACTGACAAGCACATTTCGCAGCGACGCGGCACGCCGCCACGCCCGCTGCCGCCGCCACCTGCCGATGGACTCCTCCACCAGTGGACCGGGGCCCGTCCAGACCAACGAGCCTTCCTCTCGGTCCACAAACACCGGAACATTGCCCACTATCAAGTGGCGCTCGTCGCCGGCGGTCCAGTAGTACACCCAACCGTCCGGAAGCTCCCGCACCTGGGTGATGGTCGCCCCGGTACCAAGCTGGGACTGTGCAATCAGACGCGCCTGACCTTCGTCTATCACCGCAGCGAAGCCTACGGCGCCTTGACCGCCCAACGCCGGTCGCAGGAGACAGCCCTGGGATGGCCTGTATCGCTCGCGCCGTCGCCCCACCCGAGGCGGGTGTTCCGTGCCGACGTACGCCGCAGCCCTCCCAGGGAGGTGCCCCAGACCCCCGGTTAGGGGATGCCCCGAGACGCGAGGCGACCTCCGCTAATCCCGGCGGAAGGCGTTCGTCGCAATTTGGTCAAAGACGGCACTGGCCGACACGGCCCGGATGGGACTCATGGTCCCTCGGTCGTTGGTTCGATCCCACCCGGCCCGGACCGGCTAGAGGAGCTCCCGATGGGTCGCCACCAGCCCGGTGGCGGCGACGCCGGGTGCGGCCGCAGTGAACGAGCTGACGGTGGCCAGGTCGACCAGGGTGAGGGTGCCGATCAGGTCGAGCACGTAGTTGGTCGATCCGCCTCCGCCGGCGTAGATCTTGATGCCCTGGTCGGACTGCCGGATCGCCGTATAGGCGTTGTTGGCGTTGATCTGGCCGGCCCCGTACCAGTTGATGGTCGAGCTCCCCGGCCAGGAGATGTCGGCCGAGAACACGCTGAGGTAGCCAGACCCGACCGTGTCGACGATGGTGACGTTGAGCAGGAACGCCTTGTCGGTGGCGGGGCTGGAGCTGGTGAGCGTGTCCTGGTAGCCGCTCGGGAGCCGGCCACCCCCGCTGCGTGAGTCGTAGATGCGTTCAGGTCCGAAGGGCAGCAGGACCGGGGCCAGCGGCGCGGCCCCTGCCGGCGTGGCCCCCGTGGCCACCATGGCGCCGGCCGCGGTGGCGACGGCGGCCATGGCTCCGCCCTTGAGCAACAGGTCGCGCCGATCGAGGCGCGACGAACCAGCTGTGTCGTAGTCGTTCTCCCGCACTTGTCTTCCCCTTTTCGGGTGGTGCACCGACTCCGCCAACGGACTCCCGCAGGCCGATGCGAGAGCGGACTCTACTCACGGCGAGGACGGTTCTCCAGGGGTTCTCGTGGGCTTTCTGGCCGGGACCTCGCCTCGTGGTGCGAAGTTGCTCATACGAACGTATGATTATGGACATGGAGACCATCTCAGATGCACCGAGACCGACCTCGGGACCGTGGTGCCCCCAGCCGGTGCGCCGGGCGTGCCAGATCCACCAGTGGAACGACCTCACGTTCCTGCACTGGCGCTACGACCCGGATCGGGTCCAGCGGCTGCTGCCAGCCGGTCTCGAGGTCGAGACCTTCGACGGCTCGGCCTGGCTCGGGCTGGTCCCGTTCCGGATGCAGGTCACCCTGCCCCACGCCCCCACCGTGGCCTGGGTGTCGCACTTCCCCGAGACGAACGTGCGGACCTACGTGACCGGGCCCGACGGCTCCACGGGCGTCTGGTTCCTGTCGCTCGACGCCTCGCGCCTCGGCGCCGTGGTCGTCGCCCGCACCACGTACCACCTGCCCTACTACTGGTCCCGCATGCGGGTCAGCCAGATGGGACCGGTGATCTCCTACGCCAGCCGCCGTCGCCTCCCCGGGCCCGGTGGGGCCCGGTGCCGGGCCGCCGTCGAGATCGGCGACCCGTACCTGCCGGGCGAGGCCAGCGACCTCGAGCACTGGCTCACCGCCCGCTGGCGGCTCTACAGCTCCACCCCCGACGGTCTCCGCCACGCCCTGGCCGATCATCCCCCGTGGCCTCTGCATCACGCTCAGTTGCTGCACCTCGACGAAGACCTGGTCACGGCGGTCGGCCTCCCGGCGCCGGTGGGGCCGCCGCTGGTCCACTGGTCACCGGGCGTGGAGGTTCGTATCGGCCTGCCGACGCGCACGCGGGCCCACACGCCGGCCCGCTGAGCGGGTCGGGCCCCCCGGGGCCCACGGGGCGGCCCGGGGCGACCGGGTCTCGGCGGTACAGTTCTGGCCATGTCGGAACAAGCCGAGGCCGTGTCCACCGACCGGTACTGGGAGATCGGCGGCGGGGTGTCGCTGCACGGCGAGGTCACCCCCGCCGGCGCCAAGAACGCGGTGACCAAGCAGTTGGTGGCCACGTTGCTCACCACCGAGCCGTGCGTCTTGTCCAACGTGCCCCGCATCGACGAGGTCGACGTGATCCTGCGCATGCTGGCGCGAGCTCGGCACGCAGGTCGAGTGGCTGGGCGACGACGAGCTGCGGCTGTGCACCCCCGAGATCACCTCGTCGGTGGTGTCGGAGCAGTACTCCGGCGTGAACCGCATCCCCATCCTGTTCATGGGCCCGCTGCTCAACCGGGTGGGCGAGGCCAACGTCCCGCTGGTCGGGGGCTGTCGCATCGGGGACCGGCCGGTCGACTTCCACGTCGACGGCCTCGAGGCCATGGGCGCCGAGATCGAGTACTCACCCACCTCGTTCGTGGCCCGCAGCAACCGCCTGGTGGGCTGCCACCACCGCCTGCCGTACCCGTCGGTGGGCGCCACCGAGAACCTCGTGCTGGCCGCGGTGACGGCCAAGGGCACCACGGTCATCGAGAACGCGGCCATGGAGCCCGAGGTGATCGATCTCATCTTGTTCCTCCAGCAGATGGGCGCGGTGATCCTGGTCGACGTCGACCGGCGGATCATCGTCGAGGGCGTCGACGTCCTCCACGGCGCCACCCACCGGGTGGTGCCCGACCGCATCGAGATCGCCTCGTTCGCGGCGGCGGCGGTGGCCACCGGTGGCGACGTGATCGTCAACGGCGCCCGCCAGGACCATCTCATCACGTTCCTCAACACCATCCGCCGGGTGGGCGGGGGCTTCGAGGTCTCCGCCGATGCCATCCGGTTCTTCGCCACCGGTCGCAAGCTGACCGGCTACACCTCGAGACCGACGTCCACCCCGGGTTCATGACCGACTGGCAGCAGCCGCTGGTGGTGCTGCTCACCCAGGCCGAGGGCCCGTCGGTGATCCACGAGACGGTGTACGAGAACCGATTCGGCTACACCGAGGCACTCGCGGCCATGGGGGCCGACATCACCCTCACCAGCCAGTGCCTGGGCAGCCGGTCGTGCCGGTTCGCGGCCCGTGACTTCAAGCACTCGGCCGTCGTGATGGGCCCCACCCCGCTGCAGGCCGGCGCCCTCGCCATCCCCGACCTCCGGGCCGGGTTCGCCTACGTCATGGCCGCCCTGCTGGCCAACGGCACCTCGACGATCCACAACGTGCACTACATCGAGCGGGGCTACGCCGACATGCCGGCCAAGCTGCGCGCCCTGGGGGCCGACGTCACCCTCTCAGCTGGCGCCGGGCTACCGGTGGTGGATCTCCGCCTGCCAGTGACCGGTGACCGGGGTCGCTGACAGCGCGGTGGCGGCCCGCACGAGCCAGGAGAGCACCTGTTCCTGATCGGCCGCGGGGTCGTCGCCCTCGGGCACGCTCAGCACCAGGCCGCGGCGGGCGTGGTCGACCACCACCTTCCAGCCGTCGGGCAGGGGGCAGCCCAGGTCACGCAGCTGGCGCACGGCGAAGCGCCCGGCCGGATGCTCCAGGCCGACCTGGGCCGGCTCGACCCCTCGCTTGGCTGCCCGGCCGGGGATCCACGTGCCTTCGACCACGATGGGCCGGCGCCGGCCGAACACGCCCAGCGGCGACGGGCACCGGTGTCGGGGCGAACTCCGTCATGAACTCCTCGGGGTCCTCGTCCGGGCGCGGCCTGACGTTGACCCAGCCCGCCCGGGACCTCCCCAGCGGCGCCATCTCGGCCAGGACCGGGGTGAGGTCGTCGGAGGTGAAGCCCACCAGCCGGACGGCGCCGGTCATCGCCTCACCGTTCGTCGAGCCAGACCGGCGCCCGGTCGAGCAGGAAGCTGCTCACCTCGTGGCACCGGTCGAGGATGTCGCACAGCTGCTCCTGGCCGAGGAAGATCCGGTCCAGCCCCACCTCGACGCGCGACACGATGGTGAGGCTGCGCTCGGCGGCGTCGGTGACCGAGGCGAACGAGTCGATGGCCGAGACCTCGAGCGGCAGGTCGGTCCCCCCGATGCCCGCCAGCTCGGTGGCCAGCACGAGCAGGTCGGGGCCGTTGGGGAGCGGGGGCAGCACCCACGTGAAGGCGAGCGGGAAGGCGAAGCCCTCCGGCGGATCGGCGCCCTCGGCCATCTCGAACATCCGGTCCTCGAACGTCAGCAGCGTCCGCGGCTCGACCTCGAGGGCGAGGTGGAGGTCGAGCGGGCCGCCGCAGGCGTCCTCGGGGTGGAGGTCGACCTCCCAGGCCTGGCGCAGCGAGTAGGTCTCGACGAAATGGCGTTCGTCGTGCACGTGGAACTGGTGATCGACGGCGTGGTCCTTCAGATCGGCGACGAATCCAGCCACGTCGATGACGGCCAAAGCAGACGACTCCCTGGGGTGATGGGATCCCAGCCTGCCACGACTGGCCCGCGACGGCTACCGTCGCCCCTTCGTGGACGACGACGACCTGAGGGGGCTCCTGCACGACACCGCCGACGCCATCGGCGCCGCCCTCGGGGACCTCTCCGACTGGGGCCTGGCCGGCACCCGCGCCGGGCAGTACCGCAGCGACCTGGCCGCCGACGCCGCCGGCCTGGCCGTCCTGGAGCGGGCCGGGGTGGGCGTCCTCAGCGAGGAGTCGGGGCACCACGACGGTGCCGCCGGCCTGGTGGTGGTGATGGACCCGTTCGACGGGTCGACCAACGCCTCCCGGGGGGTGCCCTGGTATGCGACCAGCCTCTGCGCCGTCGACGGCGACGGCGCGCGGGCGGCGCTGGTGGTGAACCTGGTGTCGGGCGAGCGCTACGAGGCCGTGCGGGGGGCGGGGGCCAGCCGGGACGGCGATGCGCTCCACCCCACGAGCTGTCGCACGCTGGGCGAGGCGGTGGTGGGGCTGTCGGGCTATCCCCCCACCTACCTCGGTTGGCGCCAGTACCGGGCGTTGGGGGCCGCCGCCCTCGACCTGTGCGCGGTGGCGGCGGGGATCCTCGACGCCTACGTGGACTGCAGCCACGACGCCCACGGCTCCTGGGACTACCTGGGCGGGCATGCTCGTGTGCCAGGAGGCCGGAGCGGTGGTGGCCGACGCCCACGGTCGCGACCTCGTCGTGGTCGACCACGCACGCCCGGCGAACGCCGCTGGCCGCCGCCACGCCCGACTCATGGTCGAACTCGTCGCGGCACGCGGCGCTCCTAGGCTGAGCCGGTGCATCCCGGGCTCCATCGCGTCGCGCTGAACATCTACGGGGCGCTGCCCCGCCGACGTGCGACGCTGGACGGTGCGCCTGGTGGCGCCGTCGTTCACCGTCGGGGCCATCGCCGTGATCGAGCGGGCCGACGGGTCGGTGCTGCTGGTCGCGCCAGGCCTACCGCACGCGCTGGGGCCTCCCCGGTGGGCTGCTGCGAGCGGCGGCGAGTCACCGGCGGACGGCGTGCGCCGGGAGGTCGACGAGGAGGTCGGGCTCGCCATCGAGCTCATCGGGGAGCCGGCGGTCGTGGTCGACCCCGGCCCGCAGCGGGTCGACCTGGTCTTCCGGGCCCGCCCGGTGTCGGAGGAGGCCGCCGACGAGGTCCGTCCGTGTTCGCCCGAGATCGACCGGGTCGGTTGGCACCGCCGCGACGCGCTGCCCGAGCTGCAGGTCGAGACGGCGCAGGCCCTGGTGACGCTGGCCCGCTCGTCGCCGTTCGCCCCAGGCGCCCCGCCTGAGCCACGAGTGAGCCCGACGCCGACCGCCGGTGACCTGACGGCAGCCAACGTCGGTTCCGCGCTCACACCATGGTCTGCCCGCCGCTCACGTTCACGGCCTCACCGGTGATGTAGTCGGCGTCGTCGCTGCACAGGAAGGCGATGGCGGCCGCCACCTCCTCGGGCTGCTGCAGGCGGTTGAGGGGGATCTCCCGGCGGAGCCAGGCCGGTCGAGGCCCCCGCTCTCGACCTGGTCGATCAGGGTCTCGAAGCCCCGGTCGGCGTTGATGAGGTTGGTGTCGACCGTGCCCGGGCACACGGCGTTGACGGTGATGCCCGAACCGGCCCAGCTCCTGGGCCAGCACCTGGGTGAGGAGGATGACGCCGGCCTTGGCCGCGCAGTAGGCGCCCAGCATGGGGAAGCCCCGCTTGCCGGCCTGCGACGACACGTTCACGATCCGACCCGGCCGGCCGGCCTGGCCACCAGCCGTTCGGCCACGGCCCGGCAGACGATCCAGGTGCCTTTCAGGTTCACGTCCAGCACCTGCTCGAACTCCCGCTCGCCGATGGCCAGCAGCGGGCCGGCGCCCATGCCGAACCCCGCCCCGCCGGCCACGTTGGCCGCCAGCGAGATGGGCCCGAGCGTGGCCGTCACCTCCTCGACCGCGGCGTGGACCTCGTCCCAGTTCGACACGTCGGCCCGCACGGCCAACGCTCGGCGCCCCAGGGCCTCGATCTCGGCGACGACCTCGTCGAGCTCGTCGCTGGTGGCGGTCCCGTGGGCGGGGAACTCCTCGTAGGGCCGGGCGATGTCCAGGCAGGCGACATCGGCACCCTCCCGGGCCAGGCGCAGGGCAGTGGCCCGACCGATGGAGCGGCGGCGGGCCGCCCCGGTGACGAGGGCGACCTTGTTCTCGATTCCGTTGAGCATGGGCGCACGCTACGGCGCGGCGCCGTGCCGGGGCTGCGCGCCGCCAGGCGGGGCGGCGGCAGATGGCACCGGATGGGCGAAGCCCGGCCGGTTCGCCGGCCGAGGTCCCTCAGCCGCCTGCTTCTTCGAGGGCCCGGCGCACCAGGACCTTGGCCAGGTGCGTGCGGTACTCGACCGAGGCGTTGATGTCCGCCTGCGGTTCGGCGTCGTCGGCGGCGTGCTCGGCCGCGTCGGTGGCCGAGGCGCCGGCGTTCATGGCGTCGACCACGCCCTGGGCGAAGATCGGCGTCGAGCCCATGTTGACCAGGCCCACCCCGGACGACCCGTTGTTGCGGACCAGCGCCACCCCGACGATGGCCCAGTCCTGGGCCCGACGGTTGAACTTCTGGAACGACCAGCCGGCCCCTCCGACCTTGGGCACCCGGATCTCGGTGAGCAGCTCGTCGGGCTCCAGGGCGGACTCGAGGAACCCCTGGTAGAAGTCGGCGGAGGCGATCTCCCGCTCACCGTTGGGCCCTTTGGCCACCAGCGTGCCCCCGAGGGCCAGCACGACGGCGGGGAGGTCCGACGCCGGGTCGGCGTGGGCCAGCGAGCCGCCGATGGTGCCGCGGTGGCGGACCTGGGGGTCGCCGACGTGGCCGGCGGCGTGGGCCAGGATCGGCACCTCGGCCTGGAGCAGCGTCGAGATCTCGAGGTCGCGGTGGCGGGTCAGCGCGCCGATGGCCACGTGGTCGCCGCCGTCGCGGACGTAGGACAGGTCGCTCAGGCGCCCCACGTCGATCAGCACCGATGGCGAGGCCAGGCGCAGCTTCATGAGCGGGAGCAGCGAGTGCCCCCCGGCCAGCAGCTTGGCTTCGTCGCCGTGCTCGGTGAGCAGGGCGATGGCCTCGTCAGCGGACTCGGCCCGCTGGTAGTCGAAGGCGGCGGGGATCATCGGTCTCCTCCCCGGGCCGCGGCGATGGCGGCCCAGACGGTCTGGGGTGATGCAGGCATGGGAACGTCGGTCACCCCGAGCGGGGCCAGGGCGTCGACGATGGCGTTGATGACGGCCGGGGCGGCCCCGATGGTGCCGGCCTCACCGATGCCCTTCACGCCGAGCGGGTTGGTGGGGCTGGGGGTGATGGTGCTGGCCGGTGGTGATGCTGGGCACGTCCGACGCGGCGGGCACCAGGTAGTCGGCCAGGGTCGAGGTGGTGAGGTTGCCGTCGGCGTCGTAGACCGCCTCCTCGTACAGCGCCTGGGCCATGCCCTGGATGACCCCGCCGTGGACCTGGCCCTCGACGATGAGCGGGTTGATCTGGTTGCCGCAGTCGTCGACGGCCACGTACTTCACCACGTCGACCGCCCCGGTCTCCTCGTCCACCTCGACGACGCAGATGTGGGTGCCGAAGGGCCAGGAGAAGTTGGGCGGGTCGTAGGTGACCTGGGCCTCCAGGTTGGGCTCCATGCCGTCGGGCAGGTTGTGGGCGGTGAAGGCCTCGAAGGCCACCGCGGCCAGCGGCACGGCGTGGTCGGGGGAGCCCCGCACCGAGAACGTGCCGTGGTCGAACTCGAGGTCCTCCTCGGCCGCCTCCATCAGGTGGGCGGCGATGGTGCGGGCCTTGTCCAGCACCTTGTCGAGGGCCATCGAGATGGCCACCCCGCCGACGGCCAGCGAGCGCGACCCGTAGGTGTCGAGCCCCAGGGGGCTGAGCGCGGTGTCGGAGTGCAGGACCTCGACGTCGGCCGGGTCGACCCCGAGGCGGTCGGCCACGATCATCGACCACGAGGTCTCGTGGCCCTGGCCGTGGGGGGTCGCCCCGCTCACCACCTGCACCTTGTTGGTGGGGGTGATGCGCACGGTGGCGGACTCCCAGCCGCCGGCGGTGTAGTTCAGCGAGGCCAGCACCCGCGACGGGGCCAGGCCGCACATCTCGAAATACGACGAGACGCCGATGCCGAGATGGCGGGTGTCGCCCGCGGCACGCCGCCGCTGCTGGTCGGTGCGCAGGGCGTCGTAGTCCACCATGGCCAACGCCTTGGTGAGGGCGGCGTCGTGGTCCCCGGAGTCGTAGACGAGGCCGGTGAAGGCGGTGTAGGGGAACTGCTCGGCCTTGATGAAGTTGCGCCGGCGCAGCTCGACGGGGTCGATGCCGGTCACCTGGGCCAGGCGGTCCATGGCCCGCTCGATGGCGTAGGTGGCCTCGGGGCGGCCGGCGCCGCGGTAGGCGTCGGTCGGGGTCATGGTGGTGTACACGCCGGTGCAGCGTGAACGAGTACGCCTCGGGCAGGTCGTAGACCCCGGCGTACAGGAAGGCTCCCAGCAGCGGCACCCCGGCGGTGATGAGCATCTGGTAGCCGCCCATGTCGGCGGTGAGGTTCACCCGGATGGCGGTGAGCTTGCCGTCGTTGTCGGCGGCCAGTTCGATCTCCTGGATCTGGCCGCGACCCTGCACGGTGGCCTGGGCGCCCTCGGTGCGCTCCTCCACCCAGCGGACCGGCACCCGGTGCTTGGCCGGCCAGGGCGAGGCACAGCAGCTCCTCGGCGTAGACCTCGAGCTTGGAGCCGAAGCCGCCGCCCACCGATGGAGCCACCACCCGCAGCTGCTGTTCGGGCGTGCCCAGCGTGATGGACGCCATCACCTTGAGGATGTGGGGGATCTGGGTGGCGCTGTAGAGCGTCATGTCCCCGCCGAAGGGCTGGGGCACGGCGGCACAGGCCCGTGGCTCCATGGCCATGGCGATGAGCCGCTGCTGGACGAAGCGCTCCTTCACCGTGAACGCGGCCGAGGCGAAGGCGGCCTCGAGGGCCTCCTCGCCGATCTTCAGCTCCCACGTGTAGGCCGAGTTGGTGCCCAGCTCCTCGTGGACCAGCACTCGGTCGCTGAGGGCGTCTTCGAGGTCGACGACCGCGGGCAGCGGGTCGTAGTCGACGACGATGGCCTCGAGGGCGTCGCGGGCCTGGGCGTCGCTGTGGGCCAGCACGGCGGCCACGCCGTCGCCCACGTAGTTCACGGTGCCGACGGCCAGCGGGTAGTGCGGCGGGTTCTTCATGTCCTCGGTGACGGCCCAGGCCGACGGCATGGGGTTGGCCCACAGCTCCTGGAGGTCCTCGCCGGTGTACACGGCGACGACGCCGTCCATGACCGCGGCGGCCGAGGTGTCGATGGAGCGGATGCGGGCGTGGGCGAACGGGCTGCGCAGGACGGCCAGGTGCAGGGCGCCGGGGATGGGGAGGTCGGCGGTGTACTTCGCCTCGCCGGTGAGCAGGGGGGCGTCCTCGCGCCGCACCATGCGGCTGCCGACGAAGGGGGCTTCGGGGAGGGCTTCGGTGGCGGTCATGCGTTCACCTCCACCGTCGAGCCGTTCTGTTCAGCGGCGCAGGTCAACACCGCCTTCACGATGTTGTGGTAGCCGGTGCAGCGGCACAGGTTGCCCTCGAGGCCGAGCCGGACCTCGCGCTCGGTGGGGGTGGGGTTCTCGTCGAGCAGGCCGACGGCGGCCATGACCATGCCCGGGGTGCAGTAGCCGCACTGCAGGCCGTGGCACTGACGGAACGCCTCCTGCATGGGGTGCAGCTCGTCGCCGTCGGCGAGACCTTCGATGGTGGTGAGCTCCTGGCCGTCGGCCTGGACGGCGAGCATGGTGCACGACTTCACCGACTCGCCGTTGACGTGGAGGGTGCAGGCTCCGCACGAGGAGGTGTCGCAGCCGATGTTGGTGCCGGTCAGGCCGAGGGCCTCGCGCACGTAGTGCACCAACAGGAGGCGGGGCTCCACCTCGTCGGTGTGCTCCACCCCGTTCACCGTCGTCGTGATCTGCATCCGACACCCCCCGATGGGTCGCTCGATGGTCGATGTCCGTCACCTTATGCAGTCGCCGCCGCTCATGCTGGGCCGGTGGGTCAGGGCTTCGCCGTCGTGGGCACGACGCCGGGGGTCAGTAGGCTCTTGCGGTCCCGGGGTGGCCCGGGCCGGGGCGCTTAGCTCAGTTGGCTAGAGCACCTCCCTTACAAGGAGGGGGTCGGGGGTTCGAGTCCCTCAGCGCCCACGACTGTTGTCGAAATCACAACGGAATCATCGTGTTTTCCCTGGTCAGAGTCAGGGTTTGAAAGCCGATACGAAGGTTCCAGGGGCCGGGCTCAGCACCACGGGCTGGATGACACCGGCTCACACGGCAGTCCCGACTGTCCACGGCTCCAGCACGACTTTGCCCGTGGTCGCCCGACCTTCGAGCAGACGGTGTGCCTCGGCCGCCTGGGAGAGCGGGAGCACGGTGCCGAGCTGAATCGAGAGCTTGCCTTCGCCGACATAGCCGAGGATCTCGACGATTGTTGCGATCGTAAGCTCCAGATCGGCGGCGTAGGTACCGATGTACATGCCCGTGACGGTCTGATTGGGAACGGTCAGTCGCCATGGGTCGATCAGCGCCGCCTCGCCACTGGACTGTCCGATGACGACCATCCGTCCGAAGGGCGCCATTGCGTCGAGGGCCTGACCGACGGTTTCGCCGCCGGCGGTCTCCAGCACCACGTCCACGCCGCGCCCGCCGGTCAGCTCCCGCACCTTCTCCGCCCACCCGGGCGCGGTGTAGTCGACCGAGGCATCCGCTCCGAGTTTCTCGGCAATCGCTCGCTTCTCGGCCGTGCTTGGCGCGGCGATGATCGGGCCGGCGCCGAACAACTTGGCGAGCTGGACCGCGAACGAGCCCGTGCCGCCCGCGGCAGCTTCGATGAGAACACTCTCTCCCTCCGCAAGCCGCGCTGACTTGCGAACCGCGATCGCAGCGGTGAAGGCATTCCCCACGAGTGCCGCTGCCTGCACGGCCGTCATGCCCTCCGGGAGAGGAATGGCCGTGAACGCCGGGACGCAGATGAACTGGGCGTAGCCACCCGCGCCAGGAGTTGCAGGTAGCTGGCGTGGGTGAGCGCCTCGCGGCCGAACAGCTCCGGGATCCAGAACGCTCGCCAGCCCTGTTCCTCGAGCTCTTGGATCGAGGTCCGCATCTGCGCGGCGGGCTGGAACTCGAAGTCGAAGGTCCAGACCCCGAACCTCCCGAGATCCAGGCCGCTAGCGCGCATCAAGCACCTCCACGGGCGCTGTTCGGCGCCGACGCTTCGACGCAGGGGCCGGCGCCACGCTGGCGATGAACGCCGAGACGCGGGTGGCTGCACCGAACAGGCCGTGGGGTCCGCCGTCGACGCGAGCGATCAGCACGTCGCCGAGGTCCTCGATGTCGATGCTGCCCGTCAAGGGCTCGGTCATGGGGTCCCTCCCGTGCTCGCCTCATCCGCGGCCCCGTTCGCCCGCTCGAGGAGCGCGACGGGCATGCGGCGGTCGGTGAAGGTCCGGTAGGCCTCGAAGCCGGGGTAGGCGGCGGTAGCGAGGGACCAGCACTCGTCGAGCTCTGGTCCGGCGGGCAGTTCTCGTGCGGTGACCTTCCATCGTTCGCTGCCGACCTGGACCTCACCACCGCCGGCGGCCATGAGGTTCCGGTACCAGTTCGGTGTGGTGGGTGCTCCGGCGGCGGAGCCGACGACGACGAGGTCGTCGCCTCGCGGCACGTGCATGAGCATGACGGGCCGGGATTCGCCGCTGGTCCTGCCGACGACGTCGAGGAGGAACACCGGGCGGCCGACGATGGTGTTGCCCTTGCGTCCTCCGCTGGACCGGTACTGGTCGACCTGGCGGGCGGTGGTCTTCTTGCCGAGAGCCGGGGCTCGCCTGGCCACGAAGTTGCTGATGCGGGCGGCGACTGCGGAGGTGACATCCATGCTGACTTCTTCCTCGCTTCGGGGGGTTCGGGGATCGGCGATGGTGGTGAGTCCTTGACGCTCGGCATCGTGGTGCTCGAGGTCGATCAGCGCGTGGTGCACGGTTGTGTCGCGGGCGCTCCGGCGCGCGACGGCGGGAACGACGATTCCCTGAAGTGAGGCGAGGGGTCGCCAGCGGCGGGGTATCAGGATCTGCGGCGCGCGTCTCTCGAGTCCGTCCGCCAGCGCGCCAGCCGCGGTGCGGGGTGAGATCCGGGCCAGCAGGAAGCTCGGCGCCGTGTTGAGGACGGCGACGGCGTCGGGGTGGGCGTCGATTCCCTGTCGGATCAGGTCGGTCTCGATCAGCGAGAAGTATGCGGTCATGGCCGAGGCACCGTGCGGGGCGAGCTCGACGTTCAGGCCCCGGCCGAGTTGGGCGACTGCCGCCTTGGACATGGCGTAGGGCACGGCGCCCGCCCCGTTGATGAAGGCGTAGACGGAGCTGACGACGGCGATCTGGCCACGGTTGGCGATGACCGGTTCGATGGCGGCGGCCACGGTGTTGACCGCGCCCGACACGTTGACGCTCATGACCCGTTCGAGATCTACGGGACTGGTCGTGCGCAGGGTGGCAGCCCGCCCGAGGATGCCGGCGTTGGCGACGGCGACGTCGAGTCGACCGAACCTCTCGATGGTCTGCGCCACCGCGGAGCGCATCGACTCGAGGTCGGTCACATCGCCCTGGGCGGCGAACGCCTGCGAGCCGGGCAGCTCGGCGGCGGCGCGGCCTGCCGCGTCCTCGTCGATGTCGATGAGGGCGACGTACGCCCCCCGCTCGACGAGGACCTCGGCGAGGCTGCTGCCGAGGCCACCGCCCGCGCCGGTGATGAGCACGACCTTCTTGGCGAGCGGGAACTTCATCGGCCTCACGCATCGAGGAACTCGTTGACGATGCGGACGAAGTCGTCGTGGTACTGGAACACGCCGCCGTGCCCGCTGTCGGGGTAGATCTCGAGGCGGGCGTCGGGGATCCGGCGGGCCATGTCGGCCGAGTGGGCGCTCGACACCATGAGGTCGTTGTCGCCGTTGACCACGAGCACGGGCTGGGTGATGACGGACAGATCGTCGGGCTTGCTGAGCCCAGCGGCGCGGATGGCTTTGAGCTGGGCGCGGCGAGCCTGCATCGAGATCCGCTTGTCCTTGTCGTCGGTGCGCTCCTTGAGCCGGCGCAGGTAGGCCTTCGCTGCGGTCTTGCCCGCAGGGTTCCGCGGGAAGAACAGGTAGGTGCGAGGGTCCTTCAAGGTGGCGCGCCGCCTTGAGGTAGGCCTTCACCGAGACCTTGGTGATCTCGTCGATGCCGCCGCCGCCCTTGGGTCCGGTGCCGGCGAGGACGGCCCGTCGCACGAGATCGGGTGCCTGCAGCAGCACCATCTGGGCCACGCCGCCGCCGAGCGAGAACCCGAGGAGGTCGACCTGTTCGAGGCCCATCGCCCGGATGAACGCGATGGCGTCGCTGCCCATCGCGTCGATGTCGGTGGGCACCTTCCCGCCGGAGCGCCCGATCCCGCGGTTGTCGAACGCGATCACCCGGTGGTGCTCGGCGATGCCATCGATGACCCGGGGGTCCCAGTCGTCGAGCACGGCCATCAGGTGGTGCAGGAACACCACCGGGACGCCGCCCTCGGGGCCGAGCTCGCGGTACGCGAACGGTGTCCCGTTCACATCGATCATCCGCGTCGGCACGTTCTTCCAGTTCATCGGTTCTCCTGTCGGGTCAATAAGAGTATGATCATACTTCTATAGGAGGTCAACGTGACGTGTGGCGCATCCGGGCCTGGCTCCGGTGGGTTACCCGGCGAGCGCTGGGTAGAGCGCGGTCAGGTCGCCGGAGAGCGCACCGCGGACGTGGCGGCTGATGTCGTCGGCGACGACCTCGAACTCGCCGGCCTCGATGCCGGCGAGCGTCAGGGCGGCGACCGCATCGGGGTCGGACTTCGGTCCGTCGAGCCCTGCCGTCATGTCGGTGTCCATGTAGCCGACGTAGAGGCCGACGACCTGGGTCTGCTGGGCGAGGAGCTCCTGGCGCAGCGAGTTCGTGAGCGACCATCCTGCGGCCTTCGACGCGCAGTAGATCGCCGTTGCGGGTATCGCGACCCACGACAGCACGGAGAGCACGTTGACGATGGCACCGCCGCCGTTCGCCGCGAGCACGGGTGCGAACGCGCTGCTCATGGCCATCGGGCCGAACGTGTTCGTCTCGAATTCGCGGCGGGCGGCCGCGATCGCGTCCTCGGCGAGCACGGAGGTCCCGGTGCCGATGCCGGCGTTGTTGATCAGCAGCGAGACGTCACCGCAGCGATCAGCCGCCGCGGCGATGTCGGCGGCCGAGGTGACATCGAGCTGGACCGGAACCACGCCGTCCTGCCGGATCGACTGCGGGTCCCGGGCGGCGGCGTACACCTTCGATGCGCCCTGCTCGAGCAAGGTCCGGCAGAACGACGCGCCGAGACCACGGTTGGCGCCGGTGACGAGGGCGACGGATCCTTCGATCTTCATGGGTTCTCCAATGGTTGGTGGCCGGGGTCGTTCGGTTCGGGCCGGGCCCTGCTGGGTGGCGACGGGTCGTCCCGGCCGAATCTGAGTGGGGTGCAGGGCCCGGTTCAATGGCGTATGATCGTAAGATAACGGAGGGGTGGCGCATCGCAACCCCGCTGGAACAACGGAGGTCAGATGGCTCGATACGACGCTGAGCACAAGCAGGCGACCCGTCAGCGGATCATCGAGACCGCGGGGCGCCGCTTCAAGCTGGACGGCATCGACGGGTCCGGCGTCGCCGTGCTCATGAAGGATGCCGGGCTGACCAACGGCGCCTTCTACGGCCACTTCGATTCCAAGGACGACCTCGTCGCCGCCATGGTCGCCGACCAGCTCGACCGGCAACGGGCGCACCTCGCCCAGCTCGAGCCCGGCATCGCCGGGCTCGAGCGGTTCGTGCGCGAGTACCTCTCCGCCGACCACCGCGACGGCCGAGGCGACGGCTGCCCCTCCAGCGCGCTGATCGACGAGATCGGACGGCAGAGCGAGGCAACCCGACGTGCCTACACCGACGGCATGACCGCGATCATCGACGACCTCGCTTCCACCCTCGGGGCGAAGGGCCCCGCAGCCCGCCGGCAGCTGTTCAGCGCGTTCGCCCTCATGGTGGGAGCGGTCCAGTTGGCGCGCGCGGTCGACGATCCTTCGCTCTCGGACGACATCCTCGATCGAGCCGCCATCGACGCCCTGACCCTCATCCGGGCCGCGGCGGCGAGCTGAACGCACGTGCGCACCCGGCTGCCACCTCTCGGGAGGACCCCATGAACGAAGTCATCACGTCGTACACCGAAGCACCGAACCGCTCGGTCACCGCTGGCGGGGTCACGTTCGTCTACCGAGACCTCGGCCCGAGGGACGGCATCCCCGTCGTCTTCCTCGTTCATCTCGCTGCGGTTCTCGACAACTGGGACCCCCGGGTCGTCGACGGGATCGCCGCAAAGCATCGGGTCATCGCGTTCGACAACCGGGGAGTCGGCGGCTCGTCAGGCAAGACCCCGAGCACCATCGAGGCCATGGCCGCTGATGCCGTCACCTTCATCGAAGCACTCGGCCTCGAGCGGGTCGATCTCCACGGCTTCTCCATGGGCGGCATGGTCGCCCAGGTCATCGCCCAGCAGCACCCGCAGCTGGTCCGCAAGCTCATCCTCACCGGAACGGCACCGGCCGGGGGCAAGGGCGTCAGACCCGTCGTCGCCGTCGCCCAACTCGACACCGTGCGCGCGCTGCTGAGCCGACAGGACCCCAAGCAGTTCCTCTTCTTCACCCGCACCGCCAACGGGAAACGAGCCGGCAAGGAGTTTCTCGCCCGCCTCGAGGAACGCACGGTCGACCGCGACCAGGCGATCTCGCCCACGTCGTACCTCGCGCAGCTCAGGGCCTGCTACCGCTGGGGTGCCTCGAGGCCCCACGACCTCTCCACCATCCACCACCCTGTCCTGCTCGCCAACGGAGACCACGACCGGATGCTCCCAACGCCCAACACCCTCGACATGGCCCAGCGTTTGCCGGACAACGAGCTGGTCATCTACCCCGATGCCGGCCATGGCGGCATCTTCCAGTTCCACGATCAGTTCGTCCAGACCGCCCTCGACTTCCTCGACCGTGAGGTCAGCACCAACGATCGGGGTGAACGATGACGCGCCCTCGGCCCGTGGCGCTCGTGACCGGGGCATCGTCGGGCATCGGCGAAGCGACGGCCGCTGCGTTCGTGGCGGCCGGCTACGACGTCGTCGGAACGAGCCGGAACTCTTCAGGCGCCACTCCTCGGGAGGGGGTCACGCTCCTCGACCTCGACGTCGGAAGCGACGACTCCGTATCGGCCCTCGTGGACGCGGTGATCGGACGATTCGGACGGATCGATGTCCTCGTCAACAACGCCGGCATCGGGTCCGGAGGTGCAGCGGAGGAGAGCTCCATCGACCAGGCCCAGCGGGTGTTCGACGTGAACTTCTTCGGTCTGATCCGGATGACCAAGGCCGTGCTGCCGCACATGCGGGCCCAGGGGGAGGGCCGGATCATCAACGTCTCATCAGTCCTTGGGTTCGTACCGGTGCCCTTCGGTGCGCTGTACGCCGCGTCCAAACACGCCGTGGAGGGCTACTCCGAGTCAGTGGACCACGAGGTCCGCCAGCACGGCGTCCGAGTACTGCTCGTCGAGCCGGGCTTCACCAAGACCGCCTTCGACGCCAACATCGTGTCGCCCGCAATCTCGCTCCCGGCGTATGCGGATGATCGGCGATCGGCCGAAGCAGTCCTGGAAGAATCGATGGTGTCCGGCGACGAGCCGTCCGTCGTCGCGGCGACGATCGTGCGGGCGGCCACGGACGCGAAGCCGAAGCTGCGGTATCCCGCCGGCCGACAGGCCAAGCAGCTGGCGATGCTGCGACGCATCGTTCCCGCCCGCACATTCGACAAGCAGATCCACAAGTTCAACCGCCAGCCGGGCCGTCCTCGAGCGTCGAGCGAGATCACTCCATGAGCTTCACTGCCGATACCGCCGTCACCCAGATCGGCCCCGGCAGCTTCACTGCGGATCTGCACGAGCATTGGTCCTCGCTCGTCGGCATCCACGGCGGCTACACCGCGGCCATCGTCGCCAACGCCATCACCATGGCCGTCGATGACCCTTCACGCGCCCTGCGCAGCTTCGCCACCCAGTTCGCCGCCATTCCCCGCCCGGGACCGGTGGACATCGAGGTGACCGTCGAACGCACCGGCAAGTCGATGACCACCACGAGCGCCCGCCTGGTCCAGGAGGGAAGGGTCCTGCAGATCGCCCACGCCGCGAGCTCGGCGACCCGGCCCGGACTCGCCTACGACGACTACGTGCGCCGCCGCGACGCCGACCCTGGTGACACCCCACGGTTCTCGTCCTCCGACGGTGTGGGGCACTTCCAGAACGCCGACGTGCGGTTCGACCCAGGAGCGGTCCTCTTCGCCGGCGGACACGAAGCGCTCGTCGCCGCGTGGCTACGGCCGCTCGAGCGCGAACCGATCGACGCCGCCTGGCTGGTCGCCATGTGCGACATCCTCCCTCCCGCGATCTTCAGCCGCACCACGGGCCCGGTCGCGGCGGCGACGATCGAGTACGTCGTGCACCTGGCCACCGTGGAGCCCACCGTGGCGCCGGGCGAGTACGTCTACCTCTCGTGTCGCTCACCGCTCTCGAACGAAGGGTTCGCGGTCGAGGACGCCACCATGTGGGCACCCGACGGGCGTGTCCTCGCCGTCGCCCGTCAGACCCGCCTCGCCGGCGTCTGAGCCGAGTATCACCGGCCAGGTCCACTACGAGTGACGCTGGGTGCAGTTCGTCGAGCGTCTTGTCGTCGGCGTCGCGCAGCGCCTCGAGCGGGAGCCGCAGGCCGCCGGTTGCGCGGCCAGCGCGGGTCGCGAGCTGCACGGCCCGATCCTTGAGCTCTGCGAGCGGCCAGACCTCGTGGACCAAGCCGATCCGCAAGGCCTCGCGCCCGGAGATCTTCTTCGAACGAAGGATGAGATCGAGTGCGGACGTGACGCCGACGCACCTGGCGAGGCGGGCTGAGCCGCCCCATGCGGGCGTGGTGCCCAGCTCGAGCTCCGGTAGGCCGATCTGCGCGCCCTCGTCGGCGGCGAGCCGGAACGTGCATCCGAGAGGCAGTTCGAGTCCGGCGCCCAGGCAATAGCCGAACAGCGTGGCGACAGACGGCTTTCCGAGCGTCTCGAGTCGCGACACGAGCGCGAGCCGTCGGTCGAAGAACGCGTCGGGGCTTCCCGCCGCCGCGATGCCGGGACCGAGCTCCTTCAGGTTCATCCCGACCGAGAAGTTCGTCGTTCCCTCGGCCGTGAGCACGACGGCCCGGATCGAGTCGTCCGTCGCGATGTCGTCGAGGGCCGCCTCGAGTCGCTCAACCGTTGCGAGGGTGAACCGGTTGAGCGGGTCGTCGTTGACCGACAGCGTCGCGACGCCATCGGCGGGCCGGGTGACAAGCAGTGGTTCGGGGTTCATGGCCGCCTCGTGATGGAGGCGACGACCGCAGGAAGTTCGTCGCACGCTCGCGCTGTCGGTGGCCCGCCAGGCGACGTGCTGGTCAGGCCGGACGACCAGCGCACCGGTCGCTCGCCCACGCCACAGATCGTCGTCCACGATGACTCGACGTCGACATCGGTGCCGATGCGACGATGCACGAGCGGCATGTCTTCGGGCCATGCGGCCGACCAGACCCCGTGATCGCCGAACGTGAGCATCGTGAGCTGGGCGGGGTCGACGAGGTCGAGGGTCGAGTTCGCCGGTGCCGACGTGCGAGCGTGGGGAAGGCGCGCCCAGGGCGCGCGGTCGGGCGGTACGTGCGCGTCGGACTCTGTTCGACCGCCTCTCCATCCGGTACGAGTGCGCCTGACTCGTACACGTAACCGACCTGCAGGCCGACCATGTCGAAGTGCTCGGCTTGCTCGTCGATGGCCGCGGAGATGGCCTCGGCGCGTGCGGGATCGCACAGCGAGGTGAGGAACCGCATCGGTCGTGCGCTCGGCATCGGTGCCGAGCGCCTGCGAGCAGCGCGATCATCTTGATGGCGTTGGAGAGCGACTGGTGTGCGTTGTTGTGGGCGATTGGTAGTCGTTCGGACGCGTAGGTGTCGAGGATCGCTGGCCCGGCCCAGCCCTCTTCGACAGCGGCCAGGCGCCACATCAGGCCATGGATGTCCTGCGCGCCGGTGTTCAGCCCGAGTCCGCCCGTCGGCGGGAACCGGTGGGCGGCATCGCCAGCGAGGAAGATGCGACCGCAGCGCATCCCGTCAGCGACCTGCGCGCTCATCCACCAGGTGCCGACCCCGACGATGTCGATGTCAGCGTGGACCCCGATGGCTTCGAGCACGATGCGCCGGCACCGGTCGATGTCGTAGTCGTCGATGGTCTCGTACGTCCGCGTCGTATGGAGCGCATGAACACCCACTCGCGATCGATGTCGTGGGCGACGAACACGCCTTCGACCTCGGGGTCGAGCACGAAGTGCAGACACGCCGGGTCGGTCGGCGACGAGCGCGCCGCAGATCGGCGGCGACGTGGATCATCACGAAGCTCTGCAGTAGCGACGGACCGTCCATCTCGATGCCGATCGACTTGCGCACCGGGCTGCCGGCACCGTCGCAGCCGATCACGTAGCGACTGCGGACGACGGACGTTCGGGCGGCGGCGCGATCGAGGACGACGCGACGTGACGCCGTCAGTTCGTCCTGGGTCGCCGACTCCCACTGCTGTCCGTAGCGCAAGTCCGGCGCCGGCCGTGGTCGAGCGTCGTCGACGAGGATCGGCTCGAGACGGTGCTGGGACAGGTTGCGCATCGGGGTCGGCGTGATCGACGGGTCGTCGATGCTCTGGCGCTCGTAAGGAAGGCGGCCGATCAGCGTTCTCCACCGAGGCGGGTGACGAAGTTGACGTGCGCCCGAGTCTTCGATCGCGGCGGCGGCGCCGACAAGGCGATCCATGTCGAGGCCGGCCTGGCGGCAGATCTCGAACGTGCGGGCGTTGATGGCGTGCGCCGCCGGGCGCGGGCTGCGGGCCGTCGCGCCGCTCGAGGACGATCGTGCGCAGCCGCGGCGCGAGCACCCAGGATGCCGCGCGAGGAGTCCGACGGGCCCGGCGCCGACGATCAGCGACGTCGAGCGTCGAAGCTCGTCCGCAGTCACAAGCAGCCCCGCGATAGCTGCCGCCGTCGAGTTGGATCGCTCTGGCCGGACACGAAGCCGGCGTGCGCGCTGCACAGGAACGCGCACATGGCGCCGAACTCCTCCGGGCGGCCGAGTCGGTCGGCGGCGATCGATGCTACGCATGGCCTCGTAGGCCTCGTCGATCGTGATGTCCGCCGAGGCGTGGCGTGCAGCTCGGCCATCTGGCGCTGCCGGTCGGTGTCGAAGCGCTCGGGCAGCAGGTTGTTGATCGTCACGTTGGCGGCGGCGACGTCGCGCGACAGCGCCTTGCTGATCGACGTCAGCCCCGTGCGCGCGCCGGTGCTCAGCCCCATCGCCGACAGCGGGCGTCTTCACCATCGCCGACGTGATGTTGACGATGCGGCCGAAGCGCGCGCTCGACCATCCCGTCGATCACGGCGCGGATCATCAGGAGCGGGCGCGATCATGTTGGCGTCGAGCGCGGCGATCCACTCGTCGCGTCTGCCAGTCGCGAAAGCGGCCGGGCGGCGGCCCGCCGTTGTTGTTGACCAGGATGTCGGGCTCGGGACAGGCGTCGAGCAGCGCTGCTCGCGTGTCGTCCTCGTGGCCGACGTCGCCCGGAACGGCGAGCGACGTCGACGTCGTGCCGGGATGCGAAGCGTCTTCGGCCGCGGTCGCGGAGCTGCCGCATCGCGTCCGTTGATCGACGACGTGCACGCCCTCTGCCGCGAGCGGCGTGCGGCGCACGCGTACCCGAGGCCGCGACTGCGACGCGCAGACGATGGCGCGGCGTCCGGCGATCCCGAGGTCCACGCCTCACGCGTCGCTCTGACGCGAGGCGGTCTGCGAACGCCTGCCGCCACTCGGCGAACGGCTGAAACTCCGGCTCGTCCTCGACCGCCGCGCGCGTCGTCGCCTCCGATCTCGGCGTCGGTCAGGTCGAAGTCGATGTTGTCGAGGTAGGGCTGCGCGACGTGGAACGGCGTGTCGACGAAGACACTCGAGGCCGTTGCCCTCGGGGTCGGTGAAGTAGAGCGACCAGGCGTTGCCGTGTGAGACCGGGATCATGTCGTCGACGCCGGCCGCCTCGAGCTTGGCCCCGAATGGCGCGGAGGTCGTCGAAGTTGACGGTGCGGAACGCGAGGTGGTCGGCGAGCACGAACTGGTGGTCGCTCAGCGGTAGCCCCGATACCAGCACGATCTGGTGGTGGGCGGTGGGGTCTTGCGAGATGAACGCCAGCTCGGTGTCTGGTCCGGCCTGCTCCGCGGTTGGTCACGTGGAAGCCGAGCACCTCCGTGTAGAAGGCAACCATCGCGTCGAGATCGCGCACGGCGAGGTACGTGACAGTGAGCCGAGCGTCAGGCGGGAGTCGCTATACGTGAGTACAATAATGAGAGTATCCTCAATATTGAGGATCTTGTCAACTCTGCGCTAGTATGTTCGCATGCCGGCGACGACCGCTCAGCCCACGCGAGGACACCAGAAGAAGGCGCGAACCCGAGGACTTCTCCTTCGTGCGGCGGCTGAGGCGATCGCCGAGCGTGGCGAGGCGTTCTCGATCACCGATGTCGTCGAGCGCGCCGGCGTGTCGAACGGGACGTTCTACAACTACTTCGACGATCGCGACGACCTCGTCGATCAGCTCGTCGGAGTGATGGTCGGCGACTTCACCGCAGGGGCGGCGGCGATCGTTGGAGTCAGCGACACGGCGCTGCGCGTCGCGACCATCTCGGCGATGGTTCTGGTGTGGGCGACGACGTCGCCGGTCCTGGCGCGTGCTGTGCTTCGCCTCGAGGTCCTGCATCGTTCCGACCTCGACACTGTCTTGTTCGGTTATCTCCGTCAGGATCTCGCTGATGGCGTCGCGGCCGGCGCGTTCACCGGAAGGCCGACACCGCCACCGTGACGCCGTCGCCGGTGTGCCGGCTGGCCGGGCTCAGACCAGGCGTTTGCGGAACCAGAGGGCGTCGGTGCCTGAGGGGAAGCCCTCGACCCGACCTATGAGCTCGTAGCCGGTCCGCTCGTAGAGGTCCGTGGCTTGGAAGTCGTAGGTGAAGTGGATGGTCTGCAGGCACCCCCGCCGGGCCGCCTCGGCCTCGGCCTCGGCGATCAGCCGGGTGGCGAGGCCGTGGCCTCGGCGGCTCGGTTCCACCCACAGGTTCTGGAGCTCGCAGCTGTCGCCCCAGGTCCACCCGCTGATGCCGGCCACGATCGCCCCCTGCTCGCGCACGAAGATGGCCAGCTCGACCTCGTCGTCGAGCCCGGTGGCGGCGGCTGCCTCGCCTCTGATGCGGGCTTCGAGGAATTCGACGTCGAGCGGATCGGGATGGTCCTCGACGGGGAACTCCACCGGAGCCGACTCGTCAGGCGACGATCTGCTCGAGCAGGGTGACGTCGTCGAAGTAGGTCCGGAACGAGCGGATCTTGCCGTCACGGAAGTCGGCCACCGTCACGCCGGCCAGCACCACGCGCCGGCCGGTCGGGTCGACCACCACCTCTTCGTCCAGCACGAGCGGGCCGGTGTGGTCGCCCTCGATGACCCACTCGGCGTACGCCTTGTTGCCCACCTCATCGAGGCTGCGGAACATGATGTCGACGTTCGAGAACGCCAGCTCACGGAGTGCGAACAGGTCGGCCAGAGCGGCCAGCCCGGACACGGTGGCGTACGGCGACCAGCCCACCACGTCGTCGGTGAACAGGGTGGCGGGATCGGCGGGGTTGCCGCCGATCTCGGCCTCGAGTGCTGTTTGCAGCACGTCCTTGCGCGATTCAGTCATTGCCTTCCTCAGTTCCTGTCGAGCAGATTCGTGGGTTCAACGCAGCCGACGGGCGCTCAGGCGCCGAGGGCCTTGGCCTTGGCGGCCGCGAACTCGTCGTCGGTGAGCACGCCCGAGGCGTGGAGCTGGGCCAGGTGCTCGATCTCGTCGGCCGGGTCGGCAGGAGGCGGCGCGTACTGCTGCTGCGGGGGCGGAGGCGGAGGCGGAGCCGCCTCCTGATACTGCTCAGCGGGGGCCTCGTCGTAGGCCTGCTCCTGCCGCTCGTACGACTTCTTGGCTTCGTGATGCCCGATCGCCGCGCCGGCGACGAGCGCCCGACGTCTGGTGCGTCGTCTCATTCCCATGGGGAGACCTCCGTGTGGTCGACCGTCAGATGTGAAACGGCATCCGGAAGCGGACGCCATCGGATCGTTACCCTACACACCGAATGCGAACCCCGATCAGGAACCCACCGGACCCGATGTACGCGGAGTTCGAGGTGCACCGGACCATGATCTGCGACCGAGTGCGCACCGACGCGTTCCGACGGGCGATCGAAGCGGTGGTGCGACCGGGTGACGTCGTGCTCGACGTCGGGGCGGGCAGCGGGATCCTGAGTCTCTTCGCCGCCCACGCCGGCGCCGCACGCGTCTACGCCGTCGAGCGCACCACCATCGCCGTGCTGGCCCACGAGCTGGCCGTGGCCAACGGGTTCGGCGACGTCATCCAGGTGATCCAGGGCGACGTCACCGACCTCGAGCCGCCCGAGCCGGTCGACGTCATCGTGTCGGAGTGGCTCGGCGGGTTCGGGATCGACGAAGGGATGCTCCCTCCGGTCATCGCCGCCCGCGACCGGTGGCTGAAGCCGGGCGGCGCCATGATCCCGGCCACCGCCACGGCGTGGACGGCGCTGGTGCACGACCGCGACCTGGCCGAGACCCTGGACTTCCTGCGGCACGACCCCTACGGCGTCCGCTTCGACGACCTGGTGGCCGCCACGGTCAACGAGATCTCCTATTCGGGCAGCTCCCGTCACCTCTCGGGCGACGACCAGCGGTCCGCCGCCAGCCGGCTGTGGACGACCGACGCCGGGCGGGTCACCCTGGCGGAGGCCCAAGGCGTGCATGAGGCCGAAACGGTGCTGGCGGTGACCGAGGCAGGGACGGCGAACGCGCTGGCGCTGTGGTTCAGCGCGGAGCTGGCCCCGGGCATCTCGCTGTCGATCGGGCCCGGTGATCCCCCGACCCACTGGGGCATGACGACGGCGCCGCTGACCTCGCCGGTGGAGCTCACGCCCGCCATGGTGGTGCGGGCCCGGGTCCGCACCGCGCCGGCGCTGCCCATGGGCACCTGGACGAGCTGGGCCGTCGCCCTGCCCGGCGAGGAGTGGGAAGAGCACGACGAGCAGGCGGTCTGGGAGGAGATCGACGACTGAGGAACGGGGGGCCGACCGTCGTCTTCCCGTGCTGGGCGAGGCGGTCGCGCCCCGGGGTCTTCACCTGGCGAACCCGCTCCGGCCTGATCGCCCGCTCCCGTGATGGTCGGACGAATGTGACATCAGCGTCAGCTGAGGCGAAGATCTCGCCATGATCGACCACGACACCCCGGGCCAGACGTGAGCGCGGTCCCCAGCCTCCCGTCGGGTCCGCCGCGCCACGACGTGCCCACCGGCGGCCACAGCGGCTTCACCCTGGTGGCCGATCGCCAGGTCCACTACCTGGCCTGGGGGGCCCTCACCGCCGCCCCGGTCGTCTGCCTCCACGGTGGGGCCCAGACCGCCTACATGTGGGAGAGCCTCGGCGCCGCGCTGGCCCTCGACCACTTCGTGGTGGCGCCCGACCTGCCCGGTCACGGTGACTCGGACGTGCAGGTCGATGCCCACCCCGGGAACCGTCGGGGTGAGCCGTCAGCTGCTGGCGTCGAGCGTGGTGGAGTTCCTGGATCACCTCGGGGTCGGGCGGGCGGTGTTCGTGGGGGCGTCACTGGGCGGGATCACGGCGCTGACCATCGCCGCCCAGCACCCGGAGCGCGTCGCCGGGATCGGGTTGGTGGACATCGGTCACCGGCTCGAGGACGAGGGGGTGGCCCGCATCGTCGAGTTCATGACGAAGCACGAGAGCTTCGCGTCGCTCGACGAAGCGGCGGTGGCGGTGAGCGAGTACCTGCCGGGTCGTTCGAGTCCGTCCTCGCCGGAGCGCTTGCGCCGCAACCTCCGCCAACGTCCGGACGGTCGCTGGGAGTGGAAGCACACGTACGGGCGCTCACTGCGCGAAGCGGCCACCACCGATCCCGACCGCCGGCCGGGCGAGTGGCGAGACCTGACCGCGGGGATGGACGACGAGTTCACCCGCCTGCAGTGCCCCGTGCTCGTCATGCGAGGCTCACGCAGCGATGTGCTGTCCGACGAGGGCGCCCGCGAGGTGGCCGCGCTGATCCCGAACGCCCGGCTGGCCACCATCGGGGCGGCGGGCCATCACGCCGCCGGTGACAACCCCGAGACCACGGTGTCGCTGGTGCGGGAGTTCCTCACCGAGATCGACTGGTGACGCCGCTATCCGCCCAGGGGTTCGGCGGCCCCCCGAGCTCGGCCAGCCGCCGCTCGAACTGCCGCCGCTCGGCGTCGTCGGCGGTGAGCTCCACGGCCCGGCGGTAGGCGTCGCGCGCCTCCTCGGTGCGCCCGAGGCGGCTCAGCAGCTCTCCCCGGGTGGAGTGCAGGTAGCGGTAGCCGTCGAGGGGTAGCTCGTCGACGAGGCGCAGACCCTCGGCCGGACCCTCCGCTTCGGCCACGGCGACGGCCCGGTTCAGCTGCGACCACCGGTGAGTTGGTGAGGAGCGCCAGCTCGCCGTACAGCACGGCGATGTGGCGCCAGTCCCGATCCTCGTCGGCGTGGAGGGAGGCGATGGCCGCCTGCACCACGTACGGGCCGTGGCCGTCCAGCGCCAGGGCCCGGTCGAGCTCGGCGCGGCCGCGGGCGATCTGGCCGGTGTCCCAGTGCGAACGGTCCTGGTCGGCCAGCAGCACCAGCTCGCCGTCGCGGAAGCGGGCTTCGCGACGCGAGTCGTTCAACAGCATCATGGCCAGCAGGCCGTGGGCCTCCGGTTGGTCGGGCAACAGCTCGACCAGGGCCCGCCCCAACCACAGCGCCTCCGCCGCCAGCTCCGTGCGACCGCCGTAGCCCTCGTTGAAGATCAGGTACACCACGGCGAGCACGGCGGCGAGGCGATCGGCCAGGAGGTGGTCCGGCGGCACCCGGAACGGGATGCCGGCCGCCTTGATCTTGCGCTTGGCCCGCACCAGGCGCTGCGCCATCGTCGCCTCGGGCACGAGGAAGGCCCGGGCGATCTCGTCGGTCGTGAGCCCTCCCAGCGTCCGGAGGGTGAGGGCGACCTGGGCGTCGATGGCCAGGGCGGGGTGGCAGCAGGTGAAGAGCAGCTCGAGCCGCTCGTCGGGCCAGACGGTGGGCTCCATCGGGTCAATCGCCTCCGGCAGTGGCAAGAGGTGCACCTTCGCCGCCAGCGTCTGGTCGCGGCGCACCCGGTCGATGGCCCGGTTGCGGGCGGTGGCGACGAGCCATGCACGCGGGTGGGTGGGGTAGCCGTCCTCGGGCCATCGCTTGGCGGCGATGGCGAACGCCTCCTGCGCGGCCTCCTCGGCGAGGTCGAAGTCGCCGAGGAAGCCGATCAGGGCCGCGAGCACGCTGCCCCATTCGTCGCGGAAGGTCTGTTCGAGGATGGTCACCACTCCATGATCGGGCGCACCTCGACGGCTCCGCCGAGCCGGGCGGCCGGGACCTTCGCCGCCAGCTCGATGGCGGCGTCGAGGTCGTCGGCCTCGAAGATGAGGTACCCGTTCAGGGCCTCCTTGGTGTCGACGAAGGGCCCGTCGGTGGTGATCGTGGTGGTGCCGTCCACCCGTACGGTCGTGGCCGTGTCGGGGGGCTGCAGCCCGTTGCCGGGTGTGACGCCCGGTGTCTCGTTGATCGTCTTGTAGGCGGTGTAGATCTCCTGCTGCTCGTCGGCCGACAGGGAGGCCCACGCGTCGGGGTCGAGCGGTGTCGGGGTGGTGCCCTGGTAGATCATCAGCATGTACTTCATGGTCTGCTCCTCCTGGGATCGGGTCACCCTTGAGACGAACAAGGGGCGGGGAAATCGACACCCACATCCGCACGGTGTCGAAAATCTACGCGGTGTGACCCGATCCCAGAAGGGCGGACCAGTCAGGGATGAGCCCGGGATGAGCCCGGGACCAGGCCGGGATCAGGCCAGGATCAAGCCGGGGGAGCGAAGAACTCGAGGGCGATGCCGTCCGGATCCCGGAAGCTCAGCCCCGAGCCGTAGCCGGCGTCCTTGATCTCGTCGTGCTCGACGCCGAGCTCGTCCAGGCGGCCCGCCCACTTCTCGAGCTCAGCCCGGTCGGCGCAGCCGAACGCGACGTGGTCGAGGCCGACCCGGTACTCGCTGAAACGCTCGGCGGGAGCGGGTGTCCCGTGCTGGTGCAACCCGATCAGGGTGCCGTTGCCGAGCAGGTACACCGTGTGGTGCATGTCGGGGTCGGTGTCCTCGTCGATCACCGGGTCGGCACCGAAGAGGGCTTCGTACCACGGGACGCTCACCGACAGATCTCGCACGGTGAGGGCCAGGTGGGTCAGTGGCGGGAAGGTGGTCATGGCTCTGTTCCTTTACTCTGGGGGGACGTCCGCCGGATCCGGCCTGCGACGTTTCGACGGGGGCTGATCCGATGGGGTGTTGGTGGCTTCGAGTATCCCGGTCGATCGAGCCCGTGGCCATGACCGAGACACCGCCGCTGCTGGCCGAGACACCGGAGTCGGTGCCATGAGCGCGCTCGACGTGGCCGGGGCGGGGGCGGAGCCTCCGGCGCTGCTGCAGGAGGCGCTCGACCAGCTCCGCCTCGAAGGAGCCCTCTTCTTCCGTTCGGAGCTGACCGAGGGGTTCGCCTTCGAGTCCAAGCCCGCCGCGCTGGCCGAAGCGCTGCACCCCGGGGCCGAGCGGGTCATCCTGTTCCACATCGTCGCCCGCGGCTCGTGCTGGGTGGCGGCCGACGACGGGGTGCGTCACCGGGCCGACGAGGGTGACGTCATCGTGCTGCCCTACGGCGACCACCACACCATCGGTGGAGAGGCGCCGGCCGAGCCAGTGCCGATCTCGACGCTGATCGAGCCGCTGCCGTGGGCTCACCTGCCCGACGCATCCGTCACGGCGGGGGCGGAGCGCCGGTCGACCTGGTGTGCGGCTACCTGTACTCCGAGGATCCGCTGTTCGACCCGGCCGTGCGAGCGCTGCCGCCCGCCTTCGTGGTGCCACTCCCGGACGGGGCCACCGCCGGCTGGGTGCAGGCCAGCATCGCCTACTCGC
Source organism: uncultured Microthrixaceae bacterium (assembly GCA_963726905.1). Lineage (GTDB taxonomy): Bacteria > Actinomycetota > Acidimicrobiia > Acidimicrobiales > Acidimicrobilacustridaceae > UBA4742. Next base: position 47,378 of record CAVSDZ010000015.1, read on the forward strand.
TGGCGGAGACGACGCCGTCCAACCTGAGCACGAACCCGGTGTCCATCCGGCTCCCGGAGCTGGTGCTCATCGAGGTCCTCCGCCTGCACCTGGCGACGGCGCCGGCCGCCGACCACGGCTGGATCGCCGCGCTGGCCGACCCGGTGCTCGCCCCCGCCCTGTCGCTGCTGCACGGCGAGCCCGACCGCCGGTGGACGGTCGCCGACCTGGCCGCCGGGCGCCGCCGTCTCACGCTCGCTGCTCGACGAGCGCTTCCGCCAGGTACTCGGTCGATCACCCATCCGCTATCTCACCGAGTGGCGCATGCACCTCGCCGAGGAGCTGCTGGCCACCACCGACGTCGGGGTGGCGGTGGTCGCCCGGCGCGTCGGCTACGACTCCGAGGAGGCGTTCAGCCGGGCGTTCAAGCGGGCCCACGGCGTGGCCCCCAGCCACTGGCGCGCCGACCGGACGCGCCGCGGGCAGCCCGGCCCGTCGGCTCAGACGGGGAGCGTGTAGGTGTTCTCCAGCTCGTCCTGCAGGACCGTGGCGATGGTGGCCGTGGTGTCCACCACCAGCTCCTCGTCCAGCACCCGCGTGCGGTAGGTCCAGCCGTCGGGCAACGCCAGCCGCTCGCCGAGCGAGGGGAGCTGCTCCTCGGTGAGGTCGGGGTCCACGCCGACGCAGCGGGCCTGCATCACGTAGGCCACACCGTCGGGGTTCACCAGCTCGTAGACCGGCGCGCCGGCGTCGAAGAAGAAGACCGCGCCCCGGTTCACGTGGCGCTCGACGTAGGGTCGGGTGGTCGGGTCCTCGCCCAGGTCGACGGTGGCGATGCGGCGCGTGGTGAGGCCGTTGAAGTCCCGGAGCACGGGGTCGACCACCGCCACCTTCTGGCCCGAGGCCGTCGAGCACCCAGTACCGCGGCCCGTTGAGCTTGACCGCCACCGCGCCCAGCTCGGCGGCGATGACCGCCGGATCGAGCGTCTCCCACAGCTCCTGGGGGCAGTCGTTCAGCATCTGGGTGCCGTACACCTCGGCTTCGAAGCCCGTGCCCTTGGCGTACACGGCGAGCACCTCGCCGTAGCGGACGCCGCGCATGTCGGAGATGAGACGGGGTGTGGCTTCGCCGGTCATGGCGGGACGACCTCTCGACGACGGATCAGTGACCCGTCAATCTATTGGCACGACAACTGACAATTCAAGAGCGGCTCAGGGCATCGGTGGGCGTGCCTAGGGTGGAGGAATGGCTGACCCGTTCCTCGCTGCCATCGAGAACCTGTCCCACTTCCACCGCGAGCACGAGAAGTTCTACGCCCAGGCCCCTCGCGACCAGGCCGTCGTGCTCCAACGCCACGGGCGGACGCTGGGCGCCCTCGCCGATCGGTGGTCAGGCGTCGCGGCGGCGCCACTCGACGCGTTGAACCCCTACGAGGGGAGCGAGGACCTGAACGCGGACGTGGCCCTGCAACTCGACGGCGTGCTGTTCATGGAGGGAGAGGGCGAGCCGGCCGAGATCACCCGCATCAAGCGGGACGTGCGGGCCATGGGCGACGACGCCCTCGAGACGGGCTCGTGGCTGGCCTCGGCCATGGAAGGGACCTGGGGGGCGGCCGTCGCCCTGCTCGGCTATCCGCAGCTGGCCGACCTCCTCGGCGATCGCCACCGCATCATCGCCAACGACTGGCAGGCCGCGTCGATGAGCTCGATGGCCGGTCGCCTGCTGCACCGGGCGATCGACGTCGTCGACGTGATCGAGTTCACCCCGGCCGCGGTGCGGGCCGACCTGGAGGGCTCCCGTGCGAACAGCCGCTACCTCCATTCGGCCGTCGAGCTCATCGACCGGGCCGCCGACCTGATGAGCGACTCGGCCGGCCTGGTCCACGACAACGAACGCCGGTGGCGGCTCTTTCGCGAGCGGGTCGTCACGTTGACCCAGGCGGTTGTCGAACCCCCGGCCCCTGGTTGAGCGTCCGGGGAGAAGCCGGCTCCGCGCCCCTCAGCGGGCCAGACGCTCACGCAGCGGGTCGCGCCACTGGTCGGCCAGGCGGTCGTGCTCGGCCAGGGCGCGGACCAGCTCGGGTTGGAGGAGGTGGCGGTCACCCATGGCGGTGTGGGCATCGGCGACGGTGAGCCCGGCGGGGTGGTGGTGGACCACTCGGATCGTGGCGTCGGTGCGCACCGCGCCGGGCTCGAGCACGCGGCAGGTACCAGCCCGTGCGCCCGCTGCGCCGCATGCGCGCCTGGATGTCGGACCGGCCCCGGTGGAGGGCGAGCTTGAAGCACGGCCAACGGGGCTGGCACACCTCGAGGGTCGCCTCACCCCAGGACCAGAGGTCTCCGATGCAGACGTCGGCCTCGGTGACCCCGATCGTGGTGAGGTTCTCCCCGAACGCCGCCGGCCCCAGGCTCGTCTCCAGCTCGGCGCTCCACGGGGTCAGGTGCTCGGACGGATAGGCGTACACCGCCTTGTCCGGGCCGCCGTGCACGGAGAGGTCGGCCTGGCCGTCACCGGCCAGGTTGACGGTCGAGAGCCACACGGTCGTGCCCGGGGCGAGCGGGGCCTTGCGGATCCCGCTCCACACCGTGGTGCCATCGCCCTCGGCCAGCACGGTGGGGGTGCCGACGTTGACCGAGGCCAGCCCGACCACGTCCGGGCGAGCGGTCGGGTCCGCGGCCGCTGGTTCCATGGGGGACACGCTAACCAGGCGCCACCGGCCACCCGCGCTCGACGCGGCCGGCGAGACCGGGCTCAGGACCGGACCGACGGCTCCAGCTCGGCCCGGGCGGTCTCCTGGGCCCAGCGGTAGTCGGGCTTGCCCGACGGCGAGCGCACGGTGGCGTCGACGAACACCACGGCGCGGGGCACCTTGTAGCCGGCCAGGTGCTCGCGGCAGTGGTCCTGCAGCTCGGCCAGCGCGGGCGGCGTCGCCCGGGCCGACGGGCGCAGCTCGACCACGGCGGTGACCTGCGAGCCGAAGCGCTCGTTGGGCGTGCCGACCACGGTGGCGTCGAACACGGCCGGGTGGCTCTTGAGCGCCTTCTCGACCTCCTCGGGGAAGATCTTCTCGCCGCCGGAGTTGATCGACACCGAGCCCGCGCCCGTAGACGGCGATCGATGCCGTCGGCATCGACCGAGGCCATGTCGCCGGGCACGGCGTAGCGCACGCCGTCGATCACCGGGAACGTGGCCGCCGTCTTGGCCTCGTCCTTGTAGTAGCCGAGCGGGATGTGGCCGCTGGTGGCCAGCATGCCCGATCCGGCCGTCGCCGGGCCGGCACAGGGTGCCGTCGTCGGCGATCACCACGTTGGTGGCGTCCATCTCGAAGCGGGGGGCGCCGTCGTCGCCGGTGCCCGGTGAGCCGTCCCTGCCCGCCGGTCTCCGACGCGCCGAACCCGTCGTGGACGAACGTGGTCGGCAGCACCCGGGCCAGCGCCTCCTTCACCGCCGGCGACAGGATGGCCCCGCCCGAGCCGTAGATCGAGCAGCTCGACGAGGTCGTAGGTGCCGGGCTCGGCCGCTTCGAGGGGTCGACGATCGGGCGGGCGTAGGCGTCGCCGATGGTCATGACCAGGCTGACCCGCTCGTCGGCGATCACCCGCAGGGCGAAGGCCGGGTCGAAGCCGACGTCGCGGATGACCACGCCGGTACGTCGCCCGACAGGATGGCGAGAAGGCCAGCCACCAGCCGCCGCCGTGCATGAGCGGGCACAGCGTGAGCGTCCCCGGGATGGGTGAGCCCTTCTGCGGCCCGGGCGGCGACGTCGTCGAGGTCGGCGCACCGGGTCGATGCCGAGGGCCGGGTTGCCGCCGCCCGCCGACGGCCGACAGGTAGATGTCCTCGTGGCGCCACATGACGCCCTTGGGCATCCCCGTCGTCCCGCCGGTCCACAGCCCGTAGCGGTCGTCGGGGGAGCGGGCGCCGACGTCCGGGGCCGATGTCGGGCTGCGCGGCGCAGCGCCTGCCTCGTAGCGCTCGTCGGCCACCAGCACCGGGCACGGCCAGGCCGAGGCCGGCGGCGGCGCGCGACGGCCCGGTCCTCGAGGTCGGGCTCGGTGACGACCACCTTGAGGTCGGCGTTGTCGAACAGGTAGGTGAGCTCCTCGTCGACGTAGCGGAAGTTCACGTTGACCGGCACGGCCCGCAGCTTGAACGCGGCCAGCGTCGTCTCGACGTACTGGTTGCCGTCGTAGAGGTGGCAGCCCACGTGGTCGCCGACGCCGACACCGAGGCGCGGCCAGCTCGTGGGCCAGCTGGTTGGCGCGGGCGTCGAGCTCGGCGAAGGTGAGGCGCACGCTCGTCGCCGCCGGTGGCCCGCACCACCAGCGCCGTGCTTGTCGGGCACGGTGGCGACCACCGTCTCGAAGATGTCGGCGAAGTTCAGACCCATCGACGACCCCCCGGTGTGTTCGGGGCAGCCTAGGGCAGGAGCCCGGACCGGACGCTCGGCCGGGACCGGCCTCTGGCGAGGGATCAGGCGTCGGCGGCCTTGGCGTCCTTCTCGATCTCGGCGTTGTCGGCCTTGAGCTCCTTGGCCTCGACCTTCTTGGCCTTCTTCATGGCGGCCTCGATCTTGGCCTGCATGTCGGACACACCGACGACGACCAGCCCGGCCGTGCCCTCGTCGAGGTGCTCACCGGCCTCCTTGAGGTCCTTGCGGCTCATGCCCGCCGCGGCGTGCCCGGCCACCGACCCGAGCAGCGCGCCGCCCGCAGTGGTGCCGAGCAGCAGGCCGCCACCGATGGCGGCGGCGGGGAAGAGGGCGATGACCAGGCCGGTGGCCAGACCCACGCCGCCGCCCATGCACGCCGCCGACGCGGGTCGGGGTCTCGTGCTTCTTGACGATCTTGACCTTGCCGCTCTCGGTGTGCTCGACGATGGCGGCGTCGTAGGCGTCGATGAGGTTGGCCTCGGTGTGCAGGACCTTGACGGCGTCATAGTCGGCCTTGGCGTCCTCGACGTCGTCGTAGACGCCGATGTAGGCGAAGAAGGTGTCGACGGCCATGATGTGCTCCTCGAAGGATGTAGCGGGTGGTTGCGAACGAAACCTATCGCGGCGGTGGGACGTTGCGTCCAGGGCGCCCGAGGCCCACACCCGACGGACGTTGCGTGGCTCGGGGAGCCGATTCCGGCCTGGATCTCCGCAAGGTCCATCGGGGCGTCCCGGACGGGATTGGCGATACGGTCGCCGCGACCCATCAGCCGGACCGGGGAGCATGTCGTGATCGAAGACACGGTGGCCAGGTGGCACCAGCACCTCCGGGGGCAGCTCCCGGGCGGCCTGGACGAGCTGTTGCACGACGACGTCGTCTTCTACTCGCCCATCGTGTTCACGCCGCAGCGAGGCAAGGCCGTCACCAAGCTCTACCTGGAGGCCGCCGGCCAGACGCTGCCCGGCGATCGACCGGCGGGAGCGTCGTCGACGGCGGACGGGGCGAGCCCGGGGGCCTTCCACTACACGAAGGAGGTCGTCGCCGGTGACACCGCGGTGCTCGAGTTCGAGACGACCGTCGAAGGCAAGTACGTCAACGGCGTGGACATCATCACCTGCGATGAAGCCGGGCTCATCACCGAGTTCCGGGTCATGATCCGGCCGCTCCAGGCCATCAACCTGGTGCACCGCCAGATGGCGGACATGCTCGAGTCGATGAAGCCCTCGGGCTGAGCGCGCATGGCCCGATCCGTCCCCCGACCCGACGGCGCCGATCTCGACGTGGGGCCGATCCGGCCCGACGAGCACGACGCGCTGTTCGAGATCTTCCGCGCCGTCGTCGACGGGCTGGAGGGCTACCCGCAGGCGCCACCGCTCACCGCCGAGGTGTTCGACGCCACCTGGGTGGGCCCCGTCACCGTCGTGGTCGCCGCCCGGGTGGCGGGAGCACTGGCCGGGGCGTACTACCTGAAGCCCAACCAGCCGGGACGGGCGGCCCACATCGCCAACGCCGGCTACGTGGTGGATCGGCGCCACCGCGGCCAGGGGATCGGCCGGGCCCTGGTGCTCGATTCGATCGAGCGCGCCCCGCGCCACGGCTTCGACGCCATCCAGTTCAACCTCGTGTTCGAGTCGAATCCGGCCCGACGCCTCTACGAGGAGCTGGGCTGGATGCAGATCGGGCGGGTGCCCCGGGCGGTCGATGGCGAGGACGCCCTCATCTACTGGCGGGCGGTGTGACCTGGGCCGGGTTCCGACCGACTTTGCGTGTCACCGCCGCCCATCGAGCCGCTGTGGCACGCAAGGTTTCCGGGGGAGGCGGAGGAGGAAGTCCCGGGGCTGTCAGACCGAGGCGACGGCCATGACCCGGTCGACGAAGTCGACGGCTCCGTCGGCCAGGTCCGTGCGCTTGATGGCCAGGCCGCCGAGCACGTCGGCGCCTCGCTCGCTCGAGCACCTTGGTGAACTTGTCGAGGGTCTTGCCCGGGTCGACGGCGTACGTGCAGAACACCACGCACTTCTTGCCGCTCGAGGTCCGGCAGCCGGAGGAACTTCTTGCGCTTGGCCGGCTTCTGGCCCACGAGGATGAGGCCGTCGGTCCAGCTGCCGGCGATGATCACGTCGGCCTCGGCGATGGCCTCGGGGTCGAAGCCCCCCACCGGGTAGATCTTGGAGGGCACCTGTCGCTCGTAGAACTGGTTGGCGATGAGCCGGGCGGCGGCCTCGGTGGTGCCGGTGAGGCTCTCGTAGATGATGACGACCTGCATGGGCGTGTCCCGACGTCGCTGGTGGGGATCGAAGGCGGTTCTCGCCGCCTTTCTAGCAGTCCGTGCCGGGGCGTCCGCGCCGCTGGGCCGGAGGTCGGTGGCGATGCGGCGGCCCGATGGCGCCGCACGTCGGGCAGGCGACGAGAATCGGCCCTAGCCTTTCGCCATGGCTGATCAGATCTCGACTGCCAGGGTGCTGGTCGCCGGGGCGTTGAACGCCGATCTCGTGCGTGCGGGTGGACCGCCTGCCCGCTCCGGGCCAGACCGTCATCGCCCGGGGTCACCAGCGCGGCTCGGGCGGCAAGGGGCTGAACCAGGCGGTGGCGGCCGCCGGCGCGGGGCTGCCCGTGCAGCTCATCGGGTGCGTGGGCGGCGACGCCGCCGGCGCCGCGCTGTTGGCCACGTTGGCCGAGCACGGCGTGGACTGCTCCGAGGTCCGCGTCGACCCGGCGGTCGACTCCGGGCATGGCGGCGGTGTTCGTCGATTCCGACGGGGCCAACCCGATCATCGTCGTGGCCGGGGCCAACGACCATCTGGGCCCGGGGCGACATCGACGGGGTGGCGATCGGTGCCGACGACGTGCTGGTGGCCCAGGGGGAGATCCCGCTGGAGGTGACCGAGCACTTCCTCGTCGCCGGTCGACGCGCCGGCGCCCGCACGGTGCTGAACCTGGCTCCCTTCACGCCGCCGTCACCCCGACTGCTCGAAGCCACCTCGGTGTTGGTGGTCAACGACGCCGAGCTGCTCGATCTGGCGGCCTGGTGCGTCGGCGACGTCGAACGGGCTCGACGGCCCCGGGGTGGTGCAGGCGGTGACCGGGATGCTGGCGACCGGACCCGACGCCCTGGTGTTGACCCTGGGCCCGGCGGGGGCGGTGCTGGTCACCGAGGCGGGCATCGTGGCCGTCCCGGGTCACCGCGTGCCGGTCACCGACACCACCGGAGCCGGCGACGCCTTCACCGGGGTGCTGGCCGCCGAGCTGGCCCGCGGCACCGATCTGGCCACCGCGGTGGTGAAGGCCAATGACGCCGCTTCGCTCGTGGTCCAGCGGCTGGGGGCGGCCCAGGCCATGCCCACCCGGACCGAGATCGACGGGGTCCGCTCCCGCGCCTGACCCCGTCCCGGGGCCAGAGGTTCAAGAACGCGCCGAACAGGCCGACGGGAACGTCATGGATGACGATCTGGTGAGGGACGTGCTCGACGTGGAAGTGATCGAGCGCATGGCGCTGGCCGACACGGCGGACGGCCGGGCGGTGAGCGCGGCCTTCGTCGATGCCTTCGGTCGCTTCATGAGCGCCGATGTCCGACCCATCCTGCGGCGGATGGCGGCCGAGGGAGAAGAACCGCAGCTCCTGGTCAACGGGCTGGCCGAACTGCTGCGCCTCACGGCGGACTCCATCGAGTTCCCCCTCGACCACGAGCGTCCCGCCCGACCCGAGTGACCCCGGCCGTGGCTCTCCACTCCTGACCGCCGACGAGCGATTCGAGGCTTGCATGGAACGCTGGACCTTCCTGATGATCGCCGGACCCGATGGCAACGCCACGCAGATCCGGGTGTTCCTCCGGGCTGGGGACGACCCCGCGGCCTGGCCCGCCGCCCAGCTCGCCCTCGACGGCTCGGACGTGCCGGTGGACGACGTCGCCCACGACTACGAGGCGCCCGAGTGGAAGGCGACCCAGGAGCTCGACGCCGGGATGGGCGGGGGCGGTGCCGCTCGCCTGGAGCAGGTGAAGGAGAGCCTGAGGGCCCGCATCCCCCGCTGACCCGCACAGACAGCACCCGTAGAGATGCATAGAGTGGTCATCTACGCAGGATTCGCCCATCTCAGCTAGAAAGGGCGGGTTCTGGGAGTCACCAGGCCGCCCGGTGGGCGGTTCCCGGGTGGCTCACCTCGTCGAAGGAGCAGGCCTTCGGGCCGGGCTCCCCTGGGCATCGGGTGACCAATGGGTGTTGCAGTGCTATCGCTGGTGGTGGTGGCGATCGTCGCCATCATCGTCGTCGCGGTGGGGCTGATTCGCTCGAGGGCCCGGTCCCACGCCAGCGATCTGGCCGGCATCGGGGCGAACGAGTTCCTCCAGGCACCACCGACGTCGTTCCCCACCGATCTGCCGGACGTGGCTGCGGCCCCCGTGGCCGATCCGACGGCCGAGACGCTCAGCCGCGGCGTCGACCGAGCGGGCCCAGGAGGCCGGCGATGACGAGGCCGGCGAGGACGACGAGGACGACGAGGCCGTCATCTCCCGGTTCCGCTCCCCGGGCTCGCGCTCGGCGGGCAGCCGCGTTCAGGCCCCGCTCGTGGCCGCCGCGCCGGCGTACCCCCTCGAAGCGCCGGTGGCCCGACCCGAGGAGTCGTCCGGGCAGCCGTCGGCGAGCCGCGGAGTCGCCGGGCAGCCGTCGCGAGCCGGCGAGTCGTCCGCTCAGCCGTCGGACGAGCCGGCCGAAGAGGTCATCGACCTCGTGGCCGCCGACGCCGCTGTGGGCCTGGCCCCCGAGCCCGACGCCGTCGACCACGTGCTGCAGGCCCTCATCAACCGGGCCCGTTTCAAGCAGGTCGACGTCGAGGAGGTGGCCACCGAACTGGTGGAGCGCTCCGACCTCCAGGGTGACGAGGTGTCCGACGTGTTGGCCTCACTGGTCGGCCGGGCCGATGCCGACGTGGTCCGCCCGTCCAGCGAGCTCACCTTGTTCAACGACGCGGTCCCCAGCCGGCCGGGTCAGCTGACCGATTTCGCCAAGCTCGATCCGGACGACAAGAAGCGCATCATCGTCCGCGTGCTGTGCCTGTTGGTGGCCCGCTCCGAGGATCAGCAGCTGCCGCCGCGGGTCGAGACGGGCGGGGCCAGGAACCAGTCGTGGCCGTTGGCCCGGGCGGTGTGGCCCGTGGCCGGCGACGGCGAGAGACGGCGAGGCCCCATTGCCCAGCCGCCGCCTGGCCAAGTCCCGCTGAGGCGCGGCCGCGTCCGAGGACGCCGGCCGGTGGGCTCCGGTCGGGTGTCGGTTCGGCTCGCTCAGCCGGCGAGGCGGTCGGCGGCCGCTTCCTCTTCGGCGTCGTAGGCCACGAGCCCGCACAGGACCCGGACGAGGAGCCGTTTGCGCTCGTCGGGGCCGAGGCGTTCGAACGGGTTGAGGTCTCCTTCGAGCACGACACGGGTGGTTCCCGCCCGCCGGGGTCGGGGCGGGCGATCCATCACCGCCACCTCACCGGCGGCGTGCTCGGGGACCCAGCGCGGTCGCCGTCGTCGTCTCTCCGGTCACCGCGTCAGCGCCGTCGGGGGAGGGGGGACGCACCGGCGGGGTCGACGGGCAGGGCGGCCGACGCGTCGGCGAAGGGGCGGTCCCCCGTCGCGGCGTAGCGGGCGCGGACGTCGTCGATGGTGGCGAAGTCGGTCTCGCGCAGGAGCCGGTGGACCTCTTCGAGGGTGGTGAGGTCGATGGATTCGAAGTTCTGGGCCACGGGTACCTTCCTTCAGCGGCGTCGGGGGAGCACGGGATGGTCGGTCGGTCTCATGGCGCTTCGCCGGTATGAGGTCGCGGTCGGCGTCCTCGGCCTGGATGGCCCGGGCGATGCGGTGCAGGGCCCACACCCGATCCTCATGGGTGCGCAGCTCGGCCAGCTCGGCCAGACCGGCCAGCTCGGTGGTGGGAGCGAGGCGGACGTCGCCGACGACCACGGGACTTTCGAGCAGCTGCTTCATGCCAGCCGTCCTTGCTCTCCGCCCAAGGGGAACCAGGGAGCCCGACCCTAGGCCGCGCTGGTCGCCCCGGCGCGGATCCTCGACCGCACCGAGCGGTACGAGCGGTGGCTGTGGGTGAAGGTCAGGTGCGGGCGAGGGTCGCCAGAGCTGCAGCGGGGTGCGGTCGCGGGGACCGGTGAACGGCACCGCCACCGGCGCCCCGCCCCGCCCCGCCGACGCGTAGGCCGCGCACACCACGTCCAGCACCTCCCGGCCGAAGGCGAGCGCTCATGGCGGGGGCGCGCCCGGCGGCGAAGTCGCCCAGGAAGCGCTCGGCCTGGCCCCGGTAGCCGAACTGCTCGATCTGGGGGATCTCCACGGCGGCCGGGACGGGCGGGAGCGTCGACGGCTCGCCGTCGTGTTCGAGCAGCAGCGCCGGCAACAACTCGGCCCGGACCACGTCGTCGTCGCTCGCCGCCTGGAGGTCCCACTGGGGCGACGCCTCGCGCCAGCTGCCACCACCCGTGCCCGCAGTCCCGTGTCGAAGGTGAGATCGACCTCGGCGTAGTCGTCCACCTCGATGTCGTCGCCACCCTCGAGGCGGGCCCGAACCGAGACCACGTGCGGCGGCGGCTCGGACGAGCCCTCCGACGAGCCCTCCGGCCGGCCCGGGCGACCAATAGGGCGATGGCCAGCGGATGCACCCCGAGATCGAACAGCACCCCGCCGCCCCAGTGGGCGTGCAGGAAGTCGCCCCAGTTGGGTCGGTTGGACAGGGCCCGCACCTCGAGGTGGCGCAGAGCGCCGAGGCCGGCGCATGAGCTCGATGGCGCGCTCGATGACGGGGGCGAAGGCCAGGTTCTCGGCGTAGCCCACCCGGGCCGGCGACGCGTCGGGCCACGGCGGCCGCCGCCACCAGGGCGTCGGCGTCGGCCAGGGTGGTGCACAGGGGCTTCTCCACGATGACCGCGGCGCCCCGCTCCAGCGCCTGCAGCGACGTCGGCGGCGTGGCGCGCCGGCGGGGTGGCCACGATGACGACGTCGGCTCCGGCCGGGCAGGTCGTCGTAGGGCACGCGCGGGCGTTCATCTGCTCGGCCCGCTCGGCGGCGTGGGCCGGGTCACGCGAGGCGACCGCCAGCACCTTCACGCCCCCGACGGCCTGCAGGGCCAGGCCGTGGGCCACCGTGATGCGGCCCGATCCGGCGAATGAGACAGTGGTGCCATGCGAGCGGGCGCTCAGCGGCCGGCCAGGCGGGCGACGACCGGGGCCAGGGCGTCCATGGCGTCGTGCTTGAGCCACGAAGTACGAGAACCCCCAGCGGTCGCGCCGGGCCTCGAGGTCGGCGCACATCTCGTCGACCGTGCCCATGAGCGCGTGGGGTACCTCGAGCATCTCGTCCGGCGTGATGCCGAACAGGCCCGACATCATCTCGGCGCGTGCCGGCCCGGTCGTCGGTCGGGATGCAGGCGAACATGAGGCAGTTGAGCTCGAGGTCGTCGAAGCGGTCCCCGGCCGCGTCGCGGACCCAGCCGACCTTGCGGTCGGTGGCCTCGGCGGTGGCGTCGCGGCCGCGTCGGGGCCGACCTCGCCCGCCTTCAGGTTGGGGTTGATGCCCACGATGTCGGCCTCGCGGGCGGCGATGCCCAGCACCCGCCGCCCGCCGCCGCCGATGAGGATCGGCGGGTGGGGCTTGGTCAGCGGCTTGGGCAGCCCGTCCATGCCGGTGATGGTGTAGTGCTCGCCCTCGTAGTCGAAGGCACCGTCGGCGAAGAGCCCCTTCATCACGGCCAGGCCCTCGACCATGCGGTCGACCCGCACCCCGGGGCGGTCGTAGGGGATGCCGGACTGCTCGTAGTCGGTGACCATCCAGCCCGCACCGATGCCCAGCTCGAGGCGGCCGCCGGAGAGGATGTCGATGGTGGCCATCTCCTTGGCCAGCACCACCGGGTGCTTGTAGTCGTTGTCGAACACGAGGGCGCCGACGCGCAGCTCGGTGGTGGCGTCGGCCGCGGCCATCAGGGCGGGGACGGGGGCGAGCTGATCGCCGAAGTGGTCGGGCATGAACAGCGACGAGTAGCCGAGGTCCTCGGCCTTGCGGGCCAGGTCCGCCCACTCGCCGCGGCATCGGCCGCACTGGAGACCTGGATGCCGAAGCGGAACCGACGGGGATGAGCCATGGCGGGCACGTTATCGGCGCCGGTGTCGGTGGAGCGCAAAGGCGCGGCGAGCGGGCCATGTCGTGAGTCGGCCTGGTCGCGGCTAGAAAGCACCCATGCCATCGCTCGATCAGCTCCTCGTGCTCCAGGAGCACGACACCACCGCTCGAGCAGCTGCGAGCACCGTCGGGCCACGCTGCCCGAGCGCGACCAGCTCGGCGGCGCTGACCAGCGAGCTGGCGTCGGTCGACGCCCGCGTCGACCGAGGTGCAGGAGCCAGCGCGACGAGGTGGCCCGCACCCAGAAGCGCCTCGAGGACGAGGTGGCCACGCGTCGAGGCCAAGGTCGGCCGACGTGCAACGCCAAGCTCTACGGCGGCAGCGGTCACCTCGCCCCGCGAGCTGCAGGCCCTGCAGGACGACGAGCACGCCGCTGAAGCGCCACCAGACCACCGTCGAGGACAAGGTCCTCGAGCAGATGGAGCTGGCCGTGCCCGCTCGACGACGAGCTGGGCGAGCTGGCCGGCCCGCCGCGCCGAGCTGGCCGACCAGCTCGGCGACCACCGAGGCCCAGATCACGGTGGCCGAGGCCGAGATCGACGTCCGCGCTCGACGAGGTCGCTGGCCGAGCGCGACGCGCTGGCCGCCACGCTCGAGCCGGCGCTGGTCGAGCAGTACGAGCAGCTGCGCCACGACCTCGGGCGGCATCGCGGTGGCCCCCCTGGTCGGCACCAACTGCGGCGGATGCCACCTCACCCTGTCGGCCGTCGAGCTCGACCGCGTCCGCCACCAGCCCGAGGGCACGCTGGTCTTCTGCGGGGAGTGCGGCCGCCTGCTGGTGCGCTGAGCCCTCATGCTCTTCTGGTACCTCGGGGTCAGCCTGGCCTTCGTGTGGAACGTGTTCCGCAGCCCGGCGCTCGACTACCGGCTGGTGATGCTGGGCTCCGTGCTGCCCACTGCTCGAGGTGGTGCACGGCGGGCCCGCGGTTGCTGCACACGCTGCTGTTCGTGGTGGCGCTGCATGGGCGTGATCATGCTGGCCACCCAGAAGCGCCGGCTGCTGCGGCGACGGCTCATCAGCCTGCCCATCGGGTTGATGATGGGCCTGGTGCTCGACGGCGTCGTGGGCCACCAAGTCGGTGTTCTGGTGGCCGTTCTTCGGCTGGGCGTTCCCCGGCGGCGGGCTGCCCGAGCTGCAGCGGGCCCTCGGCGGTGCGCGGTCGTGCTCGAGCTGATCGGCGCTGGCCGCGCTGGCCTGGTGCTGGCGGGCGTTCGGCTTCTCCGACCGCGCCAACCGGGAGCTGTTCTTGCGCACCGGCCACCTCAACCGGGCCCTGGTGGCGTGAGGAGGCGCCGGTGCTGATCGTGGTGCGCCACGGGCGCACCGAGGCCAACGCCACCGGCCGGCTCCTGGGCCGGCTCGACCTGCCCCTCGACGAGCTGGGCGAGGCGCCAGGCCGGCGCTCTGGCCGCCGCGGTGGGCCCGGTCGACCGGGTGGTGGCCAGCCCGCTGCTGCGCACCCGCCAGACGGCGGCCGCCTTCGGCGCCGCGGTGGAGATCGACGATCGCTTCATCGAGCTCGACTACGGCGAGTACGACGGCCTGCCGCTGGCCGACGTGCCCGCCGAGCTGTGGGACCGGTGGCGCACCGACTCCGACTTCGCCCCGCCCGGGGGCGAGTCGCTGGTCGCCCTGCGGGCCGCGGGTGGCCGCCGCCCTCGACGACCTGGCTGAGGCGGCCCGCACCGAGACCATCGTGGTGGTGACCCACGTGTCGCCGATCAAGGCGGCGGTGGCGTGGGCCCTGGGGGTCGGCGACGAGGTCACGTGGCGGATGTTCGTGCAGCCCGCGTCGATCACCCGCATCGCCGTCACGCGACCGGGGCCCGGTGCTGCACAGCGTTCAACGAGGTGGCCCACCTGCAGGGGCTCGGCTCGTGATGGAGCGTGTGCGCCGCGGGGTCCTGATCGTCCCGACGGAGCGAGGAGGTTCCGTGGGAGTGGGGAGATCAGGACCACCGCGGCGTGTCGGGATCGGCTGGACGCCAGTCAGGCCCTTCCCCCAACACACGTCACTCCTGACAACGGCGCGTCGGCGCCTCCACCTGAGCGAGATGAGTCGTCCGACCTACGCCGGAGAACGGACGCGCCGTGGCCCGACCACGGCGCGCCGGGCCGATCAGCCGAAGCCGGCCCGGACCTCGACGATGGCAGCCGGGGTCGATGGCGTAGGGCAGGTAGAACCCGACCCGGTCGGCGACGGCGCCGAAGCGCTCGGAGGATCTCGCCGGCGATGGCGGCCGGGCTCGCCCCGCACGGCGAGGGTGTCGAGCATCTCGTCGTCGATGAGGCCGCCCATCTCGTCCCACCGGCCCTGCTTCGACAGGGTGTTGAGCTCGGGCTGCAGGTCGCCCCAGCCGTGGGCGTCGAGCACCGGCCGGTAGGCCGGGGTCGAGCCGTAGAAGGCCAGCAGGCTGCGGGTGCCGGCGACGGCCGTCGCCATCTCGGCCGTCGTCGCGGCCGGTGCAGACGATGGCTGGTGGCCACGATCGAGAAGTCGTCGCGGCTCGCGGCCCGCCGCCGCCAGGCCCGGCGTCGACGTTGGGCAGCGTCTGCTCGTGCAGGAAGCGCTCGGTCATGAACGGGTGCAGCAGCAGCCCGTCGGCGTGGGCGGCGACGGCGCGGGTCAGCTTCGGGCCGAGCGCGCCGACCAGGATCGGCGGCGGGCCGAACGGGTTGGGGCCCGGGTTGAAGGTGGGCTGCATGAGGGTGAACGTGTAGAACTCGCCCCGGAAGTCGAGCCGCTCGCCGTCCTGCCAGGCGGCGAAGATGGCCTTGGTGGCGGCCACGAACTCGGTCATCCGCTCGACCGGCGTCGACCACTGGGCGCTGAAGCCGGCGCTCGATGTTGGCCTTGACCTGGGTGCCCAGGCCGAGCATGAAGCGTCCCCGCGACAGCTTCTGCAGGTCCCAGGCGGTGTAGGCCAGGTGCATGGGGCTGCGGGGGAAGGCGATGGCGATGTTCGGAGTAGATGGTGAGGTCGGTGGCCGCCGCGGCCAGGGTCAGCGGGCAGGAAGACGTCACCGATGCCCTCGAAGGTGAACACGCCGTCGAAGCCCAGGTCGGCCAGGAACCGGGCCTGGTCGGCCGCGCCGGCGGGGTCGGCCAGCAGGACGGTGTCGATCTTCATGGCTTGGCGGGGCTGATCGGGTCAGCCCCTGTCGTGAGCCATGGCGTCGATGCACACCGCCACGCAGAGCATGAGCACGTCGTCCTGGCCCTCGGCGACCTCGATGCCATAGGTGTCGCGGGCGCGGAGCCACTTCTTGGACACCTTGGCCACCGTCTGGTGGTCGTCCTCGATCTCGTATTCGTGGTCGACGAAGTTGCCGGTGGCCTTGAGGTCCTCGCCGCCGTCGACGTCGACCCTGTAGCGCTCGCGCAGGCCGACCAGGGCCTTGTGCACGGTGGCCGAGTGCTGCTCCCGCTCGATGTGCATCTTGTCGCGGACGGTCATCACCCGCTCCTGGATCTTGGCCAGCTCATTGCCCGAGAGATCCTCGAGGATGAACGTCTTGCGCACGTGCATGGCCTTGCCGTTGGCCTTGTACAGCTTCTCGCCCGATTCGTCCTCGATCCACGAGTCGTCGCCGATGGACATGACCTTCTCGCGCATCTGGTACCGACGCCATGACCCCTCATCGTGACGGCGATCTCGAAACCCCATGTCGATGCACCCTCTCTCACGGCCGTTCGTCGGGCGCCCGGCTCGATGGGCCGCGGCGCGGCCGGGTTGCCGATCGTACACATCGCCCGGCGATGGCCCCGCGGGGCCTCGTCGGTGTGGTCAGCTGGCGGTGACCAGGCCGTAGACGCCCTGGGCGACGAGGATGACCCCGACCACCAGGGACAGCACGGTGATGGTCTGGTCGCGGTGGCCCTGGATCCACGCCTGCAGGCGATCGAGGGCGGCCCGGGCCGACTCCGGCTTGGTGATGGCGTAGCCCTCCATGATCAGCAGCGAGGCGCTGGCGATGAGCATGAACAGCACCCAGGTCAGGGCGGTCCAGCCGTTCTCCGCCCCCAGCTCGGCGGCGGCCACGGCACCGGCGGCCACCAGCGGCCAGGGCTGGAGCAGCACCCCCAGCGCGATGGCGCCCCCGAGCTTCAGGCCGTCGAGGCGCTTCATCCACGACGGCTCCTTGGGAGGGCTGAGGCTGGGATGGCGGTAGCGGTGCCACGCCAGGTACAAGAAGCCGACGCCGATGGCGATGGTGATGACCAGGCCGACGGTGGCGGGCTGGCTGGCCGGCTTGAGCGGCTCGCCGCCGGTGATGGCCAGCGTGCCCACGATGATGACCACCAGGCACGCCACCCAGCCCAGGATGTACCCGGCGCCGTTGCGGGCCCCCCGGTCGGTGCCCAGCACCAGGATGAAGGCGACGATGGGCAGCGGCTCGAGGGTGATGATCAGGGCGAGGGAGAGCGCTTCACTCATCCGGGGTCTCCGTAGCTCGTTGGGGTCGCCGTTGCTGGCCGGTGCCGCCGTTTCAACAGCCATGTGGCCGTGCTCCGTTCGCTCCGAGTTTCGACGGAACCTAGTGGCCGCCATTTGAACTGGTCATCCTCCACAACGGGTGAATGGTCGGGCCCGTCGCCGTCGCCTCGTCCCGATCGGGTGAGCACGTGAGGCCTGGAACTCTCTAGTCTCTGCCGCCATGGGAGAGGCCGGTCTGTCCGCATCCGAGGTCGGCAAGGAGATCGCGGAGCATCGACACCACACCCTCGAAGGTGAGGCCACAGGGCGGGACCGGCGCATCACCATCATCGAGGCCAGCCTGCTGGCGGTGGTGGCGGTGCTGGCCGCGTGGTCGGGCTACGCCGCCGCCAAGTGGGGGACCGAGGCCCAGCTGACGCTGGCGCGGGCGTCGGCGGCGCGCACCCAGTCGAACAAGGCCAACCTGAGCGCCATGGAGAGCCGCAACTTCGACGCCGCCACCTTCAACACGTGGTTCACCGCCTACATCGCCGGCAACCAGTCGGGCATGGCCGTGGCCGAGCGCCGGTTCCGTCCCGAGTTCAAGGTGGCCTTCGACGCCTGGATGGCCACCAACCCGTTCACCAGTGCCGACGCGCCGCCGGGCCCCACGTACATGCCCGAGTACGTCCAGCCCGACGCCGACCGGGCCGTCGAGCTCGACGCCCAAGGCCGACGAGCTCTACGCCGAAGGCGCCCACGCGGCGTCGACCGCGGACGACTACGTCCGGACCACGGTCCTGCTGGCCAGCGTGCTGTTCCTGGTCGGCATCAGCGGCCACTTCCGGGTGCGGGCCGCCCGCTACGGCCTCGTCATCCTCGGTGGCGTCATCATGGTCACCGCCCTGGTCATCGTCATCCTCTCGCCCGCCCCGCCCGCCTGATACCCCGTCACGCACCTCCCAGAAAGAAGCGATCATGACCCTGCACGACCGCGAGTCCATCCGTGACCAGCTGCTCGATTCGGTGTTCGCCGGTCAGGACCTGGCCAAGGCCATGCCCAAGTACAAGTTCCCCACCAAGGAGACCGCGCCGGAGGACGCCTTCCAGGTCGTGCACGACGAGCTCATGCTCGACGGCAACTCCCGCCAGAACCTGGCCACCTTCTGCCAGACGTGGGAGGAGCCCCAGGTCCACGCGCTGATGGACCTGTGCATCGACAAGAACATGATCGACAAGGACGAGTACCCGCAGACGGCCGAGATCGAGCGCCGCTGCGTGCACATGCTGGCCGACCTGTGGAACGCCCCGGAGGCGGCCAACACCATCGGCGCCTCGGCCATCGGCTCGTCCGAGGCCTGCATGCTGGCGGGCATGGCGGCCAAGTGGCGCTGGCGGGCCAAGCGCGAGGCCGAGGGCAAGCCGACCGACAAGCCCAACATGGTGTGCGGCGCCGTCCAGGTGGTGTGGCACAAGTTCGCCAAGTACTGGGACATCGAGATGCGCGAGGTCCCCATGGCGGAGGGCCGCTACGAGATGGACGCCCGAGGACATGCTGGCCCGGGTGGACGAGAACACCATCATGGTGGTGCCGACGCTCGGCGTGACCTACACCGGCTCCTACGAGCTGGTGAAGCCGCTGGCCGACGCCCTCGACCGGCTGCAGGCCGACACCGGCCTCGACGTCGACATCCACGTCGACGGGGCCAGCGGTGCCTTCCTCGCCCCGTTCTGCGCGCCCGACCTGGAGTGGGACTTCCGCCTGCCCCGGGTGAAGTCGATCAGCACGTCGGGCCACAAGTTCGGCCTGGCCCCGCTCGGGGCGGGCTGGGTGGTGTGGCGCGACGCCGCCGAGCTGCCCGACGACCTGATCTTCCACGTGAGCTACCTGGGCGGCGACATGCCCGTGTTCCAGATCAACTTCTCCCGGCCGGCGGGCCAGATCGTGGCGCAGTACTACGACTTCCTCCGCCTCGGGTGGGAGGGCTACCACCGGGTCCACATGGCGGCCTACGACACGTCGAAGTACCTGGCCGCCGAGATCGTCAAGATCGGCCCCTTCGAGCTGCTGTGCGGCGGCGACGAGGCGCTGGGCATCCCGTGCGTGACGTGGCGCATCCCCGAGGGGGTCGATCCCGGCTACACGCTGTTCGACCTGGCCGACCGCCTGCGCATCCGGGGCTGGCAGGTGCCGGCCTACCCGCTCACCGGCGAGGTGGCCGACATCCCCGTGCAGCGCATCCTGGTCCGCCAGGACGTGAGCCGCGACCTGGCCAGCTTGCTGCTCGACGACTTCCGCGACGCGGTGGCGCACTTCGACAAGCATCCCGGTCACGGTGTCGATGACCAAGGAAGAGTCGAGCGGGTTCAGCCATCTCTGAGCCGGCGCCGGCCGGGGGAGGGACCCGGTGGTGGGCGCCCGGTCGCGCCGACTGGCAGGTCGCCGCGCTGTTCATCATCGGGTCGTCGTGCTTCGCGCTCGGCGCGCTGCCGGGGTGGGCATCGCTCGTGGGCCTGGAGGCCGACAGCATCACCTACTTCATCGGCTCGATCTTCTTCACCGCCGCCGCCCTGTTGCAGTTCCTCGTCTCGATCGGCGCGGTGCAGGCCACCGAGCGGCCCCGGGCCGGCGTGCAGTGGCGGTTGGCCGTGCGGGCCCCACGCCAGGCGGAGTGGTGGGCCGGCAGCGTGCAGTTCGTCGGCACCATCTTCTTCAACATCTCCACGTTCGCCGCGCTGCAGAGCGACCTGACCGCCACCCAGGCCCAGCACCGGGTGTGGGCCCCCGACGTGTTCGGCTCGATCGCCTTCCTGGTGGCCAGCGGTCTCGCCTTCGCCGACGTCCGCCGTCCCTGGCTCACCTGGCGGCCCCGGGACCTGGGCTGGTCGGTGGCCATGCTCAACATGGTCGGTTCGATCGCGTTCGGCATCTCCGCCATCGCCGCCAAGGTGCTCAGCGACGGCGAGCTGCGCAACGCCACCTGGGCCACGCTCGGCACCTTCGTGGGGGCGCTGTGCTTCCTGGCCGGCGCCGTCCTCCTCATCCCCGATCAGCAGGAGGTCGCCGGGGACGCCACATCGGCCGCCGGGGGAGAGTCTCAGTCGTCTTGACGCTGAACGTTAGGCATGTCTACGTCTTCTTGTCCCTTCACCGACCTCCCTCAGGTCGCTGAAGGGACAAGAAGCACGCAGTGAACGGGCCCGAGCCTCGGAACCTCGCCACCAGGAGCTCCAGGGGCTCGGGCCCCGTTCCTTCGGGTGGTCCTCCGCAAACCACCCAAGTACGCATTCTGGAACCACGGGCGCGACCGGCATATAGGGCGGAGGACCCGAATATCTCACGCGGGTGGGTCTCTGGACCCAGGGTCCGCCGCGACGACCCCGCTCGCGCCGCCGGGGCGGTGACCCTCGACGGGTCACCGCCCCGGTTTCGCCGGAGGGGGGATCAGGCGCGGCGCGAGGCGACGATCTCGAGGTACTCGGAGGGCACGGCCAGCGCGTCGCCGTCGTGGCGGTTGTGCTCCTCGGCCAGGGCGGTGAGCTCCTGGCGCATCGACGCCTGCCCCGCCTCGTCGAGGGCGGCGCAGGCTCGCACCGTGGGGCCGTAGTACGTGCAGAAGGTGTTGACGAAGTCCTCGGCCGAGCGGTACCGGAACACGAAGTGCCGGCGCTCGATGTGGACGTCGGCTCCGCTCCCGAGCAGCTCGGTCACCCGGTCATCCGTACCCCAGGCCAGCGGGGAGGGCACCCCGGCCGGGGGCGGGACGTGGCGACCGATGACCTTGAACATCTGCCCGACGAAGCCCTCGGGCGTCCAGTTGGCGAGCCCGATGCGGCCGCCGGGACGACACACCCGCAGGAGCTCGGCCGCGGCGCGCTCATGGCTGGGAGTGAACATCACCCCGAAGGTCGACAGCACGCGGTCGAAGGTCCCGTCGTCGAACGGCAGGTTCTCGGCGTCGGCCACCTGGGTCGACAACACCAGCCCGTCGGCCTCCGCCCGCTGGCGGGCCCGGTCGAGCAGCTCGCCGACGTAGTCGGTGGCGGTGACCTGGGCACCGCGGCGCGCGCGCGGCGAGCGAGGCGTTGCCGTTGCCGGCGGCGACGTCGAGGACGCGGCTCCCGGCCGTGATGTCAACGGCTTCGCACAAGGTCTCGCCCACGATCTGCAGGCTGGTCCCGATCACGGCGTAGTTGCCCGACGCCCAGGTGGCCTGCTGGCGGGCCTTGACGGCGTCGAGGTCCTGGTCGGTGAGGATGATGGTCATCTTGGGTTCTCCTGTGTGGTGGGAAGGGTCGGCCACGGACGGGTGCCGCTCGGGACCGGCGGCGCGGGTGTCCCGCGCCGCCGCGGCGACGGCCTCCCGGTCGCGCCCCAGGGTGATGAGTTGCTCGGTGGTCAACGGAGTGGCCGGGCTCGTTGGTCGGGGCATGGAGTCGATGGTGCCGTCCCGCCCCCACCCGCCGCATCGGCCGGATCGGCCATCGTCGGGGGCGGCGGTGGCGTGAACTGCCCACGCGGGGTCGCGGGCGTCGGCCCCACCGGGATGGCGCGGCGAGGCGCAGTACCGTGGACCGGGCTGACCTGGAGGCCTGGACACGGTGACCGAGCAGTCGGAGCAACTCGACGAGGACCGCCCCCTCGCCATCGACGAGGCGCAGGCCGCGCTGGCCCGGGGGGCGTGGGCCGACGCCCTCGACCTGGCCCGGTCGGTGGGGCCGGGGGTCGGCGGGGCCGAGGCCGACCGACTCGACATCGTGGCCGACGCCTCGTGGTGGCTGGGACGCATGGACGACTGCATCGCCGCCCGCGAGCAGGCCTATGCGCTGTACGAGGCCGACGGCCGCCCCGTGCCGGCCGGTCAGTGCGCGGTGTGGCTCTACGAGCACTACCAGCTCAAGGCCAGGCCGGCCATCGCCGGAGGATGGCTGCGCCGGGCCCGACGGGCCCTGGCTTCGGCGCCCGGGTCGGCGGCCTACGCCAACCTCCTGCTGCGCGAGGCCGAGGCCGGACACGGCCGCGGCGATCTGGAGGAGGCCGCCCGGCTCGGTGACGAGGTGCTCGCCCTGGCTCGAGCCCTGCCGTCAGCCGATCTCGAGGCCGAGGCGTTGCAGACCATCGGGCGCGTGCTCATCGACGCCGGTCAGCGGGTGGAGGGGATGGGCTATCTCGACGAGGCCATGTTGTCGGCGGTGGAGGGCCGTCTGCGGCCCTACACGACCGGCAAGGTGTACTGCAGCCTGATCAGCGCCTGCGAGCAGCTGGGCGACCTGCGACGGGCGGCCGAGTGGACCGAAGCGACGTCGCGGTGGTCGGAGCACCACCCGCTGGCCATGTGGCCGGGCATCTGCCGGGTGCACCACGCCTCGCTCCTGCAGCTCCACGGGGAATGGGACGCGGCCGAACGCGAGGCCCGGCGAGCCTGCGACGAGCTGGGCGGGTTCCACGTCCCCAACGCGGCCGCCGGCTATCTTGGAGATCGGCGAGATCCGCCGTCGGTTGGGTGACTTCGACGGGGCCGAGGAGGCCTTCGCCCGGGCCGAGGAGCTGTGCGGTCAACGCAGCGCCGGCCTGGCCCTGCTGCGGCTGGCCCAACGCCGGATCGACGCGGCCACCGCCATCATCACCGGCATGCTCGCCGAGCAGACCTGGAACCAGCTGGAGCGGGCGAAGCTCCTCCCCGCTCGGGTGCAGATCGCGGTCGCGGCGGGGCACCTCGACGAGGCGACGGCCGCGGCGGACGAGCTCGACCACATCGCCGCCGAGTTCGACAGCCCGGCCCTGTCGGCCGCCGCCCTGACCGCCCGCGGTCGGCTCCTGCTGGCGCGGTGCGACAACGACACGGCCCGCTCGACCCTGCTGCAGGCGCTGCGCCTCTGGCAGGAGCTCGAAGTCCCCTACGAGGTGGCCACGGTGCGTCTGCTGCTCGGTCAGGCGTGCCGCAACTGCGACGACGAAGACGGTGCCGAGCGCTCGCTGGCCCGGGCGGCAACGATCTTCGACGAGCTCGGGGCCACCCTCGACGCCCGTCAGACCCGTGACCTCAGCGGGTCCTCGGCGCTGCCGGCCGGGCTCACCGCCCGGGAGGTCGAGGTGCTCCAGCTCGTCGCCGCCGGTGAGAAGAACCGCGACATCGCCGCCACCCTCAACCTCAGCGAGCGCACCGTCGCCCGTCACCTTTCGAACATCTTCACCAAGCTCGGGGTGACCTCGCGGACGGCAGCGGCCGCCTTCGCCTACGAGAACGGCCTCGCCAGCTCCTGAGCCCGCGCCCCGGGGGCGGGAGCCGACCACCTACACTTGGCCGCGGCGGCAGGTCGACCTCGGATCGTGTGGCGCCATCCTCGCCCATGCACCTCACGACGCCGTCGATCACGTCCATCAGGCCCCGGCCCTCCCGCCCGAGCGGCCGGTCCAGCCCGTCCGGCCCGAGCGGCTCGGCGAGGCCCGTCCGGGCGCTGGTCAGTGTGGCGGTGGCGGTGATGACGCTGGCCGGCTTCGTGCTGGCGGTCCCCCCGCCGGTGGCGGCGGCCGCCGTCGCCAACCCCTCGGTGACCATCACGAACGTCGATCCTGCCGGTCACACCGTGACCCGCTTCGACACCGCCGGGGCGGCCGTCGACGTCCATGACGGCGAGATCCAGCAGTTCACCTACAACGGCGTCACCCGCTACTACTGGTACGGCACCCAGAACGACTGCGGGCTGGGCTGGGGCCGCACGGGCATCAGCGGGAGCCCCAACCCGACGCCCTGGTGCGGCTACGCCGTCTACTCCTCCGACGACCTCAACACCTGGACGTTCGAGGGTCAGGTCGCGTCGGGCCTCGACCCGGCCATGCAGAAGATCTGCGGGTGGAACAGCTGCTGGCGGCTCCGGGTGGTGTTCAACCCGAACACGAACCTGTACGTGGCCTGGGGCAACACGCTGCAGGCCCCTTCCGGCTACAGCGCCTGGACCTCGCCGAGCCCGACCGGGCCGTGGACCTTCCGGGGCAGCACCACCGTCGCCACCAACGCGGGACGCATCAGCCCCTACTCGCCGGGCAACGGCGACGAAGCGCTCTTCGTCGACGACAACGGGGTCGGCTACGTCGTCATCACCGACAACTACTCATACACCCCCGTCGTCGAGCAGTTGACGCCGGACTTCCTCGGCACCACCGGCACCCCGGTCACCATGCCCGCCCACCCGACCGAGGCGCCGACGATGTTCAAGCACGGCAGCCGCTACTACACGTTCGTCGAGCCAGCCCAACGCCGGCTACGCCCCCACCGGCACGGGGTGGATGTGGGCCACCAGCCCGCTCGGGACGTGGACCTACGGCGGGCTGCTCAGCCCCGACAGCTTCGGAGGCCAACCCACGTTCACCGGCACCTGGCAGACCACCGACGGTCGGTCCATCGCGGTGTACCAGTCCGACCTCTGGTACCACCCCGGAGGTCTCCTCGAACGCAACCAGGGCCTGGCCGGCTACAACGTCTCACCGGTGAACTGGGCGCCCGACGGGGTCACCCCCCTCCTGCCCTCCACGCCGAGTTGGACCGAGAAGCTCCGCTTCGCCGACACCGGCGCCGTCGACGCCACCCTGCCCAGCTCGGTCTTCCATGCGCCCAACGCCGGCACCTGGTACGTGACCTGCGACGTCCGCAGCGGCACGGCCCGGTCGTTCACGTTCCAGGCCCCCGCCTCCGGGGTGCTGACCGACCTGAAGGTGCCGGTGGCCCGCAGCGAGTACCCCAACGCCCCCGGTCGCCTCGAGCTGTCGGCCGGGGCCAACGCTCCGGGGGCGGCGGTGCTGGCCTCGGCCACCGTCCCGGCGAGCGGCCCGGGGTGGACCGCCCGGCCCTACGTGTGGCATCCCGACGTGACGGTGAACGGGGGGCAGACCTACACCGTCGCGCTGCGCTCCGCGAACACCCAGGCCGATCAATCCTGCTTCGGCTTCACGTACACCGCCGGGGCTTCGGTCATGGGCCAGGCCTACACCCTGGTCGGCAGCCGGGTGGCCAACACGCCGGAGACGGTGAAGTTCGATCTGGCCATCCGCCCCACCGTGCCCCGCGGCGCCACCACGGTGACCCGCCCGGTGCGCCTGGCCCGACGCCCCGGTCGAGGCCGGGTACGGGATCGTCGTCCCGGTGGCGGGCACGACCGGCATCCCTTCGTCGGGGGTGATCGGGGCCTGGGCCAACGTGACCGTGAGCACGCCGGATCAGGCCGGCACGCTCGTCGCCTACCCCGGCGACGGGCCGGCGACCACGGCCAACACGTTCCCGTTCCGCGGCGGGGGAGACCCGGTCCTACGCCGCCCTGGTGCGGGTCGGCTACGACGGCACCATCCGGGTGGGGTCGTCGGCCAACGCCCAGGTCGAGGTGGACATCACCGGCTGGGTGATGGACGACACCGTCGACACCGGCAGCGGCCGGGTGGAGACACTGCCGGCGCCGAGCCGGCTCGTCGACACCCGCACCACCGGTGAGACCCTCGGGGCCGGGAAGTCGATCACCGTGGCCACGACCGGTCGGGTCCCGGCCTCGGCCACGGCGGTGTTGGCCAACGTGATCGCCGTCGGTGCCACCGGGGCGACATCGCTCGCCGCCGACGCGGTGGGGAAGGGCCCCTCGACCCTGCCCACCGTCTCGGTGACCGGGCCGGGCGGGCCGGTGGCCAACCGGGCGCTCATCCCGCTGTCGGCCGACGGGCGCCTGGTGGTGACGAACGAGTCCGGTCACGTCGACGTCGTCGTCGACCTCATCGGCTTCGTCGTCCCCGGCAGCGGCCCGACCGGCGAGGTGGCGCCGCTCGATCCGGTGGCCTTGAAGCCGGTGTCTCCCGGCGCCAACCCGACCACGTTCCCCGTCGCCGTCCCGCCGGTGACCGCCGCGGCGGGCAACCCCGCGTTCGGTTCGGCCATCGTGGCGCTGACGCAGACGACGACGACGCCCGGGCTCGGCTACGTGTACGCCGCGGGCGGGCCTTCGCCGGTCATGAGCGACCTCAACCTGCCCGGTGGATCGATCCCTGTCACGAACCTGGCGGCCGTGGCCATGGCTGGTCACACCGCGCTGCAGGCCTCCTACGACGCGCCGTCGGGCTCGTCGGCGGTGGCGGTGACCGGCTGGGTCGTGGGCTCGTCGGTGCCGGTGGCGCCGTCGGTGCCCACCGCGGTGACGGCGGTGGCCGGGTCGGGATCGGTGACGGTGTCGTGGCAGCCGCCGGTGTCGACCGGTGGGGCATCCCTGCTGCGCTACACGGCGGTGGCGGCCCCCTCCGGCTCGTCGTGCGTCGGGCCGGCACCCGCGGGCCAACCCGTCGACGTGCACCATCACCGGGTTGGCCGACGGCATCGCCCAGACGGTCACGGTGACGGCCACCAACGGGTGGGGCACGTCGCCCGCCTCTGCGCCCTCGGCCCCCGTCACTCCCTTCGGCATGGGCTACACGCCGCTGCCGCCGACCCGGGTGCTCGACACCCGCACCGGCCCGGTGCCTCCCGGCTCGCCCGGCCTCGTTCCGCTCGCCGGCGGGGTGGCCTGGACCCTCCCGCTGGCCGGCACCGGCGCGATCCCGAGCGACGCCACCGCGGTGGTCATGAACGTGACGGCCACCGACGTCAGCGCCGCCGACGTACGTGTCGGTGTGGCCGACGGGCCAGGACCGCCCCAACGTCTCGAACCTCAACATCGGGCCGGGTGACGTGCGGGCCAACCTGGTCACGGTGGCGCTGGGTGCCGGAGGCTCGGTGCAGATCGTGAACGCCTTCGGCCAGGTCGACCTGGTCGTCGATGTGGCCGGCTACTACTCGGCCGGCTCGCCTGATCGCTTCACGCCGCTCACCCCCAGCCGCCTGCTCGACACGCGGGATCCCGGCCTGGCGCCGGTCACGCCCGGGTCGCCGTTCACCCTGACGGTCGCCGGCCACGGCGGCGTGCCGGCCGACGCCACCGCGGTGGTGGTCAACCTCACCGCCACCGACGCCACCGAGGCCACGGCCATCCTGGCCTCGCCGGCGGGACCGACCCCGCCGCTGGCGTCGAACCTGAACCTGCGGCCGGGTGACACCCGACCCAACCTGGCCGTGGTCGAGGTGGGTGCGGGGGAGCGATCACGCTGACCAACCTGTTCGGCTCGGCCGATCTGGTGGTCGACGTCGTGGGCGCCTTCGGGCCCAGCGGCACCGACCGCTTCCAACCGCAGGCGCCGCAACGGGTCCTCGACACCCGGACCGGGCCGGTTCCCGCCGGGTGGGGGTTGAACCCGGTGAGCGGGGGCCAGTCGTTGACGCTGCCGCTTCACCGGGCCGATCGCCCTGCCCGCCAACGCCACCGCGGTGCTTGTCAACGTGACCGCCACCGATGTTGCCGCCGACACGTTCGTGACGGTGTGGCCGTCGGGATCGCCCCGCCCCACGGCGTCGAGCCTCAACCCGGCGACCGGCGAGACGGGCGCCAACCTGGTCGTCACGCCGCTGGGCGCGGGCCAGACCATCGACCTGTACAACCACACCGGATCGGTCGACCTGGTGGCCGACCTGGGCGGCTGGTTCTACCACTGACCCCGGGGGAGGGAGGTTGGGCCCCGACGCGGTTCGAGCCCCGCAGTAGGCTCGGCCGCCGTGGACCGACTGGTGGTGGGCATGCCCGGGCTCGTTCGACTCCTGCGCCACGGCGGCCGTGATCTGGTGGCCACGATGGCGAGCCGTTACTGGTGGGAGTTCGAGGACCCGCTGCCGCTGGCGGTGGCCGCCCTCATCGACGGTGTCGACGGGTCCTTCTACGACGTGGGCGCCAACACCGGGTTCTACTCGGTGCTCGTGGGGCGCCTGCGCCCCGATCTCACGGTCCGTGCGTTCGAGCCCGTCCCCCGGATCGCCGATCACTTCGACGAGAACATGGCGGTGAACGGCCTTCCCGTCGTGGTCGAGCGGGTGGCGCTCTCGGACGAGGACGGGCAGGCCGAGCTGTACCTTCCCCCGGACGATCATGGGCTGATCGAGTCCTCCGCGTCGCTGGATCCGTCGTTCAAGGAGAAGGTGGCCGCCACCCTGGTGGTCCGGTGTGAGCGGCTGGACGCCGCGCAGGCCCGTCTCGGCGACGAGCGCATCGGCTTCATGAAGATCGATGTCGAGGGGGCCGAGGGTCGGGTGCTGGCCGGCGCCGTCGGGTGCCTGGAACGGGATCGGCCGATCGCGGCCGTGGAACTGCTCCCCCGGGCCCCGTTCGACTTCCTCGCCGAGCTCATGAGGACGCACGGCTACGCCCTGGTGTCCATGCGCCCGGGCCTCGAGGTGGCGGTCGAGACGGCGCCGCGCTTCATCGAGGATTCGTGGAACCAGCTCCTGGTCCCGGCCGAGGAGCTGGACGACGTGCTCGCCCGGCTGGCGGCTGCGGCCGCGGTGGCCCAGGTCGACGACGAGGCGCTGGACCTCACGGTCCGGGAGCGTCTGCTGTGGGACCAGGCCACCGTCGAGCGTCGCGCCGGTCAGGCCGAGCTCGAGGAGATGGCGGAGCTGCTCGCCGGGAGTGGGGCCGAGATCGACCTGGTGTCTCGCCTTCAGGTAGTCGAGGCTCAGCGCGACGAGGCCCGCAAGCAACGCGATGACAACGACGCACTGGCTCGTGAAGCCGAGCGCCGGGTGGCCGAGCTGACGGCCTCGACGTCGTGGCGGGTCACCTCGCCGCTGCGGTGGATGTCGTCGGCGGTGTCGCGTCGTTCCAACCGCTGAGCTGGCAACGCCTCAGCCAGGGGGCGTCGGCGATGATCTCACCGCGGTCGGCCGGTGAGCCCGACGAGGACGTCGGCGTCATCGGCGCTGACGTCGGCGCCGTAGCCGCTCACGTAGAGGCCGTGGTGCCCGCTGGGCATGGTGAGGGCGGCCAGGATGGCCTCGTCGTCGGGGTTGGAATCGCCCTCGAACCGCACGATCTCGTCGATGACGACCTGCGTGGCGAGGATCAACTCGCCGCAGGTCCCGCACTGGACGTAGCCCCCGGGAGCGGCCAGGACGTCGCCGTCGTAGCCGAGGGACCGGAGCCGGTCGATCGCTTCCACCATGGTCTCCATGGTCCCAGTGTCACCCGGCCGCGGCCGACTTGCTACCGCGGTCGCCGATGCGTCGTCGGCACCATCCTTCTCTGAAGGCCGAACGACCGTATGCGTGGGTTGGGCTTCAGAGAATCGGTCCGGCCCACGAGCCGAGCTGAGCGAGGATGTGGCGTGACCCCGACGCCGCGCTCACCAGGTGATGTGTTGCGAGCGATGGCGGAGATGTTCTCGACCGGCGAGATCTCGGGTGTCGATGAGGTGGTAGCGGCCGAGTACCTCGACCACCAGGGGCTCGACGGCAACGAGCTGTGCGGCGCGGACGGCTTCGTCGCCGTCGTCAGGGCGGCCCGACACGGGTATGCACAGCTGCAGGTGGACGTCATCGAGCTCGAGATCGCTGGCGACACCGTGCACGGCCGACTTCATTGGACGGGGGTGCGGGCGGACGGCACCGAGGACGAGCGCGACACCGCCGAGGTTCTCCGCGTCGCCGACGGCCGCGCGGTCGAGCACTGGGGAACGAGGCTCTGACCTACCCTCCGGGTGGCTGGCCGTAGCCGACTGGACTAGGTGGATGGAAGGAATCCCGAGTGAAGTACGTACTGATCTACGAGTCCCCCGAGATCCCGGACATGGACGCGGCCCGGGCCCACTTCGAGGCGCACCGGGCCCGCTGGAGCGACTTCCGCGAGCAGGGGACCCTCCTGTTGATCGGGCCCTTCGCGGACCCCCGCGAGGGCGCGATGGCGGTGTTCACCACGCGGGAGGCGGCAGAGGAGTTCGCGGCCACCGATCCATTCGTCCTGAACGGGGTGGTGGCGAGCTGGCGCATTGCCGCGTGGAACGAGGCCCTTCTCGATCCGATCTGACCAACCATCGTCCCTCGGGACTCGAAGTCATCTCCAATACCTGGGGGTCGCTCGCGCCCTTGGGGGAGGTGACCGCGGCCGAGATGTGCGAGGACTCTCGACCAGCTCAGGCGGCTTGTCTAGGGCCGGACGACCAGTCCTGTGGACTCGGCGGTCTCCAACCAGCGCCGTTCGAGTTCCACGCCGTCGAAACGGGTTGCCGGTCCTGCGGGGTCGAGCCACTCGTCGCGGTCGAGGGCGGTGATGTCGGCCAAGTAGACGTGCAGTGCCCCGCTCCAGCGGGCCGCTGGAGCGTGGACATCGTGGACGGCGTCAGGACCCAGGCTCAGCACCTCGCCGGTCTCGACGCGCCACGTCCCGCACGGCACGATCCCCTCGCCGACGCTTTGGTACAGCCGGTTGTCCTCGTGGCCAGCCCACACACCGATGATTGCTTGGGTGGCGTGATTGTGGATGCCCGTGACGAAGGCTTTGGGGAAGATGGCGCAGGCGATGAACACCTCTGGGGAGCGATACAAGATGCCGTCGTCGTCGGCATCAACAGGGACCGGGAAGCGGTCGGCGAGCGCCCGAGGCTGCGCTATCGCTCGCACCATCGCCTCTCCGACCGCCCCGGCAGGATCGGCGTCGGTGAGCGCTTCGAGGCACTCCGCTACGAAGCCGTCAATGTCGAACATGGGCATCGACAGAAACTACCGCTGGGCACCGGGCCGGTAGCGGGCATCCACTTCGCAGGGCAGTTGATCCGGGGCTGTTCGGAGGTGAGCCGCCGACACCTCGGCGTTATTGGCCTGACGCTCTCAGAGCATGGGTCGTCGGTGCAGATGTTCCTGGATGGCATGTGCGCACGGCGACTTGCTGAGCGAGTTACCGGATCGGTCCGACGACCCTGACCTTGAAAGCACGAACGGCGAACTCACCCTGTTTCTGTTGAACGCGGAGATAGTGGCCCAGCCGCCTGCGGTGTTGAGGACCGATGCCATCCGTGTGCATCGGGGGGCACACGACTGGTTTGGCTACAAAGTGGACGCGTTCCAGTTCTGCTTCGACAAACCAGCGTGTCGGGCCCTTGGCCTGCTCATCCTTGGTGTGGTCTTTCATCCCGAGCCCGAAGCGGTCGAAATCCACCTGACGGATCCCGCCTCGGAAATGAAGGTCCTTCGCCTCGAGTACCGCCATGAGCTTCCCGAGGACACGACTGGTTCTTACTGGCGCTCGCCTTCCCACTTGCAGTACGAGCCGTTCCGGCCAGTCCCGCCGAACCCCTTCCAGAGCGTGCCCGCATCGGCGCTGCCGGTGCTGCGACTCGACATGTGCGATGACCAAACCGGTGTCGGTTTCGGCGACGATCTTGGTTCGGTCAACCTCGCTGCGTTGCTGTTGGCCCTCGGTCAATCCGACAACATCTTCAACGAGTTCCACCTGGAAGGTGAGGCGGCCCAGGGCGGCCGCGGCGTCGGCGTCGCCAGCGCCGAGCTTGTCCTCAGACTCCCCGGCCCGCGCACCAACTTCTGGGGTCCGACCGAGCAGCCACCGGAGCTCATCAACAAGGACCCCCTCGACTGGCCGCAGGGAGGGTGGCCGTACTCCGGCTGAGCGAAGGGATCACCACGGTCCGACCCAGATGGCCAGAGCTATCGTGCGGCCCCGGATGCTGGCGAGTGAGGCGCACCGTGGTCATGGGAGCCGAGCGGGTGACGAACGTGTAGGAGACACGGTCGATGAGGTTCGAGATTCATGAACCGAACTTACGAAGACCGGGGCGGATACGGGTTGCAGAGCGTTTCGGCATCTCCAGGCGGCCACAACTGGCCCCCCGGCACGACGCCCTACACGTCTGAGCAATGGAGCATCGAGGGTCCACCTCCCTGTCTTCAATCGGTGCCGGTGACTACTACCCGACACTCACCGCGTGCGGGCGCAGCGATTGGCTGAGCCAGTTCTCCCAGACCTCCATTGGCCTGACGCTCTCAGAGCATGGGTCGTCGTTGCAGACGTTCTTGGATGGCATGTGCGCACAGGCGCCCTCGGCCCAGGCCTGCCAGCCGTAGCGGCGTGTATCGCTCCTCCGTCCTTGACCAGCGGGCCGGGCCGTGGATATCCATCACGTCCTCAACCAGACTGTCGGGGTGCGGGTGAGGCTGAAGCTCTTGGCGGTGGCGGCAGCCGCGGTCTGGTTGGTGGTAGCTGGCTGCGGCGGCCCGAAGCCCGACCTGGCGCGGACTCCGACCACCACCTGCCTCCCTTCGCGCCCGACGGTCGAGCCCAACACTGTTCGAGCAGGCGGCTCTGTCACGGTCGCTAGCACCGGGTTCGAAGGGTGCGGAAGCTATCCCGCGCCCCGCACTTACTCGATGACGCTCGGCACTGTGGGCCGCCAAGCTCCGGCGGACCTGGGCAACGTGGCCGCGGCCGCCGACGGGACGTTCTCGGCCACCGTGATGATCCCGGCAGGCACGTCCCCCGGTGAGGCCTACATCATCTTCCAAGGCTCAGCGTGGGACGAGTGCAAGGACACCGACAACGGCGCGAGCTGCGCCGGTTACGACACCCCAGCCATCACGGTGACTCCCCTTTAGGGGCGGTTCGTGGAACTCGCCGCGGGCCGTCGCTCGCCGGATCTGGGACGAGTGACCAGGCACACTTCGCGTACTTCTCCCCAGCCGTGCTTCCCCCCCCAAAGGCGGGTTCTGGGACACCTCTCCACACATGACCAGCGAGTGCCACTGGAGGGCTGACCAGCCTGCGAGACGGCCGGCTGGCATAGTCGAAAGACGAAGCTCGTCCGACCTGACCGGGGGACTAGCAAGGGAGGCCCCATGGGATACCGCTCAGGGATCGGAGCGCTGCTCCTGCTCATCGGCGGACTGTGGGTCGCGCAAGGGACCGACATCCTGAAAGGGTCAGCGATGACCGGCCACGGCAGCTGGGCGGCAGCCGGTCTGGTCGCGGGTCTCCTCGGCGCCGGCCTGATCGTGTGGGACGTCCTCCTGCACCGCCGAGCCGACTAACCAGTGGGGACCGACCCGGAGCGGGTGAGCAACGCTGCTCAGCTCTCCCTAGCCCGGCCTCACCGTCGAGGCCGCGTGTGTTGCCGGTTATCAGATCAGCGGCGGCCGATCCTGCCGGCGGCCTGGGGACCAAAGACTCTGTAGGGTGGACTCGAGGCGGCGCACAGTGGGAGTGCGCTCCATTCCCGGCCAGGAACGCGAACGAACCACGGCCCGGGTCAACTCAGGAGGCTGCGCTGGCAGTCACCGATACAGGTGGAGGTGCGGTATGCGGTTCTGGACGCGGCGACTGATTGTTCTGGGGGTCCTCTTCGGTTTCTTGGTGGCCCTCGGTGCAACCCCTGCGGGGGCGGCACCGACGCCAGCGCCGGTCGCCAACCCCTCCACCGTCGCTCCGGGCCAGGCGTTCACCGTCTCCGGGGTAGCTGACTGCATCACAGGCACCACACTGACAGTTGCGGTGCCGGGCCTCGCACTGTCAACGACCACGCCCGGCGACGCGGACTGGCAGGTCAATTTCACCGCTCCGACCTCAGCGACGCCCGGGACCTACCCAATCACGATCAGCAACTCTGAGTGCAGCTACCCGGATGGTTCCGTGACGGTCGCCCTCGCTCAGTCGATCTCGCTGGTCAAGACCGTCGGTACCACTCCCGGGGTCTGCGCCACCACGTCGACCATCACGGTGGCCAGCGGCACGACTGTGTACTACTGCTACACGGTCACGAACAACACGAACTCAGCATTGACCAGTCACTCACTAACCGACGACAAGCTCGGCACGCTACTGAGCAAGGTGCCCTTCAACCTGGCCGTGGGGGCCAACGTCAACACGGTCACCTTGGGCAAGACCATCTCCACGGTGGCCACCGCGACGACCACGAACACGGGAACCTGGACGAGCTACACCGACCCCGGCGTGCCCTTCACCGCCACGGCGTCGGCCACCGTCACCGTCAGCGCCCCCACTACGACCACCACAGCGCCAGTAGCGGCACCGGCGGTCGCCGCCGCCACCACCCCGCAGTTCACCGGCTGAGCCACCGCTGACGCGCCAGCCGGAACAGGTTTCCACGCCCTGAGGCATCTCTACGCCAGCTCGCATATCCGCCACTGCGAGTCGGTGAAGGTCGTACAGGCCCGCTTGGGACACGCCTCTGCCGCGAGACCCTCGACACCTGCTCACACCTGTGGCCCGACAGGAGGAACAAACCCGCCCAGCCGTGGACGGTGTCATGGCCGCGGTGGAGCTCTCGTGGGGTTCAGAGGCCTCCGGGCTCTGGAACCGCAGGTCACAGGCGTGGTGATGGTGAGTCGGCCTGTAGGCGGGATTCTGTCCAGCGTCTCCCGACGCCTGTGTGGCCATCCATCTGAGCGGCCTACCAGCGGGCGTCACCCGAAGGTGACGGGGCGGGAACCCATTCCCACACTTGGCCTTGCTCCGGGTGGGGTTTGCCGAGCCGCCCGGGTCTCCCCGGACGCTGGTGCGCTCTTACCGCACCGTTTCACCCTTACCTGTGCCCGGATCCAGCGAACCGGTTCCCGGGCCATCGGCGGTCTGTTCTCTGTGGCACTTTCCGTCAGGTCACCCTGCCTGGCCGTTAGCCAGCACCCTTCCCTTTGGAGTCCCGACCTTCCTCGACACGGTCACCCTCTCGGGGCCGTGCCGCGGCCACCCGGCCGACTCACCATCGCCGACCAGTGTGTCCCCTCCCGCCCCCGGGCGCCACCCGGTCGGCGAGACGCAAGAGCACGAGACCACCGTTTCGGTGGCTGGAGGTTCTCCGGTCGGGCCGGTCGGCTCCGGTCGGGTCCGGTCGGGCCGGTCGGGTTTGGAAGGTTGGGGAGAGCGACGGCGGTCAGGAGGCGGCGGTGGTGGGCGGCGTGGGCTCCTTCACCGGGCCGTTGGGCCCGATGTAGCCGTCCGGCGAGATGGCGTCGCGAGTGGGCATCAGCGGGAGCGGGACCTGATTGCCACCCTGCACCCCGTAGAGCACCGACAGGTGGCGGGCCTCGGTGGCGCCGATGCTCATGATGGCGGCCCGCAGATCGGCGGTGGTGAAGACCCCGCCGGCCTGTGCGTAGGTCTGGGCCGTGGTGTCTTCCAGGATGACGGCCACCTTCACGATCGACGTCTCGTCGGTGGCCGCGTCCATGGCGGGGCCGATCACCTCGACGTCTCAGGAACGGGTTGGCCGTGTCGTAGGGCGTGCCCCCGGCGTCGCGTGGTGGCCGAGGCCAGCAGGTTCGCCGTGGTCGGTGTGCTGGCTCTGGAACAGCTTGATCATGTCGAGCAGGCCGGGCGTGGTGATCAGGTTCGAGTCGATGCGCCTGCTGGTAGGTCTGCACGGCCAGCACCTCGATCGACTGCGCCGTGCGCAACAGGGTGAGGTCGATCTCGGCGCTGCCCGGCGCGGTGGTGGTGGTCGAGGCCGGCGCCGGGATCGACGTGCCGCTCACCGGCAGCGTGCTGCTTCCGCTCTTGCCGCACCCGACCAGCACGGCCGAGCCGAGCGACGGTGGCCCCGCCGACGGTGAGGAACGAGCGCCGGCTCGGCACGCCCAGCAGGGCGGCCTTGGCCGCCGCCGGGGCGCGCCGGTGTCGGGGTCGAAGACCCGCTTGAGCGCCTCGCGGAAGCGGGGGACCGCCTCGGCGTGGTCCTGCTGCGATGCGCTGCAGCTGGCGACGCATCTCGTCGCGATTGACGTCCATGTCTCTCGTGCTCCTTGGGCTCGTCGCGCTCAGCTGGCGGCGTACTGGGACGGGTTCAGGGCGGCGGCGGTGCGTCTGGAACGCCGGCATCCACTGATCGATCGGGAGGTCGAGGGTCTGGCCCCACACCACGGCGTGCTGCGCCTCGATGGGCTCGATGGTGGCGACCACGGCCGCGGTCTGCCAGTTGCTCGAGCGTGCCCATGGCCAGCTGGTAGGTCGACGCCGCGCCGGTCTCGAGGTCGAAGGCGATCTGCATGAGCGGCGTTGGCGTCGGCCGCCGCGGCGATCCTCGGGGTGAACAGCACCAGGATCTTGTCGTTGGCCGCCGGCGCGTGGTCGGCGAGGTGCCGCTCGTCGCTCCTTGGGCAACAGGGTGGTGAGGGCGTCGGCGTGCTCGCCGTGGTGGCGGGCGAAGGTCCGGGCCGACTGCAGCGGGGCGCCGGTCAGCTTGCCGGTGGCGACGATGCCGCCGTAGGCGGCCTGCAGGGCCAGCTCGAGGCCCTGGGCGAAGCGCACCAGCGTCAGGTCGGCGTCGGGGATGTCGAAGCGGCGGTGGTGGTGGCCGTCTGGGCCATGGCCGCCGGGACCAGGCCGGCGACCGGCACCAGCGCGGCGCCGAAGGCGACGGTCGCCCCGCCGAGGTCGAGGTTGCGCACGAAGTTGCGCCGGTTGGCCACGGCGACCGGGTCCTGGGTGCTCGAGGTGGGCCTCGCCCAGATCGTCGTGGATCGTCTTCATCGCCTCGCGGTGCTGCTGATCGGCGTGTTCGGTGAGCTGGCGCAGCGCCCTCATCGACATGGGATGTCCTTCCTCGGTGGTTCCGGTTCGGATGGTTGGCAGAGCACGGGTACGTCGGTCACGGGACGACCACGGTGCCCTTCATGTAGTTGTGCAGGTTGCAGAAGTACGGGTAGGTGCCCGACTGGGTGAAGGTGTGCGACGACGGCCTGCCGGTGCCCTGGCGGCCCAGGTCGAAGGCCTCGGGGCTGGTCGGCGCCGAGACCACCCAGTGGTCGGCCGTGTCGGTGTCGGTCCACGTCACCGTGGTCGCCGGGCTTGACCGTGACCGTGTTGGGGGTGAAGTCGTAGTCCTTGATGATGACCGCCCCCGGCCCGGCCACCTGGGCGACGGTCGTGTCCACCGCCCCGGTGGACGTCGGGCCCTCGGTCGGGGCCGGCCCCGAGCCCGGTGAGGTGGCGCCCGTCGAGGTCTGGCCGCGCCTTCGACCCGCAGCCCGCCGTGACCACGCCGGTCACGGCCACCACGGCGGCCACGGTGGCGATCGAGCGCGCCAGGGGGCGGAGTCGCGGACGTCGTCATCGACGGGCTCGATCGTGGTCCGGGTGCTGCGCACCCGGAGATTATTGCCGGTCGCCCCCGCCAGCCGGAACTCGCGGGCCGGGCCCGCTCAGAAGTCGAGGCCCGACAGCTCCGGGAACCAGGCTCCGGCCCGGCGCACGGCGTCGGCCCACCGCTCCCGATCGAGCGGCTCACCGGGCTCGACGACGTCGGTGGGCGCCCACGTGGCGCGCGATGTCGTCGAGCCCGCGCCCAGGTGCCGAGGGCCAGGCCGGCGGCGAAGGCGGCCCCCAGGGTGGTGGCCTCGATGACGGGTGAGACCTCGACGCGGCGCTGGGTGGCGTCGGCCAGCGCCTGCACGAACGTCTGGTTGCGGCTCATGCCGCCGTCGATGCGCACGGCGGCGATGGTGGGGGCGCCGTCGGTCTCGGCCGCGTCGACCAGGTCGGCGCCCGCGCTGGGCCACGCCCTCGAGCACGGCCCGCACGATCTGCGGTCGCCCGGCGCCCCGGGTGAGGCCGAGCAGGGTGCCCCGCGCCCCGTAGTCCCAGTGGGGCGTGCCGAGGCCCATCAGGGCCGGCACGTAGACGACGCCGTCGGTCGAGTCGCACTGCGACGCCACGTCGTGCGACTCGGCGCTGCTGGTCGAGGATGCCGAGGTCGTCGCGCAGCCACTCGACGTTGGTGCCGGCCGACAACATGATCGCCTCGAGGCCCCACGTGGGCTCGCCGTCGCGGCGCCAGGCCACGATGGGGAACGTCCCGCCCCCGCCCCGGGTGTCGAAGCGCGGCCGCTTCGGGCCGACGACGACGTCGAGCATGCCGCCGGTGCCGAAGGTGATCTTGGCCGGGCCCGGCTCGACGACGCCCTGGCCCAGCATCGAGGACTGCTGGTCGCCGAGGATGCCGGCGATGGGCGGCGCGCCCTCGCAGCGCGGTGGCCGGCCCCAGCACGGCCGGTGGAGTCCACGATGGTCGGCATCATCGACGCGCGGGATGCGCAGCTTGGCCGAGCACGCGCGTCGTCCCAGTCGCCGCCGTCGAGGTCGATGAGGCCGGTGACCGCCGCGTTGGACAGGTCGGTGACGTGCAGCTCGCCGCCCGACAGCCGCCAGGCGATCCACGTGTCGGGCGTGCCGAAGCACAGGTCGCGGGTGCGGTCGGGGTCGTAGGTGTTGAGCAGCCAGGCCACCTTGGTGGCCGACTGGTTGGGGGCGAAGCGCAGCCCGTCGGCCTGGAACACCAGGCACTCGTCGACGGTGCGCAGGTCCTGCCAGCCGAGCGCGGGGCCGACCGGCTCGCCGGTGGCCCGGTCCCACACGATGGTCGAGGCCCGCTGGTTGGTGATGCCCACCGCCGTCGACCGGGCCGGCCTCGGCCAGGGCCCGGGCGGCCAGCTCGATGGCCACGTCGGCCAGCACGTCGGCGTCGAACTCGACCAGCCCGGCCATCGGGGTGTCGGGCAGGACCTCGCGGTAGTGCTCCACCGCCACGGTGGCGTCGGGCCGCACCGCCGCCGCCCGACCCCACTGGTGCCCACGTCGATGACGAGGATGCTCACGATCGGTTCCCCCTGGCTCCGGACGTCGCGGCCCCGCCTCGGTGCGGTGGCGGCGTCACGTCCGGCCGCCATCATGGCTCGCCTCGGCCTCGTCGACGCGGCGAGCCGCTGCCGGCGGCGCCGGCCCAGCTCGGCGCCGATGACCCCGCACGCACGCCGAGAGCATGGCCATGAACACGATGGCGACGACGTGCACGGGCTCGCCCCGGGCGAGGCGCAGCATCGACGCCGATGCGCCTGCACGACGACGAAGGCCGACAGCCGCGGCGAGCGGCGCCGTGCTTGAGGGGCTGGATGGCCGCGGCCTTGGCCGGCCACCGCCCCGCCCCAGCCGAGGCCGATCAGGATGACGACCAGCGAGCAGGCCCCGCAGGCTCGAGTCGTCGGACGTGACAGGCTCTGGGCGATGCCGGCGGGCAGCGACGATGACCGCGCCGGCGACGGCGCCCGCGGCCCACGGCACCGAGGTCGATCGGCCGGCGCGTCGGCTCGACCGGGTTCGGTCACGGAGGTCGGCCACGGCCGGCTCGGCGAACGGGTTCGGGCCGAACGGGCTGGGCAGGCCGAGCTTGCCCGGGTTCAGGATGCCGTTCGGGTCGAGCGCGGCCTTGATCGCGCCCAGCACGTCGTAGGCCGCGCCGAGCGCCTCGGCGCATGAAGCGGGCCCGGTTGATGCCGACGCCGTGGTGGTGGCTGAGCGCGCCGCCGCCGGCCAGCACGGCCCGGGTGCCGGCGTCCCACGCGGCGCGGTAGTAGGCGTCCTTGCCGGCCGGGTCAGGCTTGCCGGCGAAGGTGAAGTAGAGGCAGGCGCCGTCGGGGTAGGCGTGGGACTGGTGGGCCGACGCCGCCAGCGTGCCCGGCACGGCCTTGATGGCGTCGACGGCGGCGCGGTAGATGCTCGGGCAGGGCCGACCACGGCCCGGTGATCTCCATGGTGTCGACGACCAGGCCGCCGCCGATGAGCTGCTCGAGCTGGGCCACGTTGTTGCGGTGGCCCATCCACTGCTCGACCAGCCCGACGTCGAGGGGCAGCGACACCTCGCACTCCTCCTCGACGACCTCGATGGTGGCGTCGACCAGGCCGGGGTCGCCCTCGTCGAGCACCAGCAGCACGTGCCAGGTCGCCGGTCTGGTAGCGAGCGGTCGGCCTCGACCGCGTCGTAGAGCCGCAGCACGGCCGGGGTGGCGCCGCGGCGCAGGATCCGCCGGCAGGCGTCGAGCCCGTCGACGAACGAGGCGAAGCCGTAGGCCAGCCCGCCGCTCGTGGGTGGGCGCCGGGTGCAGCCGCAGCCGGGCGCCGGTGATGATGCCGAGCGTGCCCTCGCTGCCGACGAAGAGCTGGTTGAGGTCGGGTCCGGTGGCCTGGCGGGCGTTGCCCTCGGTGTGGATCTCGGTGCCGTCGGCCAGGGTCACGTCGAGGCCGATGACCATGTCCTCGATCTTGCCGTAGCGGGTCGAGAGCTGGCCGGCGCCCCGGCACGCCAGCCAACCGCCCACGGTCGACAGGGCGACGGACTGGGGCCAGTGCCCGCAGGTGAGGCCGTGGTCGGTGCGCAGCTCGTGCTCGAAGTAGTCGCCGAAGGTGCCGGCCAGCACGTCGACGGTGAGCGAGTGCGTCGTCGACCGAGCGGATGCCGTTGAGGTCGCACAGGTCGAGCACGACGCCGCCGTAGAGCGGGACCGACGAGCCGCACACCCCGCTGCGCCCGGCGGCGGCGGTGACGGGGATGCCGGCCTCGTTGGCGATGGCGCAGCACGGCGGCGACCTCGCCGGGATCGGCGGGGCGGGCGACGACCGCGGCCAGGCCCGGGACCTGGCCCTCGAGGGCCCAGGTCATGGCCAGCGGCCACCAGTCGCGGCTGGCCTCGGCCGCGGGTGGCGGGGTCGACGCTGACCGACGCGCACACGCCGAGCGCAGGCGCTCGACCACCGCGTCGGGCACCTCCACCGCCGTGGCTCAGCCGGGCGTCGGCCGCGGCCGCACCGCCGCTGATGGCGATCGGCGGGGTCGGTGCCCCCGGACCGAGGTCGGGCAGGGCGTGGGGGGTGGTGGACGGGTGGCTCACGTCAGGCTCCCGGGGTGGCGTCGAGGGCGGACTCGGGCATCGGCCCGCCACTTCCGGTCTCGGTGGCGGCGGGCTCGGCGACGGCGGGCTCGGCGATGGCGGCCCGCTCCTCGTCGACGAGGGCGCGGTAGGCCTTGACCTGGCGCTGCTGCTCGGCGTCGTCCCAGCCGAGGTCGTCGGCCACCAGGGCGGCCACGGCGGGCGCCGCCGCCGCCGACGCGTCGCGGCCGAGCAGGCGGGCCCGGGTGCGCCGGCTCAGGATGTCGTCGACGCTGCGGGCCATCTCGTAGCGCGCCGCGTAGACGGCCTCGGCCCTCAGGTAGGGGAGGCCCGCGCACCAGCGGCTCGCCCAGGGCGGGGTCACGCTCGATCATGGCGATGAGGGCCCGGCTCTCGCCGCCGTAGCGGTTGGCCAGGTGCTCGACCCGGTCGGCCCCCAGCGCCGCCCGTGGCCTCGGTCGAGGCGAGCACCTCCTCGTAGCCGTCGGCCCCCCGCAGCGCCAGGCGCTTGGTGCGGCTGTGCTTGGTGACCCGCTCGAGGACCTTGGCGCCCGAGCACGTCGGCCGAGCACCGACGTCGACCGTGTCGGCCGCCATCTCGCGGTAGGTGGTGAGCTTGCCGCCGGTGACCGTCACCACGCCGCTGGTCGACGGGGTGACCCGGTGGCGACGGGACAGGTCGGCGGTGCGCTCGCTGCCGGCGTCGCGCACGAGCGGCCGCAGCCCGGCCCAGGTGCCCACGATGTCGTCCACGGTCAGCTCGACGGTCATGGCGTCGTTCATGGCCCCGAGCAGGTAGGCGATGTCCTCGGGCGGTGCACTGCGGGTCGTCGATGGGCCCGTCGTAGTCGGTGTCGGTGGTGCCGATGTAGGTGAGCTCGCCCCACGGCACCACGAAGACCGAGCGCTTGTCGTGGCGGCACGGGCACGACCACGGCGATGTCGTTGCGCACCTTCGACCACGGCACGGTGATGTGGATGCCCTTGGCCGGGCGGATCGAGTCGGGGTGGGTGCCCTCGTCGAGCAGCCGCACGTCGTCGCTCCACACGCCCGCCGGCGTTGACCACCGCGTCGGCCGCGATGTCGAACGTCCGGGTGGTGCCGTGGCTGTCGGTGGCCTCGACGGTGGCTCCGCACGCCCGGCCCTGGTCGTCCTTGCGGATGGCCGACGACCCGGGTGCCGTTGACCACCGCGGCGCCGAAGTCGATGGCCGCGGTGCGGGCCAGGGCGAGGGTGAGGCGGGCGTCGTCGGCCTGGGCGTCGTAGTAGAGGTACGAGGCGGCCAACGCCTCGCGGGGCAGGGTGGGCATGTGGGCCATGGCCTCGTCCGCGCTGATGCGCTTGTGGAGCTTGCCGATGCGGGCGCCACCGGTCAGGTCGTACATCCACATGGCGCTGCCCAGGGCCCGCGACAGCTTCTTGGGGATCACGCCCCCCTTGCCGAACACGGGCAGCAGGAACGGGCAGCACCTTGACCAGGTGGGGGGCGTTCTTGCGCAGCCGCTGGCGCTCGGCCAGCGCTTCGTAGACGAGGCGCACGTCGCCCTGTTGCAGGTAGCGGAGGCCGCCGTGCACGAGCTTGGACGACTTGGACGACGTCCCCGACGCGAAGTCGTCCCGCTCGACCAGGGCGGTGCGCAGGCCCCGTGAGGCGGCATCGAGCGCGGTGCCGGCGCCGGTCACGCCTCCGCCGATGACGAGGACGTCGAACTGGGTGTCGGCGAGACGGCGCAGGGCGTCGTCGCGATCGAAGGCACCGGGCATGGAGGATCTCGCTTTCACG
The DNA here is from genome assembly GCA_963726905.1 of uncultured Microthrixaceae bacterium. Classification (GTDB taxonomy): domain Bacteria; phylum Actinomycetota; class Acidimicrobiia; order Acidimicrobiales; family Acidimicrobilacustridaceae; genus UBA4742. The sequence goes on from CAVSDZ010000015.1 coordinate 89,727, forward strand.
GCCGCGGGCTGAGGCGCGGCAGGATCGGCAACCGTTGGAGTCTAGGAGGCCGGCCCGGTCGATGACCCCTTGCCAATGTTCTCTGATGGTTACTCAACAATCGTTGCAGATTGCTGGTACCGTGCGATCCGATGAAGTCGCCGACCGAGCTCACCGAGGTGTTCCGGGCCCAGGGCCTGAAGGTGACCCCCCAGCGCCAGTGCATCTTCGCCGTGCTCCACGACAACCCCGAGCACCCCACCGCCGAGGCGGTCTACGCCACCGTCAGTGCCGAGATGCCGACGATCTCGCTGCGCACCGTCTACCAGACCCTCAACGACCTGGCCGCCATGGGCGAGTTGCGACAACTCGAGCTGGGGACCGGTTCGGCCCGGTTCGACCCCAATCTGGACGTCCACCACCACCTGGTGTGCGACGCACTGCGGCAAGGTGCTCGACGTCGAAGCCGACCTGGCCGAGCCCGACCTCCCGGAGGACCGGCGCCACGGCTTCGTGATCGACACCACGCAGGTCGTGTTCCGGGGGACGTGCCCCGCGTGCGCCACGGCCTCCCGGCCCGCCGCCACGTCGTGACCCGGAGCTCACGGCACCGATTCCACCAGACCCGACCCACCTCACCTTCCCACCCACCAAACCCCCAACCCCAACACTGCACAAGGAGCACCCATGGCTGAACTCAAGGGCAGCAAGACCCATGAGAACCTGAAGGAAGCGTTTGCGGGCGAGAGCCAGGCCAACCGCCGCTACCTGTACTTCGCCCAGAAGGCCGACATCGAGGGCTACCCCGACGTCTCGGCGCTGTTCCGCTCGGTCGCCGAGGGCGAGACCGGTCACGCCTTCGGGCACTTCGACTTCCTCGCCGAGGTCGGCGACCCGGTCACCGACGTCCCGGTCGGTTCCACCGAGGACAACCTGAAGTCCGCCATCACCGGCGAGACCTACGAGTACACCGAGATGTACCCGGGCTTCTCCAAGACCGCCCGCGAAGAGGGCTTCGACGAGATCGGCGAGTGGCTGGAGACGCTGGCCCGCGCCGAGAAGAGCCACGCCGGGCGCTTCACCGAGGGCCTCGAGTCCATCTCCTGAGATCCCGATCAGCCCCGGGTTGATCGCCCCCTCGACCGTCGGCCCCGGACGCATCCCGTCCGGGGCCGATCTGGTCCTGACCCGAGACCGCGCCTCCACGCGAGGCCCGACCGTCGAGAGCCGAGGCGAGCCGTGACCACCACCTACGACCCGTTCCACCCCGAGTACTTCGACGAGGCCGACCTGCGCGGTGAGCTCACCCGGGTCTTCGACCTCTGCCACGGGTGCCGGCTGTGCTTCAAGTTCTGCACGTCGTTCCCCACCCTGTTCGCCTTCGTCGACGCCCACGACGACCAGGACGCCGCCCGCCTCACCCCCGCCCAGCAGGACCAGGTGGTGGACGAGTGCTTCGGGTGCAAGCTCTGCTACGTCAACTGCCCCTACATCCCCGGCCAGAGCGACTGGAACCTGGACTTCCCCCGTCTGATGATGCGGGCCGAGCAGGTGCGGGTCCGCCACGGCGGGCTCTCGGCCGAGGCCAAGGTCCAGAACCAGGTGCTCGGCCGCACCGACCTCGTGGGCCGGGTCAACTCGGCGCTGGCGCCCCTGGCCAACAAGGCGATCGGCACCCCCGGGTCGTTCACCCGCAAGGTGATGGCCAAGACGGTGGGCATCGCGTCGCAGCGGGTGCTGCCGCCCTATGCCCGGCAGCGCTTCTCGACCTGGTTCAAGAAGCACACGGCCTCGTTGCCCGGGCGCCGTCAGGGCCGGGTGGCGCTGTTCCCCACCTGCCTGGTCGAGTACCAGAACCCGGCGATCGGGCGCGACCTGGTGAAGGTGTACGAGCGCAACGGCATCGAGTGCACGTTGCCCCCCGGGCAGGTGTGTTGCGGGGCGCCCTGGCTGCACAGCGGCGACGTCGACCACTTCGTGGCCCAGGGCCGCAAGAACATCACCGTCCTGGCCGAGGCCGTGCGGGCCGGCCACGACGTCGTGGTGCCCCAGCCGACCTGCAGCTACATCATCAAGAAGGACTACGTCGACTACATCGGGGGACCCGACGCCGAGCTGGTGGCGGCCAACACCTATGACGCAGCGGAGTACCTGATGAGGGTGCACAAGGGCGACGACACCGAGCTCGACACCGACTTCACCGGCGACGTGCCCGAGGCGCTGACCTACCACGCCCCGTGCCACCTCCGGGCCCAGAACATCGGCCTGCGCAGCCGGGACCTCATGAAGCTGACCGGCACCAAGATCACGCTGGTGGCGGAGTGCTCGGCCATCGACGGGACCTGGGGCTACCGCGAGCAGAACTACGAGACCTCGCGCCAGGTGGCCCGGAAGATGGCCGACGCCATCGACAAGGCCGGCAACGACGTCGTCGCCGGCGACTGCAACCTGGCCAACGGCGGCATCTTGCAGGAGACGGGCAAGCAGCCCGTGCATCCCATCCAGGTGGTCGCCCGCGCCTACGGCATCCCCGAGGAGGACCCCCGATGAGCAACACCACCAAGCTGACCCTCGACGACATCGCCGACCTGCGGGCCTACGAGCGCGAACGCGAGGCCTTCCGGACCCACATCATCGCCCTCAAGAAGCGTCGGCGGGTCCACATCGGGCCGGTGGTCACCCTCGTGTTCGAGAACCGCGACACGATCCGCTTCCAGATCCAGGAGATGGCCCGGGTCGAGAAGCTCATCAGCGACGAGGCCATCGAGGGCGAGCTGCGGGCCTACAACCCCCTCATCCCCGAGCCGGGATCGTTGTCGGCCACCCTGTTCATCGAGCTGACCAGCGAGCCCGCCCTGCGCGAGTGGCTGCCCCGGCTGGTGGGCATCGAGCTGGCGGTCGAGCTGCGCATCGGCGCCGGTGACGACGCCGTGGTGGTGCGGTGCACCCCCGACGCCGACCACGAGAAGCAGCTCACCCGGGACGAGATCACCGCCTCGGTGCACTACATCCACTGGGACCTCACCCCCGAGCAGGTCGAGGCCTTCGCCACCTCGCCGGTGCGGGTGGCGGTGCGCCACCCCGAATACGACCACGAGACCGCCCTGAGCGCCGAGGCGCACGCCGAGCTTTTGGCCGACCTGCGCAGCTGAGCGGCCACGTCTGGCCTGCGATGCAGGTCAGACGCCATTTTCGGGCCGGTCAGGGTCGATTCATTTGGACATCGGGGGGGCCGGGCGACGATACTCGACCCTTCTTATCCAGCCTCTCCCTCGAGGAGTTGAGCAGTCCCGATGAACCAGCAGTGGCGGTCCAAGGCAGCCTGCCAGGGACTCGACCCCGAGATCTTCTATCCGCTCGACGACGAGGAATCCCACGAGGCCAAGGCCGTGTGCGCCACCTGCTCCGTCCGGGAAGCGTGCCTCGAACATGCCCTCGGCCACCGCGAGAAGGACGGGGTGTGGGGCGGAGCCACCGAGCGGGAACGCCGGCGCATGATCCGCCAGCGCCGCCGGACCGCCTGACGCCTTCGAGCGGCGGTGGGGGACCAGCACCGCCGCTTCAGCCACGACCGGCCGGGCATCCCGGCCCAGGGGAGACACGACGATGAGCGTGACGCTGGACGAGTTGGGGGGCTGGCGGGCGATCCTGCTCCAGCTCACGTCGGGGCGCGACCTCACGGCCGACGAGGGTCGCGCCGCCATGACCGAGATCCTGGCGGGCCGGGCCACCGACGCCCAGATCGCCGCCTACATCGTGGCCCTGCGCATGAAGGGCGAGGCGGTCGAGGAGGTGTCGGGCATGGTCGACGCCATGCTCGAGGCCTCGGACCCCATCACCTTGCCGCCCGAGGCGGTCGACGCCGTCGACATCGTGGGCACGGGTGGCGGCGCCAGCCGGCAGTCGCACGCCCTCAACGTGTCGACGATGAGCGCGTTCGTGGCCGCCGGCGCCGGTGCCTACGTGTGCAAGCACGGCAACCGCAAGGCCACGTCCACCAGCGGGTCGTTCGACTTCCTCGAGGCCCTCGGCGTGTCCATCGACCTCGACGGCGCGGGGGTGGCCCGCTGCGTGGCCGAGGCCCACGCCGGCTTCTGCTTCGCCCGGGCGTTCCATCCCGCCATGCGTCATGCCGGCCCCGTCCGGGCCGAGCTGGGCATCCCCACCCTGTTCAACTTCATCGGCCCGCTCTCGAACCCGGCGCGCGTCACCCGCCAGGTCATCGGGGTCAACGACCCGGCCATGGCCGCCACCGTGGTGGGGGTGCTGCTGCGGCGGGGCGCCCAACGGGCCATGGTGGTCCACGGCCACGACGGCATGGACGAGCTGACCATCACGGGACGCTCGACGGTGTGGGAGGTGCGCGACGGCGACGTGCTGCAGTACGAGCTCGATCCTCAGAGCCTCGGGCTGACCGTGGTGGACATCGACCAGATCGCCGGCGGCGACGCCGAGGCCAACGCCGCCATCGCCGGACGGATCTTCGCCGGTGAGGCGGGGGCGCACCGCGACATCGTCACCCTCAACGCGGCCGCCGCCCTCGTGGTGGCCGGGCGGGCCGACGATCTCGGCACCGGGCTGGCCCGCGCCCAGGCGTCCATCGACGACGGGCACGCGGCCGAGACGGTCCGCCGCCTCATCGAGGTCTCGGCCGCGGCGGCCGGGTCCGCCTAGCTCAGTTCCACCGTCCCCCGTCCCCCGGTCCGCCGTTCTGGCGTCGATGGGGTCGGTCGGGGCGATGCTCAGGGACGCCGGAATCGGGCGCGGCCGGCGGTGCCGAGCGGCTGCGGCGCGAGGGGCCGGAGGCGGAGCGGCCGGAGGCGGGGTGATGGCCACCGACCCGCGGGTCTCGACCATGAGCGCGTCCAGGTCGACCAGGCCGCTGGCCCGCTCGATCTCGACGAGCTCGGCCTGGGCCGCATCGAGCAGGTCGAGCTGGTTCGACATCCGCTCCAGCACCTCGGGGGGTGTGGCCGGGGCCTGCCAGCCCGACGACGGCGTCCCGGTCGGCCGGGTCATGGCCGAGAGGCGCACGGCCAGGCGCTCGGCCTCGATCACCTGCGACTCCAGCGCGGCCAGCAGCCCCCGTCGGTAGGTGCGGGGGTGGCTGGCGGCCACCACGAGGTGCTGATCGAGCTCCACGCACTGGTATTCGAGCTCGCGGCGCAGCTCGTCGACCGAGAGGCTGGAGGTCGACCGGACCCGCCGTGACGGTGCCAGGTGGATCATGGCGACGGCGGTCCGGAGCCGGCGGTGCAGCCGGGCGGCCCGGGTGGGGGCCCACAGCCACATCAGGCGGGCGGGGCTCTTCACCGCAGGGCTCACCCGGTTGGCCCGCGAGAGGCGCCAGCGCAGCACCACGAAGCCGAGGGCGGCCAACGCCACCCAGGTCAGGGTGAACGCCATCAGGGCGATGAGGACCTCGCGCATGGACCGAGGGTACCCGTCGTGGCGAGCCGATGGGTCCCGCCCGGGCCCCGATCGGGCCCCCCCATCAGACTTTGCGTGTCACAACGGCGGATCGGACCGCGGTGGCACGCAAAGTCTGAGCGCTGGCGGTGGAGCTGACGCGGTGGAGTGGCGGTGGATTCAGCGGCGGGCGCGGCGGGCAGTGTCGGCCGGGGTGCGGGGATCGAACGACGGCAGTCGGGGGAGAGGGGAGGCCAGGCCCCGCTCGGCCGACAACAGGCTCACGCGGTGGGCGTGGGCCTCCAGCCAGGTGGCCACGCACGACAGCTCGTCGGCCAGCTCGCGGGGCAGGGCGGGGTCGGGCCGGCCGTCGACCACCAGGCGCAGCTCGCCCGACGAGCCCGGGGGCCCGCTCGTCGTCGGCGTCGTCGCCCCCGCACGGTCGAAGGGCAGGGGCTCGGGTGGGTCGCCGGTCGTCGCCGCCACCGGTCGACGGCGGCGGCACCGGCCAGGCCTGGCGGAGGCGGCCGTCGAGCAGCTCGACCCGACCGGCGCCGCGGATCTCCACCAGCACCCGCCCGGAGTGCGACAGGCCGTCGAGACGCCGCTGGCGGCGCAAGGCCTGGGCCAGGGCCGCGGCCCGCTCGCGCACGTCGGCCGCCTCCTCGAAGCGCTGCTCGGCGGCCAGCGCGTGCATGCGCCGGCCGAGGGGCTCGAGCAGCAGGGTCGGGTCCTGGGTCAGGCCCCGCACGGCCCGGGCCACCACCTCGGCGTACTGCTGGCGGCTCACCTCCCCGGCACACGGGCAGGCGGCCACCCCCAGCTGCGCCGGCGCGCAGGACCCCTGGCGCGGCGGCGCGCCCGGGGGTGGCCGTGCACCGGCGCAGCGGGACGGCGGTCTCGATGGCTTCGGCGATCCGTTTGGCCGCCCGGGTCGACGGCAGCGGCCCCAGGTACAGGGCGCCGTCGTCCTTGGCCACCCGCACCACCGACAGGCGGGGGTAGGCCTCGTTCAGGGTGAGCTTGAGATAGGGGTAGCGGGCCCAGTCCTTGGCCTGACGGTTGAAGCGGGGGAGGTGCTCGTGGATGAGGCGCACCTCGACCACGGCCGCTTCGAGCGTCGTCGAGCAGCAGCGATGATCGATGGCCTGGGTCTCGCGCAGGAGCTGGCCCACCTTGCGGCGGGTGTCGCCCGAGAAGTACGAGCGCACCCGCGAGCGCAGGTTGGTGGCCTTGCCCACGTACAGCACCCGGCCGGCCCGGTCGCGGAAGAGGTACACGCCGGGGGCGCGGGGCAGACGGCTGGTCAGGGTCAGCTTCGAGGCCTGGGCGTGGCCGGCCATGGTGGGCAGCGTCAGCAGGTCGTCGAGGCCGGTCACCCCCAGCCCGGCCGCCCGCTCGAGCAGCAGGTGCAGCAGGTCGGCGGTGGCCAGGGCGTCGTCGAGGGCCCGGTGGCTGGGCTGGTGGTCGAGCCGCAGGCGGCTGGCCAGCGTGCCCAGCTTGCAGTTGGGGACCTCGTCGCGCACCAGCCGTCGGGCCAGGGCGCAGGTGTCGATGGACCGGTTCGTCAGGCGGGGACGCCCCGACCGGGCCAGGGCCGCCTGGATGAAGCTCGAGGTCGAACCGGACGTTGTGACCGACCACCACCGCCTCGCCCACGAACTCGAGCAGGGTGGGCAGCACCGTCTCGATGCGGGGGGCGGGCACGACCATGGCCTGGGTGATGCCGGTGAGCACGGTGATCTCGGGCGGGATGGCGGCACCCGGGTTGACCAGGGTCTGGAACGTGCCCAGGCACACCCCGCCCCGCATCTTGACCGCCCCCACCTCGGTGATGCCGCAGCTCTCGGCCGACCCACCGGTGGTCTCCAGGTCGATCACGCAGAAGGTGACGTCGTGCAGCGGGAGGCCCAGGTCGTCGAAGCTGCGCTGCAGGAGGCTCACCCCACCAGGTGTACCGAACAGATGTTCGTTTCGTCAAGGACCCTCGACCCGGCCGCTAGGCATCGGGCGGTGGCCACCCCCCGATACCGCTGCACGGCCTGTGGCAACCTGACTCGCTTCGACGTGACGTCGACGGTGCGCACCCGCGCCTTCCACCACTACAGCGTGGGTGGCGAGCTCGAGCTCGAGGACGTCGAGGTCCTCAGCGAGACCATCGAAGAGGTGTCGTGCCGCTGGTGCAGCTCGGCCGCCTCGGTGGTGCAGGTATCGGCCGGAGCGACGCGGCCGCCGGGGTGACTGTCACACCCCCTTCGTAGGCTCCGGGGTGGGTGGAGCAGCCGGTCGACGGCTGATCCTCGACACCGACGGAGTCCCCGATGTCCCACCGACGAAGCGTTCACCATCGACTGCGACGACTGCGTCATGCAGGCCACCAGCGCGTGCGACGACTGCGTGGTCACCTTCCTGTGCTCTCGCGAGCCTGACGACGCGGTCGTCGTCGACGTGTCCGAGGTCCGGGCCCTGCGGCTGCTCGCCGACACCGGCCTCACCCCGCCGCTGCGCCACCGCCGCCGCACCGGCTGACGGGCAGGGGCGTGCCACCATGACGGCGTGCTGAGCCGGGCCTACGCCGACGAGATCTGCGCCCTGGGACAGGCCGCCGGGCTGGACCGGGTCGGGGTGGCCGGCGGCCGAGCCGTTCGCCGAGGCCCGCGCCGCGCTCGAGCAGCGCAAGGCGGCCGGGCTGGCCGGCTCGATGCAGTTCACCTACCGCAACCCGGCCCGCTCCACCGACCCCGGCGCCGCCCTGGCCGGGGCGACGGCGCTGGTGGTCGGGGCCCGCCGCTACGACCGGGTCCCGGTCGACGCGCCGGCAGGGGTGCGGGTGCCGGCTCGGGTGGCCGCGCTATGCCGCCGGCGACCACTACGCCGAGCTGCGCCGGGGGCTGGAGGCGATGGCCGAGCGACTGCGAGCCGACGGGTGGGCCGCCCGGGTGGTGCTCGACGACAACGCACTGGTCGACCGGGCCGCCGCCCACCGCGCCGCGCTGGGGTGGTTCGGCAAGAACGCCAACATCCTCGTGCCCGGCATCGGCAGCTGGGTCGTGCTGGGCTCGGTGCTCACCACCGCCCCGCTCCCTCCGTCGGGTGAGCTCGTGGCCGACGGCTGCGCCTCGTGTCGCCGATGCCTCGACGGCTGCCCGACGGCGGCCATCGTCGAGGCCGGGCGTGGTCGACGCCCGCCGGTGCCTGGCCTGGCTGGTGCAGGCCGAGGGGGTCTTCCCCGTCGAGCACCGCGAGGCGCTGGGCGACCGGCTCTACGGCTGCGACGAGTGCCAGGAGGTCTGCCCACCGTCGCGGCGGGCCGGGCCGGTACCCGGTCGAGGTCTCCGCTCCCCGGTGGCTCGAGCACCGTGGGTCGACGCCCTCGACGTGCTCACCGCCGACGACGCTGCCCTCCTGCGCCGCTTCGGGCGCTGGTACATCCCGCGCCGCGAGCCGCGCTACCTGCGGCGCAACGCCCTCGTCGTGCTGGGCAACACCGCCTCGCCCACGGATCCGGCCGTGCGCCTCGCCCTGAGCGCCGCGCTGGCCGCCGGCGATCCGCTGGTGGCCGCCCACGCCGTGTGGGCCGCCCGCCGCCTCGGTGCCGACGACCTGGTCGCCGCCGCGGTGGCGGCCGGCGTCCTCGACGAGCGCGACCCGGACGTGCGGGCCGAGCTCGACCGCGTCGTGCCGGTACGGGTGGCGCCGTGAGACACCTGCTGGTCACCAACGACTTCCCGCCCAAGGTCGGGGGCATCCAGTCGTACCTGTGGGAGCTGTGGCGACGGCTGCCCGCCGACGAGGTGACGGTGCTGACCACGCCCCATCCCGACGCGGCGACGTGGGACGCCGAGCAGGCCTTCCGGGTGGAGCGGTCGAGCGAGCGGGTGCTGCTGCCCACGCCGTCGCTCGTGCGCCGCATCGATGGCCTGGCCGCCGAGGTCGACGCCGGGCTGGTGCTGCTCGACCCGGCGCTGCCCGTCGGGCTGGCTCGGCCCCCGGCTGGAGCGGCCCTACGGGGTCGTCCTGCACGGCGCCGAGGTCACCATCCCCGGCCGCCTGCCCGGCAGCCGGCAGCTGCTCGGCCCGCGTGCTGCGTGACGCCCGGCTGGTGGTGGCGGCCGGCGGGCTACCCGGCCGCCGAGGGGGAGCGGGCCGCGGGCCGCGCCCTGCCCACCGTGGTGGTGCCCCCCGGGGTCGACGTCGAGCGGTTCCACCCCCTCGCGCCCGACGAGCGAGCCGACGCCCGCCGGCGTCTGGGCCTGGACCCGGACGCCATGGTCGTGCTCGGGCTGAGCCGCCTCGTCCCCCGCAAGGGCTTCGACGTGGTGATCGAGGCGGTGGCCCGGCTGGCCGCCACCCGGCCGGCCCTGCGCCTGGTCATCGCCGGCGCCGGGCGCGACCAGTCTCGGCTCGAGCGGGTGGCCCGGCGCCACGGTGCCCCGGCGCGGTTCCTCGGCCGGGTGCCCGACGACGAGCTGGCCCAGCTCCACGGTTGCGTGGACGTGTTCGCCATGGTGTGCCGCAACCGGTGGTTCGGTCTCGAGCAGGAGGGCTTCGGCATCGTCTTCCTGGAGGCCGCCGCCGCCGGGGTGCCCCAGCTGGCCGGCGACAGCGGAGGCTCGCACGAGGCGGTGGTGGACGGCGTGACCGGTTCGGTGGTGAGCCGGCCCCGCTCGGTCGAGGTGGTGGCCGCGGCGCTGGCCGCGCTGGTCGATCATCCGCAACGTCGCCGGCGGATGGCCGAGGCCGGCCGTCGCCGGGCCGTCGAGGAGTTCACCTACGACGCTCTGGCCGGGCGACTGGCCGAGGCGATCGCGGCCGTGTGAGGCTTGACCGGTGGCGTACCACAACGAATCCCGCGACGACGGCGAGGACGCCCGTCCGCCCCGCCCCCCGAGGGTGGACCCGCCCATGCCGACCGCACCCCAGGCTCGGCGCATCGTGGCCGCGTCCTGGGTGGGCACCGGCTTGTTGGCGGTCACCGCCATCCCGGCCGCCATCGCTCCGGCCACGTTCGTGGCGGCCGCCGTGGTGGTCTCGCTCGTGTTGTTCGCGGCGGGGACGGTGGCCTTCCTCTGGGCCTACTTCGTCGCCATCGGCCGTAGCCGCACCGACCTGATCGGCATGGGCGGCCTCTTCTTCCTGGCCGGCTCCGCCCCGCGGGCCGTGCAGCGCTCGATGTGGGCGTCGTTCGCCGTCGAGGTGGCCGTGGGGGTGGCCACCGCCGCGGCCCGGCTCTACACGCCGCTGGCTTTCGGTGTGCTGGCCCCGATGTACGGCCTCGGCCTGATGGGCCTGTGGGGGGCGAAGTTCGGCACGTTCGCGGCCCGACCGCCCGAGCCGGCCCGCCCCGGACGGCGCCGAGCCCCCTCGGCCTGACACCACCGCCACCGCCCCGGCCACCCAATCTGGACGGATCTGCACACCAGAGGTGCAGATCCGTCCAGATTGCCGAGTTGGGAGGAGGGTCCCCGGCTGAATCGCTCGCTCGGCGGACAGCGGCCCGGCATGATCAGCCGGTGGCGCTCATCGACGTGAACGCGGTCTCCTACGCCCACCCGGGCGGGTCCGAGCTGTTCGCCGACGTGTCGTTTCGGGTCGCCAGCGGCCGCCACGCGGCGCTCATCGGTGCCAATGGCGTGGGCAAGACCACGCTCCTGCAGCTCATCGCCGGCTCCCTGCGGCCTACGGACGGCTCGGTGTTCGTCGACGGCTCCGTCCAGCTCATGCCCCAGGCCATCGGAACCGGGAGCGGCCCCGAAGGCGACGCCGAGACGATCCGCGAGCTGCTCGGGCGCTTCGGGCCGCCCCGGCTGGCCGAGGCCGCTCGCACCTTGATCCAGGCCGAGCGCGACAACGACGCCGAGTCATCGGAGGCCACCGGCATCGCCCTGGCCGAAGCGGTGGGGCAGTGGGGCGAACTGGGCGGTTACCACGAGGAGGCCCGCTGGGACGCGTGCTGCCAGCGGGTGCTGCGCCAGTCCTTCGACGAGGCCCAGGACCGTCCCGTGGCGGAGCTGTCGGGGGGCGAGCGCAAGCGTCTCGTGCTCGAGTCGGTGTTCGCTTCCGACGTGGAGATCCTGCTGCTCGACGAGCCCGACAACTTCCTCGACCTGGCCGCCAAGCGCTGGCTCGAGCGTCAGATCGCCGCCTCGCCCAAGACCATCCTGGCCATCAGCCACGACCGCGAGCTGCTGGCCGCGTGCGCCGACCTGGTGGTCATGGTCGAAGGGTCGGGGGCCTGGGTGCATGCCGGGGCGTTCGCCGGCTTCGACGAGGCCCGCCGCGCCCGCAACGCCGATCTCGATGCGGTGCTGAGCCGGTGGAACGCCGAGGAGCGTCGGCTCTTCCAGCACTACAAGACCATGAAGCAACGGGCGTCGATCAGCGACGCCAACACCTCGCGGGCCAACGCGGCGGAGACCCGTTGGCGACGATTCGTCGACGCCGGCCCGCCGCCACCGCCGCCCACCGAGCGCGACGTCAAGCTGCGTCTGGCCGGGTCACGCTCGGGTGAGCGGGTGCTGCAGGTGGAGGGGCTCGAGATCCTCGGTCTCACCGACCCGTTCGACGTCGAGGTGTTCTACGGCGACCGCGTCGCCGTGCTCGGGCCCAACGGCAGCGGGAAGTCCCACTTCCTGCGCTTGCTGGGCGGGGCGCCCGATGTCGAGACCGAGGGCGCGTGGCGGGTCGGGGCCCGGGTCAGTGTCGGGCTGTTCCACCAGACCGACGAGGTGGAGTGGCTGACCGGCCGCACGCCGATCGAGAGCCTGGCGCAGCTGGACCTGTCGCCCCATGCCGCCATGGCCGCGTTGGCCCGCTACGGCCTGGAGGACGGCGCCGACCGCGACTTCGACACGCTCTCGGGTGGGCAGAAGGCCCGCCTCCAGGTGCTCGGCCTCGAGCTGCGGGGCGTGAACCTGCTGTTGCTGGACGAGCCCACCGACAACCTGGACCTGCTGTCGGCTGAGGCGCTCGAGCGGGCGCTGGAGGGCTTCGCCGGCACCGTGGTGTGCGTGACCCACGACCGGTGGTTCATGCGTGGGTTCGATCGCCGGCTGGTGTTCGGCTACGACGGCTCCGTGAAGGAGGTGGCCGACCTCGACTCGGCCCTGCACCTCGTCACCGGCGACGAGGCCTTCGAGTTCCGCCGGTCCTCGGTGAAGGACCTCACCCGAGCGGCTCCATAGGGACTCACCGCCGTTCAGCGTCCGATGACGTCCGAGGACGAGTCCCCCAGGAGGTAGCGCGGACCGGTCCCCAGGCGGGAGGCGGCGTCGCCGGGGTTGTACAGCGCGCACGCCCGGAAGGAGAGGCAGCCGCAGCCGATGCACTCGGTCAGCTCGTCACGCAGGGCCTCGAGCACGGCGATCTGCTCGTCGAGGCGGGGTCGCCACGCCCGCGACAGTCGCGCCCAGTCCGCTTTGTTCGGGGTGCGGGACGAAGGGAGGGTGGCCAGGGCGTCGCGGATCTCGTCGAGGGAGAGACCGACCCGCTGGGCGACGCGCACGAAGGCGACCCGCCGCAGCACGTCGCGGTGATAGCGCCGTTGGCCTCCGCGGGTGCGGGTGGAGGCGATCAGCCCCTCGGACTCGTAGAAGCGCAGCGCGGAGCGGGCCAGTCCGGCTCGGGCGGCCAGCTCGCCGATGGTCAGGTCCGATTCGGGCACGTCCCCACTGGACCACGAATTGGTGCTTGACCTCAAGTTCACTTGAGGTTTTAGGGTGTTGGGCATGTCCATCGACACCGCCCTTCACCCCACCGCCTCCCTCGCCGGACTGGCCCCCCAGGAGGTGCCCGACGGGTACCGGGCCCGCGGCCTCGACGGCCTCAGCGACGGTGCCCTCGTCGAGCTGGTGGCCGGGGCGGTGGTCCGGCCCAAGCAGGCGGCGGCCGATTCGTTCGTGCTCCACGCCCCGCTCGAGCTGCTGGCCCGCTCCGCCCTGTTGCCGTTGGTGGAGCCGGCGTCACGCCTTCGGGCCCGCCAGCGCCTGGTGTGGCTGGGCGCGACCTACCAGGCCGCGGGCGACGAGGTCGCCGATGTCGAGGCCGCCGATCCCGACGCCAGCCCTGACGCCGCCACCGAGGTGGTCGGGGAGCGATCCGTGCCGCAGCTGCTGGCCCGGCTCGACGGCGCCATCGCGGCCGGCGAGCTCGACGATGCCGATCGGGCCGCCGCCGCCCTGGCCGCCGCCCTCCCGCCCGATCAGCTGAGCCGCATCCTCACCGACACCGTCCTGCCCCGCCTGTCGGCCGCCGCCCACGGGAACATCCTGTTGTTCCAGCTGCCCCGCATCGCCCCCCGCAGCCGCGTCGTCGCCTCCTCGGTGCGCGGCGTCGCCCGGGAGCTGGCCCGCCACCCCGACTGGGCGCTCACCTGGTTCGACCGTCGCCCCGAGCCGCCGGTCGGCGATGGGGCCGCCACCGCCGATGGCCGCGGCGACGGCGGCGACCGGTCGGATCTGATCGATGCGCTGGTCGGGCCGGCATCGCCGGGTGACCCCGGCAGCACCTTCATCTTCCCGACGATGTCCCTGGTGGAGACGTCCGGGCTGGCCGCCGAGCTCCTCGACGGCCCCACCCGCCGCGCCGAGGTGGGCCGGGCCGGACGGGACCTCCTGAGGGTGGCGGCCTGGTCGATGGTGCAGGACACCCCGGACCACGCCCCCTACGGCTGGTCACACTGCCTCACGTTGCCGCAGGCCGCCCTGGGACTGGCCGCCGGTGCGTCGGACCCGTCGCAGGCGCTCGCCGTGGCCGCCACCTACGTGCTGGCCTTTCGGGCCACGCTCGGCCAGGTCGTGCTCGACCCCGACTGGGCCCCGCCCCGCCCCGACGGTGGTGACGTCCTCGACGCCCTGGGGGCGAGCCCCGCCGAGGCGGTGGCGGCCGTGTGGCACGCCCGGCCCGATCAGGTCGGGGCCGTGACCGCCCGGCTGGCCTCGACGGCGGCCGGTCATCACGACGCTCATCTGGCCAAGTACACCCTGGCCTGCTTCGATGCCGCCCACACCGATCCCGGCGCGGCCCGCCTCTACCTGGCCGCCGCCGCGTCGCTCGGGGCCTGGTGGGCCCAGTGCCCTTCGACCGACGACCCGCTCGGTCCCTGAGGGCGGGCCAGGCCCGATCCGGTAGGGTCGGCGCATGGCCGAGCAGGCGAGAGAGCAGACGACCATCCAGGCACCGGTCGAGCAGTGCTACAGCACCCTGATCGACTTCGAGTCCTATCCCGAGTGGGCCGGCGACCTCAAGCAGGCCACCGTGGTGGCGTGGGACGACCAGGGCCGGGCCACGGTGGTCGAGTACCGGGCCGCGGCCATGGGGCGAAGCACCACCTACCAGCTCCAGTACGACTACGAGGGTGCCCCCAACCGGCTGGGGTGGGAGCTGCTCAGCGGTGATCTCGAGCGCGAGCTCGACGGCAACTACGTGCTGACCCCGGGAGCCGAGCGCGACACCACCGAGGTGATGTACGAGCTGTCGGTCGACCTCATCGTCCCCATCCCCGGGTTCGTGAAGCGCCGCGCCGAGGCCCGCATCATCAAGACGGCGCTGCTCGAGTTGAAGTCCCGCGTCGAGGGCACGCCCATGGCCGATCTCAGCCCCGACCTCGACGACCCGGCCGACCAGTAGGTGCGGGTTCTCCTCTTCACCGGCAAGGGGGGCGTGGGCAAGACGTCGGTTGCGGCGGCCACCGCCCTGAGTTGCGCCGACGCCGGGCTGCGCACCCTGGTGATCTCGACCGACCCGGCCCACTCGCTGGCCGACAGCTTCGCCCAGCCCCTGGGCACCGAGCCCACCCCCATCGCCGACCGGCTGTGGGGCCAGCAGCTCGACGCCCAGGAGCGCATGGAGGAGTCGTGGGGCGACATCCAGTCCTACCTGGTGGAGGTGTTCAACTGGGCCGGCGTCGAGGCCATCGAGGCCGAGGAGCTGGCGGTCATCCCCGGCCTGGATGAGGTGTTCGCCCTGGGCGACATCAAGACCCACGCCGAGTCGGGCGAGTGGGACGTGCTCGTCGTCGACTGCGCCCCCACCGCCGAGACGATCCGGCTGCTGAGCCTGCCCGACATCTTGAGCTGGTACATGGAGCGGGTGTTCCCCATGGGCCGGAGGATGAACCGCATGATCGGCCCCGTGCTGTCGCGGGTCACCCGGCTGCCCGTCGCCGGCGACGAGGTGTTCGGCGCCACCAGCCGCTTCTACGAGCGACTCGACGGGGTGAAGGAGATCCTGGCCGACCCCGAGGTGACGAGCGTCCGCCTGGTGGTGAACCCCGAGCGGATGGTCATCGCCGAGGCCCGGCGGACCTACACCTACCTGTCGCTGTTCGGGTACCGGGTCGATGCCGTCGTGGCCAACCGGCTGCTGCCCGACGAGGTGACCGATCCTTGGTTCGAGCAGTGGAAGGCCTCGCACGTCGAGCACCTGGCCACCATCGACGAGGCGTTCTCCCCGTTGCCCGTGCTGCGGGCCCGTCTGGCCAGCCGTGAGCTGGTCGGGCCCAAGCGGCTGCGGACCTTCGCCCGGGAGGTCTACGGCGACCTCGACCCCGCGGCGGTGCTGCACGACTCCGACCCGCTGCGGATCAAGAAGAAGGGCGAGGGCTACGTGCTGACCCAGGAGCTGCCCTTCGCCGACCGCGACGACCTCGAGGTGGCCCGTCGGGGCGACGAGCTGCTCGTGCGCATCGGTCCGTACCGTCGCAACATCCTGCTGCCCGACTCGTTGCGGCGCCGGGAGGTCACCGGCGCCATCCTGCGCAAGGGCAAGCTGCGGGTAACGTTCGGGTCACCGCCGTGAGGCTGACGAGGAGGCTCGGGACATGAGCGACGAAACCGACGCCCGACGAGTCGCGGACTCGGACGCCGACTCGGCCGACGACGCCCCCGGCGGCCCCGAGCACGGGGCTCGCGAGGGCGTCGACCACCTCCAGGCGGCCGCCTCCGAGCTCATCGCCGCCGCCCGCTCGTTCCTCGACGTGGTCGAGGAGGTCGTCCGGGACAGGGATGCGGTGGCCTCGGTGGTGGACACCCTCGGGTCGGTGGCCCACGCCGCCGGGCAGGCGGCCACCAAGGTGGCGGCCGCCCGTGGTCGGGCCAGCGGTGGTTCCGGCGACGGCGACGACGGGGATCCACCCCGGGTGCAGCACATCCGCGTGTCCTGAGCATGCCGTAGGATCTCGACGTATCTCAGTGCTCAACTCCCCCCGTTCCCGACCGATGGTGGATGCAGGATGAGGCTCATTCAGCTCCGGCTCGACGACGACGCGCTCGATCTGCACCCGATGATGACGGTGATCACCGGGCTCGACGGCGCGTCCCGGGCCCGGGTGATCGCCGCCGTCTCGGCGCTTCCCCACGCCGGAGATCCCGGTGCCGGCGGTCTGGTCGAGTCACACGGCGTGCTGTTCGACCTCTCGGTCGAGACGCTGCATCTCCTCGGGCTGGCCACCGACCTCGACCCCGTGGTGCGCGCCAGCGACCTGCCCGGGAGGCTCACAGGGCGGGGGCCTGATGCCCCGCCTCACCGCCGAGCAGTTCCTGGCCGCCGCGCCCGAGGGCCGATTCCCCGATCTGGACACCGCCCGCTCCCGCCAGCAGTCGAGTCGCGAGACGCTGAGCATCCTGCGCGAGTCGGCCGAGCGGACCCGGCGCGAGCACGCCGAGGTGGCCGCCAAGGCCCGGCGGGCCGAGGCCGCGCTGGCGGCGGCCCAGGCGGGCGACGGATCGCGGCGACGCGTCGTCGGCGCCGATCGATCGCGACGAGCTGATCGACCTGATCACCCGGCTCGAAGAGCGCCAGGCCCGCATCGACCAGGGCATCGCCGAGCTCACCGCCCTCGACACCCGACCCACCGAGGTGCTGGTCGAGGCCATCCGCAACCCGGCGCCCGTCGAGCTGGTGCCGTCGGAGCGGGCCGCCGAGCTGGCCGACGAGTTCGTCGCCCTCCAGGGTCAGGTCGACGCGCTCGAGCAGCGGCATGGAGGCCGAGGGTCGCGGCACGGCCGGCGCCCTCCAGCGCCTGGAGGCGGCCCGGGCCGAGCTGGCCGACGCCGAGCGGGCCATGCACAAGCCCAACCTGTCGCCCGACGACGTGGTCGAGCTCGAGGCCGCCCACACCGAGGTGCTCGAGGCCGAGACCAAGGCGTCGGGCCTGCGCAAGCGAGGCGGGCAGAAGCGCCTCGACGAGGCCATGGCCGCCGAGCAGCGCATCCTCGACCGGGTCGGGTTCCCCACCTGGAGCGCCTACATCATGGGCGCCGGGCTGCTGGGCATCGACCCGATGGCCGAGCAGCGCCTCGAGCGGGCCCAGGCCGAGCTGGTGGCCGCCGAGTCCCACTGGGCCACGGTGGCCGCCGAGATCGAGTCCAACCCCGAGCTCCGGGCCCTGCTCGACCGACTCGAGGACGTCTACCTCGAGGCCTTCGACCTGCTGGGTGGTGACGACGAGCAGGAGGACCTGGAGCAGGCCCTGCGCAGCCTCAAGGTGCCCAAGCGGGAGGTCACCACCGAGGAGCTGGTCGACGCGCTGGCCTACCAACTCGAGCTGGTCGGCCTCGACCTGGGTCCCAACCCCGGCATCGACCGCACGCTGATGGCGGCCGATGCCTTCCTGGCCGAGGTGCACGGCCCTGTCCGTCCGGGTCGACGAGCTGCGTCAGGAGCGGGCCGAGGTCGACGACGGGCTGGCTGAGGCCCACCACCTGCTCGAACAGGTCGACGCCGAGGCGCGCCCCGACCATCGACCTCACCGACGGCGCCGCCGACGCCGCGGCCCGACCTCGACGCCGCTCACCGCCGAGCGCGACGCGGCGGCATCCGACGAGGCCGACTACGCCGAGGCCCTCGAGGCCCGCCTGGCCCTGGTCGACGCCGCCACCCAGGTCGAGGCGGTGGCCACCAGCCGGCTCATGCGCATCGCCGCCGAGCTGGCCGAGGCGCAGAACGCCGACGCCACGAAGCCGCTCGAGCGACCCCGCCTTCGACGTGCACCACGCCGAGGCCGACGCCGGCCCCGAGTCGATCGAGTTCTACCTGCTGGCCCGCCTGGCCGCCCAGCGCAACGTGTCGTTCTCGGGCTCGGTGCCGATGGTGCTCGACGACGCCCTCCTGGGCCTCGACGCCGACCAGGTCCACTCGCTGCTCAACAAGCTCGAGCGGATGTCCGAGGCGGTGCAGATCCTGTACCTGAGCGACGACCCGGACGTGGCCGAGTGGGCCAACTCCGTGGGCCTCACCCACGCCGCCGTCGTCTCCCTGCCCCACCAGTACGCCTGATCCCGGAGCCCCGAGCGGGGTCCGGGCTGGTTGCCTACCATCGGGTTCATCAGCCGACCCCTTGGAGGTTCCATGGCCGTGATCACCGAAGCTGCGGTTCGCGAGCTGGCCGGGTTCAGGGGGCAGGGAGCTCCCGTCACCACCTGCTATCTCGACGTCGACGGCCGCCGACTCAGCCGGCACCGCGACTACGAACAGGAGTTCGACCGCATCCTCCGCTCGGCGCGGGTGAGGGCCAACGGCAACGCATCGGTGGGGCAGGACCTCCAACGCATCGAGGACTACGTGAAGGGCGGCTTCGACCGGTCCCACACGCGCGGCCTCGCCATCTTCTCCTGCTCCGACGAGGCGTTCTGGCACGTGCTGCCGCTCCCGGTGCCGGTGCGCAGCCGGGTGATCGTCAACCAGGCGCCGGCGGTGTCCCAGCTCGAGTCGCTGACCCAGGAGTTCGACCGCTTCGGCGTGCTGCTGGCCGACAAGCAGCGGGCCCGGATGATGGTGTTCCACTTCGGTGAGCTGGTCGACCACTCCGACCTGCTCGACGAGCTGCCCCGCGACTACGACACCCGGGGCCACTCCGACCAGGGCGACGTGCAGCGGCCACGTCGACGCGCTGGCCGCCGCCCACCTGCGCCACGCCGCCGACGTCGCCTTCCAGGTGTTCCAGGACGAGCCGTTCGAGCACCTCACGGTGGGCGCCCCCGGAGCCATCGCCGGCGCGCTCGAGGCCAGCCTCCACCCCTACCTCCGCGACCGGCTGTGCGGTCGCATCGCCGTCGGCGTCACCGCCTCGGCCGGCGAGATCCGCAACGCCGCCCTCGACGTCGAGCGCGAGGTCGAGCGCCGCCAGGAGGCCGACGCGGTGGCCCGCCTGCGCAGCCAGGTCGCCACCGGCAACCGGGCCGTGGCCGGGCTGGCCTCCACCCTCGAGGCCCTCGCCGCCCGCCGCGTCGACCAGCTGCTGGTGTCGGCCGACTTCAGCGAGCCCGGCTGGCGCTGCGACGCCTGCGGCCACCTCGGGCTGGTCGGGCGGGTCTGCCCCGGCTGCGCCAGCCAGCTGCGTCCCGGTCGACGACATCGTCGAGGAGGCCGTCGAGGCCGCCCTGGGCCAGTCGTGCCACGTCGAGATCTGCGTCGACAACGCCGACCTCGACGTGATGGGCCGCATCGGCGCCCTGCTGCGGTACTGATGGGCGACCTCCGCCGCCGACGCTCGCTCCGGCGCGCCCCGGATCGTCGCCGGCCTCGACCTCGGCGGCACCAAGATCCTCGGCCGCGTGCTCGACTCGGCCGACCCGCTCACCGCGCTCGGCGACCTCCGCGTCGACACCCCCCGGGGCAGCGACGCCATCATCGAGGCCATGGTCGACCTCGTCGCCGCCCTCGACGCCGAGGCGGCCGGGGCCGGGCTCCCGCCGCTCGAGGCGGTCGGGATCGGCGCCGCCGGTCTGGTCGACCGAGGCCGGCGTCATCCGCTTCGCCCCCAACCTGCCCGGCGTGGTCGACCTCGACGTGGCCGGTCGGCTGCGGCCGGCGCATCGGGCTGCCGGTGGTGGTCGACAACGACGCCAACGCCGCGACGGTGGCCGAGCACCGGCTGGGCGCCGGCGAGCGGGCCGACAACCTCGTGCTGGTCACGCTGGGCACCGGCATCGGCGGCGGGCTCATCGTCGACGGCGAGCTCCAGCGGGGCGCGGCCGGCTTCGCCGGCGAGCCCGGCCACATGGTGGTCGACCCCAACGGCCCGCCCTGCCCGTGCGGGCGGCGCGGCTGCTGGGAGCGCTTCGCCTCCGGCAGCGGCCTCGGCCGCCTCGCCCGCGACGCCGCCCACGCCGGGCAGGCCCCCCACATCGTGGCCCTGGCCGGGGGCGATCCCGAGCAGGTGCGGGGCGAGCACGTCACCCGGCGCCGCGGCCGACGGTGACGCCGAGGCGGTCGAGATCCTGGCCGAGTTCGCCTGGTGGGTGGCGCTGGGCATCTCCAACCTGGAGAACCTGCTCGACCCCGAGGTGGTGGTGGTCGGCGGCGGTCTGGCCGAGGCCGGCGAGCTGCTGCTGGCCCCCACCCGGGCCGCCTACGAGACGCTCGTGCTCGGCTTCGAGCATCGCCCGCCGGTGCGCATCGTGGCGGCCGCCCTGGGTCAGGACGCCGGCGCCATCGGGGCCGGGCTCATGGCTCTGGACCTGCTGGCCGACGCCTGATCGCACCGGCTTGCCGCGGATTTCGCCGGCTCAACCGGTTCGAGGCCGGGGGAGCGGCGGAGTACCGTGACCCCATGGAGTTCCGCCGCATCACGTCGCTGCCCCCGTACGTCTTCACCATCATCGACTCGCTGAAGGTGGAGGCTCGGCGGGCCGGGATCGACGTGATCGACCTGGGGTTCGGCAACCCCGACCTGCCCAGCCCCGACGTGGCCGTCGACAAGCTGGCCGAGGCCGTGCACAACACCCGCAACCACCGCTACTCGTCGAGCCGGGGCATCCCGAAGCTGCGCCAGGCCGTCAGCGACCTCTACCTGCGCCGGTTCGGCGTCGAGCTCGACCCCGACACCGAGGTGATCAACACCATCGGGGCCAAGGAGGGCTTCTCCCACCTGATGTGGACGCTGCTCCAGCCCGGCGACGCCGCCCTGGTGCCGTCGCCGTCGTACCCGATCCACATCTACGGCCCGCTGCTGGCCGGCGCCGACATCCGCGAGGTGCCGCTCGGCACCGGCGGCGACGACTTCTTCGCCAGCCTGACCGAGGCGTGGGAGTACTCCTGGCCCAAGCCCCGGGTCATCGTCATGTCGTTCCCGCACAACCCGACCACGACGTGCGTCGACCTCGACTTCATGCAGCAGGTGGTCGACTTCGCCCGCGAGAAGGAGGTCGTCGTCGTCCACGACAACGCCTACGCCGAGATCGGCTTCGACGGCTACTCGCCGCCGTCGATCCTGCAGGCCGAGGGGGCCAAGGAGGTGGCCGTCGAGCTGTACTCGATGACCAAGTCGTTCTCCATGGCCGGCTGGCGGGTGGCGTTCATGGTCGGCAACCGCGAGGTCATCGCCGCGCTGACCAAGCTCAAGAGCTACCTCGACTACGGCACGTTCCAGCCCATCCAGATCGCCGCCACGGTGACGCTGAACGAGGCGCCCGACTTCCCCAAGGTGGTCAACGAGCAGTACCAGGCCCGCCGCGACACGCTGTGCGGCGGCCTCAACCGCATCGGCTGGCCGGTCGAGCCGCCCCGGGGCACCATGTTCGTGTGGGCGCCGATCCCCGAGCCCTACCAGGAGATGGGGTCGGTCGAGTTCGCCTCCTACCTGGTGAAGGAGGCCCAGGTGGCGGTGTCGCCCGGCGTCGGCTTCGGCCCCGGCGGCGACGGGCACGTGCGCTTCGCCCTCATCGAGAACGAGCAGCGCACCAACCAGGCCATCCGCAACCTGCGCCGGGCCCTGGTCAAGCTCGACGGCTGACTTCGGGGACCGTCGCCGGGCGCGCCCTCAGCTCGGCGTGTCGTAGGGGGCGGGCAGGTCGATGCCGAAGCGGTCGGCCAGCCGGGCCATGTCGGCCCGATGCTCGGGCCGGGGGTCGAAGCCGAGGTGGGCGCGGACCTGGGTCTCCAGGGCGAGGCAGGTCACCGGCCGCCCGGCGATGGTGCCGGTGGCCGGCGGCCCGTAGTGCCAGAGGCTGCCGTCGGGCAGCACCTGGTCGCCCCCGCCGTCGGGCGTGGGCCGCACCGGATGGAGGTCGACCACCCGGCCGTCGGGGTGCTCGACGGCGATCGCGGTGGGACGGTCGTCGCGCGCGCACCTCGAAGCCGTGGTGGGCGAGCAGCGCCAACGCCGGCTCGGGGTCGTCGGTGACCAGGCTCAGGTCGAGGTCCGAGTGAGCCCGGGTCTGCTCGCCGACGAGGGCGTCGACGGCCCACCCGCCGTCGACCCACACGGCGATGTCGTGGGCGGCCAGGAGGTCGAGCACGGCCAGGACCTCGTCCGCGGTCATCGCTCGGTCACCGGATCGACGGTAGCTCTGGCCCCTCGGCGGTGCCGCCTGGTGGGGCAATGAGGTCGGTTCTGGGTCGTGCAGAAATACCCTCGAAAATGGGCGAAAGGGGGTTGCATCGAACAGGTGTTCGTGGTTGGGTGGGGCCATGGCAACGGCGGTTGTTGAGGCGGAACTCACGAACGATCTGACGGCGGTCGGAGGCCGTCGTCGATGCGTTCTGCCGCCGCTTCGATGCCGACGCTGTTGACGGCGTCGGAGGCGGCCGACGCGGTGCGGCGGCTGTCGGTCGTGGAACGCAAGGTCGACGGCGGCCGAAGGCGCGTGCCGCTGCAGCGGGTGGACGGGTCGTCGATGTGGAAGCACGCCGGGTTCCGCACCATGGCCGAATGGATGGCGGCCAAGACCGGCGACCCGGTGCCGGTGCTGGCGGGGCTGTTGGACACCGCCAAGAAGCTCGGGTCGTGTCCGGCGACGGCCGAGGCGTTCGCCGCCGGTGAGGTGTCGGTGGCCGCCGCCCGCGAGATCGCCGGCGCCGTGGCCGTCGACCCCGGCGCCGAGGCCGGGTTGTTGGCGGTGGCCCGCCACGGCGATCACCGCCGCCTCGTCGACCGGGCCGCCAAGGTGCGCCAGGCGGCCCGCTCGGCCGAGGACGAAGCGGCCAAGCACGCCCGGTTGCGGGCCCGACGGTTCGCCCGCACCCACACCGACGCCGACGGGCTGGTCATCTTGCACGCCGGGTTCGCCCCGAAGGACTGGGCGCCCTACGCCGCCGCGTGGCAGCGCGGCACCGACGCCGAGTTCACCCGAGCGCGACGACAAGGCCGCCGCGACGGCCCCCAGGCCTATGCCGCCGACGCCTTGTTGGCCATGCTCGCTCGAGCGCCGGTCCGAAACGACGCGCCACCGGCGCGCCGACGACGACGCCGATGCTGGCCTGGCCGACCCGGCGTGCCCAGTCGACACCGATACCGCCGATGGGCAGAGCCCACCGCGCCGCCATCCGCACGCCACCACCACGACGACCGGCCAAACCCGAAGTCGTGGTGCTGGTCGACGGCATCGCCTTGAAACGCGGCCACGTCCGCGCCGGGGAACGCTGCGAGATCGCCGGCGTCGGCCCCGTCGACGTCGACTGGGTCCGACGACTGTTGCCCGACGCCATCGTCGACGTCCTCGTCCACGACGGCGTCGACATCACCACCTACGCCTCGGCCACCCGCGCGATCCGCAAAGCCGTCCGCCTCGCCGTCGGGCACCCGCGACGAGTGCTGCATCGTGCGCGGCTGTCGGCCAACGCCGCCGCACCCAACACCGACCACCGCCGACGACTACGCCAAAGGCGGGCCCGGCTCCACCGACAACCTCAACGTCCTCTGCACCTTCCACCACAACCAGAAGACCCGACGACGGCGCCCGACTGGAACGCCATCGACGACCACTGGCACTGGTACCCACCCGGCCACACCCAACCGTGGATCTCCCCCGTCGGCGCCAACCTCACCCTGTGGGACACCGACTCGAGCTGAGCGAGCGCGGCCGCCGGCGCGGTCAGGCCGGTGTGACGGCAGAGGGCACGAGCAGGCCCTCGAGGCAGAAGGCCACGGCGGCGTCGGCGACGTCCTGCCAGGGCTGGTC
This sequence comes from uncultured Microthrixaceae bacterium, assembly GCA_963726905.1. GTDB lineage: Bacteria > Actinomycetota > Acidimicrobiia > Acidimicrobiales > Acidimicrobilacustridaceae > UBA4742. The sequence goes on from CAVSDZ010000015.1 coordinate 114,014, forward strand.
CTCCTCGTGCACGAAGCGCCGGGCCAGGTGCGAGGTCACGCCCGAGGATGGCGTGGGCGATGACGGTGGGGTCGCCGGCGCGGATCTCGCCGCAGTCGATGCCGTCCTGCACGTGGCGCATGACGTCGGCCACGGCCATCTCCTGGCCCTTGCGCAGGGCGGGAGCGAAGCGCTCCTCGGTGGCGGCGAAGGCGAACAGGTTGTAGAGCTCGGGGTGCTCGCTCGACCAGCGCATCGACGCCTGGATGCCGAGCTCGATGCGCCGGACCGGGTCGTCGACCCCGTCGATGGCCTGCTGCTGGGTGCGGCGCAGGTCCTGCTGGGCCTCCCGGAGGATCTCGAGGAACAGCTCTTCCTTGCTGGAGAAGTACCAGTAGAAGACGCCCTTGCCGACGCCCAGGCCCTGCACGATCTCGGCCACCGAGGTGGGGTGGTAGCCCTGCTCGGCGAAGCGGGTGGCGGCGAAGTCCATCAGCTGTTGGCGTCGCTCTCGCCCTCGCTGGGTCAGACGGCGGGTCATGGGCGGACACGGTAGTGGGGACTTGACCGCGCGGTCTAGAAACGGCCGGAGGGCCCCGCCATCGTTCGCCGGCGCGACACGGAATGCTCGCGCGCCGGAAACATGGCGTTCATCGCCCCTCCCTACCGTGGTCGCCATGACGATGACCTACATCCTCCGAGTGTGGATGCCCGACCGTCCCGGAGCGCTCGGCCAGGTGGCCAGCCGGGTCGGCGCCGTCGGCGGCGACGTCGTCGGCATCGACATCCTCGAGCGCGGCGCCGGCCGGGCCATCGACGAGCTGGTGGTCGAGCTGCCCGACCGACGACCTCGTCGAGCTGCTGCTGGCCGAGATGAAGCAGGTCGACGGCGTCGACGTCGAGTCGATCACCCCGGCCGCCGACTCGCTGCGCGACCCCCGCCTCGACGCCCTCGAGACGGCGGCCATCCTGGTCGGGGCCTCGACCCGCTCCAGCGGCCCTCGACGAGCTCTGCGTGCACTCGGCCCGCACCATCGGCGCGGCGTGGGCCGCCGTCGTCGAGCTGCGACACCACCGACGGTCGTCGCCCACGACGGCGAGGCGCCCGTCGGTGCCGTGGCTGGTGGCCTACGTGCACGGCAGCCAGTCGTCGGCCAAGGTGGCCGACGGCAACGGCGGGCCCGACGACGTGGTCTGGGCCCCCCTGCCCGCCGTCGGGCCTGGCCCTCGTGCTCGGCCGCGACGGCACCCCCTTCCATGCCCGGGAGCGGCGCCAGGCGGCAGCGCTGGCGCGGATCGTCGACACCCGGTTTCGCGAGCTGAGCGTGCGCGACGCCCGCGTCGCCCATCCCGTCGACTCGCTGAGCGCGACGCCGCTCGTTCAGCCGCCGGTCAGCCTGCGTCGCTCAGCCTGGGGCCCAGTCCCGGGACCGTTCGACGGCGCGCAGCCAGCGCGCGTAGGCCGCGTCGACCTCGGCGCGGCTCGGCCTGCGGGGCCACCTCGACGTCGAGCACCCAGTTGTCGGTGATGTCGGCGCACGACGACCACACCCCCTCGGCCAGCCCGGCCAGGTAGGCGGCGCCCAGGGCGGTCGTCTCCTGCACGCGCGGGCCGGCTGACCGGCACCTGGAGCTGGTCGGCCTGCAGCTGCAGCAGGAGGTCGCATGACCGACGCGCCGCCGTCGGCCCGCAGGGTCGGCGACGCGGTCGGCCCGACGCGGCGGTCATGGCCTCGACCACGTCGCGGGTCTGGAAGGCCATGGCCTCGACCACGGCCCGGGCCAGGTGGGCCCGGCCCGAGCCCGCGGGTGATGCCGACCACCGTGCCCCGGGCGTAGGGATCCCACCACGGGCTGCCCAGGCCGGTGAACGCCGGCACCAGCATCACGCCCTCGGTGTCGGGGATCGACGCGGCCAGCGGCCTCGATCTCGGCGGCCTGGTCGATGATGCCCAGCCCGTCGCGCAGCCACTGCACGGCGGCGCCGGTCACGAAGATGGCCCCTCGAGGGCGTAGTGGGTCACGTCGCCTCGCCGCGCCGCTCGCGCCCGGTACCGGCCAGGGCGGCCGACGGGATGGTCCAGGCGATGGTGGTCAGCAGGCCGTCGACCGGCTCGGGGCACGTCTCGCCCACGTTCATCAGCACGAACGAGCCCGGTGCCGTAGGTGTTCTTGGTCATGCCCGGCTCGAAGCAGGCCTGGCCGAACAGCGCGGCCTGCTGGTCGCCGGCGATGCCGCTCACCGGGACGCCGGCGCCCACCCCGGCCACGTGACCGGCGGTGACCCCGAAGCGACCGCTCGACGGCCGCACCTCGGGCAGCAGCGACTCGGGCACCCCGAACAGGGCGCACAGCTCCGGCGACCACGACCGGCTCCGGATGTCGAACAGCAGGGTGCGGCTGGCGTTGGACACATCGGTGGCGTGCACCGCTCCGGCGTCGGCCCGGCCCCCGGTGAGGTTCCACAGCAGCCACGAGTCGACCGTGCCGAAGGCCAGGCCGTCGTGGAGCGGCGACCCCGCCCTCGGTGCAGCAGCCACTCCAGCTTGGACGCCGAGAAGTACGGGTCGAGCACCAGGCCCGGTGGTGCGGCGCACCAGGTCGAGGTGGCCGGCGTCGCGCAGCTCGTCGCAGCGGGCCGCGGTGCGCCGGTCCTGCCACACGATGGCCCGGTGCACCGGGCGCGCCGGTGCGCGCGGTCCCACACCACGGTCGTCTCGCGCTGGTCGGTGATGCCGATGGCGGCCACCGGCTCGGTCAACGCGCCGGCGACCTCGCCCAGCGTGACCTGCACCGCCGTCCCAGATCTCGGCGGCGTCGTGCTCGACCCAGCCCGGCTGGGGGAAGTACTGGGGGAACTCCCGGTAGGACGAGCCCACCGCCTGGCCGCGCGCGGTCGAAGGCGATGGCCCGCACGCCCGGTCGTCCCGGCGTCGATGGCGATCACGACGGCCATGGCGCGAGGCTAGGCCGTGGCGGCCTGGGTAGGGTTTGGCTCACCGGGCGGTCCACGGAGGAGGAACGACATGCGGGTAGCCATGCTGACCGGCGGCGGCGACTGCCCCGGCCTGAACGCGGTGATGCGGGCCATCGTGCGCAAGGGCGAACGACACCTACGGCGACGAGCTGGTCGGCTTCCTCGACGGCTGGCGGGGCGTGCTCGACGGCGACGTCACGACCGCTCGACGTCGAGGCCATGCGCGGCACCCTGCCCCGGGGCGGCACCATCCTGGGCTCGTCGCGCACCAACCCGTTCAAGATCGACGGCGGGGTCGAGCCGGTGCCGGGCCTCGCTCGACGCGCTGGGCATCGACGCCCTCATCGCCATCGGCGGCGACGACACCCTGGGCGTGGCCGACAAGCTGCACGACCTCGGGCATCGCCGTGGTCGGCGTGCCCAAGACCATCGACAACGACCTGAGCGCCACCGAGCTGACCTTCGGCTTCGACACCGCCGTGCAGATCGCCACCGAGGCCATCGACCGGCTGCACACCACGCCGAGTCGCACCACCGGGTGATGGTGGTGCGAGGTCATGGGCCGCCACGCCGGCCACATCGCCGTGTGGTCGGGCATCGCCGGCGGCGCCACCATGATCCTCATCCCCGAGGAGCCGTTCGACATCGACGCGGTGTGCGACGCCCTCGTCGAGCGCCACGAGCACTGGGCAACTTCGCCTCGATCGTGGTGGTGGCCGAGGGGGCGACGCCCGGCGGAGGGCTCCATGGCCACGGTCTCGGGCGAGGTCGACGCCTTCGGCCACGTCCGCCTCGGCGGCATCGGCCAGACGCTGGCCGAGCAGATCGAGGCCCGCACCGGCTTCGAGACCCGCATGACCATCCTCGGCCACGTCCAGCGGGGCGGCACCCCGACCGCCTTCGACCGGGTGCTGGCCACCCGCTTCGGCATCGCCGCCATCGACGCCGTCCACGACGGGGCCTTCGGCACGATGATGGCGCTGCAGGCCGGCGAGATCGTGCGGGTCCCGCTGCACGACGGGGTGGGCGCAGCCCAAGCTGGTCGACCCGGCGCTCTACCACGGGGTGGCCGAGGTGTTCTTCGCCGGCTGACGGACCTGCCGAGGCGCCCGACACACTGACGCTGCCGGCCGCGCGGCCGAGTCATGGATCAGGACGTATCAGGGCGGTGGGCATCAGGTTGGGGTAGTCGCTGCGGGCGATGGCCTGGCCGGGGGCCGAGGTGCCGGTCGTCGAGCGGAATGGTTATGTCCTGGCCGTCGATCTTGAAGCGCACCGGCGTCGATGCCCGGCAGCCCGGTGGCGGTGAACACGATCTGGGCCGCCGCCTGGCGTTGCCGGGTGCGCTCGACGCTGCCCAGGTCGGACAGGTTGAGGTCGAGCGTCTTGCCGTCCTGGGTGGCGTCGAGCACCTGCACCGTCGAGGGGATGGCGTTGAAGACGGTGGTGTCGCCGGTGGCCGAGCTGGACGGTTGCTGGGCGATGAGCGCTTCGAGGACCACCCGGGCGAGCTGGTCGTAGTCGGCCGGGATGGCGACGCTCTGGCTCACCAACTTCTCGACGTCCCCCGTCGTCTGGATCAGGTACACCTTGACCGGCTTGTGGTTGGGGTCATCGGCCCCGGGCACGGTGGTCCCCGACGGGTTGGCGGACAGCGAGGCGGGCAGGTCGTTGGCGTCGAGGGCTCGGGGCTTGTCGTCGCTGGAGATGCCGCAGGCCCCGACCGCCACGCTGACGAGGAGCGCCAGCCCGACCGCACCCAGCCTCCGGCGCTCGATCCGGATGCGTTCGATCGGGCCCGGACGGGTCGTCCGGCCGTGGGCGCTCACGGGGCCACGCTCTCTTCGGGCAGGGCGCTGTCGGGGGTCTCGGGGGCGATCTCGTCGTCCAGGTCCTCGCTCCCGCTGGGGGGCACCACCACGATCGGCAGCTCCACCACGAACCGGGCGCCGGGCTCGCCGTCGCGCCGGTCCTCCACCCAGACCCGTCCGCCGTGGAGGCGCATGTGCTCGTCGACGAGGGCGAGGCCCAGGCCCACCCCGCTGTCGCTGGCCCGGTTGCCGCCCTCGCTGCCGCGCGAGAAGCGGTCGAAGATGACCTCGCGCTCGGCCTCGGCCACGCCGTTGCCGTTGTCCTCCACCGCGATCTGGACGACCTCGTCCATGCAGCTCGATCTTCACCGCGGTGGCCCCCCCGGCGTACTTGTCGGCGTTGTCCAACAGGTTGGCCAGCACCCGGGCGAAGCGGCGCTTGTCGACCCGCACCACCACGGTGGAGACGTCGTCGTCGAACAGCACCGGGACGCCACCGCCGCTGAGCACGCTCACGGCCTGGATGACCATCTCGGCCACCAGCACCTCCTCGGTGTGGAGCTTGATGGCCCCCACGTCGAAGCGCGAGATCTCCAGCAGGTCCTCGACCAGCTGCTGGAACCGGTCGACGTCGGCCGACAGCAGGTCGAGTGCGGTCTGGGCCCGGTCGGGCATCTCGTCGCGGCTGTTCTCCAGCACCTCGACGGAGGCGGCCAGGGTCATGAGGGGGGAGCGGAGCTCGTGGCTGACCTCGGAGGCGAAGCGGGCGTCGCGGTCGACGCGGTCCTCCAGCGCCTGCGCCATGTGGTTGAACGGCACGGCCAGCACGTCCAGGTCCGGGTCGTCGCCCACGGTGAGGCGGGTGTCGAGGCGCCCGCCGGCGATGGCCTCGGCCGCCATGCCCACGTCGAGCAGGGGGGCCAGGGCCCGACGAGCCGCCCACCAACCCAGCAGGCCGCCGGCCATCGACGGTGAGCAGCGACGCCCCGAGGAGGGTGATGGCCAGGTTCTTCAGGGTGCGCTGCGCCTCGGCCAGCGACACGATCTCGAAGTAGGCGGCATCGGCGGCGGGGATGGGCACGCCGACGGCCAGGTACGGCTCACCGTTGTGCTGGAAGCGCATGCGGGCCGGGGTGCCGGCCGCGATCTTGTCGCGCAGGGACTGCGGGAGGGTGTCCTTGCCGAAGTCGACCGCGTTCTTGGCGTGCCACTCCCCGCGGTAGAGGACGACGGGCTGGGCCCCGTCCGGCGTGGGCAGCGAACCGATGAGCGTCTCCATGGTCACGGCCGGCCCCAGGCCGGCCCGCACCGTGGCCGCGTTCACATAGGCCCGCGACACGGCGGTGTCCTCCCGTTGCTGGAGCAGGTTCTCCCGGGTCAGCCCGAACGTCGTCACCGCCAGGAACGCCGACAGCAGTGCCGCACCCAGGGCGTAGGTGAGCGTCAGCCTGGCTCGCAGTCCGAGCCGTCGGTGTGGAGGTGTGCGCCGTAGGGGCAAGGTGATCCTCGGAGTGCTCCGCCCCAGCCGGCGGCGAGGGCTCAGGTCTGGAGCTTGTAACCCAGCCCCCGCACGGTCACCACGTGCCGCGGGTTGGCGGGGTCGGACTCGATCTTGGTGCGCAACCGCCTGATGTGGACATCGACCAGGCGACCGTCACCGAAGTAACCGTAGCCCCAGACCCGTTCCAGCAGGACCTCACGGCTGAACACCCGGCCGGGGCCCGAGGCCAGCTCCACCAGGAGGCGGAACTCGGTCTTGGTGAGGTGGACCTCTTCGCCGTCGCGCAGCACCACGCCCTTCCTCGGGGATGATCTCGAGGTCACCGAACTTGAGGTGGGCGATGGCCGGGTCGGTGGTGCGGGCCCGCCGCAGCAGGGCGCGGATGCGGGCCGACAGCTCCTTGGGGGCGAACGGCTTGGTGAGGTAGTCGTCGGCCCCGGCCTCGAGACCGGCCACCACGTCGTGCGTGTCGGCCCGGGCGGTCACCATGACGATGGGCACGTCGCTGGCCCGGCGGATGGAGCGGCACACCTCGAAGCCGTCGATGCCCGGGCAGCATGATGTCGATCAGCACCACGTCGGTGGGGTGGTGGTTGAACAGGTCGAGCGCGTCCTCGCCGTTGTCGGCCTCCTCGACGGTCCAGCCCTCGTCCTCGAGGGCCATCTTGACGGCCGTGCGGATGCGCTCGTCGTCTTCCACGGCCAGGATGCGAGTGCCCACCTCCCCATGCTGCCCGAATTCTCGGCAAATGCGAGCGATGGTTTATCCGCAGCGCGTCGTTGACCAGCCGCCGGAGGGCGTCGGCCAGGGCCGGGGGAGCGGCCAGGAGGGGCGCGGCGGTGGGGAAGGCGCCGGCCAGGTCCACCACGCGGGCGCCGGCCTCGGTGGCGATGAGGGCGCCGGCGGCGAAGTCCCACGGCGACAGGCGAGAGCTCGTAGTAGGCGTCGACGCGCCCGCAGGCCACGGAGCACAGGTCGAGGGCGGCCGAGCCCATGCGGCGGATGTCGCGGATCTGGTCGAGGATGAGGGCCAGCACGGCCGCCTGCTGACGGCGTTGGTCGGGCCGGTAGCCGAACCCGGTGGCCACCAGCGCCTGGTGCAGGTCGGTCTCGTCCGACACGTGGATGGGCGTCCCGTTGCGGGTGGCCCCCCCGTCTCGGGTGGCCCGGAACACGTCGCCGGTGGGCACGTCGACGACGACGCCGGCCACGGCCCGACCGTCCTGCTCGGCGGCGATCGACACGGCGAAGCCCGGGTGGCGGTACAGGTAGTTCGTGGTGCCGTCGAGCGGGTCGATCACCCAGCGCACCCCCGACGTTCCCGGCACGATCGGACCCTTCCTCGCCCAGCACTCCGTCGTCGCCCCGCTCGCCCAGGAGGGCGTCCACGATGAGGCGCTCGGCCGCCCGATCCATCTCGGTGACCATGTCCGTGCCGGTGGACTTCGTCGTGACTTCGATCTCGGCCCGCTGCAGCCCTTCCCGCAACAAGGCGGCCGCCGCCAGCGCCGTCCGCTCGGCCAGATCAGCCAGTTCGTCGAGCTCGTTCCCCATCCCGCCATCATGACCTCATCTAGTCTCGGCCCGTGGCTGCCGGAGATCATCGTCCTCGCCGGGTGCTGGCCGTCTACGCCCATCCCGACGACCCCGAGGTCTCGTGTGCCGGGACGCTGGCCCGGTGGGCCGACGAGGGGGCGGAGGTGCACCTCGTGATCTGCACGGCGGGCGACAAGGGGCGCCAGGCCGGCGTGGACGAGAGCTCCCGGCTGGTCGAGGTGCGCGCCGGCGAGGCCGAGGCCGCGGCCAAGGTGCTGGGGCTGGCCGGGCACGAGAACCTGGGCCTTCCCGACGGCGAGGTGGAGAACACCATCGAGCTTGCGCGAGCAGCTGGTGGCCCGTATCCGGGCGCTGCAGGCCGACACGGTCGTGTCGTGCGATCCCACGCCGGTGTTCTTCGGCAGCCGCTACGTCAACCACCACGACCACCGCTCGGTCGGCTTCGCCGTACTCGACGCCTGCGCCCCGGCCGCCGCCAGCCCGCTCTACTTCCCCGCACACCGGGCCGGCCCACCAGGTCAGCGCCATCTACCTGTCGGGGACGCTCGAGCCCGACGGGTGGGAGGACATCTCGACCACGATCGATCGCAAGGTGGAGGCCCTGACCTGCCATCGCAGCCAGGTCGGTGACGACCTCGACCTGGTCGACGAGGTGGTGCGTCGCCGGGCCGCGTCGGCCGGCGGCGACGCCGGCCTGGAGTGCGCCGAGGCCTTCCGGATCCTGCGCTTTCGGTCGGTAGGGACGCTCAGCGCACCCGGGGGCGCTTGGCCGGAGGGGTGGCCGGCCGGTCGGGACCGGTCGGGCGGCGCTGGATGCTCTGCCACTCGCCCATGGCCCGCAGGGCCAGCACCACCACGATGGCCACGCCGACGGCGCCGATGGTGGCCCCGATCACCGCCCCCAGCGCGTCGGGCGTGGCGCAGTCACCGGTGCACTGCAGGTCGGTGAAGCCGTAGCCGATGAAGCCCCCGATGGCACCGGCCACCACGATGGCGGCGAAGCCGAGGACCCGGGCCGTGACCGAGGGCAGGGCGGTCGGGGGCGGGCCGGGCGTCGGCTCGGACGAGGGCTGGTCGAGGCTGCGGGAGGGCTCGGGTGAGGGGTCGGAGGGGGCTCCGGGATCGGCGACCATCGACCAGCATCGTATGCACCTAGAGTGACCCGCCGTGAAAGCTCTGGTCGTCCTGCCCACCTACAACGAGGCCGAGAACATCCTCATCGTGCTGGGGCTCGTGCGTGATCACGTGCCCAACGCCGAGGTGCTGGTGGTCGACGACGGGAGCCCCGACGGGACGGCCGACCTGGCCGAGGAATGGGGCAAGGACCACGAGGGCGGGGTGTCGGTGCTGCGCCGCAAGGAGAAGTCGGGCCTGGGCTCGGCCTACCGCGCCGGCTTCACCTGGGGCCTCGAGCACGGGTTCGACATCCTCATCGAGATGGACTCCGACCTGCAGCACGACCCGGCCATGCTGCCGGCGCTCATCCACGCCATCGAGGACGGCGCCGATCTGTGCATCGGATCGCGCTACGCCCCCGGCGGCTCCGTCCCCGGATGGAAGTGGTCGCGACGGCTGCTGTCGCAGGGCGGGAACATCTACGCGGCGATGGTCCTGGGGATGCACGTGCGCGACTCGACGGCGGGCTTCCGGGCCTACGCCGCCAGGGCTCTGGCCAAGATCGAGCTCGAGGCGGTCAAGGCCGACGGCTACGGCTTCCAGATCGAGATGGCGTACGCCGTCGGCCGCAACGGCGGGCCGCATCGTCGAGGTCCCCATCGCCTTCGGGAGCCGCGAGCGGGGGTCGTCCAAGATGTCGAGCTTCATCGTGTTCGAGGCCCTGGGCCTGGTGACCTGGTGGGCCATCCGTGACCGGGTGCTCTTCCGGGGGCACCCGGCGCCCACCACCCGCGCCCTACCGACCGACACGTCGTCCTGAAGCTGTCTTGATCCCTGTCTCGTGCCCGCCTGATCCGGGGCATTTCCTTCACGCTCCGTATCGGCGATACTTGGCTGCGTGACCACGGACGAGCTGACCCTGGTGCCATCCTGGCGCCTCGGCTACCTGCTGCGCGAGGCGCGCCGAGCGCGACGGGCGCACGCTGAGCGACGTGGCCGCCCGGGCCGACGACACGGCGATGTCGACGTCGACCGGCTGGCCGCCATCGAGCAGGGCGAGATCGCCCTGGGCGAGCAGGAGGTGCGTCACGTCGTCGCCCTCTACGGCATCGATCCCGCCGAGCTCGTTCCCGGGCCGGACCGACCTCGTCGTCGACCTCGACCGCCACCACCTGGCCACCGCCGGTCACACGCAGGCGCTGGCGGGCCCGGCTCCGACGGCGGACGAGGTCCTGGCCAGCTACCTGTCGCTCGTGTACACGCTGCGCCGGGCCGAGCCCGGGGCGCCGGTGCCGCTGCGGCAGGGCGACCTGGATGTGCTGGCCCGGGCGCTGGCCCTCGCCGCCCCCGACGTCGAGCACCGCCTGGCCGGCCTCATGGCCGCCCCGACCGAGCTCGTGCACGAGCGGTCGCGGTTCCTCCGGGCCCGGATGCTGGTGCCGGCGGCCGGGGTGCTGGTGGCGGTGACCGTGGCCGGCGCCATCGTCGTGTCCAGCCGCTCGGGAGGCACCGCTGCGCCGACCTCGACGACCCCGCCCGCCACCGCGGCGGCCACGACGGGAGCCGTCACGCCACCGGCGGGGACCGTGGACACCGCCGTGCAGATCGGCGGCGCCGCCACGCAGGTCCGCAACCCCGACGGCACGCCCGGCCCGGTGGTGGTGGCCGGTGACGGCACGGACGCGTCGGACGTGCCCACGGGCGCGGTGGGCGTCGGTGACGCCCAGACGGCGGTGCGAAACCCGGACGGGTCGGTCACCCAGACCGACCGCGGCGGCTCCACCACGCTGGTGCCCTGAGTCGCGCTCGGGTCGGGCACACTACGGGGATGCGTGACTGGCTGGTCGCCGGAGCGGTGATCGAGGGCCCCGGCGGGGTGTTGCTGGTGGAGAACCGGCGACGCAACGGCTCGACCGACTGGTCGCCCCCCGGCGGGGTGATCGATCCCGGCGAGGCGGTCATCGAGGGCCTGACCCGGGAGGTGCGGGAGGAGACCGGCCTGGTGGTGCACGACTGGTCAGACGTCATCTACGAGATCGAGGTGGCCGCCCCCGATCTGGGCTGGCGCCTGCGGGTGGAGGCGTTCCGGGCCGTGGAGTGGTCGGGCGAGCTGGTCCTGGACGACCCCGACGGCATCGTGATCGACGCCCGCTTCGTGGCCGTCGAGCGCTGCGGCGACCATCTGGAGGGCGGCTACCCCTGGGTGGGTGAGCCCCTGGGGGAGTGGCTGGCCGGGCCCTGGCCGGGCCGCCGCCGGTTCGGCTACGACGTGGCCGGGAGCGACCTGGCCACGCTGGCCGTCACCCGACGCTGACCCGGTCGGGCGACCAGCCCGGGCCCCGCACGACGTAGGAGATCCGGTCGCCCCACCCTTCGGCGTGGCTCACGTCGCGCAGCATGGCCACGTGCTCGTGGCTGACCACGACCGCCGGGTTGAACGTCTTGATGTCCTTGGTGAGCCCGTACACGACCGGCTCGTCCTCCGGCTCGAACGTGCCGAACAGGCGATCCCACACGATCAGGATGCTGCCGTGGTTGCGGTCGAGGTACTGGCGGTTGCTCCCGTGGTGGACCCGGTGGTGCGACGGGGTGTTGAACAGCTTCTCGAACGGGCCCAGGCGGCGGATGGCGTCGGTGTGGATCCAGTACTGGTAGAGCAGGTTGATGCCCCGCGCCTGGGCGATGAGCGCCGGGCTCACCCCCACGAGCGCCATGGCGCTGTAGGGCACGAACGTGCCCAGCATGTCGGCCACCGGTTGGCGCAACGCCGTCGAGAGGTTGTAGCGCTCACTCGAGTGGTGCACCACGTGGATGGCCCACATGTACCGGCTCTCGTGCATGAAGCGGTGGTTCCAGTAGTAGATGAAGTCCCAGCCCACCACGGCGGCGGCCAGCGTGGCCGGACCCGAGCCCAGGTCCACCAGGCGGCGCTTCCACAGCCGGTCGCCGGTGGTGCGGGTGGCCAGCGCGGAGGTGATGGCCACCCCACCGGCCACCACGGTCGCCACCCCGCCCACCCGGGCCACCTTGCGGGCCCAGCGGGCGGCCTGGCGGCGGCGGTCCCGGGGCCCGTCGTCGCCGCCGGTCGGCCGGTGCGCGGTCGCATCGGTCGCGGTCGATCGCGTCGGTCGCGTCGGTCGTGCCGGTCGGGCGGGTTCGCTCGGCGCGGACGAGGGCGTCGGCCACCGTGGTCATGGCCGCCGCCCCGACCGCGGTGGCCACCAGGGCCTTGCCGAAGCGGCCCTTGCCCGGGGCGATCGGGCCCAGCAGCTTGGCCGCCACCATCGGGGCCAGCAGGCTCCCGACGCCCATGGTCAGGCTGGTGACGGTGTCGCGCCGCTCGTAGTCGGCGGCGGTGGGCCCCTCGACCTCGGCCCGGTGCCTCAGCCACAGGTACTCGGCGCCCATCGTGGCGAAGTAGATGGGGATGGCGGCCTTGGTCAGGTCCAACCGCTTCAGGTCCATGCGTCCAGATCCATCTCAGGCTCCCCCGATTGCTCCGGGCCAGTATCGCGTGCCGGTTGGGTCGTGCCCGCCGCCACGCCACCCATCGCCCACGCAACCAGGCCGGGCGCCGCCGCGCCGCGGCGGGGGAGGGGTGCGGTGGCGTTCCGGTAGCGTCGAGGCGTCGAGCGAGCCCATCGAGCGAACCCATGGATCCTGACCCTCCGATGCCCGAACCCGGCGAACCCGGCATCCTCCACGTCGACATGGACGCCTTCTTCGTGTCGGTCGAGCTCATCGACCAGCCCGAGCTGCGGGGGCGCCCGGTCATCGTGGGTGGGGCGGGCGATCGGGGGGTGGTCGCCGCCGCCTCCTACGAGGCGCGTTCGTTCGGGGTGCATTCGGCCATGCCGTCGGTGCGGGCCCGGCGGCTGTGCCCCCACGCCGTGTTCCTCCCGGGCCGCCACGAACGCTACGGCGAGGTGTCCCGAGCGGTGATGTCCATCTTCCGCTCGTACACGCCGCTGGTCGAGCCCATCTCCCTCGACGAGGCCTTCCTCGACGTGCGGGGCGCCCGCCGGTTGCACGGGCCGGCGCCCGACATCGCCCGACAGATCCGGACCCGGGTGCGCGACGAGGAGCAGCTCGAGTGCTCGGTGGGCATCGCCCCCAACAAGTTCGTGGCCAAGCTGGCGTCGCAGGCGGCCAAGCCCCGGGCCTCGGCCCACGGGCCCCAGCCCGGCCTCGGCGTCAAGGTGGTCCGGTCCGACCGAGATGCTCGCCTTCCTCCATCCGCTCCCGGTGCAGGCGCTCTGGGGGGTGGGCCCGGCCACGCTCGAACGCCTCGAACGCCTCGGCGTGGTGACCGTGGGCGACCTCGCCGCCATCCCGGTCTCGGTGGTGACCGGCTCGTTGGGCAACGCGGTGGGGACCCATCTCCACGCGCTGGCCAACGGCGTCGACGATCGGGCCGTGGAGCCCGACCGGCAGCCCAAGTCCATCGGGCACGAGGAGACCTTCGCCCGCGACCATCACCAGCGCGACTCCCTCGAGCGGGAGCTGGTGCGCCTGGGTGACTCGGTCGGTAGCCGCCTCCGGGCCCACGGCCTGGCCGGGCGAACCGTGCAGCTGAAGGTGCGCTTCCGCGACTTCCGCACCATCACCCGCTCGACCACCCTGTCGGCGCCCGACCGATTCGAGCGCGGTGGTGGTGGCCGAGGCCAAGTCGCTGCTGGCCGGCGTGGACCCCTCGCCCGGGGTCCGCCTGATCGGCGTGAGCGTCAGCGGCCTGAGCGACGGTGGCACCCGCCAGCTCAGCCTGGACGACCTGGGGGCGGCGTCGTGGGACGACGCCAACCTGGCCGTCGACGCCATCCGGGCCCGCTTCGGCTCGGCCGCCATCGGCCCGGCCACCCTCACCGGGCCGGGTGGCCTGCGGGCCCGGCGGCCCGGCGAGCAGCCGTGGGGACCCGACGAGGACGCCAAGCCGGGATGAGGCCGCCCGCCGGCGCGCGCCGGCGAAAAAACGTCGGGCAGTTGGGCCCGCCCGCGTTGTTGCCCGGGGGAAGCTGTGGAAAGATGAAATCGGAATTTCCCTCAACAGCCCCTCCTGGGAGGCGACTATCGGGGGAAGGACGCACCGGCAACCAACCGGCAAGAAGGGGTGGAAGGGTGCCGCTTTCCGAGGACGAGCAACGCATCCTCAGCGAGATCGAGGCCAAGCTCTACGAGAGCGACCCGGCGCTGGCGCGCGACATCGCCGACACCACGATCTACACCCACGCCTACCGCAACCTGAAGTGGGGGCTGCTCGGCTTCGTGGCCGGCCTGGTCATGCTCATCCTCACCCTGTCGGTGACCTTCTACCTGTCGTGCGTGGGCTTCGGGATCATGCTGTTGTCGGCGCTGACCATCGAGCGCAACGCCCGGCGCATGGGCAAGGCCGGGATGGAGCAGATCACCCAGTCGATGCGGGCCGCGGGCCTGCGTGACTACTTCGGCAACACCAGCTCCCGCATGCGCGACCGCTTCAAGCGCGACGAGTAGTCCCGACCCGCTCGACCGGCCGAGCTCGGTCGCAGACCGGCGTCGATGGTCGCCGGCTACGCCGACGCCGGTCAGGCGGCTCGGGCGCGGCGCCAGATGCGGCGGATGTCCAGCCAGGCCAGCACCCGGCGGCGCCAGCGACACCTCCCGGGTGACGGCACCGTGCACCGAGCCGCGGATCTGCTCGGCCTCGGCGGCCTGGGCCGGCGTCCACCCCGTCGGCGCCGAACACGGCGGCGTCGTTGGCGGCGGCCAGCACGACCATCCCGGCCCGCTGATCGGGCAGCCGTTCGCCGGCGCGGCCGGCGAACTCGCGGCTGGTCTCGTCGGCGTGGCGGCTGGTGCCGGCCAGGGCCACCGCCTCGGTGGACTCCAGCCACGCCACCCGCACCCGGGCCGCCGGATCGTCGGCGGCGGCGCGGCGGCGGTGACGGCGGCGGCGGAACAACACGGCGGGCACGGCCAGCAGGTAGCCCAGCGGCGAGGCCGACCAGCACCAGGCCCACCACCGCCAGGCGCATGGGCCACGGCGAGGCTCTTCTTCGCCAGGCTGCCCCCGCCGGCGGTGCCGAGGTCACCGAACTGGCGGGCCAGGGCCTCGGCGTCGAGGCTGCTCGAGTCGGGGCCGGTGGTGCTGGTGGCGTTGGCCGCCACCGTGGTGGTGGGGCGCTGGTCCGCCGTGGCCTGCTGCTCGGGCACGTTGGTGTAGGCCTGGGCGTTGGGTGCCCCCCGACCGGGCGTGGGCTCGAAGGGGACCCAGCCGTACTGGCCCAGCCACACCTCGGGCCAGGCGTGGGCGTGCTCGCCCTTGACCAGGTAGCGGTCCGGGTTGTTCGGGTCCTGGATGCCGGGGGTGAAGCCGACCGCCACCCGGGCCGCCAGGCCGGCGGCGCGGGCCATCGCCGCGAACGTGCCGGCGAACTGCTCGCAGTAGCCCCGGCGCACCTTCAGGAAGTCGACGATGGCGTCGTCACCGTGGCCCTGGGGCACGTTCTGGTCGTACACGAACCCGCCGGTGTCGCGGAAGAACGACTGCAGGGCCAGCGCCTTGTCGTAGGCGGTCGTCTTGCCCTCGGTGATGTTGGTGGCCAGCAGCCGGACGTCACCGCTGAGCGTACCCGGGCAGGGCCGTGTCCTGGCGGGCGACCGAGTCGGGCATCACCGGGTTGGCCGCCCGCAACTCGTCGGGGGTGAAGGTGGGCAGCACCGAGCGCACGGTGTAGGTCTGACCGTCGGAGGTGGGCACGTTGGTGTCGACGATGAGCGTGGAGGAGTCCTTCTGGAACCGGACGCTGGTGTCGGGGGCGTCGATCGACACCGGCTCGAACGCGGCGGGGAGCCACAGCGCCGACAGCGCCGAGATGCGGAACGTCTGCTCGACCTCACCGGGCAGGCCGGGATCGGCGATGCCCGACGGCAGCGGGTCGGGCAGGCGTCCGTCGACGCTCGTGTAGCGCCCACTGGACTTCCAGATCGAGCCGTCGAACGTGTCGAGCGACGTGAGCCGCCAGTAGGCCCGTGTCGGGCTGGTCACGGTGAACAGGTCGGTGTTGCTCTGGTCCACGAGGCGGCTGCGGATGTCCACCAGCGGGCTGATCGTGATCGCGCGAGCTCGGGCCCGTGCCCTTGCCGTGCCAGTTCAACAGGCCGTCGCCGTCCGAGCCGGGCAGGTGGGTGCCGACCAGCGTCCCCGCCAGCACCGCGCCGACGGCCAGCAGCGCGCCGGTGCGCAGCAGCCAGCCCGAGCCCCGGTCGACCTGATCGCCCAGCCAGGCGGTGGACCGCTCCCGCTCGGCCACCCGGTGACGGACGACGAACAACATGGCGGTCAGGGCGTAGGCCATGCTCGGGCATCACCCGGCCCTCGCTCGACCCGACGAGGGCGGTGAACACGAGCAGCGTCATGGTCGGCACCAACGCCTCGACCGGCGCCCACAGCCGGAAGGCGGCCCAGTCGGCCAGGAACACGGCGAAGAACACGCCGAAGCAGGCCGCCAGCAGGAAGCCGGGCTGCGACGGGGTCGGTGCCACCACCTCCTGGAAGGCGGCCCACGCCGTGTCGAGGGCCAGGCGGGCGGCCGTCACCGTGTCGGGGGTGGGCACCAGCAGCCGGGTCGTCGTGAAGAAGAACAGCCAGCTCATGAGCAGGGCGAAGCCGAAGACGGCCAGGACGGTGGTGATCCACAGGCTCAGCCCCCGCCGGCGGGCCAGCATGAGGGCGCCGTGGGTGACGACGGCGGTGACGGCCAGCGGGCCCAGGAAGTCCCACCCGGTGAAGATGCGGGTGAAGCCGAAGACCACGCACAACGTGACGAGGGTGAGCCACAGCTCGGCCGCCGGTTGGTGGGTCGGGACGGGGTCGAGGGCCCGGCGGCGTACCGGTCGGGCGGGCTCGCCTCCCGACCCGCTCGGGGTGCGGGGGGGCGTGGCGGTGGCGGTCATCGGGGGCCCGCCCCGGTGCGACCCGGCCGGGCCCACGAGTCCCAGTCGGAGCGTCCGTCGGCCTCGGCCTGGGCGGTGGCCTGAGCCGCCGCCGTGGTCGGGGCGCTCCACGACGGAGCCGCCTTGCGGGCCGGGCCCGTGAGCTGGGTCCAGGCCGCCACGAACGAGCGTGCCGCGGTCACCCGCACCAGGCCGGCGCGGGGGGTGTCGATGGTCTCCGACGGCGGGGCTCCGTCCCACGACGAGTGGTCGAACTGCACGATGGTGAGCGAGCCGAAGCGCCGCCGCAGCCGGCTCAACTGGTCGAGATCCTGCGTGGGGGCCTCGGCCACCACCACGATGAGGGCGCCGCCGCGTGGCCGAGCGGGCCAGGCGGTCCAGCACCCGGCGGAAGCCGGCGTCGTTGGCCGCCTCCACGCTGGCCAGATGCTCCATGATCGCCTCGATGTGGGCGTGGCCGGCGGCGAAGCCGGAGTCGGCACCGTCGGTCGACACCAGGCGGATGAGGTCCTGGCGGTGGGCCCCGGCCGACACGATGCTGGCCGCGGCGGAGATGACCAGCTCGAGCGAGTCGCGGGTGTTCGTGGACGAGCGCACATCGACCAGCACGGTGGCCCGCCCCTGCCAGGGCAGCTCGTCCTGGCGGACCATGAGCTCGTCGTGGCGGGCCGTGGAGGGCCAGTGGACCCGCCGCAGGTCGTCGCCCACCACGTAGTCACGCAGGGCGTAGAAGTCCTCGCCGCCGCGGCCCAGGGAGTTGGGGTGCTCGGCGCCGGCCAGGGGATCGTTGCCGGTGGTGAGCGGCAGCGGCGCCAGCTCGTCCACGTGGGGGAACACGGTCAGCTCCGACGCCCCCGATGCGGTCAGCGCCACCCGGGCCAGGCCGAACGGATCGGTGAGCTCGATGTCGAGGGGGCCGACGGTGAGGATGCCCCGCCGTTCGGTGGGCAGGCGGTAGGCGGCGCGGGCCGACGCCCCCGGGGCCAGGGGGCCGACCAGCAGACGCGCCCCGCGGGTGCCGGAGACGCCGTCGCGCAGGGTCAGCAGCGGAGAGCGCCGCGTGCCACCGTTCTGGACCCGGACCTCGACCCGGCTGGGACTGCCGGCGTGGACGCGGGGCGGGTGCAGCTCGCGGGACACGTCGAGGTTGATGCGGGTGAAGCCGACGGTCAGGCGCGCCCCCACCACCAGGGCCGCGAGCGAGCCGGCCAGCACGTACAGCTCGACGCTGCCGAAGAAGCGGGCGGTCACCGCCAACACCACCGCGGCCACAGCCGCCAGGCGACCTTCCCGGGTCAGCACCGATCAGTCCGGCGCACCGGTCGGCACCGGGACGGCGCGGAGGATCTCCTCCAGCACCTCGGTCGATGAGATCCCCTGGAGCTGGGCCTCGGCCGTCACCAGCAGCCGGTGCCCCAGCACCGGGCGGGCCAGCGCCTTGAGGTCGTCGGGGATGACGTAGGTGCGCCCGGCAGCCGCCGAGCGGGCCCGGGCCACCCGCATGAGGCTCAGCGTGGCCCGGGGTGACATGCCCAGGGCGAGCTGGGGGTGGCGGCGGGTGGCATCGGCCAGGTCCACCAGGTAGCCCTTCAGGCTGGGGGCCACGTGGACGGCGCGGGCGGTGGCGATCAGCCCCTCGACCTCGGCCGCGGTGGCCACCGCGTCGATGTCGCCCAGGGTGGTGTGGTCGCCGTGGGCGTCGAGCACGTCGATCTCGGCGTCGCGGGACGGGTAGCCGACCGACACCCGCATCAGGAAGCGGTCGAGCTGGCTCTCGGGCAGCGGGTAGGTGCCCTCGTGCTCGATCGGGTTCTGGGTGGCGATGACCATGAACGGAGGGCCGAGCGGATAGGTGACGTTGTCCACCGTGACCTGACCCTCGGCCATGGCCTCGAGCAGCGAGGACTGGGTCTTGGGTGAGGCCCGGTTGATCTCGTCGCCCAGCACCACCGACGCGAACACCGGCCCGGGCCGGAACTCGAAGCGGCCGTCGCTGCGGTTCCACACCGTCACGCCCACGACGTCGGAGGGCAGGAGGTCGGGGGTGAACTGGATGCGGCCGAAGGAGCAGTCGATGGAGCGGGCCAGGGCCTTGGCCATCGACGTCTTGCCCACCCCGGGCACGTCCTCGATGAGGAGGTGCCCCTCGGACACCAGGCAGAGCATCACGAGATCGATGACCTCGGGCTTGCCCTGGATGACCCGTCCGATGTTGGCCGAGATGGCGGTGAACACCTCGGCGAACGCGGCGTGCTGATCCAGGGTCTCCTGCGTCGCCAAGGAACGGCTCCTCATTCTCGTCGGTCGTGGTCTCGTCGGTCGTGGTCTGGCCGGGTACGGCGGGGCCGCCCCCGGGGAGCGGGACCGACACCTCTCCGTCGGCCCGGATGATGGCCAGGTTAGGCCCACCCCGCCCGCTCGGTTCGCTCGGGGGTCGCGGGCGGCGGGGATAGGTTCGCGTCCATGACCTCCACCCCCGGCCCCGGTGCCGACCTCGGTGCCGCGCCGCCCGGTCCGGCGCTGGCGATCGACATCGGCGGGACCAAGCTGGCCGCCGGGGTCGTGGCGCCCGACGGCACCGTGCTGAACCGGAGCCAGGTGCCGACCCGGCCGGCCGGTCGTGACGCCGAGCGGCTCTTCGCCGCCCTGGTGGACCTGGTGACCGAGGTCGCGTTCGGGCGCGCCGGCCGGGCCTGGGCCCGTCGTGTGCGGGGTCGGCAGCGGCGGGCCCATGACCCGCCACGGCGAGACGGTCTCACCCCTGAACATCGCGGCCTGGCGGGACTTCCCGCTCCGGGCCCGCCTGCGCGAGGTCACCGGCCTGCCGACGTTCGTCGACAACGACGCCAAGGCCCTCACCCTGGCCGAGGGGTGGCGGGGCGCGGCGGCGGGCTGTCGCGACTACCTGGGCATGGTGGTGT
Organism: uncultured Microthrixaceae bacterium; assembly: GCA_963726905.1. Taxonomy (GTDB): domain Bacteria; phylum Actinomycetota; class Acidimicrobiia; order Acidimicrobiales; family Acidimicrobilacustridaceae; genus UBA4742. The sequence continues at coordinate 133,809 of CAVSDZ010000015.1, forward strand.
CGACCGGCGTGGGCGGGGGGATCGTGCTCGACGGTCGCCTGCTCGACGGGGCCGCCGGCAACGCCGGCCACATCGGCCACGTCGTGGTCGAACCGGACGGCCGCGCGTGTCGATGCGGCAGCCGCGGCTGCCTCGAGGCCGAGGCGTCGGGGACGGCGCTCGCTGCCGTCACCGGCCGGCCGGCCGCCGAGGCCGACGCCGCCACCATCGAGCGCACCGGCACGCTGGTGGGCCGGGCGGTGGCGACGGTGGCCACCCTGCTGGACCTGCGTCTGGCCGTGGTGGCCGGGTCGGTGGCGCTCGGCTTCGGGGCGCCGTTCTTCGCCGCCGCCCAGGACGAGATCGACGCCCGGGCCTGCCTGCCCTACGCCGCCGGGTGCGTCATCCGTCCGGCCGGCCTGGGCGGTCGACGCCCCGCTGGTGGGCGCCGCCGCCGTCGGCTTCCGCGGCCTGGCCGGCGATTGACCGTCCACTCGTTCCGGCGTCCGTGGTGTCGGCCCCGACCGACACCATCGACGCCGGAACGGGGGATCTGAACGGGGGATCTGGGGGAGTAGCGTCGCGGGCATGGACCCCACCTATTCGGCTGAAGCCGAGGCCTACCGCGAGAAGATCCAGGCGTTCCTGGCCGAGCACCTCCCCGTGGGCTGGCAGGGCGTCGGCGCCCTCCCCGCCGAAGAGGGCCTGCAGTTCGCCACCGACTGGCGGGCCACGCTCCACGCCAACGGGTTGCTGGCCGCGTCGTGGCCCGCCGAGTACGGCGGTGGGCGGGCTGAGCGAGCTCGAGCAGGTGATCCTGGTCGAGGAGTTCTACCGGGCGGGGGTGCCCGCCGGCACCGGCAACGACGTCTTCGGCATCCAGATGGTGGGCAACACCATCCTGCAGTGGGGCACCGACGAGCAGAAGGCCCACTACCTGCCCCGCATCCTCTCCGGCGACGACGTGTGGTGCCAGGGCTACTCCGAGCCCAACGCCGGGTCCGACCTCGGCAACCTGGGCTGTCGGGCCGTGCTCGACGGCGACGAGTGGGTCATCAACGGCCAGAAGATCTGGACCTCCGGCCGGTCACCTGGCCGACTGGATCTTCGTGCTGGCCCGCACCGACCCCGACGTGGCCAAGCACAAGGGCATCAGCTTCCTGCTGGTGCCCATGGACCAGCCCGGCGTCGAGGTGCGGCCCATCAAGATGATCACGGGCGACTCGGAGTTCAACGAGGTCTTCTTCACCGACGCCCGCTGCGCCAAGGCCAACGTCGTCGGCGGGGTGAACAACGGCTGGGCCGTGGCCATGACCCTGCTCGGCTACGAACGCGGCGAGGCGGCGGCGACGTTCCCCATCATGTTCCGCACCGAGCTCGACCGGCTGCTGGCGCTGGCCGCCCAGGAGGGCCGCGCCGACGACCCCGTCATCCGCCAGCGCCTGGCCGAGTGCTACTCGAAGGTCGAGATCATGCGCTATCTGGGCATGCGCACCCTCACGAAGTACCTGCACGGTGCGCACCCCGGTCCCGATGCGTCCACCTTCAAGCTGTACTGGAGCGAGTACCACCGGGTCGTGACCGAGCTCGCCGTCGACATCCTCGGGCCGGAGGCCATGGTGCCCTCGGGCCGGTGGCCGGCCACCGCCTTCCAGGCCGATCAGCCCGGCGCTCCCAACGACAGCGCGTCGTGGGTGGGGACGTTCCTGGTGGCCCGGGCCGGCACGATCTACGCGGGGACCTCGCAGATCCAGCGCAACATCCTCGGTGAGATGGTGCTCGGCCTGCCCAAGGAGCCGGGCGTCCCGCGCGGTACCTGGCGGGAACTGCAGCAGCACCAAGGGTGAGCGCCCGTTGGATGATGGCGGCCACGCTCGCGGTGGCGATGCGCCCCGCGTTGTGGGCCACGGCCGTGCGCCAGATGTGGCTCCTGGCCGCGCCTGGATGGTGGCGCCGGGCCCCTCACCTCCCCCTGCCCGACGAGGGCTACCTGCGCTTCCGCCTGCAGACGGCCTACGGCGATCCCGACCGGGAGCCCGAGCCCGCCGATCTCGTCACCTACCTGCACTGGTGCAAGGCCTGGCCCCGGCTCACCCGCTGATCACCCGCCGACGCACGATTCGCCGGTCCATCAGTCAGGTGGCTTGCTAGCCTCAGGCCCCATGGGCAGGTCCCTGGTGCTGAACGCCACCTATGAACCACTCTCGGTCGTCTCCGACCGGCGGGCGGCGGTGCTCGTGCTCAGTGACAAGGCCGACCTGCTCCACGACACCGGGGAGGCGCTCCACTCCGAGCGGCTGACCGTGCCGGTCCCGTCGGTGGTGCGGCTGCGTGCGTTCGTGCGGGTGCCGTTCCAGCGACGGGCCGCCATCAGCCGTCGCGGGGTGTTCCTACGCGACGGCTACGAGTGCCAGTACTGCGGTCACCGGGCCGAGAGCATCGACCACGTGGTCCCCCGCAGCCGCGGCGGCCAGCACAGCTGGGAGAACGTGGTGGCCGCCTGCCGCCGGTGCAACACGGTGAAGCGCGACCGCTACCTCCACGAGACGAGCATGCGGCTGCGGGTGCCACCCGCCGCCCCCCGCCAGCTGAGCTGGGTCACCGTGCTCGTCGGTCGGGTCCCCGAGCTGTGGGAGCCCTACCTGGGTGACGCCGCCGCCTTGTCGGCCTGACGTGGCCCCCGCCGCGAGCCGGCCCGAGGCCGGCGAGATCCTGAGCCCGGCCCAGACCGCGGCGCGGCAGGCCGACGACCAGGCTCGCCTGGGCATCGATGCGGTGGAGCTGGTGCGGGTGCGCCTGCCGTTGCGCCGGGCCCTGCGCTCCGGTCACGGGGTCGAGACCGTCCGGGAGGTCGTGCTCGTGCGCATGGTCGGCCACGACGGAGTGGAGGGCTGGGGGGAGTGCAGTGCCCTCGAGGCCCCCACCTACACCGGCGAGTACACCGATGGGGCCTGGGCCGTGCTGCGCGATCATCTCGTCCCGCCCTTGTTGGCCGGACGGCCCGCCGAGGTCCGCGGCCACCCCTTCGCCTCCGCCTCCCTCCGCTTCGCCCAACGCGATCTGGAGCTCCGCCGCCACGACCGCTCGGCGGCGACGGCCGGCTCGGCCGGCTTGGCGTGGACGGCGGTGCTGGGCATCCCCGAGAGCGGGACCGTGGAGGCGGAGGCGGCCGCGGCCCGACAGGCCGGGGCCCGGGCCGTGAAGGTGAAGGTGCGTCCCGCCGGGGCGCAGTCCTGGTTGGCGCGATCCCAGGACGCGCTCGCCGGTCTGCCCGTCGCCGTCGACGCCAACGGCGGGTTCCGGGACCACGAAGCAGAGCTGGTGGCCCTGGCCGACGAGCTGGCCGCCCGGTGGGACGAGCCCGGTTCGCCGCACGTGTACGTCGAGCAGCCGCTGCCGGCCGACGACCTCCTGGGCCATGCCGCCCTGGCCGCCCGTCTGGCCGTGCCCGTCGCCCTCGACGAGTCCATCGGCCACGTGGGCGACGTCGACACGGCCTGGGCCCTGGGCGCCGCGGCCCTGGTCAACGTGAAGCCGGCCAAGTGGGGCGGGGTCGGATGGTGGTCGGTGGAGGGTCCGCCGGTGGCGGTCGGGTCCGGTCCGGGCCGCTTCCTCGGCGGGATGCTCGAGACCGGGGTCGGGCGGGCCACCGTGCTGGGCATCGGTGCCGCGCCTGGGCATCGACGCCACCGACGTGGGCCCCAGCAGCTGGTACTTCGACGACGACGTCACCGAACCGGTCGAGCTGGGGGCCGACGGGCGGATGCACGCGCCCGGCGGGCCGGGCATCGGGGTCGCCCCTCGACCCGAGCGGCTGGCCCAGGTGGCCGTCGACCGGCTCCTGCTCCGTCGGTGACCGTGGACGAGGCCGGCTCGGCGTGGCGCGTCGAGCGCCACCGCGGCCCGGCCGGGGAGCTGCACGCCCTCGACTGGCCGCGACCGCTCGCGCCCACGGTCTGGCTGCTCGACGTCGTGCGCCCGGCGCTGGTTCTGGGCTCGACGCAGGCCGGGCTCCGCGTCGACGGTGGCGCGTTGGCCGCACGGGGCATCGAGGTGGCCGGTCGGCGCAGCGGCGGGGGCGCGGTCCTGCTCGTGCCCGGACCAGTGCGTCTGGATCGACCTGTTCATCCCGCCCGGGGATCGACGCTGGGACGATGACGTGAGCCGGTCGTTCCACTGGCTGGGCGAGGTCTGGGTGGCCGCGCTGGCCGAGCTCGGCCTGGCGGCCGAGGTGCACCGCGGCGCACCGGTGCGCACGCCGCTGACCGACCGGGTCTGCTTCGCCGGCGTGGCCCCGGGCGAGGTGACCGTCGGCGGCCAGAAGGCGGTCGGCCTGTCGCAGCGCCGTACCCGGGCCGGGGCCCGATTCCAGGGCGTGGTCTACCGGACGTGGGACCCGCAGCCGCTCGCCGCCATCGACGGCGTCGACCCTGCCGCTCTGCCCCCCGTCGTCACCGTGGCGCGCCCGGCGGCCCTCATCGAGGCCGCCTTCCTCCGTCAGCTGGCCTGACCCCGCCGGACGTTCCTGCATCGCGCCCCACCGGGGAGGGCGCGGTCGGCCGGAACGGCGGAGCCGGCCCTCGGCGCTCACGCGCGTTCCGCGCGATCACCCACACGGAGAGTCGAACTGGGTCCGTCGGGGGTCAGGTGGGGAAAGGGTTGACCAAGTGGGGGAAAGTGGCATAGGGTGGGGCGCAATGGAGGACAGGGGCACCCGAACGGGGCACCGGCCCTCCGAAACGTCAGGGCTCCGAAGCAGGAAGAAGGACCGGGGGGTGAGTCACCTCGGGGAGAGGCCATCGTGTTCGTCGGGACGTTCGAGCATTCGCTCGATGACAAGGGCAGGGTCGTCCTGCCCGTGACGTTCCGCAGCCATCTCGCCGAGCGTGGGTTCGCTTCGCAGTTCGACAACTGCCTCGGGGTCTGGACCGAGGAAGGATTCAGCGACGTGGCCAAGCGTCTGACCGAGAAGATCCGTGAGGGGCTCGCCCCTCAGGACGCCATGCGGGCCTTCTCGGCCAACGCCGCCGAGGTGAAGCCCGACTCGCAGGGGCGGATCCTCCTGCCCCAGCGCCTCCGCGACTTCGCCGGCCTCGATCGCGACGTGGTCGTCATCGGCGCCATCGACCGCATCGAGATCTGGGACTCGGCCCGGTGGGCGCAGGTCAGCGCCCGCGCCGACGAGAGCCTCATCAACGCCGTGACCGCCCTGGGGATCTGAGGACCCTCGGGCGCCATGCACCAAGTCTCCACCCACTGCCACCACCCCAACCGCAGGAACCATCCCACCCGCAGCCAACGCACGTTCCGTTCCCACACCCAGACGAAGGACCCACGCACCACCACCGGATCGCTCATTCGCAGCCTTTCGGCCGGCACGATGGAAGGCCCCTACTCCGCCCGCTTCCCATCCAGCCCGATCGGGGAGAAATCCCGACGAGCGCCCGCCGGCCGAGAGGCTGCCGATGAGCGATCCCCCCACGGTCGTGGTCCGCACCGCCGTGAACGTTGCGCCCCGCACCTCTGCCGGGACGCCGGTCACCACGACCTCGAAGGCCCCCAGATGGCGGGTGACGCAGATTTCCAGCACCTCCCGGTCATGGTCGGCGAGATCACCCGGCTGTTCGCGCCGGTGCCGCCCGGGGTGGTCATCGACGCCACGGTGGGCGGGGGAGGCCACGCCCGCGCCCTGCTGAGCGCCCACCCCCACCTCCGCCTGGTGGGCATCGACCAGGACGATGCCGCGCTGGCCGCCTCGGCCGCGCTCGTCGACGAGTTCCCCGGCCGGGTCACGCTCGTCCGCTCCCGCTTCGATCGCCTGGCCGTGGTCGCCGCCGAGCACGGCGGCGGAGGGCCGGTGAGCGGGGTGCTGTTCGACCTCGGGGTCAGCTCGCCCCAGCTCGATCGGGCCGAGCGGGGGTTCAGCTACCGCCAGGACGCCCCGCTCGACATGCGCATGGACACGCTCGGCGGCGCTCACCGCCGCCGACGTGGTCAACACCTACGAGCTGGCCGACCTGGCCGCCGTGCTGCGCGAGTTCGGCGACGAGCGCTACGCCACCCGCATCGCCCGGGCCATCGTGGCCGCCCGCCCGCTCACCACCACCGGACAGCTGGCCGATCTCGTGCGCGAGGCCATCCCGGCCCCGGCCCGCCGGCAGGGCGGCCACCCGGCCAAGCGCACGTTCCAGGCGCTGCGCATCGAGGTCAACCGGGAGCTCGACATCCTGCCCGGCTCGCTGGACCAGGCCATCGACGTGCTCGCCCCGGGGGGCCGCATCGCCGTGCTCTCGTACCACTCGGGTGAGGACCGCATCGTCAAGGACCGCCTGCGCCAGGCCGAGACCGGGGGCTGCACCTGCCCGCCGGGCCTGCCGTGCGTGTGCGGGGCCCAGGCCGAGGTGCGACTGCTCAAGCGCGGTGGTTGGACGCCGTCGCCCGCGGAGCTGAGCGACAACCCTCGTTCGGAGAGCGCCCGGTTGCGCGCCGCCGAGCGTCTGGCCCCCTCCGCGGCGGTGGACCGATGAGCCCGGCTCGGGCCCAGGCCACGGCCCGCGCCGCCGCGGCGGCATCGCCCGAGCCCGCGCCGGGCCAAGGTCGCGCCGGTCCGCGAGGCGCAGGCCCGGCCCGGGCGCCTGGCCGGGCTCGTCGCCACCCTCCGCTCCGGCAACGCCCTCGGGCGGGTCGGCACCCTGGCCGCGGTGGCCCTGTTCGTGTGCGTGTTCGGGGTCGTCGTGTTCCAGACGCTGCTGGTCCAGGGGCAGGCCCGCCTCGACAGCCTCGACAAGCACCGCAGCGCCGAGGAGCTCCGGGCCCGCGAGCTCCACCGGCAGCTGGCCGACCTGAACGCGCCGGGACGCATCGTCAGCGTCGCCCGCGAGAAGTTGGGCATGGTGGCACCCATCGACATCGGCTACCTCGTGCCCTCGGCCGATGACGACGCCAAGGCGGCCTGGGTCCCGCCCGCCGTCGCCCCGGCCAACCCGCCGGCGGCCACGACGGCCACGACGACGGCGCCGAAGAAGACCACGCCGACCACGGCGACGCCCACGACGACGGTGCCGAAGACGACCACGCCGACCACGGCGACGCCGACGACGACCGTGCCCAAGAAGGCCACGCCGACCACCACCGCGCCCAAGAAGACCACGCCGTGACCAGCACCGTCCGCCCGCCCGGGCGGCCCGGTGCCCCGCTCCGGTCGACCGCGGTTCCGGCGTCCGCGCGGCCGGGAGCCGAGCCGGCCGCGCGACGTACGCCGGCGAACCGACCACGCGGACGATCGGCCGCCGGCGACGCGCCGCTCCGCCCGCTCGGCGCCCGCGGGCCGCTCGACCCGCTCGACCCGCCGGCGCCGGGCCGGCCGCTCGGCCAAGCCGCCCGGCGGCGACCGCGGTCGCCGGCCCGCTCCGACCCGGCGCTCGGCTCGCCGCGGGTCGGCCGCAGAGCCGGCGCCGCCTGCTCATCCTGCTGGTCGGCCTGGCCAGCCTGTTCCTGCTCATCGCCTGGAAGGTCACCGACCTCCAGGTGCTCAACCCGAGCCAGTACCTCGCCTTCGGGCAGTCCCAGACGGTGCGCTCCGAGACGCTGGCCGCCGAGCGGGGAACCATCTACGACCGCAACCACGTCGAGCTGGCCATGTCCGTGCCGGAGAAGACGATCTTCGCCGACCCCAAGCTGGTCGACGATCCCGCCGGCGAGGCCCTCAAGCTGGCCCCCGTCCTGGGGATGGACGCCGGCCGACCTCCAGGCCAAGCTGAGCCAGCCCAACCGGTTCACCTACCTGGCCCGCAAGGTCGACCCGGCCGTGGCCGACCAGGTCGCCGCGCTGGACCTGCCGGGGATCGCCTTCATCGACGAGTCCAAGCGCTCGACGCCGGCCGGCACGCTGGGCCAGTCGATCCTCGGGCACCGTGGACATCGACAACAAGGGCCTGTCCGGCCTGGAGGCCCAGTACGCCGACGCCCTCACCGGCACGCCGGGCTCGCTGACCCTGGAGGAGACCCCCGGGGGCCACACCATCCCGGTCGGGGAGCACCAGCTCACGCCGGCCCAGAAGGGTGACGATCTCGTCCTGACCATCGACCGGGCCATGCAGTACCAGACCGAGCAGATCCTGGCCGACCAGGTGGCGGCGGCCGAGGCCAAGGGCGGGATCGCCATCGTGACCCGGCCGTCCACCGGCGAGGTGCTGGCCATGGCCGACATCGTCCGTGACCCGAAGACCGGGGCGGTGACCACCAGCGGCAACAACGCGGCGCTCACCACCGTGTACGAGCCCGGCTCGGTGATGAAGATGGTGACCGTCTCGCACGCCCTCGAGACGGGGGCGGTCACGCCGGACACGAAGATCGACGTGCCCGGCAGCTACCAGGTCGGCGACGCCACGTTCACCGACGCCGAGGCCCACGGCACCGAGCAGCTCACCGTGGCCGCAGATCCTGGCCCAGTCGTCCAACATCGGCACCATCAAGATCGCCCAGAAGCTGGGCAAGCAGGGTCTCTACGACGCCCTCACCGGCCTCGGCTTCGGCGCCCGCACCGCGCTGCAGTTCCCCAACGAGGCGGCCGGCACGCGTGCTCGCCCCGCCCAAGTGGTCGGGCACCTCGATCGGCACCATCCCCATCGGCCAGGGCGTGTCGGCCACGCCCATGCAGGTGCTCGACGCCTACAACGTGGTCGCCAACGGCGGCGTCGCCGTGGCCCCCCGCCTGGTCGACTCGACCATCGACGCCGACGGCCAGGAGCATCCGCTGGCCATCGACCCCGGCCATCGCGTCTTCTCCGCCGACACCGCGGCCAAGATGAACGTGATGCTGCGCAACGTCGTCACCCAGGGCACCGGCACCCTCGCCGCGGTCGACGGCTACCACGTGGCCGGCAAGACGGGCACGGCCCGCAAGCCGGGGCCCAACGGCGGCTACACCGACAAGAACGGCGTGACCCAGTACCAGGCCACCTTCGTGGGCATGGTGCCGGCCGAGGCGCCGGCCCTGTCGATCCTCGTCATGATCGACGAGCCCTCCGGCGGCAACTACTACGGCGGCGCGGTGGCGGCTCCGGCCTTCTCCAAGATCGCCTCCTACGGCCTGCGCCGCTTCGCCGTGCCGCCGCCCCAGACCGACGGGGCCACCGGGGCGGCGGCCGCCAGCGCCGCGCGTCGGTGGCCACCGCGGCCGGTGCGGTGCAGGACGTGCCGGGGGGCAAGGTGCGGGTCCCGGCGGCCGGCCGCGCCCGCGGCCGCCGCCCGCCACCACGCCCCCCAAGGCGCCCGCGCCCAAGACCACCCCGACCACCACGACGCCGAGCGACACCGGCCAAGAAGAAGACCACTCCCACCACCACACCGACCACCCGTCCGCAGTGATGCGTCTCGGCGTCCTGCCGCCGGGCTGCCCGGCTCCGAGGTGGTGGGCGGGGACGCCGACGTCGAGGTCAGCTCGGTCGAGTTCGACTCGCGCTCGGTGGGCCCGGGCGCGCTGTTCTGCGCCATCCGGGGCGAGCACACCGACGGCCACGACCACGCCGCCGCCGCGGTGGCCGCCGGGGCGGTGGCGGTGCTGGCCGAGCGTGCCGCTGCGATCTGCCGTGCCGGTGATCGTGGTGCCCGACAGCCGGGTGGCCATGGCCGCGGTGGCGGTCCGCTTCCACGGCGAGCCGGCCCGCGCCCTGACCCTGGTCGGCATCACCGGCACGAACGGCAAGACCACGACCACGTTCCTGCTGCGCGCCGTGTTCGAGGCCGCCGGTCTGCGGGCCGACGTGCTCGGCACCCTGTCGGGGACGCGGACCACGCCCGAGGCCCCCGAGCTGCAGGCCCGCCTGGCCGCGCTGCGCGACGGCGGGGTGCAGGCGGTGGCCATGGAGGTGTCGTCGCACGCCCTCGACCTGCACCGGGTCGACGGCACCTGGTTCGCCGCCGCCGTGTTCACCAACCTGAGCCGCGACCACCTCGACTACCACCAGACCATGGAGGCCTACTTCGAGGCCAAGGCCCGCCTCTTCGACCCCGCCTTCACCGACCGGGCCGTGGTCAACCTCGACAGCCCCTACGGCCGGCTGCTGTCGCGACTCGGCCAAGGTGCCCACCGTCGGGCTTCGGCCTCGACGACGCCCACGACCTCGAGCTGGGCCCGTCAGGGCAGCCGCTTCACCTGGCGCGGGCACCCGGTGACGCTTGTCGCTGGGCGGGCGCTTCAACGTGGCCAACGCCCTGGCCGCGGCCGAGGCGGCGGTGGCCGTGGGCATCGACCCCGCGGTCGTGGCCGCGGGGCTCTGTCCCAGCCGCTGGTCGTGCCCGGTCGCTTCGAGCTCGTCGACGCCGGCCAGCCCTTCCCGGTGGTCGTCGACTACGCCCACACCCCCGACGGGCTCGAGCAGCTGCTGGCCGCCGCCCGCGACCTCGTCGGCACCGACGGGCAGGTCATCGTGGTGTTCGGCTGCGGCGGCGAGCGTGACGCCACCAAGCGGCCCGGCCATGGGTGAGGTGGCGGCCCGACTGGCCGATCGGGTGGTCCTGACGGCGGACAATTCGCGGGGAGAGCAGACAGCGGCCATCATCGAGGCCGTGAGACAGGGCTACGACCGGAGCACCGACCGTCGCGCCCAGCGAGCTGATCGTCGAGCCCGACCGGCGGGCCGCCATCGGCCGCGGCGCTGGCCGCCGCCGGTCCCGGCGACGCCGTGGTGATCGCCGGCAAGGGCCACGAGACGACCCAGATCCTCGGCGACGGTGACCGTCGACTTCGACGACCGGGTCGTGGCGGCCGAGGAGCTGGCCCGGTCGCGACGGCCGCACGGTGCCCGGCCGAGGTCGACGCATGATCCGCCTGCTGGTCGCCGCCGGCGTGGCGCTGGCCCTGTCGCTGGTCGGCACCCACTTCCTCATCGGGTGGCTGACCCGGCGGCGGGTCGGCCAGCCCATCCGCGAGGACGGTCCCGCCGGCCACCGCAGCAAGGCCGGCACGCCCGACCATGGGCGGCATCGCCATCGTGGTCGCCGCCACCATGGGCTGGCTCATCAGCGACGTCATCTCGTCGGGCACGTTCACCCGGCGGGGCGTCATCGTGGTGGCCACCATGATCGGTGCCGCCATCGTGGGCGGCCTCGACGACTGGCTGAAGGTGTCGCGGGAGCGCAATCTCGGCCTCAACAAGCGGGCCAAGATCCTCGGGCTGCTGCTCGTCTCGTTCGGCTTCGTCGCCGCCGCCCTGCGCTTCACCCACATCGCCACCACGTTCTCGTTGACCCGCTACGACTGGCCCGGGCATCGGCATGGGCAAGGTCATCTGGGCGCTGTGGGCCGTCACCTTGATCCTCGCCACCGCCAACGCCGTGAACCTCACCGACGGCCTCGACGGCCTGGCCGCGGGGTCGGCCATCTTCGGCTTCGCCGCCTTCGTGGTCATCGGCTTCTGGGGCTTCCGCCACCCCGGCGTCTACGGCGACCAGAGCTTCCTCGACCAGGCCATCATCGCCGCGGCCATGTTGGGGGCGTGCACCGGCTTCCTGTGGTGGAACGCGGCACCGGCACGGATCTTCATGGGCGACACCGGGTCGCTGGCCATCGGCACCGCGCTGGCCTGCCTCGGCCTGAGCATGAACACCAGCCTCCTGCTGGTGCTCATCTGCGGCGTGAACGTGATGGAGACGGTCTCGGTGATCCTCCAGGTGGGCAGCTTCCGCTTGACGGGCCGGCGCATCTTCCGCATGGCGCCGCTGCACCACCACTTCGAGCTGGGCGGCTGGCCGGAGACCACGGTCATCATCCGCTTCTGGATCCTGGCCGGGTTGTGCACCGCGCTGGCCCTCGGCATCTTCTACGCCGACTTCGTCCGTCTCGACGTGTTGGATTGAGCGCCGTGGGAGCCGACTCCGGGGACGGCCGGGACACGCCGCGACACGCCCTGGTGGTGGGGTTCGCCGTCACCGGTCAGGCCATGACGACGGCCCTGCGGGCCCACGGCGCCGAGGTCGTGGTGGTGGACGACCATCCCTCGCCGGCCCGGCGCCGGACAGCAGAATCGGAGGCCGTGAACCTGGTCGAAGCCCCCACCGATGCCGAGCTGGCATCGCTGGTGGCGGAGGCCGACGCGGTGCTGCCCAGCCCCGGCGTGCCCGACCGCCACCCCGTCTTCGCCGCCGCCCGTCAGGCCGGTGTGGCCGGTGCTCAGCGAGTTCGACCTGGCCGCCGCCTGGGACGATCGTCCGGTGCTGGCCGTCACCGGCACCGACGGCAAGACCACGGTCACCACCATGGTCACCGACATGATGAACGCGTCGGGCCGGCGGGCTCTGGCCGTGGGCAACACCGAGGTGCCGCTGGTCGAGGCCATCAGCCGCGACGACCTCGACGTGTTCGTGGTGGAGGCGTCCTCGTTCCGCCTCGGCCACACCCGGCGCTTCGAACCGGCGGTGGCGACGTGGCTGAACGTGGCCGAGGACCACCTCGACGTGCACGACTCCATGGCCCGCTACGTCGAGGCCAAGGCCCGGATCTGGGCCGACCTCGGGCCCGGCCGGGGCGTGGCCGTGGCCAACGCCGAGGACCCGGTCGTCATGGCGCGGGTCAACCCGCAGGCCCGGACCGTCACCTTCGGGGTGGGCGCGGAGGCCGACTACCGGGTCGACGGGAGCGTGCTGCGGCGATGCGGCCGGCGAGGCGCTGGTCGGCGGTGGACGAGCTGTGGCGGGCCCTGCCCCACGACCTGTCCAACGCGCTGGCCGCCTCGGCCACCGCCCTGGAGGGCGGCGGGCACCCCGAGGGGGTGCGCGGCGCGCTGCGGGCCTTTCGGGGCCTGCCCCACCGGGTCGAGCTGGTGGGCTCGTGGGCCGGCGTGTCGTGGTACGACGACTCCAAGGCGACCGCCCCCCACGCCACGTTGGCCGCCGTGCGCGGGCTTCGACCTCGGTCGTGCTCATCGCCGGGGGCCGCAACAAGGGCCTCGACCTCGCGCGTGCTGGCCCAGGCCGCGCCGCACCTGCGTTCGGTGGTGGCCATCGGCGAGGCCGCCGACGAGGTGGCCGCCGCCTTCTTCGGGCTGCGGCCGGTGACGGTGGCGGCCTCCATGGCCGAGGCCGTGGCGTTGGCCGGCGAGCAGGCCCGAGCCGGCGACGTCGTGCTGCTGTCGCCCGGGTGCGCCTCGTTCGACTGGTACGCCGGCTACGACGACCGCGGTGACGACTTCGCCGGGCTCGTCCGCCGGCGCCACGACGCCGGAACGAGCCGATGAGCGCGCCGACGCGTCCGGCCGGCGGCCGGGGGCGGGGCGCCTGCGCGCCGTCGAGCCGGTCACCGACTCGCCCTCCCGGCGCGCCGGCACGACCCGCTCGGGTCGCGACCCGCTCGGCCGCCACGGCCCGAGCCGGGCCCGATCGGCCTCGACGAAGGTCACGCCGCCCCGCTCGCGCGCCGGCAGCGCCGGCCCCAAGGCTCAGGCCGGCCGGGACCGCCGCGTCGACAGCCCGGCGCGCCGAGCCACCCGCCGGGGCGGGAGCCCGGTGGGCCGTCGCTCACCCACGTTCCTGTTCCTGCTCGCCCTCGTCGTGGTGCTCAACCTCATCGGCCTCGTGTTCGTGCTCTCGGCCTCGGCCGTCACCGCCCTCTACGAGTACGGCTCGTCGCTGGTACCACTTCAAGCGCCAGCTGCTGTGGGTCGGGCTGGGCACGGTGGCCATGGTCGTCGTCATGCGCGTGGACTACCACCGCTGGCGGGCCCGCACGAACCTGGCGCTGGTCGGGGCGTTCGCCCTGATGGTGGCGGTGCTGGTGCCCGGCCTGGGCGTCAACGTGAACGGGTCGTCGCGCTGGCTCGGCTACGGCTTCGCCCGCATCCAGCCGTCGGAGTTCGCCAAGTTGGCGGTGCTGCTGTTCGTGGCGGACCTGCTGGCCCGGCGGGCCGACAAGGTGGGCAACTGGCGGGCCACGCTGCTGCCGGTGCTCGTCGTGTTCGGGACCTTCGCCGTGCTGCTCATGGCCCAACCGAACCTGGGCACCACCATCATCCTGGGCTCGATCGTCTTCTTCATGTTGTTCGTGTCGGGCGTGGCGGCCAAGCCCCTCATCGGGACCTTCGCCGTCGGCGGGGTGCTGGCCGTCATGGCCGCCACCCTGGAGAGCTATCGCCGCCGGCGGCTGCTGGGCTTCATCGACCCGTGGAAGGACGTGGCCAACACCGGGTATCAGACCATCCAGGCCCAGGTGGCCATCTCCCACGGCGGGGTGGTGGGCAGCGGGCTCGGTCAGAGCCGGGCCAAGTACGGCTTCCTGCCGTTCGCCCACACCGACTTCATCTACGCCATCATCGCCGATGAGACCGGCATGATCGGGGCCCTGCTGGTGGTCGCCCTGTTCATCGCCCTCGGGGTGGCCGGCATCCGCACGGCCATGCGCGCCCCCGATCGCTACGGCATGTTGATCGCCACCGGCGTCACCGGGTGGTTGCTCATCCAGGCCTTCGTGAACATCGGCGCCGTGGTGGGCGTGCTGCCCATCACCGGCGTGCCCCTGCCGTTCGTGTCCTTCGGTGGGTCCTCCCTGGTGGTCACCATGGCCGCCATGGGCCTGTTGCTGAACGTCTCCCGCCAGGCCCGCTGATGTCCGGCACGTTCGCGTGCATCGCCGGGGGCGGCACCGCGGGCCACCTGCTCCCGGGGCTGGCCGTGGCCGACGCCCTGGTGGCGGCGGGCCACCCGCGGGAGTCGATCCACTTCGTGGGTGGGGAGCGGGGCCCCGAGGCCACCACGGTCCCCGCGGCCGGCTACCCGCTGACCGTGCTGCCGGGCCGGGGGGTCCCCCGGAAGCTGTCGCTGGCCAGCGTCAAGGCCGCGCTGGGCATCGTCCGGGGCATCGCCTCGGGCGTGACCCTGGTGCACCGGCTGCGCCCGCAGGTGGTCATCGTCCTGGGTGGGTACGCCGCCGTGCCCTGCGTGATCGGGGCGATCCTGTGGCGGGTGCCGATGGTGATCATGGAGCAGAACGCTCGGGCCGGCGCCGCCAACCGGCTGGCCGGTCCGTTCGCCAAGGCTGCGGCGGTGCCGTTCGCCGAGACCGACCTGCGGCGGGCCGTGGTGACCGGCAACCCGGTGCGCCCGGAGATCCTCGCCGTCCAGCGGCCGTCGGACACCCCCGCGGCGCGGCGGCGCCTCGACCTGCCCGAGGATCGCACCGTCATCGCCGTGTTCAGCGGGTCGCTCGGCTCCCGCCGCATCAATGACGCCACCCGAGGCCTGGCCCAGCGATGGGCCGGGCGCGGCGACGTGGCCATCCACCACGTGGTCGGGGCCCGTGACTGGGACGCCGAGCTGGCCACACCCGCCGTTTCCGACCTTTCGCGATCCGGGTCGCGAGGAGCCCGACGGCCAGGAGGGCCTCTTCTACCGGCGGGTGCGCTACGAGGACCGCATGCCCGACCTGTTGGCCGCGGCCGATGTGGCCGTGTGCCGGGCCGGCGGCTCGACGGTGGCGGAACTGGCGCAGGTGGGTCTGGGAGCCATCCTGGTGCCGCTCCCGATCGCCACCCGCGACCACCAGAGCGCCAACGCCGAGGTGTTGGTGCGGGCCGGGCGCGGCGGTGACGGTCCCCGACGCGGCGTTCGACACCGACCGGCTGGAGGCCGAGTTGGGCGCCCTCCTCGGTGGTGAGGGCACACTGGCGGCCATGGATGCCGCCGCCAAGACCCTGGCCCATCCCGACGCCGCCGCCCGGGTGGCCGCCCTGGCCGAGGAGCACGCCCGCCGTGGTTGAGCGCTCCCCGGACGGCCTCATCGACGCGCTCATCGACCTGGCCCGGCCGGCGCGACTGCACGTCGTGGGCATCGGTGGCGCCGGGATGAGCGCCATCGCCACCGTGCTGGCCGGGATGGGTCACCGGGTGTCCGGCAGCGACCTCAAGGCCTCGGCGGGGCTGGAGCGGCTGCGGGCCCTCGGCGTCGAGGTCCACGTCGGCCACGACGCCGCCAACCTCCCGGCGGAGCTCGACGCGGTGACGATCTCCACCGCCATCCCCGACCGCAACCCCGAGGTGGTGGCGGCCCGGGAGCGTGGGGTCGCCGTGCTGCGCCGGGCCGAGATGCTCGCCGCCATCGCCGCCACCCGCCGCTCGATCGCGGTGGCCGGCACCCACGGCAAGACGACCACGTCGTCGATGCTGGCCCTCGTGCTCGTCGAGGCGGGACTGCGACCGTCGTTCATCATCGGGGGTGAGGTCAACGAGATCGGCACCGGCGCGGTGTGGGACGAGGGCGAGCTCCTCGTCATCGAGGCCGACGAGAGCGACGGGACCTTCCTCGAGCTGCCCCGCCACGGGTCGGTGGTGACCAGCATCGAGCCCGACCACCTCGAGTTCTACGGCGGGTTCGAGAACCTGAAGGCCGCCTTCGCCCGCTTCGTGGCCGAGACCCCCGGGCCCCGCGTGGTGTGCGCCGACGACCCCTGGCCGGCGAGCTGGCCCGGGAGCTCGCCGACGACCTGGCCGACGACGCTGGCCGGTGATGCGGCCGGTGACGGGCCGGGGTCATCACCTACGGCACCTCGCCCGACGCCGACTACCGGATGACCGACCTCCAGGGGGGCCGGGGAGGCTCGAGCTTCGGGCTCACCGTCGCCGGTCGCGAGCTGGGCCGCATCCAACTCCCGATCGCCGGTGAGTACAACGCCCGGAACGCGGCGGCGGCGGTGGTCATGGGCATGGAGCTGGGGGCGTCGTTCGACGCCGGCCGGGCCGCGCTGTCCCGCTTCGCCGGGGTGGCCCGTCGCCTCGAGCACCGCGGCGAGGTGAACGACATCACCTTCATCGACGACTACGCCCACCTGCCCAGCGAAGTGGCCAGTGTGCTGTCGTCCACCCGCGACGGCGGCTGGGGGCGGGTCGTGTGCGTCTTCCAGCCCCACCGCTACAGCCGGACCGAGGCCTTGTGGCCGGACTTCGCCGACAGCTTCGGCGACGCCGACCTGCTCGTGGTGACCGACGTCTACCCGTCCGGGGAGACGCCCCGGCCGGGCATCTCCGGCAAGCTCGTGGCCCAGGCCGTGCTCGACGCCCACCCGTGGCGCCGCCTGGCCTACCTGCCCCGACGCGCCGACATCGTCGGGTACCTGGCTGCCGAGCTCCGCCCCGGTGACCTCTGCCTCACGCTCGGCGCCGGCGACCTGACCTCGCTGCCCGAGGAGGTGCAGGCCCGGTTGCGCGGCGGCGGGACGGGGCGGCGGCCGCATGACCGAGGCCGTCGAGCGGGCCGCCGGGCTGCTGGGCAGCCTGGCCCAGCGTGACGTCTCGCTGGCCGAGGCCAGCACCTATCGCGTGGGAGGGCCGGCGGCGCTGGCCGTGACCGTGGAGGACGACGCCGCCCTGGCCACGGTGGCCGGCGTGGTCATGGCCACCGGGGTGGAGGTGTTCGTCGTCGGCAAGGGATCGAACCTGCTGGTGGCCGACGCCGGATTCGACGGCCTGGCCGTGCGCCTGGGCGACCATTTCGCCCTGGTCGACATCGACGGGACCCGGGTCGTGGCCGGCGGATCGGCCAGCCTGCCGGTGGTGGCCCGCCGCAGCGGCGGCGGCCGGGCTGACCGGCTTCGAATGGGCCGTCGGGGTGCCCGGATCGATGGGCGGGGCGGTGCGCATGAACGCCGGCGGGCACGGCTCGGACATGGCCGGGAGCGTGGTGAGGGTCCGCGTGCTCGACCTGGCCACAGGGGAGGATGCATGGGTGTCTGCCGCCCGATCTGACCCTGTCGTACCGCCACTCCGCGGTCACGCCGTCACAGGTGGTCGTCGCGGTGGAGCTGGCGCTCGAGCCGCGGCGACCGGGACCGCTCGGAGGCGGCCATCGCCGAGATCGTGCGCTGGCGGCGAGAGCACCAGCCGGGTGGCGCCAACGCCGGGTCGGTGTTCACCAACCCGGCGGACGACTCGGCCGGTCGGTTGATCGACGTGGCCGGGTGCAAGGGCCTGCGTCGGGGCACGGCCGAGGTGTCGACCAAGCACGCCAACTTCATCCAGGTGGACGCCGGCGGCCGGGCCGACGACGTCTTCGCGCTCATGCTGGAGGTGCAGCGCCGGGTGGAGCACGCCACCGGGGTGCGACTGGCGGTGGAGACGCGCATGGTGGGCTTCCCCCGCGACGCTGGTGGACGAGCTCCAGCCTCGAGCACAGGTCGAGGGTTCGTGAGCTCCCGCACCCTGGAACGCCTCCGCGAGGCCATGCCGGTGGCGGTCGACCCGCGCATCCAGGCCCGCCGCGACGAGGTGACCCGGCAACGGCACCGCCGGCGCCGGATGTGGCTGATCGGTGTCGCCGGCGTGGCGGCGGTGATCGCCCTGGCCTGGTTCGTGACCCACAGCGCCCTGATGGACGTGGACCACATCCGGGCGACGCGCCACCACCCACGTGAGCGAACAGGACCTCATCGACGCGTCGGGGCTGCACCCCGGCGACCACCTGGTGAGCGTCGATCCCGGGGCGGTGCGCCACCGCCTGCTGGCCCTGCCGTGGGTGGACGACGCCACCGTCGACGTGGACTGGTGGGGGACGGTGCGCCTGGCCGTCACCGAGCGCACGCCGGTGGCCGCCCTCTCCGACGGGGCCGGGGCCTTCGTGCTGGCCGACGCCAGTGGGCGGGCCCTCACCAAGGTGCCGGTGGGGACGCGACCTGGGCGGTGCCATCATCGTCGACGGCATCGCCCCCGTCGATCCGGGTGAGCAGTTCGGCCCCGGTCTCGACGCCCCGCTCGCCGTCATCGCCGCCCTGACACCGGGCGTGCGCACCCGGGTGATCTCCGTGGTTCCCGGGCCGGACGGATCCATCGAGCCTGAACGTCCACCCGCAGGGGAGCGTGGAGCTGTGCCAGCCCGATCAGCTGGCCGAGAAGGTCCGGGCCCTGCAGACCGTGTTCGCCCACGTGGACGACACCGGCCTGAAGACGCTCAACGTCTGCGTCCCCTCCGATCCCCGGATCACCCGGTGACCGGCGCGGGGGTATGGTTGACCCCGGGCCCAGGCGCCCCCTACACTATCAAGCGCGACCTGAGGTTGACATAACCCTCAACCACAGGTCGAGAGTTGCTCCGAGGGGTCTCGATGCCTGACAAGCGGGCGGACGTCTCCTCCGGGTCCGGCCGGCTCTTCGAGGTGGATGAGTCCGGTCCGGCGGCCGATCACCCTGCGTCCCCGTCCCGACCAACCCGGTCCGGCCGCTCCGATCGCCCGTCACCCGCCCGTCCCGACAAAGCTCAACCCCCCGCAGCACCCACCCTGGAGGTCGCGAACACCATGGCCGGCAACCCACAGAACTACCTGGCGGTCATCAAGGTCGTCGGCATCGGCGGCGGCGGCGTCAACGCCGTCAACCGCATGATCGACGCCGGGCTGAAGGGCGTGGAGTTCATCGCGGTGAACACCGACGCCCAGGCGCTGCTGATGAGCGACGCCGACGTGAAGCTCGACATCGGCCGCGAGCTGACCCGCGGCCTCGGCGCCGGCTCCGACCCGGAGGTCGGCCAGCAGGCCGCCGACGAGCACCGCGAGGAGATCGAAGAGGTGCTCAAGGGCGCCGACATGGTGTTCATCACCGCGGGCAAGGGTGGCGGCACGGGCACCGGCGCCGCCCCCGTCATCGCCGAGGTGGCCAAGGGCCTCGGCGCCCTGACCATCGGGGTGGTGACCCGTCCCTTCGGCTTCGAGGGTCGTCGCCGCTCGGTGCAGGCCGAGCAGGGCATCCAGAAGCTCAAGGAGAAGGTCGACACCCTCATCGTCATCCCCAACGACCGGCTGCTCACCGTGTCCAACGAGAAGACGTCGGTGCTGAACGCGTTCAAGATGGCCGACGAGGTGCTGCTGCAGGGCGTGCAGGGCATCACCGACCTGATCACCACGCCGGGGCTCATCAACACCGACTTCGCCGACGTGAAGATGATCATGAGCGACGCCGGTTCGGCCCTGATGGGCATCGGCTACGGCTCCGGCGAGGGCCGGGCCCTCAACGCCGCCCGGGCCGCCATCTCCAGCCCGCTGCTCGAGGCCTCCATCGAGGGCGCCCGCGGCATCCTGCTCACCATCGCCGGCGGCAGCGACCTCGGGCTGTTCGAGGTGAACGAGGCCGCCGAGGTCATCCACGGCGTGGCCCACGCCGATGCCAACATCATCTTCGGCACCGTCATCGACGACGAGATGGGTGACGAGGTCCGGGTCACGGTGATCGCCGCCGGCTTCGACCGCTGGGACGATCCCAAGGCCCGCGACGCGCGGTGCCGGCCGTCCGCGGCGTGACACCCTCGAGCCGGTCACCGACGTGTTCGGCGGGGCCGACGACGATGACGACCTCGACATCGAGGGCGATGGCGACGACTTCGACGTCCCGTCCTTCCTGAAGTAGTCCTCTCCGGCCTCGGGTCATGGCCACCTGGGCGTACGAGTGCACCTCCGGCGTGGTCCTGACCCACACCACCACGCGCGCCGAGGGCGACTTCTCCATCGACGCCGAGCCCCGGGCCCTGGCCGCCCGTCGCCGGCAGGTGGCCGACCATCCGTGGGTGTGGCTACGCCAGGTCCACGGCTCGACGGTGGTGGTGGCCACGCCCGACAACGCCGCCGAGGTGGCCGGGACCGAGGCCGACGCCGTCGTCACCGCCGACCGCCGACCTCGTCCTGTCGGTCCAGAGCGCCGACTGCGTCCCGGTGGTGCTGTGGAGCCCGTCGGGCGTCATCGGCGCCGCCCACGCCGGTTGGCGGGGCCTCGACGCCGGCGTCATCGAAGCCACCTGGCAGGCCATGACCGAGCTCGGGGCCGAGGACATCGACTTCCACATCGGGCCCCACATCGGGGTCGAGTGCTACGAGTTCGGCGCCGACGACCTCGACCGGCTGGCCGCTGCGCTTCGGTGACCGGGTCCGCGGCACCACCATGGCCGGCGCCACCGCCCTCGACCTGCGCGAGGCCACCCGGGCCGCCGTCGAGCAGGCGAGCGGGCAGACCGTCCCCGCCCCGGGTGCGGCCCCAGCCCCGCCCGTCGCCCAACTGCACCGCGTGCGACGCCGATCGCTGGTTCTCCCACCGGGCCCGGGCCGAGCCCGAGCGCATGGCCACGGTCATCTGGCGCGAATCGCCCGGCGAGCGGGCGCAGCCGTGAGCGGGCCGCGAGCCGGTCGACCCCGGCGCGGTGAGGCGAGCGCGCCGCCGCCCTGCGCGAGCGGCTCCGCGCCGCCGGAGCGACTCCGGAGGTGCAGATCCTGGCCGTCACCAAGGGGTTCGGGCCCGACGCGGTGCGCGCCGCGGTCGGCGCCGGTCTCGTCGAGGTGGGGGAGAACTACGCGCAGGAGCTGGTGGAGAAGGCCGAGGCCGTGGCCGGGTTGGACCCGGCACCCCGGTTCCACTTCATCGGGCAGCTGCAGCGCAACAAGGTCCGCCTGGTGGCGGGGCTGGTCACGCTGTGGCAGAGCGTCGACCGGGCCGAGTTGGCCACCGAGATCGCCCGACGGGCGCCGGGAGCGGCGGTGCTCATCCAGCTCAACCTGTCGGGCGAGGCGCAGAAGGGCGGCTGTGACCCGAACGGGACGGCCGCCCTGGTGGCTCACGCCCGGGCCGCCGGGCCTCGACGTGCGCGGGCTGATGGGGGTGGGCCCGGCCGGCCCCCCCGGCGATGCCCGCCCCGGCTTCCGGCGCCTGGTGGCGTTGGCCGACGAGCTGGCGCTGCCGGTGCGCTCGATCGGGATGAGCGCCGATCTCGAGGTGGCGGTGGAGGAGGGCTCGACCATGGTCCGGGTCGGCCGGGACCTGTTCGGCGAACGGCCGCCGCGGCCCTGACCGGGGCGTTGCCTTCGCGCTTCGCCGCGGAGTCACTACAGTTGCTCTGTACCTAGATGATCCGGGTCGGCGTCCCCATGCCTGTGGGGCCGGCGCCCGGGAGGATCGGATGGATTCGATGTGGAGAAGGGCGATGCTCTATCTGGGCCTCGGGCCAGACGAGCAGTACGAGGACTACGACGGCGCTGACGAGCGCGTCGCTCCTGCCGCCCCCCCGGCTCGGGCGGGAGCGCCCCAGCGTGAGCCGGCCTCGGTGTCGACTCGTTCGACGGGGGCGCCGCGGCCCCGCTCGACCACGCCGCCGCCCATCGAGCCGGCCGAGGTGTCGGCCGTCCGGCCTCTGCCCGGCGGGTCGGCTGACGTCACCCCCAAGCCCCGCACGGTGGTGCGGCCGGTGCCGGCGGCGTCGTCGGCCAAGCCCCATGTGGTCGCCCCCACCTCGTTCAACCAGGCCCAGGACGTGGCCGACAAGTTCAAGGGGTCCCAGCCGGTCATCTTGAACCTGCAGGCCGTCGACCGGGATCTCTCCCGGCGCCTCATCGACTTCTCCAGCGGGCTCTGCTACGGGCTGGGGGGTCAGATGGAGAAGGTCGCCCATCAGGTGTACCTGCTCACGCCGTCCAACGTGGAGGTGTCGGTCGAGGAACGCCGCCGCCTTTCCGAGCGCGGCCTCCACGACGCCTGATCCCGGTCCCCGCCCCGCCCCGCCGTGCTCCACCTCATCGCCTACGTCCTGCAGTTCTACCTGATCGCGTTCCTGGTCCGGATCGGCCTGAGCTGGTTCCCGCCGCCCCAGGGCAACTTCATGATCGGGCTGAACCGCTTCTTGTTCGTCATCACCGAGCCGGTGCTGGCGCCGCTGCGGGCCCTCCTCCCGCCGGTGCGCATCGGCGCCATGGCCATGGATCTGTCGCCGCTCATCGCCATCGTGGTGCTGTCCATCATCGTCGGCTACCTGGGCTGACCGGGGCTCGCCGCCCGGTGTGGTGGGGAACTCCCCCTTCCGCCGGTTCGGTGTGGGTACCATCCGAGCATGGAAGGCACTCCTCAACTCCTCACCGACGTCAAGTTCTCCCAGCACCGTCGGGGGTACGACCCCGACGAGGTGGACAACTTCCTCGAGCGGGTGAGCGCGGCGGTCGCCCAGCTGCAGGACAAGCTGCGCCAGGCCACCGAGCGGGCCGAGATGGCCGATTCGCAGGTGGCCGAGGCCCGACGGCTGCAGGCCGAGGCCGAAGCGGCCGCCCGTGCCGCCGGCGCCGGTGGCGACGTGGCGCCCGGTCCGGCCCTCGACGCCGACGAGGAGCTCAAGAAGGTGCTGCTGCTGGCGCAGCGGGCGGCCGACCAGGCCGTGGCCGAAGCCAACACCACCGCCACCAAGACGGTGGCCGATGCCCGGGCCAAGGCGCTGGCGCTGCTGGCCGAGGCCGAGGCCGAGCGCGACCGCATGATGGAGAAGGCCCGCAAGAAGGCCGACGCCACCGTCGAGCAGCGGGCCCAGGAGCTGCGCGACCAGGTCGGCCGCCCTGGAGGAGGCGAAGATCGACCTCGAAGCCGACGTGAGCCACCCTCGACTCGCACCTGGCCGACGAGACCGCTCGGCTGCTGGCCACCCTCGACACCATCCGTGAGGCCGTCGACGACCCCCGGGGCCTGCGCCTGGCCGAGACCCCGCCGCTCAACGACACCCCGGTGCCGGTGTTCGAGAGCATGGACGAGCCCGTCGAGCCGGCCGGCCCCGGCGAGTCGAGCGGCTCCCCGGTCATCGACATCCAGGAAGGCCCGGTCGACAGCGACGACATCACCGCCCTGGGCATCGACACCGGCGAGTCGCCCCAGGTCGACGCCGAGCGTGGCGGGCTCGACGGAGTCGGCACCGGACGTCCCCGCGGCCGCCGCCGACGAGGAGCGCTACCGCGACGGCATCGACGGGCTGGACCTCGACATCGACCTGACCGGGACCGAGGGCGCGGACGGGACGCCTGGCTCCGGGGGGCACGGCGAGGGCCGGCCCACCGAGCTGTTCACCCCGGCGCCCGACCCCGTACCCGTGGCCGAGAGCTCGGCCCTGGGCGAACCGGACGCCGCCGCCGACGCCGCCATGCGGGCGTTCTTCGAGCAGGACCTCGACGAGGACCCGACCACGACCACGCCGCGGCCCCGCTTCGGGCGCCGCCGCTGACGCAACCTCACGCCGGCCACCCCCGTTCTGGCGCATGATTCCGCTCCCCCCGGGGGTGGATGCAGCGCCGGTTCGGCCCTGGTGGCGCGGTCAGGCGAGGGTGAGGGTGACGGCGACCGCCGAACCGTCGACCTCGAGGCGGCGGTCGCCGGGCCCGTCGTCCAGCGCCGTGGCCAGGATCTCGCCGGCGATCCAGCTCCGGTGCTCGTCGAGCGCGGCCTGCAGGCCGTCGCCCACCGTGATGGTGGCCACCACCCGGTCGGCGATGGCGAAGCCGAGGTCCTTGCGCAGGTCGTTGAGGGCCCGCACCAGCTCGCGGGCCTGACCCTCACGCCGCAACGGCGTCGTCGATGTCGAGGTCGAGGGCCACCGCCCAGCCTTCCGCCTCGGCCAGGGCGAAGTCCTGGTGGCGGTCGGCCCGCACCTCCACGTCGTCGGCCTCGAGCCGCTCGCCGGCCACCTCGACGAAGCCGTCGGCCTCCAGGCGGCGTTGCAGCTCCGATCCGTCGGCGGCGGCCAGCGCCGCCTTCACCTCGTTGACGCGTGGTCCGAGTCGGGGGCCCAGGGCCCGGAAGTTGGGGATGACCGTCCACGTCATGAGGCCCGACAGCGTGTCGATGCGCTCGAGGTGCTTCACGTTGAGCTCCGAGCGGATCTCCTCCTCGATGGCCGGGTCCAGCTCGACGCCCGGGTGCAGCAGCAGGGCGCGCCCGAGCGGCTGGCGGACCTTCACCTTGGCTTCGGTGCGCGCCGCCCGGCCGAGGGCCACCAGCCGGCGCGAGGCCGCCACCTGCTCGGCCAACGCGGCGTCGGCCCGACCGAGGGGGGCGGGCCAGTCGCTGAGGTGGACCGAGGTCTCGCCGGTCAGCGGGGTGTAGATGGCATCGGCCAGGAACGGGCAGAACGGCGCCAGCAGCTGGCTCACCTTGACCAGGCACTCGTACAGCGTGGCGTGGGCGGCCGGGTCGCTGCTCTTCCAGAAGCGGGGTCGTGAGCGGCGCACGTACCAGTTCGACAGGTCGTCGATGAACCCGGCCAGCCGCGACGAGCCCGCCAGGGCGTCGAAGTCGTCGAGCGCCTCGGTGACCGAGGTGATGGTGTCGTCCAGCTCACCCAGGATCCAGCGGTCGAGCAGGTGGCTGGTGGCGGGGGCCGAGGCGGTCGGCGTCCAGCCGTCGAGGTCGGCGTAGGTGGCGAAGAAGGAGAAGACGTTCCACAGGGTGAGGAGGGTCTGGCGGGTCGACTCGCGGATGCCCTCGGGGTAGACGCGCCGCGGCGTCCACGGCTGGCCCGCGGAGAAGAAGTACCAGCGCAGGGCGTCGGCACCCTGCGTGGAGAAGATGTCCCACGGCTGGATGATGTTGCCCTTGGACTTCGACATCTTCTGACCGTTCTCGTCCACGATCAGGTTGAGGCACACCACGTTGCGGTACGGCGCCCGATCGAACACCAGGCTGTTCACCGCCAGCAGCGAGTAGAACCAGCCCCGGGTCTGGTCGATGGCCTCGCAGATGAAGTCGGCGGGGTAGGCCCGGTGGAAGGCCTCCGCGTTCTCGAACGGGTAGTGGAACTGGGCCGAGGGCATCGAGCCGGAGTCGAACCAGGCGTCGAGCACCGGGCCCACCCGCCGGGCCGTCCCCGAGCAGGATCCGCACGGCAGCGTGATCTCGTCGACGTAGGGCCGGTGCAGGTCGAGCTCGGACAGGTCCCGGCCGGCCAGCTCGGACAGCTGGGCCACCGAGCCGACGCAGCGCTCGTCGCCGCACTCGGAGCAGCGCCAGATGGGCAGCGGCGTACCCCAGTAGCGATCCCGTGACAGCGCCCAGTCGACGTTGCCCTCCAGCCACTTGCCGAAGCGGCCGTGCTTGATGTGGTCGGGCTGCCAGTTGACGGTCTCGTTCTCGGCCATGAGCTCGTCGCGCTTGGTCGAGGTGCGGACGAACCACGACGTCTTGGCCCAGTAGATGAGCGGGGTGCCGCATCGCCAGCAGTGGGGGTAGCTGTGCTCGTAGGGCTGCTCGCGCACGAGCAGCCCGCGGGCGGCCAGGTCCTCGATGATGCCCTCGTCGGCATCCTTCACGAACAGCCCCTGCCACGGCGGGATCCGGTGGTCGAAGGCGCCGTCGGCGTCGACCGGGTTGAGCACCGGCAGCCCCTCGGCCCGGGCGATGGCCGAGTCCTCCTCGCCGAAGGCCGGGGCCTGGTGCACGATGCCGGTGCCGTCGTCGGTGCTGACGTAGTCGGCCACCACCACCCGCCAGGCGTCGCTGCCGGCGGGGGCGTCGAGGAAGGTGAAGGGCCGGCGGTAGTGCAGGCCGCTCAGCTCGTGCCCCTTCCAGGTGGCGAGCGGCTCCACGCCCTCGGGCAGGCGGGGCACGGCCACGATCAGGTCACGGCCGGTGGCGCCCATCGCCTCGGCCGGCACCCGGGCGTAGACGATGTCGGGCCCGACGGCGGCGGCGACGTTGGAGATGAGCGTCCACGGCGTCGTCGTCCACACCAGCAGGTCGGCGCCGTCGGTGCCCGAGCCGTGGTCCTCCAGCGGGAAGCGGACGTAGACCGACGGGTCGATCACGTCGCGGTACACGTCGGGCTGGCCGAGCTCGTGCGACGACAGCGCCGTCCCGCACCGGGCGCAGTAGGGCGAAACCTTGTGGCCCTCGTACAGCAGGCCCTTCTCCCAGAGCTGGGAGAGCAGCCACCACACCGACTCCACGTAGTCGTTGGACAGCGTCCAGTAGGCATCGGCGGTGTCGATCCAGGTGCCGGAGCGGTGGGTCAGGGCCGACCAGTCCTCGACGTAGCGGTGGACCGAGTCGCGGCAGTGCTGGTTGAACTCGGCCACGCCGTAGGCCTCGATCTCGTGCTTGGAGTGGAGGCCCAGCTCCTTCTCCACCTCCAGCTCGACCGGCAGGCCGTGGCAGTCCCACCCTCCCTTGCGGGGGACCTGGTGGCCCCGCATCGTCTGGAAGCGGGGGTAGAGGTCCTTGAACACCCGGGCCCAGACGTGGTGCAGGCCGGGCCGGCCGTTGGCCGTGGGCGGGCCCTCGTAGAAGATCCACGGCTCGGCGTCGGCCCGCTGCCGGCGCGACTCGGCGATGACGTCGTGCTCGCGCCAGCGCGCCAGCACCTGCTCTTCGAGGCTGACCAGGTCGAAGCTGGGGTCTACGGGGCCGAAAGGCATCCGGTCAGCCTATGCGCCGGCGGCGCCTCCCCGAATCGGGGTTTGCCCGCCGCTCGCCGGGGCCCCGTCCGAGATTGCACCTTGACCTTGGGGGGTCGGCCGTCCTACAGTCCGGCACCTTTGTGACGGGTAGGGGAGGAGACTCGAATGCCCAGAGCAACCCGCGCCGCATCAGCGTCGCCCAAGAAGGTCCCGGCCAAGCACGCTGCCGCGGCCGCGACGAAGAAGGTGACCCCCATGTCGGCGACGAAGTCCCAGGCCACGAAGGCTCCGGCCAAGAAGGCGCCGGCCAAGGCGGCCGGCGAAGAAGGCGCCGGCCAAGGCGGCCGGCGAAGAAGGCCCCGGCCAAGGTGGTGGCCAAAGCTCCGGCCAAGAAGGCTCCGGCCAAGAAGGCGCCGGCCAAGGCGGCGGCGAAGAAGGCGCCGGCCAAGAAGGCCGCCGGCCAAGAAGGCGCCGGCCAAGGCGGCGGCGGCCAAGGCGCCGGCCAAGAAGGCCCCGGCGACCAAGGCCGCGGCCAAGGCTCCGGCCAAGCGCAAGCTGTCGGCGGCCGAGCTCAAGTTCGTCGAGAGCCAGCGCCAGATCCTCATCGAGGAGCGGGCCACCTACCTCCGCCAGGCCGACTCGCTCAAGGCCGAGGCCGATTCGCTGGCCGAGCTGCGCGAGCCCGGCGACGTCCAGTTCGACGAGGAGTCGGGTGAGGGCGACACGCTGGCGGTGGAGCGCGAGCGCGACCTGGCCCTCAGCTACCAGGCCCGGGCGGCGGTCGACGAGATCGACCACGCCCTGGCCAAGATCCCGCTGGGGACCTACGGCATCTGCGAGGTCTCCGGCCAGCCGATCCCCCGTGAGCGCCTGAAGGCCATTCCGTGGGCCCGCGAGAAGGTGGAGTACAAAGTCGGAGGGCTTCGGCCGCCGCTGAGGCGCCCGGCGCTCGCGTGCCCGACTCCGCCGAGCCGACCGGCGCCGCCGGACCGCCCGGTCGGCTCGGGGACTCATCCTGGGGGTGGCCGCCCTGGTGCTGCTGGTCGATCAGCTGTCCAAGTGGTGGGCGGTGCACACCCTGACCACCCGGACCATCGACGTCGTGTGGACGTTGCGGTTCAACCTGGTCGGCAACACCGGGGCCTCGTTCAGCCGCTTCGGCGGCCAGGGCCCGCTCATCTCGCTCGGTGCGGTGGCCGTGGTCTGCGCCGTGCTGTGGCTGAGCCCGGTGGCGCCGTCGCGGCTCGGGTCGGTGGCCCTCGGCATGATCCTGGGCGGCGCGCTGGGCAACCTGGTCGACCGGGCGTTCCGGGGCGACGCGGGCTTCCTGCACGGCGCGGTGGTCGACTTCATCGACTTCCAGTGGTGGCCCGTGTTCAACGTGGCCGACATGGGCGTGGTCATCGGCGCCCTGTTGCTGGCGTACTCGTTCTTGCGGGCCCCGGTGACCACCGGCTCGGCCCCGTCCGATGGATGAGCTCGTCCCCGGCCCGCTCGCCGGGCAGCGCCTCGACCGGGTGGTGGCCATGGTCACCGGGGCCAGCCGGGCCGACGTGGCCGAGCTGATCGCCGGTGGCGGGGTCACCGTCGACGGCCGGGTGATCACGACCCGGTCCGCATCGCGTGGCCGAGGGGGAGCGCGTCCAGGCCGCGGTCGACCTCCTTCCCCCGGCGGGCGGGGCTCCGTTGGTGGCCGAGGCCGACGTCGACGTGACGGTGGTGTACGCCGACGACGACCTCATCGTGGTGGACAAGCCGGCCGGTCTCGTGGTGCACCCGGGGGCGGGCAACCACGAGGGCACGCTGGTGCACGGGTCTGCTGGCCCGCTACCCGGAACTGGCCACCGTGGGCGATCCCACCCGGCCCGGGGTCGTCCACCGGCTGGACAAGGGCACCTCCGGGCTGTTGCTGGTGGCCCGCTCGTCCCGGGCGTACACCCGCCTGGTGGAGATGCTGGCGGCCCATGAGGTCGACCGCCGCTATCTGGCGTTGGTGTGGGGGGAGTTCGCCGTGCTCAACGGGATGGTCGACGCCCCCATCGGTCGATCGGCGCGCGAGCCCACCCGCATGACCGTGTCGGCCAAGGGCAAGGAGGCCCGCACCCGCTACGAGGTGGTGGCCACCTATCGCGATCCGCTCGACGCTGTCGCTGGTGGAGTGCCGTCTGGAGACGGGAC
Source organism: uncultured Microthrixaceae bacterium (assembly GCA_963726905.1). Lineage (GTDB taxonomy): Bacteria > Actinomycetota > Acidimicrobiia > Acidimicrobiales > Acidimicrobilacustridaceae > UBA4742. Next base: position 163,118 of record CAVSDZ010000015.1, read on the forward strand.
GGACCCACCAGATCCGCGTGCACCTCACGGCCATCGACCACCCGGTGGTGGGCGACGACCGCTACGGCGGGGCGCGCCCCTCGTTCCCCTTCCCCCGTCCCTGGCTCCACGCCGCCGCCCTCCGCCTGTCCCACCCGGTGACGGGAGAGGCGTTGGCCTTCGACGCCCCGCTGCCCGACGATCTCCAGGCGTCGCTGGCCCTGCTCAGCTAGCCGCCCGGCGGGTCGACGAAGCGGGGACGATCAGCCACCGAATCGGTGGTTCACCGTCCTCCCACTGGATGCTCAGCCCGGCCAGGGCGCGTCGCCGCGGGCCATGGTCACGATGTCGGCCAGGGTGAGGGCCTCGAGGTAGTGGCGCATGTGCTCGCCCACGTCGGCCCACACCGCCAGCAGCACGCACTGACCCTCGTGGTCGCACGCCCCGTTGGTGTGGGGCTCGCCGAAGTCGCCGGCCACGATGGGCCCGTCGACCGCACTGACGATGGCGCTCAGCGGGATCTCCCGCGGATCGCGGGCCAGCACGTACCCGCCGCCCACCCCGCGTTTGGAGCGCACCAGGCCGGCCCCCTTGAGCGCCAGGAGGATCTGCTCGAGGTAGGGCTGGGGGAGCCCGGTGCGCTCGGCGATGTCCCGGACCGAGGTGGGACCCTCCTCGCCGGCGTGCATGGCCAGTGAGAGCAGCGCACGGCTGGCGTAGTCACCTCGGGTCGAGACCTTCACCCCCACAGCGTAGGCGGCGCGCCCCGCCACCCAGGCGGCCCTCACCATTGGCTAGCGTGGTGGGTGCCTGAGAAAGGACCCTCCGTGGTCGACGACCCCCTTTTGCGTGACGATGATCCCCTCCTGCCCGACTACGCGGGAGCGTGCGTCACCAACGTCATGCCCACGCTGCTCGAACCGCCCGAGGTGTGGCCGGCGTGGTTCCCGGCGGAGGTGGCCGAGGCCGACCAGATCCTGTTCCTGGTGCTCGACGGGCTGGGCTGGGACCAACTGCGCAAGCGGGCCACCATCACGCCGGTCATGAGCGCCATGGCGGGCGACGCCATCTTCACCGTGGCCCCGTCCACGACCTCCACGGCGATGACGTCGATCACCACCGGGATGACCCCCGGAGAGCACGGCGTGATCGGGTACCGCATGGCGGTCGACGGCCAGGTCCTCAACGTGCTGCGCTGGTCGGTGGGCGGGCGCGACCAGCGGGCCGGCATCCCGCCCGAGAAGCTGCAGCCCGGCACCGCCTTCCTCGGTCATCGCCCGGCCGTGATCACCCGGGCCGACTTCCGCTCCAGCGGCTTCACCGCGGCCCACCTCGAAGGGGTGCGGTTCAACGGGTACCGGGTCACCTCCACCCTGGTGATGGAGGCCCGACGGCTGCTGCGGGGCGGCGAGCCCTTCGTGTACGCCTACTACGAGGGCATCGACAAGGTGGCCCACGAGTTCGGCCTCGGCGACCACTACGACGCCGAACTGGCCTACGTGGACCGGTTGGTGGCCGACCTGTTGGAGGTGCTGCCACCGCAGGCGGCGCTCGTGGTCACCGCCGACCACGGCCAGCTCCACGTCGGCGACAACCTCATCACGCCGGCCCGCGAGGTGCTCGAGCACGTGTCGTACCAGTCGGGGGAGGGCCGCTTCCGGTGGTTGCACGCCCGACCGGGCCGAGCCGACGCCCTGCTCGACGCCGCCCACAGCTGCCACGGCGACGACGCCTGGGTGGTGAGCCGGGACGAGACGGTCGACGGCGGGTGGTTCGGGCCCCGGGTGTCGGACCAGGCCCGGGGGCGCCTCGGCGACGTCGCCCTGGTGGCCAAGGGGACGGTGGCTTTCGTGGACCCCGACGACGGCGGCCCGTTCGAACTGGTGTCGCGTCACGGCTCGCTCACCTCGGCCGAGATGCGGGTTCCGCTGCTGGCCCACCTCGCTCCGTCCTGACGGCCACGAGCCCTCTGCCCTTCTTGCCTGTCCCTCACGCGACCTCTCTCGGGTCGCTGGAGGGACAGGAACGTCGGAGCGCTGGCGATGGTGGGCGGAACCGGGCAAGGATGCGACCATGACCGAATTCGATGGATCCGCTCCTCGACCTGAGCTCGTGGTGCCCGACGGTGTGACCCCGTCCCCGTCGGCCGAAGCTCCCCAGCCCGACGAGGAGGCCCAGGAGTTCGTCTCCGAGCCGGCCAAGGTCATGCGGGTCGGCTCGATGATCAAGCAGCTCCTCGACGAGGTGCGCACCACCCAGCTCGACGAACCGGGGCGCGAGCGCCTGCGGGCCATCTACGACACGTCGATCAGCGAGCTGGGCTCGGCCCTCTCGCCCGATCTGCGCGAGGAGCTGAACCGCCTGGCTCTGCCCTTCGATGCCGACAACCTGCCCACCGACGTGGAGCTGCGGCTGGCCCAGGCCCAGCTGGTCGGCTGGCTCGAGGGCCTCTTCCACGGCATCCAGGCCACGCTGTTCGCCCAGCAGATGGCGGCCCGCCAGCAGCTCGAGGACATGCGGGGCCAGCTCCCGGCCGGCGCCCGCACCGGCGAGGAGCGTCCCGGCACCTATCTCTGACCGCGCCCCGGCGCCCTAGAGGTCGAGGGTGGGTGAATCGGGGTCGACGCCGGCTCGCCGCAGGGCCTTGGCCTTGGTGTGGGCCAGCGACCCCCGGGGGGCCTCGGCCACCCGTGAGGCCAGGGCCACGGTGGCCTCGTCGAGCAGTTCGGGCTCGACCACGGCCGACAGCAGGTGGAGGTCGAAGGCCTCGGCGGCCGTCAGCTCGCGGCCGGCCATGCACAGCTCGCGGGCCACGGCTCCGCCCACGAGGTCGTGGAGCGGGCCGTAGACCACCTCGGCGAAGGTGCGCTCGGGGTGGGCGAAGCGGGCCGTGGTGGAGCCGATGCGCAGGTCGCAGCACACGGCCAGATCGAACCCGCCGGCGATGGCGGGGCCGTTGACCGACGCCAGCGTGATCAGCGGGAAGCGGATGACCGTCTGGTGGTAGCGGTCGCTCGAGGCCCACAGCCGCGCCGCGAACGCCTCGTCGGCGGCCGCCGCGTCGAACTCCTTGAGATCGAACCCGGCGGAGAAGACCTCACCGGCGCCGGTGATGACGACCACCTTCACGGCCTCGTCGGCGGCCAGGGCGTCGAGGGCGTCGCTCAGCCCGTCGCGCAGTTCGATGGAGAGGGCGTTGCGGCGCTCGGGGCGATTCAGGGTGATCCGGGCCACGCCCTCGGCGGGCGCATCCACGTCGATGAGGCTCATGGGGCCAGAGCGTAAGGCGTCGCCCGCCTCCTTGCGCGGGGCGCCCGCAGCGGGGCTAGAGTCGCCAGGCGGAGGAATCACATCCGTGTAACTCGTCCACAACTGGGGACAAACCCTGTGGATAACACGGGTTGAGGGGGCCGCCCGGGTGCTCGGGGACGGGCCCCGTCGGTACAGGGAAGCAGACCGGGAGACCGGTCAGGAGTCACAGGAGCATCACCGCGTCGTGGCGGATTCGTTCACCCACCTGCACGTGCACACCGAGTTCTCGATGCTCGACGGGGCGGCGCGGGTCGGCGATCTGGTGGCCAAGGCCGCCGCTGACGGCCAACCGGCCGTGGGCATCACCGACCACGGCAACATGTACGGCGTCCTGGACTTCTACCAGGCCTGTCGCGACCAGGGCGTCAAGCCCATCATCGGCAGCGAGCTCTACATGGCCTACGACCACCGCACGGAGCGACCGCCCCGTCGTGGCCGCATGGACGACTCCGGGGGCGACGCCGAAGGCGGCCGCAAGGCGTACTACCACCTGACCGCGCTGGCCGAGAACGCCGTCGGCTACAAGAACCTGATCCAACTCTCGAGCCGGGCCTACCTCGAGGGCTACTACATGAAGCCCAAGGTCGACTGGGAGCTGCTCGAGGCCCACAGCGAGGGGATCATCGCCACCACCGGCTGCCTGGGTGGGCAGGTCCTGCAGGCGTTGGTCAACGGCGATCCCGCCGACGCGCTGGCCAAGGCCGCCCGCCTCCAGGACATCTTCGGGCGCGACAACCTGTTCATCGAGCTGCAGGACCACGGGATCCCCGACCAGCACCGCACCAACCCGCAGCTGCTCGAGATCGCCCGGAAGCTCCAGGCTCCGCTGCTGGCCACCAACGACAGCCACTACACGCACCGTGAGGACCACGAGGCCCACGACGCCCTGCTGTGCGTGCAGACCGGCTCGCTCATGAGCGACCCGGACCGACTCAAGTTCCACGGCGACCAGCACTACCTGAAGACGGCCGACGAGATGCGGCAGCTCTTCGTCGAGCTGCCCGAGGCGTGCGACAACACGTTGTGGGTGGCCGAGCGGGCCAACGTCGAGATCGAGTTCGGCAAGCCGCAGCTGCCCAACTTCCCCATCCCCGAGGGCTTCGACGACGACGCCGGCTACCTCGAGCACCTGACCTTCGCCGGGGCCCGCGAGCGGTGGGGCGATTCGTTGCCCGACGACGTGGTCGAGCGGCTGGCCTTCGAGCTCAAGGTCATCGGCGACATGGGCTTCTCGTCGTACTTCCTCATCGTGTGGGACCTCATCAAGCACGCCCGGGACGGCAACATGCGGGTGGGCCCCGGCCGGGGGAGCGCGGCGGGGTGCGCGGTGGCCTACTGCCTGCGCATCACCGACCTCGACCCCATCAAGTACGACCTGCTGTTCGAACGCTTCTTGAACCCGTCGCGCATCTCCATGCCCGACATCGACATGGACTTCGACTCCCGCTACCGCGACGAGATGATCCGGTACGCGGCCGAGCGCTACGGCCGCGACCACGTCGCCCAGATCGTGACGTTCTCCACCATCAAGGCCCGGGCCGCCGTGCGCGACGCGGCCCGCGTGCTGGGCTTCCCCTACATGGTGGGCGACAAGGTGGCCAAGGCCATGCCCCCGCTGGTGATGGGCCGCGACACCCCGCTCTACGCCTGCCTCGACGAGCACCCCAAGTTCCTCGACGGCTACAAGATGGCCGGCGAGCTGCGGGACATGTACGCCACCGACCCCGACGCCCGCCAGGTCATGGACGTGGCCAAGGGGCTCGAGGGCCTGCGCCGCCAGGACGGCATCCACGCCGCCGCGGTGGTGATCACCAAGGAGCCGCTGACCGAGTACCTGCCCATCCAGCGCAAGCCCGAGGCCGGTCAGGATCCCGAGCTCGCTCCCGTCGTCACCCAGTACGAGATGCACGGCGTGGAGGACCTCGGCCTGCTCAAGATGGACTTCCTGGGCCTGCGCAACCTCGACGTCATCTCCGACACGCAGGAACTGGTGCGGGCCACCCGCGGTGTCGACCTCGACATCGACACCATCCCGCTCGACGACCCCAAGACCTACGAGCTGCTGCGGGCCGGCGACTCGATCGGTGTCTTCCAGCTCGAGGGCGGGGCCATGCGGGCCCTGATGCGCTCCCTGGCGCCCACCGGCTTCGAGGACGTGGCCGCCCTGGTGGCGCTGTACCGGCCCGGGCCGATGGCCGCCAACATGCACAACGACTACGCCGACCGCAAGAACGGCCGCAAGGAGATCAGCTACATCCACCCCGATCTCGAGCCGCTGCTGGGTGACACCCAGGGCCTGATGATCTACCAGGAAGGCGATGATGCGTGTCGCGCAGACGTTCGCCGGCTACACGCTGGCTGAAGCCGACAACCTCCGGAAGGCCTGCGTCCCTGCCGGCTCGCTGATGCTGACCCGGGCGCGGGGCTACGTCCCCATCGAACGGGTGATGAGCCTGTCCGACCGGCGGGTGCAGACGATCGACACCCGGACGGCCACGAGTCGCTTCGATGTGGTCGAGGACGTGTGGTCGGTCGGCCCAAGACCGTGCACCGACTGACGACCTCGTCGGGCTACACGATCGAGGCGACCGCCAATCACCCGGTCCTGGTCGAGGACCGTTGGGTCGAGCTCGGATCCGTCCGGCCGGGGGACCTCGTCGGCGTGGCCGCCCGGACCAAGACCGATGGCGGGAGCAAGGTCACCGACGCCGAGATCGATCTCGCCGCCCTCTTGATCTCCGAGGGCTACACCCCGGATGTGCGCAACGGTCCGATGCGCAACGCCCACTTCTGCAACACCGATCCCGAGCTCCTGGCGTCGTTCCGGGCCGCATTCCAGACGTACTTCGGCTACCCGCACGAGCGGGCCACCACCCACGCCGGTGTCACGCGACTCCGCCTCCTGCGCAAGGAGCTGCTGGCCCTGGAGCCGGTCATCGGGAGATTCGGCCTGGCGGCTGAGAAGGTGATCCCGGCGCGAGTGGTGAACGCGCCGTTGCGCAAGGTGGAGCGCTTCCTCGGCCTGTACTTCTGTGCCGATGGCTGGGCCGATCGCTCAGGTGTCCACTTCGGCTCGAAGAGCCGTGACGTCTGCGTCGCGCTCAAGCGGATGCTCCTGCGCTGCGGGATCGTGTCGAACCTGCAACTCCCGGACGTTGACCCGTCACGGCACCCACTACACGTTGTCGATGGCGGACAAAGGGCAGGCCAAGGCGTTCGCCGAAGTCGTCGGTCCCCACCTGACGGCGGTCAAGCAGGCGAAGGTCGACCGATGGCTGATGGAGTGGAGCGAAGGCGCCAGCGCCACCAAGATCGGCATCCCTGCCAGCTTCCTGGCCGCGGAGCTCGAGCGTCGTACGCAGGTCACCGGTCGCTCGAAGCGGGACCTCGGCGTGGACACCGGCGGGTACACCAAGGGTCGGGTGCTCCACCGGCGCACACTCGACGGGCTGCTCTACTCCGAACGGCTGGAGGACCTCCGCACCGGCGATCTCGTGTGGGACACCGTGGCTGCCGTCGAGGAGGTCGGCGAGAAGGAGTGCTTCGACTTCCGCATGGCCGATCCCGACCGGCCCTACGCCCTCGTCGAGGACTTCCTCGTCCACAACTGCGGGAAGAAGGACCGGGCGCTCATCAAGAAGGAGCGCGAGAAGTTCGTGGCCGGGTGTGAGGCCACCGGCTACGGCGCCGCCATCGGCACGGCGCTGTTCGACATCATCGAGCCGTTCGCCGACTACGCCTTCAACAAGAGCCACAGCTACGGCTACGGCCTGGTGGCGTACCAGACCGCCTATCTGAAGGCGAACTACCCCGTCGAGTACTTCGCCGCCCTGCTCACCAGCGTCAAGACCAACCTGGACAAGGCGGCGGTCTACCTCAACGAATGCCGACAAATGCGTATCGCGGTGCTGGTCCCCGACATCAATGTGTCGATGAGCGATTTCGTGGCAGTGGCCGGCGATGGCAGCAACGACGTGGGCGGAGCGGGGTCGATCCCGTTCGGGCTGTCGGCGGTGCGCAACGTGGGCGAGGGCCTGGTCGGGCCAGATCGTGACCGAGCGCGAGGCCAACGGCCTGTTCGCCGACTTCTACGACTTCTGCGACCGGGTCGACCTCGCCGTGCTCAACAAGCGCACCATCGAGTCGCTGATCAAGGCCGGCGCGTTCGACTCCATGGGCCATCCCCGCCAGGGCCTGCTTGCCGTCTACGAGCAGATCCTCGACCAGACGGTGGCCCGACGCCGGCGCGAGGCCGAGGGCCAGTTCGACCTGTTCTCGATGATGAACGACGGAGCCGAGGTCGATCCCGGCCGGCCCGACGCAGACCCGGGTGCCCATCCCCGACATCGAGTTCGACAAGAAGGTGCGGCTCGGCTTCGAGAAGGAGATGCTCGGCCTCTACGTGAGCGACCACCCGCTGATGGGGGCGGAGGCCTCGTTGCGCCGCCGCACCGAGTGCTCGATCACCGAGCTGGAGGGGGTCGAGGACGGCTCGATGCGGGTCGTCGGCGGTCTCGTCACGTCCCTGCAACGCAAGTGGACGAAGAAGGGCGACCTCATGGCCGTGTTCGTCCTCGAGGACCTCCAGTCGTCGATCGAGGTCATGGTCTTCCCCAAGACCATGCAGCAGTACGGGCACCTCCTCACCGACGACGCCGTCGTCTGCCTGAAGGGCCGGGTCGACGGTCGGGAGGACACCCCCAAGCTCATGGCCATGGAGATCCAGATCTTCGAGCCCATCAGCGACGGGGCGCCCCCCGTGCGCATCCGCCTCACCCCCAACGCGCTCAGCGAGCCCCTGCTGACCGATCTGAAGGGTCTGCTCGGGGAGCACCCCGGTGAGTCGCAGGTCTTCCTCCACCTGGGCGAGCGCCAGATCGTGCGCCTCCCCGACGAGTTCAACGTGGACGCCTCCAACGGGCTGGTCGCCGAGTTGCGGGTCCTGCTCGGGCCCGACGCCATCGCCGCCTGAGCGCTCCCGAGGTGGCCGCCGCAGCGGTCGAATCCGGCGTCGGTCGTGCCCCGAGTTGCACGAATCGTCCGCGACCGCTGGACTAGAGGGGTCCGTTCCAGGGCCTCGTCCGAGGCCTGTGCACCAACTCGGGGGCTTTTGATCGCATGGCAATCGAGATCGAAACCAAGGACTGCACGGCGCTGAGCGACGCGGAACTGGCCGAGATGGCCGACATGTGCGCCGACAGTCCCTCCCGCTTCGAGGTGGGCCTGCTGTCCAAGCAGACCGAGGCGTGGGTGCTCGTCACCCTGGCCCGAGAGGGTCGATCCCTCAAGGGCTTCTCCTTCAGCACGCTCGAGCGGATCGGCGGCACGCCCAGCGTGCTCATCGGTCTCGCATCGATCCGGCGCACGTCCAAGCGCGACTCGGTGCTGCGGGCCATCATGACCGACCAGTACCGTCGGGCCGTGCTCGCCTTCCCCGACGAGGACGTGCTGGTGGGCACCCGCTTCACCAACGCCGGTGGGTTCGAGTCGTTCAAGGCGCTGGAGGACATCGTCCCCCGGCCCGAGCCACCGGGCCTCTGGCGAGGAGCGGGCGTGGGGCCGGCGGCTGGCCAAGCGCTTCGGGGTGGACAACGGGGGCTACCGCGACCGCGACTTCGTCACCACCGGCGACAACACCTTCCCGCTGGTGCTCGACCACGAGAGCCTCAAGCCGGAGAACCACGACCCCGAGGTCGTCGCCCTGTTCGTCGAGGTCGACGACAGCCGGGGCGACTCGCTGATCGCCTTCGGCTGGGCCATGGCCGAGCAGCTGGCCAAGCTGGCCTGAGGGCCACGCCCTCCCACCTCCCCTCCCGGAGCGCGTCGTGGAGCTGAGCGACGCCGTCCACCGCCGCCGCATGGTCCGCGCCTTCGAGGCCCGGCCGCTGCCCGACGGGGTCCTGGACACGATCCTCGAGCTGGGCCTCCACGCGCCCTCGGCGGGGTTCAGCCAGGGGTGGGCCTTCGTGGTGCTCGAAGGGCCCGAGCAGACGGCCCGCTACTGGGACCTCACCCTGCCCGAGGACGAGCGCGAGCGATTCCCGTGGGCGGGCCTGCTGGCCGCACCGGCGCTCATCATCCCGCTGGCCCACGCCCAGGCCTACGTCGACCGCTACGCCGAGCCGGACAAGGCCGCCGCCGGGCTCGGTCGCTCCGCCGACGACTGGCCGGTGCCCTACTGGCTCATCGACACGGCCATGAGCTCGATGCTCATGCTGCTGGGCGCGGTGGACCAGGGGCTGGGGGCGCTGTTCTTCGGCATCTTCCAGCACGAGGACGAACTGCTGGCCGAGCTCGGGGTGCCGGCCGGCTACCGACCGATCGGCACCATCGCCGTCGGCTACCGCTCGACGGTGCCGGGCGCCGATCGGCCCAGCGGCTCGCTGGCGCGTGGTCGCCGGCCGCTCGACGACGTCGTGCACCGCGGCGGCTGGTGACGCTCAGGCCACCAGGTCGGCATAGTCGGGGTGGCGCTCGATGTAGCCCCGGATGAAGGGGCACCGGGGCACGACCCGCAGACCCCGCCGGCGGATGTCGTCGAGGGCGAAGGCCGCCACCCGACCGCCGAGGCCCTGGCCCTCGTAGGCGTCGTCGATCTCGGTGTGGACGAGCACCCGCCGGTCGCCGCCCTCGTCGCGGTACAGCACGAAGCCGGCCAGGGCGCCGTCCACCCGGATCTCGTAGCGGGTCTCGTCGGGGTTGTCGACGACCTCGATGCGGGGGGCGTCACTCGACAGGTCGGACATGCGGGCTCCCGGGGGACGAGGCGGCGGGTCGCTGGAGCCTAGGGTCGTGCGGTGGTCGCCTCCACCCCCGACCCGCCGTTCCGCCGCGCTTCTCGACCGCAGGGTCACGAACCGCGCCGAGAACCGGGAGGGGCCGCTCCGCGCTCAGGCGTCGAGCTGGGCGATGAGCTCGGCGGGCGTGGCGACCGGGGCCTGGCAGGCGAAGTCCCGACAGACGTAGGCCCGGCCCTCGCCGTCAGGGCCGGGGGTGCGCTCGTCCCACAGCGGTGACCGGTAGGGCTCGCCCCAGGCCACCACCGTGGTCGGGCGGTAGCGCTGCAGCACCACCTGCACCAGGTCGGGGCGGTCACCCACCACCGCCACCTCGACGGCGCCGGCGTGCCACAGGTCGAGGGCGGCCAGCAGGTGGCCGAAGGCGGTGGGGTGCTTGCCCGCCGGCGCCGCCAGCAGGCGCAGGATCGCCTCGGCCCGGTCCCGGTAGCGCTCCTCACCGGTCAGGCCCTCGAGGCGCAGCAGGCCCACGGCGGCCAGGCTGTTGGCCGACGGCGTGGCGTTGTCCATGAGGTCCTTCGGTCGCGTCACCAGGGCCTCGGCGTCGCGGCCGGTGGTGAACACCCCGCCGTGCTCGTCGTCCCAGAACAACTCGATGAGGTCGTCGGCCACCCGCCGCGCCTCGGCGATCCACCGGGCCTGGCCGCTGGCCTCGCCCAGGCGGGTGAACGCGTCGAGGAGGGCGCCGTAGTCGGCGGCGTAGGCCAGGTGCTGAGCCCGGCCTCCCGCCTCGTCGCCGGGGCCACCGGCCTGCCACGACCGCAGCCAGCGCCCGTCAGGCCGGCGGAGGTTGGCCAGGAGGAACTCGCCGGTCTGCAGGGCGTCGAGGAGCCAACCCCGGTTGCCGGTGGCCGCCGCCGCCTCGGCCAGGGTGGCCAGCATGAGGCCGTTCCACTCGGTGAGCACCTTGTCGTCCAGGCCCGGCCGGGGCCGACCCTGGCGATGGTCGAACAGCTCGCGGCGGGCCCGTTCGATCTCCGGCGGGCGCAGCAGGTCGCCGCGCACCGGCCGGTGGAGGATGGTGCGGCCCTCGAAGTTGCCCCCGGGCGTGACGCCCCACCACGCCGCCGCCGCCGGGGCCAGCTCGCCGAGCACGTCGGTGAGCTCGTCGGGCGTCCAGGTGGCGAAGCGCCCCTCCTCGTTGTGGCCGTCGGGCCCGGGTGAGTCGGCGTCCTCGGCCGAGTGGAAGCCGCCGCCGCGGTGGCGCAGGTCCCGGCTCACGTACTCGATGGTCTCGTCGACCACCTGGCGGTAGCGGGCCTCTCCGGTGACCTGCCAGGCGTGCAGGTAGATGCGGGTGAGCAGCGCCTGGTCGTAGAGCATCTTCTCGAAATGGGGGACGAGCCAACGGTCGTCGACGGAGTAGCGGGCGAAGCCTCCCCCCAGGTGGTCGTAGATGCCCCCCGAGGCCATGGCGTCGAGGGAGGTGGTGACCATGGCCAACGCGTCGGGCGAACCGGTGCGGTCGTGGGCCCGCAGCGCGACCTCGAGCGACATCGTCTGGGGGAACTTCGGCGCCTGTCCGAAACCGCCCCAGGTCGGGTCGAACTGGGCGGCCAGCGCCACGATGGCCTCGTCCAGCACCTCGGGGCCGGCGACGGCGTCGGCGGTGGGGAGGCCGGCCCCCCGGCTGATGGCCTGGGTGAGCTCGTCGGCCTGCTCGGCCAGATCGTCGCGCCGGGTGCGCCACACATCGTCGATCCGGGTGAGCAGGTCGGTGAAGCTCAACATGTTCCCCCGGGCCACCTTCGGGAAGTAGGTGCCGCCGAAGAACGGGCGCCCGTCGGGCATGAGGAACACGGTCATGGGCCAACCCCCCTGGCCGGTCATGGCCTGCACGGCGTCCATGTAGATGGCGTCGACGTCGGGGCGCTCCTCGCGGTCGACCTTGATGCTCACCACCAGGTCGTTCATCAAGGCCGCGGTGTCAGGGTCCTCGAACGACTCGTGGGCCATCACGTGGCACCAGTGGCAGGCCGAGTAGCCGACCGACAACAGGACCGGCTTGTCCTCGGCGACGGCCCGGGCGAAGGCCTCGTCCCCCCACGGGTACCAGTCCACCGGGTTGTCGGCATGCTGGCGCAGGTAGGGCGAGGTCTCCTCGGCGAGGCGGTTCATGGCGGCCACGGTACCGGTCCCCGAGTGGGGCGAACGGGGCTCGGCGGCGCCCGGTCGGGGCGGAGGCCGTAGCATCGCCGACCATGGACGTTCGCCTGGACGGCAAGGTCGCGCTGGTCACCGGCGCCTCGAGGGGGATCGGTCGGGCCATCGCCGGATCGATGGCCGCCAGCGGCGCCGCGGTGATGTTGTCGTCCCGCAAGATCGCCGACCTGGAGACGGCGGCCGACGAGATCCGCGAGGCCACCGGCGCCGACGTCGACGTGTTCGCCGCCAACGCCGGGGAGCCCGACCAGGCCGAGGCCTGTGTGGCCGCCACGGTCGAGCGCTTCGGCGGAGTCGACGTGCTGGTCAACAACGCCGCCACCAACCCCTACATGGGCCCGACGCTCGAGATCGACGCCGCCCGCTTCGACAAGACGGTGGCCGTCAACTGGCGCGGCCCGCTCATGTGGGCCCAGGCGGCGTGGCGGGCGTCGATGGCCGAGCGGGGCGGGGTGGTGCTCAACATCGCCTCGGTCGGGGGCATGAGCGTCGAGGCCTCCATCGGCGTGTACAACGGGACGAAGGCCGCGGTCATCCACCTCACCCGGCAGCTGGCGCTGGAGCTGGCCCCCGGGGTGCGCGTGGTCGGCATCGCCCCCGGCCTGGTGAAGACGGACATGGCCCGGGCCCTGTGGGAGCCCCACGAGGAGGCCATGGCCCGCCACATGCCGGCCGGCCGCCTCGGGGTGCCCGACGACATCGCCAGCGCCGCCGTCTTCCTCTGCTCCGACGCGGCGTCGTGGATCACCGGGACCACCCTGGTCATCGACGGCGGTGCCCTGCTGCGCGGGTGACGAGGCCCGCCTGGTGAGCGACCACCACCAGGCCGACGACTTCGCCGCGCTGGTGGCGGCCGCCGACGGTGCGCTCGTCGTCGTGACGGCCACCGCCGACGGCGAGCGCGACGGCTGCCTGGTCGGCTTCCACTCCCAGGCCAGCATCGACCCGCTGCGCTACGCCGTGTGGCTGTCCAAGGCCAACCGCACCTACCGCTTGGCGCGCGTCGCGAGCCACCTGGCCGTGCACTTCCTCACCGTGGACGACGCCGACGTGGCCGAGCACTTCGCCACCACCACGGGCGACACCGTGGACAAGTTCGCCGGGTGGGCGTGGACCCCCGGGCCCGGCGGCGTCGCCCTCCTGGACCGGCTGGGGAACCGCATCGTGGGACGCCGGCGGACGGTGATGGACGACGGCGGCGACCACGTGGCCGTGGTCGTCGAACCGGAGGCCGTGACGTTCACCGGTGAGTTCTCGCCGCTGCGCCTGGCGGCCGCCCGCCACTGGCGCCCCGGCCACCCGGCCTGAGCGCGGCCCGACGCCCCCTCGTCCGGACGGCCGCCGCGAATCCCGTCAAAGGCCCAGGTGACGCTGAGCGCCCTCTGAGGAACGGGGCCGATGGTGGAACCAGGCCCGGGACGCGCCCGGGACGGTTCACCCGAGGAGCGAGCGCCACATGGGTTCCACCGTGCGAGAGATCGAGTTCCATGCCATGGGGAGCGACGCCCACCTGATCGTGGTGGGTGGCCCCGCCCAGCCTGGCGGCCCGGGCCGAGGCCCGCGTGGCCGAGCTCGAGCGGCGCTGGAGCCGGTTCCGGCCCGGCAGCGAGGTGTCCGAGCTGACCCGTCGGGCCGGGGTCCCGGTCACCGTGTCGGCCGACACCGTCCTCCTGGTGGAGCTGGCGGTGGAGGCGTTCCACCTCAGCGGCGGCAGCTTCGACCCGACGGTGCTCGTCGACGTCGTCCGGGCCGGCTACGACCGCTCGTTCGAAGCGTTGCCCGCACGGTCGGGCACCGGGACCGAAGGGCCGAGCCGCACGGGCCGGCGCCCGGGCCCCGGGTGCGCGGACATCCGGGTCGACGGCGTCGGCGGTGTGCCTCCCGCTCGGCACCGGCTTCGACCCCGGCGGCATCGGCAAGGGCCTGGCCGCCGATCTGGTCACCGAGGAGCTGCTCGCCGCCGGCGCCGTCGGCGCCTGCCTCAACCTGGGCGGCGACGTCCGGGTCCGCGGCCAGGGCCCCGATCAGGGCTCCTGGACCGTCGCCGTCGAGCATCCCGCCGCCCCGATGCCCATCGCCCGCATCGGCCTGCTGGACGGGGCGGTGGCGACCTCCACCACGCTCAAGCGCCGATGGGTGGTCGACGGCGAGACCCGCCACCACCTCATCGATCCCGGCACCGGCCGACCCAGTGACAGCGACCTGACGCTGGTGGCCGCCGTCGCCGGCAACGGGTGGGTGGCCGAGATCCTGGCCAAGGCCGTCCTGCTGCGGGGTTCGGCCCATCCGTTCGACCTCATCGGCGGGATGGAGGCCGAGGCCCTCGCCGTCGACGCCACCGGGCGCATCCAGGCCAGCGACGGCCTCCACCGCTTCCTCGGTGGTGCGTCGGTCGCCCCCAGCCTCGCCATGGTCCAACACCCGTCCGTCGCCGGCGCCCACCCGCCGTGGGCCGGGGCCCGGCCCGCGCTGAGGAGCGCATCATGAACAGCCAGCTGTGGTGGTACACGGCCCGGTCCGCCGGGGTGGTGTCGTGGATGCTGCTGGCCGCCAGCGTCATCTTCGGCCTGGCCCTCAGCACCAAGGCGCTCGGTCGCAGGGCCCGGCCCAACTGGCTGCTCGACCTGCACCGCTTCCTGGGCGCCGCCGCCGTGGTGTTCGTGGCCGTCCACGTCGTGTCCATCGTCTCCGACAGCTACGTGCACTTCGGGCTGGTCGAGGTGCTGGTCCCGTTCACCGGCACCTGGCACCCCGCCGCCGTGGCCTGGGGCATCGTCGGCCTCTACCTGCTGGCGGCGGTGGAGCTGACCTCGCTGCTGCGCACGCGGCTGAGCAAGCGGGCGTGGCGCCTCACCCACTTCCTGAGCTTCCCCCTGTTCGTGGTGGCCACCGTCCATTTGCTGGCCGCCGGCACCGATCGCCAGTCGCTGGCGTTGCGCGTGGTGGTCGGCGGGGCCACCGCCGCCGTCGCCGGGCTCACCGCGCTCCGGGTCGTGCAGGCCAACCGCCCCCCCGCCGCCCCACCTCGCCGCCGGGTCCCGTCCCGCCCGGTGCCGTCGGCACCGGCGCCCGAACGTGAGCGTGAGCTCGTCCTGGCCGGAGCATCGGCCGGCCCGGGGCGAGCACCACGCCCGAGCGTCGGCGCCCGTCCACCCATCGATCTCGACCCGGAGGACTCACCATGGACCCCCTGAACCCCACCCCCGAACCGGCCTCGCCGTCGCCGTCCCCGCGGCCTCACCCTCGGCCCGGCGCCGCCGCCCCCACCCGGCCCGCCGGGCCCGCCGTCTGGCCGGCGCGGCCAGTGCGGTCTCGCTGGTGGCCATGACCGGCGCCCTGGCCGTCGGTGCCACCCAGGCCGAGACGACCAGCACGACGACGCCCACGGTCTCAGCGGTGACCAGTGCGTCCTCGGCCACCTCGGCGTCGACGAGCGCCGCCACGGCGGCGTCCACCGCCACGACCGCCGCCACGCGCTCGACGACCACGACGGCGGTGGCGGCGACCCCGTCACCACCGCGGCCACCACGACGAGCAAGGGCAGCTAGCGCTCGGGGATCTGGCGGACGAGGGCCTTCGGCGCGACGGCTCGGTAGCTCTCGTCGACCCAGTCACTGAGGATGTCCACCGGCGGTCGGTCCCCGGGCGCGAAGCGGGCGCTCACCCAGCCTGCCCGCCCCAACCCGTAGCCGGTGGGCTCGACGAAGGGGAACGAGAGCGCCTCCTCGGCCGAGTCCGGCAGCTTCACGCCGACGTGCAGCAGGTCGGCCAGGTCGTCCTCCTTGGTCAGGAACAGGAAGATCTTCTTGCGGACCTTGACCACCCGCTCGTCCCACGGGTAGTCCTCCCACGCCTCGGGCAGGGCCAGCGCCACGGCCTGCAGCTCGGCGGCGGCGGCCACGAGTCGGGATGCGGGAGCCACGGACCGACCCTAGGACGCGAACCGGGTGGGTGCCCGAAGGCCCCACCCGTGCTGCGTGCTCCCCACGCGGGTTGTTCGGGCGGTGAGGCCCGACCTTGTTGACGGTTGACTTCTCCAGTATCGGCGCGTCCCGGGGCTGAGAGAAGGTCCGATCGGCCCCGCGACGTGGGTCGAGGGGATCATTTCCGACGCGATCCGTGGTCGCGCTCAGAGCGACCGGCGCTCCACCTTGCCCAACAGGGTGCGGGGAAGGGTGGCCACCGGCTCGACGGCCCGGGGTGCGCAGAACGCCGGGAGCGCCTGCTTCACGTGGTCACGCAGCGCGTCCAGGCCGGGGGGCCGGTCGGGGTCGGTGGCCACCACCACGGCCACCACCGTCTGGCCCCACTCGGGGTCGGGACGACCCACCACCGCCACCTCGGCCACCTGCGGATGGCGGCTCAGGACGAGCTCCACGGCATTGGGCCACACGTTCTCGCCGCCGGTGATGATGAGGTCGCCGCGCCGGCCGTGCACCACCAACCGCCCGTCGTCGCCCCATTCGCCGGCGTCGTTGGTGGGGAACCAGCCCTCGGCATCGGTGGGGTCGGTGCCGTCGCGGTAGGCCCGCAGCACCATCGGACCCCGGACCTGGATCTCACCGTCGACGATGCGCACCTCGGCCCCGTCGAGGGGCACCCCGTCGTACACGAAGGCGCTCCCCGTCTCGGTCATGCCGTAGCTGATGACGGCGTTGTCCGGCACCACCGCCGGCGGGGCCGACCCACCCACCACCAGCTTGCGGAAGGCCGCCGGCTCGATGCGGGCCAGGGCGGTGGGAACCACGGTGGACAGCGTCGCCCCCCTCCGGGCGGCGTCCATGACCTCGTCGGCGTCGAAGCCGGCGTGAACCTCGAGCGGGGTGCCGGTGTGCAGCGCCCGGGTCACGACCGACAGGCCGGCCACGTGGGCCAGGGGCAGGCAGCAGAGCCAACGGTCGCGGTCGGGGTCGACGGCCAGGCGGGCGCTGGTGGCCGCCGCCGAGGCGGCCACCGAGGCATGGGTGTGCACCACCCCTTTGGGCACGCCGGTGGAGCCGCTGGTGGCCACCACCAGGGCATCGCCCTCGTCGGTGGGCACGCCCCCGGCGAGGGTGTGCTCATCGCCTCCGGCGTCGATGAGGCGGGCCGGGTGCAACACGTCGAGCAGCTGGTCGAGGGCCGGGCGGGGCAGGCGGGGGTCGAGCGGCAGCAGGGCGTCGCCCCGATCCCAGATCCGTTGCAGGGTCTCGACGAAGGCCGGGCCTCCGGGGACCGCCACCGCTACCAGCTGGCGCACGGCGGTCAGGGTACCCGGCCCGGTTCCGCCCTGGTTCTCGGCCCTGGTCTGCCTGGTCGCCCCGGTTCTGGCGTCCCTCAGCATCGCCATGGCCGACAGGATCGACGCCGGAACGCCCGGGGCCGGTGCGATTCGCGCGCCGGGGCGGCGGCGCGCCAGACTTCGGGCGTGACCGAGACCACCATCCGCCCCGCGGCCGACTGGCAGGCGGCGGGCGACTACACCGACATCCGCTACGAGCTGGCCGAGGGGATCGCCAAGATCACCATCGACCGGCCCGAGGTGCGCAACGCGTTCCGTCCCCAGACCCTGTTCGAGCTGGCCGACGCCTTCAACCGGGCCCGGGACGACGACACCGTCGGGGTCATCATCCTCACCGGGGAGGGCGACCTCGCCTTCTGCTCCGGCGGTGATCAGCGCATCCGTGGCGACGACGGGTACCTCGGCGACGACGAGGTCGCCCACAAGGGCATCGGGCGGCTGAACGTGCTGGACCTGCAGATCCAGATCCGCCGCACCCCCAAGCCGGTGGTGGCCATGATCGCCGGGTACGCGGTGGGCGGCGGGCACGTGCTCCACGTGGTGTGCGACCTCTCCATCGCCGCCGACAACGCCCGCTTCGGCCAGACCGGCCCCAAGGTGGGCTCGTTCGACGGCGGCTACGGCTCCGGGCTGCTGGCCGCCAACGTGGGTCAGAAGAAGGCGCGGGAGATCTGGTTCCTGTGCCGCCAGTACGACGCCCAACAGGCGCTCGACATGGGGCTGGTCAACACCGTGGTGCCCCTGGCCGAGCTGGAGGAGACCACCGTCGAGTGGTGCCGGGAGATGCTGTCGATGTCGCCTCTGGCGCTGCGCATGATCAAGGCGTCGATGAACGCGGCCGACGACGGGCTGGCCGGCATCCAGCAACTGGCCGGCGACGCCACCCTGCTCTTCTACATGTCCGAGGAGGCCCAGGAGGGCCGCGACGCCTACGTACAGAAGCGCAAGCCCGACTTCGACAAGTTCCCCCGCCGGCCGTGAGCCGACGCGGCTCCGGCGGGTCCTCCGGCGCGCCCGGTGCCCACCGGGTGGAGGCTGTGGCTGGCCGGGGCCCGGCCCCGCACGCTGCCCGCCGCGGTGGTGCCGGTGATCGTGGGGACGGCGGCGGCGGCCGGCGTGGCCCACGCCGCCGGCGGCTGGTACCTGGTCGCGCCGAACCGCGGCGTGATCTACGCGCCGGCCGTGGCCTCGGGGCTCAAGGGCCTCATCGTGTGGCGGGCGCTGGCGGCCATGGTGGTGGCGCTGTTCATCCAGATCGGCACCAACTTCGCCAACGACTACAGCGACGGCATCAAGGGCACCGACGACGAGACCCGGGTCGGGCCCGTCCGCCTGGTGGGCTCGGGCCTGAAGCCGCCCGGTGCGGTGAAGAAGGCGGCGTTCGCCTCGTTCGGCGTGGCGGCGCTGGCCGGGGTGGCCCTGGCCGCGGCCACCACCTGGTGGCTGATCCTGGTGGGCCTGGTGTGCTTCGCCGCCGGCTGGCTCTACACCGGCGGGCCCAAGCCCTACGGCTACTACGGCTTCGGCGAGCTGTTCGTGTTCGTGTTCTTCGGCCTCGTGGCCACCATGGGCTCGACGTTCGTCCAACTCGATCGGCTCACCTGGCTCTCGCTGGCCTGTGCCGTGCCGGTGGGGGCGCTGGCCACCGCCCTGCTCGTCATCAACAACCTGCGCGACATCCCCACCGACACGGTGGCCGGCAAGCGCACCCTGGCCGTCCGCCTCGGTGACCACCGCACCCGCATCCTCTACGTGGTGCTGATGGTGGTGCCCTACGTGGCGCTGCCGTTCATCGCCGGGCTGGGCCGCCGACCGTGGGCGGTGCTGGCCTTCGCCGCCATCTTCGTGGCCCAGAAGCCGGTGCTGCTGGTGCTGCAGGGCGCCAAGGGGCCGGCGCTCATCCCGGTGCTGGGTGGCACCGGCCGGGTGCAGCTGGTGTTCGGCGTGCTCCTGTCGATCGGCCTGTTCGTCTCGGCCTGACCGCCCCGAAGCATCCCGGTCCTGCCGGGCGCATCCCGTTCCGGCGATGGATCTACCCGCGGGAGGCGGTGGAATCGTCGCCGGTACGAGCGAGCCAGGGCTCGAGGACGGCCAGGAAGGCCTCGGGTTGCTCGAGGTGGACGGTGTGGCCGGCGCCGGGCACGACGACCAGCTCGGCCTGCGGGCCGATGGTGGCCGCCAGCCGCTCGGCCAGGGCGGCGAACTTGGCGTCCTCGGCGCCGGCCACCACCAGCACCGGCATGGTCAGCTCCGCCAGGCGGTCCCACAGCGGGACCTGGGTGCCGGTGCCGGCCAGGCGCAGGCTGGAGGCGAGGCCCTCGGCGGTGTTGTCCAGCCGCTCTCGGCGGTGGGCCCGCTCGGGCGGGAGGCCGGCGAAGAGGGGCAGGGAGAGCCACTCGTCGACGAAGGCGGCCACCCCGACGGCGATCAGGTGGTCGGCCAGCGCGTCGTCGCGCCGCGCGCCGCTCGGCCCGCTCGGACTCGTCGTCGATGCCGGCGGTGGCGCTCACCAGGACGAGGCGCTGCACCCGGTCGGGGTGGGCCAGCGCGGCGTGGAGGGCGAACCGGCCGCCCATCGAGTAGCCCAGGTAGGTGCCGCGCCCGCCGGCCGCGACCAGGGCCCGGGCCCCGTCGACCAGGTCGAGGTGGACTTCGGCGGCGGCGCCGTGGCCGGGGGCGTCCAGGGCGATCACGTCGTGGCCGACCAGGGCATCGTCGACGGGCGCCCAGCACCGGGCCGTCTGGGTGAAGCCGTGGATCAGCACGATCCGATCCCGGGCCGGGGGCCGGGGCGGGCTGGGGTCGGTCACGGGACCAAACGTAGGCTGCCCGCTGTGCCCGACGTGACCGACCCGCCCGAGACCACCGCGGTGAGCTTCTGCGCCACGTTGCTCGACGAGTGGGTGCGGGCCGGGGTGACCGACGCGGTCATGGCTCCCGGGTCACGCTCGACGCCGATGGTGCTGGCGCTGGCCGCCGAGCCTCGGTTGCGCCTGCACGTGCACCACGACGAGCGGTCCGCCGGCTTCCTGGCGCTCGGGCTGGGCCTGGCCTCCCGTCGCCCGGCCATCGTGCTCACCACCAGCGGGACCGCGGCCGTCGAGCTGCACCCGGCGGTGGTCGAGGCCCACGAGGCCCGGGTGCCCATGATCGTGTGCACCGCCGACCGGCCCCCCGAGCTGCACGGCGTGGGCGCCCCTCAGACCATCGACCAGCAGCACCTGTTCGGGCGGGCGGTGCGCTACTTCGGCGATCCCGGGGTGCCCGACGCGGCCACCGACCACACCTGGCGCCCGCTGGCCGCCGAGGTGTACATCCGCTCGGTGCCGGGGCTGGGGCGTTCCGGCGGCCCGGTGCACCTGAACCTCGCGTTCCGCGAGCCGCTGGTGGGTGAGGCGGGGGCGCCCCTTCCACCGGGCCGGCCCGGCGGTCGCCCGTGGGAGCAGGCCGTGGTCCAGGCCGAGGCCCTGCCGGACGAGAGCCTCGACGCGCTGGCCACGGGGGTGGCCGGCCGGCGGGGGGTCATCGTGGCCGGCGCCGGCATCGACGACCCCGCCGCGGTGATGGCGCTGGGTCGGGCCGCGGGCTGGCCGGTCCTGGCCGATCCCCGCAGCGGCTGTCGGGTCCCGACCGAGAGCACCATCAGCCACGCCGACGCCCTCTTGCGGGTTCCGTCGGTGGCCGAGCGCCTGGCCCCCGAGGTGGTGGTGCGCCTCGGCACCCTGCCGGCGTCGAAGGTGGTGGGGCAGTGGCTGTCGGGGCTGTCGGCCTGGCAGGTGGGGATCGACGCCGACGGGGCCCGCTTCGATCCGGACCGTTCGCTCGACGCCCTCATCGCCGCCGAGCCCGGCGCCGCCGCCGCCGTGCTGGCCGGTCACCTGCGGGGCGCGTCGGCGCCCCCGCCGCCCCGACGGGGCCGAGAGCTGGGCCGGGGCGTGGGCCCACGCCGACGCGGTGGCGGGGGAGGCCATCGCCTCGGTGCTGTCGGTCCAGGCGCAGCCCACCGAGCCGGCCGTGGCGCGCGACGTGGTCCGTTCCGTGCCCGACGGGGCGACCCTGGTGGTGTCGTCGTCGATGCCGGTGCGCGACGTCGAGTGGTTCGCGGTGCCCCGCTCGGGCCTGCGGGTGCTGGCCAACCGTGGCGCCAACGGCATCGACGGCGTGCTGTCGACGGCGGTGGGCGTGGCCCTGGCGGCCGCCGATGGCCCGTCGATCGGCGGCGGCCGCGCCGCCACCGTGGTGCTGCTCGGCGACGTGGCCTTCCTCTACGACAGCAACGGGTTGCTCGGTGCCGCCCGGCGGGGGATCGATCTCACCGTGATCGTGGTCGACAACGACGGCGGGGGCATCTTCTCGTTCCTGCCGCAGGCCTTCGCCCTGCCCGCCGACGTCTTCGACCGGCTCTACGGGACGCCCCACGGCGTGGACCTCGCCGGCCTGGTGGCGGCCCACGGCATCAGCAGCCGCACGATCGATCGCCAGGTCGACCTCGCCCCCGCGGTGGAGGAGTCCACCGCGCTGGGCGGCGTGCACGTGCTCATCGTGCGCACCGACCGGGCCGAGAACGTGGCCATCCACGACGAGCTGAACGCCGCCGTCGCGGCCGCCCTGTCGACCTGACGCTCACCCGCTTCCCCCTCTTCCCCCGTTCTGGCGTCCCTGAGCATCGCCATGGCCGACAGGATCGACGCCAGAACGGGGTGGGCGGGAGGCGAAGGCTCGCCGGAACAGCGCGACGGTCGGCCGGGCCGCTGGGTGACGTCCTGCCAGGTCACCCGGAGGACCATCCAGCCCTTCATGACCAGCGCGTTCTGGCGCCGATCGTCCCAACGGAGTCGATCGGCCGCGAAATGGTGGGCGAGGCTGTCGCATTCGATGGCCAGCAGCCGGTCAGGCCAGGACAGATCGAGGTAGATCACGGTCCCGTCATCGAGTTCGACCGGGTGCTGGCTGACCGGCGTGACCAGGCCGGCGTCCTGGATCAGCCGACGGGTGGCGCTCTCGAAGGCGCTGCCGACCAGGATCGGTGAGCCGAGCCGCTCCTCGAGCAGAGGTCGGAGCGGGCCGATGCCCGGCCGTCCTCGACGCGCCACCTCCTGGAAGCGATGGAACAGATCATCGAGGTGGACGAGACGGCGACGGAGGGCGTCGTCGAGGGCCTGCTCGAGTCGATAGGGGTGGACGACCGAGCCCAGGTCGAGCAAGGTCCGGATCGGCGAGGTCAAGGGGATCGGGCCGAGGCTGGTGGCATCCACGCCCCGAAGGTCGCGGGACTCGTGGACGGTGGCCGTCGACCGCTTGCGTCGCTTGTGGCGAGGCATGGTCACCTCGATCGGGCCCGGCGTGATGCCGTCCAGCAACCAGAGCCCGGCGGCCGTGCGATGCGAGGCGAGCGCCAGCCGACCGGCGCTCAGGCAGTGGGCCAGGATCGCCTGCCGGTACGACTCCGGCCCTCCCGGGACCCGATAGACCGTCGGACCGAGACGCACCAGCCGTCCGTCGGCCACTCGCAACTGGATGGCGCTCGGCGAGATCCCCGCCTCGGTCATCTGCGAGCGGCTGATCAGTCCATGGTGCTCAGAGCTGATGCCCCACACGATCTCGTCGATCGGACGCGGATGGACGACAGCCATGGCGCCTCCCCTTGGTCGAGAGGTTGCAGGGGAAGCGGGCGCACCGTGCCACGTCACCAGCCGATCGACAACCCCCACCCGTTCTGGCGTCCCTGAGCATCGCCATGGACGATCAGGATCGACGCCAGAACGGGGACGGCGCTTGGGTGGCGTCAGGGGCGGATGATGGCGCCGAGGAGGGCCTGGAACTTGGCCCGGGTCTCGGCCAGCTCGGCGTCGGGGTCCGAGTCGGCGACGACCCCCACGCCGGCGAAGAGGCGGGCCCGGTTGCCCTGCAGCTCGGCGCTGCGGATGCCCACCGCCCATTCGCCGTTGCCGGTCGGCGTCCACCCACCCCACGGGCCCGGCGTAGCGCCCCCGGTCGATGCCCTCGTGGGCGGCGATGAGCTCGAGGGCGACCTCGCGGGGGGTGCCGTTCACGGCCGGGGTCGGGTGCAGCGCCCGCATGAGCTCGATGACCGACGCCGCCGGCGACGACAACCGGCCCTCCACCAGCGTGGCCAGGTGCTGCACGTTGGCCATGGCCACGATCGACGGCTCGGCCTCCTCGTCGAGGAAGGAGCACCACGGCAACAGGGTGTCGTGGACCATGTCGATGGTGTAGCGGTGCTCGACGCGGTCCTTGGCCGAGGCCAGCAGGTTGGCGGCCAGGCGGGCGTCGGTGCTCGGGTCCGAGCTGCGGGGGGCGGTGCCGGCCATGGGGTGCGAGCGCACCTGGTCCCCCGAACGGGCCACCAGCAGCTCGGGGGTGGCTCCGACGAAACCGTCGAGGGCGAACAGCATGCACGAGGGGTAGGCCGCCCGCAGCTGGCTCAACACGTCGGCCCGGCGGATGGGAGCGTCGGCCTCCACGATGAGCTCGCGGGCCAGCACCACCTTGCGGGCGGTCTCGCGGCGCAGCTCGTCGCGCACGGCCAGCAGCGACGCCTGCCAGTCCTGCGTCGATCGGGGACTGGTGACGGTGAAGCGGGTGGGCGCCGGGCCGGTGTCGGGACCGTCGGGCACCTCGAGCTCCGGGATCGGGACGCCGGGGCCGAGCAGGTGGGTGACCCACCGGGTGCCGTCGTCGGCTCGGCCCACGATGACGCGGGGCACCACCAGCTCGCCCGGGCAGGCCGGGTCGAACGGCAGCGCGCCGAGGGCCACCGGCCCCGTCCCCGGCACCTCGACCTGATCGTCGACCTCGATGGCGCCGAGCACGTCGTGCACGGCGGCGGCGGCCGCGGCCGGATCGCCGGGCGGCACGGTGAGGCGCAGCGCCTCGCCCTGCCCGGCCAGGCCGCGGCGATCGCCCACCCACACCGTCCCCTCGGTGCCGGCCACCTCGAACAGGTCGACGTCGGCGTCCAGGCGGCGGGTCCGGGCGATGAGCGGGCCGGCCCCCATGGGGTCGCTCACCACTCCGGCCGGTCGCGGGTGGCCACCAGCAGCTGCGAGATGCCGCCGGAGAACAGCGAGCGGCCGGCGTCGCGGAAGCCGGCCCCGCGCACCATGGCCACCAGCTCGTCGGGCGGGGGCAGGTAGGCCACCGACTTGGGCAGGTAGCGGTAGGCGGTGGGGTCCGACAGCAGGGCGCCGATGCGGGGGACGACCTGGCCGAAGTAGATGCCGTGCCCCCAGCGCAGCACGGGGTTGGGGGGCTCGGCCACCTCGAGCAGGGCGATGCGCCCGCCCGGTCGCACCACCCGGGCCAGCTCGGCGAAGAACGGTTCCAGCTCCACCAGGTTGCGCAGGGCGAAGCCGCAGGTCACGCCGTCCACGGAGGCGTCGGGCACGGGGAGGCGCAGGACGTCGGCCTGCATCAGCGGCGCTCCGGTGGTGCCCGCCGCCAGCATGCCGAACGAGAGATCGGCGCCGATGGGGACGAGGTCGTAGGCCCGCAGCTCCCGGCAGAAGTCACCCGTCCCGCAGGCCAGGTCGAGCACCAGCGAGCCCGGGCCCAGGCGGAGCCGACGCACCGCCTTGCGGCGCCAACCCACGTCCATGCGCAGCGTCATGACCCGGTTCACCAGGTCGTAGCGCGGGGCGATGGCGTCGAACATCGAGCGCACCGCCTGCACCTTCGCCTCGCCCTCGGGCAGCGCCTCGGGGTTGATGTCGACCATTGGCTGCGAGCCTACGAGCCGGTCGCCCCCGGCTCCCACTCGGCATCACCGTCAGCGACGAGGGCCCCGATCAGAAATCGCCGACCACGTCGGACGGGCGCGGCGGGAACAGCACCTCCATCAGGCCTCGCCGGCGGCTGAGCACGACGTCGTCGACCCGCTGCTCGAGGCCGATGGCCCCCCACCGCCCGAACACGAGCGCCCCGAACCAGTCCGGTGGGACGCCGACACCCTCGTGGGCGAACGGGTCCTCGATGCCGGGCACGGAGCGGACCGCCGCTGACTTCGCCCCCGACCAGGTCGAGGGCCACGCCGGTCTCGTAGAGGGAGATCACCAGCTCGCCGTCGCGCTCCGCGTAGCGCGAGGCGCCGAAGCGGGCGGACAGCACCGGTCGCAGCCGGTCGAGCAGCGCCATCGGATCCGGCACCCGCACGTAGACCCCGTGGTCGTGGCGCAGGAGGGCCCCGGGGGCGGCGGCGGCGCGCACGGCGCCGCCGAACGCGGTGTCGGGCCGGTCGAAGACGACGAGCAGGTGAGGCTCGGCTTCGAGCCGAGCCCGCTCGACCAGGGCGAGCGAGGTGGCGGCGGGCTCGTCAGGGGCGACGGCGGCGGCCGAGCAGGTAGACCCGCCCGTCCTCCGGCTTGGCCTGGGTGCGGATCCAGCCCACGAGGCGACCGGCTCGGGTGGCCACCGTGAGGCGCTCGAACGTGCCGGCGGCGCTGATGGCGCCGATGGTGGCCCAGGCGTCGGCGTCGCGCTCCACCCGCAGCCCGTCGGGCCGTCCGGGCCCGTCGAGCACCCGGATGGCCTCGAGGTCGGCGGCGGTGGCCCGGCCGCAGCTCGACGTCGGGATCGGCCGGGCGCCGGCGCCATGTCGGGCCCGGCCAGCACGAAGGAGGGGAAGTCGAGGCCGTAGCCGTACCCGAGGCGCCGGTAGAGGTAGGGGATCCCGGCGATGAACAGGGCCAGGTCGCCCGCGCTCGGCGGCCCGTCGGTGGTGCCAGGCGAACTGGTGGCGCACCAGCCCGCGCCGCCGATGGTCGGGGTCGGTGGCCACGTACTCGATCTGCCCGGCCGGGAACGCCGTCGCCGTCGAGCGCATCCGGTGGCCCAGCAGGGCCGAGGCGGCCACCACCTGCCGGCCGGCGACCACGACCGTCCAGTCCGCCACGGTCCGTCGGCCCCCGACGGTGGCGCTCAGGTGGCCGCGCACCCCCGGTTCGTCGGACGCGCCGAACGCGTCGGTCTCGAGCGCCACGATGGCCTCGACGTCGTCGTCGGTCGCCGAGCGGAGCACCAGCCCACCGGGCAGGGTGACCGGGTCGGGTCCGAGCTCGGGGGCGGGCATCGGCGGGACCGTACCGCGCCGCCTGGCCAACCGCCGTCGCCCGCCGCCCCTCCGCCGCCTCGGGGCGGGTCGGCCCCGCCTACGCTGGGCCGATGGCGAAGGGCCCCCAGTTCCGCCTCGGCGGCATCCCCGTGCGGGTCGACCCGACGCTTCTTCGTCATCATCGTCATCCTCGGCTACGCTACACCCCGCGATCCCGCAGCCCGACGTTCATCCTGAGCTGGGTGGCCATCGCCTTCGTCTCGATCCTGCTGCACGAGATGGCCCACGCCGTCGCCTTCCGCCGCTTCGGGATCGACCCGAACGTGACCCTCTACGGCATGGGCGGCCTGACCACCGGCACGGGTCAGCTGACGCCGGGGGAGAGCATCGCCGTGAGCGCGGCCGGGCCGCTCTCGGTCCTCGTGCTGATCGGGCTGCCGGCCCTGTGGCTGCAGCTCGCAGGGCACGGTCACGTCGTACGAGGGCCGGGTCATCCTGAGCCAGATCATCTGGATCAACGTGGGCTGGTCGCTGCTCAACCTGTTGCCGATGCTGCCCCTCGACGGCGGCAACATCACCCGTTCGCTGCTGGACATGGTCACCCGGGGCCGGGGCCGGCGGCCGGCCGAGGTGGTGTCGGTCGTGGTCGCCGGGGGCGTTGGCCCTGGTCGCCCTGTCCATCCGCCAACCCTTCCTGGCCATGTTCGCCGGGTTCTTCGCCTTCATGAACATCTCGTCGCTGACGCGGGTCAAGAGCGAGGAGCTGGGCGACGAGCTGAGCTACGGCCACCGGGCGCTCATCGAGCATCGCCCGGCCGACGCCGAGAAGGCGGCCCGGACGGTGCTGGCCAAGAAGCCGTCGGGCTCGACGCTGCGGTGGGCCTCGGAGCTGCTGGGCTGGTCGCGGCTGTGGCAGGGCGACCAGGCCGGGGCCGAGGAGGCCGTGGTAGCGCTACGCCCATGCCGGTCCGCCGAGCGGCTCGTTCCGCGCCGCGCAGGCCCTGGCCGCCGGGCGCACGACCGAGGGCGTGGCCGTGATGGTGTGGGCCTTCGCCAACGAGCCCCCGGGACCCTCGCAGATCCTGGGGACGATCGCGGTGGCCGGGACCGGGCAGACCCGCCCGTTCACCACCGAGCTGCTGCGGTTCGAAGGCGACACCGGGGTGCGCGCCGCCCTGTTGTTCCGGGGGCTGCTCGACTACGCGGGCTACGCCCGTGAGGTGAGCGAGGTCACCGACCTGCTCACCGCCGACGGGCGGGCCGCCCGCCTTCCCCCGGCCTGACCCGCCGGCCTGATCCGCCGGCCTGACCCGCCGGCCTGACGTTCTCGGGCACGGGAGGCGCATAGGCCATCGGGCTCGAATTCCTCATGACGTCCTGCGGTTCTGCCGACATGAAGGAGAGTCATCACAAGGGAGGACCCCCATGTCCCAGATGATCGAGCCGGATCTCCGCACCCCCCATGAGGTGTCCGAACACGACCACGTCCCCGCCGGTCACGGCCGCGGGATCCCGTCGGTGGCCATCGCCATCGGTGCGTTGGCCGTCGCTCTCGCCCTGATCGTCGGGGTGCGGGCCATGACCAGCAGCCCGGCCAAGGCGCCGACCGCGGCACCGTTCGTCGACGGCAGCTCGGTGCAGGTGGTGCTGCGCTGCACGGGCAACGCCTGCATCGCCGGGACGACCGATACCCAGGGAGCCCAGTGGAACTGGATCACCACCAACGGCGAGGCGATCCCCGGAGCCTGGCTCACCTCGGACGTGACCGGCACGGTCAAGGTCGACTCCGACTGGGGTGAGGCCACGTTCACCTCGGGCGGTCATTCGATCGTGCTCATGGGCGGCATGGCCACACCGGAGCACAGCTTCTTCGGCTGATCCGAGTCTGACCGCGGTCTGCAAGACTGCGGTCATGGCCATCGATTTCAGCTTCCCGCCCGAGCTCGAGGAGCTCCGCGGTCAAGGTCCGCGAGTTCCTCGACACCGTCGTCCGCCCCATCGAGACGCAGCGCCGAGGACGAGTCCTGGGACCGCAACCAGTGGGTGGGCGGCATCGTCGAGATGCGGGGCAAGGCCAAGGAGTGGGGCCTGTGGCTGCCCCACATGCCCGAGGAGTGGGGCGGCATGGGTCTCGGCCACGTGGCCATGGCCAGCGTGTCGGCCGAGGCGGGCAAGACCCGCATGGGCCCGTTCGCCCTGAACGCCCAGGCCCCCGACGAGGGCAACATGCACACCCTCCTGCACTGGGCCACCGACCAGCAGAAGGAGGACTACCTCCGCCCGCTGTGCGACGGCTACAAGCTGGTCGACGGCAAGCCCCGGGCCTTCCGCTCCTGCTTCGCCATGACCGAGCCCGAGGTGGCCGGGTCGGACCCGACGCTCATCCAGACCCGCGCCTACGAGGACGGTGACACCTGGGTCATCAACGGCCACAAGTGGTTCATCTCCGGCGCCCGCGGCGCCCAGTTCGCCATCCTCATCGCCCGCACCGAGGACGATCCCGACCTGCCGCAGGCGGCCAACTCGGCGTTCCTGGTCGACATCCCGTCCGAGGGCTGGGAGATCGTGCGCGACGTCGAGACGCTGTCCGGCGCGCACAACCACTGCGAGATCCGCATCACCGACCTCGTGGTCCACAAGGACAAGATGCTGGGCGGTCGGGGTGAGGGCCACCTGCTCGGCCAGGCCCGGCTCGGTCCTGCCCGCCTGGCCCACTGCATGCGCTGGATCGGCCAGGCCGAGGTCGCGCTCGACATGATGGTGGACCGCTCGCTGAACCGCTTCGCCCACGGCTCGCTGCTGGCCGAGAAGCAGGGCATCCAGTGGATGATCGCCGATTCGACCATGGAGCTGTACCAGTGCAAGCTCATGGTGCTGCACGCCGCCTACCTGATCGACTCCGGGGCCGACTTCAAGAGCGAGGTGTCGATGGCGAAGCACTTCGTGGCCAACTCGCTGTGGCGCATCATCGACCGCTCCATCCAGGTGCACGGCGCGCTCGGCTACTCGAGCGACACGCCGCTGGGCGAGATGCTCAAGCAGGCCCGCTGGGCCCGCTTCGCCGACGGCGCCGACGAGGTGCACCAGATGCGCATCGCCCAGCGCACCATCGCCGCCTACAAGGACCACGGCACCACCAAGGCCGCCACCGGCAACCTGCCATTCTGATTGGCTCTCCGGTCGCAGGCTCCCTGCGAGCGCTTCGCCATCCGGGTGTCATCTCGTGAGCTGACTCGCCCTGGCGGGCTCGCAGCCGCACCCCGTCCGTTTGGCTCTCCGGTCGCGGGCTCCCTGCGAGCGCTTCGCCATCCGGGTGTCATCTCGTGAGCTGACTCGCCCTGGCGGGCTCGCAGCCGCACCCCGTCGTTGGCTCTCCGGTCGCAGGCTCCCTGCGAGCGCTCGCAGGTGCTCCTGGCGGCTGGCGGGCTCGCGGGTATCGAGTCGGCTGCGGGCGGGACCGGTCGATCGTCGGGGTCGCCCTCGACGTCGAGCACCGGGACGATGCGGTCGAGCCACCGCGGGAACCACCAGTTGGCGCCGCCCAGCAGCTCCATGGTGGCCGGCACCAGCACCATGCGGACGATGGTGGCGTCGACCAGCACGGCGGCCGCCAGCCCGAGGCCGAAGACCTTCAGCACCCGCAGGTCGCCGATCACGAACGAGCCGAACACGCAGAACATGATGGCGGCCGCCGCGGTGATGACCCGACCGGTCTGGGCCAGGCCGTCGGCCACCGCGGTGGCGTTGTCGCCGGTGCGCAGCCACTCCTCCCGGATGCGGGACAGGAGGAACACCTCGTAGTCCATGGACAGCCCGAACAGGATCGTGAACAGCATGAGCGGGATCCACGGGTCGATCGGGCCGTTGCGCGACACGCCGAACACGCGGGCCCAGCCAGCCCCACTGGAACACGGCCACGATCACGCCGTAGGCGGCGCCGATCGACAGCAGGTTCATGATGGCGGCCTTGATGGGCACGGCGATCGAGCGGAACACGGCCATGAGCAGCAGGAACGACAGGATCACGACGGCGCCGATGACCCACAGCAGCCGCTCGCTGAAGGTGGCCGCGGTGTCGATGCCGGCCGCGGTCACGCCGCCCACGTAGGCCCGGGCCGACGTGCCGTCCAGCGCCGCCGGGGATCACGTCGTCGCGCAGGTGGTGGACGAGCGTCTCGGTCTCGGAGCTCTGCGGCGAGGTGGTCGGCACCACGATGATCACCGCCGCGTCACCGGCGTCGTTGAGCCGGGCCGGGGCGACCGCGGCCACGCCCGGGGTGCTGCCGCAGGTCGCGCCTCGAGGCGGTCGACGGCTCGCGGCGGCGCCGCCGGCCGGCGAGGTCGACGGCCACCACCAGCGGGCCGTTGGTGCCCGGCCCGAAGCCGTCGGAGAGCAGGTCGTAGCTCTTGCGGGTGGTCAGCGTCGGCCGGGTCGTTGCCCGAGTCGGTGAACAGCAGGTGCATCGACAGCACCGGGATGGCCAGGAGCAGCAGCACGACCAGGGCGGCGGCGGCGAAGAACCACGGCCGGCGCTGGATGAGCCGGCTCCAGCGGTACCAGAAGCCGTGCTCGTCGAGCCCGGCGCTGGGCTGGTGGAAGCCCGGGCACCTTGAGCCGGTCGATGGCCAGCGCCGGCGAAGCCGAGCAGGGCGGGCAGCAGCGTCATCGACGCGCGCCATCACCAGCAGCACGGCGGCGATGGCCCCGAAGGCCAGCCCGTAGATGAACGAGCTGCCCAGCAGCAACATGCCCAGCAGGGAGATGACCACCGTGCACCCGGCGAACAGCACCGCCCGACCCGAGGTGTCGAGCGCCCGGACCACGGCGCTGGCGCGGGTCGCGACCCTCGGCCAGGCCCTGGCGGTAGCGGGTGACGATGAACAGGGCGTAGTCGATGCCGACGCCGATGCCGATCATGGCGGCCATCTGCGGGCCCGAACGTGGGCACCACCAGCCAGCGGCTGAGCAGGCTGATCACGGCGAAGCCGATGCCGATGCCGAACAGGGCGGTCACGATGGGCAGGCCCATGGCGATGACCGAGCCGAACGCCACCAGCAGGATGATCATGGCGGCGATGAGGCCGATGGCCTCGGCCGGCCCCGGTGCGGGCGCCTCGGCCCGGCCGATGACCATGCCGCCGGCCTCCACCTCGAACCCGGCGACCGAAGCGGCCCGGGCCGTGTCGAGGAGCTTCTTGGCGTCGGACACCGGGATGTTCTCGCTGGTGTCGTCGAGCTGGACGGTGGCGTAGGCGATGGTGCCATCGGCGCTGATCTGGCCTGGCCGCCCGGGTCGAACGGGCTGCGGACGCCGGCCACGTGGGGGAGCGTGGCCACCTCGGCCGAGCACGTCCTGGATGCGGGCCTGGTTGACCGGGTCGGTGATCGGGGTGTCGGTGCGGAACACGATCTGGGCGCTGTCGCCGGCCTGGGCCGGCATGCGCGCCGCCAGCAGGTCACGAGCCTTCTGGGCCTGGGACGCCCCGCCGCTCAGCTTGTCCTGGTAGTTGCTGCCGACCATGCCCGACACCATCGACATGATGACCAGGGCGGCCACCCACAACCCGAGCACGAGGCGGCGGTGGTCATGGCACCAGCCGGCCAGCCGGCCGGGAGCGCCGGCCCGGGTCGGAGGGGCGGTGGCGGCCGTCGGTGTCGGGCGTCGGTGGCGGTATCTGTCGTAGAATTCACCATTGATGACTTGTATCACGATCGCGTCCGCGGGGGAACCCCCTCTCACGCCGTCGTACCCCGGGGGGCATCCGCGTCTGCTTGGCTGGTGGCCATGGCTGAGAAGGGTCGCCGCCCCGGCAATCCCGAGACCCGCACCCAGATCGTGCGGGCGGCCCGCGAGGCGTTCGTGGCCGACGGTTACGACCGGACCAGCCTCCGGCGGGTGGCGGCACGCGCCGGGGTCGACCCCGCGCTCATCCACCACTACTTCCCCGCGGGCAAGGCCTCCCTGTTCGCCGAGAGCATGCACATGGGGACCGACACGCACGAGCAGGTCGTCGAGCTGGCCGAGCACCCTCACGCCCCGGGACCAGGCCACGGCGCGCAGGTCGTGCTGTCGTTCCTGCGGCTGTGGGACGCCGACCCGCCCGCCGCTTCCGACGTCATGGCCGCCGCCGACGCCGTGGGGGCGGTGGGGACGCCGTCGTTCGTGTCGTTGGTGCAGGCGGTGTCGGCCTCGCCCAGCGCGGCCGACGCGCTGCGGGAGTTCCTCATCGACCGGGTCTGGTCCCACACCGGGACCGACCACGACCCCGACGAGCGCGACATCCGCCGGGCGCTGTTCTCCTCCCAGCTCAACGGCATGGCCTTCACCCGCTACGTGCTGCGGCTGGAGCCGCTGGCCTCGGCCAGCCCCGAGCAGGTGGCGGCCTGGATCGGGCCGACCCTCGACCGCTACGCGTACGGTCCCCTCGGGAGCTGAGCGCCGCGCCCATCACCATCCGGCGGCCGGTGGCCCCGGGCGTCGGGGAGCGTCAGTCGGACGCCACGGCCTGTTCACGGGCCCAGCGGTAGTCGGCCTTGCCCGCCGGGCTCCGGACGATGTGGTCGACGAACACGTAGGCCTTGGGCAGCTTGTAGCGGGCGATGTGGCGCTCGCACTCGGCGGTGAGGTCGGCGGCGCTGGTGTCGTACCCCTCGCGCAGCTGCACCACGGCCACCACCTCGTTGCCCCACCGGTCGCTCGGGTCGACCGGCCACCACCACGTCGTAGACGGCGGGGTGGTGGCTGAGGGCGGCCTCGACCTCTTCGGCGAAGATCTTCTCGCCGCCCGAGTTGATGGTGACCGAGTCGCGGCCCTTGAGGTCGAGCAGCCCCGCCGCGGTGTAGCCGGCCCGGTCGCCGGGCACGGAGAAGCGTTCGCCGTCGATGATCGGGAACGTCCTGGCCGTCTTGGTCGCATCGCCCAGGTAGCCCAGGGGCACCCGGCCCCGCTGGGCCAGCCACCCCTGCTCGTCGGCCCCCGGCTCGATCACGCGGTCGAGGTCCTCGGCCACGATGCACATGCCCGGCCCGGGGGTGAACGTGCCGGTCGTGGCGTCGGCTCCCGCGCCGGAGATCTGGGCCGCCTGCGAGCCGGTCTCCGATGCCCCGAGGCCGTCGATGATGCCCACGCTGGGCAGCAGCTCGAGGAACCGGTTCTTGATGGGCGAGCTGAGCGCCGCGCCCCCGCTCACGATCATGAGCATGGAGCTGAGGTCGTAGTCGTGCGCGGCCAGCTCGTCGGTGAGGGGGCGGCCGAAGGCGTCGCCCACGATGAGCACGATGTTGACCTTCTCGGCGGCGATGGTCGACCACACGTCGGCCGGGTCGAGGCTCTGGGGGTGGTCGGGCAGCACGATCGTGTTGCCGCCGCCGAGGGCGTTGAACGCCAGCCAGTGCGCGGCACCGTGCATGAACGGGGGCGCGGGCATGAGCCGGGCCCCGCCGTTGCGGGCGTTGTCGACGATGGCGCCCAGGTCGGTCCACTCCGCGCCGGTGGCCAGGTCGCGTCCGCCCAGCGCCGCCGGGTAGATGTCGGCCTGGCGCCACAGCACCCCCTTGGGCATGCCCGTCGTGCCCCCCGTGTAGAGGATGTAGAGGTCGTCCGGTGAGGGCTCGACCGGCGGTCGCTCGGCCGAGGCGGAGGCGAGGGCCTCCTCGTACCACCGGGCCCCCTCCAGCAGGGGGTGGCCCGAGCCGTCGTCGACCTGGAGCAGCGTGGTGAGCCGAGGCAACGAGTGGCGCACCGCGTCGAGCGTGGCGGCGAAGGCGGAGTGGTAGATCACGCCCTTGGCCCGGCTGTCGTTGAGCAGGTAGAGCAACTCCTCTTCGACGTAGCGGTAGTTGACGTTGAACGGGGCCACCCGGGACTTGTACGCGCCCAGCATCCCCTCGAGGTACTCGTTGCCGTTGTGCAGGTAGAGCGCCAGGTGGTCCTGGCCCGACTCCCATCCCTCCAGCGCGTCGCGCTCGGCGTGGACCTCGAAGCCCTCGCTCAGCAGGTGGTTGGCCAGGCGGCGGGTGCGGTCGTTGAGCTGGCCGTAGGTGATGCGCCGGTCCCGCCACACGATCGCCTCACGGTCGGGCACCGCGGCCGAGACGGCCTCGTTGACGACGGCGAGGTTGAATTCCATCGGCCCCCCTGGGAGCGACTCCACACGCCCCGACCGGGACGCGGGGCGATCCTAGGAGCGGCCCGGCGCCACCGGCGAACCGGGCCGGGCGGTCACGAACCGGGGCGGCAGCGGGTGCCGGCGGCCGGGGCCACGAGCTGCTCGAGGTAGCTCCGCACGGCGTCGTCGATGCACGCGCTGCGGCCTCCGCTGGTGTGGCCCTGGCCGCCGTCGAGGGTCAACAGCACGGCGTGGGCCAGCGACGCGGCCACCGACTGCGAGGCCGGGTAGGGCGTGACCGGATCGCCCGTGTTGCCCACCACCAAGATGGTGGGGCTGTCCGGGGCGACCACCCGGTGGGGGGTGCCCTGGACCGCCGTCGGCCAGTAGGCGCACGGCAGGATCTCGTTGGCCACGGCGGCGCCGAACCGCGGGGAGATGGCGGCCAGCCGCTGGGCGAAGGCCTGATAGGCGGCGGCGCCCTCGGGGTGCGGGCTGTCGACGCACACCACGCCCACGTAGCCGGCGTAGGAGTCGAAGGTGGAGTCGTCGTAGTCCTGGACCAGGGGCTGGAGCCCCGAGCCGTCCCCGCGGTCGGCCAGCGGCCAGGCCGCGCAGCATCTCGTCGGCCGAGGACGGGTCGTACGCCGACAGGAGCACGGCGGCGGCGAGCTCGGAGGGGCCGATGGTGCCGCCGTGGCCGTCGGGGATCCGTTGGCGCTCGAGCTTGGCCGCCACCCGGTCGTAGAGCGGCACCGGCGTCGTGCGACCGGGCAGGACCGATCGGCGTCGCAGGCGGCGAAGGTGGCGGCGATGGTGCTGTCGAAGGCCCGCGTCTGATCGGTCAAGGCCTGCTCGAGATCCTGATCGGGCTGCACCACCCCGTCGAGCACGAGGGCCCGCAGCTCGGTGGGGTAGCGCTCGGCGTAGCCCAGCCCGATGAACGTGCCGTACGAGTAGCCGACGAACGTGAGCTTGTCCTCGCCCATCGCCCGTCGCAGCTGCTCGAGGTCGCGCACCGTGGTGGCGGTGTCCATGTGGTCGAGGAGGGGTCCGGCGTGCTGGCCGCAGTCGTCGGCCAACCCCTGGGCCGCGGTGTCCAGCGCGGCCTGCTCCTCGGGGGTGTCAGGGCTCGAGTCCAGGGCCAGGAAGGCCGGCGCGGCCTGGTCGCAGGCGAGCTTGGCGCTCTGGCCCACGCCCCGCGGGTCCCACGACGACGATGTCGAAGCGGTTGTTCAGGCCGTCGTCGGTCCCGTAGCCGTCCTGCACCAGCTCCACCCCCGACGCGCCCGGGCCACCGGGGTTCACCACCAGCGCGCCGATGCGAGCCTGCTGGTTGGCCGCCGGTC
The DNA here is from genome assembly GCA_963726905.1 of uncultured Microthrixaceae bacterium. Classification (GTDB taxonomy): domain Bacteria; phylum Actinomycetota; class Acidimicrobiia; order Acidimicrobiales; family Acidimicrobilacustridaceae; genus UBA4742. Next base: position 199,179 of record CAVSDZ010000015.1, read on the forward strand.
GGCGGGTCACCGCCAGATCGATGGTCGGGCCCTCGGGGCGGCGTAGTCGACGGGCACGGTGAGGGTGGCGCACTCGCAGCCCGCGTCGACAGCGGCTCCAGGCCAGGGGTGCGGGCTCGGGGTCGGACGCGGCCTCCGCCGTCGAGGGGTCCGGGCCGGCGGTGGCCGTGTCGTGCGTGGTGTCAGCCGTCGTGCCGCCGGCGTGATCCGATCGGTGCCGGGGGACGTGCAGGCCGCCGCCACCAGGGCCACGGCGCAACCGCAACGCCACCAGCCGACCGGCGCGCCATCGCGCCCGGCGGTGCCGCAACGGCCGGGCCGGCCGCCCGACGGGCGAGGGCGAGGGGCGGGATCACGGCGGCGATGGTAGGAGCACGCCCGCCGGCGCAGGCGGCAGCGCGACACCGGGTGGCGGTCGGCTAGCGTGCTCGCATGATCTTCGGGACCTTCATTCCTCAGGGTTGGAAGATGGAGCTGGCCGGCATCGCCGACCCGCAGGACAAGTGGGCCAAGGCGGTCGAGATCTCGGTGCTGGCCGAGGAGCTGGGCTACGACTCGCTCTGGGTCTACGACCACTTCCACAACGTGCCCGTGCCGGCCCACGAGACGATGTTCGAGGCGTGGACGACGCTGGCGGCCATCAGCCAGCGCACCAGCCGCATCCACCTCGGCCAGATGGTCGGCTGCGCCCCGTATCGAAACCCGGGGCTGCTGGCCAAGATCACGTCCAACATCGACGTGATGTCGGGCGGGCGCCTCGACCTGGGCATCGGGGCGGGCTGGTACGAGCACGAGTACCTGGCCTACGGCTACGGCTTCCCGCCCGCCGCCGACCGCATCCGGATGCTGCGCGAGACGGTGGAGATCGTGAAGTCGATGTGGAGCGAGCCCGACACCACCTACGCCGGCCGGTTCTTCACCATCGACGGTGCCCAGTGCGACCCGAAGCCGGTGCAGCAACCGCATCCGCCCATCCTCATCGGCGGTGGGGGCGAGCAACTCACCCTGCGCGTGGTGGCCCGGCTGGCCGATCGATCGAACTTCGGGGGCAAGCCTCACGAGTTCGCCCACAAGTGCGAGGTGCTCCAGGGGCACTGCGCCGCCGTCGGCCGGGACTACGACGAGATCATGAAGACGTGGTCGCCGGAGGTGTTCGTCCGCGCCACCGAGCAGGAGATCGTCGACGCCGGCAGCCGGTCGTTCTGGGGCGAGCCGTTCGACTCGTGGTCGGAGGGCAACCTGGTGGGCACCCCCGAGCAGGTGTGCGAGAAGATCGCCGCCTACCGGGCGCTGGGGTGCGAGGGCTTCATCCCCTGGGTCAGCGACTACCCCGACACCGAGACCCTCACCTTGTTCGCCGAGCAGGTCATCCCGCAGTTCCGTTGACCTGGCGTACTGGCGTCGATGCTGTCGGTCATCACCGACAGCATCGACGCCGGAACTGGGGTCTGCCCCAGGGGCTACTCGTAGTAGCGGAAGATGATCTCGGCCACGCACGAGGGCTTGGGCGCGCCCTCGACCTCGAACGTGAAGCGCATGGTGACCTGGGCCCCGCCGGTGACGTCCTCGACCTCGACCAGCTCGGCGCCGAGGCGCAGCTTCGACCCCACCGGGACGGGCGACGGGAACCGCACCTTGCCGGCGCCGTAGTTCACCCCCATGGCCACGCCCTCGACCCGCAGGATGTCGGGCATCAGGGTCGGGCCCAGCGAGAGCGTCAGGTAGCCGTGGGCGATGGGTCCACCGAAGGGCCCGGCCTTGGCCCGCTCGGGATCGACGTGGATCCACTGGTGGTCGCCGGTGGCGTCGGCGAACAGGTTGACCTGCTCCTGGGTGATCTCGACGTAGTCGCTGTAGCCGAGGTGCTCCCCGACCTTCTCCTTCAGCCCAGCGATGCCCTGCACGGTGGTTGTCATGGATCGATCATGCCCCGCGAGCCTCGACGGGACCAGCCCCGCCGACACCGGCCGCCGCGTCGGGGCCGATCAGGGTGACGTCAGTGGAACCAGATCTTCTGGTACTCGCGGCTCATCGGGTGGATGAGCAGCGCGAACAGGGCCACCGGGAACAAGATGCTGAGCAGGAACCCAGGATCGAAGATGAGCCCGATGTGACCGATCAGCGGCAGGGCCGGGAAGACCAGGGCCAGCGTGGCCATCGTCACCGCCAGGTAGTAGCCCCACTTGCGCTCGTTGGCGATGCCGAGCCCGGCGGCCACCTCTCCGGCGATGATCAGCAGCCCGATGAGGCCGGGTCCCCCGCCGAAGACGCTGAAGAAGATCCCCATGAACGCGTTGATGTAGAGCAGGAACGTGGCCACGTAGAGCGTCTGGGGTTGCGATGGATTGGTCCACCGGCGGGTCTCCATGCCTGACAGTGTGGCAGGAACGGGCGGAATCAGGCACGCAGGCGGGCGCGACGGGGATGGATCCCCCTGGTTGGCCGCTGTGGTGCTGGCCGCCGGGGCCGGCGACCGGTTGCGCCCGCTGACCGCCCAGTGCCCCAAGGCCCTGTGCCCGGTGGGCAATCGGGCCCTGGTCGACCAGGCCCTGGAGCGGGCCGCGGCGGTCACGTCGGCCTGTGCCGTCAACGTGCACCACGGTCGTCCGGCGCTGGAGCACCACCTGACGCGGGACTCCCGTCCACGTCTCGGTGGAGGAGCCGGTGGCCCTCGGCACGGCGGGGGCGCTGGCGCAGCTGCGTGACTGGATCGACGGGCGGGGGGCGCTCGTCCAGAACGCCGACGGGTGGTCGGACGCCGATCTGGCGGCGTTCTGCGACGGGTGGGACGGCGAGCGGGTCCGGCTGCTGGTCACCCCTGATGGCGAGGGCCGGGCCCGGCTCGGTCCCGGCGTCGGCCTGGTGGCGTCGTTGCTGCCCTGGGCCGAGATCGTTCGACTCGACCCGGTTCCTTCCGGGCTCTACGAAGCGATGTGGCGCGGCGCCGAGGCCGCGGGCCGCCTCGACCTCGTGGCCCACCGGGGGCGGTTCGTCGACTGCGGGACCCCTCGCCGGTACCTGCAGGCCAACCGCCTCGCCGCCGCGGACTCCGGCGAGGCTGACGCCGACGGGTCGCTGGTGGACCCGACGGCCGTCGGTGTCGGGTCGGCTCGAGTCGTCGGTGGTGGGGCCGGGCGCGTCCGTGGCCGGCTCGGTGAGCGGCTCGGTCGTCTGGGGCGGCTCGGAGGTGGCGGACGGGGAACGACTGGTGGACAGCGTGCGGGCGGGCCGGCTCACCGTGGCGGTTCGGTGATGGCCACCGGCACCGGCGCCGCGGCCGGTGCGGCGGCGGCGTGGACCGCCCGCAGCTGGCCGCAGGCGGCGTCGATGTCGGTGCCGCGGTTCTGGCGGACGGTGGCGTTCACCCCGAGCGAGCGCAGCAGGTCGCGGAAGGCGCGCGACCCGGCCCGGCGGGGTGCCCCGGGTCGGCGTAGCCCGGCGTCGGGTTGAGGGGGATGAGGTTGACGTGGGCTCGCAGCGGGCGGGCGTAGGCGGCCAGCTCCTCGGCATCGCCGCGCCGGTCGTTCACCCCGTCGATGAGGGCCCACTCGAACGACAGCCGCCGGTTCTTGGCCCGCAGGTAGTCGGCGCAGGCCTCGGCCAGGACGGTCGAGCGGGTAGCGGCGGTTGATGGGGACGAGCTCGTCGCGCAGCGTCGTCGTTGGCGGCGTGCAGCGAGACGGCCAGGTTCACGGGCAAGCGCCTCGCCGGCCAGGCGGCGTGATGCCGGGCACGATGCCCACGGTCGACAGGGTGAGGTGCCGCGCCGAGATGCCCATGTCGTCGTGCAGGCGCTCGACCGCGGCCCACGTCCGGTCGTAGTTGGCCAGCGGCTCGCCCATGCCCATGAACACCACGTTCGACACCCGGCGGGGCTCGTCGCGCTCGGCGGGCCCGGCGCCGGGCCTGCACCACCTGCTCGACGATCTCGCCCACGCTCAGGTGGCGCTCGAAGCCGGCCTGGCCGGTGGCGCAGAACCCGCACCCCATGGCGCAGCCCGCCTGGGTGCTGATGCACACCGTGGTGCGGTCGCCGTAGTGCATGAGCACGGTCTCGACCTGGGCGCCGCCGTCGAGGCCCCACAGCCACTTCACCGTCTCGCCGTCGTGGCTGACCGACTCGGTGACGGGCGCGCAGCGCGTCGGGCGCGGCCGCCGCCAGCCGGGCCCGCACCGCCTTGGGCAGATCGGTCAGCTCCTCCACGGTGGCGGCTCGCTCGTACAGCCCCCGCCACACCTGCTCGACCCGGTAGCCGGGCTGGTCGGCCAGCAGCGCGGCCAGCCCGGGCGGTCGAGGTCGTACACGGAGCCCATCCCTCGAGGCTAACGGCGCCCGGGTCGGCCGAACGCCGAGGTCACGGCCCCAGCGGGCGGCGCCACCACCGGCGGGCCTGGTGCTCGGCGAAGCCGAGATCGCGGTACAGGCCGCGGGCGGGCCCGTTGTCCGCTTCGACGTACAGCATGGCGACGGTCAGCCCCTGGGCGGCCAGCCAGTCGAGCCCGGCCACCACCAGCGCCCGGCCCAGGCCGCGCCCATGGGCGGCGGGGTCGACGGCGATGACGTAGATCTCGCCGAGCGGCGGCTCGGCGTCGGCGTGGATCTTCGTCCAGCAGAAGCCGTCGATCGAGCCGGCGCCGGCGCTCGGGTCGGGGTCGTCGTGCACCAGGAAGCCGTCGGCCCGGAACCACGGCTCGGCCTCGCGGCGGCGGACGTCGTCCACCGTCCATCCGCCCTGCTCGGGATGCCACTCGAAGGCGCGGTTGTTCACCGCCACCCACGCCGCTTCGTCCGCGCCGGGGCGGAACGGTCGCAGCACGGGCGGCTCGTGGCCGGGCCCGAGGTCGTGTTCGGACGGACCGAGCGGGAGAGGTCGGCGCAGCTGCAGGGTCGAGCGCTCGAGCTGGTAGCCGGCCTCGGCCGCCAGCGCGGCCAGCGGCTCGGGGGTCGGCTCGGCTTCGAGGGTGGCCGCCACCGCGCCGATGGCCGGAGCGAGCGCGGCCACCTGCTGCAACAGCCCGGGCAGTTCGCCGACCGGTCGCCCGTCGTCGGCGATGCGCTCCAGGGCCAGGCCCAGGTCGGGGGGCAGCGGGTCGAGCTCCTCGCCCGACGAGGCGTGGAGCAGCAGGCGACGCATCGAGGCAGGCTACCGGTCGGGCCCGGCCCGCTAGCCTGCGCCGTCCATGGCGAAACCGAGGACACCCGCCGGCCGGGCCCGCGAGGCGAACCGCCGGCTCACGCTGGAGTACCCCGACGCGCGGTGCGAGCTCGACCACCGCAACCCGTTCGAGCTGCTGGCCGCCACGATCCTGTCGGCCCAGTGCACCGACGCGCGGGTGAACCTGGTGACGCCGGTGCTCTTCGCCCGCTACCCCGACGCCGGAGGATCTGGCCCGGGCCGAGCCGGCGGAGCTCGAGGAGATCATCCGCTCGACCGGCTTCTACAAGAACAAGACCAAGAGCCTGATCGGGATGGCCAACGCGCTCGTCGATCGCTTCGACGGCGAGGTGCCGGGCGCCATGGCGGATCTCGTCACCGTGCCCGGCGTGGGACGCAAGACGGCGAACGTCGTGCGCAGCGTCGCGCTCGACCTGCCCGGCCTGCCCGTCGACACCCACGTCGGTCGTCTGAGCCGGCTGCTGGGCCTCACCACCGAGACCGATCCGGTCAAGGTGGAGCTGGAGCTGAACCCGATGGTCCCCGCCCACGAGCGGGGTCGGTTCTCGCTGCGGCTCATCCTGCACGGTCGCCGAGTGTGCGTCGCCCGGCGGCCTCGATGTGAGGACTGTGTCTTAAACGATTTCTGCCCGTCGTCTCGCGTTTGACGCATTTCGACCGAATCACTTGCGAGCCATACTGCAAACGAGCGATTCGGTCGGGGAAATCCCAGAAAATGTGTCAGCTGGGTGGAGCGAGCGGTGGTTGACCGGGCTACCATCGAAGCACCAGGTTCCCGCCACCTGGTACCCGGCGACACATCTGGGATCCGCCGCCCAGTGTCGCCCCGCCGACGCCCCTTCGGGGGCGTCGGCCCTTTTCCGCCCCGTTCTCGGGCCGACCTGGCGGTTCGCGTTCAGCGGCTCAGCGCATGGCCGCGACGACGCGGGCGAGACGGCGGTTGGCGTTGCGCAGGGCGCGCTCGACCTCGAACAGGTCGGCGGCGATGGCGTCGTTGCCTTCCGCGCTGAACCGATCGGCGGTGTCGGTGATGCGGGCGGTGATCTCGTCGAGCGAGGTGGCAGCGGACAGCAGGCGGGCGAGCTCGTCGTTCACCCGCCCTGTCTACCCGCTCGGGCGCGGGCTCGGTCGCGCTGCCGCGCGTTCGCCGGGCCGGGTCGGCGTGGTCCGCCCGGCCCGACGCGGCGCGGCAGCGGGTCCGGTGACGCGTGAACCGGTTCGGGATGAGACCCTCCCGGCCACTACCGTGACCAGTTCATGTTCCGCCCGTGCCCGCCTCCGACACCTCGGCTTCGTCCGTGCTGAACCGACTCGACCTCCGCGGCGTGGCGGCCGCCGACCTGGCGGCGGCGCTGCCCCGCCCCGCGCCGGCCGGCGACGAGCCGCTGGCCGCGGTGCGGGCCATCCTCGCCGAGGTGGCCGACCCGGGGCGACACGGCGGTGCGCGAGCTCACCGAGCGCTTCGACGGGGTCGCGCTCGCCGAGCTGCGGGTGCCGCCCGACCGACCTCGCCGACGCGCTGGACCAGGCCGCCGCCGGACCTGCGCCAGGCCCTCGAGGAGGCCGCGCGACCTCCATCGAGGCCTTCCACCGGACGCAGCAGCGCGAGGCCACACGACTACGAGCGCAACGGCATCGTCGTGCGGGGCCGGCCGGTGCCGGTCGACCGGGCCGGCCTGTACGTGCCCGGCGGTCGGGCTCGTACCCGTCGTCGGTGCTGATGACCGCGCGTGCCGGCCCGGGTGGCCGGGGTGGGCGAGGTCGTGCTGTGCGTCCCTCCCGATCGCCGCGACGGGCCAGGTGGCGCCGTCGACGCTGGCCGCCGCCGCCATCGCCGGGGTCGACGAGGTGTACGCCATCGGCGGCGCCCAGGCCATCGCCGCCATGGCCTACGGCACCGAGTCGATCCGGCCGGTCGACGTCATCGCCGGGCCGGGCAACGTGTACGTGGCCATCGCCAAGCGCGAGGTGGCCGGCGTCGTCGGCGTCCCGTCGGCCTTCGCCGGCCCGTCGGAGATCGTGGTGGTGGCCGACGACTCGACGCCGCCGACCTACGCCGCCATCGACGTGATCGTGCAGGCCGAGCACGGCCCCGACGGCCTGGCCTGGCTCATCACCTGGTCGCCCGAGGCGGCCGACGCCATCGACGCCGAGATCGTCCGGCTGGTGGCCGACGCCCCGCGCCGCGCCGACATCGAGGCCACCTTCGCCCAGCGGCGGGCACCTGGCCCTGGTCGACGACGCCCGAGCCGGCGATGGCGGTGGCCAACCTCATCGCCCCCGAGCACCTGCAGCTGATGAACGCCGACCCCGAGGCGCTGGTGCCGCTCGTCCGCCACGCCGGCGCCGTCTTCTGCGGGCCGCTGTCGCCGGCCTCGGTGGGCGACTACATCGCCGGGCCCAGCCACGTGCTGCCCACGTTCGGCTCGGCCCGCTTCGGCAGCGCCCTCACCGTCGACGACTTCGTCAAGCAGGTCCACGTGATCACGCTCGACCGCGCCGCGCTTCGACCGCGGTCGCCCCGTTCGTCGAGACGCTGGCCGCCGCCGAGGGCTTCGACGCCCACGCCCAGTCGATCCGCCTGCGCCGGCGCCGACGACCGGCGCAGTCGATCGTGCGCCGCTGCGCGCCGACGTCGCCCTCATGGCCGGCTACCACTCGCCGCAGGTCGACGTGGCGGTGCGGCTCAACACCAACGAGTCGCCCGAGCCGCCGCCGGCGGCGTGGCTGGCCGCCTACGCCGAGGCCGTCCGGACGCATCGACTGGCACCGCTACCCCGACCGGGCCGCCAGCGACCTGCGCCGGGCCGTGGCCGAGCTGCACGGCGTCGACGCCCGAGCAGGTGTTCGTGGCCAACGGCTCGAACGAGGTGCTGCAGACGCTGCTGCTGGCCTACGGCGGCGCCGGGCGCACGGCCGCGGTGTTCGAGCCCACCTACGCCCTGCACAGCCACATCGCCGGCTCACCGGCACCGCGGTGGTCGAGGGCGAGCGGGCGGCCGACTTCTCCACCGACCTCGCCGAGGTCCGGCCGGGTCTTCGCCGAGGCGCCGCCCGTCGATCACCTTCCTGTGCTCGCCCAACAACCCCACCGGCATGGTCGACGACGAGGCCACGGTGCGCGAGACGCTGGCCCTGGCCGAGGCGGGCGACGCCCTGCTGGTGGTGGACGAGGCCTACGGCCAGTTCGCCCCGTGGTCGGCCGCTCGGCCTGGTGGGCGACGACGTGCCCCTGGTGGTGACCCGCACGTTCTCCAAGACGTGGTCGATGGCCGGCCGCCCGCCTCGGCTACCTCGTCGGCCCCGCCGCGGTGGTGGCCGAGCTCGACAAGGTGGTGCTGCCGTACCACCTCGACGCGGCCAAGCAGCTGGCCGGGCTGCTGGCCCTCGACTACCGTCGACGAGATGGAGGCCCGGGTGGCCCGCCTGGTCGAGGAGCGGGGCCGGCTCGCCGCCGCCCTGGCCGACCTGCCCGTCGACGTGTGGCCGTCGGGCGCCAACTTCATCCTGTTCCGTCCCCGACGCGGCCGACGGCGCCGCGGTCTGGCAGGGCCTGCTCGACCGGTCGGTGCTGGTGCGCAACTGCTCGACCTTGCCCCGCCTCGAGGGCTGCCTGCGCGTCACCGTCGGCACCCCCGACGAAGACGATGCCTTCCTCGCCGCTCTCACGGAGATCCTCACATGACCGACCTGTCCCCCGCCCCGATGCCGACCGCCCGGGAGCCGCGGCCCGCGTGGCCGCGGTGGCCCGCACCACCAAGGAGACCGACATCGCCATCGACCTCGCCATCGACGGCACCGGCCGGGTCGAGGTGTCGACCGGGCATCCCGTTCTTCGACCACATGCTCGGCCAGCTCGGCCGCCACGGCGGCTTCGACCTGACGGTGCGGGCCGCGGGCGACCTCGAGATCGACGCCCACCACACCGTCGAGGACGTCGGCATCGCCCTGGGCGAGGTGTTCCGCACCGCGCTGGGCGACAAGGCCGGCGTGCGCCGCTTCGCCTCGACCCGGGTGCCCGCTCGACGAGGCGCTGGTCGACGTGGCCCTCGACCTGTCGGGCCGCCCGTTCCTCGTCTACGAGGTCGACTTCCCCGGCGAGAAGATCCTGGGCGACCCGCCGTTCGACCCCCAGCTGGTCGAGGAGTTCTGGCGGGCCTTCGTGGTGGCCGTCGGCCATCACGCTGCACATCACGCTCGTGCGCGGGCCGCAACACCCACCACATCATCGAGGCCACGTTCAAGGCGGTGGCCCGCTCGCTGCGCGACGCGGTGCGCGTCGAGGGCGCCGGCATCCCGTCCACCAAGGGCACGCTGTGACGCCTCATCGCCGTGCTCGACTACGGCATCGGCAACCTCCGCTCGGCCGCAGAAGGCGCTCCAGCACGCTCGGCGCCGACGCCCGCCTCACCGCCGACCCGGGCTGATCGCGCGACGCGGCCGGCGGTCGTGCTGCCCGGCGTCGGCGCCTTCGGCCGGTGCATGGAGCAGCTGCGGGCCACCGGCCTCGACGAGCTGGCCGTCGAGGCCGTCGAGGCCGGACCGCCCCTTCCTCGGCATCTGCGTCGGCATGCAGATGCTCTACGACGGCTCCGACGAGACGCCCGGCGTCCCCGGGCTCGGCGTGCTGCCCGGCCGGGTGCGCCTGCTGCCCGACGGGGTCAAGCGCCCCCAGATGCAGTGGAACGTGCTCGAGCGCCGCCGGCCCGTCGCCGCTGCTCGACGGGCTCGGCCGAGCCGATCGTGGGTCTACTTCGTCCACTCCTACGCCGCCGAGCGTCACCGACGACGTGGTCGCCACCTGCGACTACGGCGGCCCGGTGACCGCCGCGGTCGGCGCGGGGCAACGTGTGGGCCACGCAGTTCCACCCCGAGAAGTCGGCCGCCACCGGCCTGCAGCTGCTGGCCAACTTCGTGGCCCTGGCCGCGGCCGCCCGTCGGTGGCCCGGCGGGGTCGGCCCGGCGACGAGCGCTGAGCGCGTCGGGACCGAGCCCATGGACCTCTATCCCGGCCATCGACCTGCGCGACGGCCGCTGCGTCCGCCTCTACCAGGGCGACTACGACCGCGAGACCGTCTACGGCGACGACCCGGTGGCCCAGGCCGTGGCCTTCGCCGAGGCCGGCGCCCCGTGGATCCACGTGGTCGACCTCGACGCCGCCCGCACCGGCGACCCGGCGAACCGGCCGGTGGTCGCCGCCATCGCCGCCGCCGTGGCCGTGCCGGTGCAGACCGGCGGCGGGGTGCGCGACGAGGCCGCCGCCGAGGCCCTGGTCGACGCCGGCGTGGCCCGGGTGGTGCTCGGCACCGCCGCCCTCGAGGACCCCGGGCTGGTGCGGCGGCTGGCGGCCCGCATGCCCGGTGGCCGTCGGCCTCGACGCCCGCGGCCGCGACGTGGCCGTGCGGGGCTGGGAGCAGGGCTCGGGCCGCGACCTGCTCGACGTGGCCCGCGCGTTCGCCGACGCCGGCGTGGCCGCCCTGGTCGTCACCGAGATCGGCCGCGACGGCACGCTCGAGGGCCCCGACCTCGCCGGGCTGGCCGCGGTGCTGGCCGCGACCGCGATCGCCGTGATCGCCTCGGGCGGCGTGGGCACGCTCGACGACCTGCGGGCCCTGCGCCGCGCTCGAGGCCGGCGGGCGCCGCCTGGCGGGGGCCATCGTCGGCCGGGCGCTGTACGAGGGCGCGTTCACCGTGGCCGACGCCCTGGCTGCGACCGCCGGGCCTGAGCCGCCGGTAGGGTCAGCCTGATGCGTGCCGTCCGGGTGATCCCCTGTCTCGACGTCGACGCCGGCCGGGTGGTCAAGGGCGTGAACTTCGTCGACCTGCGCGACGCCGGCGACCCGGTCGAGCTGGCCGCCCGCTACGACGCCGAGGGCGCCGACGAGCTGGTGTTCCTCGACATCACCGCCTCGAGCGACCAGCGCGACACCATCGTCGACGTGGTGCGGCGCACCGCCGAGGAGGTGTTCATCCCGTTCACCGTCGGCGGCGGCATCCGCACCGTCGACGACGCCCGCCGCCTGCTGCGGGCCGGCGCCGACAAGGTGTCGGTCAACACGGCGGCGGTGCGAGCGGCCCGAGCTCATCGGCGAGCTGGCCGCGGAGTTCGGCGCGCAGTGCGTGGTGGTGGCCATCGACGCCCGCCGCGAGCCGTCCCACACCGACTCGCCCACCAAGAGCGGCTTCGAGGTCTTCACCCACGGCGGCCGCACGCCGACCGGCATCGACGCCGTGTGGTGGGCCCGCAGGGCCGAGCGGCTCGGCGCCGGCGAGATCCTGCTCACGTCGATGGACCGCGACGGCACCCGCGACGGCTTCGACCTGACGCTGACCCGGGCCGTGGTCGACGCCGTCGGCATCCCGGTGATCGCCAGCGGCGGGGTCGGCGACGCTCGCAGCACCTGGTCGACGGTGTGGTCGAGGGCGGGCGCCGACGCCGTGCTGGCCGCGTCGATCTTCCACTTCGGCGAGCACACGGTGGCCGAGGCCAAGGCCCGCCTGGCCGACCACGGCGTGGTCACCCGCCCCGTCACCTGACCCCGCGGCGCCCGGGCTCAGGGGGAGTCACGTGAGCGAAGCGACCCAGTCGACCAGCAGCTCGGCCACCTTGGCGGTGCGGCCGGCGAAGAAGTGATCGGCGCCGGCCACCACCTCGATGCGGGTGTTGACCCAGTCGGCGGTGACCTCGCGGGCCGAGGCCGGCGGGCGGAACTCGTCGTGTTCGGGCACGGCCAGCAGCTTCGGTCGCGGGTCGTGGGCGGCCACCATGGCGTCGACGGCCACGATGCGGACGGGCGGGGCGATGAGGAACCAGCCGGCCAGGCGGGGGTCGGCCACCGTCGAGCGCGACGTCGGCCCCGAACGACCAGCCGGCGACGACCAGGGGCAGACCGGTGGCCGGCCGCGGCCAGGTGGTCGAGCGCCGGCCTCGATGTCGAGGCGCTCGTCGACCCCGGCGCCGTGCGCGCCCTCCGACTCGCCGACGCCCCGGAAGTTGAAGCGCAGCACGGCCAGGCCCTGGGCCGGGCAGGGTGCGGAACAGCTCGCTCGTCACCAGCGAGCGCATCGAGCCGCCGTGAAGCGGGTGGGGATGGGCCAGCACCACCGCGGCGTGGGCGCCGGCGGGCATGACCGCCTCGGCTTCGAGGGCCACACCGTCGCCGGTGACCAGATGCAGGGCGGGTGGGGACGTCGGTGTCGTCGGCCATGGTGGGAGACGGTACCGTCGGTTCCGTGCTCGCCGACGATCAACCTGAGGACCGACCCGACGGACCGGCCGCTGACGCGCGGCCACGCCGGAGCCGCCGCTGCCGCGCCGGACACTCAGGCGGCCGTGCCGGCGGCCCAGGCGACCAAGGGGGGCACGGGGGCCAAGGCAGGGCGTCGGGGCGCAAGGCCGCGGCCCCGGGCCCGGCCACGCCGACGGGTCAGCCGGGCGACACGCTGGCCGACCGGCTGGCGGCGGGGTCCGACAAGCTGCCCATCAAGATGATGTCGGACCGCATCCTCGTCCGCCTCGGCGGCTCGGACGGCGAGCGGCGCAGCACCGGGCGGCATCCTCATCCCGGCCACGGCGCAGATGGGCAAGCGCCTGGCCTGGGCCGAGATCGTGGCCATCGGCCCCAACGTGCGCCAGATGGAGCCGGGCGACCACGTCCTGTTCAACCCCGAGGACCGCTACGAGGTCGAGGTCCGGGGCGAGGACTTCGTGATCCTGCGCGAACGCGACGTCCACGCCGTGGCGGCCAGCCGGCTCGAGGAGGGCTCGACCGGCCTCTACCTCTAGACCGGCCTCTACGCTCCAGACCGGTCTGCCGCCAGGCGGTCGCCGCCCAGGCGGCGCCTCTAGGCTGGGGCCATGACGTCGTGGCCGGAGCCGGAGCGTCCCGTCCTCCGGGCGCGGCCGCCCAAGGAGTTCCGCGACGACGAGCTCACGGGCGGCGCTTCACCCGCGACGACCGCTGGGTGCTGGGTGGGCTCATGCTGGCCGGCGCGCTGCTCATCGGCTACGTCGGCTACTGGACGAACTGGTTCGGCCTCACCGCGCCCGACCGTCCCCTGGCGGAGTCGACGACATCGGGCAGCCCGTCGGGGACCGCCTCGGGTCACGTCACCGGAGGCGCCACCGTCGGCAGTTGGGTGGTGCTGGCCGTGTTCGCCGCCCTGGTCGTCGCCGCCCTGGTGTGGATGTGGCGCGGGCTGCGCGACGACGGGCCCGACGCTCGACGAGCTCCCGCCCGACGAGCAGGAGCGGCGCCGGCAGGCGGCGGCCCTGCTCCGCCAGGTCGAGCCGCCGGTCAGCGAGGCCGAGGCGCGGGCCTCGCTGCACCCGGCCTGGCTCGACGACGTCGCCCGCCGGGCGGCCGAGCGCCCCCCCGGCACCGCCGGAGGCAACGGTCAATCCGGTTCGTGAACCCGTGGGTCGCCGCCCCTACGATGAGCGGCCATGCCGGTCTCGACCCCCATCTCCTTCACCGACGAGCAGTTGGCCGCGGTCACCTACAACGCCGACGGCCTGGTGCCCGCCATCGTCCAGGAGGCCGGCACCGGCCGCGTCCTGATGATGGCGTGGATGAACGCCGATTCGCTGCGCCAGACGCTCGAGACGGGGCGCACCTGGTTCTGGAGCCGCTCGCGCCAGGAGTACTGGTGCAAGGGCGAGACGTCCGGCGATCGCCAGTACGTCCGCGAGGGCTACTACGACTGCGACGGCGACACCCTGCTGTTCGTCGTCGAGCAGGAGGGCAACGGGGCGTGCCACACCGGCGAGTTCTCCTGCTTCTTCCGCTCGTTCGGGCCTGACGCCGACGCGGCTGTCCCCGTCCGGGTCCTGACGCGCCGTGTTCCGCCCCACGCGCGACGAGTTCCACGCGCTCGCGGCCGACTACTCGGTGGTGCCGGTCTGGCGGGAGCTGCTGGCCGACCTCATCACGCCGGTGGCCGCCTTCGCCCGGCTGTGCCCCGGCGACGAGCCGGGCTTCCTGCTCGAGTCGGTCGAGCACGGCGAGCGCTGGGGCCGGTGGTCGTTCGTGGGCCGCCACCACGCCGCCACCCTCGTGGCCCGGGGCAACGAGGTCACCACCGACGGCGCCCTCGCCGGACGCGATCCCGCTCGACCAGGGCATGCTGGCCGCCACCGAGGCCGCCCTGCGCCAGTACCGGTCGCCGTCGCTGCCCGACCTGCCCCCGCTGCACAGCGGGCTGGTCGGCTACCTCGGCTACGACGTCGTCCGCGAGGTCGAGCAGCTGCCGGACGGTCCGACCGACGATCAGCACTATCCCGACGCCGTCCAGTCGATCATCGGCGAGCTGGCCGCCTTCGACCACTTCCGCCAGCGGGTCACCCTCATCGCCAACGCCTGGATCCCCGACGGGGCCGACACCGCCGACCGTCGACCTCGCCTACGACGAGGCCGTCGAGCGGCTCGAGCAGCTCGCCCTCGACGGCGCCCAGGCCCTCGACGAGCCGCTGCTCGACCCGCCCGTCGCTGGCCGACGAGCTGCCCGAGGTCCGGTCCTCGATGGGGGCGGGCGACTACTGCCGGGCCGTCGAGGTGGCCAAGGAGCACATCCTGGCCGGCGACATCTTCCAGGTGGTGCTGGCCCAGCGCTTCGACTTCGATCTCGAGCGCCGACCCGTTCGACGTCTACCGGGTGCTGCGCCAGGTGAACCCCAGCCCGTACATGTACTTCTCCCGCCACCCCGAGGTGACCCTCGTCGGCTGCTCGCCCGAGCCCATGGTGCAGCTGCTCGACAACCGGGTGATCTCCCGCCCCATCGCCGGCACCCGCCGCCGGGGCCGCACCGACGAGGAGGACCGGCGCATGGGGGCCGAGCTGAGCGAGCACCCCAAGGAGATCGCCGAGCACGTGATGCTGGTCGACCTGGCCCGCAACGACGTCGGCCGGGTGGTGCGCTTCGGCACCGAGCAGGTCGACGAGATGATGACGCTGGAGCGCTACAGCCACGTCATGCACCTCACCTCGCAGGTGTCGGGCGAGCTGGCCGAGGGCGCGGACGCCCATCGACGTGCTGCGGGCCACCCTGCCGGCCGGCACGGTGTCGGGGGCGCCCAAGGTGCGGGCCATGGAGATCATCGACGACCTCGAGCCGGTCAAGCGGGGTCCCTACGCCGGGGTGGTCGGCTACATCGACTTCTCCGGCAACATCGACACCGCCATCGCCATCCGCACCATGGTGGTCTCCCCCGACGGTCGGGCCTCGGTGCAGGCCGGGGCGGGGGTGGTGGCCGACAGCGTCCCCGAGCACGAGGACCTGGAGTGCCACAACAAGGCCCAGGCCCTGCTGGCGGCGGTGCCCGGCGCCCGGCGCATGACGGCCCAGCGCCGCGCCGCCACCTGACCCCATGACCGAACCGGCGCCCCTCCTGACCGGTCCGGCGAGCGTTCGGGGGGAGTCGGGAGAAGAGGAGCGAGAATGGCGCCATGAGCCGTGACGTGATCGCCGTGACCGGGCCCGACGCCGGCACCTACCTGCAGGGCCAGCTGAGCCAGGACGTGCTCGCCCTGGCGGTGGGGGCGTCGGCGCCCACCCTGCTGCTCGAACCG
The DNA here is from genome assembly GCA_963726905.1 of uncultured Microthrixaceae bacterium. GTDB lineage: Bacteria > Actinomycetota > Acidimicrobiia > Acidimicrobiales > Acidimicrobilacustridaceae > UBA4742. Next base: position 214,925 of record CAVSDZ010000015.1, read on the forward strand.
AGCGGCAAGCTGGGCTACTGGCTCTCCGTGACCCGTACCGGCGCCGACGCCTTCGAGCTGGCCGTGGACGAGGGCTTCGGCGCCGAGGTGATGGCCCGGCTCGCCCGCTTCAAGATCCGCACCGAGGCCGAGATCAGCGGCCGTGGCCGACGACGCGCCCCGGGCCGCCGGCGACGAGGTCGAGCGCATCAACGCCGGCGTCCCCAAGATGGGCGCGGAGATCACCGACGGGGTGATCCCGGCCGAGCTGGGCCAGGCGGTCATCGACGCCTCGGTGAGCTTCACCAAGGGCTGCTACACGGGCCAGGAGCTGGTGGCCCGGGTGGATTCGCGGGGCGGCAACGTGCCCCGGCACCTGCGGGCGCTGGTGCTCGGCGGCGAGGAACCGCCCGCGCCCGGGTCGGAGATCGTGGTGGGCGACAAGGTGGTGGGCACGGTGACGAGCAGCACCTACGCCCCGGAGCGGGGGGCCTCCATCGCGCTGGGCCTGGTCCATCGATCGGTCGACCCTCCGGCCGCCGCCGTGGTGCGGGGGCCCGCCGAGGCCGGTGCCGGCCGGCCGGCCGAGATCCGGGCCCTGCCCCTGGCCTGATCGAACCTAGGCCGGTGCGGTGGGGGGCCCGGTCGGGGTCGACGTGGGGGGCGACGGGGGAGCCGACCGGAGGTTCGACGAGGGCGGCGCCGGGCCGGTGGCGGGCGCCGGCGGCGGTGGGGGCAGGTGCACCATGAGGCGGGCACCGCCCGGCTCGGCCGCCTCGGCCCACACCCGGCCCCCCATGGCCTCGACCAGCTCCCGCACGATGGCCAGGCCCAGGCCGGACCCGACCTCGGCCCGCACGGGCTCGTGGCCGGCCACGTAGAGCCGCTCGAACACGTGGGGGAGATCGGCGGCCGAGATGCCGGGGCCGTCGTCGGACACCGAGATCTCGGGGCCGGTGGGCCCGGCGGCGACGGCCACCGTGATGGTGGTGGCCGCGAACTTCCGGGCGTTCTCGATGAGGTTGGCCACCACCTGGGCCACCCGGTCGGGGTCGGCCCGGCCCCACACCGGGCCGGGGGGCCTGACCAGCTCCAGCTGCAGACCGGCCACCGCCACGTCGGGCCGGAAGCCGTCGGCCGAGTCGGTGACCAGCGCGGCCAGGTCGATGTCGGCGGGATGGAAGGTGAACTGCCGGGCCTCCAGCTTGGCCAGGTCGAGCAGGTCGCGCACCAGGCGACCGAGGCGCCGCGACTCGGCCAGGATGATCGCCGCCGCGGCCCGGTCGTCCGGGGCGGCACCGTCGGCGATGGCCTCGGCGTAGCCCTGGATCGAGGTGAGCGGGGTGCGCAGGTCGTGCGACACCGACAACAGGAACTGCTGCTCGAGCCCGCGGGAGCGTTGCAGGGAGTCCGCCATCTCGTTGATCGACTGGGCCAGGGCGTCGAGCTCGTCGTTGGGTCGGCCGCCGCTCATCGGGAGACGGACGCTGAGATCGCCGTGGGCGATGGTGGCGGTGGCCTGGGTCGCCTCCCGCAGGGGCTGGGTGAGCCGGCGGCTGAGACGCAGGGCCACCAGGGTGCCCAGGAGGAGCACGACGCCCGAGGACAGGAGGAACCAGCCCCAGCCCGACCCCACCGTGGGGCCCAGGTCCCGGGTGAGGACGAGCACCGGGAGGCTGGCACCGATGGCGCCCAGCGGGGCCACCGCGTACACCTGCTGGCCCTTCGAACCGCTCACCACCTCGCCGTTGCGCAGCGAGGCGAACTGCGCGGGGGAGAGGTTCACGCTGGACGGGAAGGGGTCACCGGTGCCGTCGGCCTGGTTCTGGGCGTCGAGCACCACGATGCTCACGTCTTCGAGGCTGAGCGCCTCGCGCACCCGGGCCAGGCGCTGGCGGGCCGGGAGCCTCGTGCCGTTCGGGTTGCGCAGGCCGCTGCCCAGCTCGAGGAGCGCGCTGGTGGCGTCGGCCTGGGACACGAGCTCGCGGCGGGCGGTGGTCCGGGCGCTCACCCGGGTGAGGGCGAGCGTGCCCAGGCCGACCAGCAGCAGGGCGGCGGCGACCATCCCCAGGATGGCGATGGTGATGCGTCTCCTCACGGGCTCACGTCCACCGTTCCAGTGTCGCCTGCAGGTGTGAGGAGTTCATGAGCTCCCAACGGTTCCGGCGTCGATCCGGTCGGCCATGGCGATGCTGAGGGACGCCGGAACGGTGCGGGCGAACTCAGTCGAGGCGGTAGCCGACACCCCAGACCGTGGTGAGGGGAAAGCCGTCGCCGAGCTTCTTGCGGAGCTGGCGCACGTGGACGTCCACGGTGCGCTCGTCGCCGATCCAGTCCACCCCCCACACCCCGTCCAGCAGCTGGCGACGGCTCAGGGCCAGCCCCCGGTTGTCGGCCAGGTAGGCCAGCAGGTCGAACTCGCGGGCGGCCAGGGCCACGGGCTCGCCGCCCACCCGCGCCTCGCGCCGACCCAGGTCGACCTCGACGTCGCCGGCCACCAGCACCGAGGGAGCGTCGCGGGCGGGCCCGTCGGCGCGCCGCAGGATGGCCTTCACCCGCGCCACCAGCTCGCGGGGGGAGAACGGTTTGGTCACGTAGTCGTCCGCCCCCAGCTCCAGCCCGAGGACCCGGTCGATCTCCCCGTCGCGGGCCGTCAGCATGATGATGGGGATGTCGCTGTGGGCTCGCAGCTCCCGGCACACGCCGAGGCCGTCCAGGTCGCCCGGCAGCCCCACGTCGAGGATCACCAGCTTGGCGCTGCGGTCGCGCACGAGGGCCAACCCCGTGGTGCCGTTGTTGGCCTGGTACACGCGGTACCCGTCGTTGCGGAGGTAGAGGTCGACGAGATCGGCGATGTTGGGGTCGTCCTCGATGAGCACGACGACGGTCGGGTCGCTGGCGGTCATGGCTCGACCATGCTGGCACCCGCGACCGGTCACGGGACGGACCGCACGTCCTAGCATTCGACCGTGACCCACTACGAGGTTCTGGGCGTCCCCCCTTCGGCGTCGCCCGCCGAGGTGCGGCGGGCCTACGTGCGGGCCGCCCGGGTCGCCCATCCCGACTTCCACACCGACGCCGACGCCACCACCCGCTCCGGCGCCGAGGAGCGCATGCGCCGGGTCAACCAGGCGTGGGCGGTGCTGGGTGACGACGACCGCCGCCGGGCCTACGACCGCACCCTGGCCGAAGGCGAGCAGGAGGCCCGCGTGGCCGAGCGCCGCAGCCGTCCGGCGGGGGCTCCCAGCCCCGAGTTCGTCCCCTACGTCGACGACGACACCGACTACGCCGCCCTGCTGGACGAGGCCGGCCCCGGCAACGGTGCCCGGGTGCCCCGGGCGGTGCAGCTGGCCCCGGCGGCGCTGCTGCTGGTGGCGTTGTTCGCCCTGTCGGCGGGGCTGGTGTCCAGCTTCGGGCCGCTGCTGGCGCTGGGGGTCGTCTGCCTGGTGCTGTCGGCGCTGGCCTTCGTCCTCACCCCGGCCCTGGCCGTGATGCGCAGCCTGGAGAGCGACCGCGACTGAGATGGGGGTCGAGCCGGCCCGACCGGGCTCGAACCTGGCTCGACCCGGGCTCGAACCCTGGCTCGACCCGGGTTCGAGCACCGCTAGGGTGCGTGGCCATGGCCAAGTCCTCGATGTTCGTCAAGCTCACGTCCAAGCCGGGTCGCCGGGCCGACATGATCGCCGCGCTGGAGAAGATCCTGCCCACGGTGGCCGATGAAGAAGGCACGCTGATCTACACGATCAACACCGACGACGCCGACGAGGACGTCGTGTGGATGTTCGAGCTCTACACCGACGCCGACGCGCTGGCGACCCACAGCGGCAGCGCCGCCATGGCCGCGTTGTTCGGTGACCTCGGCGGGTTGCTGGGCGACGGGCCGCTGCTGGTGGCCACCACCCCGGTGTCGGGCAAGGGCTTCGAGCACTGAGGCGACCCGGGCCCGGCGACGTCGGGGCGAGCGGCAACCGGCCATGACCACCTACCTCGACCGCATCCTCGCCGCCCACCGGGCGGCGGCGGCCGCGGACGCCCGCCCGCTGGCGCCCCTCGTCGAGCAGGCCTCGGCGCGGGCCGCCCCTCGGGGCTTCCGGGCGGCGTTGGCCGATCGTGATGATCTGGGAGTGATCGCCGAGGTCAAGCGGGCCTCACCGTCCAAGGGGCCCCTTGCCCCCGACCTGGACCCGGCCGCGCTGGCGGCGGCCTACGCGGCGGGCGGCGCCGCGTGCCTGTCGGTGCTGACCGACGAGGCCTTCTTCGGCGGATCGGCCCAGGACCTCGCCGCCGCCCGCCAGGCCTGTGCCCTGCCCGTGCTGCGCAAGGACTTCACCGTGTCGGCCCTGGACGTGGTCGACGCCCGGCTGATGGGGGCCGACGCCGTCCTGCTCATCGCCGCCGCCCTCGACGACGACGAGTTGGGGGAGCTGCTGGGCCTGGCCCGCCAGCTCGGCCTGGACGCGCTGGTCGAGATCCACGACGAGGCCGAGCTCGACCGGGCGGTGGCGGTCGGCGCCGACCTGGTCGGGGTCAACCAGCGCGACCTGGTCACGTTCGCCGTGGACACCGCCCGCGCCGTGCGCCTGGCCCCGCTGATGCCACCGGGGATGGTGCGGGTGGCCGAGTCCGGCATCACCGGCCCGGCCGAGGCCGCCGCCCTGCGAGCGGCCGGCTACCACGCCGTGCTGGTGGGCGAGGCCCTGGTCACGTCGGGCGATCCCGCCGCCGCGGTGGCCGCGCTCCGTTCGGCCTGACCATGCCGCCAGGCCGCCGGGCCGACCGGGCGGTCCCCGGGCCACGAGCGCAGCGGCGGAGGCGGACCTACGATCACGCCGTCCGCTCGATCCGCGACCCCGGGGGAGTTCGATGAGCCGTTTCATCCTGTCCGAAGACCAGCTGCCGACCGCGTGGTTCAACCTGCTGCCCCGCCTGGACTCCCCCCTCGAACCGCCCCTGCACCCCGGCACCCGCGAGCCGGTCGGGCCCGACGATCTGGCCCCGCTGTTCCCCATGGCGCTCATCGGGCAGGAGATGTCGGCCGAGCCGTGGATCGACATCCCCGGCGAGGTGCTCGACATCCTCCGGCTGTGGCGGCCGACGCCCGCTGGTCCGGGCCACGCGGCTCGAAGCGGAGCTGGGCACGCCGGCCCGGATCTACTTCAAGGACGAGTCGGTCTCACCCGCGGGCTCGCACAAGCCCAACACCGCCGTGCCCCAGGCCTTCTACAACAAGCAGGAGGGCATCAAGCGGCTGACCACCGAGACCGGCGCCGGCCAGTGGGGCTCGTCGCTGTCGTTCGCCTGCGCCCAGTTCGACCTCGAGTGCATGGTCTACATGGTGCGGGCCTCGTTCGAGCAGAAGCCCTACCGCAAGGCGATGATGGAGCTGTGGGGCGGTCAGGTGGTGCCCTCTCCGATCGACGACCCCGACAGCCCCGGCTCGCTGGGCGCGGCCATCAGCGACGCGGTGCGCGACTGCGTCCAACGCGAGGACTCGCACTACGCCCTGGGCTCGGTGCTCAACCACGTGCTGCTGCACCAGACGATCATCGGGCTCGAGGCCAAGGAGCAGCTGGCCATGGCCGGTGAGGCCCGACCCGACGTCGTGCTCGGCTCGTGCGGCGGCGGCTCGAACTTCGGCGGCATCTCGTTCCCCTTCGTGCCCGACACCGACGTGCGCCTGGTGGCCGTCGAGCCCTCGTCGTGCCCGACGCTCACCGAGGGCCGCTTCGAGTACGACTTCGGCGACGTCGCCGGGATGACCCCGCTGATGCCGATGTACACCCTGGGCCACGAGTTCATGCCCCCGAGCATCCATGCCGGGGGCCTGCGCTACCACGGCGACTCGCCCATCATCTCCAAGCTGGTCCGCGACGGGCGCATGGAGGCGGTGGCGTACCCGCAGGGCAAGGTGTTCGAGGCGGCCGTGCAGTTCGCCCGGGTCGAGGGCAAGATCCCGGCGCCGGAGACGGCCCACGCCATCCGGGCGGTGGTCGACGAGGCGCTGGCCGCCAAGGAGACCGGTGAGGAGCGGGTCATCCTGTTCAACTACTCCGGCCACGGCCATCTCGACCTGTCCGCCTACGACGACTACCTCCACGGCCGCCTGATCGACGCCTGACCGACGCTGGACCGACGGCCGGCCCGGCGCCTGACCGACGCCTGCCCGACCCGTGAGCAGGGCAAATGACGCCGGCATCGAGGGTCGCGCCACTAGCGTTGCAGCGTGTTCGTCAAGATCTGCGGGATCACCAACGAGGAGGACGCCCTGCTGGCGGTGGCCATGGGCGCCGACGCCGTCGGCTTCGTGTTCGCGCCCGGCTCGCCCCGCCAGATCGCGGTGAACCAGGCCCGCGACATCGCCCGCCGGCTGCCGCCCGAGGTCATGACCGTCGGCGTGTTCCGCGACGAGGCCTCCCAGCGGGTGGTCGAGATGGTCAACGCCGCCGGCCTGCACGGCGTGCAGCTGCACGGCCACGAGACGCCGGCCGAGGGCAAGTGGATCCGCCAGCGGGTGCAGTTCCTGGTCCAGGCCTTCGCCGCCGGCGACCGGATGCTCGAGCGGGTCGACGAGTACACCGCGGCCGACGCCATCATGATCGACTCCGCCGGCGCCCGGCTCGGGTCAGGTCTTCGACTGGGTGCTGGCCGAGGGCCTGCCCCTGACCCGCCGGGTGATCCTGGCCGGCGGGCTCACCCCCGACAACGTGGGTGACGCCGTGGGCCGGGTCCGTCCCTGGGGGGTCGACGTGTCCACCGGCGTCGAGCGCGAGCCGGGCCGCAAGGACGCCAGCAAGGTGATGCGCTTCATCAACGAGGCCAAGGACGCCGCCGAGGGCTACGGCGAGGTGCAGCTCGACCTCGACGCCCCGTACGCCGAGGCCACCGCCTCGCCCGCCGACGACCTCGACGACGAGCCCCTGCTCTACGACTGGGAAGAGGACACCTCCCCGGCCTGACCTCCGCCCGGTGTGCCCGCCGCGCCCGGCCCCGGCCCGGGGCGGGTTCTGGCGTCCGTGAGCATCGCCATCACCGACACCAGGGACGCCAGAACGGGATGGGGGCCGGGACCGCCGCCCGGATACGGAGTTCTCCGGCCGGCAGGGCCCCGCGTAGGGTGGCGGCCATGTCGTCGCCGGGTGAGTCGTTCATGGGGGAGCCGTCGGCCGACGGGCGCTTCGGCGAGTTCGGCGGGCGCTTCGTGCCCGAGACGCTGGTGCCCGCCTGCCAGGAGCTCGAGGCCGCGTTCCGCGCCGCCTGGGCCGACCCGACCTTCCGCACCGAGCTCGACGACCTGTTGCGCGACTACGCCGGGCGCCCGTCGCCGCTCACCGAGTGCCATCGTCTGGGCGAGGAGCTCGGCCTGCGCCTGCTGCTCAAGCGCGAGGACCTGAACCACACCGGCTCCCACAAGATCAACAACGTGCTCGGCCAGGCGCTGCTGGCCCGGCGCATGGGCAAGACCCGCCTGGTGGCCGAGACCGGCGCCGGCCAGCACGGGGTGGCCACGGCCACCGCCGCCGCCCTGCTGGGCATGGAGTGCATGGTCTACATGGGCGAGGTCGACATGGCCCGCCAGGCCCTCAACGTGTTCCGCATGCGGCTGCTGGGCGCCGAGGTGGTGCCGGCGGTGTCGGGCAGCCGCACCCTCAAGGACGCGGTGAACGAGGCCATGCGCGACTGGGTGGCCACGGTGGAGACCACGCACTACTGCCTCGGCTCGGTCATGGGCCCGCACCCGTACCCGTGGATGGTGCGGGAGTTCCACCGGGTCATCGGCATCGAGGCCCGGGCCCAGTGCGCCGCGCTGCTCGACGGCGGCGTGCCCGACGTGGTCACCGCCTGCGTCGGTGGCGGGTCGAACGCCGCCGGCATCTTCTCGGGCTTCGCCGACACCACCGCCGAGCTGGTCGGGGTCGAGCCGGCCGGCGGGGCCGCGGTGACCCGAGGCGTGCCCGGCGTGGTGCACGGCATGCGCTCGTACCTCATGCAGGACGAGTACGGGCAGGTGCTCGAGGCCCAGTCGATCTCGGCCGGGCTCGACTACCCGGGGGTCGGGCCCGAGCACTCCCACCTCGCCGTCCATCGGGCGGGCCCGCTACGAGACGGTCACCGACGCCGAGGTCATCGACGCCTTCCAGCTGCTGTCGCGCACCGAGGGGATCATCCCCGCCCTCGAGCCGGCCCACGCCCTGGCCTGGGTGTCGCGGGCCCGCGGGCGAGCTGGCCGGGCGCACCGTGCTGTTGAACCTGTCGGGTCGGGGCGACAAGGACGTGGCCCAGATGATGGACATCCTGGGATGACCCCGCCGCGGACCACCTCGCCCGGCGCCGACGACCTCGACCTGACCCTGCCCGACGCCCCGAGCGAGCCCGGCGTGCTCGAGTCGGCCCTGCGCGCGGCCCGGGCCCGGGGGGCGCAAGCTGCTGGTGCCCTACGTGACCGGCGGGCTCGGGCGCCGACTGGGCCGAGGTGGTGCGGGCGGTGGCCGACGCCGGCGCCGACGCCATCGAGATCGGCATCCCCTTCAGCGACCCGGTCATGGACGGGCCCGTCATCCAGGCCGCCAGCGAGCAGGCCCTGGCCGGCGGGAGCCACCCCGGTGAGCATCCTCGACGAGCTGGCCACGGTCGACGCCGGTGTTCCGCTGGCGGTCATGACCTACTACAACATCGCCTTCCGCATCCGGCCTCGAGCGCTTCGCCAGCTCGCTGGCCGCCAGCGGCGTGTGCGGCCGCCATCCTGCCCGACCTGCCCGCTCGAGGAGGTCGGGCCCTGGGCCCGCGCCGCCGACGCCGCCGGGGTCGAGACGGTGCTGCTGGCCGCACCCACCGCGCCCGACGAGCGCCTGCCGCGGGTGTGCGCCCGGGCCCGCGGCTTCGTCTACGCCGTCGGCCTGCTCGGCGTGACCGGCGAGCGCGACGCCCTGGCCGCCAGCTCGCTGGTCATCGCCAGGCGGCTCAAGGCGGTGACCGACAAGCCGGTGCTGGTCGGGGTGGGCGTGTCCTCGCCGGCCCAGGCCGTCGAGGTCTGCCAGGAGGCCGACGGCGTGGTGATCGGCTCGGCCCTGATCCGCCGGCTGCTCGACGGCGAGGGCCCCCTGGGGGCGGCCGCCTTCATCGCCTCGGTCCGCGCCGCCCTCGACGCCGGCTGAGGGCCGGGGCGGCCGGCGCGGGGTTCGCGTACGCTCGGCCGTCATGCCCGAACCGAAGGTCTACCGCCAGTTCCGCTTCGAACGTCCGCCGGGTGCCACCGAGGTGCTGCTCGTCCGCCACGGCGAGTCCGAGCCGGTGATCGAGGGTCAGGACCACGAGCTGTGCGACGGCCACGGCGACCCCGCCCTCTCGCCCGAGGGCCGGGCCCAGGCCGAGCAGCTGGGTCGGCGACTGGCCCGCCTGCCCATCGACGCCATCTACGTCACCACCCTGCGGCGCACGGCCGAGACCGCCGCCCCGCTGGCCGCCCGGCTGGGCATCGAGCCGCAGGTCGAGGCGGACCTGCGCGAGGTCCACCTGGGCGAGTGGGAGGCGGGCCTGTTCCGTCAGAAGACCCACGAGCGCGACCCGCTGGCGGTGCGCATGTGGACCGAGCAGAGCTGGGGGGTGATCCCCGGCGCCGAGCGCGACGCCGACTTCTTCGCGCGGGTGCGGGCCGGGTTGGAGCGGGTGGTGGCCGCCCACCCCGACCAGCTGGTGGCGGTGGTGGCCCACGGCGGCACCATCGGCGCCCTGCTGTCCCAGGCCACCGGGTCGCGGCCCTTCGCCTTCGTGGGGTCGGACAACGCCTCGATCTCCAGCCTGGTCGTCAATGGCGAGCAGTGGATCCTGCGCCGCTTCAACGACACCGTCCACCTCGAGCCGACCTGACGCGAGGAGCCCGCCATGCCTGCCGATCCGCTCGCCCGGGTGCGCCGCATCTGCCTGGCGCTGCCCGAGGTCGACCGAACGCCTCGAGCCACGGCTCGCCCACGTTCTTCATCCAGGGCACGCAAGACCTTCGTCATGTACCTCGACGACCATCACGGCGACGGTCGCCTGGCGCTGTGGTGCGCCGCCGCGCCGGGGTGCAGGCGACGGTGGTGGACGAGGAGCCCGACCGCTTCTTCGTGCCGCCCTACGTCGGCCACCGCGGGCTGGATCGGGGTCCGGCTCGACCGGGACCTCGACTGGGACGAGGTCGCCGGGGTGGTCGCCGACGCCTACCGGGTGGTGGCTCCCAAGCGGCTGCTGGCCCTTCTCCCCTGACGATGACGCCCGTGGCTCCTAGTGTGTGTCCCGATGCGTGACGGACTGCATCAGGCTGCGGAACTTCCCCCGCAGCCGACTGATCGAGGAGCCGCTCTGCCGCGTCCGCACCAGCGAGCTGAGCCTCTACCAGTCGCTGGGCGAGCCCACCGCCATGACCGATCCCATCGATCCCGACCCTCGGCTCTACTGGGACCTCCAGTGGTCGTGCGGCATGGTCATGGGCCTGCAGTTCCACCAGCTGTCCGAGGAGCTGCTCGATCCGGCTCGACGAGCCCGACGTCCCCCATGCGCTGCGCCATCTCGGGGTCGAGGCCTACGACCTGCACCTGCTGCGCATCGAGGACCCCGAGCGCTTCGCCCAGATCGCCGAGCCGCCGGTGCTCGACCGGGAGCTGTGGCGGCTGAGCCCCGACGGCACCGAGCAGCGCTACAAGCGGGGCCTCACCCGCCGCGACGCCGAGTGCTGGGCCGACGCAGGCCGAGGCGGCCACCGGCCGGCGCCACTGGGCTCGGTCAAGCACGCCTGACCGGCGTGCCGCGTCCCGGGTGCTCGGGCTGGCGTCAGGAGCCGCCGATGCCCTCGAGCTGGGCCAGCACCCGCAGCATGACCTCGTCGGCGCCCGCCGCCGATCGACAGCAGGCGGGAGTCGCGGAAGTAGCGGGCCGTCCAGGTCTCCTCCATGTAGCCGATGCCGCCGTGGAACTGGAGGCACGTGTCGGCCACCTTGCGGTCGAGGCGGCCGGTCATGAGCTTGGCGATGGTGGCGTAGCGGGTCGTGTCCTCGCCCCGCCAGGTAGGCCTCGGCGCAGGTGTGGTTGTAGGCCCGGGCCACGTCGATCTCGGCGACCAGCTCGGCCAGCGTGAACTGGATGTGCTGGTTGTCGGCCAGCGGGCTGGCCGAACGCCTGGCGCTGCTTGACGTACTCGATGGTCCGCTCGACCGCGACCTGCATGCCGCCGATCGACATGTAGGCGGCGATCATGCGCTCGTTCTGGAACTGGGCCATCTGCTGCTGGAAGCCGCGGCCGATCTCGCCGATGGTGTTGGCCACCGGCACCCGCAGGTCGACGAACGACAGCTCGGCGGTGTCGCTCGACCGGTTGCCCAGCTTGTCGAGCTTGCGGCTGACCGAGAAGCCCGGGCGAGTCGGTGGGCACCACGATCTGGCTCATGCCCCGGTAGCCGCCCTCGTCGGAGGTGCGGGCCAGCAGGCAGAGCCAGTCGGCCTGGGTGCCGTTGGTGATGTAGAGCTTCGTGCCGTTGATGACCCACTCGTCGCCGTCGCGCACGGCCCGGGTGCGGATGCCGGCCACGTCGCTGCCGGCGTCGGGCTCGGTCACGGCGATGGCCGCCACCATCTCGCCCCGGATGGCCGGCGCGCAGGTAGCGCTCCTTCAGCTCGTGGGCTGCCGAAGCGGTGCAGCGACGGCGTGGCCATGTCGGTCTGCACGCTGATGGCCATGGGCACGCCGCCGCAGCCGGCCCGGCCCGACCTCCTCGCCGTAGATCACGGTGTAGCTGTGGTCGGCGCCCTGGCCGCCGTAGGCCGGGTCGTACTCGAGGCCGAGCAGCCCGGCCGCGGCCAGCTTGGGGAACAGCTCGTGGGCCGGGAAGATGCCGGCGTCCTCCCACTCGTCGACGTAGGGGTTGATCTCGCGCTCGACGACGTCGCGGACGGTCTTGCGGAACAGGTCGTGCTCGGCGGTGAACTGCATGGCGGCCTCGTCGGTGCGCTGGGGGTCAGGTCGGCGGTGGGGGAAGGTCGGACGGTGGCGGGGGCAGGGTGTCGAGCCCGGCGAGCAGGCGGCTGGGGATGTCGACCACCTTGGCCCGCAGGTACTCGCCGAGGCCCTTGGCCTGGGGGTCGGTGCGGGTCGAGGCGGCCACCCCCCGGCCGAGCAGGCCCACGATCACGAAGTTGAGCGGCCCGCAGGTTGGGCAGCTCGTAGCGCACGACCTCGAGGCCCTCGGTCTCGGCCGGCATCAGCTCGCGGAGCCGCTCGACGGTCAGGAACCGGTGCAGCCAGACGTAGGCGTCGTCGGTGCGGGCCCACACGCCGATGTTGGCGTTGCCGCCCTTGTCGCCCGAGCGGGCGCCGAACAGCCGGCCCAGCGCCATGCGGACGTGGTCGGCTCGCCGGGCGGCTCGGGCGCGTCGCGGCAGGGCCCGCAGGTGCTCGGGCCAGCGGTCGCTGGCGCCACCGGCGTCGCGGCTGACTCGGATCGACTCGGGCCCGATCGCGGGCGCGGATCGTCGTCCGGCACCGGCTCGATGACCGGGCGCTCGCCGCCGAGCACCACCTCGTGCAGCGGGAAGGTCGGCCGGGACCAGGGCCGGCCAGTAGACGCCGAAGCTGGAGGCGTCGCCCGGGGGCGAGGTGGTGAACAGCCCGGGGTAGCTGGCCAGCACCATCTCGATGACGGTGTTCGAGAAGGCCCGGCCGACCTTGGCCCGGTCGCGGTCCATCACCGTGATGCGCAGCTCGGCCAGGGCCTCCTCGTTGGTGGCCGGGTCGGCGCGGTCGGTGCGGCGCAGCCGCACGTCGACCGAGTCGAAGGCGTCGCGGCCGCCGGGGATGAGCGACCAGAGCGTGCGCTCGGCCAGCGTCGGCCTTGGCCTCGATGTCGAGCCCGGTGAGCACGAAGGTCATCGAGTTGCGGTAGCCGCCCAGGTAGTTGATCGCCACCTTGGTGGTCTCCGGCGCCGGCAGGCCCCGCGACCCCCGACACCCGCACCCGGTCGTCGCCCGTCGTCGTCGACCTGGATGCGAGTCGAACGCCACCACCACGTCGGGGTTGTCGTAGCCGAGGCCCTGGATCTCGTAGAGCAGCTGGGCGGTGACCGTGCCGGAGCGACACCAGCCCGCCGGTGCCGGGGTGCTTGGTCACCACGAACGAGCCGTCGTGGTGGATCTCGGCGATCGGGAAGCCGGGCCGCTCGAGGCCGGGCACCTCCTCGAAGAAGGCGTAGTTGCCGCCGGTGCACTGCGCGCCGCACTCGATGATGTGGCCGGCCACCACCCCGCCGGCCAGGCGGTCCCAGTCGGTGCGCTCCCACCCGAAGTACGACGCGGCCGGGCCGAGCACCACGGCCGCGTCGGTGACCCGTCCGGTGATGACCACGTCGGCGCCGCGGTCGAGGGCGGCGGCGATGCCCCAGGCGCCCAGGTAGGCGTTGGCGGTGATGGGCTCGACGCCGAGGTCCTCGAGCGACTCGCCGGTGTCGAGGTTGCGCAGGTCGATGCCGGCGGCGGCCAGCTCGCCGAGGCGGGGCATGAGGTCGTCGCCCTCGACGTAGGCGATCGCTGGGGGTCAGGCCCGAGGCGGGTGGCCAGGGCGTGCAGGGCCTCGGCGCAGCCGGCCGGGTTGAGGCCGCCGGCGTTGCTGACACGACGACGATGCCCTCGGCCAGGCAGGTGCCGAGCACCTGCTCCATCTGGGTGAGGAACGTGGTGGCGAAGCCGAGGTCCGGGTCCTTGAGCTTGCCCTTGGCCAGGATCATCATCGTCAGCTCGGCCAGCCAGTCGCCGGTGAGCACGTCGATGGGGCCGCCGTCGACCATCTCCTGGGCGGCCGACAGCCGGTCGCCGTAGAAGCCGCTGCAGTTGGCGACCCGCAGGGGCGCAGCGGTCCGGTTCGGGCTCGGGCTCCGGCCTCGGGTCGCGGGCTCGGTTGCCGCGGCTGGCGGCCGCCGGGGGCTCGGAGGTCGGCGTCGCCGGCCCCGGCCGCCGTCGGCGCCGGGGCGCCGCGTCGGTCGTCCTCGTCCTCGTCGTCGGGGTCGAACGCCGAGGCGCAGCTTGCGCCGCGCCGCGGCCAGCTCCTGCGGCGTGACCGGCGCCGGGCCGTCGCCCGCGCCCGAATCGCTCATCGGAGGGCCTCGGCCCCGGAGCGGACCTGGTCAGACATGCTCGGCCTCCTCGAGGCGGATCAGCAGTTGGTGGGCGTCGACCGTGTCGCCGGGGCGACCAGCACCTCGGTGACGACGGCGGCCCGGTGGGCCCGGATCTGGTGCTCGACCTTCATGGCCTCGAGGACGACGAGGACCTGGCCGGCGCTCGACCGCGTCCCCGACGGCGACCGGCGACCGACACGATACGGCCCGGGACGGGAGCGGTCGGACCGCCGGTCGTCGGCGGCGGCCGTCGCCTCGGCGAAGCGCGGGCAGGCTCGACCAGGTCGGTCTGGCCCAGCGACGAGTTCACGTACCAGGTGTCGCCGACGTGGTTGACGCCGTAGCGGCGGGCCACGCCGTCCAGCTCGACCACGACGTGGTCGGGGGCGGCGTCGAGCAGCCGCCCGTCGACGGTGAGCGCTTCGGCGGTGAGCCCGTCGATGACGAACCGGTACCGGTCGTCGGCCCGCGGCGAGGTCACCACGTCGATGACGGCGTCGCGCCAGGCGAACCGGTCGTGACGGGCGGCGGCGGCGCCCACGTTGCGCCAGCCGTCGGGGGCGAACGCCCACGGCCGTGCGTCGCGGTCGAGCGCGGCGCAGGCGAGTGCGGTCGCCGGCGACGTGGGCGGCGACGGTCTCGGGGTCGGGACCGGCGTCGAGCAGGGCCGGGTGGTCGGCCACGAACAGGGTGGTGGTGCGGCCCTCGACGGAAGTCGGGGTGCTGCCAGCACCGCCAGCAGGTAGTCGCGGTTGGTGGTGACGCCGTGGAGCTCGAGGCGGCGCAGGTAGCGGACCAGGCGGCCGATGGCGATGTCGCGGGTCGGGCCGCGGGCCACGACCTTGGCCAGCAGCGGGTCGAACTCGCTGCCCACGATCGAGCCGGTGGTGACCCCGCGGTCGACCACCAGGAACTCGACGTCGTCGTCCGCGTGGTCGTCGTCGAAGCGGTGGACGGTGCCGGCGCCGGGCAGCCAGTCCCGGGCCGGGTCCTCGGCGTAGAGGCGGACCTCGATGGCGTGGCCGTCGATGCTCGACGTCGTCCTGGGTCCACTCGAGCGCGCTCGCCCCGGGCGCGCTGGATCTGCCGCCGCACCAGGTCGCAGCCGGTGACCTCCTCGGTCACCCGGTGCTCGACCTGGATCCGGGTGTTCATCTCGAGGAAGAAGAACTCGCCGGTGAGGTCGTCGAGCAGGAACTCGACGGTGCCCACGTTGTCGTAGCCGATGGCCCGGGCCAGGGCCGACGGCGGCGACGCCCAGCTGCTCGCGCAGGTCGTCGTCGACGGCGGGGGACGGCGCCTCCTCGATGAGCTTCTGGTGGCGCCGCTGGATCGAGCACTCCCGCTCGCCGAGGTGGATCACGGTGCCGTGGCGGTCGGCCACGATCTGGACCTCGATGTGGCGCGGCGCGGCCAGCCACCGCTCGGCGAAGACGGTGCCGTCGCCGAAGGAGGCCTCGGCCTCGCGCCGGGCCGGCCGCACCGCGTCGGCCAGCTCGTCCTCGGGCCCGGCCACCAGGCGCATGCCCCGGCCGCCGCCGCCGGCGGCCGCCTTGATCAGCAGCGGGTAGCCGACGGCGCGCGGCCTGGGCCCGCCACTCGAACTCGGCCGTCGCCGGTGAGCTCGGCGCTGGGCAGGGTCGGCACGCCCGACCTCGGGCGGCCATGCGCTTGGCCGCCAGCTTGTCGCCCATGGTGGCGATGGCGTCGGGGTGGGGGCCGATCCAGGTGAGCCCGGCCTCGACGACCGCCCGGGCGAAGCCGGCGTGCTCGGACAGGAAGCCGTAGCCGGGGTGCACGGCGTCGGCCCCCTGGGTCAGCGGCGGCGTCGAGCAGCTTGGCCTGGTCGAGGTAGGTCTCGGCCGCGGTGGTGCCGCCCAGGGCCACGGCCACGTCGGCCCGGTGCACGTGGAGGGCGTCGCGGTCGGGCTCGGCGTACACCGCCGACCGTGCGCAGGCCCAGCTCGTGGGCGGCCTCGATGACCCGCACGGCGATCTCGCCCCGGTTGGCGACCAGCACCGCGTGCGGATCGGCTTCGGTCGCCGGCGCGCGTCGCGTCACAGGCGGAACACCCCGAACGACTCGGCCCCCCGGATCGGGGCGCTGTGCACGGCCGACAGGGCGATGCCGAGCACGGTGCGGGTGTCCCGGGGGTCGATGATGCCGTCGTCCCACAGGCGGCCGGTGGCGAACAGGGCGGTCGACTCCGACTCGATCTGGGCCTCGATGGCCTCGCGCATGGCGGCGTCGGCCTCCTCGTCGTAGTCGCGCCCGGCCCGCTCGGCCGCCGCCCGCTGCACGATCGACATGACCCCGGCCAGCTGCTCGGGGCCCCATCACCGCGATGCGGTGGTTGGGCCAGGTGAACACGAAGCGGGGGTCGTAGGCCCGACCCGACATGCCGTAGTTGCCGGCTCCGTAGGAGGCGCCGACCATCAGGGTGAGGTGGGGGACCGTCGAGTTCGACACGGCGTTGATGAGCTGGCTGCCGTGCTTGATGATGCCGCCCTGCTCGTAGCGGGTGCCGACCATGAACCCGGTGATGTTCTGCACGAACAGCAGGGGCGTGTCGCTGCGGTTGCACAGCTGGATGAACTGGGCGCCCTTCTGCGACTCCTCGCTGAACAGGATGCCGTTGTTGGCCAGGATGCCGACCGGGTAAGCCGCACAGGTCGGCCCAGCCGCACACGAGCTGGGTGCCGTACAGCGGCTTGAACTCGTCGAGCTCGGAGCCGTCGACGATCCGCCACAGGATCTCGCGGACGTCGACCGGCACGCGGACGTCGGCCGGGGCCACGCCGAGCAGCTCCTCGGGGTCGAGGAGCGGGCGGCTCGGCCGGGCCGGGGCGGCCGGCGCCGGGCTTGCGCCAGTTGAGGCGGCGCACGATCATGCGCCCGAGGCGCAGGGCGTCGGGCTCGTCGACGGCCAGGAAGTCGGCCAGGCCCGAGATCCGGGCGTGCATCTCGGCGCCGCCCAGCTCCTCCTCGTCGGCGTCCTCGTCGATGGCCATCTTCACCAGCGGCGGGCCGCCGAGGAAGACCCGGGCCTGGTCGGCCACGAACACCGTGTAGTCGCTCATCCCCGGCACGTAGGCGCCGCCGGCGGTGGACGAGCCGAACACCAGCGTGATGGTGGGGATGCCGGCCGCGGAGAGCTGGGTGAGGCCCTTGAAGGTGGCCCCGCCGGGCACGAAGATGTCGGCCTGGCGGGGCAGGTCGGCGCCACCCGACTCGGTCAGGTTGATCAGCGGCAGCCGGTTGCGCAGGGCGATCTCCTGGGCCCGCAGGCCCTTGGCCACGGTGGTCGGGGTCGAGGTGCCGCCCCGCACGGTGGGGTCGTTGGCGCTGATCACGCACTCGACGCCCTCGACCAGGCCCGACCCCGGTGACGAGACCGCCGCCGAGCGGGTCGTCGGTGCCCCAGCCGGCCAGCGGGCGAGAGCTCGAGGAACGGCGAGCCCCGGTCGAGCAGCAGGTCGATGCGCTCGCGCACCAGCAGCCGGCCCCGCTCGCGGTGGCGGTCGACGTAGCGCTCGCCGCCCGCCCTCCAGCACCCGGTCGTGCTCGCCGGTCGAGCTCGGCCAGCAGGGCCGAGCATGGCGGCCCGGTTGGCGCGGGCGCTCGTCCGAGCGCGTGTCGATCGCGGTCGGAACCCCCCGGCTCATCGGCGCACCCTAACGCGACCGGTATCGTGCCCCGGTGCCACCACTCGACCCCGAGCAGATCGCCTCCATGCACGCCCGGGTCGGCGGCGACGCCTGGTTCGTGGCGCTCGTCGACCGCTTCTACGCGGCGGTGGCCGCGATCCGGTGCTGCGGCCGCTCTACCCGGACGACCTGACCGAGGCGAAGGCCCACCTCGCCGGCTTCCTCATCCAGTACTGGGGCGGGCCCACGACCTACAGCGAGGAGCGCGGCCATCCCCGCCTGCGCATGCGCCACGCCCCGTTCGCCATCGGCGCAGCCGAGCGCGACGCCTGGTTCGAGGCCATGGCCGGCGCCGTGCGCGCCGGCGGACCTGGCCCCGGACGACGAGGCGGCCTTCCTCGCCTACTTCGACATGGCCGCCACCGCCATGATCAACCACGCCCGCTGATCCGACGGACGAGGCGCCTCGGGGCCTGCCATCCACCTTTTCCGCGCCAGTGTTGGCAATGCTGGTCCCCGGGTGGCCTATCCAGAAGCGTGGAACTCAAGGCTCGGGCCTCACCCGGTTAGGGCTTTCCCGAACCCCCGAGCCCTGAGAAGGAGTAGACAATGACGAAGACCGAACTGGTTGCGGCGATCTCTGACGACGACGGGTGTCGCCAAGACCGATGTCGAGAAGGTGCTCAAGGGCTTCGAGGATGAAGTCCACAAGGTCGTGTCGGCGGGCAAGGAGAAGCTCACGCTCCCCGGCTTCCTCTCGTTCGAGCGCACCCGTCGCTCCGCCCGGACCGGCCGCAACCCGCAGACCGGCGAGACCATCCAGGTTCCGGCCTCCAACGCGGTCAAGGTGACCGCGGGCTCGAAGCTCAAGGCCATGGCCAAGGCCTCGACCTGATTCGAGGCGTCCTGCACGGCACGACCGGCCACCAGGCCACCGAAAGAGCAGGTCGGACGGGGGACGCCTCGGCGTCCCCTGTCACGCGTCCCGGCCGGGCCTGTCCGGGCCACCCGAATGGGGTCGGCGCGGGCTTGCTAGGTTCGGCCCCATGACCGAACCCACCACGCTCGCGCCGGGCGACAAGGCCCCCGCCTTCACCCTCGACGACCAGGACGGCCAGCCCGTGAAGCTGGCCGTCGTTCAAGGGCCGCAAGGTGCTCGTGTACTTCTACCCGAAGGCCGACACGCCGGGCTGCACCACCCAGTCGTGCGCCCTGCGCGACATGCAGCGGCGACATCGGCGACACCGCCATCGTCGGCATCAGCCCCGATGCCCCGGCCCGGCAGAAGAAGTTCGACGACAAGTACTCGCTCGGCTTCCCGCTGCTGGCCGACACCGAGCACGCCGTGGCCGAGGCCTTCGGGGTGTGGGGCGAGAAGAAGAACTACGGGCGCACCTACATGGGCATCATCCGCTCGGCCTTCCTGATCGACGAGAAGGGCAAGATCGCCGAGGCCTGGTACAAGATCAGCCCCAAGGACACCCCGGTGAAGCTGCAGCAGGCCCTGGCCGCCTCGTGAGCGACGGCCCGGCCGCCCCGCGCCGCTCCCGGCCCCGGCCGACCTGCTGCCGCACCGGCCGCCGTTCCTGTTCGTCGACGAGGTCACCGCGCTCGAGCCGGGCCTGCGGGCCGAGGGCCGCTGGCACCTCACCGGCGACGAGGCCTTCTTCGCCGGCCACTTCCCGGGCCGGCCCACGCTGCCGGGCGTGCTCATGGTCGAGTCCATCGCCCAGCTGGGTGCGGTGGCGGTGCTGGCCGACGAGCGCTTCGCCGGCAAGCTGCCGCTGTTCGGCGGGGTCGACGGCGCCCGCTTCCGCCGCCAGGTCGGGCCCGGGCGACACCCTCGAGCTCGAGGTCGAGCTGGGCCGCATGTCGGCCCGGGCCGGCAAGGGCCACGGCTGGGCCCCGTCGGCGGCGAGCTGGCCTGCGAGGCCGACCTCCTGTTCGTGCTGGTCGACGCGCCCGGCCTGAGCGACGGGCGGATCGTCGAGCGGGCGAATGCCCGACAGCGCCGGTGCCGTGGTCCTACCATCGGCGGCGTGTCCGACCCCGTGTGCTACGAGGGGAGCAGCGCCTTCCTGCGCTGGTGGCCCCGAGGCCTCGTGCTGCTGGCCACGGTGGTGCTGGTCGATCGGGTGGCCCAAGTCGATCCAGTGGACGACGCTGTTCGTGGCCGTCGCCTTCCTCCACAGCCGCTGGGTGCCGTGGCGCTTCGTGATCGGCCGAGGACGGGCTCACGCTCACGTTCCCGTTCGGGCGGCAGCTCTTCCTGCCCAAGGACTCGCACCTCGATCCGCCTCGAGTACGTGGGCGCGTTCGCCCTCGTCGGCCGCCACCGGTGGTTCGGCTACCCGCTGTCACGAGCGCTTCGTGTACGAGCCCGGCCAGCGCGCCGCGCCTGCGCCACGCCTTCACCTGGTTCGGCTACGACATCGTGGCCTGACTCGGCCACGGCGTGGCCCACGACGTTCGGGGGACGATCAGCCACCGAAACGGTGGTCAACAGTCCGCTGACCGAGGCGGATCAGGCCGGCGAGATGATGAGGCAGCCGTTGTGGCCGCCGAAGCCGAACGAGTTCGACAGGGTGGGCCCGGGCGTCCACGGCCGGGCCTCGGTGACGATGTCGATGGGGGCCAGCTCGGGGTCGGGCTCGCCGTAGCCGGCCGTCGGCGGGATGACGCCCGTGGCAGCATCGACTGCACCACCGCCACCGCCTCGAGCGAGCCGGCGGCGCCGAGGGCGTGGCCGATGACGCCCTTGATCGACGTGACCGGCGGGCCGGGGTGGCCGAACACCTTGGCGATGGCCTCGGCCTCGGCGGCGTCGTTGAGCGGGGTGGAGGTGCCGTGGGCGTTGATCTGGGCGATGTCGCCGGGGACGAGGCCGGCGTCGGCCAGGGCCAGCTCCATGCAGGCGATGGCCCCGGCCCCGCCCGGTGACGGGGCGGTGATGTGGTGGGCGTCGGCGGTGCTGGCCGCCGCCCAGCACCTCGGCCAGGATGGTGGCGCCCCGGGCGACGGCCGTGTCCCAGTCCTCGAGCACGAGCGCGCCGGCGCCCTCGGCGATGACGAAGCCGTCGCGGCGGACGTCGAAGGGCCGGGACACGCCGATGGTCGACAGCGCCGTCATGTTGGAGAAGCCCTGGATGCCGACCGGGGTCATGGCCGCCTCGGCGCTGCCGGTGATCACGGCGTCGCAGCGGCCGTAGGCGATCAGGCGGGCCGCGTTGCCGACCGAGTGGGTGCCGGCCGCGCAGGCGGTCACCGTGGTCTCGCACGGGCCCTGCCAGCCGTGGCGCATGGAGATCGGCGGCGGCGCCGGCGTTGGACATCATCATCGGCACCAGGAACGGCGACACCCGCCGGGGGCCCTTGTCGTGGAAGGTCCAGATCTGGTCCTCGAGCGTGTTGAGGCCACCGACGCCGGTGCCGAAGATGACGCCCCGCCGCAGCGGGTCGGCGGTGATCTCGCCGGCCTGGTCGAGCGCCATCTGGGCGACGGCCAGCGCGAACTGGGCGAAGCGGTCGGTGCGCCGGGCCTCCTTGACGTTGTCGAAGTAGGGCTCGGGGTCGAAGTCGTCGATCGCCCGGCTGCCCTCGGGCGCCGGGCTCGAGGAGCCCCTGCCAGAACGCGTCGGCGCCCGATGCCGCAGCGCGCCAGGGCCCCGATGCCGGTGACGGCGACCCGGCGGCCGTCCATCAGAGCTTGACGGTGACCAGGGTCAGGGCCTGGCCGACGGTCTCGATGCCGTCGAGCTCGTCCTCGTCGACGGTGACGTCGAACTCCTCCTCGAGCGCCATGACCAGCTCGACCAGGTCGAGGCTGTCGGCGTCGAGGTCGTCACCGAACTTGGCGTCGACGGTGACCTTGGCCGGGTCGACGGCCAGCACCTCGACCGCGCACTTCTTGAACCGTTCGAAATTGGCGTCGTCACTCACTGCGGGGGTGCTCCGTTCTCATGCGGGTCAGGTGGTGGAGGTTGCGGATCGGGTGGGTCGATCGAGGGATCGGCCCGGTCGGACCGGGCACGATTCCGGCGCCGCGACGGTAGCGCCTCGGCGGCGGGGCCAGGCACGGCCGGCACCTCAGCTGGGCCCCATGCCGAGGCCGCCGTCGACGGGGACCACCGCCCCGGTGATGTAGCCGGCGGCGTCGGAGGCCAGGAAGCGCGACGGTCGCGGCCACCTCGTCGGGCGGTGCCGAAGCGGCCGAGGGGGACGGCGTCGGTGATGGCGGCCTGGCGGTCCTCGCCCAGGGCCGCGGTCATGTCGGTGGTGATGGGCCCGGGGGCCACGACGTTGACGGTGATCGATGCGGGAGGCGAACTCGCGGGCCAGCGAGCGGGCCAGGCCGACCAGGCCGGCCTTGGAGGCCGAGTAGTTGGCCTGGCCGGCCTGGCCGGTGGAGCCCACCACCGAGGAGATGAAGATGATGCGCCCGAAGCGGGCCCGCATCATCTTCTGCACGGCCCGCTTGGCCACCCGGAAGCCCGCCGGTGAGGTTGGTGTCGACCACCGGCGGAGAACGACGTCGTCGCCCATGCGCAGCACGAGCCCGTCGTCGGTGATGCCGGCGTTGGACACCAGCACCTCGACCGGGCCCAGCTCCTCCTCGATGGGGTGAAGGCGGCGTCGACCTGGTCGGTGTCGGTGACGTCGCACGGCACGCACAGCAGGCCGGCGGCCTCGTCGTCGGGCGGGGGAGCCGAGCGGTAGGTGATGGCCACCCGGTCGCCGGCGTCGGCGAAGGCTCGGGCGCAGGCCAGGCCGATGCCCCTGGCGCCACCGGTGACGAGGACGACCCGGCTCATGCGGGGACCTCGGTCGCAGGGGAGGGTCGTCGGGGCTCGGGGGCGCCGCTCCAGCGGACGAGGGCGCTGGCCACGCTCATGCCGGCGCCGAAGCCGACCAGCAGCACGAGGTCGCCGGGCTGGCAGGCGCCCGGCGTCGGCCGCCTCGGCCAGGGCCAGGGGGATCGACGCGGCGCTGGTGTTGCCGTGGCGGTCGAGCGGTGACGACGGCCCGCTCCATGGGGATGCCGAGGCGCGGCGCACACGGCGTCGACGATGCGGATGTTGGCCTGGTGGGGCACGAACAGGGCGACGTCGTCGGTGCCGACCCCGGCCCGCTCCAGCGTCCGCAGCGGCCGAGTCGACGGTGGAGCGCACGGCCCGGCGGAACACCTCGCGGCCGTCCATCTCGATGTAGCCGCCGACGTCGGCCTGCAGCAGGTGGCGGGCCGAGCCGTCGTTGTCGAGGTCGTAGGCGAGCAGGTCGCCGGGCCCGTCGGTGGCCTCGACGCACGACGGCGCCGGCACCGTCGGCGAACAGGATGGCGGTGGCGCGATCGTCCCAGTCGACGATGCGGCTCATGGTGTCGGCGCCGATGAGCAGCACCCGGTCGGTGCCCGGTGGCCAGCAGCCCGGCCGCGGTGACGAGGCCGTAGACGAACCCGGAGCACACGGCGTTGAGGTCCATGGCGCCGCCGGCGACGCCGAGGGCGTCCTGCACGGTGGCGGCGGTGGCCGGCATGGCCTGGTCGGGCGTGCAGGTGGCCACCACCACCATGGCCGACGCTCGGCCGGGTCGACGCCGGCCGCGACGCAGCGCCGCGCGGCCCGGCCTCGATGGCCAGGGCCGAGGTGGTGCTGCCGATCCGCCGCTCGCGGATGCCGGTGCGCTCGGTGATCCAGGCGTCGCTGGTGTCGAGCGTGGCCTCGAGGTCGGCGTTGGTGACGATCTTGTCGGGGAGCGCGGCACCCCAGCCGGTGATGCGCAGGCCCCGCATCAGTGGACCCGCAGCCAGGCGATGGGCTCTCGGCTGGCGACCCGCTCGCCCTCGTCGGTGAGCATGCCCATGATCTGCCGGCGAAGGGGGAGTGCACCGGGCTCGTCGCCGACCGCGCCGAGCACGTCGCCGGCGGCCAGCGTGGTGCCGGCGCCGACGCCCGTCGGCCGGGTGGAAGACGCCGGCGGCCGGGCTGACCACGATCCGCTCGGTGGCGAAGAGGTGCTCGCCCTCGTGGGCGCCCGACCGCCGCCGGCGCCGGGCGACGGCCAGGGTCTCGATGCAGCCGGTCGAGCTCGTCGGGGGTGGACACCGACAGGGTCGCGCGCCCCGGTCACCGTGCGCTTGGCCATGCCGGTGAGCACGCTGCCGGGACCGAGCTCGACGAACGTGGTGACGCCGGCCTCCTCGAGGTGGTGCAGCGTCTGGCGCCAGCGCACCGGGCTGCACAGCTGGGCGCCGAGCAGGCCGGCCCACTCGTCGCCGCCGGTGTGGGGCAGGGCGTCGACGTTGGCGTACACCGGGCAGGTCCGGGGCCCGCAGGTCGACGCCGGCCAGGGCGGCCCGCAGCCGGTCGCGGGCCGGGGCCATGAACGGCGTGTGGAAGGCGCCGCTGACCGCCATCGACAGGATGCTCTTGGCCCCGAGGTCCTTGGCCGCGGCCGAGGCGCGCGTCGACGCCGTCGGGCGAGCCGGCGATGACCACCTGGCCGGGGGCGTTGTAGTTGGCCACCCAGACGTCGCTCGTCGATCCGGGCGCAGGCCATCTCGACCAGGTCGTCGTCGAGCCCGAGCACCGCGGCCATGGTGCCCGGCGCGCTCGGTGGCGGCGGCCTGCATGGCCTCGCCCCGCTCGGCGACGAGGCGCACGCCGTCGTCGAAGGCCAGGGCGCCCGAGGCCACCAGGGCGGTGTACTCGCCGAGGCTGTGGCCGGCCACCATGGACGGGTCGACGCCGAGGCGCTCGACCGCGTCGAGCACGACCAGGCTGGCCACGAAGGTCGAGAGCTGGGCGTTGCGGGTGGCCTTCAGCTCGTCGGCGTCGGCGTGCAGCAGCAGGTGGGCGACGTCACGGCCGGCGGCGGCGCTGGCCTCGTCGACCAGCTCCCACGACGGGTGGTCGGTCCAGGCGTCCCCCATGGCCGGCTTCTGCGAGCCCTGCCCGGGGAAGGTGAACGAGATCATGGATTGAGAGGCCCCTCCGCTGGTGTCGCCTGCTCTGACTGCGCCGGGCCGGCGCGAGGTTTCAGTTTTCGCCAGGGCGGCCGACCACGGGGAGCAGGGGCGGGTCACCGTCAGGCTCGGGCGCCGTACTGGGCGTCGAAGCGACGTTGGTCGCGGCGCAGCACCTGCTCGCGGGCCGCCATCACGACGGCGACGATGGTGCCGAGCACCGCGAGGCGGCGCAGCCGGCGAGCCCAGCGGGGCCGGGCCGAGGCCTCAGGAGACGAGGAGTGAGCCATGGCCCGCACGCTACCCCGCCCTCGCCCGGCCGTGGGGCTCCAGGGTTCGAGCCGGTGCTGGCGGCCGGGGAACCGGGCGGGCGGTGGCGGCGTCCGACAAGATCGAAGGCCGCGCCGATGCACAGGGGACCCCATGCACGTACGCAAGCGAGTGTTGGTGGCAGGAGCCGTGGCCGTGCTGTTGGCGGGATGCTCATCGGGCGGGGCAAGCCGCAGTCAGCCGGCAGGGAGCGCCACGGCGACGACCCGGGCCCCGGTGGCGACGGTCCCCCCCTCGACGGTGCTCGACGGGACCAGGCCGGTGACCGTCCCGTTCACGGCGGACGACGGCGCCCTCGTGGTCACGACCGGGGCGCCACCGGCTGACGTCACGCGCGACCGGGCGGTCGCCCGCGTCCGGGAGCTGCGCCGGACGGCCAGGTCCGACGATCCGAACATCGTGGCCGTCGTCTCGGGTCTGGTGACGCTGGGACCCGGGCTCAGCCCGGATGCCGTGGTCGACCGGCCGGCCTGGATCGTCATCTACACCCAGAACCTGTTGGCCGCGTGCCCGGCGAGGGGCACCGAGCCGACCATGCCGGCGTGGGCGTCGAACCTCCGCGCCGTCATCGTCCTGGGGGAGCGGCCGCTGCCGGCCGACGACGGCTCGGGGACCATCTCACCGATCTTCGGTTATGACGGCGCCGGGACCGGGCTCTGCGATCGGAGCGTCACGCCAAGCGTCGTGTCCCTGGACGCGCTGGTCCGCGGGGAGTACTGACGGCACGTCGACCACCGCGGCCCGGCAAGCCAGGGGACGGCGACAGAGTGCGGCGGGTGGGATTCGAACCCACAAGCCCCGGAGGGCAGCGGGGTTTGAGCCCGCCCTGTATGCCAGTTCCAGCACCGCCGCAACGGCGGGGCCATCGTAGTCGCCGCTCCGATCCTCCCGGTCGGCCGGGGCGAGATCAGCGACCGGCTCGGTCATCCGCCGGTCGTGGTGGTGGCGCTCAGGTCGGCGGGAGCCCGGTTGGCGTTCACGGTGGCGAACTTCTTCAGCGCCGAGGTGTCCACCGCCGTGCACGTCATGCGCTTGCGCCAGGCGGTGGCCACGATCGGGGTCTTCAGGTCGGAGTTGGGCGCCACCACGACGGTGTCGCCGGCCAGGGACTGCAGCAGGGTCAGATCGTCGGCGCTGACGGTGTCGGGCTGGTACTGCAGCAGCACCATGCCCCGGGCCAGCAGGCCGACCTGGACCGGCGGGCGCAGCTCGTCGCGTCGACACCGCGGGCACGTCGGGGCCCACCACGAACGCCCCCGAGGTCGGCGGGTCGCTCCGGTACTCGAGCTCCGGTGCGTTGGGCAGCACCCGGACCACCGAGTTGGGGTCCAGCGCCTCGCTCGCGGTCGGGCTGCAGAACTTGGGCGTCGACGAGGTCGAGGAGCCTCCGGCCACGCTGACGCCCACGACGCCCACCAGCACCACCACCAGGGCGCCGAAGGCGATCCAGCCTCCGACCCCGCCCGCGGTGGGCGAGCGCCGGCCGCGGCGCCGGCCGTCGCCGGTCGCCACCGTCGGGGGCCGCGTCGGGCTCGGGCCGGCTCGGGACGCTCGGGCGGGGATCGGTGGTTCGCCAGCCATGACCTGGGAGAGCATGGCAGGCCGCGTACACTCCGCGCATGTCACGGACGCTGATCGAGCGGCGCCTCACCGAGCTCTCCGAGCGTCTGCGCGACGCCCGTCGGGAGCTCGCCGTGGCCGACGAGCAGCTCGACCACCTGGCCGGTGTGGCCGACGAGGCCCGCCTGCGGTCGCTGGTGTCGGAGACCCCGCTGGCCGAGCAGGAGTACCGCGAGGCGTCCCGCCACGCCGAGGCCATGGCCCGCCACCGGGCGTCGGTGATCCAGACCATCGACCAGCTCGAACAGGCCCAGGACGAGCTCCTCGACCGGCTCATCGCCGGCGACCGACTGAGCCGCTGCGGGCGTCCGCAGTACGATGCGCTGCCGGGCGGCGCCGCGCTGCCCGGCCGATCAGTCACCTCGAGGAGGGGAACGATCCAGTGCCCATCCGCGTCGTGATCGCCGAGGACGAGGCGATCATCCGTCTCGACCTCAAGGAGACCCTCGAGGAGGAGGGCTACCTGGTCGTGGGCGAGACCGGCCGGGGCGACGAGGCGGTCGAGCTGGTCAGGGCCCACGAGCCCGACATCGCCATCCTCGACATCAAGATGCCGGGCCTCGACGGTCTCGTCGGCGGCCCGGGAGATCGCCGGCGAGCGCCTCGCCGCCGTGCTGATCCTCACCGCCTTCAGCCAGCGCGACC
Source organism: uncultured Microthrixaceae bacterium (assembly GCA_963726905.1). Lineage (GTDB taxonomy): Bacteria > Actinomycetota > Acidimicrobiia > Acidimicrobiales > Acidimicrobilacustridaceae > UBA4742. The sequence continues at coordinate 242,248 of CAVSDZ010000015.1, forward strand.
TCATCGAGCAGGCCCGCGACGCCGGGGCGCTGGCCTATCTGGTCAAGCCGTTCCAGCGCAGCGAGCTGATCCCGGCGCTCGAGGTGGCCATCGGCCGGTTCCAGGAGCTGAAGGCGCTCCACGACCAGGCCCAGAGCCTCGAGGACCAGCTCGAGACCCGCAAGCTGGTCGACCGGGCCAAGGGTCGGCTCATGGACAGCCACGGCCTGAGCGAGCAGGAGGCCTTCAGCTTCATCCAGAAGACGGCCATGCACGAGCGCCAGACCATGAAGGTGGTCAGCGAGCGCATCATCGCCGACGAGCTCGTGCCCCCCGGCCCGTGACCAGCCTGGCCGCCCCCGCCGCCCCCACCCTGAGGATGGCCCGCCCGTGAAGATCATGCTCGTCGACGGCAACTCGCTGACCTACCGGGCGTTCTTCGCCCTGCCCACCGACCTCACCACGGCCAGCGGCCAGGTCACCAACGCCGTGTTCGGGTTCACCTCGATGCTCATCAACCTGGTGCGCGACCACCAGCCCGACCGCATCGTGGTCACCTTCGACCGACCCGAGCCGACGTTCCGCCACGAGGTGGTCGCCACCTACAAGGCGAACCGGGCGGCGGCCCCCGACATCCTGCGCCAGCAGATGGGCCTGGTGCGCCAGGTGGTCGAGGTCCTGGGGCTGCCCATCGTCGAGAAGGCCGGCTTCGAGGCCGACGACGTCATCGCCACCCTGGCCACCCAGGCCCGCGACGCCGGCGACGACGTGCTCATCGTCACCGGCGACCGCGACAGCTACCAGCTGGTCGAGGACCCGCACATCACGGTGCTCTACAACAAGCGGGGCGTGTCCGACTACGCCCTCTACGACGAGGCCGGCATCCTGGAGCGCACCGGCGTCCCGCCGTCGCAGTACGTGGCCTACGCCGCCCTGCGGGGCGATCCCGTCCGACAACCTGCCCGGGCGTGCCCGGGGTGGGGGAGAAGACGGCGGCCAAGCTCATCACCACCTACGGCGGCCTCGACGGGATCTTCGCCCACGTCGACGACCAGACCCCCAAGCTGCGCCAGAACCTGGTCGAGCACGAGGCGCAGGCCCGCAGCAACGCCGAGGTGATGGTGCTGGTGCGCGACGTCGACCTGGGCGTCGGCCCCCGAGGACCTGGTGCGGGGCCCGGTCGACCCCGACGCGGTCCACCAGCTGTTCGACTTCCTCGAGTTCCACACCCTCTACGAGCGCCTGGGCTCAGCCTTCGGGCGAGAGCCTGGCCGCCGAGGCGGCGCCGGTCGACGTGCTCGAGGCCGAGGTCGTCGAGCTCGACGACCCGGCGGCCGTGGCCCGCACGCTCGGCCGCGCTGGCCGCCGGCGACGGGGCCGCTGGCCGTGGCCGCGGCGTGGGACGGGCCCGACGACGGGCGCCACGCCGCTGCTGGGCCTGGCCCTGGTCGGCGACGCCGTCCATGGGCGAGGTCGTTCTGGGTGCCGGCCGCCGCGCTGGCCGACCCCGGCGTGACCGCCGCCCTGGCCGCGCTGGTGGCGCCCGGCGGGCGGCCCGCTGGCCACCCACGGCGCCAAGGGCCTCATGCGGGCGCTGCTGGCCCGGGGCATCGACGTGCGCACCCTCGAGCTCGACACGGCCCTGGCCGCCTACCTGCTCGACCCGGCCGAGAGCCGCTACGTGCTCGACGACCTCCTGGCCCGCTACGCCCAGCAGCCGCCTGCCCGACGGCGACTCGGCCCCCGAGGGCCAGCTCGACTTCGGCGACGAGGGCGTGAGCCGGGCGCTCGAGACGGCCCGCCGGGCGCTGGCCGTCGACGCCCTGGTCGCGCCGCTGCTGGCCGCGCTCGACGCCCAGGGCCTGCGCGGGCTCCACGACGACATCGAGGTGCCGCTCGTGCGGGTGCTGGCCCGCATGGAGGCGGTCGGCATCGGCGTCGACGTCGAGCGGCTCCGCGCCCTCAACGAGCAGATGGCGGCCGAGTGCGCGAGCCTCACCGAGCAGATCTGGGCCGACGCCGGCGAGGAGTTCAACGTGAACTCCACGCCGCAGCTGCGCGCGGTCCTGTTCGACAAGCTCGGCCTGACCCCGCAGAAGAAGACCAAGACCGGCTTCTCGACCGACGCCGCCTCGCTCGAGAAGCTGGTCGGGCGAGCACCCGATCATCGAGCACCTGCTGCGCTACCGCGAGGTCGAGAAGCTGCGCTCGACCTACGGCGAGGGCCTGCTGGCCGAGGTCGGCCCCGACGGGCGCATCCACGCCACCTTCAACCAGACCGTGGCCCGCACCGGGCGGCTCAGCTCCGACGCGCCCAACCTGCACAACATCCCGGTGCGCAGCGAGGTGGGGCGCGACGTTCCGGGCGGCCTTCGTGCCGGCGCCGGGCTACGAGTTCCTGGTGGCCGACTACAACCAGATCGAGCTGCGCTGCATCGCCCACCTGGCCGAGGACCCGGGCCTGATCGCCGCCTTCGAGTCCGGCACCGACATCCACACCGAGACGGCGGCCCGGGTCTTCGGGGTGAGCCCCGACGACGTGACCGAGCGAGCAGCGGTCCAAGGCCAAGATGGTCTCCTACGGCCTGGCCTACGGCATGGAGGCCTACGGCCTGGCCCAGCGCCTCTCCATCCCGACCGCCGGAGGCGCAGGCCATCCTCGACGCCTACTTCGAGGCCTTCCCGGCGGTGCGGGCCTACATGGACCAGACGGTGGCCGAGGCCCGCGAGCGGGGCTACACCGAGACGCTGTTCGGCCGCCGCCGCCAGATCCCCGAGCTCAGCTCGTCGAACTTCCGCATCCGCCAGGCCGGGGAGCGCCAGGCCATGAACGCCGGCATCCAGGGCCTGGCCGCCGACATCTTCAAGGTGGCGCTGGTGCGCCTCGACCACGCCCTCGAGCCGGGCGACCTCGCCAGCCGCCTCATCCTGCAGGTGCACGACGAGGTGATCCTCGAGGTGCCGCCCGGCCGAGCACGACGCCGCCGTGGAGGTCACCCTCGACGCCATGTCGGGCGCGTTCGACCTGCGGGTGCCGCTCGAGGTGAACCTGTCGTCGGGCGCGAGCTGGGCCGACGCCAAGGGCTGAGCGGCCGCCGACGGCATGCACCGGCAGCCGTCGGCCAGCGGCGCCGTACCATCGGGCGCCATGGCGCTGAACTCGCGCAACACGCGGTTCTTCTGGGTGATGCTCGTGCTGCTGCTGCGTCGCCATCTACGTCGGCCGTCCTGTTCGTGTCCACCGGCGACAAGTGCGGCGGCGACGACAACAAGCACTGGCAGTGGGCCCCACCCGAGTGGGTGTGCAACCGCCCGGCTTCTGAACCGGGCCTCCCGACGCTGGCCGCCGGTGAGCGGGCGTGAGCGGGCCGGACCGGGGCACTGGTTCGAGCCCATCGCCGACCACCTCGGCGCGCGCCTACCTGCGCTACTCGTTCACCCGGGGCACCGGCAACGAGGTGGCCTTCCTCGTCGACGTGCTCGGCCTCGGCCCCGGGTGCCCGGGTGCTCGACGTCGGCTGCGGGCCGGGCCGCCACGCCCTCGCCCTGGCCGAGCGGGGCATCGAGGTGGTCGGGGTCGACATCTCCGCAGCGCTTCGTCGAGCTGGCCGCGAGCGGCCGCGGCCCTGGCTGCCGGCGCGGGCCGGCGCCACGCTTCCGTGCGCCTCGACGCCCGGGCGCTGCCGTTCGACGCCGAGTTCGACGCCGCCATCTCGCTGTGCCAGGGCGCGTTCGGCCTGGTGGGGCTCGACGATCCGGCGGCCGGGGCCTCGCCGATCGACCCCGACGGCGTGGTGCTGGCCGGCATGGCCCGGGCGCTGCGCCCGGGCGGCCGGCTGGCGCGTGTCGGCGTTCTCGTCCTACTTCCAGGTGCGCTTCCTCGAGGACGACCGACACCTTCGACGCCGACCGGGGCGTGAACCACGAGCGCACCGCGCTGCGCTCCGAGGAGGGCGTCGAGGCCGAGCTACGACCTGTGGACGAGCTGCTTCACCCCCCGGGAGCTGCGCCTGCTGGCCCGCGCCGCCGGCCTGGTGGTCGACGAGCTCTGGTCGGTCACGCCCGGGGCCTACGCCCGCCGGCCTCCCGACCTCGACCACCCCGAGTTCCTGCTGCTCGCCCGCCGGCCCGACTGACCGCCGCCGACCTGATCGGCAGGCGCCGCTCCGCGATGGGCGGGCTGGGGCGCATTTCGGTGCGGATGGTACGCTCTGCGCTCCGGCGTGCGTGGACCGTCCCGCTCGCCGTGCGCCGCCTCGTGCGGCATGTCCGGAAAACCCAAAGAAGGCGATCACGTGTCCGAGCAGGTCAGTTCCGAATCCGTCGAGGTGGCTCCGGCCGCCGAGACCCCCGAGCCCATCCCCACCTACGAGCCGAACCCCGAGGCCACCGAGCCGACCGCCGAGCCGGCGGTCCCCAGCCCGGCTGCGGCGGCGCCGACCGGCATGGGCACCTTCGCCGACGACGGCAGCTACGTCCCCCGGTCGATCACCGAGGACGACCTCGGCGGCATGTCGATGGACGACGCCTACACCGCCACCATGGTCGAGGTCGAGGACGGCCAGATCGTCGAGGGCACCGTGGTCAAGGTCGACCGCGACGAGGTCCTGCTCGACATCGGCTACAAGTCCGAGGGCGTGATCCCGGCCCGGGAGCTGTCGATCCGCAACGACGTCGATCCCGAGCGAGATCGTGTCGCTCGGCGACGCCATCGAGGCCCTCGTCCTCCAGAAGGAGGACAAGGAGGGCCGCCTCGTCCTGTCCAAGAAGCGGGCCCAGTACGAGCGGGCCTGGGGCACGATCGAGAAGATCAAGGAAGAAGAAGGCGTCGTCAGCGGCCCGGTCATCGAGGTCGTCAAGGGCGGCCTCATCCTCGACATCGGCCTGCGCGGCTTCCTGCCGGCGTCGCTGGTCGAGCTGCGCCGGGTCCGCGACCTGCAGCCCTACGTCGGCCGGAGCCTCGAGGCCAAGATCATCGAGCTCGACAAGAACCGCAACAACGTCGTGCTGTCCCGCCGGGCCTGGCTGGAGGAGACCCAGAAGGAGCAGCGCGAGGACTTCCTGGCCAACCTCAAGCCGGGCGAGGTCCGCAAGGGCGTCGTCTCGTCGGTCGTCAACTTCGGCGCCTTCGTCGACCTCGGCGGCATGGACGGCCTCGTCCACGTGTCCGAGCTGTCGTGGAAGCACGTCGACCACCCCGGCTCGGTCGTGCAGGTGGGCGACGAGATCGAGGTGCAGGTGCTCGAGGTCGACCTCGACCGCGAGCGCATCAGCCTCTCGCTCAAGGCCACCCAGCAGGATCCGTGGCAGGAGTTCGCCACCAACCACCGGGTGGGCGAGCTGGTCTACGGCCGGGTCACCAAGCTGGTGCCCTTCGGTGCCTTCGTGCAGGTCGGCGACGGCATCGAGGGCCTGGTGCACATCTCGGAGATGTCGGCCCACCACGTCGACCTGCCCGAGCAGGTCGTGACGCCGGGCGAGGAGCTGTGGGTCAAGATCATCGACCTCGACCTCCAGCGCCGCCGCATCAGCCTGTCGATCAAGCAGGCCGCCGAGGGCGGCGTCGTCGCCGCCGAGTACCAGGAGCACTTCGGCGAGCACGCCTACGACGACGAGGGCAACTACATCGGCACCGACACCACCGAGGCCCAGGAGGCCTGGGCCGAGCTGTACGGCGACGTGCGAGGCCCCCGCCGCCGAGGGCGCTCCGGAGGCCGACCGCCGCGCCGAGGGCGAAGCCGAGGCCGACGGAGGCCTCGGCCGCCGAGGCCGCGCGCCGCGGCCGAAGCCGTCGCGGAGGCCCCGGCCGAGCCGATCGTCGGAGGCCGCCGCCGAGCCGGCGACCGAGGAGCCGACGCCCGACGAGGGCTGAGCCCTGGTCTGAGATCAGCCGGGTCAGGCTGGTTGCCTTTCAGTTGATTTCGGGAGAAGGGACCCACCCTGGCGCCGGTTCAGGTGGGTCCCTTTCCGCGAGTTTCACGCGGGCTAACGTGCCCTGCGGCAGATTTTCCTCGTTTTTCGGTAAACCGCGAGGGGGAGCCGACCGAATGAGGTAAGGACGCCCGATCTCCGGCACCGCCGGGGGCCGGGCGGAGCCGTAAGCAGAGTGCGCAGTGCCCGCTCAGGTACTGCCCAACAGCGAGGAATGAGGTCGGGGAGTGAGTTCTCGGAGAACGTTGATCCTGGTGGGCGCCATCGTGGTCGGCGTGATCGCCGCGCTGCTGATCTACAACTACGTCCAGGGCATCGACGACCGCGCGAACAACAACGCCAAGCTCGTCGACGTCTACGTGGCCAAGAGCGACATCAAGCGCGGCACGCCCGGTGAGCAGGCGGCGAGCAGCAAGGCAGATCGACAAGTCGCAGATCCCGCAGCAGTTCAAGCCGGCCGACGGCCATCACCACCACCGACCAGCTGGCCAAGAAGGTCGCCCTGTTCGACATCCCGGCCAACAGCGTGATCGTCGACGGCATGTTCGTCGATCCGGCCAGCAGCCAGATCACCTTCCGTGAGCGCCTCACGAACCCGGACCACGTGGCCATCAGCATCTCGACCGACTCGGTCCACGGCGTGGGCGGCTTCCTGGTGCCGGGTGACGAGGTCAACATCATGGTCATCCAGGAGGTCACCGGCGACATGACCGCCGGCGCACCCAAGGGCGCCTACATCCAGAAGCGACGTGGCCCGCTACCTGTACCAGAAGGTGCAGATCCTGGCCGTCGGGCCAGAGCACGGTGCTCGCTCCCGGTGAGACCGTCGACACCTCGACCACGTCCGCCACCGAACAACGGCATCCTGACCCTCAACGTGCCGCCCGACGCCGCCCTGTGGATCGCCCAGGCCAGCGCCAGCGGCGCGCTCTACCTGTCGCTGGTGGCCAAGGACTACGCCCCCCGGGTGGTCCCGGCCACCCCGCCCTTCTCCACGACCCTGCCCGGCGAGGACCCGGGCCGTGCTCACCCCCTACGGCCCGCAGGGAAACACCGCACCAGTGACCAGTCCGTTCTCTGGCCAGCCAGGCGAGTACATGCCCCAGCCGGGGCTCGGCGCCCCCGCCGGTGGCGGGGGCGGGCAGGTCGCGGTCGCCGTCGTCGACGCCGACCAGGCCGCCCGCAGCCGCCTCGCCATGCAGCTCGGCCAGGGCGCGACCCCGTTCCCGTCCATCAACGATCTGGCCTCACGGCTGGGGTCCATCCCCGTGGTCGTGGTGCTGGGCCCGTCGTTCGGGGCCAGCCCCGAGCTGGCCGCCGTCGAGCAGCTGCTGGCGCCCGCCGCGACGTCGGCGCCATCATGGTGACGAGCGAGCTGACCACCGACATGCTGCAGCGGGCGCTGCGGGCGGGGGTCAAGGACGTGCTCGCCGCCCCGGTGGAGACGACCCAGCTGGCCGAGGCCGTCGCCCGGGTGGCCGCCGGGCTGGTCATGGCCGCACCCACCACGCCGGCGACCCGCCGACGCTCGAGGCCGACGGCGAGCTCGGCCGGGTCATCACCGTGTTCTCCACCAAGGGCGGCGCCGGCAAGTCGGTCGTCGCCACCAACCTGGCCGTCGTGCTGGCCAAGCCGGGCCAGCCGCCCGGTGGCGCTGGTCGACGCCGACCTGCAGTTCGGTGACATCGCCGTGATGCTCAAGCTCTCGCCCCAGCACACCGTGGTCGACGCGGTGAGCGCCCTCGACAAGCTCGACCTGCCCGCTGCTGCAGAGCCTGCTGATCGAGCACCAGCCCTCCGGGGTCCTGGTGCTGCCGGCCCCGCTCGAGCCGGCCTTCGCCGACCAGATCGGCGCGCCGGAGATGGTCCGCATCGTCGAGATGCTCCGCCAGTTCTGCTCGTTCGTCATCATCGACACCCCGGCGTACTTCAACGACGTGGTGCTCGGCCTGATCGAGGTCAGCGACGACGTGCTGCTGGTGGCCGGGATGGACATCCCCAACATCAAGAACGTGAAGATCGGCCTGCAGACGCTGCGCCTGCTCAACACGCCGATGGAGAAGCTGCGCCTGGTGCTCAACCGGGCCAACTCCAAGGTGAAGCTCGACGTGGGCGAGGTCGAGCGCACCCTGGGCATCCAGGCCGAAGCGCTCATCCCCAGCGACGTCGTCGTCCCGCAGGCCGTGAACAAGGGCGAGCCGGTGGTGCTGAGCGCACCGAAGTCCGGGGTCACGCAGTCGATGAACCAGCTGGCCGATCTGTTCTTGCCCCAGACCTCCGACAAGCGCAGACGCCGGTAAGCACCGGCGACGAAGCATCCGAATCCGGGGGATTCACGAGTGATGAGGAGACGCAGTGTCGCTCTATAAACGCCTTCACGATGTGCAGGCGGCGCCGGCGACCGGGGCCAAGCGGCGCGACCCGGTGCTCGACGAGCTCCGCCAGAAGATCCACCACCACCTCATCGACGAGCTGGGGCCGATCCTCTACGACAAGCGGCTGTCCGAGGACGACCTGCGCCGCCGGGTCAACGACCAGCTCCACGCCGCCCTGGCTCAGGAGCGCGCCCCGCTGTCGGCCGCCGACAAGGCCCAGCTCATCCAGGACGTCTCCGACGACATCCTCGGCTACGGCCCCATCGACCGGCTCCTCCACGACGAGGAGATCACCGAGGTCATGTGCAACGGCCCCGACCCCGTCTACGTCGAGCGCAGCGGCCGCCTCGAGAAGTCGACGGCCACCTTCGTCGACGAGACCCACCTGCGGCGCATCATCGACAAGATCGTGAGCGAGATCGGCCGTCGCATCGACGAGTCGAACCCGCTGTGCGACGCCCGCCTGCCCGACGGCTCCCGCGTGAACGCGGTGATCCACCCGCTGGCCATCGGTGGGCCCGTTCCTCACCATCCGGAAGTTCTCCAAGGAGAAGCTGCAGGTCGACGACCTGATCCGCTTCGGCACGCTCAACGCCCACGCCGCCCGCTTCCTGCAGGCCTGCGTGGTCGGGCGGCTCAACATCATCGTCTCGGGCGGTACCGGCACCGGCAAGACCACGACGCTCAACGTGCTGTCGTCGTTCATCCCGTCCGACGAGCGCATCGTCACCGTCGAGGACGCCAAGGAGCTCCAGATGCACCAGGAGCACGTGCTGTCGCTCGAGGCCCGCCCGCCCAACATCGAGGGCCGGGGCGAGGTCACCATCCGCGACCTGGTCAAGAACTGCCTGCGCATGCGGCCCGACCGCATCGTGGTCGGGGAGTGCCGCTCCGGCGAGGCCCTGGACATGCTCCAGGCCATGAACACCGGCCACGACGGCTCGCTCACCACGGTGCACGCCAACAGCCCCCGCGACACCCTGGCCCGGCTCGAGACGCTGGTGCTGATGGCCGGCTTCGACCTGCCCATCCGGGCCATCCGTGAGCAGATGTCGTCGGCCATCGACCTCATCGTGCAGCTCACCCGCCTGCGTGACGGCAGCCGCCGCATCACCCACATCTCCGAGGTGCAGGGCATGGAGGGTGACGTCATCACCCTGCAGGACATCTTCCTGTTCGACTACGGCATGGGCGTCGACGAGCACGGCCGCTTCAAGGGTCACCTCAAGGCCACCGGCGTGCGGCCCAAGTTCGCCGAGAAGCTCGCCGACCTGGGCATCCGCCTCGGTCAGGAGGTCTTCCAGCCCGAGGGCTTCAGCCGCAAGGCGGTCGGCGGACAATGAGCACCCGTTCCCTCCGTCGCGTCACCGCGGCGTTCCTCGCCCTGCTCGTCGTCGGCCGTGTCAGCTCGGCCGTCGGGGCCCAGTCGGCCAGCGACACGTTCGCCCAGGTCCGGGCGGTCGACGCCCTCGACCCGGCGGCCAACAGCGCCACGTTCATCTACACGGGGGCCGCGGCCGACGCCACCGCCGCCACGGTGGCGCTCAACGGCAGCGACACGCCGGCCACGGTGGCGCCGCTGTCGACCAAGCGCCTCATCGCCAACGCCCTGGTGTTCGACACCTCGGCGCCCATGGACACCTCCGGCGCGCTGGCCTCGGCCAAGGAAGCGGCCCGCAAGTGGATCACGGCCCGCTCCAACGACCGGGTCTACACCGAGCAGTTCGCCATCTACGCGGCCACCGACGAGGGCGTGGTGGTCCAGGACTTCACCGCCGACACCGGCCGGCTGCTGGCCGCCATCGACCGGGTCGGGCCGCCCTCCACCGACGAGGGCCGCAAGAAGACGGCGCTGTGGTCCGCCGTGCGCCAGGCGGCGCTCGGCCCTGACGGCCAAGAGCGACTTCCAGCCCAACCTGGTCATCATGGCGGGCCAGAACGACAACGCCAGCGGGGGCCAGCAGGCCGCCGCCACCGGCGAGATCGCCAGTTCCCGGGCCACCGTGTTCGGCGTCGCCTACACCGGCAGCGGCTACAACGGCGACCAGATCGAGTCGCTCGAGCAACACCTACGGGGGCCGGACCCTCAAGGTGAGCGACGGCACCCAGTTCGGCGCCAGCGTCGACTCGGTGGCCAACACCGTCGAGCGCCAGCAGTTCGTGGCCACCTTCAAGTCGACGGTGCAGGAGAACGAGCTCGCCGACCTGTCCATCAACGTGGGCGGCACCACCCTGGCCGCCAGCTACACCGAGGGCTCGGTCACGTCGGGCTACCAGAACCTGAACCCGGACGTGCGGGCGTCGTCCAACGACGGGCATCAGCGCCCTGCAGGGCGGCCTGGGCCTGCTGCTGGCCGTGCTGCTGGTGCTGGTGGCGGTGGCGCTGGCCACCTACGCCATCGTGTTGCTGGTCACCCGGGACAGCCACCTCAACACCGTCCTGCAGCCCTACTCGGAGGGCTACGGCCCGCAGGTCGAGCCGCGAGGACGAGGACGACGGCTCCTACGCCAAGACCGCCATCATCCAGCGCGCCGTCGAGGTCACCGAGCAGTTCGCCGAGAGCCAGGGCTACCTGGCCCGGGCCGAGGCGGCCCTGGAGCGGGCCAGCCTGCCGCTGCGAGCCGGTGAGGCGCTGTTCTTCTACGTGGCCCTCGTGGTCATCGCCACCATCCTGGGCTTCGCCCTCGGTGGGTTGTTCCTGGCGCCTGGTCTTCGGCGGCTTCGCCGCCCTCGCGCCCGATGGCCATCGTGAGCTTCCTGGCCGGCCGCCGGCGCAAGAAGTTCCTGTCCCAGCTGCCCGACACCCTGCAGCTGCTGTCGGGCACGCTGCGGGCCGGCTACTCGCTCATGCAGGGCGTCGAGGCGGTGTCGCAGGAGGTCGAGGACCCGATGGGCCACGAGCTGCGCCGGGTGGTCACCGAGTCCCGCCTGGGTCGCCCGCTCGAGGAGTCCCTCGACGGCGTCGCCGAGCGCATGGACAGCGCCGACTTCTCCTGGGCGGTCATGGCCATCCGCATCCAGCGGGAGGTCGGCGGCAACCTGTCCGAGCTCCTGTTGACGGTGGCCGACACCATGACCCAGCGCGAGCGGCTGCGCCGTGACGTGCGGGCGCTCACCGCTGAAGGCCGCATGAGCGCCATCGTCCTGGGCCTGCTGCCCATCGGCCTCGGCGCTGGCCATGTTCGTGATCAACCCCGACTACACCGGCAAGCTGATCACCGACACGCTCGGCAACATCCTGCTCGGTCGGCTCGATCGTCATGATGGTCATCGGCTTCGTCTGGATGAAGAAGATCATCGACATCGAGATCTGACGGATCGGGAGCCGGAATGGACAACATGCAGCTGCTCATCGGCCTCCTCCTGATCGGAGGGGCCTGTCGGGCTCATCATCTACGCGGTGGGCTCGCAGCTCAACGAGAAGTCGGTCGTGCGCGACTCGCTGCGCCAGCTCGACGGCTACGAGGTCGAGAACGTGCGCGACCAGGAGCTGCTGGTCCCGATCGGCGATCGCACGCTCAAGCCGGTGATGGGCGGCCTGACCAAGCTCGGCCGCCGCTTCACGCCGGTCGGCTACATCGACAACGTCCGCAAGAAGATGATCTCGGCCGGCAACGGCTCGGTCGATGCCGTCGACCGGTTCCTGGCCATCAAGACGATCATGGCGGCCCTCGGTCATCCCGTGGTTCTTCTTCTGGATCGTCTACAACCCGCTGAACTTCACGGGGATGACGCTGTGGATCGTCTTCCTGATCTTCGCCGCCGTGCTGCTGTTCGCCCCCGACGCCATCGTGAGCCGCCGGGTGGAGGAGCGCCAGCACGACCTGCGCATCAAGCTGCCCGACATCCTCGACCTGCTGACCATCAGCGTCGAGGCCGGCCTCGGCTTCGAGCAGGCGCTCGACCGCACCATCTCGGCCGTGCCCGGCGCCGCTGTCCGACGAGTTCGCCCGCATGCTGGGCGAGGTCCGGGCCGGTGCCAGCCGGGCCGACGCCATGCGGGCCCTCGACCAGCGCACCAACGTCCCCGAGGTCCGCTCGTTCGTGCTGGCCATCCTCCAGGCCGACACCTTCGGTGTGTCGATCGGCCGGGTGCTGCGGGCCCAGGCCGAGGAGATGCGCATCAAGCGTCGCCAGGAGGCTCAGGAGCGGGCCCAGAAGGCCCCGGTCAAGATGCTGATCCCGATGGTGTTCTGCATCTTCCCGGCGCTGTTCGTGGTCGTGATCGGCCCGGCCATCATCAACATCCGCTCGAGCTTCTAGCCCGAAGGTGTCGGCGACCGCGACCGAGCCGTCCGGGGCGCCGGCCACCACCGGTCCCCGGCCCCGGCGCTGGCCGCCGACGATCTCGCTGGTCGTCGGCGCCGCCTTCGCCCTGTGGGGCCTGTCCATCGGGATCGACCGGCTGTCGGACAACAGCCTGTTCACCCACCTGGCCACCGGGCGGCTGATCCTCGACCACGGGATCCCCCGTCACGACCCCTACTCCTTCACGGCCCACGGCGAGCCCTGGGTCGTGCAGAGCTGGCTGGCGTCGTGGATCTACGGCCTCGTCGAGTCCTGGTGGGGGGCCCAGGGCCTGCGGGTGCTGATGGGTCTGCTCACCGCCGCCCTGGGGGCCATGGTGTGGCGCCTCACCCGCCCGGCCAAGACGCTGGTGGGCCGGATCCTCATCTCCGGCATGGTCCTCGGGGTGGCCTCCTCGGTGTGGGCGCCCCGGCCGCTGCTGATGGGGCTGCTGCTCCTCTCCCTCGCCCTGCTGGCCGTGGAGGGGGGACTGGACCCCCGGTGGCTCGTGCCCGTCTTCTACCTGTGGGTGAACGTCCACGGTTCGTTCCCCCTGGGGCTGGTGATGATCGGCGCGTTCTGGCTGGGCACCCGGCTCGACGGGCGACCCGCCACCCGGGAGTGGCGCTGCGGCCTGTGGGCGGTGCTGGGCACCGTCCTGGGAGCGATCAACCCGCTCGGTCCGGTGTTGCTGGTGTTCCCCGTCCGGCTGCTGGGGCGCATGGACGTCCTCCGCCAGGTCATCGAGTGGCAGTCGCCCTCGTTCTCCCTGGCCTGGACCCGCCTGTTCCTGCTCGAGGTGGTGGTGGCCGTGGTGGTGCTGGTGCGCCGCCCCCGCTATCGGGCCGCCATCCCGCTGGTGGTGTTCACCGCCGCGGCGCTGCTCGGGGCCCGGAACGTGGCCGTGGCGTCCATGGTGCTCATCCCCGGCATGGCCCGGGGGCTGAGCGGGCTGGGCAGCATCAGCGGGGACAAGCGGAGCCCGTTGGCGGCGGTGGCCATCGTGGCCATGGTGGTCATCGGCCTGGTGGTGACAGCCACGGCGCTCGACCAGCCCGCCTGGCAGCTGGAGTCGTTCCCGGTCGACGCGGTGGCGTGGATGGACGCCAACGGCCTGCACCGGCCGGATCTGCCGATGGCCAGCGGGGACACCGTGGGCAACTACCTCGAGCTGGTCTACGGGACCGACGCCGGCGCGTTCATCGACGACCGGGTGGACATGTACCCGCCGGAGGTGGTGGACGACTACCTCACCCTGCTGCACGGCGAACCGGCGTGGCGCGAGGTGCTCGACCGCCGAGGGGTCGACCTGGTCCTGTGGGGCCGCTCCACGCCGCTCACCGGGCTCATGGCCGAGTCCCACGACTGGCGCATCCTCTACCAGGACGCCTCGTGGTCGGTGGCCTGCCGCCGGGGGACCCCTCTCGGCGACACCGGCACCACCTGCTAGGCCAGACTGCGGCCGGAGGCCCGCCGCCTGACCCGGATCGAGGAGTGCCCGCCGTGACCATCTACCTGCACGAGACCCATCACGTCATCGGGACGGCGGAGGACGACTTCGCCGCGGCCTACCGCGATCCCGATGGTTGGATGGACCTGCTGGGGAGAGGTGGCGACGCCCGACTCCTCTACTACGCCCACCAGGCCCACGGCACCGGCCCCGCGTACCGCGTCGTGACCGTCACGGCCGTCGCCGACGGCGCCGCCTGGGAACGCCTGGCCACGAGCCTGCAGTTCGGCGAGCTCCACCCGTGGCTCGAGCGGGTGGACGGCTGCCGCCACGAGGTGCACGCCAAGCTGCTGCTGGCCGTCCCGTGGTCGCCGCTGCACGACGTCGACCTGGCCGGAGTGCCCACCGAGCCGGCGGACCACGAGCCGACGCTGTTCATGGAGGACACCGGCTGGCCCTACGTTCCGCTCGACGACTACCTCGACTTCTGGGAGCGCGACTACCTGCCCATGCTGCACCGCCTGCCTCTCGAGCAGCGACTGCTCGAGATCCAGGCCTGCTGGGTACCGGCGATCGGGGCCGGGCGCCGGCCCGAAGGGATCTTGTGGCAGCGGGTCCACAACCTGGAGCGCCTCACGCAGCTGCTCAGCACCGAGGTGCCGGCGAGCCAGCGGGCGGCGGGGCGCTACATGGCCGAGGCCCTGCGCTATCGCGACCAGTGGGAGTCGCGCCTGCTCCGCACCGTCTCCTGGTCGCCCCGTTCCTGAGTCGGCCGGCCTGCGTCGGCCGGGCCTGCGTCGGCACGCGGTCCCGGCGCTCCGCCCGCCCTGGCCTCACGCCCGACGGTGGGTCTGGCACGATGGATGCCACCGGGGCCGCGGTGGCTCCCGGTCAGACGGAGGCTCAGCCATGGACAGCGGCATCGGGGAACGCTTCGCCAGGGCCCTGGCGGCCAAGGACCGCCCCACCCTGCTCGAGGTGCTCGACCCCCATCTCGACTTCCGGGCGCTGACGCCGGCGAAGTTCTGGGAGGCCAGCTCGGCCGAGGCCCTGGTCGACGAGATCATGCTGGGGACGTGGTTCGACCCGGATGACCACATCCAGTCACTCGACGAGGTCCAGACCGGGTCGGTGGCCGATCGCCAGCGGGTCTCCTACCGGCTCCGCATCGTCAACGCCGACGGCGACTTCGTGCTCGAACAGCAGGCCTACTTCGGGGTGGAGAACGACCGGATCAACTGGCTGCGGATCCTGTGCTCGGGGTACCGCCCGGTCGAGGTCTGAGCCCCGGCCCCCGGAACCGATCGGGGCCGGGACGCGAGCGAGGGGACGAGCGGAACGCTCATCCCCTCCCTCTGTAGTTCTCTGTCATCGTCCGTTCGGGAGATGCAGTAGCGGATCTTGCCTATCCCGCAATCGCCGAGGAGGACCTGGAGAGGCTCTGACTCGTCTCTTTCTGGAAATAGGTGAGCGCTGAAATGCATACGACGGCGATGAGGGCCAGGAGTAGTGCGTACTCCACCAAACTCGCCCCTTGGTCGCCCTTGATCCGCTGCTGGCCCCGGCTGGTTGAGTGCATGGAACTCATGTGAAGTTCCTTTCTCTCGAGCTAGGCCGGAACGGCGACGGGGCGGACCTTGCGGTCCGCCCCGTGAACCGAACTGGTGAAGCTGGATCAGCCGGCGACAGCCGAGCCGACCGACGAGAACTTGCTCGACGCCTTCTGACCAAGGAAGGTCACGGCGATGATGCACACCACGGCGATCAGCGCAACGAGGAGCGCGTACTCCACGAGCGAGGCACCACGATCGGTCTTGCAACGGGCCTGCAGCCAGGCGCTGACAAACTCATATGAGGTAAGCATTTGGGTAATTCTCCCTTTTGTGGGTGCTAACGGTTACCCCGATGAGCCCGGGGTGGCTTCCTGTCCGTAGAAGTATCGTCGCCCGGGGCGGGGAACCTTAATAGGGCCAACGGACTATTTTCGCCGTCGTCCAGGGCCGCCTCGCAGGCGCGCGGGTACCCCTAAAAGCCCAGGGCAGGCCCCGGTTCTCCTGCGCTTTCCCGGCGGCTCAGTCGAGGCTGACGATGCCCATCCGCACGGCCTGGAGCACGGCCTGGGTGCGATCCCGGGCGTCGAGCTTCTGGTAGATCGACGCCAGGTGGTTCTTGACCGTCTTCTGGCTGATGTAGAGCTTCTCGGCCACCTCGGGAGTCGAGCAGCCGTCGGCGATCAACTGCAGGACCTCTTCCTCACGCCGGGTGACGATGCGGTCCTCGTCGCGGTGGGGCTGGTCCAGCCGGCGCACCTCGTCGAGCATGCTGGCCGCCAGCTGGGGCGACAGGGCGGTCTCGCCGCTGACCGCCATGCGCACGGCCGAGGCGATCTCCTCGGTCGAGCAGTCCTTCACCAGGTACCCGCTGGCCCCGGCCCGGATGGCGGAGGTGAGCACCTCCTGGTCGGCGTGCATGGTGAGCATGACGATCTTGATCTCGGGGAAGCTGGCGCGGATCTGGCGGGTGGCCTCGACCCCGTCGACCTCGGGCATGGTCACGTCCATGAGGATGACCTCGGGCCGGAGCTCCTCCGCCAGACGAATGGCCTCGTCGCCGTCGCGCGCCTCGCCGACCACGTCGAACCCCTGGTCGATCATGGATCGGCGCAGCCCCTCGCGGAGCATGCGATGGTCGTCGGCCAGCATCAGGCGGATGCTCACACAATCCCCCTCGGGAGTCGGATGGTCGGACGGAACCCGCCCGGTTGGCCCTTCACCCTACTGGTCCGGACCCTCTGGAGTGGGCATCGGCCCCCGGTCCTCATGCCCCGGTCATGGCCGGTGACCCGGAGCCCGACCGCTCCCCTTCGACGGACTGGATGAGGCTCACCCTCACCCGGGTGCCCTTGCTGACCTGGCTGGACAGCTCGAGGGTGGCCCCGATGCTCGACGCCCGCTCCCGCATGCCCAGGATGCCGTAGGAGTCGAGCCGGCCGGCCTTGCCGATGGGGAAGCCCTGGCCGTTGTCGGTGATCTCCAGGGCCGCCGACGTGCCGTTGCACCGCCACAGGACCCGGGCCCGGGTGGCGTGGGCGTGGCGTTCCACGTTGGTCAGCGCCTCCTGGGCGATGCGCCACATCTCCCGCTCCTGGAGGATGGGCAGTCGAGGCCCTCGATCGCAGAACAGCTCGATGGTCAGCCCGCTGCGGTCCTGGACCCGGCCCACATAGGCCTCGAGGGTGTCGGCCATGTCCTGGCTGTCGGACACGTCCGTGCGCAGGTCGTACAGGGTGTCGCGCACCTCGCGGATGACGGAGCGGACATCGTCCCGCAGCTGGTCCAGCGCGGTCCCGATGGCCTCGCCCTTCTCCTCCCGGGCCACGATGCGGTCCAGCTCGAAGGCCAGGTAGGCCAGGGACTGCCCGATGCGGTCGTGGAGGTCGCGGGCGATGCGGGTGCGTTCCTCGTCGGCCCCGACCGTGCGCAGGCGCCCGAACCAGCGGGCGTTGTCGATGGCCAGGGCGACCGGCTCGACGAAGCCCTTCAGCAGCTCGAGGTCCCGGGCCGTGAAGTGATGCGAGGACGGGTGCTCGACGGCCAGCAGGCCGATGACCGAGCCCCGCGCCGCCAGCACGGCATAGAGCCCCGATGCCGCCTTGGGGCTGAGCCCGGGGCCGCCCGACGTCACCAGGTCGGGCACCCCGATGACGGTCTCGCCGGCCACCGCCGCCCGCAACGGAGGGGGGAGGTCCTTGCGGGTCACCTTGGCCGGGAGCCGTACGTTCTCCCGCCGCAGCACCTGCCAGGTGGCATCGGTGTCGTCCAGGGCCAGCACGGCGGCCGAATCGAAGTCGAACAGGCCCCGCAGCCGACCGATGGTGGTGTCGAGCACGTCGTCGAGGTCGAGCGACGCCGGCAGGGTCTGGGTGACCCGGTGCAGGCTGAACAGCAGGGCGTTGGCGTCGGCCAGGCGGCCCAGCCGGTCCAGGGCCAGGGAGTGCTGCCGGTCGGCCTCTCCCGAGATGCGCCGGGCGTAGCCGGCCACCACGGCCACCAGCAGCACCACCAGGCTCCACTGGGCGGCGATCTGGATCCGGGTGTCGGAGGCGTCGGCCAGCAGGTAGGTGAAGCTCACGGTGAAGGCCGACACCACCGCCACCCGCAGGGCGAAGCCGAAGCCCCGGCTGAAGCCGGCGACGATGACCGCGGTCATGAGCGAGAAGATGAACGGTGACTCCCACCCGCCGGTGGTGCACACCGCGGCCACCCCCAGGGCGACCTCGGCCAGCACCTCGATGAGGCTGCGGTTCGTGCCCAGGTAGCGGATGGGCTGCACGGTGCGCAGCACGGTGTAGAGCACCAGCACCACGCACCACCCGATGACGGCGGCGCCCCCGTCGGTGCGCTGGATGGCGAGGCCCAACGAGACGATCGTGGTGCGCCCAGCGGATGGCCAGGATGGCCGGTCCGAAGGCGGCCACCCGGTCCACCTGATCGATGGTGCCCATGCCGTCGCGCGCGGCCGTCCCGTCAGTGGTCTCGGCGAAGCGGGTCAATCGCTCCAGCCAGGCGCGCGGTACGGTCCGACCCGCTGCTGGCGGGCAGCCGGGCGGGCGCGCTGGCGGTGGGGGACTTGTCCACTCTGAGCCTGTCGGTCGGGAGTGCGCAGGAGTTGAGGTCGGCCGGTTCGAGGCCCGCCGACCGACGCGATGGTACCGTCGCCCGCCGTGCTGCTCGTGGGACTCACCGGTGGGATCGGATCAGGCAAGTCGACGGTGTCGGCCGCCCTCGCGCGAGCGGGGGGCCGAGGTGGTCGACGCCGACGCCATCGTGCGGTCCCTGCAGGAGCCCGGCACGCCGGTCTTTCGAGGCCATGGTCGACCATTTCGGCCCGGGGATCGTCGCCGCCCGACGGGACCCTGGACCGCCAGGCCGTGGCCGACCGGGTCTTCGGCGACACCGACGCGCTCAAGGCCCTCAACGCCATCGTGCACCCGGCGGTGGGCGCCGAGATCGCCCGCCGGCTGGAGGAGGCCGCCACCGGCGACGGCGTGGTCATCCTCGACGTGCCGCTGCTGGTCGAGTCCGGCCGCGACGACCTGGCCGGGCTGATCGTGGTCGATCTCGACCCCGAGGTGGCCATCACCCGCCTGGTCGAGCAGCGGGGCTTCGACGAGGCCGACGCCCGCGCCCGCATCGCCCGCCAGGCGTCCCGCCAGGAACGCCTCGAGCCGGGCCGACTTCGTGATCCACAACGACGGCGACCGCGAGGAGCTGGCGACGCAGATCGACGCCTGCTGGGACTGGATCCAGGGTTTGCGCTGAGCCTCGCGCCGCCCAGCGGCTTCTGTCCCTCAGCGACCTCGAGAGGTCGCTGAGGGACGCGAGGAGCCGCGGGATCAGAGGCCGAGGCGGCGGGCCAGGTCGCTCTGGAGGCGCCGGTCGCGGGTCGAGGCGCTCGCGGACCGCCCGCCACTCGTCGAGCCGGGGGTACATCGCCGCCAGCAGCTCGGGGCGCACCCGGCTGTCCTTGGCCAGGTAGATCCGGCCGCCGGCGGCCACCACCCGGTCGTCGAGCTCGTCGAGCAGCGGGCCCAGGCCGGCCATGCCCACGGGGATGTCGAGGGCCAGGGTCCACCCGGGGATGGGGAACGAGAGCGGCCCGGCGTTGCCCGGACCGAAGCGCTTGAGCACGGCCAGGAACGAGGTGCACCCGCTGGCGCTCAGGCGCTCGACGGTGTGGCGGACGGTTTCGACCGCGTCGAGCGGGACGACGTACTGCCACTGCAGGAAGCCCCGCGGTCCGTAGATGCGGTTCCAGCCGTCCGACCATGTCGAGCGGGTGGAAGAACGTGCGGGATGGTCTGCAGCTCGTCGCGCCGGCAGCGCGGGCGCCTTGCGGAACCAGAACTCGTTGAAGGCCCGCACGCTGAGCCGGTTGAGCAGACCCGACGGGGACGAACGGTGGAGCCGTCGACCAGCACGTCGGGGTCGTAGGCCAACGGCCGCCTCGTCGGAGCCGCCCACCTCGTCGCGCTGGGCGAAGCGGCCCCGGGTGAGCACCGAGCGGCCCATGGCGCGGCCCCGGGCGATGAGGTCGATCCACGCCACCGAGTAGTCGTAGGCGTCGTCGCCCCGCTCCATCAGCGCCATGACGGCGTCGAGGTCGGCGGCCCGGTCGGTGTCGACCAGCAGCCGGCTGGTCTCGATCGGCGGGCACCGGAAGGTGGCCTCGAGGATGACGCCGGTCAGGCCCATGCCGCCGGCGGTGGCCCAGAACAGCGTCGGGGTGGTCGGTCGGGGGTGACGTCGACGACGCGACCCGTCGGGCAGGGCCAGGCGTCAGGCTGACGCACGTGGTTGCACCACGAGCCGGCGTGGTGGTGGTTCTTGCCGTGGATGTCGGCGGCGATGGCGCCGCCGACGGTCACGTAGCGGGTGCCCGGGGTGACCGGCACGAAGAAGCCGCGGGGCACGAGGTCGCGCATGAGGGCGTCGAGGCTGGCGCCGCGCCGATGCCCGGACCACGCCCGGTGGCCGGGTCGAGGTGGAAGTCGCAGCACCCCGGTGGTGTCGATGACCCGGCCACCGGCGTTCTGGGCGCTGTCGCCGTAGGCCCGACCCAGGCCGCGGGCGATCACGCCCCGCGCGGGGGATGTCGGCCAGCGAGGTCGGCCAGGTCGGCCGGGCGACGTGGGTCGGGCCACGAGGGCGGCGCTCGGCGCGGTGGCGCCCCAGCCCGACAGCAGGCGGCGTCGCAGCGCGGGCCGCGCCGGGTCGGCGAGGGTCAGGTGCGGTAGACGGCATAGCGCATAGATGATCGCCCAGACGGCGCCGGACGCAAGGATGGCCCGGTTGGAGGTGAGGACCTGCTCGGGGTGCTCGCCGCCACCCTGCTCGAGCACGAGGCCGTACTGGAAGATGGCGATGGCGAACGGGACGATCGACAGCTGGAACCAGAACGCTCCGGGCCGGACCCATCGACGCCGAGGTGACGACGCTGCTGGTGCCGATGTCGGCCCCGTGCTCGCCGCCGAGTCGAACGCCCACAGGCAGTAGGCCACCAGCACGACGCCCGGTGGCCACCGAGCGCAGGTAGCGCAGGAACTCGTCGGTGTAGACGCCGAGCGTGGCCCGCACGTCGCCGGCGCCGCTCGCCCAGCTGGCTGCAGCTCGCCCTCGCGCTTGCCCACCACCACCAGCAGGGCGCCGAAGCTGGTGACGATGAAGAACCACGCCGAGATGGGCAGGCCGGTGGCGGTGGCGCCGGCGATGGCCCGCAGCACGAAGCCGGCGGCCACGGCGACGATGTCGAGGATCGGCATCGCGCTTGAGCCCGAAGGAGTAGGCCGTGGTCAGCGCCAGGTAGGCGACCAGGGTGATGCCCAGGTCGCGGGTGGTGGCGAAGCCGATGGCCAGCGCCGCCACGATGAGCACGGCGCCGATGACGTAGGCGGTCGCCGATCGGGAGCAGCCCGGCGGCGATGGGCCGGTTGCGCTTGACCGGGTGCTTGCGGTCGGACTCGACGTCGCGGGCGTCGTTGAACAGGTAGGTGCCGCTGGCCGCCAGGCAGAACGCCACGAAGGCCAGGATCGAGTGTGCGCAGGTTGTCGCCGGTGTGGATCTCGCCGGCCGCCACCGGCGCGGCGAAGACGAGGACGTTCTTGGCCCACTGTCGGGGCCGCAGGGCGCGCACCAGGGCCCGGACGCGGGCGCTGAGGTCGGGGGTCTGCGTCTCGGCGGCCATGGTCAACGGGCGGAGACGATCCGCCACAGGGGCCGCGGCAGGTGGCGCAGCACGGCGAACACCCACCGCACGAGCGGCGGGGCCCACACCGTGTCGGAGCCGCGCTCGAGGCCCGCGGACGATCTGCTCGGCCACCGCGTCGGGGGTGGTGGCGAAGGGCTGGGCCTCCATGCCCGCGGTCATGCGGGTGTGCACGAAGCCCGGGCGCACCACCATGACCCGGGCCCCGGTGCCCGACCAGCGCGTCGCCCAGGCCCTGGGCGAAGGCGTCGAGACCGGCCTTGGTCGAGCCGTAGACGTAGTTGGTCTTGCGGGCCCGCTCGGCGGCCACCGACGACAGCACGACCAGCGTGCCGTGGCCCTGGGCCCGGAACCGTTGGGCCACCACCAGGCCCGCCGACACCGCGCCCACGAAGTTGATGCGCACGGCTTCGGCCGCCGCCTCCGGGTCGGCGTCGAAGTCGGCCTGGTCGCCGAGCACGCCGAAGGCGACCAGCACCAGGTCGAGGTCGGGGTGGCGATCGAACACCCCGCCGATGATGGCGGGGTGCGACGCCGTGTCGAGCGCGTCGAAGGCCACGACGTCGACCGCGGCGCCCAGGGCCTCGCAGCTCGTCGGCCACACCGCTCGACCGCCGCGGGGTCGCGGACGGCCAGCACCACCGTGCGGCATCGCCGCTCGACCAGGCGCCGGACCGTGGCCAGCGGCGATCTCCGAGGCACCGCCCAGGACGAGCACCGACTGGGGCGATCCGAGGGCGTCCTGCATGTGGGGGGCTCCAGCGGGGGCTCGACGGCGGGGCGTCTGAGCCTATCGCCCGGCCACTCGCCGACGGTGGCTCTGCCCGGCCGCCCGGCGCCTCAGGTCGTTGTCACACCCCGTCGTTAGGCTGGCACCCATGCCCGAGGTGACGATTCCCGAACTGTCCTCCGTCCCGGCGTCGTTCGACCACCTGGCGTCGGTCGACGGCATCGCCTCCAAGCCGTTCCGCATGGTGTCCGACTTCGAGCCCGTCGGGCGACCAGCCCGCGGCCATCGCCGCCCTGGCCGACGGGCCTCGAGCGGGGTGACCGCTTCCAGACCCTGCTGGGCATCACCGGCAGCGGCAAGAGCGCCACCATCGCCTGGACCATCGAGCAGGTGCAGCGGCCCGACGCTGGTGATCGCCCCCAACAAGTCGCTGGCCGCCCAGCTGGCCAACGAGTTCCGCGAGTTCTTCCCCGACAACCGGGTCGAGTACTTCGTCTCCTACTACGACTACTACCAGCCCGAGGCCTACATGGCCGCCAGCGACACCTACATCGAGAAGGACAGCTCGGTCAACGACGAGATCGACCGGCTCCGCCACTCGGCCACCTCGGCCCTGCTGACCCGGCGCGACACCATCGTGGTGGCCTCGGTGTCGTGCATCTACGGCCTCGGCTCACCCGAGCAGTACCGGGCGCAGATGCTGGCGGTGCGCCGGGGCGAGGAGCACGACCAGCGCTCGATCCTGCGCGCGCCTGGTCGACATGCGCTACGAGCGCAACGACATGAACCTGGTGCGGGGCAAGTTCCGCGTGCGGGGCGACACCATCGAGGTGCACCCGGCCTACGACGAGACCGCGGTGCGCATCGAGCTGTTCGGCGACGAGGTCGAGGCCATCAGCGTGGTCGACCCGCTCACCGGCGAGAAGGTGACCGACCTCGAGGAGCTGGTCGTGCTGCCGGCCACCCACTACGTGGCCGACGAGGAGCGCATGGCCCGGGCCATCGACCCGCATCGAGGCCGAGCTGCAGGAGCGGCTCGCCTACTTCGAGAAGGAGGGCAAGCTGCTCGAGGCCCAGCGCCTGCGCATGCGCACCCAGTACGACCTCGAGATGATGCAGGAGGTCGGCTACTGCAACGGCATCGAGAACTACAGCGCGCCCATCGAGGGCCGCTCCGCCGGCGAGCCTCCCGGCACCCTGCTCGACTTCTTCCCCGACGACTTCCTCGTCGTCCTCGACGAGTCGCACCAGTCGGTGCCCCAGCTCCACGGCCAGTACGAGGGCGACCACAGCCGCAAGGAGAACCTGATCGAGTACGGCTTCCGGCTGCCGTCGGCCGCCGACAACCGGCCGCTGCGCTTCGAGGAGTTCATGGAGCGGGTCGGCCAGGTCGTGTTCCTGTCGGCCACGCCCGGGCCCTTCGAGCTGGCCCAGTCCGCCCAGATCGTCGAGCAGGTGGTGCGCCCCACCGGCCTGGTCGACCCCGAGGTCATCGTCAAGCCCACCAAGGGCCAGATCGACGACCTCATCGAGCAGATCAACCAGCGGGTGGTGGCCGGCGACCGGGTGCTGGTCACGACGCTGACCAAGAAGATGTCCGAGGACCTCACCGACTACCTGCTCGAGCTCGGGGTGCGGGTGCGCTACCTCCACAGCGAGGTCGACACCATCGAGCGCATCGAGATCCTGCGCGACCTCCGTCTGGGCGAGTTCGACGTGCTCGTCGGCATCAACCTGCTGCGTGAGGGCCTCGACCTGCCCGAGGTGTCGCTGGTGGCCATCCTCGACGCCGACAAGGAGGGCTTCCTGCGCAGCGAGACCTCGCTCATCCAGACCATCGGCCGGGCCGCCCGCAACGTCGACGGCCAGGTCATCATGTACGCCGACAAGGTCACCGACTCGATGCAGCGGGCCATCTCCGAGACCAACCGGCGCCGTGGGCTGCAGCAGGCCTACAACGTCGAGCACGGCATCAATCCCCAGACGCATCCGCAAGGCCGTGACCGACATCCTGGCCTACCTGCGACCGTCCGAGACGGCGCCGGTGCCCGGCTCCGACAAGCGCTCCACCCGGCGCGACACGCCCCGCGTCGACCTGGCCGAGCTGCCCCACGACGAGCTGGCCCGCCTCATCCAGACGCTCGAGGAGGAGATGCACGAGGCCTCGGCCGATCTCCGCTTCGAGTACGCCGCCCGCCTCCGCGACGAGATCAAGGACCTCAAGCGCGAGCTGCGCGAGGTCAGCTGAGCCCGGTCCGCCTCAATGCGCCCGGCGGCCGGCCGAAAAGAGATGGGTGCCGACCATCTCCGTTGACGCGCCGCTCCCGGCCCCGGCGCGCCCCGAGGCCGGTGCGAGTCCCGACGGCGAGGTCCGTGACGGCTCCCGGCGCTGGTGGCCGATCGCCGCAGTCGTCATCGTGGTGGTGGCCGCCGGCCTGCGCCTGTGGGACCTGGGCCACGGCGCCCTGAGCCCCGACGAGACCTACAGCGCCATCTCGGCCCACCTGCCGCTCGGGCAGATCCCCGCCTGGATCGCCGACACCGACCCCCACCCCCCGCTGTTCTACCTGCTCCTGCACCCACTCGCCGCCCTGGGGGCGAGCGACGCCTGGTTGCGGGCACCGTCCGCCCTGGCCGCGGTGGGCGCGGTGATCGTGTTCGTGGCCTGGCAGCGCCGGCGGGGCTGGGAGGGGCTGCTGGCCACGGCCCTGTTGGCCATCATGCCGTTCCAGCTGGCCTACGGCCGCCAGGCCCGGATGTACGGCCTGCTCATCGTGCTCGGCGCCCTGGCCGGCTGGGCCTGTTGGAGCTGGCTGGGCCGCCCCCGGATGGGCTGGGCCGTGCTGGCCGCCGTCGCCGGCCTCGGCGCCGCCCTGTCCCATGCCACCGGCCTGATCCTGCTGCCGGGCCTGCTCCTGCTGCCCGGGTTGCGCCGCGACCGGGCCGCCTGGCAGTGGCGGGGCGCCATCGCCGTCGGTGGCCTCGCCTTCGCCGCGCTGTGGGGTGCGGCCCTGGCCCGGGGCCCGCGGGGAACGACCTACTACGAGACGACCAGCCTCAGCACGGTGTCGATCGCGTTCAACGAGCTGGTCGCCGCCGTGCCCAGCGACCGCATCTGGGTGCTGCCCCTGCTGGTGCTGGGGGTGATCGCCCTGGTGCGCTTCGACCCCCGCATGGGTCGGGTGGTGGTCTGCGCCGCGCTCGTCCCGGCGGCGCTGGCCCTGCTCGTGGGTGTGAGCCAGCCGGTCGTCGTGCCCAAGACGTTCGCGGTGGTGTCGTGGGCCGTGCCGGTGGTGCTCGCCGCGCTGGTGGCGGCGGTGTGGCGCCGACACGCCATCGGCGGGCTGTGCGTGCTGGGGCTGGTGCTGTTGCAGATCGTGCCGTGGATCGGCCCCACCCTCGACCAGACCGCCAACACCGACGGGCTGGTCGAGGTGCTCGCCAGCCAGGTCCAGCCCGGCGACGCGGTGGCCGCCCACCCCGACGGCACCATGGTGCGTTGGTACCTGGCCGACCGGCGCCCCGGGGCGGAGCACCCCATCGACGTCGGGCCTGGACGACACCTCGGCCTTCGTGGTCGGCGACGGCGCCTGGTCGGGGCGGGTGTGGGTGGTGGACGCCACCTACCTGACGGGCCCGCTCGACGCTCGACGCGCCGGCGTGCTCGCCCGGGGTGCAGGTGGGGGACTTCTACGTGCGCTGCTACCAGCTCGACCCGGCGTCGCACCAGCCCGGCGAGGACCGCGTGCCGTCCATTCACCTGCCGTCGAGACCGGCTCGGTAAGGTCGCCGCGTGGATGCGCAGGCCGTCACCTCGCGCCCCGGCCGCACGACCACGCTCAGCGCGCTCGTGTGCCGGCCGCTGGTGGCGGCGCTCGTGCTGCTGGCGGTGTACGCCGGGCTGTCGCTGCTCAACGACACCCGCGGGTACCTCGGCACCGACACCGGGGGCAAGGTGGCCACCCTCAAGGTGATGCAGCAGCGGGGTGACTTCGACCCCGACGTCGGCTACTGGGCCCAGGGCCAGGACCCTGACGGCCGGGTCCACGGGCTGTACTACACGGCCAAGATCGGCGACCGATTCGTGAACGTGACGTCGCTGCCCGTCCTGCTGGCGGCCGAGCCGCTCTGGCGGGTGGGGGGCTACCGCCTCACCCTGCTGCTGCCCATGCTCGGCGCCATCGCCGCCGCCTTCGCCGCCCGGGCGCTCGCTCGCCGCCTGGGCGACGGCGACGGTTGGCCCGCCTTCTGGCTGGTCGGGCTGGCCTCGCCCATGGTCATCTACGCCCTCGACTTCTGGGAGCACTCGATCGGCGTGGCCCTCATGGCCTGGGGGATCGTGGCGCTGTTCGATGCCGTCGACCGCGGTCCGGTCTGGTGGCGCGGCGCGTTGGCCGGCCTCGCCTTCGGCGCCGCCTTCAGCATGCGCACCGAGTCCGCCGTCTACGGCCTGGTGTGCACCGGCCTGGTCTGCCTGGTGCTGCTGATCGGGCGGCGCAACCTGGTCGGCGCCCTGGTGACGGGAGCGACGGCCATGGTCGGCATGGTGACCATGGTGGCGGCCAACGCCGCCCTCGAGACGGCGGTGCTGGGCACCACCTTCCGGTCGGGACGCGCCGGGGTGCGGCCTCCGCCGGCGGGGCGCAGCTCGCCCTCAGGGTCAAGGAGGCGTTGGTCACCGCCTTGTCGCCGTTCCCCGCGCTCGACCTGCAGTCCTACGTGCTGGCGCTCGGGCTCGACCGCGGCGCTGGCCTACCTGGTGTGGGCGTCGGCCAACCGTCGCGACCGCAACCTGGTGGTGGGGGCCGCCGGGCTGGTGGTGTTCATCTACCTGTTCCGGCTGTCGAGCGGCCTCGGCTTCGTGCCCGGCCTCGTGGCCACCACGCCGGTGGCGGTGGCCGGTGTGGTGCTGGGCTGGCGCAACGCCCGCTCCCGGCTGGTGGTGGCGCTCGCCGTCGCCCCGCTGCCCCTGGTGTTCCTGTTCCAGTTCCCGGGCGGCGCCGCCCCCCAGTGGGCGGGCCGCTACATCCTGACCTCGGGGGTGGTGCTGGCCGCGGTGGGGATGGCCCGCCTCGATCGCGTGGAGCGCTGGGTCCGCACCCTGCTCATCGGTCTCTCGGTGGCGGTCGCCGTGTTCGGGGTGGCCTGGCTGTCGACTCGCAGCCATCAGGTCGCCGAGGCCGCCGACCGGCTCGAGAGCCGGCCCGAGGCGGTGCTCATCTCACCCAACGGTTTCGTGCCCCGGGAGTTCGGCGGCTCCTACGGGCGCAAGAACTGGCTGTCCACCGGCAACGCCGCCGACCTCGAGTTCGCGGTGGACGTGGTGGGCCGATCGGGCGCCGACTCGTTCGCCCTGGTGGACCTGAACACGACGGCCGACCCGCCGAGCTTCGCCGGCTGGACGGCCGTCTCGTCGGAGATCGTGCCCTTCCTCGAGGGCGCCGACTTCAAGGTCACCTCGTACCAACGGGCTCCCTGACCCGATCGGGCAGAACACGTGTTCGCCGGGCCCGGCGCCGGTAGGCTTGGCGGGTGGCCGACACCATCACCATCCGGGGCGCCCGCGAGCACAACCTGCGCAACATCTCGCTGGAACTGCCCCGCGACAAGCTCATCGTGTTCACCGGGTTGTCCGGCTCGGGCAAGTCGTCGCTCGCCTTCGACACCATCTACGCCGAGGGGCAGCGCCGCTACGTCGAGTCCCTGTCGGCCTACGCCCGGCAGTTCCTGGGCCAGATGGACAAGCCCGACGTCGACTTCATCGAGGGCCTGTCGCCGGCCATCTCCATCGACCAGAAGAGCGCGTCGCGCAACCCGCGCTCGACGGTCGGCACCATCACCGAGGTCTACGACTACCTCAGGCTGCTCTACGCCCGCATCGGCGTGCCCCACTGCCCGTTCGACGGCACCACCATCAAGCGCCAGACCCCCCAGCAGATCGTGGACCGCATCCTGGAGCTGCCCGACGGCACCCGCTTCGAGGTGCTGGCCCCGGTGGTGCGGGGGCGCAAGGGCACCTACGACACCCTGCTGAGCGACCTGGCCTCCCAGGGCTTCTCGCGGGCCCGGGTCGACGGCGAGGTGCACGAGCTGAGCGACACCGTCGAGCTGGCCCGCTACGAGATGCACACCATCGAGGTGGTCGTCGACCGGCTCGTCCGCCGTGACGGCATCGAGCGACGCCTGACCGACTCGCTGGAGACGGCGCTGCGCCTGGCCGACGGCGTGGCCGAGGTCCACCTGGTGCCCAAGGCCGGCGAGGGCGAGGCCGAGATGCTCACCTTCAGCCAGCACCTGGCCTGCCCCACGTGCGGGCGCTCGTTCGACGAGCTCGCCCCGCGGGCCTTCTCGTTCAACTCGCCCTACGGCGCCTGCGAGCACTGCGACGGGCTCGGGCACGCGCTTCGAGGTCGATCCCGAGCTCATCGTGCCCAACCCCGACCTCACCGTGGGCCAGGGCGCCATCGCCCCGTGGGCCGGTGGGCGCAGCCAGTACTTCGCCCGGCTGATCGAGTCGGTGTGCGAGGCCCACGGCATCGCCGAGGACGTGGCGTGGTCCAAGCTGCCCAAGGCCAAGCAGAAGCTGCTGCTCTACGGCGTGCCCGGCCGGGTGAAGGTGCAGTACAAGAACCGCTACGGCCGCAGCCGCTCCTACGAGGCCCGCTTCGAAGGGGTGGTGCCCTACCTGCAGCGGCGCCACTCCGAAGCCGAGAGCGACGCCCAGCGCGAGCAGGTCGAGGGCTACATGCGCGAGGTGCCCTGCCCCGAGTGCGGAGGGGCCCGCCTCAAGCCCCTGTCGCTGGCCGTGACCATCGACGGCCACAGCATCGCCGACATCTCCATGATGTCGATCCGCGAGGCGGCCGTCGGTGCTCGACGGCCTGCACCTCAGCGAGCGCGACCACCTCATCGCCGATCGGGTGGTCAAGGAGATCAACGCCCGCATGGGCTTCCTGCTCGACGTGGGCCTCGACTACCTGAACCTGTCGCGCTCGGCGGCGACCCTGGCCGGCGGCGAGGCTCAGCGCATCCGCCTGGCCTCGCAGATCGGCAGCGGTCTGGTGGGGGTGCTCTACGTGCTGGACGAGCCGTCCATCGGTCTGCACCAGCGCGACAACCGGCGGCTCATCGAGACGCTCGAGCGACTGCGCGGGCTGGGCAACACCGTGCTCGTGGTCGAACACGACGAGGACACCATCAAGGTGGCCGACCACGTGGTCGACATCGGGCCCGGGGCCGGCGAGCACGGCGGCGACATCGTCTACGCCGGCCCGGTCAAGGGCCTGTTGCGGTCGAAGGCGTCGGTGACCGGTCAGTACCTGTCGGGCAAGCGTTCGATCCCGGTGCCCGAGCTGCGGCGCAAGCCGGCCGCCGAGTCGCTGGTCGTCCGCGGGGCCCGCCAGAACAACCTGCAAGGACATCGACGTGGAGTTCCCCCTCGGGTGCTTCGTGGCGGTCACCGGGGTGTCGGGCTCGGGCAAGTCGACCCTGGTGAACGACATCCTCATGCGCTCGCTCATGCAGCGCATCTACGGCTCGAAGGTCCCGCCCGGTCTGCACAAGACGGTGGAGGGCCTCGAAGGCATCGACAAGGTCATCAACATCGACCAGTCGCCCATCGGCCGTACGCCCCGGTCCAACCCGGCCACCTACACGGGGGTGTTCGACCACGTCCGCAAGCTGTTCGCCCAGACCCAGGAGGCCAAGGTCCGGGGCTACCTGCCCGGCCGCTTCTCGTTCAACGTGGCCGGCGGCCGGTGCGAGGCGTGCGCCGGTGACGGCACCATCAAGATCGAGATGCACTTCCTGCCCGACGTGTACGTGCCGTGCGAGGTGTGCAAGGGCGCCCGCTACAACCGCGACACCCTCGACATCACGTTCAAGGACAAGAACGTGTCCGACGTGCTCGACCTGTCGTGTGCCGATGCGCTCGAGTTCTTCGGCAATCAGCCCGCCATCTCCCGCCACATGCAGACCATCGTGGACGTCGGCCTGGGCTACGTCCGCCTGGGCCAGCCGGCCCCCACGCTGTCGGGCGGCGAGGCCCAGCGGGTCAAGCTGGCCAGCGAGCTGGCCAAGCGATCCACCGGCCACACCATGTACATCCTGGACGAGCCCACCACGGGCCTGCACTTCGAGGACATCCGCAAACTCCTCACAGTCCTGTCTCGACTGGTCGATCAAGGGAATACGGTCTTGGTCATCGAACACAACCTCGATGTGATCAAGACTGCGGACTGGATCATCGACCTGGGCCCCGAGGGGGGCAGTGGAGGCGGCACCGTGGTGGTGGAAGGAACGCCCGGAACTGGTGGCCAAGACGCCGGAGAGCCACACCGGCCGCTTCCTCGCGCCCCTGCTCGACGCCGGCTGAGCCATGCGCCGCGCGGCTCGACCTCTGCTCTACCTCGGCATCGCCGGGGTGGTCCTGGGGTTGAGCAAGATCCACGCCCGCTACGTGGCCGACCCGCCCTACAGCTTCCACGGGTCGAGCCGCTTCGCCTGGACGCTGGCCTACATCGTGCTGCTGGCCCTGGCCGCCTACGGCGTGGGCCTGCCCGACCTGCCCCGCAGTGCCCGCCAGGCGCTGCTGAGCGCGATGGCCGCCGCCGCCGGGGGAGCACTGGCCATCTCCCTCGTGCAGCTCGTCGTCGGCGATGCGCTGCTGCCCCGCTTCGTCGTCTTCGGCTCGGCCCTGCTCCTGGTGCCGTGGTTCCTGTTCTGCGCCGGCTTCGCCACCGACGGAGGGCCGCCGGGCGGCGAGTCGCGACCGCGTGCTGGTGGTCAGCGACTCGGCCAGCACCTCCGTGCTGCGCCAGGAGATCTCCCGCAGCGCCGAGCGGCCCGCCCGACTGGTGGGGGTCATCAGCGTGGCCGACGCAACGCCGTCGGGCCCCGGTGAGCATCCGCTCCTGCGCCGCGCCCGCGACGAGCACGATCAGCGTGCTGGTCCTCGACCGGGAGGCCCAGGCCGAGACGGTGCTGGTGAGCCAGGCGGCCACC
The DNA here is from genome assembly GCA_963726905.1 of uncultured Microthrixaceae bacterium. Taxonomy (GTDB): domain Bacteria; phylum Actinomycetota; class Acidimicrobiia; order Acidimicrobiales; family Acidimicrobilacustridaceae; genus UBA4742. The sequence continues at coordinate 273,769 of CAVSDZ010000015.1, forward strand.
CTGCATTCCGACGGCGTCCGGGTGCGCACGCTCTCGCTGTTCTACGAGGACTGGCTGGGCATGCTGCCGGTGGCCGAGCTCGAGCGGGTGTCGCTGCTGTTCGACATCGGTGAGCTCCACCGGGCCCGCTACGGCCGGTTGAAGCGGGTGGTGGACGTGTGCCTGGCGCTGCTGGCCCTGCCCTTCCTGGCCCTGGCCGTGCCCGTCGTGGCCCTGGGCAACCTGGCCGGGCAACCGGGGGTCGCTGCTCTACTCGCAGATGCGGGTGGGCAAGAACGACGAGCTCGTTCCGCATCTTCAAGTTCCGCACCATGCGTGACGCCCCCCTCGACGCACCGACGGAGTGGACGTCCGAGGACGATCCCCGCATCACGCCGCTTCGGCCGCCTGCTGCGGATGTCCCACCTCGACGAGCTGCCCCAGGTGGTCAACATCCTGAAGGGCGACCTGTCGGTGGTCGGCCCCCGGCCGGAGCAGCCGCGGTACGTCGAGGAGCTGCGCCAGAAGCTCCCCTTCTACGACGTCCGCCACCTCGTGCGGCCCGGTCTGACCGGTTGGGCGCAGGTCAAGTACGGCTACGCCGGCGACGAGAGCGATGCCATGGAGAAGCTGCAGTACGAGTTCTACTACCTGCGCCATCAGAGCCGGTCGGCCTCGACCTGCGCATCGTGGGCCGCACCATCCGCAGCGTGCTCGGACGCCACGGGCGATGACGCCGCCCGCGTCGGCGGGCGCCCCCGACGCCGACCCCAAGAATCACGTCCTGGCCGCACCCGAAGGCCCGCCGCTCGTCTCGGTGGTGATCCCCACCCTGGAGGAGGCGGCCGACATCGACGGGTGCATCGAGGCCCTCGGCGCGCAGGACCACCCGCTCGGCGCCATCGAGGTGATCGTGGTCGACGGCTGCTCGAGCGATGACACGGTGGCGCGGGCCATGGCCGCTGCCGGGCGGTTCGGGTTCGCGGACGTGCGGTCGATCGAGAGCCCCCGGCGGCGAACCTCGATCAGCCTCAACCTGGGCCTGGCTGAGGCGGCGGGGCGGTACCTGGTGCGGGTCGACGCCCGGGCCCGGGTGCCGGTCGACTACGTCCGCCGCTGCGTCGAGGTGCTCGCCGCCGAGCCGTCGGTCGGGGTGGTGGGCGGCGCCCAGGTGTCCCGGCCCCGCTCGCCGGAGCTGGCCGACCGGGCCATCGCCCGGGCGCTCGGCAACCGGCTGGCCACCGGTCTGAGCCGCTACCGGCGCTCGCGCGAGCTCGGGCCCGGCCGACACGGTGTGGATGGGCACGTTCCGCACCGCCGAGGTCAGGGCCCTGGGCGGGTGGTCGGAGGACGTGGCCCTCAACGAGGACTGGGAGCTGAACCAGCGCTTCCGCGACGTCGGGCATGGTGGTGTGGTTCGCAGCCGACCTGGCATCGGGCTACCTGCCCCGCACCAGCTACCGCCGGCTGGCCCAGCAGTACTTCGCTTTCGGCCGGGTGAAAGGGATGTGGTGGGTGCGCGGCACCCGACCCCAGCCCCGCCAGGTTGCCCTCGTCGCCGCGCCACTGGTGGCCGTCGGGGTGGTCGGCGCCCTCGTCCGTCGCTTCGGTCCCGCCGCGGCCCTGGTGGTGCCCGCCGGCTACCTGGCGGTGGAGCGGCTGGGCTCGAGCGAACCTGGCGGCCCCGCCGAGCGGGGGGCGTCGGCGGCCGCCATCGCCGTGTTCACCGGGGCATGGTGGCTGGGGGTGGTCGTCGGCATGGTCGGCGAGGTGGCCGGCGTCGAGCACCGCCATCGATCGGCGCCCTCGTGATGCGGGTCCGCTTCAGCCCCGACATCTTCCGCATCGAGCGCTACGGCGGGGTGTCGCGCTACATCACCGAGCTCCACCGGGGCCTGCGGGCCGAGGGCATCGACTCGCGGGTGCTGGCCGGGCTCCACCGCAACACCTACGCGGCGCGGCGCCGACGGGGTGCTCGGGACTCTCCGTCGAGCCGGTGCGGCCCGAGCGCCTGCGCCAGGGCCTGTCGAAGGTGGCCGACCGGGCGCTGGAGCGGGTGTGGGCCGCCGGGCAGGACCGGTCGACCATCTACCACAAGACGCTACTTCGACCGGTCGGTGCCGGCCGGCCCAACCCTGGCGGTCACCGTCTACGACATGATCCACGAGCGCTACCCCGAGGGGGTCGGGCCCCGCGACCTCACCGTCGAGGCCAAGCGCACCTGGTGCGAGGCCGCCGACGTGGTGTTCACCATCTCGCACCAGACCCGTGACGACGTGCTCGAGCGCTACCACCTCGATCCCGACCGGGTGCGGGTCACCCACCTGGGGGTCACCACCGTCGAGCCGGACGGCGCCGCCCTCCCCACCGGCGACCGGCCCTTCGTGCTGTACGTGGGCGACCGGTCCCGGCCCTACAAGAACTGGTCCGGTGCTGCTCGACGCCCTCGCCGCCCTCGACCCCGAGGTCGTCCTGCTGTGCTTCGGCCCGCCCCCGACCAGCGACGAGTTGGCTGCCCTCGACCGCCGGGGTCTGGCCGGCCGGGTGCGCTTCGCCGGCGGCGACGACGCCCGCCTGGCCACCGCCTACGCCGCGGCCGCGGTGCTGGCCTACCCGTCGCGCTACGAGGGCTTCGGGCTCCCGCCGCTGGAGGCCATGGCCCACGGCTGCCCGGTGGTGGCCGGGCGGGCCGGCTCCCTGCCCGAGGTCCTCGGCGATGCCGCCTGGCTGGTCGACCCCGACGACGCCGACGAGCGTCGGCCCACGCGCTGACCACGGTGGTGGCCGGCGGTCCGATCGCCGATCGGCTGCGGGCCGGTGGGCCCGCCCACGCCGCCCGTTACACCTGGGCCGCGACGGTCGACGCGCCACGCTCGACGGCTACCGGGCGGCGCTGGGCTGAGCGAGGCGCGAGCGGCGGCGGGCTCAGCTCGGCCTGCTCCACCTCGGCGGCCAGGGCCGCGTCGTCGGGCCCGAAGGCGCACACGTCGAAGTAGGCGACCGCCTCGCCGGCGTGCGGCGTACTCGCTCAGTGTCGCCACCTCGCCTCCAGCTCGCCGGCGTCGAGGCCGACGACGAGCTCGCCCAGGTTGGTGAAGAACAGCGCCCGGCGGTAGCCGTGGGCCGCCAGGCCGGGGAAGATGTCGAGGGCGTCACCGCCCGGTCGCCAGCGCGGGTCATGGCCGGGTCGAACTCGAAGAACAGCGTCGGGGTGCCCGGCCGCCAGCACGTCGCCGGCGTCGGCCAGGATGCCGGCGTCCTGGCCGTCGGTGTCGATCTTGATCAGCGCCGGGGAGGCGAACCGGGGGTGGGCGGCCAGGATGTCGGCCAGCGGGGTCACGGTCAGCGTCGGCCGTGGCGGCGTCGCCGCCGGCGACCTCGAGGCGGGCGGTGCCCCCGTCCCGCACGACCTGCAGGCCCGAGTGGTCGTCCCCGGCGGCGCTCGAGGCGGTGCGCACGTAGGTCGGCGCCACCTCGACGTCGGCGAAGCGGTGCACGTTGGCCTCGAGGTAGGGCAGGAACTGCTCGTCGCCCTCGATGCACAGGATGGGGGCGGCCGTCCTCGCCCGGATGATGGCCACCGAGTCGCCGACGTTGGCTCCGATGTCCACGATGGTGGCCTCGGGCCGGTGGGCCGCCACCCGGGCCGCGATGCGCCCCAGGTTCAGCGAGTAGTCGGGGTGGGCGGCCTGGTGCACCGGCAGCTGATGGCTCAGCGGCAGGAGCAGCGGCGTGCCCGGCGACCGGCGCACTCGACGGTCGGATCGGCCCGGCTGCAGCCACGCCTTGCGCACCGCGCTCAGGCTGCGCCGCCGGCCGCGCGTGACCGGGGGCTCGCGACTGCGTGCACCAGCGAGGTGCAGGAGTCGCTGGGCGGCCGTCGAGCACCGGTCCGGGGCGGCCGTCGCCGGAGCGGGCGCTCGGCGGGGGCGTGGGGTCAGGCATGGGCTTCCTCGGGGGCGTCGACGAAGTGGTGGCGGAGGAAGGCCGGCAGAGCGGCCCGCCGTCGGGATGGCGCAGCACGCGGCGGATCACGATGAGCTCGGGCACCAGGACGATGAGGGTCTGGGCGACGACGCTGCCCCACATGGGTCCGGCGATGCCGATCGACTGCACGAGGACGATCGACAGCGCCAGGTTCGACGACGGCCATCGCCGGTGGCGATCACGACCTGGAAGCGGATGGCGTTGGCGCCGTTGAAGAACATGGCCAGGGCGTTGCTGACCGAGCTGACGACGGCCCACAGGCGCCATGGCCACGAGCAGCGAGATCGGCGGGTCGACCTCGGGTCCCACCCACAGGTGCAGGATGGGCCGGGCCAGCACCACCAGCAGCCAGCGAGGGGAGGAGGGTCAGGCCATGGCCGACGCGCCGAGCGAGCGGCGCAGGGTCGAGCGCACCCAGCGCGAGGTCGCGGCGGGCCAGGGCCTCGCCGTAGGCCGGCCACAGCGGGGTGACCAGCAGGATCACCGCGGTGGGGGCGAGCAGGAACAGCCGCAGGGGGAGGGCGTAGCTGGTCACCGCGGCGGCGCCCAGGTAGTGGGAGATGACCAGGCTGTCGCTCTGGTAGGCCACCGAGATGGCCAGGGCCAGGGTGAAGAACAGGAACCCGGTGCGCAGCACCCGCGACGCCGCCGCCGTGGTGGCCCGCGACAGCCGGGGGCGCAGGTCGGGTCGCTCGTGGACGAAGATCAGCACGCGACTCGACCAGGTAGGCCACGGGCAGGCCGCCCAGCATGGCCACCAGGAAGCCGTCCAGGCCGGCGTGCAGCATGGCGGCCACCACCACGCCGCCGATGGACAGCGACGCTGCCCAGCCGCGCTCCACGCCGAGGCCCGCCACCCCTCCTGGTAGGCGAGGTGGATGCGCTGGCCGATGCCGAACGGCATGCTGACGCAGCACGCTGGCGGTGAAGATGGCCACCGCCGGGCCGGCATCGGCGTCGGCCGAGCCGGTGACGCTTAGCAGCGACGCCCAGGCGACGAGCGGGTAGACCAGGGCGAAGCACGAGCGCCGAGCACGACGGCGAGGGCCACCAGGGCGAGGAAGGCGCTCGACGACGGCCTGCGGCCGCGTCCTCCTCGTCGTCGCGGCCGTGGGCGTCGGACGAGCACGTTGAGCAGGCCGTTGCCGATGCCGAGGTCGGCGAAGCCGAGCAGCGCCACGGCCGACACCAGCAGCACCCACAGGCCCAGCTCCTCGGCGTCGAGGCGGTGGCTGGCCAGGGGCACGGCGATGAGCAGGCCGGCTCGTGGCCAGGACGCGGGAGATGCCGGCCACCAGCGATGGCCAGGGCCACCCGCCGGTAGCGCTCGCTGCGACCGGCCCTCCGGCGGTGCTCTGGTCGAACGGCTGGCGGCGGATGAGCGCGGACCGCCGAGCGGAGCGAGCTCGCGCCCTCGGCCTAGCGAGCCCATGGCGGCCGCGGCGCGGGGTCATGGCGTCGGTCGGCGGCGTCCGGCTCGAGCTCGCCGCCAGGTGGCCCGCTCGCCCAGCAGCTTGCGCCGCAGCGGTCGGGTGAAGCGCAGGGCGTGGGCCAGGTAGGCTGCGGGGTCGGGCCAGCCGGTAGCGCAGGTCCCGGGCCGGGCACGAGCGCGCCCGACGGCGTCGAGCTTGCAGCGAGGCGTAGGAGATCGAGTGGTAGTGGCGCCAGTCGTCGACGATGGCGGCGTTCTGCTGCGCCTCGGCGCCGGTGAAGGCCACCGCTCGGCTGCCCACGTGGGAGTAGTCGTGGCGCTGGTGGACGGCCCACACCGCATCGGTGGCGTCGATGACGTCGGCCCCCAGGTCGGCCGCCCGCCAGATCAGCCACGGGTCGTAGCCGGGTCGCCCGATGGCGAACGGCGGGAGCTCGGTGAACAGGCCCGCGGGTGAACATGAAGTAGTCGATCCAGTTGGCCGGCTTGCGCTCGCCCTCGGTCGTCGGCCCGCGCGACCAGTCGCTCCTGCCAGCCCGGCTCGAAGGCGAGCGGCGTCGGGCTGCTCGATGTCGGTGCGCCGACCGACCAGGTAGGCCGGCCGCGGGTGGGCGCGCCACGACGCCGGCGGCGCGCGATCAGGGCGTCGGTGAACATGCACGTCGGCGTTCGACCAGCACACCACCGGGTGCGTGGCGAGCTCCTGGCCCCGCAGGAACATGTCGCTCAGCAGGGGAGTGCCCTGCTCGGTGGTGGCCACGTCGGGGACGTGGCGCAGGCCGAGCGCGGCGCAGATCTCGGCGGTGCCCTCGTCGCGCCCGAACAGGATGATCTCCGGGTCGCGGGTCGAGCTGGGTCCAGCTGGTGATGGCGTTGGTCTGGATGACGTCGAAGATCCCGCTGAAGCGCTTCGGGGTCGACAGGATCGTCAGCACGGGGGTTCCTGAACGGAGAGGGACACGACACGGGATCGTACCGGCGGCGGTCGGGCCGACGAGGGAGCCGGGCGCGGCGCTCAGCCGGTCCGTGGTCGACCCGGTGCCCGTCGCGCCGAGCGCGGACCCGACGCAGCTCGTGGTCGAGGAACCAGTGGTAGGTGGACGCGATGCCGTCGGCCAGCTCGATGCGGTGGCGCCAGCCCAGGTCGTGCAGCCGGGAGACGTCGAGCAGCTTGCGCGGCGTGCCGTCGGGCTTGGACGGGTCGAAGACCAGCTCGGCCGTCGGGGTGCACGATCGTCGCGCACCATCTCGGCCAGCTCGCGGATGCGTGAGGTCCTCGCCGGTGCCGACGTTGATGTGCGTCTCGCCCTCGTAGTGGTCCATCAGGAAGACGCAGGCGTCGGCCAGGTCGTCGACGTGCAGGAACTCGCGCCGCGGCGTGCCCGTGCCCCAGATCGTCGACCTCGCCGGCGGCCCTCGACCTTGGCGTCGTGGAACTTGCGCATCAGCGCCGGCAGCACGTGGCTGCGACGTCGAGGTCGAAGTTGTCGTTCGGCCCGTAGAGGTTGGTGGGCATGGCCGAGATGAAGTTGCAGCCGTACTGGCGGCGGTACGACTGGCACAGCTTGATGCCGGCGATCTTGGCCAGGGCGTAGGACTCGTTGGTCGGCTCGAGCGGCGCCGGTGAGCAGCTCGTCCTCGGTGATCGGCTGGGCGGCGTCGCGCGGGTAGATGCACGAGCTGCCGAGGTAGAGCAGCTTCTCGACGTCGAACAGGTGGCTGGCGTGCACCACCGTGGCGTGGATCATCATGTTGTCGTAGAGGAACTCGGCCGGCCGGGTGGAGTTGGCCAGGATGCCGCCGACGGTGCCGGCCACCAGGAAGACGTACTCGGGCCGGTTGGCCGGAACCAGTAGTTGACCGCCGCCTGGTCGCGCAGGTCGAGCTGGTCGCGGTCGGCGGTCAGCAGGTTGCGTGTAGCCGCGCGCCTCGAGCCGGCGCACGATGGCCGAGCCGACCAGGCCGCGGTGGCCGGCCACGAAGATCCGGGCGTCTAGCGGTGGTGCGGTCACGGATCCCTCCGGGGCGGTCGGCCGGGGTCGCATCGTCGTGCGCCCGTCGCTCTCGTGTCCTCTATCGGCCGACTGATCGGCCTTGTTGAGCGGCCTCGACGGCCGCCAGGCCTCGGTGCGGCCGGCTCAGGTGATGGCGAGCATCCGGTCGAGGGCCACCTTGGCCCACTCCGTGGTGGCTCGGGTCGACGGTGATGCGGTTGACCGTGCGCCCCGCCACCAGCTCCTCGAGCACCCAGGCCAGGTGGGCGGCGTCGATGCGGAACATGGTCGAGCACGGGCAGATGAGCGGGTCGAGCGACACGATGGTCTTGTCCGGGGTCTCGGCGGCCAGCCGCTGCACCAGGTGGATCTCGGTGGCCACGGCGATGGTCGAGCCGGCCGGGGCGGCCTCGACGGCCCGGATGATGTAGTCGGTGGAGCCGACCTGGTCGGCCAGCGCGCACAGCTCGTGGCTGCACTCGGGGTGGGCGATGACGATGCCGTCGGGGTGCTCGGCCCGGAAGGCCTCGACGTGGCTGGGCTGGAAGCGCTGGTGGACCGAGCAGTGGCCCTTCCACAGCAGGAAGGTGGCCTCCTTGGCCTCGACGTCGGTGAGCCCGCCCAGGTCGAAGCGCGGGTTCCACACCCGCATGTCGGCCTCGGTGTAGCCCATGGCGTAGCCGGTGTTGCGGCCCGAGGTGCTGGTCGGGGAAGAACAGCACCTGGCGGCCGCCGGCGCCGCCGTCCGACCGCGGCCCGGAAGGCCCACTCGAGCACGGCCCGGGCGTTGGTCGAGGTGCACACGGCGCCGCCGTGCTCGCCCACGAAGGCCTTGAGCGCGGCCGAGGAGTTCATGTAGGTGATGGGCACCAGCCGGTCGAGGTCGGTGACCCGGCCCAGCTCCTCCCAGGCCTCCTCGACCTGGTCGATGTCGGCCATGTCCGCCATCGAGCAGCCGGCGTTGAGGTCGGGCAGGATCACGTGCTGGTGGTCGCCGGTCAGGATGTCGGCCGACTCGGCCATGAAGTGCACGCCGCAGAACACGATGTACGTCGGCCTCGGGGTGCTCCTGGGCCAGCACCGACAGGCGGAACGAGTCGCCCCGGGCGTCGGCCCAGCGCATGACCTCGTCGCGCTGGTAGTGGTGGCCGAGGATGAAGACCGACGGTCGCCCAGGGTGGTGCGGGCGTCGCCGATCCAGCGTTCGAGCTCGTCGGCGGATGCGTCGGTGTACCGCTCGGGGAGCGGGGATTGGAGCCGCAGCATGATGTGGATGGACCTCCAGTGAGGAGGCTCCGATGTGACCGGTGGGGACAGCCTGGTCGCCACGCCACGGGGATGTCGGTCTCGGAGCCGATATGTCGCCGGATACCAGGCCGGCGGTGATTCGAGTGTAGAGCGATTCCACCGGCACGCGCCGCGCATTCGACGCCTCCCGCCAGACTTTGCGTGGCACAACCGCGCATCGGCCGCGGTGGCACGCAATGTCGCCGGAGGGGCGGTCAGTTGCTGGAGCGCTCGAGGCGGTGCACGAGCTCGGCGGCCGACAGCAGCTGGGGCGGGTTGTTGTCCGTGGCCAGCTCCGGGAACTCGGGGGAGACGATCGAGGCGCAGAACGTCGAACGACGGCGTCGCCGGCGTCGCACGAGCCCAGCACGAGCACGAGGGCGTCGGGCTGCTCCGCGGCCAGCGCCCGAAGCTGGTCGAGCGAGGTGACCGGCACCGGGCTGCGGCCGGTGTTGTAGCGGATCCAGGCGTCGGGTCGGTAGGGCTGGCCGACGTAGGGGAGCGTGGTCTGGTCGGCGGGGAACGTGGTGTCGGCCACCAGGTCGGCCGCCCGCTGGCCGTCGGCGATGTCGTCGGCCGCCTGGTTCGGCCGCACCAGGTTGAACAGGCAGACGCCGGCCACGATCACGGCGACGGCGGCCAGCGCCCGCCGCGACCCGGCGCCCTCGCCCGGCCGGCGCAGCTCGCCGGCCAGCAGCTGCAGCAGGTACCCCCAGCCGATGGCGGCGGGGAACACGGCCCAGTAGTTCCAGTACTGGTGGCCGGCCGCGGCCTGGCGGAAGACCACGGCGTAGAGCGCCGACCGACGCCAGCGCCATGGCGGCCAGCGGTCGCACCCGCTGGTCGCGCAGCGCCACCAGGCAGCCGCCCAGCCCGACGACCGACAGCCCCAGCAGGTTGAACAGCCACGGCACCTGGAACGACGACCATGTCGCTGAGGCCCACGCCCGCCGGAGCTCGCCGGAGCGGCCGCCGAACTTCGTGGCCAGGGTGTGGAAGTCGCCGTAGACCCACCACGACCACGCCAGCGAGAGGCCCGACCCCGAGCGCGCGCGCCCACCAGGAACGGTACGGCCGCCCGCAGGGCCCGGCCGCCCTCGGGCTCGGCGCGGTGGCGGATCGCCCGGGCGGCGAGCGACAGCCCGCACAGGCCGGTGAGCACCGCGGCCTGCCACCCGGCCAGGCCGGCCGCGGTCCCGGCCAGCACCACCCACCCGGGCCCGACGGGATCGTCGTCGCGCCACGACCGGTACCACAGCCCGGCCACCACCAGGCCGAACGGGAGGCAGACCACCGGCGTGTCGAGCATGGCCCCGTACACCAGGACCATGGGCGTGAGCGTCACGGCCACCACCGCGGCGGCGGCCACCCAGGGCTCGAAGCCCACCCGGCGCCCCAACCCGTAGAGCAGGGCCAGCGCCACCACGGTGGCGATCCAGGCCGGGGCCCGGCTCGACCACGGGTGGTCCCCGGCGACGATCTGGGCCAGGGCGGTGGCCACCACGATGGTCGGGGGGTGGGTGGCGTAGCGGGTGCCGTCCTCGCGGCGACCGCCCAGGCGCGACTCGATCGGGCCCAGGTCACGCAGGGCGCGGGCGTTGGTCGACCACACGGCGGCGTTGATGCCGTCGTCGGAGTCGCCGAAGCGGGCGGTGATCCGACCGGCGGCCAGGACCAGGAAGGCGGCGGCGGCCAGGGCCACCACCACCAGGGCGGCGACCTCGCTGCGGGAGCGGACCGCCCGGGTCTCCATGGGCGGCACCCTACCGGTGGGGACGTGCACGATCGGGGTTCCGATCCGCCAAGATGGGCGGGTGATCCAACGACCACCGGCCGGCACGATCCCCGACGCCCCGGGCAGCTACCAGTTCAAGGACGGCGACGGTCGGGTCATCTACGTGGGCAAGGCCAAGAGCCTCCGCTCGCGCCTGTCGAACTACTTCCAGAACCCGCGGAACCTGCCAGCCCCGCACCGCCCAGATGGTGGCCACCGCCGAGTCGGTCGAGTGGATCCAGGTCCGCAACGACGTCGAAGCGCTGATGCTCGAGTACAGCCTCATCAAGCAGCACCAGCCCCGCTTCAACATCCGCCTGCGCGACGACAAGACCTACCCGTTCCTGGCCGTGACCCTCGACGACGAGTGGCCCCGGGCCATGGTCATGCGCGGCTCCAAGCGCAAGGGCGTGCGCTACTTCGGGCCCTACGCCCACGCCTACGCCATCCGCGAGACGCTCGACCTGCTGCTGCGCACGTTCCCCATCCGCACCTGCTCGGACAACAAGCTGGGCCGCCACCAGAAGCTGGGCCGGCCGTGCCTGCTGTTCCACATCGAGAAGTGCTCGGGCCCGTGCGTCGGCGAGATCGACCCCGAGGCCTACCGGGAGCTGGTGCGCGAGCTGATCGACTTCCTCGACGGCGACACCGACGCCATCGTGGCCCGGCTCGAGCGGCGGATGCGCGAGGCCGCCGACGGCTCGAGTTCGAGCTGGCCGCCCGCCTGCGCGACCGGCTCGAGTCGCGTGCGCAAGGCCATCGCCAAGCAGCAGATGGTGGTGGACAGCTCCGAGGACCTCGACGTGATCGGGCATCGCCGACGACGACCTCGAAGCCGCGGTGCAGGTGTTCTTCGTGCGCCGGGGCCGGGTGGTGGGGCGCAAGGGCTTCGTGGTCGACAAGGTGGAGGACCTGGCCGCCCGGCGAGCTGGTCGACTCCATGCTCGAGGGCCTCTACTACGACCGCCCGCCGCTGGGGGTGCCCAAGCAGGTGCTGGTGCCGGTCGACTCGGCCGACCCCGAGCTCTACGAACGCTGGCTCGGCGAGCAGCGCGAGGCCAAGGTCACGATCCGGGTGCCCCAGCGGGGCGACAAGCGGGCGCTGCTGGAGACGGTGACCCGCAACGCGACCGAGGAGCTGAACCGCCACCGGCTGCGGCGGGCGTCGGACCACAACAGCCGGGCCCGGGCCCTCAACGAGCTGCAGGAGGCCCTGCGACCTGCCCGAGGCCCCGCTGCGGATCGAGTGCTACGACATGAGCCACATCCAGGGCAGCGACTACGTCGGGCTCGATGGTGGTGCTCGAGGACGGCCTGCCCAAGAAGAGCGAGTACCGCCGCTTCAAGATCCGTGAGGTGGACGGCAACGACGACTTCGCCGCCATGGAGGAGGTGCTGACCCGGCGCCTCACCAACTACCTCGAGCGAGCGGGGCCGGCCGGTGAGCGAGCGCAGCGGACGGTTCGCCTACCCGCCCCAGCTGCTGCTGGTCGACGGGGGCAAGGGTCAGCTCAGCGTGGCCGAGCGGGTGCTCGACGAGCTGGGCCTGAGCGAGGAGATCCCGGTGGCGTCGCTGGCCAAGCGCTTCGAGGAGGTCTACGTGCCCGGCCAGAGCGAGCCGGTGCGCATCAGCCGCCAGAGCGAGGCGCTGTACCTGCTGCAGCGCATCCGCGACGAGGCCCACCGCTTCGCCATCACCTACCACCGCCAGCTGCGGGGCAAGCGCATGACGACGTCGGTGCTCGACGGGGTGAGCGGCCTCGGCCCCACCCGCAAGAAGCGGCTGGTCAAGGAGCTCGGCGGCGTGGGCGCGGTCAAGCAGGCCGGCCTCGACGAGCTCAAGGGCCTGCCGTGGCTGCCCGACGCGGTGGCCGAGGCCGTCTACGCCAAGATCCACGGCCCCGCTTAGGGAGCGGCCGCCTCCGCGGCGCGAGCTCGGCGGGCGGCGAGGTAGCGGTCGACGAGCTGCTGGATGGCGATGCCCAGCACCACCAGCATCAGCGGCTCGACCACCCACCGGAAGCGGTTGTTCTCCCGGATCTCGAGGCCGTTGCCCACCACGAACACCACCACCATGGTCATCGCCACGTACACCCGGGTCACGATGGCCGGCGTGGCCGGTGGGGAGCGGCGCCAGCGGCGCAGCGACGCCACGGCCGAGGCCAGCACCGCCACGAAGGCGGCGACGATGGTGAGGCTGATGCCGATGGGCGACTGGTAGATGTCGCGTTCGTTGTTGGGCGCCGACACCAGCGTGGGGGTGCCCACCTGGACGAGGGCGAGGCGCGTTGTAGAGGTCCTCGTAGCGCGAGATCTTCGATCGGTTGGTCGTCAGGTACGGGTAGTCGCTGGCCGGCATGAACGACAGGTGCCACGAGGCCACCTGCGAGGCCAGGGTCGAGCCCGGGTCCTCGCGGGCCGCGGTCAGGGCGTCGCGCTGGGCCTGGCGGTAGATGGGCAGGAAGCACTCGAAGTTGTAGTTGACCCACCCGGTCGACTTGCGGGCCTGCGAGAGCACCCCGATGTCGGGATGGGCCGGGGTGCACGGGGGCACGACCGGCGCGTAGCGCTCATAGGTCTGGAACGCCTGGAGGGCGGACTGGGGGCTCAACCGCCCGTCGGCCACCATCTGGGCGCGGGTGGCGTCGGGCAACTGCTCGGTGGACACCCGCCACACGTTCATGCCGAGCCACGAGCTGAGGCCCGGGGAGTCGAAGAGCAGCTGGTTCTTGGCCACGACGGCGAGGACGACGAGCAGAGGCAGCCCGAGGGCGAGGAGCCCGTGGCGTCGGCGGGCCGGGCGCCGCCCCAGCCAGGCCAGCGCCGCCACCAGCAGGTACCAGACCGGGTGGAACAGTGAGCGGGTCAGCACCAGCGCCATGGCGCTGACCCCCACGGTGATCAGCCACGCCTGGCGGCCCGTGTCCACCCAGCGGTACACGGCCAGGGCCACGAAGGTGACCAGAAGGGCCTCGGGGTAGGTGTAGAAGAGCCAGTTCTCGTACAGCAGGGCGGCCGGGCTGCAGGTGGCGACGGCGGTGATGAGCACGGCCGCCAGCCGGCGGGCCCCCAGGGCTCGGCTGAGGGCGAACACGGTGACGGTGAGGGCCAGGCCCATGGCCAGGAACAGGAGGTGGAACGACAGCCGGTCGGACAGCGGCGAGAACTTCAGCACCAGCCCCAGCAGGAGGTTGAACAGGGGCGGTTGGGTGTGGCTGTAGTAGAGGCTCTGGGCCAGGTGGTGGCGGAGCAGGTCGGGGTCGATGAACTGCCAGGAGCTGTCGAGCGTGGTGGTGTCGAAGCGGATGCCGGCGGCCGCGGCCAGCGAGCGGCTGACGATGAACAGGCCGAGCACCCACACCAGGCCGGAGGCCTGGGCGGCGCGCCAGCGGCGGAGCCAGGCGCCGGGCGAGGGGGCCGTCGGACCGGTGCGGTCTTCACTCGACGGGCTCACCGCGGTCTCGGGCACGGCGCGAATCGTACGACGCCGGTGCGGGCGCCCCGACGATCGTCGGTAGTGTCGCCCCGTGCCCGATGCCCACGAGCCCGACCTGTGGGAGGCGCACGCGAGGCTGGTGGCAGCGGGAGTTCACCGAGGGCGCCGACCCCGAGTACGCCGAGCAGATCCTGCCGCTGGCCGACGACGTGGCTGGCCGGGCGGGCCCGGGTGCTCGACATCGGCACCGGTGAGGGCCAGCTGGCCCGCCGGCTGGCGGCGGCCGGGTCCGTGGTGGTCGGGGATCGACCCCACCGAGGCCCAGATCGTCGAGGCGGCCCGCCGCGGCGGCGGGCCGGCCTACGTCCGGGCCGGGGCCGCCGCGCTGCCGTTCGCCGACGGGTCCTTCGACGCCGCCGTGGCCTGCCTGGTGTTCGAGCACATCGACGACGTCGACGAGGCCATCGGCGAGGTGGCCCGGGTGCTCGCGGCCCGGCGGCCGCTTCGTGCTTCTTCCTCAACCATCCGCTGCTGCAGACGCCCGGGCAGCGGGTGGATCGACGACCAGATCCTCGACCCGCCCGAGCAGTACTGGCGCATCGGCCCGTACCTGACCGAGGCGTCCACCCTCGAGCAGGTCGAGAAGGGCGTGTTCATCCGCTTCGTCCACCGGCCCGCTGAGCCGCTACGTGAACGCCCTGGCCGACGCCGGCCTCGTCCTCGAGCGCATGGTCGAGCCGGCCCCGCCGCCCGGCTTCCTGGCCCGGGCCCAGGAGTACGCCGACGCCGCCACCATCCCGCGGCTGCTGGTGCTCGTCACCCGCCGCATCTAGCGCACTCCGCCTCGACGGCCGCCGAAGCCGAGGGAACGGCGCGTCGGGTCAGCCGAGCGCCTCGGGGCCTGGGTAGCCTGGAGCAGTGAACGAGTTCATCGTGATCACCGGGTTGTCGGGGGCCGGGCGGTCCCAGGCCGCGGACATCCTCGAGGATCTCGGCTGGTTCGTCATCGACAACCTGCCGCCGGCGCTCATCCCCAAGGTGTCGGAGCTGGCCAGCTCGCCCGGCTCGCGACATCTCCCGGTCGTCCTGGTGGTGGGCACCGGCCGCTACCACGACGAGGTGCTGCCCGCCCTCGCCGTCGCTGGAGCGCCAGGGCACCCGGCTGCGCATCGTGTTCCTCGAGGCCTCGACCGACGTGCTGGTCCGGCGCTACGAGAGCACCCGGCGCCGCCATCCCGCTGGCCGTGGACCGCAGCCTGGCCGAGGCCATCGAGGCCGAGCGCGAGCTGCTCGAGCCGGTGAAGGAGCGAGGCCGACGTCGTGGTCGACACGTCCGACCTGCAACGTCCACCAGCTGCGGGACCGGATGCTCGACCTGTTCGCCGACGACCACCCCGAGGCCGGCATGCAGACCACGGTCATCTCGTTCGGCTACAAGCACGGCCTGCCCCTCGACACCGACCTGGTGATCGACTGCCGCTTCCTGCCCAACCCGCACTGGGTCGAGGAGCTGCGCCCCCTCACCGGCCTCGACGAGCCGGTCCGCCGCTACGTGCTCGACCAGGAGGTCTCGGCCACCTTCCTCGACGAGCTCACCGCCCTGCTCGAGCTGCTCCTGCCGGCCTACGTCAAGGAGGGCAAGAGCTACCTGACCCTGGCCCTCGGCTGCACCGGGGGCCATCACCGCTCGGTGGCCATCGCCGAGGAGATCGCCGTCACGGCTGCGCGAGCGGGGCTTCGAGCCCAAGGTCACCCACCGCGACATCGCCCGCTGAGCGCCGGCGGACTGGCAGCGGCCGGTCGTACATGATCGGATGGGGTCGTTCTCGTAGCAGTTCTCATTTCGGGTCACGATCCAGGAGGAAGCGACGCATGACCATTCGCGTCGGCGTCAACGGGTTCGGGCGCATCGGGCGCAACTTCTACCGGGCGGTGCGGGCCCAGGGCGCCGACATCGAGATCGTGGCCGTCAACGACCTCGGTTCGGTCAAGGACATGGCCCACCTGCTCAAGTTCGACTCGGTCATGGGCCGCCTCGACGCCGAGGTGGTGGCCACCGACGACGGCATCAGGTCGACGGCAAGCTGCTGCAAGATCACCGCCGAGCGCGACCCGAAGGAGCTCCCCTGGGGCGATCTCGGGGTCGACGTGGTGGTCGAGTCGACCGGCTTCTTCACCGACCGCGACAAGGCGGCCGCCCACCTCGACGGCGGGCGCCCCCCGGGTGATCATCTCGGCCCCGGCCACCGGCGCCGACGCCACCTTCGTGGTCGGCGTCAACGACGACACCTTCGACCCCGACGCCCACAAGGTCGTGTCCAACGCCTCGTGCACCACCAACTGCTTCGTGCCCATGATCAAGGTGCTCGACGACGCCTTCGGCGTCGAGAAGGGCCTCATGACCACGGTGCACGCCTACACCGGCGACCAGAACCTGGTCGACGGGCCCCACAGCGATGCCCGCCGGGCCCGCGCCGCGGCCATCAACATCGTGCCGGCCTCCACCGGCGCGGCCCGGGCCACCGGCCTGGTGCTGCGAGGCCATGAAGGGCAAGCTCGACGGCACCGCGCTGCGGGTGCCGGTGCCGGACGGCTCGATCACCGACTTCATCGGCGTCCTCAAGACCGAGGTGACCGTCGAGGAGGTCAACGAGGCCTTCCGGGCCGCCGCCACCACCGGTCCGCTGGCCGACGTGCTCGACTACAGCGACGACCCGCTGGTCTCGAGCGACATCGTCGGCTCGCCGGCGTCGTGCACCTTCGACTCCGCCTCTGACCATGGCCATGGGCAACCTGGTCAAGGTGCTCGGCTGGTACGACAACGAGTGGGGCTACTCGAACCGCCTGGTCGACCTGGTGACGCATCGTCGGCGCCGCCAACCAGTGACACCGGTCGCCCGGTGAGCGTCCCCCAGCTCGAGGACCTCGGCGACCTCGACGGTCGCCGGGTGCTGCTCCGGGCCGACTTCAACGTCCCCATCCGCGACGGCGGTCATCACCGACGACCTGCGCATCCGCGCCGCCCTGCCCACCATCGAGTGGCTGCAGCAGGCCGGGGCCGTCGTCACCGCCTGCACCCACCTGGGCCGGCCCAAGGGCGCGCCCGACCCCAAGTTCTCGGTGGCGCCGGTGCGGGCCCGGCTGGCCGAGCTGGCCCCCGGGGTCGAGCTGCTCGAGAACCTGCGCTTCGACCCGGGCGAGACGGCCAACGACCCCGCCTTCGTGGCCGAGCTCATCGCCGGGCAGGACGCCTACGTCAACGACGCGTTCGGGGCCTCGCACCGGGCCCACGCGTCGATCGTCGGCCCGCCGCAGCACCTGCCCAGCGCGGCCGGGCGGTTGCTGGCCCGCGAGGTCGAGGTGCTGCTGCCCCTGCGCACCGACCCCCGGCGGCCCTTCGTGGTGATCCTCGGCGGGGCCAAGGTGAGCGACAAGCTGGGCGTGATCGAAGCCCTCGCTCGAGGTGGCCGACCGGCTCATCATCGGCGGGGGCATGTGCTTCACCTTCCTGGCCGCCCAGGGCCATCCGGTCGGCTCCAGCCTGCTGCGAGGCCGATCAGGTCGAGACGTGCCGCCGCCTGCTCGAGTCGGGCGCGCCCATCACCATCCCCCACGACATCACCGCCCTGGGCCCGGGCGGCAAGATCGGCGATCCCGACGCCGGCGGCGAGGTGCGCCAGATGGGCGCGAACATCCCCGACGGGTGGATGGGCCTCGACATCGGCCCGGGCACGGCGGCGGAGTTCCTCGACCTCATCGCCGAGGCCCGCACCATCTTCTGGAACGGCCCCATGGGCGTGTTCGAGGATCCCCGCTTCGCGGCCGGCACCCGCACGGTGGCCGAGGCCATGGCCGAGGCCCGCGGCTTCACCGTGGTCGGCGGCGGCGATTCGGCCGCGGCGCTGGCCGAGTTCGGTCTGCAGAACGACGTCGACCACGTCTCGACCGGGGGAGGGGCCTCGCTCGAACTGCTCGAGCACGGCGATCTGCCCGGCCTCGAGGCCCTACGAGGAGCCCCCAATGCCTGAAGCCCGATCGTCGTCCGGTCGCCGCCCGCTCATCAGCGGCAACTGGAAGATGAACCTGAACCACTTCGAGGCGACGGCGCTGCTGGACAAGTTGCGCTACCTCGTGTCCAAGGACGACCTGGCCGACGTCGAGGTCTCCGTTCACCCGCCGTTCACCGACATCCGCACCGTCCAGACCTTCCTCGAGTCGGAGAAGGTCGACGTCGCGCTCGGGGCCCAGAACTGCCACTGGGAGGACGCCGGGGCGTTCACCGGCGAGGTGTCGCCCGCCTTCCTGGCCAAGCTCAACGTGCGCTACGTGATCGTCGGCCACTCCGAGCGCCGTGAGCTGTTCGGCGAGACCGACGAGTGGGTGAACCGCAAGCTCCAGGCCGTGCTCAAGCACGCCATGATGCCGATCCTGTGCGTGGGCGAGACCTTGGAGGAGCGGGAGGCGGGCTCGACGCAGGCCAAGGTGACCGGCCAGGTGCGCGGCCGGGCTGGCCGGGCGTCGCCGCCGAGCAGGTGGCGCCACTGGTGATCGCCTATGAGCCCATCTGGGCCATCGGCACCGGCCGCACCGCCACCACCGAGGACGCCCAGGCGGTGTGCGCGTCGATCCGCGCCACCGTGGCCGAGCTGGCCGGGCGCCGACGCGGCCGCCGGCATCCGCATCCAGTACGGCGGGTCGGTGAAGGCCGGACAACGCGGCCGAGCTGATGGCCCAGCCCGACATCGACGGCGCCCTGGTGGGCGGGGCCAGCCTCGACGCCGACGAGCTTCGCCAAGATCGTGCAGTTCCCGCTGGCCCAGGGCTGAGACTCCCGGCGGTCCGACCGCTGGGCGGCGCCGGCGCGACGGCGGCGCCGACCGACACGAGTGTGGTGCGACGCGTTCCACGTCGGGCACATTTCGGAACGGTTAATCCACTTGACCGTGACCGATGCAGCATGCGTTTCAGTGCTAGCGTTCACCATTGCTTAACCCACACGTCAGGGGCATCGTGGTTGGGCTGCAATCTCCCTGACGTGCCTTATCGCCACATCAAACGGGAGACCTGCGTGAAACGGAAACTGAGGCCTACGCGCCTTCTAGCTGCATTGCTCGCACTCGGGCTGATCGCTGCCGCGTGCTCGAGCTCCACCGAGACCTCGACCACAGCGACAACCCAGGTGACGGTGCCGCAGGGGGGCACCCTCGTCGTCGGTGCCGAGCAAGAGCCGGATTGCGTGGACTGGATCTCGTCCTGCGCCGGTTCCAGCTGGGGCTACTGGATGTTGAACGTCAACACCATGCCTCGGGCCTTCGACGCCGTGAACGACAACGGGACGTACAGCTACGTGCCGTCGGAGCTGCTGACCGGTGAGCCGGACCTCTCGACGTCGCCGCAGCAGGTCGTGACCTACCACCTCAACCCGAACGCGGTGTGGTCCGACGGTGAGCCGATCACCTCGGCCGACTTCAAGTACACGTGGAGCCAGATCACCACGGGCACGCGACATCTACGACACCACGGGCTACAAGAACATCGAGTCCGTGGGGACGCCTGATCCCCAGACCGCAGTGGTCACCTTCGCCGCCGGCAAGAACTACGCCGGGTGGAAGGGCCTCTTCGGCGGTGGCTACGGCCTCTACCCCTCGCACATCCTCGAGGGCAAGGATCGTGATGCGCTGACCAAGGACGGCTACACGTGGTCGGGCGGTCCGTTCATGCTCAAGTCGTGGACCAAGACCGACAACATGACGCTGGTGCCGAACCCGAAGTGGTACGGCAAGAGCAAGGCCCACCTGGACGAGGTGATCTTCAAGTTCACCGCCGACACCGCCGCTGAGTTCAAGGCGTTCACCGGCCAGGAAGTCAAGATGATCTACCCGCAGCCGCAGCTCGACGCGGTTGACCAGATCGCCGCCGGCCTGCCCAACGCCAACGCGGTCTACACCGACAACACCGGCAACTTCGAGGCGCTGTGGATGAACAACGCCGCCGCCCCGCTGGACGACGTGAAGGTGCGCCAGGCCGTGGCTTACGCCCTCGACCGCGACGCCCTCGTCAACCAGCTGTTCGGCAAGCTCGGAGTCTCCAAGGCGCTGCAGGTCATCAACGCCAACATCGTGAGCCAGTACTCCGACACCCAGGCCTTCGCCGGCTACACCAAGGATCTCTCGAAGGTGGACGAGATCCTGACCGGTGACGGCTACGTCAAGGGCTCGGACGGCATCTACGCCAAGGACGGCAAGCCGCTGGCCATCACCATCAAGTCCACGGCGGGCAACAAGCGCCGTGAGCTGACCGAGCAGGTCCTGCAGAAGCAACTGGCTGACGCCGGCATCACCCTGACCATCGCCAACACCAAGGCTGGCGATCTGTTCGGTCAGGTCCTGCCCGCCGGTGACTACCAGATGGGCCTGTACGCACAGGTGTTGACGACGATCGACCCGGGCCGCTGCAACATCTTCTGCAGCGAGAACATCCCGAGCGCCGCCAACAGCAACTCCGGTCAGAACTGGACGCGCACCAGCGTGGCCAGCCTCGACCCGCTGCTGACCACGGTTGACCAGAACCTGGACGAGCAAGCTCGGATCGACGCCAACAAGCAGGCCGATCCGATCACCGCCGACCAGGTCGTGAGCCTGCCGCTCGACCCGCTGCCGAACATCCTCCTGTGGGACAAGACGGTCGTGGGCGCAGTGTCGGACAACGCCATCCTCGGTCCGTGGTGGAACCTCGCCGACATCGGGATCCAGAGCTAGTTCCCGAGGCATCGCATCACTCATAGGTGGGGGGTCCGGTCACTTCGGTGGCCGGACCCCACGCCGTCCCGGTCCCTCTAGCAGCCTTGGAAGCTCATGGCATCGTTCATCGTCCGGCGCCTTCTCTACTCACTGGTCGTCCTGCTGATCGCCTCGTTCGCGGCCTACGCCGGGGTCCGGGCGGCCTTCGACCCCCTGGCCAAGTTCGCCACGGTCAAGGACCAGCAGGTCAAGGAGCGTGAGAAGGTCCGGCTCGGCCTCGACCAGCCGATCATCGTGCAGTACGGGAAGTTCATCGGCCGGTTCGTCCAGGGCGACTGGGGCACGAGCGACTCGACCCGTGAGTCGGTGGCGGCGATGATCCAGCGGTCGATGGCCAAGACGCTGCAGCTCATCATCCCCGGCATCATCATCGCGCTGGTGGTGGCGGTCTCATTAGGCGTGTACTCGGCGGTCAAGCAGTACTCGGTGGGTGATTACGTGTTCACCACCGCGTCCTTCGTGGGCATCGCCATGCCCCCGTTCTGGTTCGGCCTGCTCGCCATCGAGTTCCTGGCCATCCGCTCGAAGTCCCTGCTCGGGCTGAAACAGAACCCCTTCTACTTCGTGGGCCTGCACTCGGGGAACGGCAACGGCATCAACGCCGACTACGCCCGTCACCTGGTGCTGCCCGTCCTGACCCTCACCGTGCAGCTCATCGCCGGATGGAGCCGCTTCCAGCGTGCCGCCATGTTGGACGTGCTGTCGGCCGACTACGTGCGCACGGCCAAGGCCAAGGGCGTGCCCCGGCGGCGGGTGATCATGCACCACGCCTTCCGCAACGCGCTGATCCCCTTGGTGACGGTGGTGGCCCTCGACGCCGGTGCGCTCTTCGGCGGGCTGATCATCACCGAGCAGATCTTCTCCATCGCCGGCATGGGCCGGCTGTTCGTGAACTCGCTGACCAACGGCGACGCCCCGGTGCTGGCGGCGTGGACCATCGTGGCCGCCTCGTTCGTGATCATCTTCAACCTGTTCGCCGACGTCGCCTACGGCCTCCTCGACCCCCGGGTCCGGCTGTCATGACCCTCGACCCGGAGACCTCGGCCGGCCTGACGCCGAGCGAGCGCCTGCACTACCAGCGCGAGCGCATGGCGGACATCGAGCCGGGGGACATGTCCTACCAGCTCGAGGAGGGCCTGGGCCGGGAGAACCTGGCCGGCGCCCGGCGAGGACGAGCCGCAGCTGGCCCCCGGCGTCGAGCCGGTGGCCCGCAGCCAGTGGCAGCTGTTCCGGCGCCGCTTCGTGCGCCACCGCATGGCCATGGTGTCGCTGTTCGTGCTCATCATCTTGTGCGTGTTGTGCTTCGGCGCCACCTGGATCGCTCCCTTCTCCAAGAACAACCAGGACCTGCTCAACGGCAGCCTGTCGCCGTCCACCTCCCACTGGTTCGGCACCGATCGCCTGGGTCGTGACGAGCTCACCGAGGTGCTCTACGCCGGACAGGTGTCGCTGTCCATCGGCCTGGCCGTGGCTTTCATCGCCACCGTCGTGGGTGCCGTGCTCGGTTCGCTGGCCGGCTTCTACCGGGGCTGGACCGACCAGCTGGTCATGCGGATCACCGACCTGTTCCTGGTGGTCCCCCAGCTCGTGATCCTGGCCATCGCCATCCGCGCCATCGGCCAGAGCACCACCACCATCGCCTTGATCCTGGCCGCCCTGTTCTGGATGTACATCGCCCGCGTCGTGCGCGGCCAGGTGCTGTCCATCCGCGAGAAGGAGTTCGTGGAGGCGGCCCGGGCGTGCGGGGCGTCGCCGTTCCGCATCATCACCCGCCACATCATGCCGAACATCATCGGCCCGATCATGGTGAACGCCACGCTGGCCGTGGCCGGCGCCATCATCGCCGAGTCGACGCTGTCGTTCCTCGGCCTCGGCGTGCAGCCGCCGGCCACCTCGTGGGGCAACATGCTGTCGGACGCCGAGGGCGTGGTGGGCACGCCCCAGGCCTACCTGCTGTACTTCCCGGGCTTCATGATCTTCATCACGGTCATGGCCGTGAACTTCCTGGGTGACGGCCTGCGCGACGCGTTCGACCCCCAGAGCCACGATTGAGCGACCCGATGAGCGATCCTCAACCGGCCGGCGCCTATGTCGAGCTCGATCCGCTGTCGGACGCGCCGTCCAAGAAGGAGCGCCGGCCCCGCTCGGCGGCCGCGTTCGATGCCGGCGACGATCCCAACGCACCCGTCCTGCAGGTGAAGGATCTCTCGGTCGAGTTCAAGACCGAGGACGGCGACGTCCTGGCCGTGCAGAACGTCAGCTACACGCTGCACGCCAGCGAGACGCTGGGCATCGTGGGGGAGTCGGGGTCGGGCAAGACGGTGACGTCGATGGCCATCCTCGGGCTGTTGCCCAAGAAGGCCCGCATCACCGGCGAGGTGCTGTTCCGGGGGCGCAACCTGCTGACCATGAGCGAGCGGGAGCGCCAGACCATCCGGGGCCGGCGCATCGCCATGGTGTTCCAGGACGCGCTGGCCGCGCTGAACCCGGTGTTCAAGGTGGGCGACCAGATCGCCGAGGCCATCAACGTCCACTCCGACGAACACATCGGGACCGACGACGATCGGGTGGTGGAGCTGCTCAACCTGGTGGGCATCCCCAACCCGAAGGCCCGGGCCAGTCAGTACCCGCACGAGTTCTCCGGCGGCATGCGGCAGCGGGCCATGATCGCCATGTCCATCGCCAACGATCCGGACGTGATCATCGCCGACGAGCCCACGACGGCTCTGGACGTGACCATCCAGGCGCAGGTGCTCGAGGTGTTCGAGCGCATCCAGGACCGCACCAACTCGGCCATCCTGTTGATCACCCACGACCTCGGTGTGGTGGCCGGGGTGACCGATCGCATCCTGGTGATGTACGCCGGGCGCCAGGTGGAGACGGGGACGGTGGACGACGTCTTCTACCGGCCCAGCCACCCCTACGCCCAGGGTCTGCTGGCGTCGCTGCCCCGCCTCGACCGGCGCCGTGACGGCGAGCGTCTCTACCGCATCAAGGGCCAGCCGCCGTCGATGATCTTCCTGCCGCCGGGGTGCGCGTTCAATCCCCGCTGCCCCACGGCCGAGGTCGGGCTGTGCGACGTGAGCCGGCCCCCGCTGGTGGAGGTGTCACCCGACCACCAGTCGGCCTGCCACTTCGCCGCCGAGTTGTACGAGGGCTCCAAGGCGGTGGTCTCGTGAGCGAGCCGCTCGCGTCGCCTCCGCCGGCGGACGCCGCCGACCGCAGCGGCGACGACCGCGCCGGCTCCGGTGCTGACCAACGAGCCGTACGTGCTGCCCGGGCTCCGAGCCGCTGCTGGTGGTGCGCGACCTGGTCAAGGTCTTCCCCATCCGGTCGGGGCTGCTCCAGCGCGTGGTGGGCGGCGTGCAGGCCGTCACCGGCATCAGCTTCGCCGTCGGCAAGGGCCAGACCGTCGGGGTGGTGGGCGAGTCGGGCTGCGGCAAGTCGACGATGGGCCGGCTCGTGCTGCGGCTCATCCCGGCGACGTCGGGCTCGGTGTCGTTCGAGGGTCACGACGTGTTGGAGATGGGCGGCAAGGACCTCAAGGCCTTCCGTCGCCGGGCCCAGATCGTGTTCCAGGATCCGTACGCCTCGCTCAACCCCCGCATGACGGTGCGCGGCATCATCGGCGAGCCCCTCGATCATCGCCGGCTGGACGAAGACCGACATCAGCGCCCGGGTGAAGGAGCTGATGGGGCTGGTCGGGCTCAACCCGGAGCACGGCAACCGCTTCCCCCACGAGTTCTCCGGCGGTCAGCGCCAGCGCATCGGCATCGCCCGGGCGGTGTCGACCGAGCCCGAGCTGCTGGTGCTGGACGAGCCGGTGTCGGCGCTGGACGTGTCCATCCAGGCCGGAGTGGTCAACCTGCTGGAGGATCTGCAGGACACGCTCGGGCTGTCGTACGTGTTCATCGCCCACGACCTGTCGGTGGTGCGCCACATCTCCGACGTGGTGGCGGTCATGTACCTGGGCAAGATCGTCGAGATCGGCCCGGCCACCGAGGTCTACGAGCGGGCGTCGCACCCGTACACCCAGGCGCTGCTGTCGGCCGTGCCGGTGCCCGACCCCCGCAAGGAGCGCGAGCGCAGCCGCATCGTGTTGGAGGGCGACGTGCCCAGCCCGGCCAACCCGCCGTCGGGCTGCCGGTTCCGCACCCGGTGCTGGAAGGCCCAGGACATCTGCGCCCAGCAGGAGCCGGTCCTCATGGACCGGGGCCAGGGTCACCCGGTGGCCTGCCACTTCTCCGAGGTCGCCGTCGTCATCTAGCCGGCGGGGCCATCCCGCGATCGTGGGCTGGGGTGGGTGGCTGCTAGCCTGTCGTCGTTCTATCGGCGCTCCTCCCGGGGTCTCATCGTGCTGCTCACCATCGTGCTCATCTTCCACGTGATCGTCTGCGGCGCGCTGATCTTCCTGGTGCTGCTGCACAGCGGCAAGGGTGGCGGCCTGTCCGACATGTTCGGTGGTGGTCTGGGGGCCTCGGCCGCCGGGTCGACGGTGGTGGAGAAGAACCTCGACCGCCTCACGCTGGTGGCGGCGCTCATCTTCGCCTTCACCTGCATCGCCAGTGCACTGTTGATGAACAAGTAGCACCGGAGCCGAGGCGCGGTGCCCTCACGTTGGTGGCGACCCGGTCGGCGTGCTGTCGCGGCGCTGGCGGTGGTGCTGGTGGCCACCGCCGTGGTGGCCTGCTCCAGCGGCAAGGGCGGAGGCGATGCCGGGGGGCCGCGGCGCTCCGGTGGCACCATGCGCCTGGCCGTCGTCGGCCTCACGTCGTATGACCCGGCCACGGTGGTGCCCACCGACCAGGCCGAGATGGTGGCGGCCGATCTGGTGGCCGACGGCCTGACCGCGGTCGACGCCCAGAGCGGGGCGGTGGTGCCGTCGCTGGCCGAGTCGTGGGTGGCCGACGACGCCGGCACCACGTGGACCTTCACCCTGCGGGACGGGGCGACGTTCAGCGATGGCAGCCCGGTGACGGCCGCCGACGCGGTGACGGCGTTGACCCGGGTGGCCCGCAAGGGGAGCGCGACGCTGGCCGCGGCCCGCCTCGAGGGGATCGCCGGCTACGGCGACCTGGTGGCGGGTCGGACCACCTTGCTGACCGGCCTGCAGGCGGTGGACGATCGGACGCTGACCATCACCACGACCACGTCCGGACGTCGAGCTGCCCCTCCTGTTGGGCTCGCCGGTGTACGGCGTCATGAAGGTGTCGCCGACCGCCGACGCCACCACGGCGACCACCGCGGTGACGGCCTCGACCGGCGCTCGACGGGGGGTCGCTGATCGGCTCGGGACCGTTCGCGGTGGCCTCCGACGACGGGACGACGGTGGACCTGGTGCGAAGCCCCGGCTCCGCCGCTCAGCTCGACCGGGTGCAGCTGGTGCGGGTGGCCGATGCGGCGGCGGCCGACGCGGCCGTGCGCCAGGGCGACGCGGAGTGGGCCTCGCTCTCCGGGGCGGCGGCCACGGCGGCGGAGGCCGAGTCGACGACGACGACGGGACCGCCCTCGACCGGGTCGGGGGATGACACCGCCTCGACCGGGCCGGGCACCACCGCGGCGGGGGACGGGACGGTGGTGAAGACCGGGCCGCTGGGGGCCGAGGAGTTCTTCGGCATGAACGTGGCCAACCCGGTGCTGACCAACCCGGTGTTCCGCCAGGCCATCCTGAAGGGGATCGACCGCACCAAGCTGGTGGCCCTGGCCCCGCCGGGGTTGCGGGCGAGCCCGGCCGTGGTGCCGCCCGGGGTGCCGGGGGCGGTGGCCGACCCGTGCGGGGCGCCGTGCGTCTATGACCCCGACGCGGCCAAGGCGTTGGTGGCTCAGGCCTTCCCGGCCGGGGGAGTGCCGACGGTCGAGGTGGACACCGACGACGACCCGGCCGACGTGGTGCTGGCCAACGCGGTACAGGCCTCGCTGGTGGCCATCGGGATCCCGTCCAACGTGGTGGTGAAGCCCTTCGCCGAGTACCAGCGGTTCGTGACGACGGGTCAGACCGCAGTTGTTCCGCACCGGATGGGTGGGGCTGGCGCCGAGCCCGGGGGCGTACCTCGACCCGCTGTTCCGGTCGAACTCGCTCGACAACCTGACCGGGCTGGCCTCGACCGACGTGGACACGGCGCTGGCCAAGGCCCGGGCCACCCAGGACGATGCCGCCCGCACGACCCAGTACCAGGCGCTGGAGACCTCGATCCTGGCGCTTTCGCCGGTGGTGCCGGTGGGCTCGTACGTGGCGTCGGTGCGGCTGTCGGGCGGGGTCCAGAACTACGTGCAGCGCCTGGACGGAACCTTCGACGCGGTGCAGGTGCAGGTCGCCTCGAACTGAGCCCCGGGGCGCCGCGGCTGCCGGGTCTGGCTCGTAGCTGGCGTCCTCCGTGAGCATCGCCATGGCCGACACGGTGGACGCCGGAACGGGCAGGTGGGCCGGGTTCGGAGGATGGGCCGGCCACGCGCTAGAGTCGCAGTTCGCATCCGTTGGCCCGCAGGTCTTCTGGATGGCCACGTCGGAGTGGCGGAATAGGCAGACGCGCTAGCTTGAGGGGCTAGTGCCCGCAAGGGCGTGGGGGTTCAAGTCCCCCCTCCGACACTCTCCTAGAAGCACCAGTAGACCGCTCCGCTGGCGGGACGAAATGGGCGGGGCTCAGCCTCTGCTGAGGGTCTCTGTGACGCCCATCCCCTGGCCAACGTTGCGGCGGACTCGTCGATACGCGGCCTCACGGTCGGTGGGCCGACGTGCGGTCGCCGCGGAACTGGTCCAGCGACCCCGCCACCGCGAGACAGCGATCACCGCCACCCCGAGGAACTCGATGCCGCGGCCCATGTTCTCGATGACGGGGGTGAATGTCATCGGGCGGGTAGGTCCGACGCATGACGGTCGGTCGGTCCGACCGCGGGCCGGGTGGCCGGCGGGTGGTGCGCGATGACTTGCCTGGCGACCTCGATGGCGGCGAACACCGCGACGATGATCTCACCGTCGTAGGCCACGCGGGCGTGGATCGCCCAGCGCTCCTCGCTGATCCGCTGGGCCGAGGCGTCGACCTCCACGCCAGCGTCGATCATCTCGGCCAGGAAGCCGGAGGCGAACGAATCGTGGTCGGTCGCACGGAGTGCGTCGCCGTCGATGTTCGTCGCCGAGATCGGGGTCGGGTGCATCATGTCGTGGCCTCCTCGAGGGTCAGCACGGCGGTCTTTGACCGGAGGCATGGGAGTGCTCTAGATGTCGACGGCCGTCGCCCCTTGAGGTGGGACGACGGCCGGGTCGGATTCGGTGGAGAGCCGGTGGCTCAGTGGACGGTTCGGCTCGCTGTCCTCGACGAGGCCCACGACCGTATCCGGATGGGAGATGAGCGACACGTGGGAAGCGTTCACCTGACTGATATGCGATCCGGCGCGCTGTGCCATGGCGAGCTGCTCCGAGCACGAGTGATCCCACCAACACGACGCCACAGAAACCCACGGGCGGTGGTCCTTCTCGGCCGCTGCAGGTCAGATCGCCCGATCGGCGCCAGCCCTGCCGTACTCGTGGGGGCCGCGGTCGATCAGGTCAGGCACGGCGGATCGGCCGGATTCGCTCAGCCGGTAATGGGGAGTGACTGGGAGGACTCGGAGATCGATGGCCTCGATCTTGGCCAGGCCCCGTCCGACGAGATCGTCCAACTGGACTTGCAGGTCGGAGACGGTCCGCTCGCCCAACGACCCCTCCTCAGCCAGCAGGTAGGCGATCTCCCAGGCGCGGAACCCGGCTCGCCGGTCGTGCTCGGACAGGAACCGCAGGGTGATCGAGTCGTCTGTGCGCTGTTTGACGGCCCTCGCGAACGGCGAAGCCCCGTTCAGCGGTTCAGCGAACGCCACCCTCCGCACCTCTGTCGATCGGACTGGAAGCGCGGCATCAGCTCTGGCGTCCCGCCAAAGATGGAATCGATGGGGGAGGCGGCAGGTCACGGTGTAGACGACCTCCAACAGCCCGACGAGCAGGCACACCGCGGTGAAGACGGTCCCCAGGATGAGCAGCACGCTCATCGCGGGCCGATCAGGCCGACGCCGGCGAAGGGGAGCCGGCCGATGCCTTCCACCATTTTCTCCATCGCCCCCAGTGTCCCGCGGTCGAGGCCGGATCACCACCGGAGCGATCGCTGGGCTGTTCCGGTTGAGACCCCAGTCGCCCAGGAGCGCCGTCCAGCAATCATGTCGGCGCCGACCCCTCCGACACCACATCAGTGCAGGTCAGAGTGCTAGGCGACGAGGTCCTTGTTCTCCATCACGAACTGCGAGGCGATGAACGTGGCGCCCTGCGGATCCTCGATGACGGCCTGGCGGCTCCACGGCACGTCCCGGGGACCGTCGAGGATCTTGCCACCGAGCGCTTCGGCCTTGGCCACGATGGCGGCGACGTCATCGACGCCGAAGGTCACCGTCCAGTGCGCGGGTGTCGTCGAGTCGCCGGCGCCGATCGGGTCCACGGCGGCGACGACGTCGATGAAACCGTCGGGCGCGCCCATCTGCCCCATCTGCTCCCGCAGGCCGGGAGTCGACTCCTCGAGGTGGTCACCGTAGCCAGGAAGCATCCACATCACCCCGGAGGGCAGCGCCAGCGTCCGCCACCCGAACACCGAGCCGTAGAACGCCTCAGCGCCCGGGAGGTCTCGGGTGACCAGGTTGTTGAAGTTCACCGAGCCGTTCTCGTTCACGATCCTCGACCCTCGGTGCTGCATCGGCTGCCAGACGCAGAGCGTGGCTCCTTCCGGGTCGGTGACCACCGCCATCCGACCGGCCTCCATGACGTCGAATGGATCGGTCGCGACACCACCCGCGTCACGTGCGGCCGCCGCCGCGTCGTCGGCGCTGTCGACCCACACATAGGTGTTCCATCTCGCCACCGGGGGCGAGCCCTCGGGGATGGGCCCGATCGCCCCCACGTCGCCACCACGGATGCGGCCGATCAGGTAGCTGGCCCCTGCGCCTTCGGGCATCACGTTCTCGATCTCCCAGCCGAACAGGTCCCCGTAGAACCGCGCCGCGGCCTCCGGGTCCGGATGGCTGGAGTCGATCCAGCAGGGGACGCCCGGGATGTAACCGTCTCGCTCGGACATTGCTCGTTCCTCCTCGGTGGCCATGTGCGGGCCGGGGTCGCTGACCACACGAACGATACGACGGGAAACCGGTCGTCCTCTGGCCGGTTTGAATGAACGTGCTCGACCGGCGGCGCGGGCTGGACATCGGGACGAATGGTCTTGCGTTCGATCTAACATCAACTAAGATTAGTGATAGATAGACAACGGAGGAGGCCCCATGAGGAAGTTCTCGTTCCGGCCGGTGCTCACCCTTCGGGGCCGCACGTTCAAGGGGTTGCGGGGGTGGTCGGGCAAGCCGCTGCACCCACCGCTGACCGACATCCCGATCGGGGCCTACGTCCTGGCCGTGACCTTCGACGTCGTCTCCCTGATCGGGGGCGACGGCCACAGCTGGTCCCGCGACTTCTGGCGCGCCGGGGCACCTACGCGTTCGATCGCCGGAGCCGTCGTGTCGGTGTTCGCCGCGCTCACGGGCCTGATCGACCGGTCGAAGTCCTCCGAAGCGGGAACGCAGGCCCGTCGCACGATCAACGCCCACGCCGCCATCATGATCACCGTCACGGTGCTCGCCCTCGTCGACATCGTGTGGCGTCTGACCGGCTACAACACCGAGCTGTCGACCCCGCTCGGCGTCGCCGTGCTCTCCGTCGTGATCGCCGTGTTCGTGGGCGTCGGTGCCACGTTCGGCGGGAGCCTGGTCTTCGACTACGGCTTCAACGTCGAGACGGCCGGCGACCACCCGGTCTGGCACCAGTCCGAGGAGGACGTCTTCCCCGGCCAGCATGACTGAGGAGCCATCATGACGAAGCTTCACCAGCTGTACGACGAGCAGGGACAGAGCCCGTGGCTGGACAACCTCACCCGTCCCAACCTTCGGGAGGACGCCCGGTCACGGTCAGGGCTCTTCGCCCTCACCGGCGTTGGTCGCTGACATGGCGTCCGAACCCGCCCCGCACACGCCGGCGCTCGACACGATCGCCGGGCTAGCCGAACCTCATCGGCGAGCGCTCTACGACTACGTGTCGAAGCAGCGCACCTGGGTCGGCCGCGAGCAGGCCGCGGCGGCGGTCGGCATCCGACGGGGCATCGCGGCCCATCACCTCGACCGACTGGCCGACGACGGCCTGCTCGAGATCGACTACCAGCAGCTCTCGGCCGCGCCGGGGCCCCGGTTCCGGGCGTCCCGCCAAGGTGTACCGCCGAGCACCGACCGAGATCGAGGTCAGCCTCCCACCCCGGCGCTATGAGATGGCGGGCCGGCTGATGGCGGAGGCGGTCGAGGGTGCCAGGACCAACGACGTCCCCATCGACGACGCCATCGCTGAATCCGCCCGACGCGAGGGGCGACGACTGGGCGATTCGGCCCGCCAGCGCCTCGGCCGCCGCTCAGGACGGGCCGCCCGCCGCGGAGCGGTGGTCGAGGAGCTCCGACGCAGCGGCTTCGAACCCGAGACGCTCGACACCGGGGTCACGGTGCTGCACAACTGTCCCTTCCACCTGTTGGCCGAGCAGTACACCGAGCTCATCTGCGGCATGAACCTCTGTCTCGTCGACGGACTGCTGGGCGAGGTCGAGGGCACGGAGCTGTCGGCTCGGCTCGAGCCCCACGACGAGGCCTGCTGTGTACGCCTCTATCCGGACGGGACGGAGTCCGGACAAGGCCACCCCACCCCGGATGCTGACTGATCGGCCGAGGGACGTGGTGACAGGTTGACGCTATTAGCGGAAGCTCGAGCCAGATAACGTCCGACGGGAAGTTCCGTTGTGAACGTCTGGGACCGCACGGCATGGGTAGAGGAGATGGGGAGCCCGGGGGACCGCTTCCCACCTGACACGGCGCGTTTGTGGCTGAGGGGTGAAACATGGACGGAGTGACCGAGGAGTTGGGGACGAACCGTGGGGAGTGGGCCGGGGTGGCGATCGACCATCTGGCCGAGGCCGGCCACGACGAACCCGAGGAGTTGGTCATCTTCCACGATCGCGCCACCGGGCTTCGCGCCGTGGTGTCGATCCACTCGACGGTGCTGGGCCCGGCGTTGGGGGGGTGCCGGTTCCATCCCTACCCGTCGGTCGGCGCGGCGGTGAACGACGCCGTCCGGCTCGGATGGTCGATGACCGGCAAGGCCGCGCTGGCCGGCCTCGATCTCGGTGGGGGCAAGGCCGTGATCCTGGGCGACCCGCGGCTCATCCGCACCGAGGCCCTGCTCGAGTCCTTCGGCCGGAGGGTCGAGAGCCTGGGCGGGCGGTACATCACCGCCGAAGACGTCGGGACGTCCGTGGCCGACATGGACGTGATCAGGCGAGTGACCGAGTGGGTGGCGGGATGTTCGCCGGAGCACGGCGGGGCCGGCGACCCCAGTCCCGCCACCGCCCTGGGCGTGTTCGAGGCGATGCGAGCGACAGTGGCCCACACCACCGGCTCCGACGACCTGGCGGGCGTGCGGGTGACGGTCGTGGGTGTCGGGAAGGTGGGGCGACCGCTCGTCGAGCGTCTGGTGGCCGCCGGCGCCGTCGTGTCCGTCGCCGACCTGGATGACGCGGCCGTGGCGGACCTGGTCCAGCGGCTCGGCGTCGAGCGGGTGCCGACCGCCGACGCGCTGACTGCGCCCTGCGACGTGTTGGCCCCGTGCGCCCTGGGCGGTGTGCTGAACGCCTTGACGATCCCCAATCTCCGGTGCGCGATGGTGGTCGGCTCCGCCAACAACCAGTTGGGTGAGGACGCCGATGCTCAGCGGCTGGCCGACCTGGGCATCGTTTACGCCCCGGACTTCCTGGTCAACGCCGGTGGGCTCATCCACGTGGCCGACGAGCTGCACGGCTACGACAGTGAGCGGGTCACCGCCCGCGTGCACGGCATCGGCCGCACGACCACCCGGTTGTTCCAGGAAGCTGAGGAGTACGGCGTGAACCCGCTGGTGGCCGCCGAACGCCTGGCCCAGCGCCGCATCGACGAGCGACGGGCCGAGCTCTGCGCTTGAAACCGAGGCCGTGACTTGCATCGGTGCCACGACGCGCGTTTCGGCGTCAATTGGTACCGCTCAGCGGAACATTCCGGGGGGTCGAAAGCTGTCGAAATCACCCGCCCTGTGCGACTACTTCGCCGGCAATCGGGGTAGAGCGTCAGGCGCGGCACTCGCGCCGGTGCAGCCTGGGGGCTACGACAGGCTAGGGGAACCATGGACATCAACGTCGACTCAGCCGACTACAAGTGGCATCGAGCCACGCGGATCACCTCCAGGATCACCAGCGGCCTCGGGTCATTCCCCGCCATGATCGGCTCAGTCGTGGTCATCCTGGTCTGGGCACTTTGCGGTCCGATCTTCAAGTTCTCCGACACCTGGCAACTCGTCATCAACACGGGCACCACCATCATCACGTTCAACATGGTGTTCGTCATCCAGAACACCCAGAACCGAGACGGCCGGGCGATCCAGACCAAACTCGACGCCATCCTCGAAGCGCTCAAGGAAACCGACGACCATCTCGTCGGCATCGAAGAGCTCCCCGAACCAGCCATCAAAGACGCCCAACGACAGATCCGAGACGAGGCCGACACGGCACCGGAGCGGGAGACGCGCATCTGGTGCCACACTCCCGACATGGAAACCGACGAGGAAGTCCTGGCGGCTCTGACCGACCGCATCCGTGCTGATCATGTGGCGTGGATCAATGGCGACTGCAGTGGCTATGAGTTCTCCGACGAGACCTCGACCATCCTGGGAGCGTTCGGCGGCGCCGGCGTAGGAGCGGCTGTGGCGACTCCGGGCCAGCGACGGGCGGTGCAGCAGTTCGAGTCCGGAACGGGCGACGTAGAGGTCCTCAACGGAGGGGTGTCGAGTGGTGTCGCTTGGCTGGTGCT
The DNA here is from genome assembly GCA_963726905.1 of uncultured Microthrixaceae bacterium. GTDB lineage: Bacteria > Actinomycetota > Acidimicrobiia > Acidimicrobiales > Acidimicrobilacustridaceae > UBA4742. The sequence goes on from CAVSDZ010000015.1 coordinate 307,388, forward strand.
GATCGAGCGGGCGTCGGTGAAGTTCCGCGACCGACCCGAGCCGGTCCGCTGGGACCTGCGCGTCACTGAGGTGTTCGAACGTCGCGACGGCTCATGGGTCCGGGTTCACCGCCACGCCGATCCACTGGTCGACCGGCACCGGCTCGACGAGATTCTTCCGCTGCTGCCCGAGCGGACGTAGCCGCCGAAGATCGACGCACGGTTCTCCCCCAGGTCGAACCCGCCGCCGAGACGAGACTCAGCCCTGGTCGCCTTCGAGAGTGCGGTTGCGCATAGCTAAGCGAAGGTGCTGCGCGATGCCGGGCCGGTCGAGTTCCGACGGGATGCCCAACGGCGCCTCTACCGGCGCCCAACGGCGCCTCTACCGGCTTCGAGCTGAACCGCGACGGAGCTCGATGCTTGGCTGGAACCCTATCGGGCGCACTGGGCCGGCCGTCTCGATGCGCTCGAGCGAGCACCTCGGACGCACATCCACCCCGATCACTGACCGCGACCTCGAAGACCGCGGCTGGTCGAGCCGTGTGAGCAGTCGCCAGGGGCGCCGCCGTGGCGGAAGGCGCCAGGCTGGTGATGGCGAGGGCCGCCGTGGCCATCACGGCGCCGAGGGCCGCGGTGAGCCTGCTTCTTGTGGTGCGCATGGTGATCCCCTTCGGGTCGGTGTGTCGTGGCCTCGACCGTGTCACCTCCCCGCCGGCAGACCATCTCCCATTTGGGGGATACTGGCCCTGCTTCTCAGCGAGGAGGGGGCGATGGTGGGTCGTCGCATGGAAACGGGCGGAGCCTCTGGCCGTACGCCGACTCTGGGCCCGATGGGGTCGGACTGGCCGATCGAGCTCACGACCTTCGTCGGGCGAGTGTCGGAGACCGAGGTGGTCAGCGCTGCTGCTCGACCAAGAGCGGCTGATCACGCTGACCGGCCCGGGTGGGTGCGGGAAGACCCGGCTGGCCCAACGCGCCGCGTCAAGCCGGGCCGAGGCGTTCGGCGGAAGGCTCTTCTGGAGCGACCTGACTCCGCTCGCCGACGGAATTGCGGTGGCGGAGACGGTACGAGCCGCGGTGGGCGCATTCGAGCAGCCAGGGCGCACGCCGCTCGAGTCTGCGATCGCGAAACTCGGATCCGCCTCTGCTGTGCTCGTGCTCGACAACTGCGAGCACGTGCTCGTCGACGCGTGCGAGATCGCCACTGCGCTGCTGAGTTGCTGTACCGGCCTCGTCGTGCTCGCCACCAGCCGTGAGCCGCTCGGGGTGGAAGGCGAGCTGGTTTGGCGGGTACCTCCTCTCGCCGTGCCGTCGGCAACGGACTCGCTCGCGGCCGAGGCGCTCGACGCGTACGACGCCGTGTGGTTGTTCGCCGATCGGGCGCGCCACGCCCGACACGACTTCACCCTCTCGGCGGCCAACGCCGAGGCGGTCGCCGAACTGGTCCGACGGCTCGACGGCATGCCCCTGGCCATCGAACTTGCCGCTGCTCGTGTGAGTGCCCTCCTCCCGGCGCAGATCTTGGCCGGGCTCGACGACCGCTTCTCGGTGCTGTCGAAGGCACCGCGTGGGGTCACGACTCGCCACCGGTCGCTCGAGGCGTCGGTCGCGTGGAGCTACGACCTGCTCACCGAGTTCGAGCAGGTCGCGCTGCGACGCCTGGGAGTGTTCGCTGGAAGCTTCACTCGCGACGCCGTGCTCTGCGTGATCACGGGGGAGGACCTACCGGCCGATGACGGCGTTCGAGCTGCTCGACCATCTTGTCGACAAGTCCCTGGTCCAGGCCGACAACCGGTCCACGTCCGAGGTCCGCTACTCGCTGCTGATCGACGATCCAGGCCTTCGCTCTCGACCAGCTGGCCGAGGCGGACGAAATCACCACGGCGAGGGAGAAGCACCTCGACTGGTTCGTCGCCCTCACCCGTGAGGCTGACGTGGGGCTCACCGGCCGGCGCCAGGCCGAATGGCTCGATCGCCTCGAAGTGGAGTTGATCGATCTCACCTCGGCCCTCGCCTGGGCCAGCAGTACCGGCAGACACGACCTCCTGATGGCGATGACAGCCGACCTGACACTCTTCTGGGTTCTCCACGGCCATCTCGCACAGGGCGAACACCTGCTGCGGAGGTCGCTCGAGCTGGCCGCCGACGCGCCCGCGCGCGTTGCGCCGACGCGCTCGATGGGCGTTGGGCTGGGTCCTCTGGTGGGCCGCCGACATCTTCACCGCTCACACGATCGCCACCGATCTGCTCGACGAGGCCGCAGCACGTGGGCGACAGGAGGATCGTGGCTCGCGCCACCCTCCTGATCGGCATGGTCGAGCTGCTCCTCGACCCACCGACGAGCCGTCCGCGCCTCGAGGAAGCGGCGAGGCGTGCCCGTCAGGCCGACGACGAGGTGGTGCCTCGTCCTGTCGCTGGAGTCTGTCGCGCTGACCAACTGGAGCGCTCAACCCGACGACGTCGTCGCCTACATCGAGGAAGCCGAGGCGATCACTGCCAACATCGAATGCCCGCAGCTCGTGGCGTGGAACTGCGTGATCCGGCTCCGTTGGCTGCTCCACCACGGCGATCTTGATGGAGCCGAGGGGTGCTACCGCCGCGGCATGGAGGCCTCCGCGGCCATCAGGGACCCTGCTACCGCGGCACAGCTTGCCCACGGCCACGCGGAGAGCCCTGATGCAGCGTGGCCGGATCGTCGAGGCCAGGGATCTCCTCCAGCACCACATCGACGACCTCAGGGCCCACGGCGCCGACGGGTTCGTCCCGCTGCTCACCTACTCGCTGGCGCTCAGCTACATCGGTGAGGACCCGGGCCGGGCTGCCGCAGCTCTGGACGAAGTCGACGCGCCTGGCACAGCGCCGATGTTCGCGCGCTTGGCTGACGTGGGACGGTCGTTGCTCGCGGTCGAGCGTGGCGAGCGGATCGATTCGGAGACGCTCACGTCCGCCCTCGCGTCCGTGTCGCCACGAGGGCAATCCATGGATCCTCTCTTCCCAGCTCCTCTACAGCGGCCGCGCCGTCCTGCTCGATGACTCGAGCGCCGCCGACGCCCTGTTCAACGAGGCACTCGAGATCGCCACCGCCAACCGGATGCCGCTGCGCATCGCTGAGGCCCTGGAGGCAATGGGAGCAACCGCCATATCGCGCGCCCGCGATCGCGACGGTGCCCGCCTCCTCGGCGCCGCGGTTGCCATCCGGCGGAGCATCGGCCTACCGGTGAACGCTGAGCCCCCACTGTTCGTGGGCTCGGCTGAGGCCGCTGCCGTCGCACGAATCGGTCCGGACACGTGGGGCCGGGCGGTCGCCGAGGGTGACTCCATGACCGCGCCCGAAGCGGTGGCCTATGCAACGCGAGCACACGGAGCACGAGACCGACCGACAACCGGCTGGTCGAGTCTCACCGCGGCGGAGAACCGCATCATCGAGCTCGTGGCCGAGGGACTCACGAACCCACAGATCGCAGATCGGCTGTTCGTCAGCGCGGGAACGGTCAAGACCCACCTGCGACACATCTTCGACAAGCTCGGCGTGAGCAGTCGAGCGGAGTTGGCGGCATCGTTCGTCCAGGGTGATGTTCCGCTAGAAACGTCCCGTGGGGACAAGTGCCGCGACCGAGGTGGAGGTGGGCGGCCGCACCGTGCGCATCACCAACCCCGATCGGGTGTACTTCCCGTCCACCGGCGCGACCAAGCTCGACCTGGTCGACTACTACCTCGCCGTCGGCCCGGGGATCGTCAACGCGCTGCGCGAGCGACCCTGCATGCTGCACCGGTTCCCGAAGGGTCTCGCCGGCAAGAAGGTGCATCAGAAGCGGGTGCCCGCTGGAGCTCCACCCTGGTTGGAGACGGTGCGGCTCCATTTCCCGCGCTATGGACAGCATGCCGACGAGCTGTGCGTCACCGAGCTCGCCCAGGTCATCTGGGCCGTGCAGATGTCCACCGTCGAGTTCCACCCGTGGAACTCGAGGCGGGCCGACGTCGAGAAGCCCGATGAGTGGCGCATCGACCTCGACCCCATGCCGCAGTGCCCACCCGACACGGTCCGACGGGTGGCCCACCTCACCCGCGAGGTGCTCGACGAGCTGGGCGCGGTGGGATGGCCCAAGACGTCCGGCGGGCGGGGACTCCACATCTACGTTCGCATCGAGCCGGCGCACGGCTTCAAGGACGTCCGCCGCGCCGCCCTCGCCTTCGCCCGCGAGATCGAACGTCGCGCCCCCGACCTCGTCACCACGACCTGGTGGCGCAAGGATCGGGACCCGGCCGCGCTGTTCGTCGACTACAACCAGAACGCCCGCGACCACACGATGGCCGCGGCGTACTCGGTGCGGGGAGTGCCCGAGGCGACCGTGTCGACACCGATTCGCTGGGATGAGGTCGACGACGTCGAGCCACGCGACTTCACCATGGCCACGGTGCCACCGCGCTTCGCCGAGCTCGGCGACCTCCACGAGGGCATCGACGACGCCGTCTTCGCCCTCGACGAGCTGCTCGACTGGGCCGATCGCGACGAGCTCGAGGGAGCCGTCGACCCGGACCCGCCCGCAGATGAGGGTGACTAGGCCACGAGGTCCTTGTTCTCCGTCACGAACGGCGAGGCGATGAAGGTGGCCACCTGCTCAACGGCTTCGGGGTTCACATGTCGAGGACGATGTCGGTATCGGGCCGAGCGCAGCAGATGAGGACCTCATCGGCAGCCGGGAGCTCCAATGGCGCTGGTCGGTAGCTGATCTCGCCGGTGAGAAGCGGGGTGACGCAGGTGTGGCACACGCCGGACCGACAGCTCCAACGGGTGCTGATGTCGCAGGCCTCCGCCAGCTCGAGGACGTTCCCCCAATCGTGGTCGAACGGGGTCGAGATGCCACTGCGAGCGAAGGTGACCAGCGGCCCGGATCCGTGATGGCCGGCTGGCTGGTGCGGCGCAGGACGGGCCTGGCCGGTGATGCCGGGGGTGCTGGACGGAAGGGCCGCGAACAACTCGGTGTGGATCCGCGCCCCATCGATGCCGATCGACCTGAACGCGCTCGTGATGTCGGTCATGAACGCGGGCGGACCGCACAGGTAGACGTCGGCGTCTGCCGGAACTCCGAGGCGGGCCACTTCCTCACCGGTCAGTCGGCCGATCGTGGCGCGCCCGATCCCACGATCCTGCGGTGTCGCGGCGCTGTAGAACACCCGCTCGTGGGTGTGGGGGAGCAAGGCGAGCAGGCCGTGTGCCTCGGCCGCCAGCGGGTGGTCGCTCGGGGCGCGAGCAGCATGGATCCACCAGACGTCGCGTTCACTGGGCTCGGTCGCGAGTTGGTGCAGCATCGCCAGCACGGGCGTCAGCCCGATTCCGGCCGAGACGAGGAGCACCGGGGTGGATGCGTCGTCGAGTGTGAACGCGCCGCGAGGGGCGGCGACGTCGAGGCTGTCGCCAGGCTGCAGGTTGCGGTGGAGGTACGTGCTGACCACACCCTGAGGCTCGTGCCTGACGCTGATGCGGTACGTCCCGCTGGTCGGGTCGGACGACAGCGAGTAGCTGCGAACCGGCGCGGTGGCACCCGCGCCGGCGATCCGCAGGGTCAGGTACTGGCCGGCACGGGCCGGAGGCAGCCGGGCGCCGTCGGGATCTGCGAGGTAGATGGACGAGACGGTCGCCGTCTCGGCCACCACCCGGGTGACGCGCAGTGGTCGAAAGCCGGTCCAGGCCGGCTCGGGCGCGCTCGGTATGGCCGCCGTACCGGCGCCGCCGGCGGCGAGCTCTCGGAATGACTGCTTCCAACCCTCGCTGAGCGCGGGGATGCGTAGCGCACGGCGCAGCTTGTCCGGATCCCGGTCGGGGAGATAGAGCAGCGAATCGGCGTCGGCCACGGTGAGTCCGCCGGGGCCGGCCTTCGTCTTGACGATTTCGTCGCCGGCTTCAACGTGGCCTTCTTGGATGACCCGCATGTAGAAGCCGGGACGGCGGTGGCTGACGAGGAGCGCGGGCAGTTCGGGCGCCCCCAGGCGCAGCCCGACGCGGTAGCAGGTGACCCGCGGCTGCGTCACTTCGAACTCGGCCTCGCCGATGCGGTATCGGTCGCCGACGCAGACCTCGTCGTCGGGCAACCCGTCGACGGTGAAGTTCTCGCCGAACTGGCCGAACTCGAAGTCGGGGCGCCCGAAGTGCTGCTGCCAGTATCGGTAGGACTCGATCTGGTAGACGAGGACGGCTCGCTGCTCTCCTCCGTGACCCTCCCGGTCCCCCTGGCCGTCACCATCGATGTTCAGCCGCCGGACCATGGTGGGACCGTCGACGGAGTGCTTCCACACGCCAGTGTGAACGACCTTGCCGTTCCAGGTGACGTCCTTCGGGAGGCCGATGTTCACGGACAACACGATGGCGATGTGCGCCAGGCTTTCAGCAGTCACGGAGTCGTTCAGCATGCATCGGCTCGGCGATCAGTGGAGACGTTCGGGCGCCGCCCGGTCAGAGCTCGCGATCGCTGCCGCTCGGCCACGACGGTTCACTCGATTGTGCCCTCGTCCCACGCTCGGCGTTGCTGTTCGTTCCTCACCTGCCAGGCGTTGAAGTCCTGCCAGGCCGACTCCCGGTCGCGGTCGACGGCTTCGCCCTCACCGATGAGCTCGTCGTAGGCGCCGTCGAAGTCCTGATGGTCGAGCGTCCCCGGCTGGGCGGGGCGGGCCAGCGAGTACCAGATGGCAACGGTGGCGAGCCCGAAGAGCACGATGCCCACGACGATCATGACCGCCACCCAGGTCACCCAGCTCACCCCGCTCCACCGGCGATGTCGGCGCGGAGCGCGTGCAGCGCGTCGGCGTAGATCTCGGAGAACGTCGGGAACGGCTGGATCGTGTCCCGCAGCACGTCGAGCGGCACGTGGGCACGGATGGCCAACGTGGCCTGCTGGAGCCACTCGCCGGCCTCGGGACCGAGCGCGTAGGCGCCGGTCAGCCGCTCACCGTCGCTGAGCAGGGTGAGGAAGCCGGCGACTCGGCGTACGCCCGGGTGTAGGTGGCGGTCCTGGCCACGCCCGACACCGGCGCGCGGCCGGAGAAGGGCGCGTCGCCGGCCCCGACCGCGGCCGCCTGCGGATCGGTGAACACGACCCGAGGCAGGGCCTCATAGTTGGCGGTGCGGGGCTCGCCGAGGATGTTCGCGGCCACGATGTCGCCCTGGTACTTGCCGGTGGTGGTCAACGGCCAGATGCCGGTGACATCGCCGATCGCCCAGATCCCCTCAGCGACGCTCAGCCGATCGTCGACCGGGATCCCACTGCGGTCGGCCGTGATACCGATGGTCTCGAGGCCGATCCCCTCGACCCGCGGCCGGCGACCGGTCGCCACGAGCAGGCGGTCACCCCGCAACGCCCGGCCGTCGTCGAGGTCGATGAGGTACTCATCGCCCTCGCGCCGCACGCCGGTCGACTGGACGCCGAGCTCGAGCTCGATGCCGTCGCGCCGCAGCACGTCACCCAGGGCGTCGCCGAGTGGTGCCGGCTCATGGGGCAGGACGCGCTCGGCCCCGTCGACGAGGACCACCTCGCCACCGAAACGGGACACGGCCTGGGCCATCTCGACACCGACCGGACCGCCCCCCAGGATGAGCAGGCGGCGAGGCACGACCGTCATCGCCGTGACCTCGCGGTTCGTCCAGACACCGTCGGCCTCGCGGAGCCCGGGGATCGGCGGCACGATGGCGTCCGCGCCGGTGGCCACGACCACGTGATCGGCCGTGAAGCGACGGCCGTCGACCTCCACGGCGCCGGCTCCGCCGAGCCGACCGGGGCCGCGCAGCAGGTCGATGCCCCGATCGGTCAGCCACTTCTCCGCCGCTGGTGTCGGTGTGGTTCGAAACCATGTAGTCGCGCCAGGCCAACGCCGCCTCGACGTCGACCGACGCGTGGGCGGCCGCATCGTTGGCGGCGTGTGCCGCTTCACCGGGGCGCAGGAGCGTCTTGGACGGGATGCAGGCCCAGTAGGAGCACTCGCCGCCCACGAGCTCGCGTTCGACGACGGCGACGCGCAGGCCGCCCTCGGCGAGCGCGCCGGCGCAGTGCTCGCCGGGGGCGCCGGCCCCGAGGACGATGACGTCGTAGTCGCTCAGGACGGGAGCTCGGCGCCGGTCTGCTCGGCCAGGATGTACGCGGCGTACCACGTCGGGCCAGTCCTCATCGCGCTTGGCCCGTGCGCTTCTCGTGCTCACCGTGCGCCGCGGCGGCCCGCTCGAGTGCCCGCGCCAGATCGGCGGCGGACGTGAACGTGGCCGTCGTCGAGTCGACCCGGCCCGGCAGTCGGCTCGTGATCTCCTGCAGCTGCCAGCCGTTGCCGTCCGGATCGCTGAAGGCCATGAACGACGCGTACGTGCGCCGTTGCGGGTCGGGGCCGCTCGCTCGAAGGTCGGCGTCGAAGCGGTTGTACCCGCCGCTGGAGTCGTGGAACACCTCGGTCGCGTCGATCGCGCCGTTGCCGACGAGCTCGTCGTGGGCCGCCTCGATGTCGGCGACGACGAGGAGGTTCAGGGCCGAGCCCGGCGCCGCGGCGGTGAGACCCGTGCCGAACTGGACCGAGCAGCCCGAACCCGGAGGGGTGAGCTGGACGATCCGAAAGGCGTCGTCTCCGAGGTCAGCGTCGAGGCGCCATCCCAGGCGCTCGTAGAACGTCTTGGCCCGGTCGACGTCCGAGACGGCGATGACGACGGCTTCGAGGTTCATGTCGACCCTGGCCTCGTCTGCGTTCCGGCTCGCGCCGCGAAGGGCCTCGGTCGTGCTCATGGCGGCCTCCCTGCATCGGATCCGTTCCGACCCTCGCGCCGTGCCGCCGGCCGGTCAAGGGGCCCCGACGGGCGGCGGGGTGTGCGTTAGCGTCGCTGGCCTGTGAGGGAGTCGAGTCAGCGGTCGACCGATCGGTTTCGTACGGCGTTGCGCTCGTGGCTCGAGGCCAACCTGACTCCGGATGTGGTCGACGCGGGGAGACTGGTCGACGAGGCGACGCTGCCGAGGCTGCGGGCCTGGAACCTGGTGCTGGCTGATGCGGGCTGGGCGGCGCCGTCGTGGCCGGTCGAGCACGGCGGCCGGGGGCCAGCGTGGCCGAGCAGGTCGTGTAGCTCGAGGAGATGAACCGGGTGCGGGCGCCCGGGCCCGTCAACGTCATCGGCGTGTCGAACATCGCCCCGGCGATCATGGCCTACGGCACCGACGAGCAGCAGGCGCGGTTCCTCGGCCCCGATGCTTCGGGGGGAGGAGATCTGGTCGCAGGGCATGTCCGAGCCCGAGGCCGGCTCGGATCTCGCCGCGCTGCGCACGGCCGCGGTCGACGACGGCGACGAGTTCGTGGTGAACGGGCAGAAGACCTGGAACTCGCTGGGTCACCTCGCCGACTGGTGCCAGCTCTACGTCCGGACCGACCCGACGGCCCGGAAGCACCAGGGGATCACGTGCTTCCTCGTCGACCTGCGCTCCCCGGGCATCGAGGCCCGGCCCGCTCCGCACCATCACCGGCGACCACTCCTTCGCCGAGCTGTTCCTGACCGACGTCCGCGTGCCCCGCGTCGGCGATGCTCGGCGAGCTGAACCAGGGCTGGACGGTCGCCATGACGACCCTGAGCTTCGAACGGGCCGGGGTGGCCCGGCTGCACCTGACGCTTGTCCAACAAGCTGGCCGACCTGCTGGCCGACCCGCGCGCCCGCGAGGCGCTGCGCGACCCTCGCCTGCGGGGGAGGGTCGCCCGGGTCCACTCGCAGATCGCCTGCATGCGCTGGCTCACCGAGCGGGCGCTGGCCGACCCGCGGCGCTCACGGCGGCGCCGGGGGGAGCCTGTCGAAGCTGTCGTGGTCGATCATCGAGCAGGACCTCGCCAGCCTGGCCATCGACGTGGTCGGCATGGGCGGGCTGTCGGATCGGTGGGCGTACAACCTGGCGTCGGTGCGCCAGGCCTCGATCGCCGGCGGCACCACGGAGATCAACCGCAACATCGTCGCCGAGCACGGGCTGGGCCTGCCTCGGTGACCGCCGGCCGACCCTCGATGTGACACGTGTGACAGAATCGCCGCCGGGAGGGGGTCCAGTGGGGGAGCAGCCGAGAGGGTTCTGGGCGGCCGCCGCGGCCGAGCCCGATCGGGTCGCGGTCATCGACCCGGCCGGGCGGACGTGGTCCGCCGGCGAGGTGCTGGCCGACGCCAACCGCATCGTGCACGCCCTGCGCGCCCGCGGCCTGGTCGCGGGCGACCCCGTGGCGACGCTGCTGCCGAACCGGGCCGAGGTGCTCGAGATGCTGCTGGCCGTGTTCCAGGCCGGGCTGGAACTACGTCCCGCTCAACAGCAACCTCACCGCCCCCGAGGTGGCCTACATCCTGGCCGACTCGGGGGCCAAGGCGCTGGTCGCCGACGAGCGCTTCGCCGCCGTGGCCGCCGAGGCCGCCGAGGAGGCCGGAGCTGCCGGCCGGCGGCCGGCTGTCGCTCGGCGCGATCCCCGGCTTCACCCCGCTCGGCGACGCCGCTCGCCGATCAGCCCGACCACCACGCCCGACGACCGGGTCGCCGGGCAGTTCATGCAGTACACGTCGGGCACGACCGGTCGACCCAAGGCGGTGCAGCGGGACCTGCCCGAGTTCAGCCCCGAGACGTGGGTCGAGCTGTTCAGCGCCAACCTGTCCCGCTACGACATCGAGCCGGGCGGCGACTGCGGTGCACCTCGTGACGTCGCCGATGTACCACATGGCCCCGCTCTCGTTCGGCTACTTCTCGGCCCACTTCGAGCACCCGGTCGTGCTGATGGACGTCGTGGGACGCCGAGCGGGCGCTGCAGCTCATCGAGCGTCACCGGGTGACCGACACCCACATGGTGCCGACCCAGCTGCACCGGCTGATGCAGCTGCCCGACGAGGTGCGCGGCGCGCTACGACGTGTCGTCGCTGCGGCAGGTGATCCACGCCGCCGCACCCTGCCCGGTCGAGCTCAAGCGCCGGCTGTTCGACTGGCTCGGCCCGGTGATCTACGAGTTCTACGGCGCGACCGAGGGCGGGGGCACCATCGCCCGGCCCGACGACTGGCTCACCCACCCGGGCACGGTCGGGCTCGCCGTGGCCGGGCGGCGACGTGAAGATCCTCGACGACGACGGCGACGAGGTCCCGCCGGGCACGGTCGGCACCGTCTACCTCAAGCTCATGGGCGGCGACTTCCGGTACAAGGGCGACCCCGACAAGACCGCCGGCCAACCGCCACGGCGACTACTTCACGGTCGGCGACATGGGCGAGCTCGACGACGACGGCTTCCTCTACCTGCGCGACCGCAAGATCGACATGATCATCTCCGGCGGCGTGAACATCTACCCGGCCGAGGTCGAGGCGGCCCTGCTGTCGCACCCCGCCGTCGGCGACGCCGCCGTGTTCGGCATCCCCAACGACGAGTGGGGCGAGGAGGTCAAGGCCGTGGTCGAGCCGGCCGCCGGGCCACGAGGCCGGGCCGGCGCTGGCCGCCGCGCTCGACGCCCACTGCCGATCGCTGCTGGCCCGCTACAAGTGCCCGCGCAGCATCGACTTCACCGACGCCATGCCCCGCGACCCCAACGGCAAGCTCTACAAGCGACGCCTCCGCGACCCCTACTGGGAGGGCCGCGAGCGCATCTAGTCCGACTCGCATCCGACCGACCGTCCGAACCGAGGAGCACATGGCCCGCGTCCCCATCGAGGAAGGGTTCTTCCGGATCCCCGACGACCCCGACGAGCTGCCGCGCCTGCTGGGCAGCCGGTGCCCGGCGTGCGGCGAGGTCGTTCTTCCCGCGGCGGCTGGTGTGCGCCCAGTGCCTGCACGAGGGCACCGACGACGTCGAGCTGTCGACCCGGGGCCGCATCCACACGTGGACGTACTGCCACGTGCCGCATGTTCGGCAAGAAGGACGCCGACGTCTCGGGCTACGGCGTGGCCCAGGTCGACCTGCCCGACGGGCCGCGGGTGCAGTCGATCCTGCTCGGCGGGCCCGGCGACTTCGCCATCGGCATGGAGGTCGAGATCGACCTCGAGACGCTGCGCACCGACCCGTCGGGCGACGAGGTCGTGATCTACCGGTTCCGGCCGGTCGAGGCACGGCGACGCGGGCGGCGGGCCGGCATGAGCCGCGGCCTGCGCTTCGACGGCGTGGCCGTCGCCGGCATCGGCATGGTGCGCTTCGGGATGCTGCAGGACCGGCCCGTCGCCCACCTGGCCCGCGACGCCGGGCCTGCTCGCGCTGCACGACGCCGGCATGACCCTGGCCGACGTGGACGAGGCGTTCGTCGGCTACATCCAGCCCGCCTCCATGCTCGGGATCAAGGCGATGAAGGAGCTCGGGCTGACCGGGCTGCCGGTCACCCACATCGAGAACGCGTCGGCCACCGGGCTGGTGGCGTTCCGCGAGGCGGCCTGGGCGGTGTCGTCGGGCCGGGCCGACGTGGCCATGGCCCTGTGCTTCGACAAGTTCACCGACATGACGAGAGGCGGTGGCCGGGGTGCCGGGCGCGACCAGATCGACGCCCCGATCCTGCCGGCCGCCTACTTCGCCCTGTGGGCCCAGCGCCGGATGCACGAGCGCGGCACCACCCCCGAGCAGTTCGCCACGATCGCGGCCAAGAACTGGAACTACGGCGCGGCCTGCCCGTCGCCCACCGCCGGCCCGACCACGTGGTCACGGCCGAGGAGGTGCTCGCCGCCCGGATGGTGGCCGAGCCGCTCACCACGATGATGTGCTGCCCGCCCGACGACGGCGCGGCCTGCGTGATCGTGGCCCGCGACGGACCTGGTGCGGGCCCGCCAGCCCGACCGGACGCTGGTGCGGCCGCTGGCCTCGGCCCTGCAGTCCGAGACCTACGCCCCGGGCCACACCTTCGTCGGCCCGGTCGTCGGTCCGTCGACGATGACCCGGGACACCGCCGCTCGAGTGCTACGAGGCGGCCGGTCTCGGGCCCGAGGACGTGAGCGTGGCCTACTGCCACGACGCGTTCGTCAACGAGGAGCTCGAGTACTACGAGCTGCTCGGGTTCTGCGCCGAGGGCGAGGCCGAGCGGCTCGTCGCCGACGGCGCCACCGGCCCCGGCGGGCGGATCCCGTTCAACACCGACGGCGGCCTGCTGGCCCGCGGCCATCCCGGGGGCCCGACCGGGCTGGCCATGATCCACGAGGCCGTGCTGCAGCTGCGGGGCGAGGCCGACGGTCGTCAGGTCGACGGCGCCCGGCGTGGCGCTCGCCCACCTCGTCGGCGGCGGCAGCGTCGCGACCGTGAACCTGCTGCAGGCCGACGCCTGATGACCGCACTCGACCCGAGGAGCCGATGATGACCACCAGCGACGAGCGCCGCGAGGCCGGGCGCGAGATCCAGGGCCAGCTGTGGCCGGCCACCCGCACCGGGCCGACCGGGAGCGTTCCCGGCGGCCCAGCTGGCGCCGGACTTCTACGACCACGTCCAGCAGAGCCGCCTTCGGCGACATCTGGTCGCGGCCCGGGCTGGCCGTGCGCGACCGGTCGATGATCACCGTCGCGGTGCTCGCCGCGCTCGGTCAGACCGAGGAGCTGCGGGCCCACCTGGCCGGCGCCACCAACGTCGGCCTGTCCCGCGACGAGCTGGTCGAGGTGCTGATGCACGTCTCGGTCTACGCCGGCGTCCCCGCCACCAACGCCGCGCTGCGCGTCGCCGCCGAGGTCCTCGGCTCCCGCCGGACCCGTGACGCTCACCCGGGTCGTGTTCCAGCGGAGCTCGACGTCGGCCTGCTGCTCGGCCAGGGCCACCAGCTCGCTCCAGTCGGCGTCGCCGAGGCCGGCGGCGACGGCCTGCTGCATGACGCCCAGCACGGCGGCGGCCACCGGGGTGGGCACGCCGAGCGTCGGCGCCGGTGTCGACGATGAGGCCGGCGTCCTTGGCGGCCAGGGCGAGGGCGAACTGCGTGGGCCGGCCCCGGTCGTCGATGCGTCTCGACCATGCGGTCGAGGTAGAAGTTCGAGGCGCCGGCGGTGCGGAGGATCTCGACCGCGTCGGGCACCGGGACGCCGGCCTTGGCCGCCATCGACAGGCCCTCGAGGCTCACCCAGGTGGTGGTGTAGGCGATGAGGCTGTTGAGCAGCTTCATGGTGTTGCCCAGGCCGAGCTCGCCCACGTGGAACATCGCCCGGCCCAGCGGCTCGAGCACCGGTCGGACCCGATCGACCGCTTCGGCGTCGCCGCCGACCATGAACACGAGCATCCGGCGCTCGGCCCCGATGGCGCCGCCGGTGAGCGGCGCCTCGACCAGGTGGTGGCCCGACGCCGCCAGCCGTCGCGCCGAGCTCGCGCACCGAGGCCGGGCTGTTGGTGGAGAGGTCGACGAGGATCGATCCCGGCGCCGCCGCCTCGGCCCAGGCGGCGGCGACCGTCGTCGACGATCGCCGGCGTCGGCAGCGACAGGAGCGTGATGTCGGCCACCTCGGCCACCGCCGGTCACCGCGGCCGCGGCGGTCGCCCCGGCGACGGCTCGGGCCGGGTCGGCGTCGGCGTCGTGGACGACCACACGTCGATGGCCGTCGGCCACGAGGTTGGTGGCGATCGCGCCGCCGATGTTGCCCAGACCGATCACACCGACCACACCGGTCTCACCCTTCACTCCGGGCGTGGCGTCCCCCATCCGTGTCCCCTCAGTAGTAGAGCGACGTCATGAAGCCGATGCGCACCAGCTCGTCGCGCTGGTTGGTCCACCGCTGCTCGGTGGTGAACACGGTGGTCGGCCCGAGCTTCATGTCCTTCTCGACGACGTCGACCAGCCGGCACACGGCGGTGATCTCGTCACCCGGGCGGATCGGGGCGAAGTAGAGGCTGCGCTGACCGCCGTTGAGGATGCGGCGACCGGGCTCGGCGCCCATGCCGCGCAGCCACGGGCCGCCCCACGGCCGGACCGGGCACCAGGCGAACGGGTCGAGCTCGCGGGGGGCGACGAGCCCGCCCCAGGCGAGGCGTCGGCGACGGCCCGGTCGACGAAGCACGGCCGGTGGGGCTCGGGCCAGTGGGTGGCGATGGCCCAGCGCCGGATGTCGTTGGCGTCGACCGGCGGGGCGGTGATCGGCGCGGTGGTGGTGCCGATCAGGTCGATCTCGTCCTGGGTGAGGTGGACGCCCGGCGTCGGCCGCGCCCGACGGCTCGGCCGGCCGCCGGTTCGTCGGGGACGACCGGACCGGCCGTCCCCCACAGCAGCCACGGTGGCGGTGCCGGCGTGGTGTCGACGCCGTCCTGGTTGGTCACCGACAGGGCCAGGTGCACGAGCGTGCCGCCGTCGGCGGGCTCGACGCCGGTGACCGATCCCGCCGGCGGTGAGCGTGTCGCCCTTGAAGTTGAGGCCGCGGAACTGGGCCGCCACCTCGACGATGGCGCCGGCGTCGCCCAGCCACGCCTCGAGCGCGTTGTGCAGGTAGGCGACCCGCAGGTTGCCCATGCCGAACGCGCGCCTTCTGCCCGACCTTCACCGCCTCGGCGTCGTCCATGTGGATCGGGATGAACTCGTCGTTCACCGCGGCGAACCGGTTCCAGTTGGCGAAGCCGGTCTTGCGCACGAACGGCGGGATCTCGCTGCCGATCGCGACGGCGGCCGACGTCCAGCGGGAGCGCTCATGGGCGAGCAGCGTATAGTGCGAAGCGACACAGGTGTTAGAAACCGGGGGGACCGATGGGACTGCGCGACCACGTCATCTGCGACAGCGATCTGCACGTGATGGAGCCGCCCGATCTGTGGGAGCGCTACATCGATCCCGGCCTACGCCCACGCCGCGCCCCGGGGTCTGTCCGAGATCCCCCGCGACATGCGGGTGCGGGTGAAGAACCACGTCGTGCTGCGGCTCGGCGCCACCCGCCCGTCGCACGTCGACGGGCGCAAGACCGGGTGGCAGAAGGAGCACGACACCGTCTACGCCGCGTCCGAGGCGCGGGGCTGGGACGCCCAGTCGCAGATCGACGCCATGGACGCCGAGGGGCTCGACCTGGCGGTGCTCTACCCGTCACGCGGGCTGTTCGTGCTCGGCATCGACTCGGTCGAGCAGATCGGCAACGACGGCCTCGAGCCCGAGTTCGCCACCGCCATCGCCCGGGCCTACAACGACTGGCTGAAGGACTTCTGCGACCACGCTCCCGACCGCATGTTCGGCGCCGGCATGGTGGCGGCCCACGACGTGAGCGGGGCGGTCGTCGAGGCCCGCCGCTGCGTGCGAGGAGCTCGGCTTCAAGGCGATCTTCCTGCCGCCGGCCGCGGTGAACCGGCGGCCCTGGCACCACCCCGCCTACGACCCGCTGTGGGCCGAGATCGAGCGACTCGGCGTGCCGCTGGCCTTCCACGGCGGCGGCCAGACCTACCTCACGCCCGACTTCGGCCTCGAGGTGCTCGACAAGCTGATGCTGTGGCACACCTTCAGCCAGCCGCTCGGCATCCAGTTCGTGACCGCCTGCCTGTGCGGTGGCGGCGTGCTCGAGCGCTTCCCCAACCTGAAGGTGGCGCTGCTCGAGGGCAACTGCTCGTGGGCGCCGTGGTTCCTCTACCGGCTCGACGAGCACTGGGAGTGGACGGGCTGGTACGAGGCGCCCGAGCTCACCATGCCGCCGTCGGAGTACTTCAAGCGCAACTGCTGGATCTCGGTGGAGGCCGACGAGGAGACCGTCCCGCACTTCATCGAGACGTTCGGCGACGAGCGGCTCATCTTCTCGACCGACTACCCGCACGGCGACTCGAAGTACCCGCACGCCGTCGACGCGTTCGACAAGCTGCCGATGACCGACGCCAGCAAGGCCCGGATCGTCAGCACGAACTGGTCGGACCTCTACGACATCCCGCTCGTGAAGCAGACCTGACCACCACGACCTGAACCGATCTGGAGGACAGCACACCCATGACCGACACCACGAAGCTGGTCGACGGCAAGGTCGCCATCATCACCGGCGCCGGCCGCGGCCTGGGCCGCGAGCACGCACTGCTGCTCGCCGACCACGGCGCCAAGGTGCTGGTCAACGACCTCGGCGCGGCCGGCGACGGCCGGGGCGCCGACGACGGACCGGCCCACGAGGTGGCCGCCCTGATCCGCAGCCGGGGCGGTGACGCCCTGGTCAACGGCAGCGACGTGGCCGACTTCGCCGCCGCCGGCGAGATGGTGCAGCAGGCCATCGACGCCTGGGGTCAGGTCGACATCCTCATCAACAACGCCGGCTTCCTGCGCGACCGGATGATCTTCTCGATGGAGGAGGACGACTGGGACGCCGTGATCAACGTCCACCTCAAGGGCCACTTCTGCCCGACCCGCCACGTCACCGCGCACTGGCGGGCCCGGGCCAAGGCCGGCGAGGAGCCGATCTCGGCGCTCGCATCATCAACACGGCGTCGCCGTCGGGGCTCTACGGCAACGTCGGCCAGTCGAACTACGGCGCCGCCAAGGCCGGCATCGCCGCGCTGACGACGGTCTGGGCCCTCGAGCTCGACCGGCTGGGCGTGACCGTCAACTGCCTGGCGCCGACCGCCATGACCCGGCTGGTGATGGACGTCATGGGCGGCGAGGACGCGGTGAGCGACGAGATGAAGGAGTCGATGGCGCCCCGCTGGATCTCGGCGGTGGTGGCCTGGCTGTGCAGCGAGGAGGCCCGCAACGTCACCGGCCGGGTGTTCGACATCCGCGGCGACCGCATCCAGATCGCCGAGGGCTGGCACGGCGGCCCGGTCGGCGAGAACCCGCGGCGACCCGACCCAGCTCGGACCGGTGATGGCCAAGCTGATGGCCGAGGCCCGGCTCAACAGCGACCTGTTCGGCGACGACGTCGAAGGCCCCGGACGCCCATCCCACACGATCTGACCCGGGTCGGCCTGCCCCCAAACCTGGCCCCAAACCTGGCCCCAAAACCCTTTCTGTCCCTTCAGCGACCTCAGAGAGGTCGCTGAAGGGACAGATTCGTCGTGGGGGCGGCGTGGTTGGTGGCGTCAGGCGGTGGCTCCGCTGTAGGCCGGAAGCTCGCTCACGACCGGAGCCTCGGCATCGTCGTGGTCCACGTTGAAGCCCTTGAAGGTCATCCACATCCCGAGCGAGAACTCCCAGACGGCGATGGGCAGCGCCAGCACGCTGGCGGTGGCCGAGACCTGGTCGTGGAGGCCGAAGAGGGTGCCGACGCTGGAGGCGAGCAGGAGCGGGGCGCCCACGAGGCCGATGGTCGGGATGATCCGGGGCACGAGCCGGGACCGGTACATCAGCGGAGCGAGGCACAGGGCGTTGATGCCCGCCATGAGCCCGGGGCCGATCAGGAACGTCCAGTTCTTCATGGCGATCAGCGACCGGGCCATCGTGGTCAGGTTCGACGCATCGGTGCCGGCCAGGTCCTGGCGCAGGGTGACGACGCTGAGCACGCACAGCACGCCCATGAAGATCATGGCGGCTTCGAGGACCCGGGAGGCCACGAAACCCAGGGCGGCGTTCTGGCCCCACCGCTTGACGACGGGGTAGAGGACGACGGCGGTCCCGATCCCGGCCAGGGCGGTGATGATCTCGAACAGCGCACCCCAGATCACGGCGTTGGTGCTGCCGGCGCCGAGGACGAAGTCGTGGTTGTGCAGCACGCTCTGGTAGAGGCCGAAGGCCGCCGGGATGGAGAACACGAACGTGGCGAGGTACAGCAGGCCGGCGGCCAGTGACGTCTTGCGCATCGAATCCATGGGTGGCTTCTTTCGGGTGGTAGGGGTGTTGGTGTGCATGTCAGTTCCCTTCGTTGGTTCGGGGGGTGAGCCCCGGGGTGGAGGTCCGGTCGGGTGAGACCGGGGTGAGTGAGAGGAGGGGGATGCCGGCGTCGCGCAGCTTCTGGAGCAGGCCGTGCAGCGCCGCCTGGTCGACCACGGGGCCGCACAGGACGGTGGTGCCGTCGTCCTCATCGGTGAGGATGAGCCCGTCGAACCACGCCGCCCACCGGGCCCCGAGGTGCCCCGCGACACGGATCTCGTACTGTGGGGTGCCGGGGTGAGCAGGGGCCGCAGTGCGGCTGGATCGCTCGCTGGTGGGCTTGTCGGTGTTCACACTCGGACCGTACGGACGGACCTGGTGAGCGCGCATCACATCATGTGGTGATCGGGCCGGTGATCGTGTGGGCGCGGCCCCGGCGGGCGGCACCGGGCGGCGAGGCGGGCCGGGCTAGAGACCCAGCTCGGTGGCCCGGCGGATGGCCTCGCGCCGGTTGTTCACGCCGAGCTTGACGTAGATGTTCTTGGTGTGAGTTCGGAGGGTGTTGAGCGAGATGAAGAGCTCGCGGGCGATGTCGGGTCCGCTCAGGTCGGTGCGGAGCAGGCGGAGCACGTCCAGCTCGCGGGCGCTCAGCTCGTCGACCAGCCCGACCCGAGCCGGGGCGGGCGGGCCGGCCTTCTCCATCGTGGCCAGCACCCGGCGGGCGTGGTCACCGGCGACGCCCGGTGCCGTGACGGAACGGAGCAGCGTCGCCAAGGCCGGGCCTTCGTCGACGAAGAGTCGGACGTAGTCCTCGGGCTGGGCGCGGGTCAGTGCCTCGTCCAGCGCGGCGGCCGCGCCCGCCCGGTCGCCCCGGGCGTGGCGGGCCAGGGTCGACAGCACGAGGATCTCGATGACGCTCCCCGTGCGACCGCC
Source organism: uncultured Microthrixaceae bacterium (assembly GCA_963726905.1). GTDB lineage: Bacteria > Actinomycetota > Acidimicrobiia > Acidimicrobiales > Acidimicrobilacustridaceae > UBA4742. The sequence continues at coordinate 326,956 of CAVSDZ010000015.1, forward strand.
CGCGTCGGCGGCGGCGAGCAGGCGGTCCAGCAGCCCGATGGCGCGCTCGATCAGCTGCGGGTCGTCGGCTCCGGCGCGGTGGCGGGCCAGCAGGATCCGCGCCAGCGTGACGTGCTCGAACTCGTGGAGGTAGGTGAGCTCGTCGTCGGCGGTGAGGCCCCGGCCCGTCGCCCACCGGGTGGCGGCGTCGATGTCGCCGGCCGCCAGGTGCATCCGGGCCCGCAACGCCGCCACCGGCCGGATGGCGGGGGAGAAGTCGGTGTTGTAGATCGGCTCGGCCTCGTCGAGCAGGGCGAGGGCGCCCTCGAGGTCGCCGTGGGCCGCCCGGAGTCGGGCGTTCGCCACCCGCCAGCGGTAGGCGTGCTGCGGAAGCCCGGCGTGCTCGCCGAGCTCCGTGCTCGCCCGCAGGTGCTGAGCGGCACCGTCGAGGTCGTCGTGCTCGAGGAGCACTTCGCTGAGGCCGACGTGCATGTCCGCCGCCCCCCGCAACCCGGGGTTCGCCGCGGTGAGCGCCAGCCCCGCGGTGAACGTCCGGGTGGCGTCGTGGAGCCGGCCCTGAGCCATCTGGATGTCGGCCAGGCCGAGGGAGCAGCCGAGCACGTCGGCCAGGTGGTCGGCCGCCTCGAGGCTCTGCACGGCGTCGAGGTAGCGATGGCGCGCCGCGTCCAGGTCCCCGACGGTCCAGTACGCCAGCCCCACCAGCGCCGCCGCTGCGCCCCGGCCGAGGTGGTCGGAGGGCTCGACGAGGTCGAGGGCCCGGTTGCCCTGCGTGATCGTTGCGTCGGTGTCGCCGGCGAGGAGCGCCAGCGCGGCGCGGTAGACCGCCAGCTGGGCGGGGAGGCGAGCGAAGTCGTCGGCCTCGTAGACGATCGGCGGCGAGGGGAGCTCGAGCCTGGCTTCCACGACCTGGAGGAGCTCCTCGACCCCGCGGGGGTCACCGGTGGCCATCCGGGCGCCCACCAGCCCGATGGTGAGCACCGGCCGGTCGCGGAACAGCTCGTCGGGCAGGGCTTCGAGCCATCGGCGCAGGGTCATCTCCTGACGGGTCCGGCGCATCTCGGGGGCGGCCAGCTCGATGAGCTGCGCGGCCCGGTCGAAGTGCCGGCCGGCGAGGGCGTGCACGATCGCCTCGTCCCGGTCCCCGTTCGCCTCGTACCAGTCACTGGCCCGGCGGTGGAGCTCGGGCACGCCGGACGGCTCCTCTTCGAGGAGGCGGACCCGGAGCACGTCGGCGAAGAGGTGGTGGTAGCGGTACCACGTGCGCCGATCGTCGAGCGGGAGGAGGAAAAGGTTCGCCCGGTCGAGCCTCTCGAGGGTGGCCCGGCCGCCGGGTCGAGCCGTGACGGCGTCGCAGAGCGATCCCGTGAGCGTGCTCAGGACGGAGGTCTCGAGCAGGAAGGTGCGGGTGTCCTGGTCCTGGCGTTCGAGCACCTCGCCGACGAGGTAGTCGAGGATGAAGCGGTCGTCGCCGGCGAACCCGGCGATGAAGGACCCGACGTCGTCGCGGCCCTGCATCGACAGGGCGGCGAGCTGCAGGGCGGCGATCCATCCCTCGGTGCGGCCGTCGAGCACCTCGAGGTCCGCCGGGTCGATGGCCAGACCCATCTCCTCGTTGAGGTACGCGGAGGCTTCCTCGGCGGTGAAGCGCAGATCGGCGGCGCGGTACTCGAGGAGCTCGCCCCGCGCCCGCAGGCCGGCCAACGGCAGCGGCGGGTCGGCTCGGCTGGCGATCACGAGGTGGATCTGCGGCGGCAACCGTTCCACCAGCAGGGACACGGCCTGGTGGATGTCGGCGGACTCGATGACGTGGTAGTCGTCGAGCACCAGAACGAGGTCGTGGGCGACGGCGTTCAGATCGTTGAGCAGGGTGGCGACGACGGCGTCCATGTCCGACTGCGGCACCTGCAGCAGCGTCCCGGCGCTCGCACCCACGTCGGGCTCGGCCGTCTGGAGCGCGGCGACGACGTAGGTCCAGAACAGCGCCGGCTCGTTGTCGCGCCGATCGAGCGAGAGCCACGCCGTGGCGGGGCCGTCGGCGAACCAGTCGGCCACGAGCGTGGTCTTGCCGAACCCTGCGGGGGCGGACACGAGGGTGAGGGCGGGCTGGCCCCGGCGGTCGAGTCGTTCCCGCAGCCGCGGGCGGGCCACGGTCCCACGGCGTCGCCGGGGCGCGTGCAGCTTGGTCTCGAGAAGGGGGATCAGCGCGTCGGCCATGCTCGCTTCCGTCCGTCGCCGCGGAGGAGCGGCACGACGATCCTTCCACTTCGCCGCTCCTGCCCCCGGGGTTTGTCGAACACCGGAGGGTTGTTGCACCCGTCCCGGGATTTCGTTACGTTGCGGAACATAACCATGCCCTCCACGGTCTCGACGTTCTCCTCGGCCTCTTCGGCCTCTTCGGCCACGGCCGCCACCGGCTCCGGTCGTCCGCGGGATCCGCGGATCGACGACGCCGTGCTGCAGGCGACGTGCGAGCTGCTCGAGGAGGTCGGCTACCTCCAGCTCACGATCGGGGCCATCGCCGAGCGGGCGGGCACCACCAAGCCGGCCATCTACCGGCGCTGGCCGACCAAGGCCCACCTCGTGCACGAGGCGGTCTTCCCCGCCGATGTCGCCGAGGTGATCCCGGCCGGCGACGACCTGCGCCGCGACATCCGCGCCCTGGTCGCCGTCGGCGTCGAGGTCCTCGCCCGGCCGGCCGCTCGGGCCGCCCTGCCCGGCCTGCTGGCCGAGATGGCCGGTGACCCGACGCTGCCATGCCGACATCCTCGGTCGGTTCGCCGGAGGAACCTGGGGTTGGCTGCAGGACCGGATCGACCGCGGGATCGAGGACGGGCGAGGTGCGCGCCGACGTGCAGTCCTCGACGGTGCTCGAGCTCATCGCCGGGTCGACGCTCGTGGCGACGGCCATCCGTCCCCTCGGACGAGATCGGCGCCGGCGTGGGTCGACGACGTCGTCGACGTCATCATGCGGGGGATCGCGCCGTGACGGCCCGCCCACCATCCACCCGGCCCGACCGCGGCGGCGTCGGGCGCTCGAACGAGGGGAACTGATCGTGGATCTCGGCTTGAAGGACAGCGCGGCCGTCGTCACCGGCGGGAGCAAGGGCATGGGCCGGGCGATCGCCGAGGCGTTCGCCGACGACGGGGCCCGGGTGGCGATCCTGGCCCGGGGCTCCGAGGCGATCGACGACACCGTGCGCGAGCTGCGAGCGTCGGGGTCGCCCGGACGCAGTCGGGCTGTCGGTCGACCTCACCGACCCGGCGGCCATCGACGAGGCGTTCGCGACGCTCGGCCCAGCGCTGGGGCTCGGTGAACAGCCTGATCAACACGCGTCGGCCCCGGTGACGGCGCGTTCGAGGACCTCGACGACGCCGGGTGGGACACGGCGATCGCAGCTCGGGCTCATGGCCGCGGTCCGGTGCACCCGGGCGGCGCTGCCCCTGCTGCGGGCCGCGGAGTGGGCCCGGATCGTGAACTTCGCCGCCCACTCGATCCAGCGCCAGAACCCGCGGATCGTCGCCTACACCGCGTCGAAGGCGGCGGTCGCCAGCCTGTCGAAGAACCTGGCCAAGAGCCTGGCGGCGGACGGGATCCTGGTGAACACCATCAGCCCCGGGACGATCGTGACCGCCAGCTTCACCGAGGTGCTCGACGCCGTTCCTGGCGGCCGACGGCCTCGATTCGAGCAACCCGGTCGACGTCATGACCTGGATCGAGAACACTTCCACCAGCCGGCCGACCTCGGTCGAGCCGGTCTGCCCGAGGAGATCGCCAGCATCACCGTCTACCTGGCGTCTCGCCGCAACGGCTACGTCACCGGAGCCAACGTCAACGTCGACGGCGGCTCCGACTTCGTCTGACCGCGACGACCGCGCCCGCGGTCGGGCACGACGACAGGGGGACCGACATGGACATCGACCAGATGGTCGACACGGCGTGCGAGCGGGCCGGGTCGGACGACCTCGGCGAGGACACGTGGCGCGAAGGCCTCGAGGTCCTCGTGCGGTCGCTGCAGACCGAGGCGGCGCTCAACGAGATGGGCGTCGGCGCCATGACCGACCAGATCGTCGGGTACCTGGTCAACCGACTCGAGATCGAGCAGTGGTACGCCCGGCACCCCGAGATCGACGACCAGGAGATCGTGGCGCCGCTGTTCGGGCTCGGGCTGCCCCGCACCGGCTCGACCGCCCTCGGGCTACCTGCTGGCCCAGGACCCGGCGCGGCGATCGTTGCGGGTCTGGGAGGCCGGCACGCCGTGCCCGCCGCCGGAGACGGCGACCGAGCACACCGACCCGCGCATCGCCGTGGCCCAGGCCGGCATCGACTTCACCAACGAGATGTTCCCCGGCTTCGCGCGGGATGATCCCCACCTCCGCCGACCGGTCCGCAGGAGTGCCTGCTGCTCATGGCCCTCGACTTCCGGTCGCTGATCTTCGAGGGCATGGCCCGCATCCCGAGCTACAGCTCGTGGCTGCTGCAGTGCGACATGGAGCCGGCCTACCGCTACCACCGGCGGGTGCTCAAGCTGCTGCAGTGGCGGTGCCCGCCCGACGCGGCTGGTGGCTCAAGACCCCGGCGCACATGCACTCGATCGAGGCGCTCGACGCCGTCTATCCCGACGCCCGCTTCGTCATGACCCATCGCGACGTCGGCAAGGTGCTGCCGTCGGTGTGCGCGCTGTACGACACGTTCTCGCGCGTCCTCTCCGATCACCCCGATCCCATGGCCATCGGGACGCAGAACGTCGAGCAGTGGCGGTGCGCGCTCGAGCGGCTGATCGACTTCCGCGATCGCGGCAACGAGGACCGCTTCCACGACCTGCTCGTTCGAGGACGTGCAGCGCGATCCGATCGGCGCGGTGGGCCAGCTCTACGCCGAGCTGGGCGATGAGCTCACCGACGACGCCCGCCAGCGGATGCACGACTGGTGGACGGCGAGCGCCCAGGAGCGCCCGGCCGCGCACCGCTACCCGCCCGGAGACGTACGGCCTCGACCTGGCCGCCATCCGCGAGCAGTTCGCCTTCTACCACGACCGGTTCGACGTCCCCGTGGCGACGATCCCCGTCTCTCCATCGATCGGCGACCGACCTTGAGCACCATCTCCGACACCGGCAGCACTGCGCTCGGCAAGATCTGACGCAGCGAACCTCCATCGCCGAGAAAGGCCTCCCACCCATGCCCATCGATCCATCCGACATCCTCCTCACCGGGCGAGTCGCCGTCGTCACCGGCGGCGGCGTCGGGCATCGGGCGCGGCATCGCGGCCGGGCTCGCCGCCTTCGGCGCGTCCGTCGCCATCTGGGAGCAGAACCCGGAGACCTGCGCGTCGGCCGCCGACCGACATCGGCGCCCTCGGGATCACCACGGACGTGCGGGAGAGCGAGGCGGTCGACGCCGCCCTGGCGCAGACGGCATCGGAGCTCGGTCCGGTCACGATCCTCGTCAACAACGCCGGCGGCGTGTTCGCCTCCCCGCTCCTCGAGACCCGCGAGAAGGGCTGGGACGCGCTCTACCGGGCCAACCTCCGCCACGTGCTGCTGTGCACCCAGCGGGTGGCGCAGGGCATGGTCGACGCCGGTCTCGGAGGCAGCGTCACCAGCGTCACCTCGATCGAAGGCGTGCGTGCCGCGCCCGGCTACGCCGCCTACTCGGCGGCCAAGGCCGGGGTCATCAACTACACCAAGACCGCGGCGCTCGAGCTCGCCCCCTACGGCATCCGGGTCAACGCCCTGGCGCCCGACATCACGCTCACCGAGGGCATCATGGCGGTGGCGCCACCCGGCTCCGAGGAGCACTTCGGGTCCACCGTGCCGATGGGTCGGGCCGGGCACGTCGACGAGATGGCGGGCGCGGCCGTCTTCCTCGCCTCCGACCTGGCCAGCTACATCACCGGCCAGACGCTCCACGTCGACGGCGGCACCGCCGCCGCCGGCGGCTGGTACCACCACCCGGAGACGGGCGTGTACTCGCTCGGGCCCGACTGGACTGACGCCGCACGACACCGAGGAGCCAGCTGATGGACGAGATCACGCAGAAGGTCGTCGACGGCACCGCGTGGCGGGAGTTCTGCGACCTGCTCGCCGACGCCGGCGAGACGATCCTGGCCGACGGCAACCCCGACGACCCGCTCGATCGGGCCGAGGGCTTCCGGATGCTCACCCGGCTGCTGCGCGGCGCGCTCGAGAGGAACGCTCGAGTACGGCGAACCCGAAGCTCCCGGTCCTGGTGCACGCCTGCCACGAGACCATCAAGATCGTCGGCGAGAACCCGGACAACCACTACCTCGGCGCCACGCTCGACGGGAAGTACGACTACCGGATCTGGGGGACCCGGGGCGAGGCCAAGTGGATCAGCTTCAACCTCTTCTCCGGCGGCGGGTTCGGCGGCGGCGGACCGGGGACCGGCGACACGCTGCACGAGGAGCAGATGCACATCGAGCCCGACGGCACCTTCGAGCTGATCATCTCGCAACGGGAGCACCCCGGGAACTGGCTGCGCTCCGAGCCCGACACGCGGTCGCTCGCCATCCGCCAGACCTTCCTCGACCGCACCACCAGCAGCTACGCCGAGCTCCACATCGAGCGCCTCGATGCCGACGGTGCACCGCCCGAACCGCTCAGCGCCGAGCACCTCTACCTCTCGCTGATCTACGCCGGGTTCTACGTGAAGGGCGTCGCCGACATCGGCTCGCAGTGGGCGACCCGCCAGGCCCAGTGGCCCAACGTGTTCACCGACGAGGCCGAGCTGGCCGAGACCGACAAGTTCAAGGACCCGCAGATCAAGTGGCACCAGGCCTACTTCGACCTGGCCGACGACGAGGCGCTCGTCGTCGAGGTCACGCCGCCGGTGTGCGAGTACTGGATGATCGCCCTCCACAACCACTGGATGGAGACGCTCGACTACGTCCACCACCAGGCCACGCTGAACTGCCACTCGGCCCAGCTCGAGCCCGACGGCAGCGTCCGGTTCGTGGTCGCCCACCGCGACCCGGGCGTCCCGAACTGGCTCGACACGGCCGGCCACGAGCGGGGCACGGTCGGGGTGCGCTGGGTCGGCCCCGACGTCGTCGACGTCCTGCCGTCGACCCGGGTCGTCCCGCTGGCCTCGCTCTCGTCGACGGCCCACCCGTGACCCGACGAGCCGGAGCCCTGAGCACCGCCATGGACCGACGACTCGCGGCGGTGATCGTCGTGCCCCTGCTGTTGGCGCTGGGCTGCTCGGGGTCGAAGCCGTCGGCTGACGTCGCCAGCGTCGACACCTCGACACCGGGGGTGGCGGCGCCTCCCGGAACGGCGGCGCCCGCGCCTCCCGCACAGCATCCCCCCGCTACCCGACGGCGGCCGCGACTGCGGGGTGATCGACGAGATGAGCGGCTGGCCCACCACGATCGCCCCTCTGCCCACGGGTGGGGAGTGCATCGTGACCGCCGCCCGAGCCGGCACGCCCGCCCGGCTTTCGATCGTCCGAGCGAGCGCCGTCGACAGCGGTCGGTTCACCTTCGACGGCTACCCGATCCCGGCGGCCACCGTGCTCAGCTACGTCGTGAAGGGCCCCGGGGTCATCGAGGTCATCACGGACACCAGCGAGCAACCCGGCGGCGTGGTGGCCACCGAGACCTGCACCGCCCTCACCCTCGCCGGTGCCGACCAGGTCTCGGGGAGTGGTTGCACCGCATAACCGCGGCGTTTCCGGGCGTTTCCGTCCCTTCAGCGACCTCACCGAGGTCGCTGAAGGGACAGAAAGGGGCTCTGGGTCGTCAGTCGTCGGTGGGCTGGTGCTTCCAGCGGCTCCACGGGGTCGTCCCGTCGATCTCGATCTCGAGCGAGAAGCTCAGGACGATCCGAATCAACACGATCAGCCCGAGGACGGTCACACTCTGGATGGTCGGGTCGACGATGATCGTGCGGACGATGTCACCGATGATGAGGACCTCGAGCCCGAGCAGGATCACCCGCCCGAGGTGCCGCCGTAGCCGGGTGTAGATGCCCGCCCGGTCGTCGGTCCGGACGGCGGCCACCGCCGCTACCGCCAGGGCACCGACGGCGCCGATCACCATGATCCCCGCACCAAGGGTCTCGACGCCCCTGACCACGTCCGCGATGAGCTCGTCGTAAGTCACGCTCGACGCTACCAACCTAGGCTCAGGTCATGGTCCGGCTCACGGAGAGGCTGCGCTTGGAGCCGATCGGCGCTCGCCACGCTGACGACCTCTTCCGCCTCCACGAGGACCCGGCCATCAACGAGTGGTGGGACACGAGGTGGAGCCGTGAGGACGCCGCCGCCGAGGCCGCCCGGTTCGCGGCCGGCTGGGCGAACGACGGCGTCTCCAAGTGGATGGCCTACGACCGGCTCGACGGCACGCTCATCGGTCGCGGCGGTCTCACCCGGATGCGACTCGACGGTGCAGACCGGCTCGAGGTCGGCTGGGCGGTGCTCGGTCGCTTCTGGGGCCGGGGCTACGCCACCGAGATCGGCGTCGAGTCGCTCTCGTTCGCCCGCCACGACCTGCACGCCGACGAGGTCGTGGCCTTCACCGAGCCGCACAACACCCGGTCCCGAGCAGTGATGGACCGCCTCGCCATGTCCTACCAACGCGACATTCGCCACGACGATCTGTCGTTCGTGCTCTACGCCATCGATCTCCGCGAACCGGTCGTCGACCGGCGCGCCTGAGCCGGCCGATCCGCGTTACCGTGACGGGAACGGTCGATCGAACGACGGGCTCAGGGGGAGATCATGGACTACTGCTTCAGCCAAGGTGCCCCCATCACCGAAGCGGACGCGCTGGCGCAGGCGGCCGAGATGGGGTTCCACAGCCTCGCCTACGACTTCGTCCTGGACGCGGACGAGCCCCTGCACTGGCACGAGTTCGACTCGGTCTCATGGGTCATCGCGGGCACCGGTGCCTTCGCCGACGCCGAGGGGAACGTGACCCAGATCCAGCCGGGGTGCCGGCTCGACGCGCCGGCCGGCTGGTTGCACCGGAACCTCGCCGGGCCCCCGCTCCGCCTGGTGCTGTGCACCAACCTGCCCGGCGAGCAGTGGACGATGCCGATCGACAAGGACCCGGCCGAGCGTCCGGAGCACCTCGCGGTCTGATCCCGCCTGACCACGACGAGACATGAGCGCCGAACGCGAGCGGGTCGAGTCGTTCGGCCGACTCGAGGACGGCCTGCTGCAGGCGGGGGAGTGGTACCGCTGGGGCCCGTACCTGAGCGAGCGCCAGTGGGGAACCGTGCGGGAGGACTACAGCGCCGAGGGCGACGCCTGGGACTACCTGCCCCACGACCAGGCCCGTTCCCGGGCCTACCGGTGGGGTGAGGACGGGCTCGCCGGCTTCTCCGACATCGAGCAGCGCCTCTGTGTCGCCCTGGCCCTGTGGAACGGGCGTGACCCGATCCTGAAGGAGCGGATCTTCGGCCTGACCGGCGACCAGGGCAACCACGGTGAGGATGCCAAGGAGTACTGGTGGTACGTCGACGCCCTCCCCAGCCACGCCTTCAACCGGTGGCGCTACCACTACCCGCAACGCGCCTTCCCCTACGAGGATCTCGTGGCCGAGAACGGGCGGCGGGGCAGGCACGACCCCGAGTACGAGCTGCTCGACACCGGCGCCTTCGACGACGACCGCTACTGGATCGTCGAGGTCGACTACACCAAGGCGGCGGCCGACGACCTGCTCATGACGGTGAGAGCCACCAACGCGGGGCCCGACGCCGACACGCTCCACCTGCTCCCGTCGGTCTGGTTCCGCAACACCTGGTCGTGGGACGAAGGGGCGTCGGCGCCGCAGCTCCGCGCCGGCTCAGGGACGACCATCGAGATCGACCACCCGCTCTTCGGCGACCTCGAGCTGCTGGCCGGCCCGGGACCCGGCGGGGAGCCACCCCGCCTCCTGTTCTGCGACAACGAGACCAACACCGCCCGGATCTACCGCGAGCAGGACGGGCCCCGCTTCCCCAAGGACGGCATCAACGACCACGTGGTCGACGGGGCCGACACGGTCAACCCGGCGGGTGTCGGCACCAAGTCGGCGTGCTGGTACGAGTGCGGGGTCGGGCCCGGTGAGACCATCGAGCTGCGGCTCCGACTCCGGCCCCGCGGCGCGTCGCCCAAGTCCGCGAAGTCGGCGCTGGGGAAGAACTTCGACAAGGCCACCCGGCTCCGCCTCGAGGAGGCCGACGACTTCTACCGCGAGCTGGCGCCGCCGGAGGCGTCCGCCGACGAGGCTGCGGTGATGCGTCAGGCCTTCGCCGGGATGCTGTGGTCCAAGCAGCTCTTCTACTACGACGTGGAGCGCTGGCTCGACGGGGACCCGACGCAACCGACGCCCCCGGCGTCGCGGCTGTCGGGCCGCAACAGCCGGTGGCGGAACTTCGACGCCTTCGACATCATGTCGATGCCGGACAAGTGGGAGTACCCCTGGTTCGCGGCCTGGGATCTGGCCTTCCACTGCGTGGCCCTCGCCCACGTCGACCCCGCGTTCGCCAAGTACCAGCTCATCCTCATCTGCCGTGAGTGGTTCCAGCACCCGAACGGCGCCCTCCCGGCCTACGAGTGGTCGTTCGACGACGTGAACCCGCCCGTGCAGGCCTGGGGTGCCCTGGAGGTGTTCGCCATCGACGGCGCCTCCGACGTCGAGTTCCTCCGTCGGGTCTTCGACAAGCTCCTGGTGAACTTCACCTGGTGGGTGAACCGGGAGGACGCGGACGGCTCCAACCTGTTCGAGGGCGGCTTCCTGGGCCTCGACAACATCGGCCCCATCGACCGCGACCACCTGCCCGTGGCCGGCATGTTGGAGCAGTCCGACGCCACCGCCTGGATGGCGCTCTACTCGCTGCACATGGCCACCATCTCGGCGGTGCTGCGGGGCCATCGCCAACCGACCCAGGACCTCACCCTCAAGTTCCTCGAGCACTTCTCCCTCATCCGCCAGGCCATCGACGACCAGGGCCTGTGGGACGACGACGACGGCTTCTTCTACGACCGCATCGTGATGGTCGACGGGACGCACGTGCCCGTGAAGGTCCGTTCCATGGTCGGGGTGCTGCCGGTGCTGGCCAGCATCGTCGTCGACGAGGTGCTCATCCGGCGGGCGGAGACCATGGGCAAGGACTTCGCGGCCATGCTCAACCGCAACCGGTTCGACATCGCCGCCCTGGCCGAGCGCGGCCTCGTGCGGGGAGCGCCCGGCGAGCGGCAGCTGCTCCTCGGCGTCGTCGGCCTCGACAAGGTGAGGCGCCTCTTCGAACGCCTCTTCGCCGAGGACGAGTTCCTCTCGCCGTTCGGCATGCGAGCGGTCTCCCAGGCCCACCGCGACCACCCCTATGAGTTCGCCATCGGGGACCTGCGTGCGAGCGTCGACTACGAGCCCGCCGAGTCGACGGTCGACATGTTCGGCGGCAACTCCAACTGGCGGGGGCCGATCTGGTTCCCGCTCAACTACCTCCTGGTCAGCTCCATCAAGATGTACGGCGAGTTCTTCGGGGACGCCTTCGAGGTGGAGTACCCGACCGGCTCGGGCCACACGGCGACGCTGACCGACGTCGCCGAGGACCTCCGCCGGCGCCTCATCTCGCTGTTCCTCGTCGACGGGGAGGGCCGCCGGCCCTGCTACGGCGGGGTGGACAAGATGCAGCTCGACCCCCGATGGCGGGACTTCGTGCAGTTCAACGAGTACTTCCACGGAGACAACGGCGCCGGGCTGGGCGCGTCGCACCAGACGGGCTGGACCGGCGTGGTGGCCGACCTGATCCGCCGTGGTCCGGGCTCGCAGGTCCCCTCGATCAGCGACCTGCTGCATCCCGGCCGGACCGGTCCCAAGCCGTGACGTCCCGGGAGCGATGACCGTGGCCGGCGTCCTCCAGCCGCTCCTGGCGGTGAACCCGGTGCCGTGGGCCCGGTCGCAGATGGCGTTCACGCTGGCGTTCCACATCGTCCTCGTGCCGCTCGGGCGTGTCGTGGGCGTTCATGACGCTCATCGCCAACTACCGGGCGATCAAGCACGACGACGCCGACGCGCTCCGCCTGGCCCAGCGCTGGTCGAAGTACATGGCCGTGACCTTCGCGGTCGGGGCGGTGACCGGCACCGTGCTGAGCTTCGAGTTCGGCCTGCTGTGGCCTCACTTCATGGGGCAGTGGGGTGCCGCGTTCGGCGTGCCGTTCGCGTTCGAGGGTCTCTTCTTCTTCACCGAGGCCATCTTCGTGGCGATCTACATCTACGGCTGGCGCCGCCTCAAGCCGTGGGCCCACTTCTGGACCGGCGTCCCCATCGTCATCGCCGGCATCGGCGGGAGCGTCTCGGTGGTGGCGGCCAACGCCTGGATGAACGAGCCGTCCGGGCTTCACGCTCGAACTCGGCCGGCCAGGTCGTCGAGGTCGACCCGTGGGGGGTCATCTTCAACGAGGCCATGCCCCTCATGTCGGCCCACATGGTGGTGGCCGCCTACGTCGTCGGCGGATTCCTGATCGCCTCGGTCTACGCCGTGGGCATGCTCCGAGGGCGCAACGACCGCTACCACCGCCTCGGCTTCCTGATCCCGTTCAGCGTGGCCGCCGTGGCCATCTTCGCCCAGATGGCCGTCGGCGACTCACTGGCCCGGTGGGTCGTACAACAACCAGCCGGTCAAGTTCGCCGCCATCGAGCTCGTCCCGCAGACCACGAGCGACGTGCCCGAGACCCTCTTCGGGCACCTCAACGACAACGGCACCGTGAGCGGCGGCATCCCCATCCCGGGCCTGGCCTCGTGGCTCTCGGACCCCGCCGACCGGCACGAGCACCGAGGTCCAGGGCCTCAACATCGAGCCGGCCGACGACGAGCCGACCATCGCCGAGGTCAACGTCGTGCACCTCTCGTGGGACATCATGATCGGGCTCGGCACCCTGCTGTGCCTGCTGTCGGCGTGGTACTGGGCGTCATGGATCTTCCGGCGGGACATGCCCCGCAGCCGGTGGTTCCTGCGCCTCGCCGCCGCGGCCGGCGTCGCCTCGGTGATCACCCTGGAGGCGGGCTGGGTGGTGAGCGAGGTCGGGCGCCAACCGTGGATCGTCTACAACTACATGAAGGTCGAGGCGGCGGCGACCGGCAACACCGGCGTGTGGCTCACGTTCCTCGGCGTCGTCGCGCTCTACATCGGCCTCGGCGTCACGACGATCCTCGTGCTGCGGGGCATGAGCCGACGCTTCCGCGGGCAGCGAGGCGTTCGACGAGAGCGACTCGCCCTACGGGCCCCGGCGAACCGACCCCGGTCGGGCGCCCCGGCGAACCGGTCGAGGCGGCGGCGCCGTGAGCACCGCCGTCGCCGTCGTCCTCTTCATCGGCATCACCGCCTACGCCATCTTCGGCGGCGCCGACTTCGGCGCCGGGATCTGGGACCTGCTCGCCGGCGGCGCCGACCGCGGCGACCGACCCCGCGAGGTCATCGACCACTCGATCGGCCCGGTGTGGGAGGCCAACCACGTCTGGCTGATCTTCTGCTTCGTCGTGCTGTGGACCGGGTTCTCCGAGGCCTACGCGTCGATCACCCTCACGCTGTTCGTGCCCCTGACCATCGCCGCGTTCGGCATCGTGCTGCGCGGCTCGAGCTTCGCCTTCCGCAAGGTCGTCTTCCGCACCCGCGACCGGCGCAACTTCGGCGCCGCCTTCGCCATCTCGTCGGTGCTCGTGCCCTACTGCATGGGCGCCGTCGCCGGCGGCATCGCCTCGGGCCGGGTCCCCGCCGGTGGCCAGGCCGGCGACCCGTGGAACAGCTGGGTGAACCCGACGTCGATCCTCGGCGGGGTGCTGGCCGTCGTGGTCGTCGCCTTCCTGGCGTCGGTGTACCTGGTGTGGGACGCCGCCCGCCTGGGCGACGACGCCATGGTCGAGTACTTCCGGCGCCGGGCCGTCGTCGTCGGCCGTGCGTGGCCGGCGTCGTCGCCTTCGTCGGGCTGTTCGTGCTGCGGGCCGACGCCCGCTACCTCTACGACGGGCTCACCTCCCGCGGCCTTGCCCCTCGTCGTCGTCTCGGCCGCTGTGCGGCGCCGGGTCGCTGCCCTGCTGGTGCGCCACAACCATCGCGGCGCCCGCCTGCTCGCCATCGGCGCGGTCGCCATCGATCGTCGTCGCCTGGGGCGTGGCCCAGTGGGACTACATCCTGCCCGAGACGCTGACGGTCTCCCAGGCCGCGGCCCCGTCGGGCACGCTCGACGGCCATCCTCGTCGTCACCGGGCTCGCCGTCGTCATCATCTTCCCCGCCTTCGGCCTGCTCTACGTGCTCGACCAGCGCGGCCTGCTCCCCGGGGAGGGGGCGGACGACCAGCGCCCGGATCCGACCACGGTCTCGCCCTGACCGGCGTCAAGGGACCTCGGGGTCCGATGCCTCCGCCGCCTGCGCCGCCTGCGCCGCCACCCGGGCCTGGAAGTCCTCGGTGGTGTTCACGTGGGGGAAGGGCTCTGGCGGTACGGGGAGGTGCAGAGCCCGGCAGATCGGCTCCCAACCGTCGCCCGGGCTCCACTCCACGAGTCGGTCGGCGGGCGCCAGCGCTCGCACGGACTCGTTGTGGGCGAGGTAGGCGGCTTTGGCCGCAGTCTCGTCGCGCCAGTCCGGCGTGAAGGCGTTCATCATGGCTCGGAACATGCGGGTGCGGCCGTCGTCGGGCGCATCGGCGGCGAACGCCTCGTCGATGCGGGGCCAGATGGTGTTGGAGACGCTCGTCCACCAGGCGTCGGGCTCGCGGACCGACAGCAGGATCGTCGCCTCGGGATAGACGTCGCTCAGGGTCCGCCAGTGCGGTGCCGCCGGCCAGTCGACCGCGGCGGTGAACCCGTTGAACAGCGCGTCCCAGTCGACCGGCCGATCCTCGAAGGCATCCACCCACACGTCGCACTGCTCGAGCCGCTGGCCGAGCTCGAACATGTGGTAGCAGGTGCCCCCGAGCAACTCCTCGAGCGCCACCTTGAGCGAGTTGGTTCCCGTCCGGCCCAGCCCCGCGCCGACCACCTGCAGACCCATGCCCATCACCTCTCAGCGAGACGCTAGTCGTCCGGTTGTGGGCCATTCTGTCGTGGGGTAGGCCTTGTGGGGCCGGCGGCAGCACTGCATGATCAACGCGGCCCAGCGATCAGGCCCAGAGATCAGGAGACCCGTATGACCAGCCTTCCCGATCGTCCCAACACCGCGGTGCTGGTGGTGGACGTGCAGAACGACGTGGTGGCGAACGCCCACCGAGCGCGACGGGGTGATCGCCAACATCGCCACGCTGGTCGACAAGGCCCGCGCCGAGGAGGTCCCGGTGATCTGGGTGCAGCACTCCAGCGACGAGCTGCCCGAGGGCAGCGACGGCTGGCAGTACGTGCCCGAGCTGCCGCGCCTGGACACCGAGCCCGTGGTCCACAAGCGCTACGGCGACTCGTTCGAGTCCACCACCCTCGAATCGGAGCTGGCCCGAACGCGGGGTCGGCCGCCTGGTCGTCACCGGCGCCCAGACCGACGCCTGCGTCCGCGCCACGCTCCACGGCGCCTTCGTCCGCGGCTACGACACCGTGCTGGTCAGCGACGCCCACACCACGGAGGACTTCTCCGTGCTACGGGCTCCCCCCGGCCGACAAGGTGATCGCCCACACCAACATGTACTGGACGTGGCAGGACGGCCCCGATCGCACCGCCACCGTGGTGGAGACCGTCGCCGTGGCCTTCGACGAAGCCGCCCTCGACCGAGCGGCCGAAGCAACGGCGGAAGCGACCTCGAGCTGACCGGGGGCCGGCGGCGGGCGCGGCCCTACCGGGTCGAGCTCAGCGACGGCCGCCGACGACGGCGGGTTCGGCGGCCTGTTCGGCCCGCGCCTCGAGCCACCCGATGAGTTGCTCAGGCGTGAGGCCCTGCGAGACGACGTCGTCGACGATCCGCCGTGCCAGGTCGGTGAGGCGGCCGTCGAAGAGGAGGGTGGCCCCACCGCCTCCGGTCTCGGACAGATCGACCAGCCAGGTGGGCGGGGACCCCGGCACCAGGCCGTAGGGGTCCCGGACGAGATCGCTGGCCATCAAGTCGATGGCCTGGAGGCGGGCGGGACCGGTCTGGGGGGTCGGGGGGATCAGTTGCTGGCGGGCCTCGGCGTCGGGGTCCTTGCCATGCAGATCGCGAAGGAGCGATCGCGCTTTCGACACGTTGAGACCCATGGGCCAAGCCTAGGGGGGCGACCGCGCCGAGCGACAGGCCGGGTCAGGAACCGCCCGCCACCTGCTCCCCGGCGCCGGGCGATCTAGGATTTTCCCATGACGATCGTGGACGAGTTGCTGGCCCAGCCCGGCCTCTATCTCGGCATCGACCAGGTGGCGGGGTCCGATCTCCGTGGTGCGGCACGCATGGTGGTGACCCCGCTACCGGGCAACTCGGGGGTGACGCTCGACTACGAGATCCTCAACCCGGCGATGCCCGAGCGGCTGCGGGCGCACGTGGAGCACACGATGGTGGGCCGGACCCACGACGGTGGGTCGATCATGGTGATCGGCCATCCCCATGCCGCCACGGTGGCCGTCCTGCGCGAGACCGAGCCCGGCACGTTCGAACTGGGGGCGGAGGCCTCGCCTTTCCCCATGAAGGTCGTCGTGTCGGTGCCGGCGCCGGGGCGGCTGCGTCACGCGTGGTGGTACGGATCACCCGGCGACGAGGCCGTCGAGCGCGACGTCGCCGAGCTCACCCGCGTCGACTGATCCTCCGTACCGGCGACTGATCCTCCGTACCGGCGTCCGTGGGCATCGCCATGACGATGCTGGTGGACGCCGGAACGGGTGCTGGCCGTACCGGGCCCGGCCGCGGTGGCATGACCTTCTCCTCTGTCGCCCCGCCCTCGATCGGCGCACGATCAAGCCGTCATTGAGTAGGAGGAGGGAGGATGCCATGGGTCACTTCCATGACGTCGCCGGCGAGCTCCGCGAGCCCACGCCGCGAGCTGCGCAAAGCCATGCCCGACACGTGGGCCGGATTCGCCTCCCTGCACGCCTCGGCCATGGCCGCCGGGGCGCTGCCCACCCATGTCAAAGAGCTCATGGCCCTCGTCGTCGGGGTGGTGGAGCACTGCGACGGCTGCATCGCCTACCACGCTCGGGGGGCGGTCGCCGCCGGCGCCACCGAGCCCGAAGTCGTCGACGCGCTCGGGGTGGCGCTGCTGATGGGCGGGGGCCCGGCCAGCGTGTGGGCCCCGCGGGCGCTGGAGGCCTTCCGGGAGTACGCCCCGTCGACCCCCCAGGACTGACCGGTTGCTCAGCGCTCGACGGCGGGGGCGCGCCGCCCGAACCAGGACCGGCCGATCCGGCTCCGCCCGGTACCCGTCGAAGCGCCCTTCGCCGGTTCCGGGTGGCCCTGGCACCGCTCGGCGGGGGGCACGTCGCCGAGCACCTGCTCGACATGGCGGCCGCAGCCGGCGTAGGTGGGGCGGTGGCAGGTGGGGCACTGGGCTCGCTTACACATACCCCCTAGGGTATATGGGTCGGGCGGGCGTCACACATCGCCGGGCCGGGAGGCCGCCGGAGCGGCCTCAGCAGGAGCGGCCTCGGCCAGGGCCTTGATGCCGGCCAGGTTGGCCGCCATGTTGGCCCGCCACTCACTGAGGCGCCGGGAGATGATGCGACCCTCCTTGTCGGGCATGGCGTCGATGGCGATGTTGAGCCCCGACGGGTCCGGGCCCATGCGTCCCCACTGGCGCACGGTCACCGCCTCGCGGCCCGGGTCGACCTCGAAGCCCCAGGTGGCCATGTGCTGGTCGTCGGCGTTGACGGTCCACGCCCAGCGCCGGCCGGGCTCCACCTCGACGACCGTGCACACCGTGGACCACTCGCCCAGCGCCGGGTTCTCGTTGTGGCCCCGGAAGCGGTTGCCCACCTCGACGCCCGTGGCGCCGTCGAGCCACTCCACCGCCTGCAGCTCGCCCGAGAAGCGGGCGGGGAGGGTGATGTCGGTGACCAGGGCCCAGATCGTGGCCGGATCGCCGACGACCCGTTCCTCGACCTCGACCGTCGGTTGGTCCCGATAGCGCATCTCGCCTCCCCCCGACCCACGTCCGGGGCCCGGTGCGGGGACCAACCTAGCGCCGCCCTCGTCCGGTCCGGACGCCGGACGCCTACGGTGGGCGTGTGCGCGTCGCCGCCCTGATCGATCCACATCATCCGCAGGCGGCCGCGTTCGCGGCGGAGGCGGAGCGCATCGGCGTGGCGTCGCTCTGGGTGCCGGAGGTCTGGGGTTACGACGCCCTCACCGGTCTCGCCTACCTCGCCGCGCAGACCACCACCATCGGGCTCGGCACGTTCGTCGTCCAGCTCGGCTCGCGCAGCCCGGCCCTGCTGGCCACCTCGGCGCTGAGCCTGCAGGCGCTGTCGCACGGCCGGTTCCACCTGGGCGTCGGCGTGTCGGGCCCCCAGGTGATGGAGGGGTGGCACGGCACCCGCTTCCGGCGACCGGTGCAGGCCACCCGCGAGACGATCGAGATCATCCGCACCGTGAGCCGGGGTGAGCGCCTCGAACACGACGGTGAGATCTACCCGCTCCCCCTGCCCGACAGCCAGGGTCGAGCCCTGCGTCCCGATGGTCGAGCCGGCCCGCGTCCCCGTCTACATCGCCGCCATGGGGCCGGCCAACCTGCGCCTCACCGGGGAGGTGGCCGACGGGTGGCTGGCCAACGCCTTCATCCCCGAATCGCCGGACGTGTTCCTCGATCCGCTGCGCGAGGGCGCCGCCCGGGCCGGACGATCGCTGACCGAGCTGGACCTGGTGGCGCCGGTCGCCCTCGAGATCACCGCCGACGACGCGGCCGGCGACGAGGCCGCCCGCCGCCACGCCCGGGGCTACGCCTTCACCATCGGCGCCATGGGCAGCGGCTCGACCAACTTCTACAACGAGGCTTTCGCCCGCCTGGGCTTCGCCGACGAGGTGGCCGAGGTCGAGCGGCTCTGGCGTGCCGGTCGGCGCGAAGAGGCGGCCGAGGCGGTGCCCCTCGAGCTGGGGTCGCGCACCAACCTGGTCGGCACCGAGGCCACCATCGCGGCGCGGCTGCCCGCCTACCACGCCGCCGGCATCACCACGCTGCTGGCCAAGCTGGACGCGTCGCAGGGCGAGGCCCTGGCCAGCCTCGAGACGCTCGTCGACCTGGCGGCCGGCGTCGGCGAGCCCGCGGCATGACCGGCCGGCTGGTCGCCCGACCACGGCCAGGCGCGTAGACGTCCTCACCGAGATCGTCATCGACGGTCGCCCGGCTGTGCCAGCATGTCGGGCTTGTCCAACGTTCGAGAGCTGACGAGCGAGGTCCGCACCAACAAGGCCATGCGACGCGAGGCCTACTCGATGTCGCTGTACGTCTCGATCATCCTGCTCAGCGCCCTGTCGGTGTTCGACGACTCCCATCCCCCCGAGCGGGGCGAGGTGGTGCTGCTCGAGCTGGGCACCACCGTTGGCCTCGTCCTGGCCCATGGCTTCGCCTCGTGGGTGTCGACCCGCATGATCGGCGACTCGTCCGAGGAGGTCGACCCCGGCGACCTGCTCCTCGTCCAGCTCGGCGGTGCGCTGGCCATCGCCTCACTGGCCATCGCGGCGGCCATCATCGCCCCCACGTCGGTCGAGCTGGTGGCGGCGCGCATCACGGTGGCCGGTGCCATCGGCGCCCAGGTCTACATGGAGAGCCGCACCACCAACTCCGGGGCGCGCGCCGCCCTCTACGGCCTGCTGGCGCTGGTGGCCGGGGTGACCATCGCCCTGATCAAGGCGGCGTTGTCGCACTGAAGCCCGCGGAGAATTTTCTCGGATCGGGCATCTGAGCGCGGCACCGAGGTCATGCTCGGCGTCGACGACTGATCGTCACTCGGGCGGCGGGGTGATCTCGCCCAGTCGCGAGTCGCGGTACCAGCCGATGCGGACGTCGCCGGCCTGGTCGACGAGCGACCGGTCGGGCAGGTCGAAGGCCGGCACCCACGGCTTGATGTCGAGCACCGGCGTCCCGTCGACCAGGTCCACCCCGGCGAAGTGGACCTGCCGGCCCTCGACCCGGTCGAGGCGGACGAGGCTGAGCCCGATGGGGTTGGGCCGCACCGGGTAGCGGGTGGCGAACACGCCGACCACGAAGTTCGGATCGGTGGCCAGGAACGGGGTCGGGCGAAGCTCGTCGGCCGGGCCCGGCTCGTCGCGCCCGAGGTGCAGCGCCGTGACCAGCCAGGCGTGGTCGAAGCCGTCGAGGCCCAGCAACCCGGCCTCGTAGTCCTCCTCGACGACGACCACGCCGGTGGCGTCGGGGTTCAGCCGGGTCTGGATCGGCGTGTCGGTCAGGGAGCGGTAGCCGGTGCGGACGTGGCCGATGGGCCTCATGGGGTAGGGGCCAGCGCCGTCCTGGGGACCCACGGCGTCGGGGCTCACGACGGATAGGTCACGATCTCGGTGGCCTTGACGCTGGCCCACACCGACTCGCCCTCGCTGAGGCCCATCTCGGCCACGGCGGCCGGCGTCACCTCGGCCACCAGCGGCACCTCGCCGTCGAGGCGGACCCGGACCCGGTCGCCGAGCAGGTCGAACCCGGTGATCTGCTCGCGCCACCGGTTGCGGGCACTGCCCTCGGGCTCGCGGCGGTGGAGCGACACCGCGTTGGGGTGGATGAGGGCGAGCACGGGGCCGTCGACCGGCTCGGCCACGACCAACCGGGTGTGGTGGTCGCTCAGGACGACGATCGTGCCCTGGGCGTCGCCCCGCAGCAGGTTCATGCCGATGAGGTCGGCGACGTAGCCCGACCGGGGCCGGGTGGTGACCTCGGCGAGCGTGCCGGTCTGGGTCACCGAGCCGTCCTCGAGGATGACGACCCGGTCGGCCAGGGCCAGGGCGTCGAGCGCGTCGTGGGTGACGAGCACGGTGGCCCCGTCGAACTCGTCGAGGTGGCGGCGGAGGTCGCGGCGCACCGCGGTGCGGGTGCCGACGTCGAGGGCGGCCAGCGGCTCGTCGAGCAGGAGCAGGCGGGGCTCGGTGGCCAGCGCCCGGGCCAGCGCCGTGCGCTGGGCCTGACCGCCCGAGATCCGCCGCGGCTTGGCGCCGGCCAGCTCGCCGATGCCGACCCGGTCGAGCCACTCGCTGGGCCTCGGCACGGGCGTCGGCCTTGGCGACGCCCTTCGGACCGGGGCCCGAAGGCGACGTTCTCGAGCACGCTCAGGTGGGGGAACAGCAGGTAGTCCTGGAACACGACGCCCACCGGGCGATCGCTCGGCCGGCACGAAGACCCCGGGCGCGGGCTCGTCGACCGACGCGCCGTCGATGGTGATCTGCCCGCGGTCGAGCGGCTGCAGCCCGGCCAGGGCCCGCAGGATGGTGGTCTTGCCCGCGCCGTTGGGGCCGAGCAGCGGCCACGACCTCGCCGGCGTCGACGGCCAGGTCGACGTCGAGGTGCAGGCTCCCGAGCTCGATCCGCACGGCGGCGGTGACGGTCATGACCGCTCCAGCCAGCGGTCGCGCAGCGAGACGATCACGACCAGCGAGATGACCAGCAGCACCAGGCTCATGGCGACGGCCACGTCGGGGTTGGCCTCGAGGGCGAGGTAGACGGCCAGCGGCAGCGTCTGGGTCTTGCCGATGATGTTGCCGGCGAAGGTGATGGTGGCGCCGAACTCGCCGAGGGCCCGGGCCCAGGCCAGCACGGCGCCGGCCACCACCGACGGCCCGATCAGGGGCAGGGTCACCCGGCGGAACACCGTCCAGCGGCCGGCGCCGAGGGTGGAGGCCACGTCCTCGTAGCGCTGGTCCATCGAGCGCAGCGCCGGCCTCGACCGTGATCACGAAGAAGGGGAGGGCCACGAAGGTCTCGGCCAGGATCGCGCCGGCGGTGGTGAACGTGAGCTGGATGCCGAACCAGTCGTAGAGGTGCTCGCCCACGATGCCCCGGCGGCTGAACGCGGCGAGCAGCGCCACGCCGCCGACCACCGGTGGCAGCACCAGCGGGCAGCAGCACCAGCGCCCGCACCAGGGGCCGGCCGGGGAAGCGGACCCGGGCCAGCACCCACGCCAGCGGCAGGCCGAACAGCCACCGACAGGACCGTGGCGCTGAGCGAGCAGACCAGCGACAGGCGCAGGGCGGTGAGGGCCTCGGTGGTGGTGAGGTCGTCGCCGAGCGTCGACCACGACGCCCGCTGGAGGAGGCCGATCAGGGGCAGGACGAAGAACGCGACCGCGACGGCGGCGACGGCGACCACCAGCACCGGCGGTCGCCGTCGCCGCGTCGGGTCACGGAGCCTGGAAACCGGCTCCTTCGAGCACGGCCTGCGCCTCCGGGCCGAGGACGTAGTCCATGAAGGCCTGGGCCAGCGCCTCGTTCTTGGTGGCCTTGATCACGGCGATCGGGTACTTGGCCATCGCGTTCTGCGCGGTCGGGGATCGTCGACCGTGTCGACCTTCGCCCCGGCGGCCTGGGCGTCGGTGACGTAGACGATGCCGGCGTCGGCGTCGCCGTCGGTGACCGCCGCTGAGGGTCGCCTTCACGTCCTGGCCCCGGGTGATGCTGGAGGCGGGGATGGTCACGCCGGCCGTCTGCAGGATCTGGTCGGCGTACTTGCCGCACGGCGCGGTCTCGACGCACAGCGAGATCGGTGCCGGCGGTGGCGAGGTCGGCGAGCGGTCTTGATGTTCTTCGGGTTGCCCGGCTTGGTCACGATGACCAGGCTGTTGGTGGCGAAGATCTGGCTCGGCTCCGGCCAGCAGGCTCTTGTCGGCCAGCTTCTTCATGGTGGCCTCGTCGGCGAAGGCGGCGACGTCGACCGGGGCGCCGCTCTCGATCTGGGTCTCGAGCGTGCCCGACGACCCGAAGTTGATGGTGACGGTGGCGCCGGGGTTGGCCTTGACGAAGTCGTCCTTGATCGTGCCGAAGGCCCCGGTCAGCGACGCGGCGGCCGACACGGTGATGGTGCCGCGTGACCGGTGCGGCACGTCGTGGTGGCGCTGCCGCCGACGCCGGTGGTCGGTCTTGTGAGCTGGAGCCGCAGCCCGCGGCGACGAATCCCACGGTCAGGATCAGGGCGAGGATGACGGTGAGGTGCCTGCGCACGGTGGTTCCTCCGGCGTTGGGTCGGGTGGCGACGGCGGGCGCCGTCAGGGATCGGGATCTCGACGATGACGTTGGTGGACTTCACCGCCGCGGTGGCCAGGTCGCCGGGCTTCAGGTCGAGCTCGTCGACGGCCTCGCGGGTCATGAGCGAGACCAGCCGGTGGGGCGGGGAGTGGATCTCGACGAGCGCGGTGAGCTTGTCGCGCTCGACCCGGGTGACGATCCCGGTGAAGCGGTTGCGGGCCGACTGCGACAGGACCGAGTCGGGCTCGTAGGCCTTGGCCTGCTCGCTCAGGTAGCGGGCCAGGTCGGCGCCGTCGACGGTGCGATGGCCGCCGTCGCTCCGGACCGTCTTGAGCTTGCCCTCGTCGCACCATCGACGGATGGTGTCGACGCTGACGCCCAGCAGCTCGGCGACCTGCCTCGTTCCGTATTCAGCCACGCCGAGACCCTAGACGCAAAACATCGCGGAACACGGTGAAAATGCGTCCCTAGTGTCGTATTTGCCTCGCCAGAGCACTCAAACTAGGCAGACGCCGTTCTTGGTAGGGCTGGCAGGGCGGCGTCAGTCGACGAAGCAGAACTCGTTGCCCTCGGGGTCGGCCAGCACCTGGAAGCGACCGTCGGGCTCGATGACGACCGGACCGACGGCGGTCGCTCCCAGAGCCACGGCGCGGCGGGTGTCGGCCTCGAGGTCGGTCGAGCCCAGGTCGAGGTGCAGGCGGTTCTTGACCTGCTTGGCCTCGGGCACGCGTTGGAAGGCCAGCCGCAGGCCCCCGGGCTGGGCCGGGGCCACGGTGGCCCACTCGTCGGTCTCGGGCCGGAAGGTGCCCCCGGTGAGGGCGGCCCAGAACCGCCCCAGGGCCACCACGTCGTGGCAGTCCGTCACCACCGCCCGGACCACCTCCGGGTCGGGGATGACGGCGAAGGCCCGGACCGCGAACGTGCCGAGGCCCGCCACCTTGATGGGCACGGCCGTGAAGCGGGCGCCCGTGGCCGGGAGCCGGTCCAGGCCGGTGAGGTGCTCGACGACCGGGATGCCTGCCGCCAGCAACCCGGAGTGGGCGGGGCGGTCATTGCCCACCGTCGAGTCGACGTTCAGCGCATCGATGCCGACCAGGGCCACCTCGGCGGCCACCAGGGCGTCGGTGCCGGCCGCGGTCAGGAAGGGATGGTCGCTGCCGGCGTAGGCGTCGGTTCCCCAGCGGTCGCTCCACCCGGTGCGCAACAGCACCGCCGCGCCCGTCAGCCGGCGGCCGGCGAAGTGCTCGGGCCCGAACCCGAACGGCGCCTCGCTCGCCCCCGCCGGTCGGTCGACCACCACGGCCGGGAGATCGGCGCAGCTCGACAGGGGGAGGCCGGTCAGGTCCCAACCGTGCTCGTAGCGGTGGGCGGGGGTGTCGAGGTAGGTCCCGGTGTTGGTGCACAAGGTGGCCGAACCGATGTGGAACTCGACGCCCGGGGCATACCGGGCGCGTGAGTCCTCCCGCGACAACACGGTCGTCACCTCGGCGGCCGGGAGCCCCGGGTAGGTGACCATCCCGTGGTGGATCTCGTGGCTGAGGTCGACGAACGTCGGCACGGGCCCTCCTCTGGTCGAGCGGTCGGATGGCGGTCGAGGGGTTGGCGCGGGTCGAGCGGTCGGGGACCGGCCCGGGGTCGCTCCGGCGAACCTAGCGGGCACTAGGTTGCCCGCGTGGAGCACGAGGTCCTGTCGTACTGCCGCATCTGCGCGGCGGCCTGCGGCATCGTCGTGACCGTCGACGGCGAGCGGGTCGTGCGGGTGCGGGGCGACGCCGGCCATCCGGTGTCCCAGGGCTACACCTGCAGCAAGGGGCGGGGCCTGGCCGAGTGGCATCACCGGCCGGGCCGGCTCGATCGGCCCCGGCGGGCGGGGGTGGAGGTGGGATGGCCGGCCGTGCTCGACGACCTGGCCGGGCGCCTCGGCTCGATCGTGGGGACCTCGGGGCCCGATGCGGTGGGGCTGTACCTGGCCACCGGCCTGGCCTACGACGCCGCCGGGCAGGTGGCCGCGGTCTGTGGCTGGGCTCGATCGGGAGCCGCTCGTTCTTCACCGCGGCCACGGTCGACAACGCCCCGGTGCTGGTGGCGGCCGAGCTGGTGACCGGCAACGCCCTGCTCAGCCCCGTGTGGGACGCCCACGCCCACGGCCTGCTCGTGCTGGTGGGGACCAACCCGGTGGTGTCGCACGGCTACGGCACCGCCATCCCCGACCCCGTCCGTCACCTGCGGGACCACTGCTCGGGCGGGGGCCGGCTGTGGGTCCTCGACCCCCGCCGCAGCGAGACGGCGGCACTGGCCCACGAGCACCTGGCCGTGCGCCCCGGTGGCGACGTGGCCGTGCTGGCCGCGCTGGTGCACGCCGTGCTGACCGACGGATGCGACCTGGCCGAGGTCGACCGCTTCTGCGACCCCGCCGACGTGGACGCCCTGCGAACCGCGGTCGCCCCGTTCACCGTCGAGCGGGCGGCGGCGGCCGCCGGGGTCGAGCCGAGCGCCATCGAGCGCCTGGTCGCCGACGTCCGCGCCCATCAGGGCCGCCTCGCCGTGCTGTGCGGAACGGGGACGACGATGGGACGGGACGGGATCCTGGTCGAGTGGCTGCGCTGGGCGCTGCTGATCCTGACCGGCTCGCTCGACCGACCCGGCGGCATGCGCTTCCAGGACGGTCCGCTCGGGCGGCTCCGCCCACCCCGGGTCACGGCGACATCCACGCCCGACGCCCGGTCGGCCGGGCCGGCCAGCCGGCCCGAGCTGACCCGCGTGGCGGGGCAGGTGCCCGCCGTGGCGCTGGCCGACGAGATCGAGGCCGGCCACCTCCGGGCCCTGGTCGTCACCGGCGGCAACCCGCTCAACGCCGTGCCCGAGCCCGACCGGATGCGGGCCGCGCTGGCCTCCCTCGATGTGCTCGCCGTCGTCGACGTCGCCGACAGCGAGCTCACCGGGCTCGCCACGCACGTGTTGCCGGCCACCGGCCAGTTGGAGCGGGCCGATCTCTCGCTGGCGGCCAACCTCTCGGTGCGATCGGGGGTGCAGGCCACCGCGGCGGTGGTTGCTCCGGTGGCCGAGCGCCGCCCGGTGTGGTGGATGCTGGCGTCGCTGGCCCGGCGCATGGGCGGCGACCTCCTCGGCGGAGCCGACCCCGGGTCACTCAGCGACGAGGTGTTCCTGCGCGGCCTGATGGCCCGTTCGCCGCTGGATGCCGACGCGGTGTTCGCCGCCGGCCCGCGAGGCCTCGACGTGGAGCCGGAGTTCGGATGGGTGCACGAGACCCTGCTGCCGGACGGCCGGTGGCGGCTGGCCCCGGCGGGCCTGGTCGAGCGGCTCGCAGGCCCATCGCGAGCCTCCGCCGGCCGGAGCTGGTGTCGACGCCGCGGCGGGAGGTGGCGTGGAGCAACTCG
This sequence comes from uncultured Microthrixaceae bacterium, assembly GCA_963726905.1. Lineage (GTDB taxonomy): Bacteria > Actinomycetota > Acidimicrobiia > Acidimicrobiales > Acidimicrobilacustridaceae > UBA4742. Next base: position 353,419 of record CAVSDZ010000015.1, read on the forward strand.
GTGCGCTTCGCCGGCACGGGGGAGGAGCCGGTCGTGCGCCTCCATCCGAGCGACGCCGCGGCGAGCGGGGTGGGCGACGGTGACGAGGTGCGCCTCACCAGCGCCCACGGCTCCCTGACCGCCACGGTGGCGCACGACCCCCACGTCCGCCCCGGTGTCGTCTCCGTCACCCACTGCCGCGCCGGCCCCGGGCCCGGTCGGCTCACCAGCGCCGCCGACGGGGTGGACCCGCTGACGGCCATGCCCCTCGCCTCGGGCCTGCCCGTCACCATCGCCCCGGCCGGTTCTCGGCGAGCTCGTTGACCGGCTGAGGTCGATCGGCGCGCCAAGATCGGGGCCCCGGGAGCAGGATCAGGGGGGAGGGCGGCGAGGACGGCCGCGGTGTCGCGACCGAGAGGGGCGGCGGCGCCGGCGCGGGGGCGGGACCGGGCCGGCGCCACCGGTCCCCTCCACCCGGCGGCGTCGAGCGTGGGGCCGGCCAGACGGGCGGCGACGTCGGCCATGGCCACGTCGACCAGCCAGCGCCCCTCGTCGGTCAGCGCGGCCAGGGCGGCGGCGGCGGCCACGACGCCGGTGACGGGGTCGGCGACCGCGTCGGCGCAGAAGCAGGGGCCGTCCTCGTCCCACACGACCAGCCCGCCGCCGACGGCGGCGTCGTCGCCGAAGGCGACCCGGGCGGCGGCGTGGCCCTGGCGGCCGTAGCCCGTGATCGAGATCCACGCCCGGGGACCGTCGGGCGCGGCCAGGTGCTGCTCGGCGATCACACCCAGCCCCGCCAGCGCCCGCGGTCGGGACGCCTCGATGACGACGTCAGCCGCGGCCACCAGGCGCTGGAGGGCGTCGATGCCCGACCCGGTGGACAGGTCGAGGGCCACGCTGGCCTTCCCCGCGTTCATCAGGTCGAAGAACGCCGCCGGCCCGAAGCGGGCACCGTCGGGCCGGTCGGTCGATTCGACCTTGATCACGCGCGCCCCGGCCAGGGCGAGCAGGTGCCCGCACAGGGGTCCGGCCCACAGCGACGAGAGATCGACCACGGTGGGGGTCCGACCGGCGAGGGGCCGGGCGCGGCCGTGCGCGGTGACCCGCACGGGGAGCCCGGCGAACGGGGCGGGGGCCGAGGGCACGGGCCGGGCCGCGGTGGCCAGGACGGCCACCGGCAGGCCGAGCAGCACGGCCCGCTCCTCGAGCTGCTCGGCGCGTCGGGTGGCCGCCGCCGCCACCAGCGCGGCCCACGGGTCGGCGGGCGCCTCGTCGAGCTCGAGCCAGGCGGCCACCGCGGCCACGTCGTCGGCCCGGGCCAGGGACACGGCCAGCCATCCGTCCACGGTGGCCACCAGCCGGCTGGTGCCGCCGCAACTGGTGGCGCCCTGGCGGTGCAGGCCGGCGACCGCGGCCCGCTCGCCGAGCAGGGTGAGGGGCTCGGGGGTGGCTCCGCCCGACCGCGCCGAGAGGGTCGCGCCCAACGAGCGGAGCCCGTCCACCAGCGGTGCGGGAGGCCCGAGCGGGGCCCGCCCGGGCCTCCCGGTGAGCGCCATGGCGCCGCTGGCGGCCCACGCGGCGACCCGTTCATCCACGGCGCCATGGTGGCACGCCGCCCCCGGACCGAGCCCGGGACGGCCCGGGAGGAGGGCTAACGTCGGGCATCCGCGAGATGCACCTCACCGATGCCCGGCTCGACGACTTCCTGTGCGACCCGCTCCGGGAGGACGAGCGGGCCGAGCCGCTGGTCCTCGTCGTGACGGCCGACGGCGCCGAGCTCAGCCCGGCGGCGTGGGCCCGGCTCACGGCGCTGCCGTGTGTGGTCATCGGCGACGGCCACGACCCCGACCGGCCCCCGCCCCACGTGGACGTGGTGGCCGAAGCCGGGGTCGGCGACGTGGGCGAGCTGGTGGCGGCGGTGTCGTCGGCGCCGCTGGCCGCGGTGAGCCTGGCCCTGCTGTTGCGGGCCGGTCCTTATCGCGACCTCGGTGCCGGACTGGTGGCCGAGAGCGCCACGTACTCCGCCCTGCAGGCCGGGCCCGAGTTCGCCCGCTGGCGAAGTTCCCGACCGGTGCGCCGACGTGAGCCCGAGAACGGCCCGACCGTCCTGGTCGAGCGTCGGGGCTCCACGCTCGAGCTGGCCCTCAACCGCCCCCACGTCCACAACGCGTTGAACCGGGTCATGCGGGACGAACTGCTGGCCGCGTTCGGGCTCGCCGCCGTCGATCCCTCCATCACGGAGGTCGTGGTGCGGGGCGAGGGCCCCTCGTTCTGCAGCGGGGGAGACCTCGACGAGTTCGGGTCCCGTGACGATCCGGCCTCGGCCCACCTGGTCCGCCTGGTGGCGAGCGTGGGGTTGGCGATCGCGTCGATGTCCGAGCGGGTCACCTTCTGCCTCCACGGCGCCTGCGCCGGGTCGGGCGTCGAGCTGGCCGGCTTCGCCGGCACGGTCGTGGCCGACCCGGCGACGACCCTGGCGCTGCCCGAGATCGGTCTGGGCCTGGTCCCCGGCGCCGGTGGCACCGTGAGCCTCGTGCGGCGGGCCGGGCGCCACCGCGTGCTGCTGCTGGCCCTGGCCGGCCGGGCCATCGACGCGGCCCGGGCCCAGCAGTGGGGGCTGGTGGACCGGGTCGCCTGAGCCGAACGACCGGCCATGGTCCCCGGGTTCATCGCCGCCGCCGAAGCCTGAGCGGCCGTTCTCGGCGCGCGCCGAATGGCGTGGCGGACGGGGCGTCCGCGGTAGAAAGGGCCATGGCCACCCATGAGCGCGAGCTGACCGAGCCGGTCGACCTCTGCACCGCCGACGGCACCCTGAACCCGGCGGCGCGGGGCTGGTCGCGCCGACCCGCTGCACCGGGCCAACCTGGAGGGGCGCGTCGGGCGCAACAAGCGGTGGGACTACTGGGCGATCCTGGCCGGAGACCTCGTGCTGTCCAGCGTGTACTCCGACATCGACCAGCTCGGCCTGGCCGACGTGTACTGGGTCGATCTCGACACCGGCGTCGAAGGGGGGCACGCCATCGTGGCCCCGCCCGGCGAGATCCGCCTGCCCGACATGAGCGGCGCCGCCGCCCTGGTGGTCGACCGCGACGGCCTCGACCTGCGAATCGCCGACGACGCGGTCGGCACCCGCCTGACGGCGACGTGGACCGAACCCGACGGCCGGGACGCCCACCTCGACGTGACGGTGGCCCTCCCCGCCGGGCACGAGTCGCTCAACGTCGTCATCGGTTGGGACGACGAGGTGTTCAACTTCACCTCCAAGCACCAGGCCCGCCCGGCGGTGGGTGAGCTCGTCGTGGGCGAACGGCGCTGGCCGATCGGCGGACCCGACGGACCCGAGTCGTGGGGGGTGCTCGATGTCGGCCGGGGCCGTTGGCCGGCGGAGATCACCTGGAACTGGGGCGGCGGGGCGGGCCGATGCGACGGTCATGTGATCGGGCTCCAGGTGGGGGGCAAGTGGACGGTGGGCAGCGGCTTCACCGAGAACGGCGTCATCGTGGACGGTCGTCTCACGAAGCTCGGGGCCGAGCTGCGGTGGGACTACGACTGGGACGAGCCGCTGCAGCCGTGGCACGTGGTGGACCCGGGCGGGCAGCTCGAGGCCACGCTCACGCCGCGCTTCGACAAGCACAGCCACGTCGAGGCGGGGGAGCTGGGCAGCGAGACCCATCAGGTGTTCGGCACGTGGTCCGGGCGCCTGCGCACCGACGACGGCCTGGACCTCGACTTCCGGGGGCTGCAGGGCTTCGCCGAGGAGGCCCGTCAGCGCTGGTGAGCCGGGCGACCGGCGGGCGTCGCCGTCAGGGCGTGGGCCCGGTCAGGCGTCGCGCCGGGTGAGGCGCACGTGGGCCACGGCGGGGCTGGCCACCAGCTCGACACAGGCGTAGCGCCGCGGGAGCTCGTCCAGGTCGTCGAAGAGCCGCTCGCCCCGACCCAGCAGCACGGGGGCGATGGCCACGTGGAGCTCGTCGACCAGGCCGGCGCGCAGGTAGTTCCGCACGGTGGAGACCCCGCCCCCGAGGCGCACGTCCTGGCCCCCGGCGGCGGCGAAGGCCTGCTCGGCCACGGCGGCGATGTCGTCGTCCACGAAGTAGAAGACGGTGCCGCCGGCCATGGTGAGCGGGGGGCGCGGGTGATGGGTGAGCACGAACACGGGATGGTGGTACGGCGGTTCGTCGCCCCACCAGCCCTGCCACTGCTCGTCGCCCCAGGGTCCCCGCACGGGCCCGAACATGTTGCGGCCCATGATGGTGGCGCCGATGCCCTCGTCGCCCCGGGCGATGAAGTCGTCGTCGATGCCCTGGCCGCCACCGTCGCCGGGGTCCAGGCCCAGCATGGCCGCCCCCGTCGGCGTGGCGAACACCCACTCGTGCAGCTGCGTGCCCCCGACGCCGAGCGGATCGTCGACCCCCTGGTCGGGTCCGGCGGCGAACCCGTCGAGCGACATGGCGAAGTTGTGCACGCGCAGCCTTGGCATGGGGTAAGCCTATGGGCCGTGGATCGTCGCGTCGCCGGTGTCGTGGTCGTGTTTCTGCTGGTGCTCGCCTCGGCGGTGGCGCTCGTCGCCTCGCCGGCCGGGGCCTCCGCCTTCCCTTCGGGGTTCACCGACACGCTGGTCGCCGGCGGTCTGGGATCGGCCACCGCGGTGGCCCAGCTGCCCGACGGCCGCTTCCTCGTGACCAGCCAGAGCGGCCAGCTCTGGGTGGTCGACAACGGGGCCGTCTCCACCGCACTGGACCTGGCCGCGCTGTCCAAGATCTGCACCAACTCCGAGGAGGGCCTGCTGGGGGTCACCGTCGACCCGCAGTTCTCCACCAACGGCCGCATCTACCTGTACTACACGGCCAACGGTGGGGGAGCTGCAACCTCAACGCCACCCCCGGCGCCAAGAACCGCGTGTCGCGCTTCACCATGAGCGGCTCGACCGTCAACCCGGCGACCGAGCTCATCCTGCTCGACAACATGCCCGAATGGGGCGGCAACCACAACGGGGGCGAGGTCCACGCCGCCAACGACGGCACGCTGTTCGTCGCCGTGGGCGACGGCGGAGCCGGGCGGCCCGACACGAACCCGGCCGACCTCTCCATGCCCAACGGCAAGATCCTGCGGATCGGCCTCGACGGCTCGATCCCGGCCGGCAACCCCCACGGCACCACGGCGTGCAAGAACGCCTGGGGCCCGCCGGGCGCGGCCAAGGTGTGCGGCGAGATCTGGGCCGACGGGTTGCGCAACCCGTTCCGCCTCGGCTTCGACAACGCCGCCCCGGGCGCCAAGTTCCGCATCAACGACGTCGGTGACGCCACCTGGGAGGAGGTCGACGACGCCGTCGCCGGCGCCCACTACGGCTGGCCCTGCCGTGAGGGCCCTGACCGCCCATGCCAGCTCGGCCCCGTGCAACACGCCCGCCACCGACCCGGCGCTCTGGTACAACCACTCGACGGGCTGCAACGTGATCACCGGCGGGGCCTTCGTGCCCCCCGGCACGTGGACGGGCTACGACGGGGACTACCTCTACGTCGACTTCGGCTGCGGCAACCTCTTCGTGGCCCAGCCCGGCCAGACCGGCGCGAACGCCGACCACGTTGGCCACCGGGATGGGTCAGACCACCGACCTCGAGTTCCTGCAGGCCAACGGCTCGTACGCGCTCTTCTACACGACCTACGCGGGCGGCGGTCAGCTCCGCAAGGTGGTGGGGCCGTCGCCCACCCCGCCGCCCACCACCGTCCCCGACCTCAAGTTCACGGCCGTGCAGCCCACCCGCGAGCTCGACACCCGCACCGGCACCGGGGTGCCGGCCGGCAAGCTCGGCGCCGGGGCGGCCATCACGGTCAAGGTGACCGGGCTGGCGGGCGGGGTGATCCCGCCGGAGGCCAAGGCGGTGGCGCTCAACCTCACCGCCACCGAAGCCAGCGGCCCCGGGTTCGTCACGGCCTGGCCGACCGGCCAGACCCGGCCCCCGACGTCGAGCCTCAACCTGTCGGGGGCGGGCGAGACGGCGGCCAACGCGGTGGTCGTGCCGGTCGGCCTGGCGGGCCAGGTCAACCTCTACACCCTGCAGGGCACACACCTCATCGCTGACGTGACCGGCTACTTCACGGCGGCGGGCGCCACCACCGACGGCCGGTTCACCGCGCCGGCGGCCCCGACCCGCCTGCTGGACACCCGCACCGGCCTGGGGGGCAAGGCGACACCGTTCCAGGACGGCCAGCAGTTCGACCTGGCCGTGGCCGGCGTCGCCCCGGTGCCCGCCGGCGCCACCGCCGTCGCCCTCACCGTCACGTACACCAACGTCGCCTCGGCCGGCTTCCTCACGCGTGTGGCCCACCGGGCAGCCCCGGCCCAACGCCTCCACCTCCAACCCCACGGGGCCGGGTGACATCCGCTCCAACCTGGCCCTGGTGGCCCTCGGCTCGGGCGGGAAGGTCAGCATCTTCTCCCAGCACCGCGCCGATGTGGTGGTGGACGTCGTGGGCTGGTTCACCGCCGGCGCCGGCACCCAGGGCATGTTCACGGCGGTGACGCCCCAGCGGGTGGCCGACTCGCGCCTGCCGGCGTCGCCGTTCCCCCGCATCGGCTCCGGGGCCGAGGTGGCCATGGACTTCACCACCCTCATGCCCGGGGCCGACGCGGCCGTCCTCTACAACCTCACCGCCACCAATTCGTCGGCCGGGGGGTTCATCACCGCTCACCCCTCCGGCACGCCGCGGCCCAACGCCTCGTCGGTCAACTGGTCGGCGGCCGGCCAGAACCGGGCGGCGCTGACGATCAGCTCGCTGTCGGGGGCCAACACGGTGAAGCTCTACGCCCTGACCTCGGTGGACGCCATCATCGACGTGTCGGGTTGGTTCGAGAAGTGACCGAGGCCGTGATCCCGGCGGCCCCCGCGCCGCGGCCCGCGCTGACATGGCCCGGCCCACCGACCTCGACGAGCTGTTCGTCCATCAGGTCCCCGAGCTCCTCCCCAACGTCGAGACCCGCAGCCCGCACTGGCGCGAGAGCTACTTCTTCGAGCTGCACCGCCCCGACGGCGTGGGTGACGTCGTGTTCTTCACGATGGCCCACTTCCCGGCCCGCGAGATGATGGACTCCATCCAGATGGGGCGCATCGGCGGCACCCAGCTGCTCGGCGTGCTGAGCCGCCCCTACGGCGGCGACCCGCACACCACCGACGTCGGCGGCGCCCGCGTCGAGGTCGTCCGGCCCTTCGACGAGCTGCGGCTGTGGGCCGATCCGGACGTGGCCGCCATCGGCCTGGACCTCACCTTCCGGGCCCGGACCCAGCCCTACGGCCTGCGGCGCGGCACCATGCGGGCCCTCGACGAGATCGTGTGGGACCAGAGCCACATCCTGCAGTCCGGCACCTACACCGGCACCTACACCGTGGGCGGGACGGTGCACGAGGTGGACGGCTGGATCGGCCAGCGCGACCACTCGTGGGGCGTGCGCGACCACGGCCGTTGCCCGCTGTGGCTCTGGTTCCAGATCCAGTTCGACGACGGCTTCCTCGGCGTGTGGCACTGGGAGCTGCCCAACGGGGCCACCGTCTACACCGACGGCTGCTGGGCCGGAGCCGACGGCGGCGACCCCGTCCCCCTCGTCGGTTTCGGTCACGACCTGACGTGGACGGGCCCAGACGGCGCGGCGGTGGGGTACGGGCCGGCGGGCGAGGCGGTCGCCGGCCTGGCGGGCACGTGCACCTTCACCCTGGCCGGCGGACGCGCCATCACGGTGGAGGCCGAGGGTCGCTTCGACCGGCCCTACGAGCCGTTCCACCGGGGTGGCCTCAACCAGATGCGGGTGCGGGCCGACGACGGACGGGAGGGCACCGCCATCTACGAGGTCACCGGAGCCCGCCATCACCGCTACTTCCCCGACACCGTCGTCGACGGCGTGCTCCCGGCCTGACGAGCGGCCGCCGGCCCCCGCCCCGCGAATCTGCAAGCTAGCCACCGCAGAGGTGGTTGCGCTTGCAGATTCCGGGTGGGCGGGCCGATGGCGGCTGACGGCGACGAGCGAGCCGGGCTAGCGGCGGCGTTGGCGGCGGAGGAGCTCCACTTCGACGAACGACGCCGGGGGCACGGTCACCGACGGTCGCTCCGTCTCGTCGTCGTAGCGCAGGAACACCTCGTGCACCTCGAAGGCCTGCACGGCTCGCTGGGCGGGGTGCGACGGCACCAGGCCCCCGGCCAGCTCGTCGGCGTGGTCGGCCAGGAACGACGCCGCCGCGGTCATGGCCTCGTGACGGGTCCGGTCGGCTTCGCCGGTGAACGTGAAGCGCCACCGCGCCGCCCGCCGGGCGATGGCCGGCTGGTCCTCCGGGTCGGGCTGGACGCCGGTGGCCGGGAACACCCGGCAGTCGTAGGTGCGACAGGCGCGAGGTCGGTGCTCGTAGATCGAGCAGGCGTCGTCCACCAGCATGGGGCAGTGGCCGTGCTCGTCGTAGCCCAGCACCACATGGCCCTCGGGCAACCCGGGGGCCGGGAACTGCAACTCGACCGGGAGGTGGGCCAGGGTGTCGACCTCGTCGGGCCCGACGGGCACGAACTGCGACGAGGTGCAGCACGCCGTGCAGCCGGCGCAGGGCACCTCGGCGGCGCGCTCGCCCCGCAACGCCCCTTCCATGGCCGACCGCCACGACGTGAAGCTCCCGGCGGCCAGCTCGGTGACCGGGCCCGGTCCGTCCTCGGTCATGTCAGTGCAGCGGGGCGGGGGTCTTGGCCCTGGTGAACTGCATCACGCCGTCGTCGACCGGCGCCTTGCGGAACATCTTCTTGTCGCGCGTGTAGTTCTGCGGGTTGATCCACGGCTCGTGGTCGCCCTGGCGGGGGAAGCGGTGCATGACCCGCTGCATGTAGCCGGCCGAGAAGCCGTCGATCCACGGCCGCTCGGGCATCGACCGGTCGGACGGCGCGCAGCCGCGGCGTGCACTGCGACCGTGCCGGTCTCGGTCATGTGGTTGAGCAGCCGGCACACGTACTCGCAGGTGAGGTCGGCGCGCAGCGTCCACGAGGCGTTGATGTAGCCGAACGACGAGGCCAGGTTGGGCACGTCGGAGTAGGCGAAGCCCTTGTAGGTCCAGGTCTTGGCGAAGTCGACCGGCTCGCCGTCGACCACGAAGTCCATCTCGCCGAGCGTCACCAGCTGCAGGCCGGTGGCGGTGACGATGATGTCGGCCTCGAGCACCTCGCCCGAGGCCAGTTCGATGCCGGTCTCGGTGAACGTGACGATCTGGTCGGTGACGACCGACGCCTTGCCCGAGCGGATGCGCCTCGAACAGGTCGCTGTTGGGCACGAGGCAGAGCCGCTGGTCCCACGGGTTGTAGCTCGGGGTGAAGTGCGTGTCGACGTCGTAGTCGGGCCCGAGCTCCTTGCGGACCATGTCGAGCAGCCGGGCCTTCACCTTCTCGGGCTTGGTGCGGGTCTGCTTGTAGATCATCTGCTGCAGGGCGACGTTCTTGGCCGCGGGTCAGGCGGTAGGCGGCCTTGTCGGGCAGCACCTTGCGCAGCGCGTTGGCGACGCCGTCGACGTCGGGCCGCGACACGACGTAGGTGGGCGAGCGCTGGAGCATCGTGACGTGCGCCGGCGGTGTCGGCCATCGCCGGCACCAGCGTCATGGCCGTGGCCCCCGAGCCGATGACCACGACGCTGCTTGCCGGCGTAGTCGAGGTCCTCGGGCCAGGCCTGCGGGTGCACGATCTGGCCCGGCGAAGTCGTCGCATGCCGGGGAACTCGGGCGTGTAGCCGCGCCTTGTAGCTGTAGTAGCCCGAGCACATGAACAGGTAGCCGCACGTGAACGTGACGGTCTCGCCGGTGTCGGTGCGGTCGGCCTCGACGCGTCCACCGGGCGTCGTCGGTCGACCACTCGGCCTGGTCGACCAGGTGGCCGAAGCGGATGTGGCGGTCGATGCCGTACTCGGCCGTCGTCTCGCGCAGGTACGTCGAGGATCGACGGGCCCGTCGGCGATGGCCTTGTCCGCCGTCCACGGCTTGAAGCGGTAGCCGAGCGTGTGCATGTCGCTGTCGGAGCGGACGCCGGGGTAGCGGAACAGGTCCCACGTGCCGCCGAGGTCGTCGCGGCCCTCGAGGATGGCGTAGGTGCGGTCGGGGCAGTGCGTCTGCAGGTGGTAGCCGGCCCCGATGCCGGAGATGCCGGCCCCGACCACCAGCACGTCGAAGTGTTCAACCGTCAATGCTGCCCCCAGCGTCGGGTTCGGATGGTTGCGTCATGCGCCCCGGTCCTCGAGCGGAGCCGGACGCCGGGTCAGGGTACAAGGAGGCTCAAGACCGGCACCAACGACGCCGAAACCAAGAGAGGATCCCCTGGATCCGAGGGAGCCGACCACGAGGGAGGAATGACGGTGGCCGCCAAGACGATGTGCCCGGGATGTGGGGCGAAGAACGACCGGGACAGCCGCCGGTGCCGCATCTGCACCGCGGTGCTCAACCCCGATGCCCCCGAAGCCGGCCGCGCCGTCCCCGAGCCGGAGCCGGCCCCGCTGGCTGCGCTCGACACCTTCGACGCCGACGAGATCAACCGCCAGCTGCAGCCGGCGCGGACGAAGTTCGGCTCCGGCGGTGGCGGGCTGGCGGCCCGCATCGCCGCCGCCAACGGGGGCGACGCCGGCCCGCAGGCCCCGCCCCCACCCGGGACCGCGGTTCCTGCTCCGGCTGCCGCCTACGACGTGGACGAGCCGTTCGACCCCGACGCGCTGTTCCGTGAGATGAGCTGACCGACCGGCGGGCCGTCCTCACTGCCTCACGGCCTGCCTCACGGCACTGGCTCACTGCACCCCGTCGCAGGCGAGCGGGGCCTCCACGGAGCCGGGGGCGTCGACCAGCCCGAGCTCCGCCGGCGCCTTCAGGCCTTCGACGGTCACCTCGTGCGGGGATCCGTCCACGTACGGGTTCGGCTTGCCCGGATGGGTGTCGAGATAGCAGGCCACCAGGGCCGCCAGCGCCTTCTGGCCGTCGCGGTTGGGGTGGAACGAGCCGCCGTCGACGATGTTGGGAGCGACGATCAACTTCACGCTGTTGGTGTACTGGCCCTTGTCGCCGCACGGCTCGTGGCCGTCCCACGCCGCGGCGGGGGACACGAACTCGATGCCGGCCTTCGTCGCCTCCTCGTAGAGCATGTTGTTGAACGCCGTCGTCAGCTGGCGCAGCGCATCGCGCTCCTCGCTGCTGAAGCGGCGCAGCAACGTGGCGCAGTCGGTCGGGAAGAAGGTGGCCTGGCCGGCGGGGAAGAGCTGCGGGTAGCCGATGATCACGATCCGGGCGTTGGGGTAGTCGTGGGCCAGGCGCCCGTACAGGACGGCCATGCGGGCGCTGATGGCGTCGATGGCGGCCGGTCCCCACGACGACAGGGGCTGGGCCGGGGGGAAGGTGATCTTGGCGGCCGACGCGGCGGCGACCTGGTTCACGTCGCTCGCTCCCGACCCGCCGGACGCCACCGGCGGGGTCTGGTCGGGGGGAGTGTCGGGGGGCTGGAACTCGGCCGCCATGCAGTGGGCGTGCTCGAGGCAGTGGACCACGATCTTGGAGAAGAGCGCGTCGTTGCCGCCCATGGTCATGGTGACCAGGCCCACTTCGGGATGCACCCCCGGGGGGACCTGCGGGGGCACGGGCACCTCGGAGCCGTCGGCCCGGCGCTTGTCGTAACCGGTGTAGACGTCGGGTGACACCGCACCCGAGCAGGCGGCGAAGCGGACCGCGGGCTGCGTGCCGTCGAAGGTCAGCCACTGCGAGTAGGCCGCGCTGGAGCGGTGGCAGTCGTCGCCCCCGTCGTCGTTCAACGAGCTGGTGTGGGGATCGAAGGGTCGCAGCCCCTCCCCGGCCGAGTAGGAGTCGCCGAGGGCCACGTACTCGCCGCTGAGACCGTGGATCCGGGGCACGGTGATGTCGGCCGTGGGCAGGCGCTCGTAGCGGATCAGCCCCAGGCCGATGATGGTGGCCACGACCACGATCGTGCCCACCGCCAGGCCTCCGAGGGCGGCCACCCCCCAGATGGCCACGCGTTCGTGGTTCTCGTTCTGCAGGTGCTTGGCGGACAGGACGAGGTAGCTCAGCAGGCCCCCGGCCAGGAGCGAGAGCGCCCCCACGACCGCATAGGCCGCCGCCCGATCACCGGCGCTGGCGACCTGGAGCACGTGCACGTCCACGAAGCCGATGGCGACCGCCAGGGCCACCGTCACCACCGTCATCGCCACCCGCCCGGCCACGCTGAGCAGCCCCGACGGATGGGGGAGGTCCATGATCCCGCCCACGATCATGGCCCCCAGCAGGAAGTGGACGAGGGCGGAGCCGAGGTAGCCGAGCACCGTGGCGATGGCCGTGCCCGCCAGTGGGCCGAAGTCGTAGGCGGCCATGAGGGCGAGCACCATGCCGACCACGGTGGCCACCGCCAGGACCTCCAGGGCCAGGCCCCGGTGCTCGTTGATCTGCCGGGCCGAGATGGGCGGAGGCGGGCGGCCGTCGTCGGGCCGGGCCGGTTCCTCGTCGCTCGGTCGAACGCGCTCCGGAGGATCCATCGATCAGCTCCCGCACTCGTCGTGGCGCCGGGGGCGCCGTCCCGCTCCTCGATGATGGCACAACGTCGGGGCTAGGTTGGCGACGATCCGGGGGAGGGTGGGCGATGCCGAGCGAGTTGATCTACGACGAGCACGACGGCGTCGGGGTCATCACGTTGAACCGGCCCGAGGCGCGCAACGCGCTCACCCTGACGACCTATCGGGAGCTCGAGGACGCGGTGCGCTCGACCGCCGCCCGCTGCCTGATCATCACCGGGGTCGATCCCGCGTTCTGCTCCGGCGACGACGTCAAGCAGATCATGGCGGGGGCCGGGGACGCCGTGGCCGGCGGCCTCCGGCGGGACCCCCGCCTCACCCCGGCGGCCGACGCCCTCGTGCACACCGACGTGCCGGTCATCGCCGCCGTCAACGGGCCGGCCGTGGGTTGGGGCATGGAGCTGGCGTTGATGGCCGATCTCCGGGTGGCCTCCGACCGGGCCCGTTTCGGCGAGCTGTTCGTCAAGCGGGGCTTGTGCTGTGACGTCGCCGGCCTGGGCCGGCTGGCCTCGCTGGTGGGTCGGGAGGTGGCGAGCGAGCTGCTGTTCACCGGGCGGATCATCGATGCCGAGGAGGCCCGACGCATCGGTCTCGTCTCCCGCGTGGTGCCCCACGCCACGGTGCTGGCCACGGCCCGGGCTCTGGCGACGGAGATCGCCGCCAACCCGCCCCTGGCCGTCCGTCGCCTCAAGCAGGGTCTGCGGCTGGCCCTCGACCCCGACTGGGACCAGCTCGGGGCCTGGGTCAGCGAGAGCCTGGGCGAGCTGTTCCAGACGGCCGACCACCGCGAGGGGGTGGCCGCCTTCCTCGACAAGCGCGAGCCGCGCTTCGAGGGGCGCTGACGTGGGCGAGCTCGACCGTCGAGGAGTTCCAGCACGCCGCCCACGACTGGCTCGCCACTCACGGCGCCGCGGCGCCCGCGCGACTACGGCGCCATCTGCCCTCCCGGGCTGGTGGCCGAGGGAGTGGCCTGGCAGCGGCGGATCGCACGGGCGGGTTCGCCGGCATCCACTGGCCCTCCGAGTTCGGCGGTCGGGGGCTCACGCCCGAGCACAACGCGGCGTGGATGCTCGAGTGCGCCCTGGCCGGCGTGCCCCCGTTCCTGAACATGGTGGGCCTGGTGCTGGCCGGCGGCTCGATCGTCAGCGTTCGGCACGCCGGCCCAGCAGGGCGAGCACCTGGCGGCCACGCTCCGGGCCGACCACATCTGGTGCCAGCTGTTCAGCGAACCGGGCTCGGGCAGCGACCTGGCCAGCCTGTCGACGCGGGCCGAGCTCGACGGGGACCACTACGTGGTCAACGGGCAGAAGGTGTGGTGCAGCGGCGGCCGCTACAGCAACTGGGGCATCCTCATGGCCCGCACCGACCCCGAGGCCCCGCCCCACCAGGGCATCTCGTTCTTCCTGTGCCCGATGGACCTGGACGGCGTGGAGATCCGCCCCCTGCGCCAGATGACCGGCGAGGCCGAGTTCGACGAGGTGTTCTTCACCGACGTGCGGCTGCCGGCCGACCACCTGTTGGGGCCGCTCCACGGCGGGTGGGGCGTGGGCATGGCCGTGCTGACCAGCGAGCGCGGGCACATCGGCACGAGCATCATCGGCCTCGAACGGCGGCTCGAGTCGATGGCCCAGCTCTCCGAGCAGCGCCAGCTCGATGCCGGTGGCCCGCCAGCGCCTGGCCACCCAGATGATGCGGGGCATGTCGCTCAAGGCCATGGCCCAGCGGCAGGGCCCCATCGCCTCGACGGCGGCGTCGCTCATGAAGCTGGGCATCACCGAGATGCTGTTCGACGTGGCGGTGCTGCGGGGCGACGTGGCCGGGGCCGACGCCATGCTCGACGGACCCGACAGCGCCGGCCTGCTGGCCGCGCCGGGAGGCCGCATCGCCGGTGGGACGAGCCAGGTGCAGCGCAACATCATCGGCGAGCGCCTGCTCGGCCTCCCCCGCGAGCCGCGGTAGTCTGAGCTCCCGTGAGCGAGCGAGGCGACCAGCCCGGCCGATGGATCGCCGTGATCGGCGACCGCACCGAGGGTCTCGCTCCCCAGGACGCCATCGAACCCGCCGTGGCCCACGCCGCCTCGTGGCTGGGAGGCGATGCCCCGGAGATCCGCTGGATCGGCACCGACGCCCTGGCCACCGAGGGCCGGGGCCTGCTGTCGGGGGCGACGGCGGCCTGGTGCGCGCCGGGCGGTCCCTTCCACAGTCTGGACGGGGCCCTGGTGGGCATCCGGTGGGCGCGGGAGACCGGGGTTCCCTTCCTCGGCACCTGTGCCGGCTTCCAGCACGCCGTCATCGAGTTCGCCCGCAACGTCCTCGGCCAATCGACCGCCGCCCACGCGGAGTACGGCGCCGCCGAGGGGTCGGAGCTGTTCATCGACGAGCTGCTCTGCTCCCTGGTCGGCCAGGTCATGCACGTCCGCCTCGTCGACGACGATGCTCATCGCCCTCTACGGGACCGAGCACCCGGTGGAGCGGTACTACTGCCGCTTCGGCCTCAACCCGACCTGGCGCAGCCCGCTGGACGCCGCCGGTCTGCGCGTCGCCGGGATCGACGAGAGCGACGGTGACACCCGCGTCATGCGCCTGGCCGGTCACCCGTTCTACGTGCTCACGCTCTTCGTCCCGCAGACGTCGTCGGCGCCGGAGAAGCCCCATCCGCTGATCGTGAGCTACCTGCGTGCCGCCCTGGTGGGCTCGACCCCGGCCTGACCCCGGCCACATCCCCGGCCTCATCCCCGGCCTCACACCCGAGGCCGACCTCGGCCTGCCGGGCCCGATCCCCTACGCTGGGCGGGCCGAGCTGGACGAAGGGGGAACCTCGATGGCTGATCTGGTGGTGCGCGGTGGGACCCTCGTCGACGGCAGCGGCGCGCCGCCGCGCCCGGCCGACGTGGCCGTCACCGACGGGCGCATCGTGGAGGTGGGGCGGGTCGACCCGGGCACGGCCCGGGTCATCGACGCCGACGGCCTGCTGGTCACGCCCGGTTTCGTCGACATCCACACCCACTTCGACGGCCAGGCCACGTGGGACCCGCTGCTGGCGCCGTCGTCGCGGCACGGTGTCACCAGCCTGGCCATGGGCAACTGCGGGGTGGGCTTCGCCCCGGCCCGGCCCGACCGCCACGACTGGCTCATCGGCCTGCTCGAGGGCGTCGAGGACATCCCGGGCACGGCGCTGGCCGAGGGGCTCACCTGGGGCTGGGAGTCGTTCCCCGAGTACCTCGACGGCCTGGCCGCCCAACGCCGCGCCGTCGACGTGGGGGCGCACCTGCCCCACGCCGCCCTGCGCACCTACGTGATGGGCGAGCGCGGCGCCGATCACGACGAGGACCCCACGCCCGACGAGATCGCCACCATGGCCCGGCTCACCGAAGAGGCCCTGGCGGCGGGAGCCATCGGTTTCGCCACGTCCCGCACCGAGGTCCACCGCACCCGCGACGGAGCCACCATCGGCACCCTGCGGGCGGGGGAGGCGGAGCTGCTGGCCATCGCCGCCGCCCTGCGCGACCAGGGCCGTGGCGTCATCCAACTCATCTCCGACGCCTACCAGACCACCGACGAGTCGCTGGCCGAGACCGAGCTGGCGCTGATCGAGGCCCTGGCCCGCACCTCCGGGCGCCCGCTCAGCTTCACCGTGCAGCAGGAGTACCAGACCCCGGATCGCTGGCGTCACATCCTGGACCGGGTCGGGAGCTGGCGGGCCGGCGGCCTCGACGTGAAGGGCCAGGTGGCGCCGCGACCCATCGGCGTGCTGCTCGGGCTGGAGGCGACCGCCAACCCGTTCATGCTGTGCTCGAGCTATCAGGAGGTGGCCGGTCTGGCCGTCCCGGAACGAGCCCGGGCCCTGGCCGACCCGGAGCGGCGCCGGCGCATCCTGGCCGAGCACGCCGATCAGGTGGCCACCCTGCCCGAGGGCATCCTGCGTCGCATCGTGTGCGCCACCGACGTCATGTTCGAGCTCGGCGACCCCGTCGACTACCAGCTCGACGCGTCGGACTCGGTCGGGGCCCGGGCCCGGGCCGGCGGCGAGGACGAATCCGGCGCCGTCTACGACGCCCTGTTGCGCCACGACGGCCGCCAGCTGCTCTACCTGCCCCTGTTGAACTTCGCCCACGGGGACCTGGGCGATGTGCACGAGATGATCACGTCCCCCAACACGTTGTTCGGGCTGTCCGATGCCGGGGCCCACTGCGGCGCCATCTGCGACGCCAGCATGACCACGAGCTACCTCACGGTGTGGGCCCGTGACCGCTCCGGGCCGGCCGGGCTGCCGCTGGAGTCCGTCGTGCACCAGATCACCCGCCGCACGGCCGAGCACGTGGGCTGGCTCGACCGCGGGCTGGTGGCCCCCGGGTACCGGGCCGACCTGAACGTGATCGACCTCGACGCCCTGGGCTGCCGGCCGCCCCGGATCGTGCACGACCTGCCCGCCGGCGGTCGGCGCCTGGTGCAGGACGCCACCGGGTACCGCTGGACCATCAAGGCCGGCCGGCCCACCTTCGCCGACGGCGTCCACACCGGCGAGCTGCCCGGCGAGCTCATCCGGGGCACGACGGCGCCACCGGCCTGATCCGGCGTCGCCGCCCGGTCGTCAGCGGGCGTCGCGCTTGGCCTGCCTGCGCTGGCCCCGGGCCCGCGTCGACGCGGTGGCGCGCTCCTTGGCCGGTGAACGGAGCTGTGCGTCGCCCCGCCGGGAGCGGGGGTCGGCCCCGGGGCGGGTGCCCGACGACGTCGTGGCCCGGCCGGACCGGCCTCCCGACCGACCAGGCTTGCGGGAGCGCTCCCGGGCGGCGGCGAGGCGCTCGGCCCGCAGCTCGGCCGCGCTGGCCCGGGCGACACGGGCCAGGCGGCGGCTCACCGTCGCCAGGGCGTCCTCGAACACCTCCGCCTTGGCCCTCGTCCGCCGGTTCTTCTTGCTCGCCGCCCCCCGGGCCGAGTCGGCCTCCACCTGCGCGCGGGCCTGGCGCCGGTAGAGCTTCGTGTACTTGTTGCGGGCCCGGCGCACCCGGGCGTGGAGGTCGAGCAGCCCGTCCTCGTCGAGCCGGTCGAGCTGCCGCTTCTCGGTCTCGAGGATCAGTTCCTGATCCGACTTCTTCAGCAGCTTGCGGGTGGACGTCTTCATGGGGCCCCCTGGCTGGTCACGCCTCGAGCCTAGGGCCCGCTCCTCGCTGAGGCGCACCCCTCGAACCGGCGTCGCTGAGGCTCCCCCCTCGAACCGGCGTCGCTGAGCATCGCCGGGACGGCCATGATCGACGCCGGTTCCGCTCGGTTCGCCGGTTCGGTCGTTCGCCGGGTCAGATGCCGGACTGGGCCTCGACCCGCCCGTCGGCGATGGCGGCCACCAGGGCGGCATGGTCGAGGTCGTTCTGCTCGGCGTAGATGGCGGGCGTACTCGGCGATCGCCCGGTCGAAGGTGGCGCCGGAGCCCAGGTAGGCGGCGATGGCGATGCGGTCACCGGATCGGGCGTGGGCCCGGGCCAGCGCCCAGGCGCAGATCTGGCCGTAGACCCCGAGCACCTGCGGGTCCATGGCATCGACGTCGGCCGAGGCCTTCCAGTCCCACAGCTGGCGCATGTAGTAGTCGTGGGTGCGCCCGTCGACCCCGTCGACCCGCTGCCAGCCCAGGAAGATGTCGCTGGCCGCCTGCATGAGCCGCTGCCCCTCCACCACCCGCTGCCCGTGGTTGGCGAACGAGCTCTTGGTCAGGAACGGCTCGAGCACCGAGGCCTCGGCTTCCTTGACCTGCAGGAACAGGGGGTCGTCGTTGTCCCGCCCCACGAGCAGGGTCAGCCACGAGCGGGTGCCCACGCTGCCCACCCCCACCACCTTGCGGGCCAGCGCCCGGTAGCTCGTAGCTCTCCAGGAGGTGGCGACGGTCGCTGGTGAGCGTGCGCCGGTAGGCCCGGATCGCCTTGCGGATCATGTCCTCGAGCACCTGGTGGTCGAGGTCGGCGAGCAGCTCCTCGGCCGGTACCAGCAACGGCGGATTGCTGAGGAACTCGAGCTCGCCGTCCACCAGCCGGGTGAGCTTCGCCTTGGCCTTGAGCCGGTCCTTCGACTCGGCCTTGGCCACCGTCCGCTGCAGGTTCTTCATGGCCTCGGCCCCGGCCTCCTGGCCCCACAGGCGGACGATGGCGTCGGCGTCGAGGTGGGCGTACCACACGTCGAGGCTGGCCATGGCGGCGAAGCTGCGCATCGTCTCGCGGTAGGAGCGGACCGCGCCGGTGACCACCGCCGTGCGCTCCTTGGCCGAGAGCTGGCGGCTCCGGCCGGCCACCTCCAAGCTGGCGGCCAGCCGCTTGACGTCCCACTCGAACGGCCCGGGAAGGGTCTCGTCGAAGTCGTTCACGTCGAACACCATCGACCGTTCGGGTGAGGCGAAGCCGCCGAAGTTGGCCAGATGAGCATCGCCGCACAGCTGCACGTTCAGCCCGGAGCGGGGCGCGGCGGCCAGGTCGCTGGCCATCACATAGGCCGCTCCGCGGTAGAAGGCGAACGGAGAGGCCGCCATGCGCCCGTGACGGATCGGCACCAGCTCGGGCACGCGGGTGGTGGCCTGCTCGGCCAGGAGGTCGAGGGGATCGCGTCGAGGCTCCGGCGGGACCCACTCGGCGTGGCTCGCACGGGGCACCGCGTCGCGCCGCTTCTTGCCCAGTGCGGCGCGCTCGGCCAGCGTCGGGTGCTCGAGCTTGGGGAGGGCGGCGGGTTCGGTCGAGGTCATGTCACTCAGTCTGACGCGCCGGCCGGGCGTCGTCACCCGCGGTTGGTCGATCTGGCCCAAACGGGGACCTGGAGGGTGGTCCTGAGCCCGGCCTCAGTTCCTCCTCACAACGGCATACTGCCCTCATGGTGTCGTTCGAACCATCGGAGGAGTTCAGCGCCGGTGCTCGTCTGGCTCTGCTGGACCGCCTGCCCGAGCTCGTGGTGGTGCTCGACGCTCACGCCCGGATCTGGTGGATGAACCAGACGGCCTGCCGGGTCATGGGCTACCGGCTCGACGCCGTGGTGGGGGCGAGCGTGTTCGACTTCGTGCACCCCGACGACCTCGGATACATGTGGGCCTCGTGGGAGAAGCGCGAGGCCAACCCCGACGAGCCCGGTCTCATCGTCCAGGCCCGGGCCCGCCACCAGGACGGCTCCTGGCAGGCCTACGAGGTCATCGGGATCAGCCTGCTCGGCGACGACGCCGTGCAGGGCATGGTGATCACCGCCCGGGACCTGAGCCACCAGTCAGCCCTGGCCGACAGCCCCGCCCGGCTCCGCTCGATGGTCGACCGCACCACCGACATCGTCCTGCTGCTCGACGCCGGCGGGCTGCTCGACTACGCCAACCGGCGGCTCACCGTGCTGTCGGGCCACGACTCCGACCGGGTGATCGGTTCGTCGTGGCTCGACCTCCTGGAGCCCGACGACGTGGCCGTGGCCCGGGCCTGGTTCGACCAGTTGCTGGCGGCCGGCGACGGCGCCACCAGCCGGGTGCAGGTGCGGTTGTCGAGCGTGTCGGGCCGGCCCGTGCCCGTCGAGCTCCACGGCGCCAACCAGGTGGAGGACCCGCTCATCGCCGGGGTCATCGTGTCGGCTCGCGACATCGAGGAGCTCGTCGCCATGCAGCGGATGCTCGAGGAGCACAACGAGCGCCTGTCCCACGCCGTCACCCACGACCACCTGACCGGGCTGTTCAGCCGGCGGGCGTTCATGGAGGCCGTGGGCCTCGCCATCACCACCCGGCGCGAGCAACGGCGCTCGGTGCCTCCCGGTGACGTGGTCGTGCTCTTCTGCGATCTCGACGGGTTCAAGGAGGTCAACGACAACTACGGCCACGCCGTGGGCGACCACGTGCTGCAGGAGAGCGCCCGGCGGCTGGAGGCCAGCGTCCGGGAGACCGACGTGCTGGCCCGCTACGGGGGCGACGAGTTCACCGTGCTGCTGGCCGACGACGAGACGCCCGCCACGGTGTCGGTGCTGGTGGCCCGCCTGACCGGGGCGCTGAGCACGCCCATCACCGTCGACGGCATCACCGCCCGGGTCGGGGTCTCGGTGGGGGTGAGCCGGGCCCCGGCGGAGACCGCCGACGTCGACGCGCTGCTGTCGGCGGCCGACGCGGCGATGTACCACCGCAAGCGCCTGGCCCACACCCGCCCGGGTCCCCCGCGTCGCTAGTCGCCCCGCGCCGCTCGTCGTCCCACGGTGCGCCGGCTCGCTGGCGCGCTCAGCCGAGCTGCTCGCGCACCGACCGGGCCCGCTCGACCACGGCATCGGCCTCGGGGCCGGGCGCCACTCGGCTCACCAGATCCGCCAGTTCGGCGACGACGTCGGCCAACGCCGTCACCTCCTCGCTCGGGGTCTCCACCCTTATCCGCGAGAAGGGGAAGGCCACGTTCACCTTGGTGGCGCTGGTGGTGTGCACCGGGCCCGTCTTCGGGGGCGGTTCCGGGTCGCTGGGGGTCTTGGCGGGCATGGGCGCTCTCCCTCCGATCGGTGGCGCCTCCATGGTCCCCGAAGCCGGCGGTGAGGGGCAGGGGCCATGGTCACAACCTCGGGCGGCCGGCAGGGCCCGCACGCTCTGGGGAGGATCTCCCAAACCCCTGCGTGTTCAACGCCGGCCGTCGCTAAGGTGCCGCGCCATGGGATCGCAGGGGTGGGAGGACCTCGACGTGGTGCCGGTGCCCGGCCACGACGGGCGCTTCACCGCCGACATCGCCGAGCGTTGGATGCTGGCCGTCGTCCCCCAGGGCGGGGCGGTGGCGGCCCTGGCCGCCCGGGCCATGGGCGCGACGCTGGGGGTGGAGGAACAGGCGCTGCGGTCCCTGTCGGCGGTGTTCGCCGGCCAGGTGGCCACCGGGCCGGTGGAGATCGACGTCACCGTGCTGCGCCGCGGCCGCTCGATGTCGCAGCTCACGGCGACGGTGCGCAACCCGGGCGCCGCCGCCGGGCTCACGGCCGTCGCCGTGTTCGGCGCCGCCCGCCGAGGCTTCGAGTTCACCGACCTGGTCTTCCCCGACGTGGCCGCCGCCGACGAGCTCCGGGGTTTCCGCGACCCGCTGCCCGACGGCGTCGAGTTCGAGTTCGACCACGGCCCCATGCCGTTCTGGGAGGAGATCGTCGAATGCCGCCCGGCCACCGGTCGGCCACCGTGGGAGCCGTTCGAGGCCGGTCCGGCCGAGGTGGCCTACTGGTATCGCCTCGATGACCCACCGCTGCTCGACGACGGCACGCTCGACCCGGTGGCCGCCATCGTGCTGTGCGACACCATGCCCGGGGCGGTGGACCAGAAGCTCGGTCCCGAGGCCGGGCCCTGGTTCGGCCCCAGCGCGGACTTCACCATCCACCTGCTGGGCTCGGCGCGGCCGGGTTGGCTGCTGGCCCACAACCGGGCCCGGCACGCCGGCGACGGCTACGCGTCGGTGGAGATGGCGCTGTGGGACCCGACCCAACCCCGCCTGGTGGCCTACGCCACCCAGATGATGTTCTTCTCGTTCGCGTGACGGCGACGGGGGGCACGTGGCCCTGAGCTGGGACGACCGACGCTCGACCGGGCGGGACCTGCGCAAGGCCGTCCCCCGCTCGGCCCACGGCGAGTGGCACCCCCGACCCGACCGCGCCGACCCGGTCGACGTGCTGGAGGCCCAGGCCGCCGACCGGGTCCCTGAGCTGGTGCCCATCCGCTACGGGCGGATGGCCGAGTCGCCCTTCGCCTTCTTCCGGGGCGGGGCGGCGATCATGGCCGGCGACCTCTCGACCACGCCGGTCACGGGACTCACGGTCCAGGCCTGCGGTGACGCCCACGTGGCCAACTTCGGCAAGTTCGCCAGCCCCGAGCGGAACCTGGTCTTCGACATCAACGACTTCGACGAGACGCTGCCCGGCCCGTGGGAGTGGGATGTGAAGCGCCTCGGGGCCAGCCTGTGGATCGTGGCCCACCAGCACGGCTTCTCGGCGGCCAGGTGCGACCGGGTGGTCACCACCGCCATGGCGACCTACCGCGACCGCCTGGCGGGCTACGCCAAGCTGGCCACGCTGACGCTGTGGTACGACCGGACCGACGATCGACGACGTCATCGCCCACTTCCCGGCCCGGTACCGGCCGCTGGTGCGTCGCGACGTGCGCAGGGCCGAACGCAAGGGCCACCTGCGGGCGGTGGCCAAGCTGACCCACACCCGCGGTGGTGAGCTGCGCTTCGCCGAGGACCCCCCGCTGCTCGTGCACCTGCACCAGACGGGGGCCGGCATCGACGACGTGGTCGGCACCATCGCCTCCTACCGCGAGTCGCTGAGCGACGACCGCCTCGAGCTGTTCGACCGGTTCCGGGTGGTGGACGTGGCCCGCAAGGTGGTCGGCGTCGGCAGCGTGGGGACCAACTGCTGGGTCGCCCTGCTCGAAGGTCCCGACCGCCCCAAGGGCGACCACCTCGTCATGCAGGTGAAGGAGGCCCAGGCCTCGGTGCTCGAGCCGTACGTCGGGGCCTCGGTGGCCGGCCATCACGGCCGCCGGGTGGTGAACGGGCAGCGCCTGACCCAGGGGGCGAGCGACATCTTCCTGGGGTGGGCCGAGGCCCCCCGCACCGGGCGCCAGTACTACGTCCGCCAGCTGTGGGACGTGAAGGGCCAGGGCGACCTGCTCAAGATGGACTTCAACAACCTGGCTCACTACGGCGCGCTCTGCGCCTGGGCCCTGGCCCGAGCCCACGCCCGCACCGGCGACCCGGTGGAGCTGAGCGCCTACCTGGGTGGCTCGTCGCGCTTCGACGCCGCCATCGCCGAGTTCGCCGCGGCCTACGCGGCGACGAACGCCGCGGACCACGCCGCGCTGGTCGAGGCCATCGGCCGCGGTCGAGTCGAGGCCACCCCCGACGTCTGACGGGTCGATGGGCGAGGTCAGGGCGCCCGGACGATCAGCACCGGGCACGGCGCGTTGTTGGCCACATGGGTGCTCACCGACCCGAGCAGGGCACGGCGGATGGCGCCGCGCCCGCGCGACCCGACGACCACGACGTCGGCCGCCAGTTCTTCGGCCACCCGGCAGATGACGGGGCCCGGACTGCCCGCCTCGATCCGCCGCTCGACGGTGGGAGTGGCCCCCAGGACGGCGACGGTCTGCTCCAGAGCGCCTCGCGCCTCGTCGCGGACCGCGTCCCACGCCGCGTCGATGACCTCGGGCTCGGCCAGCCCGCCGGCGAAGCCCGACTCCTGGCCGGCCGTGGCCGCGGCGGGGGCCTCCACCGCGCACAGCACCGTGACCTTGTCGGCCGGGGCGAGGAGCCCGAGGGCCTGACCGGCCGCGGCCACGGCGTCGGCCGAGCCGTCCGTGGCGATGAGGACGTGGGTCATGGCGACAGCATGGCACGGCCGGTTGGTGCGCCCGGACCCGGTCCTGACACCATGGAGGTCCGGCGCTCGGCCGGATGTGCGGCCGAGCCGGTCCCCCCGACTGATTCGAACGAGGTGCGATGAGCTACAAGGTCTGGATCGACCAGGATCTCTGCACGGGCGACGGCATCTGCGCCGAGATCGCCCCCAAGGTCTTCACCCTGCTGGACGACGGCCTGGCCTACGTGCAGGACGACTCGGGTGTGAAGAGCGAGCCGGGGGGCCCGCAGGGCATCATCGGTGTCCCCGACAGCGAGCTGGACGGCGTCATCGAGTCCGCCGAGGAATGCCCGGGGGAGTGCATCTTCATCGAGGCCGACTGAGCCCCGGTGGACGACACCCCGGGTGCGATGCGCCGCGGAGGGGAGACGAGATCGATGACGGGCGACAGCTCCACCACCCCTTGGACGGGCGACGCCTGCTCGCTCGTCGACGCCTTCCGAGCGGGCGAGCGGTCCCCGCTCGAGGAGCTGGACGCCACCCTGAGCGCCATCGAGGCCTCCCCGCTCAACTGCTTCGCCTCGCTCGACCCCGAGCGGGCCCGGCAGGCGGCCGCCGAGGCGGACGTGACCCGGCCCTTCGGCGGGGTGCCCACCGGCATCAAGGAGCTCGAGCCGGTGGCGGGCTGGCCGTGGAGTGAGGCGTCGCTGGTGTTCCGCGACCGGGTGGCCGGCTACACCTCCCACCACGTCGAGCGGCTCGTGCAGCGCGGTGGGGTCGTGCCGGTGGGCCAGACCACCGCCAGCGAGTTCGGCGGCCTCAACGTGAGCGTCACCAAGATCAACGGCGTCACCCACAACCCGTGGCGCTTCGGTCGCACGGTGGGCGGATCGTCCGGCGGATCGGCGGCGGCCGTGGTCGGGGGCCTGGTGAGCCTGGCCACCGGAGGTGACGGGGGTGGGTCGATCCGCATCCCGGCCGGCTACACCGGGCTGCTGGGCATGAAGGGCACGTTCGGGCGCATCCCCCGCAGCCCTCATGCCTACACGCGGCCCAACACCGTGGTGGTCGGCAACCTGTCGCGCTCGGTGCGCGACGCCGCCCGCTACTACGACGTGTGCGCCGGCCTGCACTCCGCCGACCCCACCACCATCCCCTCGCCGGGGGCCTGGGAGGCCGGGCTCGGGCGCCACGAGCTGGCCGGGCGGCGGGTGGCCATCATCCCGGCGCTGGGCGGGGTCACCCTCGAGCCCGGGGTCGAGGAGCGCATCCGGGCCGAGGCCGAGGCACTGGTCGGCCGACCAGGGCATGACCCTCGTCGACCTGGTCGTCGAGCCCCCCAACCTGGCCGCCCAGTGGATGATGGGCAACCTGGCCACGCTGCTCGCCGACCTGGGGCCGAGCTGGCCGCGGTGCGCCCCCGAGCTGACCGACGAGGTGGCCGTCGGCCTCCGTCTGGCCCAGTCCATGTACAACCTCCACACCGCCGCGGCCGCCGAGGAGCTGCGCATCCAGGCCAACGAGGCCATGGCGGCGGCGTTCGACCAGGTGGACTTCCTCATCGCCGCCACCAACCCCGGGCCGGCGTTCGCCGCCGACGCCACCACCAGCAGCGCCGAGGAGAGCTTCGTCGACTGGGCCCGGTCCAGCCGGGTGGCCGGCTACGGGCTGCGGGGGGTGCTGTTCGGCGTGCGGGCGGCGGCCACCGTCGTCCCCCGGCTGCCGTCGCTGGTGCTGGCCCAGGCCGCCCGCAGGTTCCCGGACCTGGTCAACATGGGCGCCCTCACGATCATCTCGAACATCTACGGCAACCCGGCCGTGTCGATCCCGGCCGGGACGGTCGACGGCCTGCCGGTGGGCATGCAGGTGCTCGGTCGTCACCACGAGGACGCCCTGCTGTTCGACGTGGCCCTGGCCGCCGAGCGCCTCCACCCGTGGCCGACGGTGGCCCCGGGGCCGGGCGCGACCCGTCTCGGCGTCACGGACTCGCGCTGAGCGCGGGTTGTCGACGCCGAAACCAGCGGAGCGGGTGACGACCACGAGCTCTCCGTCCGGCACCGTCATCGTGGTGGGGGGTGGGCCGGCCGGGCTCATGGCGGCCGAGGTCCTGGCCACGGCGGGCCACCGGGTGACGGTCTTCGAGCGGATGTCGTCGGTGGGGCGCAAGTTCCTGCTGGCCGGTCGGGGCGGCCTCAACCTCACCCACAGCGAACCGATCGACGCCTTCATGGACCGCTACGGCCCGGCCCGAGCCATGCTGGCGGCCAGCATCGCGTCGTTCGGGCCCGAGGCGCTGCAGGCGTGGTGCCGCGGTCTGGGCCAGGAGCCTTTCGTCGGGTCGAGCGGTCGGGTCTTCCCCGCCGCCCTGCGCTCGACCCCGCTGTTGCGGGCCTGGCTGACCCGGCTGGGTGACCTCGGGGTGGAGCGGCGCGTCCGCGTCACGTGGCAGGGCTGGGGGGACGAGCCGGGGACGTGGACGTTCGTCGGTCCCGATGGGGCCACCGAGGTGGTCGCGGCCGAGGCCGCCGTGCTGGCCCTGGGGGGCGCGAGCTGGCCCCGCGTCGGTTCCGACGGGGCCTGGGTCGAGCCGTTCCGGGCCGCGGGCATCGGCGTGGCGCCGTTGCGTCCGGCCAACGTGGGCTTCCGGGCCTCGTGGTCCGAGACGTTCCGCGACCGCTTCGCCGGCCACCCCGTCAAGAACGTGCGGCTCACCTTCGGCGGCGCCGCCAGCCGGGGTGACGTCGTGATCACCGACACGGGCCTCGAAGGGGGAGCGGTCTACGGGTTGTCGGCGTCGCTGCGTGACGCGCTCGAAGCGGGCACCCCGGTGACCCTCGTCGTCGACCTGCGGCCCGATGTCTCCGTCGGCGAGCTGACGGCCCGGCTCGGCCGGCGCCGCGCCAAGGAGTCGACCGCCACCGTGCTGCGCCGGTGCGGCGTGGCGTCCGTCGGGATCGGGCTGATGCGCGAGGCGCACGGCCGCGACCTGCCCGCGGCGCCCGAGGCGTTGGCCGCGTTGGTGAAGGCGGTCCCGGTCGAGCTGGTCGCGCCCCAGTCGATCGAGCGCGCCATCTCCACCGCCGGGGGAGTGGCCTTCGCCGACCTGGACGAGCGGTTCATGGTCCGGGCCCGGCCGGGCACGTTCGTGGCGGGCGAGATGCTCGACTGGGAGGCCCCCACCGGCGGCTACCTGCTGCAGGCCGCCTTCGCCACCGGCGCCGCCGCCGCCCACGGCGCCCTGGCCTGGCTGGACGAGCAGCACGGCCGTTCTGGCGATGATCCTGCCCCCGGGGACGGGTAGATCCATGGCCGGAACCGGTGGCGGGCGTCAGAGCGTGGCCAGGGCCCGTTCGAGGCGGTCGAGGTCCTCGTCGCTCGTCACGTAGTGGGGGGAGACCCGCACCGACGGGAGGACGGGGCGGGCGGCGGCGTCGTACGGGGCGCCTCCGGTCGGGTTCACCCAGGCGTTCACCCCGGCGGTGGACAGGGCCGCCTGCACCGCCTCGGGGCTGGACGTGGCCGACACGAACGAGACGATGCCACGGTCGTCGGGTCGGCCCGTCAGCCGGAGCCCGTCCACCGCGGTCACTCGCTCGACCACCGCCCGGGTGCGTTCGGCGGTGGTGGCCGCGATGGCCTCCAGGCCCAGGTCGAGGGCGTAGCGGGCCGCCTCGGCCAGGCCCAGGCGCGCCGCCACGTCGTACTCGAACTGATCGAAGCGGCGCAGGCCGCCGGGCAGGGTGTAGCGCGACAGGTCGGCCGGCTCGACGACACCGAAGGGCATGGTCAGCGGCACCAGCTGCTCGGCCAGGGTCGCCTGCACGTAGAGCACCGCCGTGCCTCTCGGGGCCCGCAGGAACTTCCGACCCGGGGCGAAGGCGATGTCGCAGCCGATGGCGCCCACGTCCACCGGCAGCTGGCCCAGGCTCTGGCTCACGTCGACGGCGAACAACGCCCCCGAGCCGGCCAGCATCCGCCCCACCGCGACCACGTCGGTGACGGTCCCGAGATGGGTGGGGACGTGCGTCACCACGACCAGGCGGGTGCGGTCGTCGACGACGTCGGCGAGGGTGTCGGGGTCGACCCGTCCGTCGGGCAGTGACGGGGCGAGCGTGACCACCACCCCGTGGCTGCGGTGGAGGGCGGCCAGGGTGGCGTGCACCGTGCCGTAGGCGAACTGGTCGACCACGATCCGGTCGCCGGGCCCGTAGCCGAACGTCTCGGCCAGCGCCCACGCCGCCATCTCCCACGCCCGGGTGGCGCTCTCGGTGGCGGCGATCTCGTCCGGTGCCGCCCCCACCAGCTCACCGACCACGGCCGGCACCGCGGCCAGCTCGTCGGCCACCGCCGCGGCCGCCTCGTAGCCGCCCAGCTCCGCCTCCAGCTGCAGGTGGCGCACCATCCGGTCCAACACCGGGGCCGGCGTCAGGGACATGCCCGCGTGGTTGAAGTGGGCCCGCTCCGACCTCACCTCGGCCCGCACCCGATCGAGCGTGGCGCGCTCGAGCATCAGGCGGGCTTCTCGGCGTGCCCGCCGAACTCGGATCGCATGGCCGACAGCACCTTGGCCGCGAAGTCGCCCTCACCCCGGGTGGCGAAGCGCTCGAACAGCGAGGCGGTGATCACCGGGGCGGGCACACCGGTGTCGACCGCGGCGGCCACCGTCCAGCGCCCCTCGCCGGAGTCCGACACCCGACCGGCGAAGTCGTCCAGCTGGGGTGAGCGGGCCAGGGCGTCGGCGGTCAGGTCCACCAGCCACGAGCCCACCACCGACCCGCGCCGCCACACCTCGGCCACCTCGGCCACGTCGATGTCGTACTGGTAGGCCGCGGGGTCGCGCAGCGGGGTGGTCTCCGCGTCGGTCTCGCGGGTGACCGTGCCCGCGTTGGCGTGCTTGATGATGCTGAGGCCCTCGGCGATGGCGGCCATCATCCCGTACTCGACGCCGTTGTGGACCATCTTCACGAAGTGGCCGGCGCCGTTGGGCCCGCAGTGCAGGTAGCCGTCCTGGGCGGTGCCGTCGGTGCGGGTGCGACCCGGTGTCGGCTCGGCGCTGGCCTCGCCGGGGGCGATGGTGCGGAACAACGGGTCGAGGCGGGCCACCACCGCGTCCTCGCCGCCGATCATCAGCGAGTAGCCGCGTTCGAGGCCCCACACCCCGCCGCTGGTGCCGCAGTCGACGTAGTGGATGCTCGACGCGGCCAGCTGCGCGGCCCGGGTGATGTCGTCGCGGTAGTAGGAGTTGCCGCCGTCGATGACCACGTCGTCGGGGTCGAGCAGGGGCACGAGCTCGTCGAGGGTGGGCTGCACGATGGCGGCCGGCACCATGATCCAGATGGCGCGGGGGCGCTCCAGCGCGGCCACGAAGTCCGCCAGGGTGGTCGCCCCGCCGGCCCCCTCGGCCTCGAGGGCGGCGACGGCCGTCGGCCGAGACGTCGTAGCCGACGCAGGGGTGGCCGTCGGCCATCAGGCGGCGGACGAGGTTGGCGCCCATGCGGCCGAGGCCGATCATGCCGAGCTGGGTGGGGTGGTCGGTGGCCATGGGGATCTCCTGGTCGTGGGGTTCGGTCGGACGGTGCGTTCGGACGGTTGGCTCGGGCCGGGGTCACCTCGGGCTGCGGGTCAGCTCGGGCGGCGGCGCAGGGACCGGTAGCGGCGGATCAGGGTGTTGGTCGACGAGTCGTGGGCGAGGTCGGGGTCGGTGTCGCCGGTCAGCTCGGGGATGATGCGCACTGGCCAGCGCCTTGCCCAGCTCGACCCCCCACTGGTCGAACGAGTCGATGCCCCAGATGGTGCCCTGGGTGAAGACGCTGTGCTCGTAGAGGGCGACCAGGCTGCCCAGCAGGCGGGGGGTGAGGCGGTCGGCCAGCAGCACGTTGGTGGGCCGGTTGCCCTCCATGACCCGGTGCGGGACCACCGCCTCGGGCGTGCCCTCGGCCCGCACCTCCTCCGCGGTCTTGCCGAAGGCCAGCGCCTCGGCCTGGGCGAACACGTTGGACGACAAGCAGGTCGTGGTGCTCGCCCAGCGGGTTGAGGCTGTTGGCGAAGCCGATGAGGTCGACGGGGATGAGCTTCGTGCCCTGATGGATGAGCTGGTAGAAGCTGTGCTGGCCGTTGGTGCCGGGCTCGCCCCAGTAGACGGCGCCGGTCTGGTAGTCGACCGGGGTGCCGTCCACGGTGACGTGCTTGCCGTTGGACTCCATGGTGAGCTGCTGCAGGTAGGCGGGGAAGCGCTTCAGGTACTGCTCGTAGGGCATCACGCCCACGGTCTGCGCGTCGAAGAAGTCGCCGTACCAGACGGCCAGCAGCCCCATGAGCACGGGCAGGTTGCGGGCCAGGGGAGCGGTGCGGAAGTGCTCGTCCATGTCGTGGAAGCCGGCCAGCAGCTCGGCGAAGTGCTCGGGCCCGACCGCGACCATCGTCGACAGGCCGATGGCCGAGTCCATCGAGTAGCGGCCGCCCACCCAGTCCCAGAACCCGAACATGTTGTCGGTGTCGATGCCGAACTCCGCCACCCGCTCGGCGTTGGTGGACACGGCCACGAAGTGGCGGGCCACGGCCGCCTCGTCACCCGAGGGCCCCGACCACCCAGTCGCGGGCCGAGTGGGCGTTGGTCAGCGTCTCGAGCGTGGTGAACGTCTTGGACGAGATGATGAACAGGGTCTCGGCCGGGTCGAGGTCGCGGGTGGCCTCGACGAAGTCGGTGGCGTCGACGTTGGACACGAAGCGGAACGTGAGGTCGCGCCGGCTGTAGGCCCGCAGCGCCTCGTAGGCCATGACCGGGCCGAGGTCGGAGCCACCGATGCCGATGTTCACGACGTTGCGGATCGGCCGGCCGGTGTAGCCCGGTCCACTCACCGGAGCGCACCCGCTCGGCGAACGCGGCCATGCGGTCGAGCACGTCGTGGACCTCGGCCACCACGTCGACGCCGTCGACCACCAGCGTGTCGTCGCGCGGCATGCGCAGGGCGACGTGCAGGACGGAGCGCTGCTCGGACACGTTGATGGGCTCGCCGGCGAACATGGCGTCGCGCCGGTCGGGCAGCGCCGCACTCCTCGGCCAGCTGCACCAGCAGCGCCAGGGTCTCGTCGGTGACGCGGTTCTTCGAGTAGTCGAGGTAGAGGCCGACGGCCTCGACGGCCAGTCGCTCACCCCGCTCGGGGTCGGCGGCGAACAGCTCGCGCAGGTGTCGGTCGGCCATCTCGGCGTGGTGGCGCTCGAGCGCGGCCCAGGCGGGACGCGAGCGCAGCGGGGTCGGCGACATCGGGGGATCCTCCGTGGTCAGGGGCTCAGCGGGGGCGGGCGCGCCGGGCGACGGGCCCGTGCTCGCCCATCGACAGGCTGGCCGCGGAGATGATGAAGGCCAGGTGCGAGAAGGCCTGGGGCAGGTTGCCCAGCATGCGGCCGGTGGCGGGGTCGTACTCCTCGGCGAAGCAGGCCGACGTCGTTGCGCAGCCCCCGCAGCCGCTCGAACAGGGCCAGCGCCTCGTCGCGGCGCCCGATGAGGGCCAGGTTGTCGGCCAGCCAGAACGTGGTCAGCAGGAACGCTCCCTCGCCGGCGGGCAGCCCGTCCACCGGGTCGAAGTCGTCGGTCGGACGGTAGCGCAGCACGAACCCGTCGACCACCAGCTCACGCTGGATGGCCTCCACCGTCGTCACGATGCGGGGGTCGCTCGGGGGCAGGAAGCCGACGCGGGCCAGCATCAGCAGGCTGGCGTCGAGGCGCTCGGAACCGTAGGACTGCACGAAGCTCTGCTTGGTCGTCGCTCCACCCTCGGGCGCACACGTCGTCGTGGATGCGGTCGCGGACTCCGGCCCACCGATCGAGCGGGAGGTGGTCCCACCCGACCGCCTCGGCGATGCGGATGGCGCGGTCGAACGCCACCCAGGCCATGACCTTCGAGTGGGTGAAGTGGCGCCGGGGGCCGCGCATCTCCCAGATGCCGTCGTCGGGCTCCTCCCACACCCGCTCCAGGTGGGCCATCATCGCCGGCAGCAGGTCACCGACCGCCCCGTGGCGGTCCTGGTGGCTGATCATGGCCTGGCCCATCTCGGAGCGCACCGCCGTCCACGCCGCGTCGAGGACCTCGCCGTACACGTCGAGCTGGAACTGCTCGCTGGCCTGGTTGCCGATGCGCACCGGCCGCGAGCCCTCGTAGCCCGGCAGCCAGTCCAGCTCGAGCTCGGTCAGGCGCCGCTCGCCACCCACGCCGTACATGATCTGGACGTCGCCGGGGTCGCCGGCCACCGCTCGGCGCAACCAGTGGTGCCACGCCATGGCTTCGTCGGTGTAGCCGCTCAGCAGGAGGGCTTCGAGCGTGAACGAGGCGTCGCGCAGCCACGAGTAGCGGTAGTCCCAGTTGCGCACCCCGCCGATCTGCTCGGGCAGCGAGGTGGTGGCCGCCGCGGTGATGGCGCCGGTGGGGGCGTACGACAGGGCCTTGAGGGTGATGAGCGAGCGCACCACGTCGTCGTGCCAGTCCCCGTCGTAGGTGCATCGAGCCGACCCACTCGTGCCACCAGACCTCGGTGCGCAGCAGCGCGGCGATGGGGTCGAGGGCCAGGCCGGCGCCGTCGGTGGCCGGGTGCCAGGCCAGCGAGAAGCCGAGCCGGTGGCCCTTGGACACGGTGAACTCGGCCACGGTGGTGAAGTCCCGGCCCTGCACGGGGACGGGGCTGGAGAAGACGCAGGCCGTCCCCGCCGGCCACCATGGTCAGGCCGTCACCGGTGCGCTGCACCCACGGCACGATCGAGCCGTAGTCGAAGCGGACGATCAGTTCCAGCTGCACGTCGACGGTGCCTTCCCGGCCCTCGACGACGCGGAAGATGGTGGGGTCCACGGCGTCGGGCGACATGAAGTCGATGACGGCCACCGCGCCCCCGGCGGTGCGGTGGATCGTCTCCAGCACCAGGGTGTCGGGGTGATAGGCGCGGGTCACCTCCTCGGTGGGCTCGACGGTCGAGACCAGCCAGCGGCCGTTGCCGGGCTCACCCAGCAGCGCGGCGAAGCAGGCGGCGGAGTCGATGCGGGGCGCGCACCACCAGTCGATGGATCCGCTGCGGTCGACGAGGGCCACCGTGCGGGTGTCGCCGATGATCCCGTAGTCCTCGATCAGCGCGGCCATGGCCCCATCTTGGCCCGCCGTCGCCGGGCGCGACCGGTTCTCTGCCGGCCGGGCCGCTCCGGTGGTGGCTCGGCGCCCGGAATCGAACGGCCTCGCCCCACCTCTCCGGGGGAACCGCCGCTGAACCGGTCATGGGTTGGCCGCTTTGGATGCCACCATGACGGCATGCGCGCTGATCGGCTGGTGGCCATCCTGTTGCTGCTGCAGACGGCGCGGCCAGGTGACCTCGGCCGAGGTGGCGGCCGAGCTGGAGGTGTCCGAGCGCACCGCCCGTCGTGACCTCGACGCGCTGGCCATGGCCGGCGTGCCGCTCTACTCCCGCCAGGGCCGCGGTGGCGGCTGGCAGCTCATCGGGGGTGCCCGCACCGATCTCAGCGGGCTCACGGCCGATGAGGCCCGGGCGCTGTTCCTGGTGGCCGGCCCGTCGTCGGCCACCCCCGAGGTCAAGGCCGCGCTGCGCAAGCTGGTGCGCGCCCTGCCCGAGCCCTTCCGCGGCGAGGCCGAGGCGGCCTCCGCCGCGGTGGTGGTGGACCCGACGGGGTGGGGCCAGTCGGGGGTCACCCGTCCCACCCCGGTCCATCTCGAGGCGTTGCAGCGGGCAGTGATCGACGGTGAGCAGGTCCGTCTCGGGTACGTGGCCCGTGACCGCACGCCGTCGAGTCGCGTGGTCCACCCGCTCGGGCTGGCCACCAAGGGGTCGACCTGGTACCTGGTGGCCGACACCGACGGCGGGGTTGCGGACGTTCCGGGTGGATCGGGTCACCTCCGTCGAACCGACCGGCGAGCCGGTGCGCCGCCCCGACGGGTTCGACCTGGCCGAGGCGTGGCGCCTGGTCACCGACGAGGTGGATCAACGAGGAGCCGCCTACCGGGTCCAGGGGACGGCCGTGGCCGACCTCGTGCCGGTGTTGCGCATGGTGTTCGGTCCCCGGCTGCGCATCGGGCCTTCGGAGCCGGACGGCCGGGTGGCGGTCGAGGTCAGCGGGCACGATCTCGATTCGCTGGCCGGCCAGCTGGCCGGGTTCGGCAACCGTCTCGAGGTCCGTGAGCCGGCCGAGATGCGCCGGCGGTTGGCCACCATCGGCGGCGAGCTGGCCGATCTCTACCGGAGCTGACGGGCTCCCCCGCGGCATCTGGACGCTTCCGCACACCAGCGGTGCGGAAGCGTCCAGATGTGCAGCCGGCGGGAAGGGATCAGTGGCCGCCGAAGCCGTTCTCGGTGGCGGTCACCTGGAAGTTGGCGTCGAACTTGAGGGTCACCGTGGTGCCGTCGGCCTTCTTCACGTGGGCCTCGTAGGGCGAGCCGGCCGAGTCGGTCTCGACCCGGATCACGGTGCCGTCGGGGATGGCGGCCAGCGCGGCAGCCTTCACCTGATCGGCGGTCGTGCCCGTGAGGAGCGTCTCACCGGGACCGTTGGGCGCAGCGGCCGGATCCTGAGCGGGGGCGGCCGAGCCGGACCCGGGGGTGGGGGCCGTGCCCGTGGCGGGGGCGGCGGGCGCCGTGGCCGCGGTGGTCGAACTGGTCGAGCTGGTGTCGCTGGTGGCGGCGTTGGCCACACCGGCGGCGCCGACGAGCACACCGCCGGCGACGACGGCCGACAACAGCCAGGCCTTGGCCTTGGGGTTGGTGGTGGAAAGCATGAGGGGAACTCCTTGTTGGGGGGAAACCTCGGTTCTCCGAGGTGGCCCCACCTTGGGACACCCCGGCGAGAGGTGGGCGTGAGCGCGGTGAGAGGGGGATAGGAATGTGCGGCACCGCCGGAACCGCCGACGCCGCCGGCGCGGCCCGCTCGAGTGGCCGAGCCCCCGGATCTGGGCCAAGGTGCGGACCATGCCCCTCGCCACCGCCAACGGGATCGAGATCTACTACGAGCGGCAGGGGAGCGGTCCCCGGCTGCTCTTCGTCAACGGGAGCGGCGCCACCCTGGCCGGCACGGGCGTGCTCCTGCGCCCGTTCGCCGACTCGTTCGACCTGTTGGCCTACGACCAGCGGGGCCTGGGTCGGACGGCTCGCCCCCCGGAGCCGTACGCCATGGCCGACTACGCGGAGGACGCGCTCGGCCTGATGGACCAGCTCGGCTGGGACTCGTGCCGGGTGCTGGGGATCAGCTTCGGCGGCATGGTGGCCCAGGAGCTGGCGGTCACCGCCCCCGACCGGGTGGAGCGGTTGGCGCTGCTGTGCACGTCGCCGGGCGGCGCCGGCGGCGCCTCCTTCCCGCTCCACGAGCTGGTCGATCTCGATCCTGAGGCCCGGGCCGAGCGCATGGTGCCACTCGTCGACACCCGCTTCACCCCGGAATGGCTGGCCACCCACCCCAAGGACCAGGGCCTGGTCGACTACCTGACCGCCGGCGCCCGGGCCCCCTCATCGGCCGAGGACCGGCGGGGCGAGGTGGCCCAGCTCGAGGCCCGCCGCGGTCACGACGTGTCGTCGCGCCTCGCCGCGGTGGCCTGCCCCACCCTGGTGGCCAGCGGCCGCTTCGACGGCATCGCCCCACCGGCCAACGGTGCCGCCATCGCCGATCGCATCCCCGGGGCCCAGCTGCGCCTGTACGACGGCGGGCACGCCTTCTTCGTGCAGGACGCCGCCGCGCTGCCCGAGATCATCTCGTTCCTGGCCGAGGGCTGAGCACCAGCGGCTCCGCTCGACGCTTGCGCTCAACCGGCCAGGGCGGTGGGCTCGGGCAGGGTGCCGGTGGCCGGGTCGAAGTGACCGAGCCAGGCCGAGAGCCACATCGGGTCCACCAACGACGACGGGTGGTGTCCGGGCAGGGCGGAGCCGAGCATGGTGGGCAGGGCCACGAAGGCGAAGCTGAAGGCCCACCGGGCCAGTCGCAGGTAGGCGACGGGGGAGAAGCCGCGGCCCTCGCCGAACATCATGATGAGCGTCCCGATGGTGGCGTACCACGCCAGGATGGCGAACGAGAGGCTCATGGCGAAGCCGTAGCGGAGGCGGGAGCCGTCCACCGCCTCGTACACGTCGAACGCCGACGACTTGTGCTCCACCTCCTCGGCCAGGTGCCACAGGAACAAGGTGGCGGGGACGGGGTCGGCGCCGGCGAAGAACGAGCCGAGGTTGGCGTCGACCCACCGGGCCAGCGTGAAGGCGATGGTCTCCGACCCGGCGGCGAAGGCCAGGTTGAAGCGCTGGCTCCGCGTGCGGGAGAACCAGCCGTACGTGCGCCGCATCCAACCCTCCAGGCGGACCACCCGGGGGTAGCGCCGGGCCACGAGGTCGTTGAACCGGCGGTGCTGGGCGTGGTGCTGGGCTTCCTGGCGGACGTAGGCCTCCGCCTCGACCCGGGCGGTCTCGTCCAGCTGGGGCAGGGCGGAGCGGATCGACTTCACGAAGTAGGGCTCGGCGTAGGGCATCAGCAGCGACACGCTGTTGCAGGCGCAGGCGAACTCGGGCAGGCGCGGGTTCCACGCCGGGTCGAAGTCCGGGGGGTACTCGAAGCGGATCCGCCGAGCGGGGAGGGGTCCGGGCGGCACGGGCCGATCCTAGTGGTCCCATTCCCGCTTTCTGTCCCTTCAGCGACCTCTGTGAGGTCGCTGAAGGGACAGAAACGAGTGTGGAGAGCGTGGAGAGGAGGAGTTCAGCCTCGGAACGCGGGGGCGAGCTGCTCGATGAGCTGGTCCAGGGCGTCGAGGCGGGCGGCACCGTGACCGAGGGTGAAGTCAGGGACGATCAGCTCGTCCACGCCGGCCTCACGCCAGGCGCTCACCGTCTCGGCGATCTGGGCCGGGGTGCCCGCCACCGCGGCGCGGGGTGCCACGGCCTCGACGAAGCGGCGGGCCGACCCCTCGTCATCGGTGAGGCGCACGAGGGCCTGCGTCGAGCGGCGGAGGGCGGCGGGATCGCGCCCCGCCCGCTCACAGGCCCGGTCGAGGGCGGCCGAGCGCTCGGCGAAGGTGTCGGGCAGGCTCCACATGTTCCAGCCGTCGCCGTAGCGCGCCGCGATGCCCAGCATGCGGTCGCCCTTGCCCCCGATGAGCAGGGGGAGCGGCTCCTGCACGGGCTTGGGCTCGCACACCGCGTCGTGGAGCGAGTACCAGGTGCCGTCCACGGTCGTGCGCTCCGTCCGCAACATGCCGGTGAGGACGCGGCAGTACTCCTCGAAGCGCGAGACCCGCGCCCCCACCGGGGGCAGCTCGATGCCGTACTGGGCGTGCTCGTTCTCCTGCCAGCCGGCGCCGATGCCGAGCACCAGGCGCCCGTTGCTGATGTGGTCGACCGTGACCGCCCAGTTGGCCAGCACCGCCGGGTGCCGGTAGGTGGCGCCGAACACGAGGGAGCCGAGGTGCACCCGCTCGGTGAGCGACGCCAGGGCGGCCAACCCCGCGGTCGCCTCGAGCGTCGGGGTCTCGACCGGACCGAACCCGCCGGCGTCGCCCATGAAATGGTCGGCCAGCCACACGCCGTCCCACCCGGTGGCCTCGGCGTGGCGGGCCACGTCGACGACATCGGACCAGGGTTGGGCGAGGTTGGGCCACACGGAGAACTCCATGGGCCGACTCTACGAGCCACTGCTGTTTCGGCGTCCATCAGCATCGCCCTGGCGATGCCGATGGACGCCAGAACGGCGGGGAAGGGAAGGAGAGCGGTCAGGACTCGACGGTGGGAACCGACTGGGGATGAGGGATGGTGGCCGGCGGCAGGGTGGAGCACGCGGCCAGCGACGCCGCCGCCTGCTCGGCGGTGGGCGGCAGCGTCGGCACCGACTGGTTGGGTGAGGAGAAGTCCAGCGTGGACGTCAGGTCCCCGGTGGTCTGGCGCCGCCAGTCGGTCAGGTTGGGGACCTCCACGCCGAAGCGCGCCTCGAGGAACTGCAGGGTCGAGGTGTGGTCGAACACCTCGGAGTTCACCGCCCCGGCATTGCTCCACGGCGAGATGATCACGGTCGGCACCCGGAAGCCGAGGCCGATGGGCACCCCGTTCACGAACTCACCGGGCGTGCCCGGCGGGGGCGTGGGCGGGGGCACGTGGTCGAAGAAGCCCCCGTTCTCGTCGTAGCTGAGGATGAACACGGTCTTGGCGAACAGCTCGGGGTTGGCCAGCACCGCCCCGATGTACTTGGCCGAGTAGTCCGCCCCCACCGACGGTGAGTAGGACGGGTGCTCGGACTTGGCTTCGGGGGCCACGATCCAGCTCACCTGGGGCAGGTTGCCGGCCGCCGCGTCACGCACGAAGGCATCGGCGTCGCGGTCGAGGATGGCGTTGTCGTACAGGGGGCTGGACGTGGGCAGGTTCTGGAACTGGGCGAAGTACTTGAGGGCGTTGTCGCCGTAGTCGTCGGCCTCGTGGTAGATCCGCCAGCTGATCCCGGCGGCCTGGAGACGCTCGGGATAGGTCGTCCACGTGAAGGGCTTGGACGTGTTGTTGTCGATGGCGGGCCCGCCCCCCGTGCCGCCGGGGTCGATGGTGGCGCCCATCGAGTAGTAGCGGTTGGGGTCGGTGGGGCCGAGGACCGAGCAGAAGTACTGGTCGCACACCGTGAAGGCGTCGGCCAGGGCGTAGTAGTAGGGCAGGTCGGCGCGGGTGAAGTACCCCATCTGCACCGGCTTGGGCACCCGGCCGAACCGGTCGTTCTTGCCGTTGTTCCAGGCGGTGTGCTGTCCCTCCCAGCTGTGGTCGGCGTCGGGGGCGCAGGCCCACGAGGTCGTGGTGGTGTCGATGTGGTACGGCAGCACGTAGCCGTCGGGGTCCTCGGCGTTGGCCTGGTACCAGATCGGTCGACCTTCGGACGTCTGGGTGATGTTCGGGTCACCGAAGCCGCGCACGTTCTTGCGGGTGCCGAAGTACTGGTCGAACGAGCGGTTCTCCTGGAACAGGATCACCACGTGGTCGACGTCGTTGAGCGAGCCCCCGGCCGGACCGGCCGTCGTGGCGGTGGCCGAGCCGGTCGCCTTGGAGCCCCCGCACGCGGCCAGCACGGCGGCGGCCGCCACCGCGCCGCTGGCGCCGAGGAAGTGTCGTCGGGACCAGTGGGTTCCCGGAGACCCGTCGGGTGCCATGGCGGTGTCCTTTGGATGGCCGTCGGATGAACGCTAGGTGACGAACCTATCCGCCGGGCCGGGTCCGTGCCGGGGAGAAGGTCAGGAGTCGAACAGCCCCATGCGGTCGAGGATGCCCGGACGCATCCCCGCCGTGAAGCCGCCGTCGACGACCAGGGCGTGGCCGGTCACGAACGAGGCGTCGGACGAGGCCAGGAACAGGGCGGCACCGGCGATCTCGTCGGGCTGGCCGAAGCGGTTGAGCTTGTGGGCCTCGAGCAGCTTCTGGCGGAACTCCTCCATCCCGGGCATCTCCGTCACCGACGCCATCATCGGGGTCTCGATGAAGCCGGGGCAGATGGCGTTGACCCGGATCCCGGAGCTGCCGTAGTCGATGGCCATGTTCTTGGTGAGCATGACCACCCCCGCCTTGGACGCGTTGTAGGCGCTGCCTCCCTCGGTGCCCTCGATGCCCTCGATGCTGGCGATGTTGATGATGGAGCCCGAGCGCTGAGCCACCATCGGTCGCAGCGCGTGCTTGGCCACCACGAACGTGCCGGTGAGGTTGACCGACACCACCCGGTTCCACTCGTCCAGGTCGAGCAGGTGCACCGGGCCTCCGCCGGCCACCCCGGCCGCGTTCACCACCGAGTCGAGCCGACCGTGGCGGGCCACGATCTCGTCGACCAGGGCGGCCACGCCAGGCTCGTCGCGCACGTCCAGGACGTGGTCGGGACGGATCTCGGGGCCGTCGGCCAGGTCGACGGTGACCACCGTGGCTCCCTCGGCGGCGAAGCGGGCGGCGCAGGCGGCGCCGATACCCGAGGCGGCACCGGTGACCAGCGCCACGGAGCCCTCCAGTCGACCCACGACGCTGACCCTAGCTTCGTTCGGTGAGCGTCGGTTGACCCGAGGAGGTCAGCCGGCGCGCGCCGAACCGATGGCGCGGGGGCTCAGGCCCAGACACCGGGGGCGGGGATGGCGAGCCCGTCGCCCACCAGGTCCTGCTCGACCCGCTCGGCGGCGCGCCCCGGGTCGGGGTCGACCACCACGGTGCGCCGCCCGTCGGCCAGCTCGGCGATGGCCACCGTTCGCGACGGCTGGCCCCGCTCGTGGACCACGGTGGCACCCACCACCGTGGCCGGGCCGGTGGCGTCGGGGTCGACGGGTCGCGTGGCGGTGGCGGCCACCGTCGCGTCGGTGACGTCGAGGTGGCGGAACGGCCGGCGCCGGCTCGGCGGTGGACCAGAGCCCGAGGCCGGGTTTGGTGAGCATGGCGCTGACCGAGGTGACCAGCCCGGTGGAGCCGGGGTCGGCCCGCAGGACGTCCACCATGGCGGCCAGGGCCCCGATGACGGCGTTGTTGAGGGGCCCGCCCCCGAACGTCATCCCCCCGAAGACGGTGAGGGCGCGCTCCAGGCCCACGCCCGAGCTCGCGGGCCTGCACCTGCACCGCCGCGGGGAAGCAGCTGTAGAGGTCCAGGTGGGCGACGTCGTCGATGGCGAGCCCGGCGTGGCCGAGGGCGGCGGCCCCGGCGAGCGCGGTGCCCGGTGAGCGGTGCAACTCCGCCCGCGCCACCAGGGGGATCGTGGCGTCGGACGCGGCCGCGGCCAGCGGGAACACCCAGCGGTCGCGGGCGATGCCCAGGCGCTCGGCTTCGGCCGCCGACATGAGCAGCACGGCGGCGGCCTGATCGACGTTCCACTGCGAGCACAGCAGCCTCGTGTAGGGGCTGGCCACCATCCGGTTGGCCGCGTCGGGCTCGGTCACGGCGGCGGCCGACGGCGCCGAGCGGTCCCACGCCAGCGGGTCGGCGGCGGCCACCGCACCGAAGCGCTCGGCCAGCCGGCCCAGGCGTTGGCGCTGGGCCGTCGCGCTGAGGCGGTCGGCGTGGCGCAGGGCGCTCTCGATCACCGCGTACTGGTTCGCCGGCACGGCGAGGTCCCGCTCGATCTCGACCGGGGCCAGGATGTCATCGGTCGGGCGCCAGCACTCGTCCGGCTCGCCGTCCTGGGCGGTCTCCGGGGCGGGGGTGCCGCGGTGGGCGGCCCGCCGGGCGCGGTCCTTCGCCTCGCCGCCCACGACCAGGGCGGCGTCGACGGCCCCGGACGCGATCTGGGTGGCGGCGTGCGACAGCAGCGTCTGCTGGAGCACGCCGACCCCACCCAGCACGGTGCGGGCCTCGAGCCCGAATCGGCGGGCGACGAGCCGGGCGGGGTCCGGGTACGACCAGATCCCCTCGGGCACCAGCACCAGGGCGACGCGCTCGACGGCCCGGCCGACACCGGTGTCGGCCACCGCCGCCTCGGTGGCGCGCACCATCAGCTCGACCGCCTCGGCCGCCCGGGCCGGGTCGTCTTCGTGCTGGGTCACGCGGCCGGCGCCGACCAGGACGGGGGTACGGGGATCCATCGGCGGCGCAGGCTAGCCCCGCGGCTTCCCCGCCCGGGACCGGAGGTACCATCCGACGACAAGCTCGTGTGGCAAGCGAGCTGCAGGTGCCGAGCGTCACCCGGGGGCCGACGACAGGACGGGCGATGGCCGCAGGCGGGCGGAGACGAGGAGGCGGATGCGGTCCCTCCCTGGGGGCGGCCCTGGTCGTGATGCTGGCGGTGCTCGGGGCCGCGCCCGCCGCGCCGCCGCGGCCGTGGCGGCGGTGAGGCCGGGGGTGCCGGCCGAGGCACCTGCTCGCCGCGTCGAGGTGGCCGGCGACTCGTTGTCGGTCCAGACCCAGCCGTACCTGGTGGCCGACCTCACCGCCGCCGGGTTCGCCCCCCGGGTCGAGGGCAAGTACTCCCAGCCCATCGAGAGCGCATGGATCCAGGACCGCCTGGCCGGCGCCATCGCCGAGGGTGACGAGATCGCGGTGGTGGAGACGGCCTCGAACGACGCCCTCGAGGCCTGGAACACCCAGCTCGTCGCCGGGTGGCCGGCGGCCGAGGCCGCCTACCGGGCCCGGCTGGAGCACACCGTCGACGAGCTCGTCGACCAGTGCGTGGTGGTCGTCGATTCGCGCGACGCACCCCAGGCCGCCTACTACCACCTCCCCGAAGCGGCTCCCCACATCAACGCCATCATCGCCGCGGTGGCCGCCGAACGGCCCAACGTCGTGGTCGTGCCCTGGGCCGACCTGTCGCGCCTGCACGACGAGTGGTTCTGGCAGGACGGCCTCCACTTCGGCGACCCCAACAACGGCGGCGCCGATTTCCACCCGGTGGGGGCCGAGGCGTTCAGCACGGCCATCACGGCGGGTGCCCAGCAGTGCTCGGCCAAGCTGGACGCCATCACCCCGGCCCGGTTCACCCCCCGGACCACCCCGGTCCGCATCCTCGACACCCGCGACGGCACCGGTGGTCATCGGGGGCGGCTCGCTCCCGGCCAGACCCTGGACCTCCAGGTCGGCGGCGTCGCCGGGGTCCCCGCCGGGGTCGAGTCGGTCGACCTGAACGTGACCGCGGTCAACGAGGCCGGTCCGGGCTGGCTGGTGGTGTTCCCGACCGGGTCGGTGAGCCCCCCGTCGTCGAACCTCAACTACGGGCCCGACGAGGTGGTGGCCGACCACGTGGTGTCGCGGGTCAGCTTCGACGGCCGCGTCTCCCTCAGGTCGATGGCCGCCACCGACGTCGTGGTCGACCTCTCGGGTTGGTTCACGCCGACCGGGGTGGACAGCCTCCACCCGGTGACCCCGGCCCGGGTGCTCGACACCCGCAGCGGCCTGGGTGCCCCCCGGGCGCCGGTGACCGGGGGCGACGCCATCGACCTGAAGGTCACCGGGGTGGGCGGGGTGCCGGCCACGGGGGTGGACGCCGTGGTGCTGAACCTCACCGCCACCGACGTCGAGCGCCTCACGGTGGTGCGGGCCTGGCCCGGCGACCAGCCCCAGCCGCTGGTGTCCAACCTGAACCCGGGCGCCGGCTCCACCCGGGCCAACCTCGTCACCGTCCGCGTCGCCGCCGACGGGACCGTCCGCCTGGGCAACCTCCTGGGTCGGGTCGATCTCGTGGCCGACGTGCAGGGCTGGTACGGCGCGGGGCCGGGCGCGGGCCTGCGCGGCGTGTCGCCCCACCGGATGCTCGACACCCGGGTCACCGGCCCGGCCGCTCGGTCCCGGGCAGTCGGTCACCGTCCACCTCGCCGGGGCCGGCCCCGTTCCTCCCGCCGCCGCCGGGGTGTTCGTGACGGTGACGGTGGTGACGCCGACGGCCGACGGCTATGTGAGCGTGTATCCGTCCGATCACGTGGGACTGCTGGTCTCGGACGTCAACTTCGCCGCCGGCGACATCGTGCCGAACCTGGTGCTCGTCCCGCTCGGGCCCACCGGCGACATCGTGGTGCGCAACGCCTTCGGGTCGACCGACGTCGTGGTGGACGTCGTCGGCTGGATCGGCTGAACCCGGCCGATCACGCGTAGAGTCACCGGCCATGCCCGACGACTCCCTCCGGCCGTTGCCCGCGCCGAGGTGGACGGATGGGACCTCGAGGCCGATGTGGTCGTGGTGGGCCTGGGGGCGGCCGGGGCCTGCGCCGTGCTGGGCGCCATCGAGGCCGGGGCCGACGTGCTGGCGCTGGAGGCGGCGGGAGCCGGCGGTGGCACCTCGGCCATGTCCGGCGGGCTCATCTACCTGGGCGGGGGCACCCCGGTGCAGGAGGCGAGCGGCTTCGCCGACTCGGCCGACGACATGTTCCGCTTCCTCATGGCGGCCAGCGGGCCCGACCCCGACGAGGCCAAGATCCGGGCGTACTGCGACGGCAGCGTGACCCACTACCAGTGGCTGGTGGAGGTCGGGGTGCCGTTCAAGGCGACGTTCTTCGCCGAGCCCGGCTTGGAGCCGCCGACCGACGACGGGCTCGTGTACTCCGGGGGCGAGGACGCCTTCCCGTTCGACCGCCTGGCCCGGCCCGCCCCCCGGGCCCACAAGCCGCAGCACCGTCACGCCGCCGGCCGGTTCCTCATGGATCGCCTGCTCGGCCGCGGTGGCGGCCTCGCATGCCCGGGTGGAGACCGACGTCCGGGTGACCCGGCTGGTGACGCGGCCCGACGGAAGGGTGATCGGGCGTGGTCGGCCCGCCAGGCCGGACGCGACCTGTTGGTGCACGCCCGCCGGGGGGTGGTGCTGTGCGCCGGCGGTTTCGTGCACAACGACGAGATGGTGCGCCGCCACACGCCGCTGGTGGCGCGCTGCTCGATGCGGTTGGGCAACGACTTCGACGACGGGCGGGCCATCCGCATGGCCCAGGCCGCGGGCGCGGCGGTGACCCGCATGGACGCCGCCGAGGTGGCGGTGCCCATCACCCCGCCCCGCAAGCTGGTCACCGGCATCCTGGTCAACGGCCAGGGGCAGCGCTTCATCAACGAGGACACC
Source organism: uncultured Microthrixaceae bacterium (assembly GCA_963726905.1). GTDB lineage: Bacteria > Actinomycetota > Acidimicrobiia > Acidimicrobiales > Acidimicrobilacustridaceae > UBA4742. The sequence goes on from CAVSDZ010000015.1 coordinate 397,759, forward strand.
TACTACGGCCGGGTCGGCCAGGAGATCCTCTTCCGCCAGGACGGCGAGGCCTACCTCATCGTCGACGAGGCGCTCTACGAGGTGACCCGGGCCGGGCTGGCGGCGTCGTGGGTGGCCGAGACCCCCGAGCGAGCTGGAGGCCGAGATGGGCCTGCCCTCCGGCTCGCTGCCGGCCACCCTGGCCCTCTACAACCGTCACGCCGCCGACGGTCACGACCCGCAGTTCCACAAGGCCGAGCGCGTTCGTCCGCCCGCTGGTCGGGCCGCTCGGCGCCTACGACCTGCGGGTCACCAACCCGGCCTGCTTCTACGCCACGTTCACGCTCGGCGGGCTGGTCACCTCGGTCGACGGCGAGGTCGGCCACGTCGACGGCCGGCCCATCCCCGGGCTGTTCGCCGCCGGGCGGACCACGTCGGGCGTGGCCGCCTTCGGCTACGCCAGCGGGATCTCGCTGGGCGACGCCACGTTCTTCGGCCGCCGGGCCGGACAGCCGCGGCCGCGGCCGCTGACGCGGTCAGCCCTTGACCTCGGCGATCACCGAGTCGGCGAACCAGGCCATGGCGTCGATCTTCTGCTGCAGCGTCTCGGTGTCCTGCTCCATCTGGTAGGCGTTGCGGAACCCGATGATCACGTCGGTGACCCCGAGCTCCTCGAGACGGCGACAGCCGTCCACGCTGTAGCCGTCGAGGGAGATCACGTGGATCTCGAACGGCTCGTGCTCGCGCCCGTGCTCGCGGCGCACCTCGTCGAGGCGGGCGATCATGGCGGGGAGCTGCTCGGCGTCGCTGCCGGCGTGCATCCAGCCGTCGCACAGTCGCCCGGCGCGGACGAGGGCGGCGTCGGCGTGACCGCCGATGAGGATGGGGAGCCGTTCGGTCGGCGTCGGGCAGATCTTCACCGCCGGGATGTCGTAGAACTCGCCGTGGTACTCCACGTAGCCCCCGTCGGTGAGGCCACGGATGATCTCGATCTGTTCGTCCATGCGCCGGCCCCGGTTCTTCCAGGGCTGGTCGCAGACGACGTAGTCCTCGGGCCAGGGCGACAGGCCCACGCCGAAGCCGAAGCGGTTGCCGGTGAGCACCGCCACCGAGGCGGCCTGCTTGGCCACCAGCACCGGGTGGCGGATGGGCAGCTTCACCACGAACGTGGTGAAGCGGAGCGTCTCGGTCACCGCGCCCATCGCCGGGATGAGCGAGAACGGCTCGAGGAACGGCTTGTCGTCGAGGAACTCGCGGTTCCCGTCGGGCGTGTACGGGTAGGTGGAGTCGGAGTCCCGCGGGTAGCAGATGCTGTCGGGGACCACGAAGGAGTCGAAGCCGGCGGCCTCGGCGGCCCGGGCCAGCGGCAGGTAGTAGCCCGGGTCGGTCATCGATTCGGCGTAGGAGAAGCGCATCGGCGCACCCTAGGGGCGCTGACCCCCGTCAGCGGTCGTAGGAGTGGTTGCCGGGCGGAGGAGTCGACCCGGCCGCCGAGCCGGTTCCAGTCCGCCAGCAGCTGCTCGATGGTGACCTGCGCCTGCAGGGCCTGGCCGGCGGGGGAGAAGTGGACCCCGTCGGCGGCCCGGATCTGCACCGGGTTGCCGTTGGTGTCGGGCAGGGTGGCGGCGTAGCTGCCGTCGGGCGCGGCCAGCACGCCCCAGTCGACCAGACCCACCGCCGGCTGGGCTCCGACGATGCCGCGCTCGATCCGGCCCACCTCGACCATGCGCTCACGGATGGGCCCGTACCAGTTGCTCTTGTCGCCGTCGGCCGGTGGGGGCAGCACCCACACCACCCGCGCGCCGCGGGCCCCGGCCCGGGTGGTGGCCTCCTCGGCCAGCTGGCGCCAGGCCGTCCAGTACACCGGGCGAGGTGCCGTCCACGGCCTGACCGTCGGGGCCGACCCACGGCTGCTCCGTGCCGCAGCACGACTCGAGCACGACGACGTCGGGGTCCTGGGCCTGCGACCGCGTCGGCTGAGCTGGTCCATCCAGCGGCCCTGGTCGCTCATGAGGCTCTGGCCGGGCCCGCCGATGGCCGCCGAGTCGATGCCCTGGGCGGCGAGATCGGCCTGCATGGCCGGGAAGGCGTCGTGCAGCATCGAGTCACCCAGGAACAGCACCTGCCGGGGCGGGGCGATGGGCGCCGCACCGGCGGCCCCGGTGGACCCGGACGAGGCGGGGCACCGACGTGGTGGGCAGGGCGATGTCGGGGGCGGCCACGACGGCCCGGGCCTCGGCGCCGGTGCCGACCACGCACCGCCGCGCTCACCACCACGACGCCGGCGGCCACGGCGATCGCCACCGATCCGGCGCTGCTGAGGGGCCAGCGCCGCCGGCGGACGGGCTGCTCGACGACCACGTAGGACGACCACGGCGACCAGCGGCGGTGGCCCCCAGGCGCACCGCGGCCAGGGGCAGGCCGTCGAGCCCGGTGGACTCCGGGCTCAGCCAGATGAACAGGGGCCAGTGGTACAGGTACACGCCGTAGGAGACGAGGCCGAGGGCGGTCAGCGGGCGCCACGACAGGCGCCCGGCTGATGGGGCCGGGCACGCGGGCGGCGAGCACCACCGCCACGGTGAGTCCGGCCGCCACCCACAGGCCGCCCCGGTACAGCGCCTCGGTGTCGAGCGAGACGGTGATCAGGGCCACGACGCAGGAGGGCGCCGGCGGCGAGGCCCAGCGCCTGCAGACCGACGGCGGATCGCGGGCGCGGTGGTGCGTCGCCGATCCGGCCGTTCACCACGACCGCCAGCAGGGCGCCGGCCAGCAGCTCGAACGCCCGCGTGCCGGTGCCGAAGTAGATCCGGGTGTGGTCGGCCGGGCCGAGGGCGACGGTGGCGGCCATGGAGGCGAGCGCCAGGGCGCCGAACACGGCCAGCCACGTCGAGCGCCGCCGGGCGAAGCGGGCCAGGGCGGCCGCCACCAGCGCCACGACCACGTAGAACTGCTCCTCGATGGCCAGCGACCAGTAGTGCTGCACCACGCTGGGCTGCAGGTAGTGGGCGCCGTAGGGGGCGCCCTGGACGATGAAGCGCCAGTTGGCCACGTAGAGCGCGGCGGCGGTCACGTCACCGGGCAGCGTGCGCAGCTGGTGGGCGTCGCCGGCCACCGCCGCCACGGCCACGGCCACGGCCAGCCCCACCAGCGCGGCCGGCAGCAGGCGCCGGAAGCGTCGGCCCCAGAACCGGGTCAGGCCGATGCGGCCGGTGGTCTGGCCCTCGCCCAGCAGGAGCGACGTGATCAGGTAGCCCGACAGGACGAAGAAGACCGAGACGCCCAGGAAACCGCCGGGCAGGAGGTCGGGCGAGAGGTGGTAGACGACCACCGCGGCCACGGCCAGGCCCCGCAGACCGTCGAGGGCGGGCACCCGGTGCGGGGTCTTCTCCGGGCCGGTGGAGGCCGGCCGCGCCTCGCTGACCGGCCCGTCAGACGACCGGTCTCGGAGCCCGCTCTCGTGGCGGTTCGCTGGCTGACCCACCCCCAACACGCCTCCAGGATGCCAGGTTCGGGCCGCCGATACCCCCCGGGGGTCGCCAACGCCGGCGGCGGGCCTGCTGGCCCGGGTCGGCCTCCGGGTGGAAGATGGGGTGTGCGCGAGCGACGAGGGGGTCATCGCGGGGGCGTCCCGGGACCGCGGTGGGCGGTGGCGACCGGCCTGTTGGTGGTGGCCGGGCTGGTGGGGGGCGGCGGGTGCAGCCTGCTGGGCCGCTCCGGCCCCCGGCCGGTGGCGGTGGTGGGCGACAGCCTGAGCGTGCTGGGCGAGCACCAGATCCGCCAGGTGCTCGAGACGGCCGGCTGGAAGGTGTCGATGGACGGCTACCCCGGGGTCACCACGGCCACGCAGATGCCGGCGCTGGAGAAGACCGCTCGGGCGGGCCGCCACCCGGTCGTGATCGAGCTGGGGACCAACGACGCCCACGCGCTCGACGACGGCAAGACCGACGCGGCCACGGAGCGTTCGACGATCGGGTTGGCCCTGGCCCTCTTCGCGCCGGGCCAGTGCCTGGTGTGGGTCAACGCCGACGCCAACCCCTCCCGCCCCGGCGGTTCGGGGGGCCGGATCGTGAACGACTCGCTCACCGCCGCGGCCGCCGGCCGGCCCGGGACCCACATCGCCGACCTGAACGCCATGTTGCAGGCCCACCCCGAGTACCTCCTGGCCGACGGCGTGCACCTCACCGACGACGGGAGCACCGCGCTCGGCCACCTGATGGCCGACGCCCTCGACGCCTGCGGCTGACGGTGCCGGCGGCCGGGCCCGTGCGCCGTGCCCCGACTAGGAGCTCCTCTCCCACGTGGAGATGTGGCTGCGGCTGTCGGCGGTGAACGGCGATCGGTCCCAGTCGCTCCAGCGTCCGCTGAGCCGCAGCCCGGCGATGCGGGCCATGAGGTCGAGCTCGGCCGGCCACACGTACCGATGGGGTGACGAGAACGTCCTGAGCTCCCCGTCGACGGTCCACCAGTGCCGGGACACTTCGATCTGGTTGACGAAGTCGTACTCCCCGACACCGATGTGGGCGGCGGTCGCCGTGAACACGTGGCTGTGCTCCCCGGGTGGGATGCGGCGGAGCTCGGGCACGTAGTTCTCGATGAGGAACGTGCCGCCCGGTCGCAGGTGGCGGGCGGCGTTGCGGAAGCACTCGACCTGCTCGTCCTGGCTGGTGAGGTTGGTGATCGTGTTCCGCAGCAGGTAGACGAGATCGAAGACACCATCCACGGTGGCGGTGGCGAAGTCGCCGAGCGTGACACCGATCGTGGCGGCGTCGGGGTCGGATCGCAGCTGGGTGATCATCGCCGGGGAGAGCTCGATGCCGTGCACTCGAACGCCCCGGCGGCTCAGGGGCAGCGCGATCCGGCCCGTCCCGATGCCGAACTCGAGCGCGGGGGAGCCGTTGGTCAGCGGGGCGAGGAAGTCCACGGTGCGTTCGATCAGGGCCGGCTCGAACAGCTCCGGCCACAACGTCCGGTAACGCAGCGCGATCCACTCGTCGAAATGGGTCTCGGCCACGGCCGAAGCATGCCCGATGCCCGGCTCGACCGGCTCGGACTTTTCAAAGCGCTCGACACCGCCGCCCGGGTCGTGGTCTCCTGTCGGGAGCGCATCGGCACCGGTGACGCGTCGTCGACCAGGGAGGTTCGAGGCCATGTCTGCACGTCACGCCACCTCATCTCCCGGTCGCGCCCGCAGCCTCGCGCTAGGCCCGGCACCCTGTCGGCTGTCGCCGCGGGTTCGTCGATCGGGATGTTCTGCTCCTGATCGTCTCGAACCCGGAGGACGCATGTCCGACCACCGCGACCCACCCGAGTGGCTCATCCCCGAGCCCTACACCGACACCGACCTCGGTTTGTTGAAGACCGGCAAGGAGGCCCAGGTGTCGCTCATCGAGCGCACCGGCGCCGACGGCCGGCGGTGCCTGCTGGCCCGCAAGCTCTACCTCCCCCGTCACGTCACCCAGAAGGGTGTCCTCGAGGCGATGGGGGTGCCGCGCTCGTCGCAGTTCCGCAACGACGTCACGTACCGGGAGGGCCGGCAGTTCCGCAAGAGCCGCGACCGGCGGGCGGTGGAGCGCATGTCCACGTACGGCAAGGCCCTGCTGCAGGAGCGATGGACCAACCACGAGCACGACGTGATGGCCGTGCTGTGGGAGGCCGGCGTTCGGGTGCCGTATCCCGTGCGGTTCGCCGAGGATCGCTTCGACATGGAGTACATCGGCGACCGCGCCGGGGCGGCTCCGACCTTGGCCCGCCTCCGCCCTCGCGGTCGCCTGCTGGAGGCCATGTGGGACCAGCTGGTGGTCAACCTCCAGCGGGTGGTCGCCGCCGGGTTCGCCCACGGCGACCTCTCGGCCTACAACCTGCTGTGGTGGGCCGACGAGGTGTGGTTCATCGACTTCCCCCAGGCCATCGACATCGCCGCCAACCCGATGGGCCTCGACTTCCTGCACCGTGACGTCGTCAACCTCACCGAGTGGGTCGGCCGCCAGGGCCTCGAGCGTGACCCCGAGGAGCTGTTCGCCCTCCTGCTCACCGAGCTCATGTGGTGAACCGGCGCACCGCGCCGCTCGCGGGGCGCGTCTCGTCGCCTACGGCGTCCAGTCGGCGACGACGGTCAGATCGGTGAACTCCGGAGCGCCGTCGAAGAGCTCGGCCATCATCGCCCTCGCCGTGCGCAGGCCCTCTTCGCGTCGCGGATCGTTCTCACGCTCGCGGGCCTTCTCCTCGCTCTCGAAGACGACCAGCATGTGCAGGCGGCCCGGGTCCCCCTGGTCCTGCAGGAGCGACGAGCGCAGCAGGCCCGAACCGGGTTGCTCGGTGGCCTGCAACTGCGCGACCAGCTGGGGCAGATCGCTCTCCTTGCCCGGCTTCAGTCGCACGGTGATCAGCTGTGCCCACATCCTGTGACCCCCTCGTCGGTGAATGACGAACCGTACCGCGGATGGCGCGACAGCTTTCGACCCCCGGAACGTGTCGCTGAGCGAAAGGTATCGGCGCCGAAACGCGGGGAAGGGCCCGCTCGACCCCGGTTCAGATGCCGAGCACCTTGGCCTTGGCCGCGGCGAACTCGTCCTCGGTCAAGATGCCCTGATCCTTGAGGTGGGCGAGTTGCTCCAGCTGGGCGACGGTATCGCTCTGGGCCGGTGCCGCCGGGCGGCCGGAGCCGGGGCCGGAGCGGGAGCGGGAGCGGGGGCCGGGGCCGGCGCTTGCTGGTAGACGACGTTCTGGTTGTAGGCCTGCTGTCGGTCAGCCGCGATCTGGGCGTCGCGCCCGGCGAACTTCTCGGCTTGATGTCGCTGCACCCGCCCGCTCACCGCGCTGGCGGTGCCGGCGATCGCCGCGGTACGGGCCACTCCCCGCAGAAGTCCAGGCATCAGTTCGTTCCTTTCGGTCTCACGCGTCGGCCGCGTCGAGGGCGTCGATGATCTCCTGGGCCGAGAGCCGGGTGCTGGCCACCATCTCGGCACCCTCGGCTCGGGCCGCGGCCACGAAGGGGATGGCCCAGGTGTTCTCGTAGACGATCACGGCCGCCATCGTGGCCGGGTCGAGCACCCCGCCGACGCTGGTGACGTCGTCCATGTCGAGCAGCCCGGACCGCGCCCCGGCCAGGATCCGGAAGCCCCCGAGCTGCTGGTCCGAAGCGGTGGCCAGGTCGACCTCCACGCACGTGCCGTCGGCGTCCTTGCGGACGACCATGATGTCGTAGAGACGCACGGCCCCGCGGTCCACCAGTTCCATGATCGCTTGCGCCGTGCCCGCTCCACTCGCTCCGGCGGGGAACTCGATCACCGAGGTGTCGATGGGGCCGTGGACGTCAGGGTCGGTCATGGTGCCTCCGGGGGGAGTCTGGGTGGCGCGCCCGGACTCGTCGTGCTGAGCCGTTGCGTGGCGGACACCGTAGCGTCCCCTTCACCGGCCCGCGGTCGCCGCCCCGGCCCGTCGGCCGGCTGTGCGAGGATCTCTGGCCCACGTCCCGACAGGAGCGCAGATGGCCGACCAGGGAGCTGACGCCGTCCCCACCCCGGGGCCGGCCCCGGCCACCGCCGCGGCGGTGCGGGGGCTGATCGATGCCCTCAGCGCGCTGGAGATCCGCCTGCGCCAGGGCGGCGACCGGGCCCTGGCGGACGAGACCGCCATGCTCGAGGGCTATCGCTGGATGTTCACCGTCCTGCACGTCGGACTGCAGGCGCAGGTGTGGGCCGACCGGTCACGGCCGCGCTTCGTCGAGATCGTGGGCCCGTACCAGAAGTGGGGCGGCGACAACGCCGATGCCTTCTACCAGTACGTCTCGATCGACCCGACCCGCACCTACCGGGTGCGCGGGCGCAAGGGCGACGCCGCCTACTTCTCGCTCACCGTCTACGGCGGGCCCGACGACGGCCGCTACTCCGAGCGCATCGTCGGGTCGGTCAACGACCGCGACCTGGTGGCGGGTGAGGACGGCACGGTGGAGTTCATCCTCAGCCCCGAGGAGCACGTGGCCACGCCGTGGGTGAAGCTCGAGCCCGACGCGGTGTGTGCCATCACCCGCGACTACCTGCACGAGCCCACCACCGGCCGGCGCATGGAGTGGGACATCGAGTGCCTGGACCCCGACCCCGACGGCTGGAGGCTCACCGACGAGGACCTGGCTCGCCGGTTCACCGCCACCACCACCTGGTTCGAGGAGCAGACGGCCATGGCGCCGGTCAACCTGGCCGACCCCAACACCGTGGCCGAGCCCTATCCCGTCCCCACCGAGACGTTCGGGTGGGCCGCGGGCGACGCCGCCTACGCCATGGGCAGCTTCGCCCTGGCCGACGACGAGGCCCTCGTCATCCGGGGCCGGTCGCCCGCATGCGCGTTCTGGAACGTGTGCCTGTGGAACGAGCTGCTCCACACGTTCAACTACGACTACTCCCCGTTGAGCGGCCCGGTCACCCTCAACGGCTCGCAGATCACCTCCGACGAGGACGGGGGGTGGACGCTCGTGGTGGCGGCTCGGGACCCGGGTCGGCCCAACTGGATCTCCACCCAGGGCCACCGCCACGGGCTCATCTGGTTCCGGTGGTTCCTGCCCGACGAGACCCCCGAGCGCCCCACCACCGAGGTGGTGAAGCTCACCGACGGCTGATGGTGGCCTTCACCCGCACCGGCCGCATCCGTCAGGCCCTCGCCCGACCCTTCCCGGAGGCGTGGCGGGACCTGCTCGACTCCTCGCTGGTGCACTGGGGGATGCTCGATGACGACGAGCGCTCCCGCATGGAGGAGCTCATCCGGGTGTTCCTGGTGGCCAAGAGGTGGCAGGCCGCCCGCGGCTTCGAGCTCACCGAGGAGATCCGGGTGCTGATCTCGGCCATGGCGTGCCTGCTCATCCTCGGCCTGGACGACAGCTACTACGACACCGTGCGGTGGATCGAGGTCCATCCCACGACCGTGGTGCGTACCGGTGAGCGAGGCACGGACACGGCCGGCGTGGTGGCCGACGGGCCGCTGCCCATCCTGGGCGAAGCCAGCTTCGAGGGGCCGGTGGTCATCGCCTGGGACAGCGCCGCCCACGACGCCCGCCACCCCGAGCGGGGCCACAACGTCGTGTACCACGAGTTCGCCCACAAGCTCGACATGGGCGACCGGTTGGTGGACGGCACGCCGCGCTTCGCCGACGCCGCCACCCGCCAGCGCTGGATCGACGTGTGCACCGCCGAGTTCGAGCAGCTGCGCCGGGGCGAGGGGGGCCCACTGCTGGACCCCTACGCCTCGACCAACCCGGCCGAGTTCTTCGCCGTGGTCACCGAGGTCTTCTTCGACCGGCCGGTCGACCTGCAGGCGCTCAAGCCCGATCTCTACGGCGTGCTCCAGTCCTTCTACCGGCAGGACCCGGCCGCCCGGGAGCGAGCCCACCGCCGCTGAGTCGCACCCCCTCGGCGGGCCGGTCGGCGGCGAACCCACCGACGTTGCGTGGCACCGCGACCCGATCGGGGGTGTCACACGCAACGTCGCCGGAGCGCGCTCAGGCGCCGAGGGTGACGCCGAAGTGGTCGGTGTAGGGCCGGGTGCGGTCGCGCAGCTCGGCCTCGCTCAGGTCGAAGTCGGCCAGGTCGTAGATGAGCCCGCCGTGGCGGTTGCGCTGGTGGCCCTCCAGGTAGGACGCCACCGATGTTCGCGGCCCGGTCGTCGAAGGGCTGGTCGGCCAGGGCGTAGATGCGCTCCACCATGGCCAGGTCGTCGGCCATGAAGGCGTCGAAGTGCACGTCGAGCGACTGCGCCGGCGGGGAGCAGGTGGCGCTCGGCCCGGCAGCGGTCGAGCATGCCGATCAGCAGGTCGGCCCAGAAGTGCCCGATGCCCACCGGGTCGACGGGGTCGAGGTGCATGCGGGCGGTGTAGGCCAGCATCGTGTCCATCGAGGCGATCACCGACACCGGGTCGCGATGGGTCACCAGCACGGTGGCGTCGGGGAACGTGGCCATGAGCGGGCCGAACTGCTCGAGGTGCTGGGGCGACTTGAGGATCCACCGCTCGCCGCCCCGCAGGAACTGCAGGACCTTCAGCACCGTCTTCAGGTACTCGTAGTGCGGGGTCTGGTCGTGGCTCAGGTAGTGGTCGCGCCAGGTGGGCATGGGGGCGAGCGTGTCGAAGTACATGGTCGAGAAGTCGATGGCCAGGAGGTTGATCTCCTCATGGGCGTTCGCGTCCCGATGTCGTACATCCGGGGGAAGTAGGGCAGCGCCTGGGTGAGCACGGCCAGGCTGGCGTCGCAGCGGGTGATGCGGGGGTCGACCCCGTCGGGCCCGGTCACGTCGCCCGGCGCCGGGACCGGCTCGATGCTCTCCCAGTAGGGCAGCGAGCGCAGGGCCGGGTCGGCCGAGATGAGGTTCTGCAGGTGGGTGGTGCCGGTGCGGGGCAGCCCGGCGATGATGATGGGCCGTTCGATCTCCAGGTCGTGGATCTCGGGGTGGTCGGTGCAGCACCTGGTGGATGAGCAGGCGGTTCTTGAGCAGCTGGTTGAGCTGCACCGACACGGTGATGCGTCCGAACGGGCTGAGCGGCGCCTCGGTGCGCAGCGACTCCAGCAGCACGGCGAACGGCTCGCGGAAGCCGTCGTCGCCGAAGTCGTCGAGGCCGGTCTCGCTCGACGGCCTGGGCCATCATCGGCTCGACCTCGAGCTCGATGGCGTCGCCGTACGGGGCCGCCGCCGCCATCAGCTCCTCGATCTCGGGGGCGAACGCGGGGGTCGGCCAGGTCGTCGATGTGGACGGCCTCGGTGCGGGCCGGCTCGGTCATGGTGGATCTCCGGCGTCACTCGGGCAGGAACAGGTCTCGCCGGGGGGCGTCGGTGTAGACGGGGGGCCGCTTCTGGTCGAAGGCCCGGATGGCCTCCGGCAGGTTCTCGGTGAAGCCCAACATGAGCTGGTTGCGGTCCTCGATCTCGATGGCCGCCTCCAGGCTGGCCGTCTCGAGGTTGGCCCAGATGACGTCCTTGGTCATGGCCAGGCCGTAGGGGCTGAACTCGCACATCCGCCCGGCCACCTCGGCCACCGCGTCCATGAGCTCGTCGTCGGCCACGACCCGGGACACCAGCCCCATGCGGAGGGCCTCGCCGGCATCGACGACCCGCCCGGTCAGCAGGATCTCGTTGGCGTGGGCGGCACCGATGAGGCGGGGGAGCAGGTAGCTGGCCCCCAGCTCGGTCGAGGTCAGTCCGTTGACGATGCCGGTCGAGTTGAACTCGGCGCTGGTCGGCGGCGATGCGCAGCTCGGCCCCGAGCGAGAGGCACATCCCTCCTCCGTAGGCGATGCCGTTGACCGCGGCGATGACGGGCTGCGGCAGCCGGCGCATGGTCGGCACCAACCGGGAGTAGTAGCGCATCGAGCGCTGGGCGATCTGGCCGACCTGCAGGCCGTCGATGTTGGGGATGACCCCGTAGTCCTTGAGGTCGAGGCCGGAGCAGAAGGCGCGGCCGGCGCCGGTGAGCACGATCACCGAGCAGTCGTTGTCGGCGCCGCAGGTCTCGAAGGCGGCGTTCAGCTCGATGACGAGGTCGATGGACATGGCGTTCAGCCGCTCGGGCCGGTTGAGGGTGACGCAGCGGACCCGGGGCTGGGGGGTGCTGATCTCGACGAGGCTCACGGGCTCGCTCCAGGGCAGGGGACAGGGGACAGGGACAGGGGACAGGGTTCGGTGGGTCGGGGCCGGGCGAGGACGTGGCGTGGCTCCCGGCCGCATCTGACGCACCGTCAGGAACGGGGACCCCGGTGACGCTAGTCTCGTTGCCGTGCCGCCGGGCGATGGTCGTCCCGGCCCTCCGGCACCGCGGCACAGGGGGACGATTCCATGCACGACCTGGTGATCCGTGGAGGCACGGTGGTCGACGGCACCGGGGTGCCGGGCCGCACCGCCGACGTCGCCATCGACGACGGCGTCGTGACCGAGGTGGGCCGGGTGGCCGACGGCGGGCGCGAGGAGCTCGACGCCGACGGGCTGCTGGTCACGCCCGGCTTCGTGGACATCCACACGCACTTCGACGGGCAGGTCACGTGGGACCCGATGCTCACGCCGTCGTGCTGGCACGGCGCCACCACCGTCGTCATGGGCAACTGCGGCGTGGGCTTCGCCCCGGTGAAGCCCGACCGGCACGACTGGCTGATCGGGCTCATGGAAGGGGTGGAGGACATCCCCGGGGCCGCGCTGTCCGAGGGCATCGTGTGGAGCTGGGAGAGCTTCCCCGAGTACCTCGACGCGGTGGACGCAGGCGGCCAAGATGCTCGACGTCGGGGTGTTCGTCCCCCACGGCGCGGTGCGCGGCTACGTGATGGGCGAGCGCGGCGCCAAGAACGAGCCGGCGTCGGCCGACGACATCGAGGCCATGGCCGACATCGTGCGGGCCGGGGTGGAGGCCGGGGCGCTCGGCTTCTCGACGTCGCGCACGATCGCCCACATGGCCATCGACGGCGAGCCCGTCCCCGGCACGTTCGCCGCCGAGGACGAGCTGTTCGGCATCGGCCGGGTGCTGGGCGAGCTGGGCACCGGCATCTTCGAGCTGGCCCCCGCCGGCGCCCTCGGTGAGGACCTGGCCGCCCCCGAGCGGGAGATGGCGTGGATGCGCAGGCTGGCCGCCGCCATCCGAGCGCCCGGTCACCTTCGCCATGACCCAGAACGACCACGACCCCGTGGCCTGGAAGCGGCATGCTGGACCTGTGCGCCGAGGCCCAGGCCGAGGGGGCCAACGTGCGCCCGCAGGTGGCCGGCCGCCCGGTGAACCTGCTGCTCGGGCTGCAGACGTTCCACCCGTTCGCCTACTGCCCGTCGTGGGGCGAGCTGGGCTTCCTGCCGGTGCCCGAGCGGGTGGCCCGCATGCGGGACCCCGAGCTGCGGGCCCGCCTGCTGGTCGAGGCCGGCCAGATCGACCCGGCGTTCGCCCAGTTCCTCGACCCGGAGCGGATCTTCCCCATGGCGGCCGAGCCCAACTACGAGCCGCCCCGGGAGACGAGCCTGGCCGCCCAGGCCCGCCGGGAGGGCCGCACCCCCGACGAGGTCTTCTACGACCAGCTCATGGAGGAGGAGGGCGAGTCGCTCGTGATGCGGCCGCTGCTCAACTACACCGACTTCAACCTCGACGCCGTGCGGGAGATGCTGGTGCACCCCACCACCACCTGGGGCCTGGGCGACGGCGGGGCCCACTGCGGCACGACCTGCGACGCCAGCACGCCGACGTCGATGCTGGCGTGGTGGGCCCGCGACCGCGATCACGACCGGCTGCCGTTGGAGTTCGTGGTGAAGACCATGACCAGCGACACCGCGTCGCTGGTCGGGCTGAGCGACCGGGGCACCCTGGAGCCGGGCATGATCGGTGACGTCAACCTCATCGACTTCGAGGGCCTTCGGCTGCCCCGGCCCGAGATGGTGCACGACCTGCCCGGGCGGCGCCCGGCGCTTCGTCCAGGGCTCATCGGGCTACGTGGCCACCGTCAAGCGGGGTGAGGTCGTGCTGCGCGACGGCGTCGACCAGGGGGCGAGGCCCGGCCAGCTCGTCCGCGGCGCCCGCTGACCCCGCCCTCTCGTCCCTGGCCCTGCGCTTTCTGTCCCTCAGCGACGCCATCGGCGTCGCTGAAGCGGGACAGGAACGACCGGTGGGCGGCGATTTGTCGCCGGGTCGAGCCGCGGGCGGAGAGCATGGGGACATGAGCGATTTCGCGTACCAGGAGCTCCTGCCCCTCGGCCCCGACGACACCCCCTACCGGCTGCTGACCGCGGACGGCGTGTCCACCTTCGAGGCCGGCGGCGAGCGGTTCCTGCGGGTGGATCCCGAGGCCATCACGCTGCTCACCCGCCAGGCCATGCGTGACATCGCCCACCTCCTGCGCCCCGGTCACCTGGCCCAGCTCTCGTCGATCCTCGACGATCCCGAGGCGTCGGCCAACGACCGGTTCGTGGCCCTCGAGCTGCTGAAGAACGCCTCCATCGCCGCCGGAGGGATCCTCCCCTCGTGCCAGGACACCGGCACGGCCATCGTGAAGGCCAAGAAGGGCCAGTACGTGGTGACGGGCGGCGGCGACGAGGCGGCCATCGCCCGTGGCGTGTTCGAGACGTACCGCGACGCCAACCTGCGCTACTCGCAGATGGCCCCGCTGACCATGTGGGACGAGGTCAACACGAAGACGAACCTGCCGGCCGAGATCAAGATCGCGGCGGTGGACGGCGACGCCTACAAGTTCCTGTTCATGGCCAAGGGGGGCGGCTCGGCCAACAAGAGCTACCTCTTCCAGGAGACCAAGGCCCTGCTCAACCCGGTGAGCCTGGCCACGTTCCTGGAGGACAAGCTCCGCTCGCTGGGCACCGCCGCCTGCCCGCCGTACCACCTGGCGGTGGTGGTGGGCGGCACGTCGGCCGAGATGGCGGTGGAGACGGCCAAGCTGGCCTCCACCAAGTACCTGGACTCCCTCCCCACCAGCGGCAACGACCAGGGCCGGGGCTTCCGCGACCTCGAGCTGGAGGCGGCGGTGCTGGCCCAGACCCAGGCCTTCGGCATCGGCGCCCAGTTCGGGGGCAAGTACTTCTGCCACGACGTGCGGGTCATCCGCCTGCCCCGCCACGGGGCGTCGTGCCCGGTGGCCATCGCCGTGTCGTGCTCGGCCGATCGCCAGGCGCTGGGCAAGATCACCGCTGATGGCGTGTTCCTCGAACAGCTCGAGACCGACCCGGCCCACTACCTGCCCGAGGTCCTCGACGAGCACCTGTCCGACGACGTGGTGCGCATCGACCTCAACCAGCCCATGGACGAGGTCCGGGCCGAGCTGTCGAAGTACCCGGTGAAGACCCGGGTGATGCTGGACGGGCCCATGGTCGTGGCCCGCGACATCGCCCACGCCAAGATCTCCGAGCGCCTGGCCGCCGGCCAGGGCCTGCCCCAGTACCTGCGGGACTACTGCGTCTACTACGCCGGCCCGGCCAAGACGCCCGAGGGCTATGCCTCGGGCTCGTTCGGTCCCACCACCGCCGGGCGCATGGACTCCTACGTCAACGAGTTCCAGACCGAGGGCGGCAGCATGGTCATGCTGGCCAAGGGCAACCGGTCCAAGGCGGTCACCGACGCCTGCAAGGCCCACGGCGGGTTCTACCTGGGCTCCATCGGCGGGCCCGCCGCCCGCCTGGCCCAGGACTGCATCACCAAGGTCGAGGTGCTCGAGTACGAGGAGCTGGGCATGGAGGCGGTGTGGAAGATCGAGGTGAGGGACTTCCCCGCCTTCATCGTGGTCGACGACAAGGGCAACGACTTCTTCACCGACGTGTCCCGGCCGGTCGACCTCGGTGTCAAGCGGCCCTGACGGCCAGCTCGAACCGGCCAGCATCGACCCGGCCAGCGTCGAACCGGCAGGGCGCGGAGTCAGGCTTCGTTGAAGTGGGGCTGGCTCATGATGTGCTCGACCCACCAGGGCGGGGCGCCGTCGAGCAGGGTGTTGATGTTGGAGTAGTCGCGCCACAGCGTGAACTTGCCGTCGTGGATCTCCTGGACCGACACGAAGGGCAGGGTGACCTCGTGCTCGTCGTCGAAGTGCCAGGTCTCGGCGTGCTCGGTCATGACCGTGTCGCCGTCGACCACGATGCGGTGGATGACGTGGTCGAAGGACTGGACGGGTCCGAAGCCGATCCGCAGGCGGGCGGCGATCTGGCGGGGCCCGTGGGCGCCGCCGTCGTCGACGGGCACGTCGGTGTACACGCCGTCGTCGGTGAACATGGCCCCGATGGCGTCGAGGTCGCGCTCCACGTAGAGGGTGTGCCAGAAGCGCTCGACCAGGGTCACGAGTTCGTCACGGGTTGCCATGCCCGCACCCTAGCGAAAGCCCGTCGCGGTGTTCTCTCCCCCGGCCAGTTCGTCAGCGGTCCTCGTCGGGGGTGAGGCCGCCGGTCGGGTCGGCGCTGAGACGCTGGGCGAGGTAGACGGGGATGATCGACAGCAGGATCACGATGACGGCCACCACGTTCACGGTCGGCAGCTGGTTGGGCCGGAACATGTTGTTGAAGATCCACTGCGGCAGCGTCTCGATGCCGGGGCCGGCGGTGAACGTGGTGACCACGATCTCGTCGAACGACAGGGCGAAGGCCAGCAGCGCCGCCGGCCACCAGGGCCGAGCGGATCGAGGGGGAACGTCACGTAGCGGAACGTCTGGAACAGGTCGGCCCCCAGGTCGGCGGAGGCCTCGTCGACGTTGGGGGCCAGCCGCCGCAGCCGGGCCACCACGTTGTTGAACACCACCACGATGCAGAACGTGGCGTGGGCCACGATGAGCGGTGAAGAACGCCGAAGGTCGACGCCGCCCTCGCGGAACGCCGAGTTGAGGGCCACGCCGGTGACGATGCCGGGCAGGGCGATGGGCAACACGATGAGCAGCGACACGCGTGTCGCGGCCGAAGAACGAGAAGCGGTTGCACCGCGTAGGAGGCCAGGCTGCCCAGCACCAGGGCGATGAGGGTGGCGGCCAGGCCGATCTTGACCGATGTGGCGAAGGCGTCGCGGGGCCCGGTCTCGTGGATGGCGGCGCGCCACCACGTGAGCGTGTAGCTCGGCGGCGGCCAGGTGAACGACTTCGACGAGCTGAACGAGAGCACGGCGATGATGGCGAGCGGCACGTAGAGGAAGGCCAGCACGACGGCGGTGGCCACCTTCAGGGCGATGCGGGCCGGCCGCGACAGCAGCATCAGAGGTTCTCCAGGGCGCCGGTGCGGCGGATGGCCAGCAGCACGACGATCATGATCAGGATGGGCACGCAGGCCAGGGCGGCGGCGGCCGGGAGGTTGCCCGAGCCGAAGTCGCGGTAGACGACGTTGCCGATGGTCTGGGCCTTGCCGCCGACGATCTGCACGGTGATGTAGTCGCCCAGCGACAGCGAGAACGTGAAGATCGCCCCGGCCAGGATCGACGGCTTCAGCATCGGCAGCACGACCGACCAGAACGTGCGCCCGGCCTCGGCCCCGAGGTCACCGCGACGCGTCGAGCAGCGAGTTGGGCAGCTTCTCGAGCCCGGCGTAGATGGGCAGCGCCATGTAGGGCAGCCACAGGTAGGCGAGCACGATGACGGCGGCGGTGATGCCGAAGCCGGGGGAGAAGCCGAGGGTCTGCTTCATGACGCCCGACGGCCGGGTCGAAGATGACGCGCCAGCAGTAGGCCTTGACCAGGTAGCTGGCCCACAGCGGCAGCACGAGGGCCACGGCCAGGGCGCGGCGGGTGCGCCGGCTGGCCACCTTGGCCAGGAAGAAGGCGAACGGGCAGGGCCAGGGCCAGGTCGATGACGGTGACGGCCAGCGGCGATGACGATGGTGCGGATCGTCACCGCGCGGAACGTCGGGTTGGTGACGCAGGTCCTGGAAGTTGGTCAGGGTGACCGTCTTGACGACGTTGCCGGTGTAGTCGTCGGTCGTGTAGAGCGACGTGATCAGCAGCGCCGCCAGCGAGCCGAGGTAGATGACCACCAGCCAGAGCATCGGCCCGACCAGCAGGCCGCCGAGCTGCACGCGGGGATGGCGCGACAGCGACCGCGACAGCCCGCCGCCCAGCCCCGTTGCGGGGGCTGGGCGGCACGGCGTGCGTCAGCGGGCGGCGGTCGACGGTCACGACGCGGTGATGTCGTTCCAGGCCGTCGTCCAGTCCTGGAAGCCGACGCAGTCGTCACCGCTGCCGTCGACGCACTTCTTGGTCGGCGTCGTCCAGTAGTAGAGCTGGCTGGCGTAGGCCGCGTCGGTGGCGTGGAAGGTGGTGCAGTGCTGCGGATCGGTGGTCAGGGTGCAGGCCTTCGGGTTGGCCGGCGCCTCACCGAAGTACTCGGCCACCTGGGCCTGCACCTCGGGCGTGGTGATGTAGTTCATCCACTTGTACATGCAGTTCGGGTGCTTCGCCTTGGACGAGATCATCCAGGTGTCGGACCACGCCGTGGCCCCTTCCTTGGGCAGCACGGTGTCGGCGCGTGCCCGGCTTGTCGAGGTTGACGGTGTTGGCGTTGAGCTGCCAGCCCGAGCCGAGCACGAGGCTGCCCGTCTGGAAGGCGGTGGCCGCCTTCAGGTAGTCGGCCCAGTACTCGCCGATGAGCGACTTCTGCTGCTTGAGCAGGTTCACGGCGGCGTCGAACTGGTTCTGGTTCAGGGCGTACGGGTTCGTCGATGCCGAGGTCCGGCTGGCTGTTCTTCAGGTAGACGGCGGCGTCGGCGATGGTGATCGGCGCGTTGTAGGCCGTGATCTTGCCCTTGTAGGGCGAGTTCTGGTCGTAGACCACGCTCCACGAGTCGGGCGCCGGCGTCACCGTGGACGGGCTCCACATGAGCAGGTTGGCGCCCCAGCCGTGGGGCATGCCGTAGGCCACGCCGTCGACCGAGTTGTAGGGCTGCATCTTGAGGAACGGCGAGATGTCGGGGTAGTTGGTGAGCAGGTCGGTGTTCACCGGGCCACGTCGCCGCCGACGATGAGGCGGTTGCTGGCGTCGCCCGAGGCCGACACGCCGTCGTACTGGCCGGTCTGCATGAGCTGCACCATCTCGTCGGACGTGTTGCCGACCTTGACGTTGACCTTGCAGCCCGGTGTCGGTCTCGAACTTCGACCGACCCAGTTCACGCGTCGGGTCGTTCGAGCCGTTCTCGGCGTACCCGGCCCAGGCGATGATGTCGAGCTGGCCCTCGCCGGCGCCGATGGACTGCGGCACGGCCGGTGGCCGCCGGCGTGGCCTGGTGGCGCTGCGTGCTGGTGCTCTTGCGTGCTGCCGCAGCCGACGGCCACCAGGCCCATGGCGGCGGCCACGGCGAGGCCGGCGAAGAGCCGGTGCTTGGCGAAGAGCCCGGTTCTGTGGTGTCTGGTCATGCTTCCCCCTCGGGTTTGGTTGCACTGCGGGTACTGGTCGATCCTGCGGCGGCGAGGTCGTCGGCCTCGGCGCCGGGCACGGGCGGGGTCGGCGTCGGGCTGCCGGTGTCGGCAGCACCTGGTCGAAGGCGCGGTCCCACGCCACCCGGACGGCGCGTGCCCGGGGGCGACCCGGCCCTCGCCGTCGGAGGTGTCGCGGTTCTGCTCGACGACGACGAGCTCGCCGCCGCCGTCGAGGTCGACCGTGTAGCGGGTGCGCTCGCCGAGGTAGAGCGCGGTGCGCACGGTCCCGGTGGCCCGGATCTCGCCGTCGGCGGCGTCGGCCGCCGCGTCGGGCACGATGCAGGCGGATCTTCTCGGGCCGCACGGTGAAGGCCTCGGTCGCTGCCGCGCAGCCGCCGGGCCAGGTCGCCGTCGATGACGTTGGAGGTGCCGACGAACCCGGCGACGAAGGCCGAGGCCGGGCGCTCGTAGACCTCGGCCGGCGGGCCGACCTGCTCGAGGCGCCCGTCGGAGAACACGGCCAGGCGGTCGCTCATGGCCAGCGCCTCGTCCTGGTCGTGGGTGACGTAGATGAACGTGATGCCGACCTCGGCCTGGATGCGCTTCAGCTCGACCTGCATCTCCTCGCGGAGCTTCAGGTCGAGGGCGCCGAGCGGCTCGTCCAGCAGCAGGACCTTGGGTCGGTTCACCAGGGCCCGGGCCAGCGCCACCCGCTGGCGCTGACCGCCCGAGAGCTGGGTGATGCGCCGGGCGCCGAAGCCGTCGAGGCGCACCATGGCCAGGGCGTCGGCGGCCCGGGTCCGGCGCTCGGCCCGGCCCACCCGTCGCACCTTGAGGCCGTACTCGACGTTCTCGCCCACGGTGAGGTGGGGGAACAGGGCGTAGTCCTGGAAGACGGTGTTCACGTCGCGGTCGTAGGGCGGCGAGCCCGGCGACGTCGCGACCCTGCAGCACGCACCCGCCCCTCGGACGGCTGCTCGAAGCCGGCGATCATGCGCAGGCAGGTGGTCTTGCCCGATCCCGACGGGCCGAGGAACGAGAAGAACTCGCCGGCTCCGATCGCGAGATTCACTTGCTCAACGGCGATTACGGAACCGAATCGCTTGCTGACGTCGATCAATTCGACGTCGTCGATTGCGGCCACGGTCAGGTGCTCCCCTGCATCCTTCGGATGGACGGCGAGGAAACACTATCCCTCCGGGCTTTTCGTGCCCGGTTCTCGGCCCCCGGCGGCCGCTCGGGCCCCCGACGGCTGCCCCGGAAACGAATGACCTTCGCCCCTGGGAGGGCGTCCGACCCGGTCTTAGGGTCAGGGAGTAGAGACCATTGGGGAGGGACCATGACCGAGACCCACGAGATGCACGTGCGCCAGTCCGACGCCTTCGCCTGGAACATGGAACGCGACCCGCTCCTGCGCTCCACCATCACGGCCGTGATCGTCTTCGCCACGCCGCCTGACTGGGACACGCTGGTCGAGCGCATCGACCGCGCCACCCGCCTGAGCCCCGCCTTCCGCCAACGCCTGGTGGAGACCCCGCTGAAGCTGGCCCCGCCCCGCTTCGAGTTCGACCCCGACTTCGACCTCACCTGGCACCTCCGCCGGGTGGGGGCGCCGCCCCCGGCCACGGTGGGTGCGGTGCTCGAGTTCGCCCGCAAGGCGGGCATGGGGGCGTTCGATCCCGCCCGCCCGCTGTGGGAGTTCACGCTGGTGGAGGGGCTGGAGGGGGGCCGCGCCGCCCTGGTGCTGAAGGTCCACCACTCGCTCACCGACGGCATCGGAGGCATCCAGCTGGCGCAACACGTCGTCGACTTCGAGCCCACGCCCCGTGACCTCGGCCCCATGCCCCCCGTCCCCCGTTCGGGCCGCGACGGCTGGGCCGTACCGCCCCAGAGCCCGCTCGGCCGTCTGCTCGACGCCGTGGTGTGGGACCTGGCCCACGTGGCCTCCGCCGGGGTGGGCCTGGTGGCATCGCTGCCGCGGGAGACGGTGCGGGCCCTGCGCGACCCGGTGGGGACCGTGACCGACGCCCTCGACCGGACCACGTCCATCTTCCGCTTCGTACGACCGGTGACGGCGACCCGCTCGCCGCTGATGGTCGAGCGCCACCTGTCGTGGCACTTCGAGGCCATCGAGGTGTCGCTCCCGGCGCTGAAGGCGGCAGGCAAGGCGGCCGGGGCCAGTGTGAACGACGCCTTCCTGGCCGGGATCACCGGCGGCCTGCACCGCTACCACGAGGCCTTCGGCATCGAGGTCCACGACCTGCGCCTGACCATGCCCATCAGCCTGCGGGCCGACGACGACCCCGAGGGCGGCAACCGGGTGACCATCGTGCGCTTCGACGTGCCCGTCGGCATCGTCGACCCCGAGGAGCGGATGAAGGCGATCCGCCAGGTCTGCCTGGCCGAGCGCGACGAACCGGCCCTGGCCTACTCCGACGCCATCGCCGGGCTGCTCAACCTGCTGCCCAACCCGGTGGTGGGGGGCATGCTCAAGCACGTCGACTTCCTGGCCAGCAATGTGCCCGGGCTGCGCGACCCGGTGTGGCTGGGCGGGGCGCTCATGGAGGGCTTCTACGCCTTCGGGCCGACCCTGGGCTCGTCGGCCAACATCACCTTGATGTCGTACCGCGACCGGTGCTGCCTCGGGGTGAACGTCGACACCGGCGCGGTGAGCGACCCCGAGCTGTTCGTGCAGTGCCTCATGGAGGGGCTCGCCGAGGTGATGGAGCTGGGCGGATCGGTGGAGCCGGTCGCCCGGGTGGGTCACGACGACTGACGAGGACGCTGAGCCACCGTTTCGGTGGCGGATCGTCCTTTCCGGCCGACCGGCCGCCTAGCTGACCCCTCGGGGGCGGGCCGGCGGCTTGGGCGGCGGGGGAGCCGGGGGCGGCGGCGCCGCGCCGGCTTGGCCGCCGGCTTCTTGACCGTGGTCGTCTTCTTGGTGGTGGACGACGACTTCGTGGCGGAGCTCGACGTGGACTTCGACGTCGACTTGGAGGTGGCCTTCGATGGCGCCGAGGCCGTGGGTTTCTTGGTGGCGGCCGGTGGTGACGCCTTGACGGTGGCGCCGGCCGAGGTCGTGGCCGACGGGGAGCCGGTCGTGGTGCAGATGCTGGACTTCGAGCCGCTGGGCGCGGATCCGGGTGAACCGCACGACCAGTTGAGGTCGACCACGCCGCTGATGCCGGCCACCCGGCCGGTGGCGCTGTACTGCCAGAACGTCCACGCCTTCCAGCCGCCGGGCAGGGCCACCGGGCGGGCGGCGTTGGTGTGGTTGGCCATCCACAGCGGGTACTTGGTGAACTTGGTGGTGTCGCCCAGGTAGCTCGTCCAGAAGCCGCGGGTCGTGTAGATCATGGCGGGGCGACGGGCCAGACGCGACGTCTCGCGCAGCCAGGTGTCGACCCAGGTGGCCAGGGCCTGGGGGCTGAGCCCGCCGGTCTCCTCGAGGTCGAGCACGGGAGCCAGCTGGCCCGGGGCGACCTGGTGGACCACGCTCATGAAGCGCTGGGCGTCGGAGGCGGCGGTGGAGAGGGGGTAGCGGGGCCGGGCGTAGTGGTAGGCGCCCCGCACGACGCCGGCCGCCCCCGCCGCCTTCCAGTCCTTGCCGAACCAGGGGTTGGTGGACACCGAGTTGGGCTTGCCCGCCCCCTCGGTGGCCTTGATGAAGGCGAAGCGCACGCCGGAGTTGCGCACCGCCCGCCAGTCGATGGGCTGATCGCCGGGATGTTGGTGGGCGGCCACGTCGATGCCGAGGTACACACCCTTGGTGGCCGCCCCCGCCGGCTGGACGAGGCCGGGCACGACCACGGTGGCGACGACGGTCACGACGGTGACGACGAGCGCGCCGAAGCGGTGGGACGGGGCGAACGGGTGGAGCACGGACTTCGGGCACAGCGACATCGAGCCCCCAGGGGCGAATCGAACGGTGCCCGCCGGGGCTCCCAACCGCAACGCTGCGGGGGCGATCGCCTCTCGATAGCGAGAAACAACCGCCCGGGGGAGACCCGGGCCGTGTACCTGGATAGCGCGGCCGGGTGCGCGACGCAAGGACACCCCCCACCGCCGACGCCGAGATCAGGTCGTGTAGTCGGCGTTGATGCGGACGTACCCGTCGGTCAGATCGCACCCGTACACGGTGAAGCAGCCCCGCGCGATGCCGAGGTCCACCCGGATGACGACCTCGTCGCCCGCGAGGTAGCCGCTCAGATCGGCCAGGGCGGCGTCGTCGAGGAGGTGGGGGTAGACGTCGACGTCGCCGAAGCCGATGGTGACGCGCTCGGGGTCGATGTCGGTGTCGTCGGAGCACTTGCCGATGGCCATGGCCACGCGACCCCAGTTGGGGTCGGCACCGTGGACGGCCGTCTTCACCAGCGGCGAGTTCACCACGGCCTTGCCCACCCGCTTGGCCTGGGCGTCGTCGCGGGCCCCCTCGACCCGGACCTCGATCAGGGTGGTCGCCCCCTCGCCGTCGCGGGCCACCTGGCGGGTGAGCGAGAGCGCCACCTGGCCGAGCGCCACCTCGAACGCGTCCATCGCCACCGGCCCGGCGGCGCCACCCGCCAGGATCACCGCGGTGTCGCTCGTCGAGGTGTCGGTGTCGATGCTCACCGCGTTGAAGGTCCGGTCCATCACCCGGCGGAACACGGCGTCGAGCTCGGCCGGGGCCACCGCCGCGTCGGTGCAGAACAGCGTGATGAGGGTGGCCATGTCGGGCTCGATCATGCCGACCCCCTTGGCCACGCCCACCACCCGGGCCTCGGATCCGTCGACGACGGCGTCGGCCACCTTGGCCACGGTGTCGGTGGTCATCATGGCGCCGGCCACCGGCTCCGCCGCCGTGGTGGAGAAGGCCGTGGTGGAGAACGGTGGGGCGAGCTGGTCCAGGTGCGGCCGGATGCGCTCCATCGGGTAGGGCCGCCCGATGACCCCGGTGGAGGCGATGGCCACGTCGTCGCTGCGACAGCCGAGCGCCCGGGCCACGCCCGCCACGATCTCGTCGGCGTCGGCCCGACCCTGCGCGCCGGTGGCCACGTTGGCGTTCTTGGACAGCACGACGACGGCCTGCAGCTGCCCGTCGGCGACGTGGGCCCGGCTGATCTCGACGCTCGGCCCGGCGAAGCGGCTGCGGGTGAACACCGCCGCCGCCGGCCCCGGGGCCGTGGCGCTGAGGACGACGAAGTCGGGGGTGTCGTCCTTGATGCCGAGCGCGGCGACGTGGGCGGCGAAGCCACGGGGGAGGGCGGTCATGGCCGTGATTCTCGCGCGGGCCCTCGCCCCGCCGGCTCTTCATCCCGATCCCACCCGGCTCCGCCGGTTCGCCGGGACGCTGGCCCCGGCCCCCATCATGGGGCCGATGCCCGTCGGTCGTTTCGCCCCCACCCCCAGCGCCGAGCTGCACCTCGGGAACCTGCGCACCGCGCTGGTGGCGTGGCTGTTCGCCCGCTCGACCGGGAGCCGCTTCCGCCTGCGCATCGAGGATCTCGACCCGTCGTCGCGACGACCCGAGGTGGCCGAGGGCCAGCTTCGGGATCTCGAGCGCCTCGGCCTGGACTGGGACGGCCCCGTCGTGCGCCAGTCGGAGCATCTGGACCGGATGCACGAGGCCGTCGCCCGCCTCGACGCCGCCGGTCTCGTCTACCCCTGCTTCTGCACCCGGCGCGAGATCGCCGAGGCGGCCCGGGCGCCGCACGGCCCCGCCCCCGAGGGGGCCTACCCCGGCACCTGCCGCCAGCTGTCGGCCGCCGAACGCGGGGCCCGTCGGCGCGAGGGCCGGCCGGCCGCGCTGCGGCTGCGGTCGGGCGTCGAGTCCTACACCGTCGTCGACCGACGCCACGGCCCGGTCACGGCGGCGGTCGACGACCTCGTGCTGCGACGCAACGACGGGGTGCCGGCCTACAACCTGGCGGTGGTGGTGGACGACGCCGCCCAGGGGGTGGAGGAGGTCGTGCGGGGTGACGACCTGTTGCTGTCGACGCCGCGCCAGGCCTACCTCGCCGACCTGCTCGGCCTGCCCCCACTGGCCTACGCCCACATCCCCCTGGTGCTGGGGCCTGACGGCCAGCGGCTGGCCAAGCGCGACGGTGCGGTCACGTTGAGCGATCGCCTGGCCCTGGGCCAGTCGACCGGCGAGGTCGTCGCCCTGCTGGCCACCAGCATCGGCCTCGTGGGCCGGCCGACCCCCGATGGCCTGCTGGCCGGCTTCGATCCCGAGCGCCTGGCCCGCGGTCCCTGGGTGTTCGGCGGGTGAGCGGGCCGGGACCGAGCTGGCGGGCGGGGTAGGTTCGTCGTCGATGCCGCACGATGACGAGGCCGAGCTCCCGGCGACCGACGCGGGAACCGTCCCGGCCGCGGCTCCGGCGGCCGATCCTGCCGCTCAGGTCGACGTGCGCTTCTCCTACGCCAACGAGCGGACGTTCCTGGCCTGGAACCGCACCGCGCTGGCCCTGGTCACCGCCGGCCTGGCCATCACCCAGCTGCTCCCGCCGTTCCACGTGCCCGGGGGGCGGCGCATGATCGGCATCCCGCTCATCGTCCTGGGCATCGTCATCGCCCTGGCCAGCCTGCGCCAGTGGCGCATGAACGAGAAGGCCATGCAGGCCGGCGAGCCCTTGCCGTCCTCGCCGCTGCCGGTGCTCATCGCCCTGGTCATCGGCATCACCGCCATCATCGCCCTGGTCCTGGCCGCCCTCGGGGGCCCCGACACATGAGCTCCCAGGACCCGCCCGCCTCTGGTTCTGGCGTCCGTGGTGTCGGCCATGACCGACCGCAGGGACGCCAGAACGAGCCGTACGAGGCGGCCGAGGCGGCCGAGGCGGCCGAGGACACGTTCGAGGGTGTCCGCTCGGGGCTGGCCGCCGAGCGCACGGACCTGGCCTGGTCGCGCAGCGGCGTCGCCCTGCTGGCCTGTGGGGTGGTCGTGCTCAAGGGCCTGCCCACCGTGCCCGGTGCCAGCAGCCGACCGGCGGCGGGGCTGGTGATCCTGGCCCTGGGCGGGCTGACCTGGGGCATGGGGCACTGGAGCGCCCGCCAGCGCCGCACCCCGCGGGGCGGCGACCGGCCCGTGGCCCGCTGGCGGGACCTGGCGCCCACCGCCTTCGGCACCGCCGGGGTCGGCCTGGCCGCGCTCTACCTGGCCGTGTTCCGCCCGGGCTGAGGCGGCCGGGACCGGAGTCGCCGAGGCAGCCGGCCCGGCGTCGATCAGCGCCGGGTGATGAACGTGAGACCGTCGCCGATGGCCAACATGGCGGTGTCCACCCGGTCGTCGTGGCGGACGTGGTCGTTGAAGGCCCGCACGGCCGTCACGTTGTCGTCGTGGACGTCGGGGTCGATGACGGTGCCCGACCACAGCACGTTGTCCACCAGGATCACGCCGCCCGGTCGGAGGCGGGGGAGGATCTCCTCGTAGTAGGCGATGTAGCCGGGCTTGTCGGCGTCGATGAAGGCCAGGTCGAACTGCTCGGTGTGGGGCAGGGCGGCCAGGGTCTCGGCCGCCGGTCCGATCCGCAGGCTGATCTTGTCGCTGACCCCGGCGCGCTCCCAGTAGCGCCGGGCCATCGACGTCCACTCGTCGGACACGTCGCAGCACAGCAGGGTGCCGTCGGCGGGAGGCCCCGGGCGATGGCCAGTGACGAGTAGCCGGTGAACGTGCCGACCTCCACCGCGTCACGGGCCCGCACGAGCCGGGTGAGCATGGTCATGAACGTGCCCTGCTCCGGCGCGATCTGCATCATCGAGATGCCGCCGAGCGTCAGGGTCTCGGCGATGAGGTCCTGCTGGATCGGGTCCACCGGGCTGGAGTGGTCGAGCAGGTAGGCGTGGATCTCGGGGGAGAGGTGGAAGGACTTGGGTTCGGCCATGGGCGTGAGCGTACCGGTGGCTCAAGGTCACCTTCCGTGACGTCGACATAGGTCATATGACCCACGATCGTGTCCGCCGTCGTCGCGCCCGCGTCGTCCTCGTCGCCCTGGCCCTGGTGCTCCTGTCGGGCTGCCTGTACGCGCCGGGTGACCCCGGGCCCGCCGATGTGACCCTCACCGTGGACGTGTCGAAGGACGTGCACCCCATCTCGCCGCTCATCTACGGCCTCAACGGGGCGGACGCGGCCACCCTGGCCGGGACCCGGGCCACCATGCTGCGCATGGGCGGCAACCGCTGGACCGCGTTCAACTGGGAGAACAACGCCTCCAACGCCGGCAGCGACTGGTGCTTCCAGAACGACGGGCTGCTGTCGAGCTCCAACACGCCCGGCGCCGCCGTGCAGCCGACCATCACCCAGGCCCGCAACGCCGGCGCCGCCGCCCTCGTCACCGTGCCCATCGTCGACTACGTCGCCGCCGACAAGAACGGTGGCTGCGACGTGCGCAACTCCGGGCCCAACTACCTGCAGACCCGCTTCAAGCAGAACCGTCGCCACCAAGCCCGGTGCGTTGTCGACGACCCCCGACGCCACCGACGGCTTCGTCTACGAAGACGAGTACGTGAACTGGCTGAAGCAGACCGACGGCGGCGCCAACCTGCTGTTCGACCTCGACAACGAGCCCGACCTGTGGTCGTCGACGCACGCCGAGGTCCACCCCGACCCCGGTGACCTACGCCGAGCTGGCCAGCCGCACCATCGACTACGCCGTCGGCCATCAAGCGGGCCTGGCCCGACGCCAAGGTCCTCGGCCCGGTGAGCTACGGCTTCTACGGGTACGAGACGCTGCAGGGGGCGTCGGACTCGGCCGCCGACGGCAACTTCCTGGACTGGTACCTCAACCGCATGCACGCCGCCGGGACGGCTGCCGGCCAGCGGCTGGTCGACGACCTGGACCTGCACTGGTACCCGGAGGCCACCGGGGGCGGCGTGCGCATCACCGATCCGGGCACCAGCCCGGCCCTGGTGGCCGCCCGCGAGCAGGCCCCGCGCTCGCTGTGGGACCCGACCTACGTGGAGAACAGCTGGATCACCACCAGCTACGGCTACGGCGCCATCCGCCTCATCCCCCGCACCCGTGACCGCATCGCGGCGAACTACCCCGGCACCGGTCTGGCCTTCACGGAGTGGAACTACGGCGGCGGCGGGGACATCAGCGGGGCCATCGCCTGCGCCGACGTGCTCGGCATCTTCGGGCGCGAGAGCGTCGACGCCGCCTCGTTCTGGCCGCTCAACAGCAACGAGAGCTACTCCTACGGCGCCTTCCAGGCCTTCCGCAACTACGACGGCACCGGCGGTCACGTGGGCGACACCTCGGTGCGGGCCACCACCAGCGACGGCGGCCTCGACCACGGTGTACGCCACCATGGACGCGGCCAACCACAACCGGGTGGTGCTCGTGGTGATCAACAAGGCCACCACGGCCCGGACGGCGGCCATCAAGATGACGGCCGAGACGAAGTTCACCAAGGCCAAGGTGTTCACCCTCACGTCGGCCTCGGCCACACCCCAGCCGGCGGCCGGGATCACCGTGGTGGCCCAGAACGCCTTCAACTACGCCATGCCGGCCCAGTCGGTGTCCATCATCGTGCCGTCGATCTGAGCGGGGTCTCTGTCCCTTCAGCGACGATCCTGCCCCCTCCCCCACGTTTCTGTCCCTTCAGCGACCTGAGAGAGGTCGGTGAAGGGACAAGAAGCCGCGGGAAGCCGGCGGAGGAGCTCGGTCAGGGCATGGCGGCGAGGCGGTCGCGGCAGTCGGGGCACACCGGGAACTTCTCCGGGTCGCGCGCCGGGATCCACTTCTTGCCGCACAGCGCGGTGATCTCCTTGCCGAAGATCATGGCGTCGGCCAGCTCGTCGCGCTTCACGATGTGGGCGAAGCGCTCGTGATCGCCGTCGCCCAACGTGGGGTCGATGTCGACATCGACGTCCACGTCGACGCCCACGTCGACGCCCGGGCCGGCCGGAGCGGCGAGATCGGGCGAGGAGGGCTCGGGCATGGCCCGAGCGTAGTGGCGGTCAGGTGAACACGACCACCGAACGCAGGACCTCGCCCCGCTCCATCTTGTGGAAGGCCTCCTCCACGTCGTCGATGCCGATGCGCTCGGACACGAAGTCGGCCAGGGGGAAGCGGCCCTGCAGGTGGAGGTCGACCAGCAGGGGGAAGTCCCGGCTGGGGAGGCAGTCGCCGTACCAGGACGGCTTGAGGGCGCCGCCGCGACCGAAGAACTCGATCATGGGGATGGCGGGCAGGCCCATGTCCGGCGTGGGCACGCCGACCTGCACCACGGTGCCGGCCAGGTCCCGGGCGAAGAAGGCCTGTTCGAGCACGGCGGGGTGGCCCACGGCCTCGACGCACACGTCGGCGCCGAAGCCGCCGGTGAGGGCGCGGATGGCCTCGACCGGGTCGTGGCGCGAGGCGTCCACCGTGTGGGTGGCGCCGAAGCCCGACGCCCAGGCCAGCTTGGTGGGATCGAGGTCGACGGCGATGATCGGGTTGGCCCCCACCAGCGCCGCCCCGGCGATGGCGGCGCTGCCCACCCCGCCGCAGCCGAACACGGCGATGGAGTCGCCCAGCCCCACGCCTCCGGTGTGCACGGCGGCGCCGAAGCCGGCCATGACGCCGCAGCCCAGCAGGCCGGCGGCGGCCGGGTCGACGGCGGGGTCGACCCGGGTGGCCTGGCCCGCGGCCACCAGGGTGCGCTCGGCGAAGGCGCCGATGCCCAGCGCCGGGGACAGGGCGGTGCCGTCGGTGAGCGTCATCTTCTGGCTGGCGTTGTGGGTGGCGAAGCAGTACTGCGGGCGGCCCTTGCGACAGGCTCGGCACTCGCCGCAGACCGCCCGCCAGTTGAGGACGACGAAGTCGCCGGGGGAGACGTCGGTGACGCCGGGCCCGACGGCGGCCACGGTGCCGGCCGCCTCGTGACCCAACAGGAACGGGAACTCGTCGTTGATGCCGCCCTCGCGGTAGTGGAGGTCGGTGTGGCAGACCCCGCAGGCGGCCACGTCGACCGTCACCTCGCCCGGGCCCGGGTCGGGCACCACGATCTCCTCGACGGTGACCGGCGCCTTCACCGTCCGGGCCACCACTGCACGAACCGTCGATGCCATCTGCGGATCCCTCCGTTGGGTTCGCCCCCGATGTGAGGGCGCGGACGTGCGCGACACTAGCGACCCCATGCCGAGCGACCTCGGGGCGGGCGACGACCCCGCCTCCCGCGAACTGAAGCTGCACTGGTTCCTGCCCACGGGCGGGGACAGCCGCGACCTGGTGCCCGCCGTCGACGCACCCGCACCGGCGGGAGCCGTCGCTCGAGTACCTGGCCACGGTGGCCCGCGCCGCCGAGCAGCTCGGCTTCGACGCCATGTTGACCCCCACCGGCACGTTCTGCGAGGACGCCTGGCTGAGCACCGCCGCGTTGCTGGCCGAGACCGAGCGCATCAAGTTCCTGGTGGCCTTCCGGCCCGGGTTGGTGTCGCCCACGCTGGCCGCCCAGATGGCTTCGACCTACCAGCGCCTCTCGGGCGGGCGCCTGCTCATGAACGTGGTCACCGGCGCCGACACCGCCGAGCTGGCCCGCTTCGGGGACTGGCTCGACCACGACAGCCGCTACGCCCGCACCGCGGAGTTCCTCGAGGTGCTGCGGGGCGCCTGGTCGGGTCGGCCCTTCGACCTCGACGGGCGACCACTACCGGGTGGCTCAGGCCACCACCCGGGCCGTGCCCCAGCCGGTGCCGCCCATCTACTTCGGCGGCGCCTCGCCGGCGGCCGAGGCGGTGGCGGCGCGCTGGGTCGACGTCTACCTGGCCTGGGGCGAGACCGCCCGACATGGTCCGGGCCCGCCTCGAGCGCGTCGCCGCCCTGGCCGCCGGCCACGGGCGCACGCTGGCCTACGGCATCCGCTTCCACGTGATCGCCCGGGACACCAGCGAGGCGGCGTGGGCCGAGGCCGACCGTCTGCTCGACGGCGTCGGCGACGAGGCCATCGCCGCCGCCCAGGCCGACTTCGCCGCCACCCAGTCGGTGGGCCAGCAGCGCATGGCCTCGCTGCACGGTGGTCGCCGCGACCGCGCCGGCCTGGAGATCGCCCCCAACGTGTGGGCCGGCGTGGGCCTCGTGCGCGGCGGCGCCGGCACCGCGCTGGTGGGCAGCCACGAGGAGGTGGCCGACGTGATCGAGCGCTACCACCGCCTCGGCTTCAGCGAGTTCATCCTCTCCGGCTATCCCCATCTCGAGGAGGCCTACTGGTTCGGCGAGGGGGTCATGCCGGTGCTGCGCCGCCGGGGGCTGCTGGCCGATGCCCCGGGCTCGACGGAGGCGGTGGCGCCGATGGCCACGTTCCGGTGAGGCTGAACCGCCGGGCGGGGTACCCGTCGCTCGGCGCCTCGGGGACGACCCCGTCACGACCGTGGGCGGTGCGGCTCTTCGGGTTCGCCGTGGTGGGCGTGGTGCTGCTGACCGTGGCCCACGGTCTGGGCGTCCTCACGACCACCGGCCTGTTCCACCACGACCTGCAGGCGTCGGAGCTCGCGGTGCCGCCGGCGCCGGCGGCCACCACCGGCTTCGCCTTCCTGCAGAAGGATCGCGACGGCGACCCGGTCCGGTTCGACCCGTGCCGCACCATCCACTACGTGGTCCACGTCGGCCATGGTCCGCTCAACGGCGCCGACCTGGTGGCCGAGGGGATCCGCCGCCTCAGCCTGGCCACCGGCCTGCGCTTCCACGACGACGGCGTCACCGACCGCGTGGTGTCCTCGTCCGGTGACGAGAAGGCGGGCGACCCGGTGTGGATCGGGTGGGCCGGCCCCGACGAGACCCACAGCTACGACGACGTGGGCGGGATGGCCACCCACGAGGCCATCGGCGTGGGCGGCCCCCTCAGCACCACCCGGCCCGACGGTCGCGAGGTCTACGTGACCGGGACGGTGACGCTGCGGCCGAGCTTGGCCGTGACGGCCGGGTTCGGCCCGGGCCCGTCCGAGGGGAACGTGCTGCTCCACGAGCTCGGCCACCTGGTGGGGTTGGCCCACGTGGGCGATCCCCTCCAGCTCATGTACCCGGCGTCGGGCCCGACCCAACCGGACGGCTACGGCCCCGGCGACCTGGCCGGCCTCTACCAGCTCGGCGCGGCCGGCGGCTGCCTGTGACCGTGCCGCGGCTCGGCTAGATCTCGGCCAGCTTGATCAGGGTGATGGCCGACAGCGGGCCGTAGTAGCGGTCGCGGTTCGGGGTGAGGAAGCGTGTAGGCGGGCACGCCCAGCGGCCTCGTGGGCCAGGTTGCCCTCGTCGTCGGTGAAGCCCATCGGGCACGATCTCGAACGTGCCCAGCTCGACGCTGAACCACTCGCCGCTGATGATGACCTTCGAGACCTGCCGGGCCTTGATCGCCATGTCGCACCTCCTGGGTGTCGTGCCGACACGTAGCATCGGCGCCGATGAGCCGGCCCCACCGCGGACGAGTCGATCTCGCGCGCTGTGGATCGCCCACCACTACCCCGACGACTACGACCGGTGCGTGCGTGGTCGGGCGCACCCACGTGTGCCGACGGTGCCTGGCGCTCTACCCGGTCGCCTTCGTGGTGATGGCCCTCACCCTGGCCGGCGTCCGCTGGCCGACGGCGCTCGACCCGCTGCTGCTCGTCGTGCTGCCCCTGCCGTCGGTCGTCGAGTACGTGCTCGAGCACCTCGGGCGTGATCCGCTACCAGCCCACGCGCCAGGTGCTGCTCACCGTCCCGCTGGCCGTGGCCCTCGGGGTCGGCTTCGGCCGCTACCTGCGCCACCCGGCCGACCCGCTGTTCTGGGGGGTCGTGGTCGTCTACGCCGGCGATCTGCCTGGCCGCCACCGTGATCGGGGCCCGGCGGACGGGCTGACCCTCGACGGCTGAGCCTCGGCCGGGCGCTCAGCTGCCGGTGCCCACCGGCTCGGCGTGGTGGCACCGGCGCGGTGGCCGGAGCGTCGTCGGGCTCGGGCCGGTCGACGTTGATGTGGGGGAGCACCCGGTCGAGCCAGCGCCGGGATCCACCAGTTCCACCGCCCGGCCAGCTCCATGGTCGCCGGCACCAGCATCATGCGCACGATGCTGGCGTCGACGAACACGGCGACGGCCATGCCCAGCCCGATCATCTTCACGGTCGGCGACGGGTTGGTGACGAAGGCCAGGAACACCGAGATCATGATGAGCGCGGCCGAGGTGATGACCCGGGCGGTGCTGGCCAGGCCGTTGACCACGCTGGCGTGGCTGTCGCCGGTGCGGTCGTAGTCCTCCTGATGCGGCTGAGCAGGAAGACCTCGTAGTCCATCGACAGGCCGAAGAGGATGGCGAACATCATCACCGGCACGAACGCCACGATGGGCACCGTCTGCTGCGAGCCCGATCAGGTCCTTGCCCCAGCCCCACTGGAACACGGCCACGACGAAGCCGTAGGCCGCGCCGATCGACAGCAGGTTCATGACCGCCGCCTTGAACGGCACGAACAGCGAGCGGAACACCATCATCAGCAGCAGGAAGGCGCCGAGGATCACGCCGCCGATGAACGGGAGCAGGCGGGCCTGGATGAGGTCGGTGAGGTCGATGTACACCGCGGTGACGCCGCCCACCGACGGCCGCGCCGACGCCGCCGGACCGCGTCCGCTGGCCGTGGCCTCGGGGATGGTGTCGGTCGCGCAAGGTGCGCGACGAGCGTCGGCGGTGGCCGGATCGGTCGGGCCGGTGGTCGGGGTGACCTGCGATGATGGCGGCGTCGCCGTGCGGGCTGGGGAGCGCCGGGCGTGGCCTTGGCCACGCCGGGCGTGGCGCCGACCGCGGCGGACGAGCCGCGGCCAGCGTCGGCCGCCACGGCCGGGTCTGGCGGGCGGGTGCGGTCAGGGGCACGACCACGAGCAGCGGGCCGTTCACGCCCGGGCCCGAAGCCGGCGGCCAGCAGGTCGTAGGCCTGGCGCTGGGTCGTGGTCGGTCGGCGCGCTCGAGTCGGTGGGCAGAGCCAGGTGGATGTGCAGCAGGGGAACGGCCAGCGTCAGCAGGATCGGCCAGGCTGACCAGGCAGAACACGACCGGGCGGCGGGCCACCTCGTGGGCCCACCGGGCCGCCAGGCGTCTCGCCGGGGTCGGCCTCGTGGCGGTGGTGGATGCTCAGCCCGTTGATGTGGGGGCCGAGCAGGCCGAGCATGGCCGGCAGCAGGGTGAGGGCGGCGGCCACGGTGACGGCCACGTACAGGGCGGCCGACAGCCCGAGCGTGGTGAGGTAGGGGATGCGGATGAGGGCCAGGCCGCACGAGGGCCAGGCACACGGTCATGGCGGCGAACAGCACGGCCGAGCCCGAGGTGGCCAGGGCCCGCCCGGCCGCCGACTCGACGTCCATGCCCGCGGCCAGGTTCTGGCGATGGCGGCTCACGATGAACAGCGAGTAGTCGATGCCGACGCCGAGGCCGATCATGGTGCCGAGGATGGGCGACACCGTGCCCGATGGTGAGGTGGGCCTCGATGATCTTGAGCAGCAGGCTGCTGCACAGCAGCGCGATCAGGGCCAGGCTGATGGGCACCGCCATCGACACCACCGAGCCGAGCGCGACGAGCAGGATGATCACGGCGATGGCCAGGCCGATGTCGTCGGCGTGCTCGGAGATCGAGCTCGTGGGCTGGTTGAGGTGGTCGACCACCGCGCCGCCGTACTGCACGCTCAGGCCGGCCTGCCGCCGGCCGGGCCGGCGGCCTGGCGTAGCGCGTCCAGGGTGTCGTGGCGGCAGCGCGGTGACGATCGGCGGGGAAGGCGACGGTGGCGTAGGCGGTGGTCTGGTCGGGGGAGATGTCACCGGCGAAGGTCGGGCTGGGTGGGGTTGGTCACCGCCACGGCGCTCGGGCACCTTGGCCAGGTTGGCCACCGATGCGTTGATGGCGGCCACCTGGGCCGGGCCGGTGACGGTGCCGGACGGGGCGTGGAACACCACCTGGGCGCTGGCCCCGTTGGCCGCCGGGAACCGCTGCTGGAGGAGGTCGGAGGCCTGCTGGGACTGCGTGCCCGGGATGGTGAAGACGTCGACGAGGTGCCGCCGTGGCCGGCGGCGTAGCCGGCCAGGCGCCACGGCCAGGACGAGCCAGGCGCCGATGACCAGGCGGTGACGGCGGGCGGCGGCGCGCCCCAGTCGTTCGAGCATCACGGGACCCTCAGCACCAGGCCCACAGGGCGCGCTCGATCATCCTCTCCTCGTCGGCCGCCGGGCCTCGGGTGTTAGCGCACCGGAGCCCGGTGTCCTGTTCAGCCCCAGTGGGTGAAGCGGCCGACCTCGGTGAAGCCCAGCCGCCGGTAGAGGCGCGGCGGCCTCGGCGGACGGCTGCAGGATGGCCGGCGCCGTGGGATCGATGGCCAGGCACGCCCGGGTCAGCGCCGAGGCGTGACCCCGTCCCCGCTGGCCCGGCACCGTGCCCACCCCGTAGATGCCCACCACGCCGTCGGCCCGTAGGCCATGGCCCCCGACACCACGTCATCGTCGACCCGCCCGACGAGCACGTGCATGGCCGGGTCGTCGAGGACTCCCGGGCGCATGGATCTCGAACGGGGTGAGCGGGCGGCGGCGACCCGAACGACGACGCACGTGGCCCGCTCGAAGGCCTCGAGCTCGTCACGGGTGCGCACCGTCGTGATGGTCAGCTCGTCGGGGTCGTCCCCGGCCGGGGGTGGCCCGGCGGGGCGGGCGTACCAGAGCCCGGGCATCCGGCGAACGAGGCCCAGGGGCTCGAGGTCGAGCACGCCGAAGCTGTCGCACACCGCCTCGTAGGAGCCGCGCGGGTCGTCGAGGTGGCGCCCGTAGGGCGTCGAGGGCCTCGGCCATCTCCGTGCGGTCCCGGGGAAGGCGCCGCAGGATGGCGGTGAAGTAGATCCACGGGGCGGGGGTGGGGCTGGTCCACCACCAGGGGCCGGTGGTGGCGGTGAAGCCGAGGGCCTCGATCGGAGCTCTGGTGCCAGCCGGCCAGGTTGTCGGCGGCCGCCTCGAGGAGACCCTCATCATCCATCGGGCCATGATGGCCGAGTGCTGCGATGATCGGGGGATGGAGAGCCCTGACGCCCCCGACCTGAGCGGCACCCCGGTGTTCCTGCTCGCCGACCGCTACATCGACGAGGTGGCCGCCCTCGACCCCATCGCCGCCACCTGCATGGGCGTCGCCGGCTACGACGACCGCCTGACCGACTCTCAGCCCCGACGGCATCGAGGAACGAGCCGCCCACGAGCGCCAGACGCTGGTGGAGTTGGCGGCGCATCGACCGCCGGGGAGCCGCTTCGAGATGCTGGCCGCCGCCTACCAGACCGAGCGGCTGGGCACGAGCCTGGCCCTGGTCGACGCCGACGAGCCCTTGCGGGAGCTCAACAACCTGGCCAGCCCGGTGCAGGCCGTGCGCGACGTCTTCGACCTCATGTCCTACGAGTCGGTGAGCGACTGGGAGATCGCGGCCCGGCGCATGGCGGCCGTGCCCGAGGCGCTGCGGGGCCTGCGGGCCACCTACGAAGAGGGTCGGTCCCGCCAGATCGTGGCGGCGCGACGCCAGGCCCTGGCGGCCGCCGACCAGGCCGGCGTGTGGAGCGGCGAAGGGGCGCAGCGCCCGTTCTTCGAGGCGCTCATCGACCGGGCCGACCACGTCGACGGCGTCGAGCGCGGGCGCTGCGCCAGGCGCTCGACGAGGCGGCCGTGGCCGCGTCGATGGCTTACGGCGAGCTGGCCGCCTACCTCCGCGAGGTCTACGCCCCCGAGGCGACCGAGGCCGACGCCGTCGGGGCCGAGCGCTACGTGATGCTGGCCCGCTCGCTTCCTCGGGGCCGACATCGACCTGGCCGAGGCCTACGCCTGGGGTTGGGACGAGCTCGGCCGCATCGAGGCCGACATGGTGGGTGAGTGCGCCCGCATCCGCCCGGGCGCCTCCATCGCCGAGACGGTGGCCTGGCTCGACGCCGAGAGCGACCTGGCCGTCGGCAGCGAGGACGAGCTGCGAGGCGTGGCTGCAGGAGCTGATGGACGGGGCCATCGCCTCGCTCAACGGCACCCATTTCGACATCGCCCCACCGGTGCAGCGCGTCGAGGCCATGATCGCCCCCCCGGGCGGGGCCGCGGCGATGTACTACACCCCGCCCACCGAGGACTTCAGCCGCCCCGGGCGCACCTGGTACCCGTCCATGGGCCTCGACCGCTACCCGTTGTGGGGTGAGGTCACCACCGCCTACCACGAGGGCGTGCCCGGCCATCACCTCCAGTGCGCCCAGGTGGTGGTGCAGCGCGAGTCAGCTGTCGCGGGTGCAGCGGATGGGCTTCATCTCCGGTCACGGCGAGGGCTGGGCGCTCTACGCCGAGCGGCTCATGGACGAGCTGGGCTACCTCGACCGGCCCGAGTACCGGATGGGCATGCTGGCCGCCCAGGCGCTGCGGGCCGTGCGGGTCATCATCGACATCGGCATGCACCTGGAGCTGGAGATCCCGGTGAGCCAGCCCGGCCCGGAGGCTCCCTTCCACCCGGGCGAGCGGTGGACCGCGGAGCTGGGTCGGGAGTTCCTCTACGCCCGCTCGCGCCACCAGGAGGCCTTCATGGCCAGCGAGATCGTGCGCTACCTGGGCTGGCCGGGCCAGGCCATCAGCTACAAGGTGGGCGAGCGGGTGTGGCTGCGGGCCCGGGCCGAGGCCGAGGCCCGTCACGGATCGGCGTTCGACCTGAAGGCGTTCCACGGCTACGCGCTCGAC
This sequence comes from uncultured Microthrixaceae bacterium, assembly GCA_963726905.1. Taxonomy (GTDB): domain Bacteria; phylum Actinomycetota; class Acidimicrobiia; order Acidimicrobiales; family Acidimicrobilacustridaceae; genus UBA4742. The sequence continues at coordinate 435,204 of CAVSDZ010000015.1, forward strand.
CTCGGTCCCCTCGGACTCGACCTGCTCACCGAGCAACTGGCACAGTTCTGACCGCTTTCGAACCTCAGGGGGAACCAATGACGTACCGCGTCGTCCAGTGGGCCACCGGCACCGTGGGCATCCACGCCGTGCCGGCCATCGCCGCCCATCCCGACCTCGAGCTGGTCGGGCTGTGGGTGCACTCCGACGACAAGGCCGGCCGCGACGCCGGCGAGATCTGCGGCGCCGAGCCGGTCGGGGTCGATCGCCACCCAGGACGCCGACGCGCTGCTCTTCGACATCGACGCCGACTGCATCTGCTACATGGCCAACTCCGACGTGCGCCCCGACGGGGTGATCGACGACATCTGCCGGATGCTGGCCGCCGGTCGCAACGTGGTGAACACGTCGTACGTGCCGCTGCTCTACCCGGCGGCCGCCGGGCGTCGGGCGTGTTCGACCGGCTGCAGGCCGCCTGCCTCGAGGGCGGCACCAGTCCTTCTACACGTCGGGCATCGACCCCGGCTACGGCAACGCCGGCGTCACCATCCCCGCCCTGGCCCTGTGCAAGGAGGTGCGGACGGTCCGGATGATGGAGATCGTCAACTACGACACCTGGGACAACCCGTTCACCATGTTCGAGATCATGGGGTTCGGGAAGCCCGACACGTCGACCTCGCTGCTGCTGGCCCCGGGCTCGACCGCGCTGGCCTGGGGCCCGGTCATCGAGATGGTGGCCGCCGCCCTCGACGTCGAGCTCGACGAGATCACCGAGTGGCACGAGGTGATCTACGCCGACGAGGAGTTCTCGATCGCCTCGGGCCCGATCCCGGCCGGAGGCATCTCGGGCATGCGCTTCGAGATCCGCGGCATGGTCGGCGGCGAGGCCCGCATCGTCGTCGAGCACGTCACCCGGCTGCGCGACACCGACGCCCCCGACTGGCCGCAGGGCCAGGGCTACCGGATCCTCGTCGAGGGCGAGCCGTCGCTTGAAGCTCGAGCTCGAGACGTCGTCGGCCTTCGGGGACCACAACTGGGCCGCCTGCCTGGCCACGGCCGCTGCACGTGATCAACGCCATCCCGCTCGTGGTGGAGGCCGAGCCCGGGCGTGCTCACCTTCCTCGACCTGCCCGTCTACAGCGCCCGCCACCTGCTGCGATGAGCCCCGGCCCCGCGCCGATCGCCGTGGTGCCCATCGGGTTCGTCCGCTCCAGTCGGGACGAGGCCGTCGACGACGACTGGGACGCGGTGGCGTCGCGCATCGAGCTCGACGGCGAGCGGTTCGGACCCGAGGCCACCGCCGGCCTCGACACGTTCTCCCACATCGAGGTGGTCTTCGTGTTCGACCGCGTCGCCGACGACGACATCGAGATGGGCTCGCGCCACCCCCGCGGCCGCCCCGACTGGCCCGAGGTGGGCATCTTCGCCCAGCGGGCCAAGGATCGGCCCAACCGCATCGGCACCACCGTGTGCTCGCTGGAGGCGGTCGACGGGCTGACCGTGCACGTGCGCGGGCTCGACGCCGTCGACCGGACCCCGGTGCTGGACCTGAAGCCCTACCTGGCCGGTTTCGGCCCCCGCGGTCCCCGAGCGCGAGCCGGCGTGGGCGACCGAGCTGATGGCCGGCTACTGGGCCCCGGAGCCTGGCTAGGCTCCCGGCATGGCCGAGGTCTCCATCTACCACAACCCGCGCTGCAGCAACTCCCGCACCGCTCTGGCGCTGCTGGGGGAGCGCGGCGACGACGTCGAGGTCATCGAGTACCTCAAGGCACCGCCGACCCGGGCCGACCTCGAGGCGCTGGTGGCCATGCTGGACGACGACCCGGCCGATCTCGTGCGCCACGACAACCGCTTCGCCGAGCTGGGTCTCGACCCCGACGGCTACCGCGACCCGGCGGCGGTGGTCGCCCTGCTCGTCGAGCACCCGGAGCTGATGCAGCGGCCCGTGCTGGTCAGTCACGGCCGGGCCGTCATCGCCCGACCCCCGGCCGACAAGGTGCCCGCCTTCCTCGACTGACCCCGGACCGGTCCGCCCAGGCCAGGATCGGGCCGGATCGAGACGGCCCGGATCGGGCCAGGCTCAGGCCTGGGTGCCGACCTTGAGGTCCTTGAAGGGCACGCCCTTGTCGGGGCGGGGCTCGCTGGGCAGGCCCAGCACCCGCTCGCCGATGATGTTGCTTCTGGATCTCGTCGCTGCCGCCGTAGATCGAGACCGCCGGCGAGAACAGCGCCATCTCGGTGATCATCCCGTTGAGCGGGGCGTCGCGGCCCGAGAGCATGCCGTCGGCGCCGAGGATGGCCAGGCCCGAGGTCGCGGCTACAGCCGGGTGATGCGGCTCATCGACAGCTTGGCCGTGTTGGCCGCCGGGCCCGGGGCCGCGGCCGGCTGCCTTGGCCGCCTTCATCCGCAGGTTGGTGTAGCGGGCGATCTCGTTGAGCGTGTAGAGCCGCATGAGGTCCTGGCGCAGGTTGGCGTCGCCGGCCACGCCCATGCCCTTGGCCAGGTCGACCATCATCGAGCCGCCCCGGCCGGCGAGGGCGCCGCCCGTGCCCGAGCGCCCGCTGGTCGACGCAGTCGCCGGCCCGCTTGGTCGAGGAAGCCGGCCTTCGTGCCCGGTGCGGCGCGTGCCGGCCGCGCCACCGCCGCCGGCGCCCAGCCCGGCGCGCTCGTTGGCCAGGGTGGTGTTGGCGACCGCCCACCCGTTGTTGAGCCCGCCGAGCAGGTCGGCGTCGGCGACGCGCACGTCGGTCATGAAGACCTCGTTGAACAGCGCCCGCCCGGTCATCTCGCGCAGCGGGCGGATGTCCATGCCCGGCTGGTCCATGTCGATGCCGAAGTAGCTGATGCCGGCGTGCTTGGGCACGTCGGCGTCGGTGCGGGCCAGCAGCATGCCGAGATCGGCCCACTGGGCGCCCGAGGTCCAGACCTTCTGGCCGTTGACGATCCACTCGTCGCCGTCCGTGACCGCCTTGGCCTGCAGGCCGGCGAGGTCGGAGCCGGCGCCCGGGCTCGCTGAACAGCTGGCACCAGCGCCTTGCGGCCGGTGACGATGTCGGGCAGGAACAGGCGCTGGCGCTGCTCGTCGGTGCCGTGGGTGACGATGGTCGGCCCGGCCAGCAGCAGGCCCAGGCCGGCCGGCGCGCCCGACGGCGCCGAAGGCGGCGATCTCGCGGGAGATGGCGTTGGCCTCGTCGCGGCTGACGCCCTTGCCGTACCACTCGACCGGCCAGGTGGCGCGCACCAGCCGGCCAGGCCCAGTCGGTCCCACCACTCGGCGACGGTCAGGTCGGGATCCCAGTTGTCGGCCAACCAGGCGCGCAGCTCGGCGACGACGTCGTTCCCCCCGGAATCACTCATGGCTCGCACCCTAGGTGAAACCCGGTCCGGCGACTGGCAACCGGCGTCGGGTCAGTCGCAGAGCAGCAGCAGGACGCTGTCCGGGTGCTCGGCGGCGGCCGACAGCATGGCGTAGAGCTGCTCGACCAGCGGGCACGAGGTCCTGCGCGTCGCGGAAGCGGTCCGGGTCGAGGCCGCGCAGGCGGTGCAGGCTCAACTTGATGTCGTCCTGGCTCAGCCAGCCCCGACAGCCGATGGTGAGCAGCGGGCGCGATCTGGGCGACCACCGCCGACCGAGCCGAAGCGACTCGACCAGGCTCTTGAGCTCGCGGCCGTAGGCCAGGCGGCGGGCCTCGGTGGGGGTGAAGCCGACCGCGGGCAGGCGCTCCTTGAGCGCCTCGGGGCATGGTCACCGCGGGCAGTCCGGCCGAGGTGGGCGGCCATCAGCACCCGGTACCAGTCGGCCAGGTGGGTCTCGTCGAAGGCGACCTCCCACTCGTCGGCCGATGCCGGTGCGCAACATGTCGACGTAGCGCTGGGTGCGTCTCGTCGGTGCTCCGCCAGGTCTGCGTGGCCAGCCAGCGCATGCGGGTCAGGCCCTCGGCGGTGTCGATCTCGGCGTAGAGGTCGTCGAAGGCGTCGTGGAAGGCCACCGGCGTCGAGCAGCCAGGCCCGGCTGTAGCTGGTCGTCGGCCCGAGCCTGCTTGCGGGCCTCGGGCACCACATGCACTCGATCCATGGCTTCCATGGACCCTTATGGTGCTTCACCGGCACCCGGGGGTCGCGGACCCTCCACCTGAGCGACGCAGGGCGCGTGCCGGCATCGGGCCCGTCGGTCGGGCCGGGCCGGCGGGGGGCTCACCCGTCGGGGCTCGGGTGCACCAGCTCCTCCACGATCGCCTCGACCACCGGCCGGATCGGCGGGGTCGGGGCGGCCTCGATCGACTCCATCGTGCAGAACGCGTCGGTGTGGTGCGCCCGGCCCTGCAGGGTGATGAGCACCGAGCAGGTGGGCCCGCCCTCGAAGCGCACCACCGTCTCGAGGATGCCGAGCTGGCGGTCGAAGTAGGCGACGTGGCCGACCCGCCCGGCCGCCTCGAACAGAGCGGCGAACGCCTCGTCGGCCGGCGCGGCGATGGCGATGGTGTCGCCGTCGAGCAGCTCGGCCTCGATGGGCTCGGCGCTGGCGTCGTACGGCCACCGCGCGGCGGTGGCCGGCGCGGCCGGCGGCCGGCGGGCGCGGCGGCCGGCGGGACGGCCGGCACCGTGGCGCCGCCGTTGGCGCGCAGCGACGGCGCGGACCACGGCGTAGGCCTGGGTGAGCCGGGCCGTCTGGCGGGTCGCGCCGGATCGCCGCCGGCCACGTCGGGATGGCTGGTCGCGGATGAGCCGCAGGTAGGCGGCGCGGACCTCGTCGGCGGTGGCCCCCGGGCTGATGCCCAGGACCGCCAGCGCCTCCCCGGTGTCCACCGCCGCACCCTACCCACGAGCCGGAAGTCCGCACCGGGGCGGGCCGCCGAGGGGCGTCGGTAGGCTCCGGCGATGCTGCCCGACGCTGTCACTGACCGACCCGAACGGCCTCGCCCTCGACGATCTGACCCGCACCCGCTCGTGGGCCGAGCTGGGCGAGCGGGCCGCCCGGGCCGGTCGCCTGTTCCGCGACACCTACGGCATCGAGCCCGGGCGGCCACGCCGCCATGATCATGGGCAACCGGGTCGAGTTCATCGAGCTGGCCCTCGGCGCGCTGATCTCCGGGCGTGTGGCTCACGCCGATCAACTGGCACCTCACCGCCGAGGAGGCCGCCTACATCGTCGACGACAGCGAGTCGCACGCTGGTGATCGCCGATCCCGAGCCTTCGAGGCGGTGGCCCGGGCGGCGGCGGGCGACCTGCCGGTGCTGGTGGCCGGCGACGAGCTCGACGCCGCGCTGGCCGCGGCCGGCGACGAGCCGTTCGACGCCGACGACGTGGCCGGCGGCGTCGATGCTCTACACCAGCGGCACGACCGGGCGGCCCAAGGGCGTGAAGCGGGCCACCCAGTCGACGGTGGCCGCCCAGGTCCGCCTGACCCGGGCCGACCGGCCCGATCATCGGGCTCGACGGCAGCGGGCCCGCACCTGGTGACCGGTCCGCTCTACCACGCCGCCCCGCTCGGCTACGCCGTCATCGACCTGCAGAACGGGGCGCCGCTGGTGATCATGCCCCGGTGGGACGAGCAGCCAGGCGCTGCGACCTGATCGACGAGCGCCAGGTGCGCAACACCCACCTGGTGCCGACCATGTTCGTGCGCCTGCTGCGCCTGCCCGACGACGTGCGCGACGGCGTTCGACGGCTCGTCGCTGCGCACCGTGCTGCACGGCGCGGCGCCCGGTGTCGGTGCCGGTCAAGACCCGCATGATCGAGTGGTGGGGGCCGGTGCTGCTCGAGTACTGGGGGGCCAGCGAGGGCGGGGTCGTCACCATCGTCGGCTCCGAGGACTGGCTGGAGCACCCCGGCACGGTCGGTCGGGCGGTGCCCACCTACGAGGTGTTCGCCGCCGACCCCGACGGCCACCGGCTGCCGGCCGGGCGAGATCGGCACGCTGTGGTGCCGCAACACGCTGACCGACAAGGTGTTCGAGTACCACAACGCCCCCGAGAAGACGGCGTCGGCCTTCCTCGAGCCGGGCACCTACACCATCGGCGACATCGGCCGGGTCGACGAGGAGGGCTGGGTCTACCTGGCCGACCGCGCCGCCAACATGATCATCTCGGGCGGCGTGAACATCTACCCGGCCGAGATCGAGCAGGTCCTGGTCGAGCACCCGGCGGTGGCTCGACGTCGGCGTGTTCGGCATCCCCGACGAGGAGTGGGGCGAGTCGGTCAAGGCGGCGGTCGAGCTGGCCGACGGCTTCGAGCCGTCGGCCGAGCTGGAGGCCGAGATCCTGGCCTTCGCCCGCGAGCACCTGGCCGGCTACAAGGTGCCCCGGTCGATCGACTTCGAGGACGAGCTGCCCCGCTATCCCACCGGCAAGCTCTACACCCGGCTGCTGCGCGACAAGTACTGGACCGACGCCGACCGCTCGATCTGATCGATCAGCAAGCTCCGGCACCCGGCCGATCGGAGCGTCGGTCAGAGCTGGGACTTGAGGAACTCGCGGGTGCGGGCGACCTCGTCGGGGTTGCGGCCCATCTCGGCGGCGCCGAAGTCGGTGACGCCGGCGGCGCCGCAGCTCGGTCGAGGGCCGCGGCGGCCTGGTCCTCGTCGCCGACGATGGCGATGTCGCTCGGGTCGGCCGCGCCCTCGCGGTCGAGCATGGCCCGGTACGACGGCAGCGGCCGTACATCTGCAGCGAGGAGGCCACGAACGCCTTGGCCTCAGCCGGCTCGTCGGTGAGCACGATGGGCAGCGACGGCCACGATGCGGGGCGCGGGCCGGCCGGCGGCCGTCGGCCGCGGCGGTGATGCGTGGGGACGATGTGGTCCTTCAGGGTCTTCGGGCCCGGTGCACCAGGTGATGGTGCCGTCGGCCAGCCGGCCGGTGACCTTCAGCATCTGCTCGCCGAGGGCCGCGACCAGCACCGAGCGGCGCGGTCGGCGTCGCTCACGCTCGATGGCGCCGACCGAGGTGACCAGCTCACCGTGCGCGTCGCTGTTCTCGCCCCGCAGCAGCGGCTGCGAGCGCCTCGAGGTACTCGCGCATGTGGCGCACCGGCCGGTCGAAGGGCAGCCCCCACAGGTGCTCGACCACGAACTGGTGCGAGAGGCCGATGCCCAGCGCCAGGCGGTCGCCCGATGGCCGCCTGGGCGGTGAGCGCCTGGCTGGCCAGGGCCTGGGGATGGCGCGGTTGGATCGGCACGACCGCGGTGCCGAACTCGATGTCGGGCACCTGACGCGGCCGGCCACGGCGATGGCCATCAGGGCGTCGATCCCGAAGATCTGGGCCAGCCAGTAGGTGGAGAAGCCGTCGGCGGCGGCCCGGGCCGCCCCCTCGACGGTGGCGGTCGAGCGAGTCCATCTGGCCGGAGCCGTTGATCCCGATGCGCATCCCCGCACGCTAACGGCGTCACCCCTGAACCGGCGTCCGTCATCATCGCCATGGCGATGATGACGGACGCCAGAACGGAGAGGGGAGCGACGGGCGGCCTCAGATGGGGAGGGTGAGGAAGGCGGTGAGGGCCCGGCCGAAGAGGGCCGGGTCGGCCGAGCCGCACAGCTCGCGGGCCGAGTGCATGGCCAGCTGGGCCACGCCGACGTCGACGGTGGGGATGCCCAGCCGGCCGGCGGTGATCGGGCCGATGGTCGAGCCGCACGGCATGTCGTCGCGCGAGACGAAGTGCTGGACGGGCACGTCGACCGCCCGGCAGGCCGCCTCGAACCAGGCGGCCGTCACCGCGTCGGTGGCGTAGCGGACGTTGGCGTTGTGCTTGAGCACCGGGCCCGCCGTTCGAGCGCGACCGGGTGGTCGCGGGTCGTGGCGCTCGGCGTAGTTGGGGTGGGTGGCGTGGGCGCCGTCGGCCGAGACGCAGCATCGACGACGGCCACCGCCCGCAGGAAGCCGGCCCGGTCGCCCCCGCCGGACAGCACGATGCGCTCGAGCGTGGTGGCCAGCAGGTCGCTGTCGGCGCCCGACGGCCGACGTGGCTGCCGATCTCCTCGTGGTCGAACAGCACCACCACGGCCACCGGACGGTCGCTCGGTCGGCGGCGGCTCGGGCCGGCGGTGCGGAGCAGCGCCTGAGAGGCCCGCCCAGCACGACAGCTGGTTGTCGAGCCGGGCCGAGCTGACGAACTCGTCGTCGAGCCCGGCCAGGCGCCCGGGCTGCACGTCGTGGGCCATGACGTCCCACGACGCACGACGTCGGCGGTCGACGCCGACCTGGCTCGGCCAGGTAGGCGGCGAAGCCGCCGGTCGTCGGGCCGGCGCCGAGGCCCCAGGTCGGCACCAGGTGCTGCTGCGGGTTGAGCTTCAGGCCGACCTGGTTGATCTCGCGGTCGAGGTGGATGGCCAGCTGGGGCACCCGCAGCAGCGGCCGGTCGTCGCGGAACAGCACGCGTGCTCGGGCCCGCTCGCCGCCGAGCACGGTCACCCGTCCCGACAGGCCGAGGTCGCGGTCGAGCCACGAGTTCAGCAGCACCCCGCCGTAGATCTCGACGCCGAGCTGGCGCCAGCCGGCCCGGCCCGGTGTCGGGCCGGGGCTTCACCCGCAGGTTGGGGCTGTCGGTGTGGGCGCCGACCACCCGGAAGCCGTCGCCGGCCGGCCGCCGCGCCGGCGTCGCCCGCCCAGGCCACCAGGCTGCCGCCCCGGACCAGGAAGTGGCGCCCGGGGGCGATCGGCCAGGAGTCGATCTCGCGGACCTCGGCGAAGCCGGCGGCCACCAGCCGGCGGGCGGCCTCGGCCACCGCGTGGAACGGCGAGGGCGACGCGTCGATGAAGGCCAGCAGGTCGCGGGCGCGTCGGCCAGGGTCGGTTCGTCGGCGCACGGCGCCGGAGATCCGCGCTCAGGGCGTGAGGCCGGTGCAGGGGCGCAGGGCGTTCCACGCTGGCCAGCGGCGGTGGTGGCGGCGGCGCCGGTCAGCGATGCGGGCCTGCCCGCCGGAGATGTGGGCCGGCAGTGAACTGGTAGCCGTCGATGCGCCGGCCGGTGGCCTGTGACCGTGCACCACGCCGCTGTCGGCCCGGTTGCCGGTGGTGGCGTAGAAGAAGTAGTTGCCCAGGCCGTAGTCGACGAAGGCGTTGTCGAGCATGCCCGCCGCCCAGCAGCACGTGGGCGTGGCTGCCGACGATGATGTCGGCGCCGGCCTGCTGCAGCGCCACGGCCAGCTCCTTCTGCTGGGGGTTGGGGCACTGGCTCCGCTCGGTGCCCCAGTGCAGGAACACGACGACGGTGTCGCTGTCGGCCCGGGCGCCTGCGGACCTCGGCGACGAGCCGGGCGACGTTCTTGGCCGAGGCCAGGCCCGCCCTGGGTGTCGGTGGCCGTCCACGCGGTGATGAGGTTCGAGTCGAGCACCTGGGTGGCCCCGATCACCGCGATCCGCTGGCCGTTGACCTCGGTCCGCCACGGGGCGAAGGCCTCGTCCGCGGTCGTTGCCCATGCCCACGATGGGGAAGTCGGCGGCCTTGGCCGCGGCCAGCGTGTCGGCCAGGCCGACCGGGCCGTAGTCGAGCCCGTGGTTGTTGGCCACGGTGGCCACGTCGACGCCGGCGCCGGCCAGCGCGGCGAACGCCGCCGGGGGAGCCCGGAACGTGAAGTCCTTGGCCACCGCCGTGCCCCGGGTGGTGATGGCCGTCTCGAGGTTGACCATGGCCAGGTCGGCGGACGACAGCACGGCGCGCTGGGTCGACAGGGACGTCGGCCGGGTCGGCGGTCGAGCAGCGCCCGCAGCTCCCGTTCGAAGTGGACGTCGCCGCCGAAGGCGAAGGTGACCGGCGTTGCCGCTGCCCACGAGCGTCCTGGTCCGGCGCCGGTGGCGCCGTGGTGTCGGCGGCGGCGGTGCCCGGCGGTGGCCGTCGGTCGTGGCCGGATCGGCCGACGCCGGTCCGGTCCCGGCGGCGCCCGGCCGGTCGGCCCGCGTCGAGCCGCCGCAGGCCGCCACGGTCACGGCCAGGCACCACCAGGGCCACGAGCGCACCAGCCGAGCGCGACGCGTCGCCGGCGGCCGATCGGAGGCCCGACGTGGATCGGGCGCCCGAGCTGGCGATCACGGAGCGTGAGCGTACCGCTATCGGTTCGCCCGACCGGCGTCGGGGACTGTGTACGATCTCCGCCTCAGCGCAGGGCCAACGTCGTCCCAGCCGCCAGAGTGATCCGCCTCCTTTCCCGCTGGGGGAAGGCGAACCGCTTCACGGGAAGACGTATGCACCGAGATCCTTCACGGCCCCCCGGGCCGGTCGCTCTGCCTATGCCGTCCGGGCCCCCCGCGGCCCAGGGCCTCTACGACCCCGCCTTCGAGCACGACGCCTGCGGCGTCAGCTTCGTCGTGCACATGAAGGGCCTGCGCAGCCACGAGATCGTCGACCACGGCATCGGTGCCCTCGTGCAACCTCGAGCACCGCGGCGCCTCGGGCAGCGAGGTCAACACCGGCGACGGCGCCGGCATCCTGATCCAGATCCCCGACCGCTTCCTGCGCGAGGTCGTCGGCTTCCCCCTGCCGCCGGAGGGCGCCTACGCCACCGGCATCGCCTTCCTGCCCGCCGAGGCCGAGCGGGCCGCCGAGGCGGCCGACGTCGGTCGAGAAGATCGCCGTCAGCGAGGGCCTGCGGGTGCTCGGCTGGCGCGACGTCCCGATCGACGACTCGATGATCGGCTCGACCGCCAGGGCCGTCGAGCCGTCGTTCCGCCAGGTCTTCCTGGCCGGCGACGGCCTGGCCGACGAGACCCTCGAGCGCCGGGTCTACATCGTGCGCAAGCGCATCGAGCACGAGGTCGGCGCCCCCGGCGGCGAGGGCAGCGTCTACTTCCCGAGCCTGTCGTGTCGCACGCTCGTCTACAAGGGCATGCTCACCACGCCGCAGCTCGGCCGAGTTCTTCCCCGACCTGCGCGACGAGCGGGTCGAGTCGGCGCTGGCCCTGGTGCACTCCCGCTTCTCCACCAACACGTTCCCGTCGTGGCCGCTGGCCCACCCGTTCCGCTACATCGCCCACAACGGCGAGATCAACACGGTGCAGGGCAACCGCAACTGGATGCAGGCCCGCGAGGCGCTGCTGGCCAGCGACCTGCTGCCCGGCGACCTCGAGCGCATCTTCCCCATCTGCACCCCCGGGGCCAGCGACTCGGCCACCTTCGACGAGGTGCTCGAGCTGCTGCACATGGGCGGCTACTCGCTGCCCCACGCCGTGCTGATGATGATCCCCGAGGCGTGGGAGAACCACCACCTCATGAGCGAGGAGCACCAAGGCCTTCTACCGCTACCACGCGTCGCTCATGGAGCCGTGGGACGGCCCGGCGTCGATCGCCTTCACCGACGGCACCGTCATGGGCGCCGTGCTCGACCGCAACGGCCTGCGCCCGTCGCGCTACTGGGTGACCAACGACGACCTGGTGATCATGGCGTCGGAGGTCGGCGTCCTCGACATCGACCCGGCCACGCGTGGTCGAGAAGGGCCGCCTGCGCCCGGGGCGCATGTTCCTGGTCGACACGGCCAAGGGCCGCATCGTCGGCGACCACGAGATCAAGGCCGAGCTGGCCGCGGCCCAGCCCTACCAGCAGTGGCTCGACGACAACCTGGTCGAGCTCGACGACCTGCCCGCACCGCGACCACGAGCTGCGCCCGCACCGCGACGTCGTCGCCGCGCCAGCAGGTGTTCGGCTACACCACCGAAGAGCTCAAGATCCTCATCGAGCCCATGGCCCGCACCGGCGGCGAGCCGCTCGGCTCGATGGGCACCGACACGCCGATCGCCGTGCTCTCGTCGCGGTCGCGGCTGCTGTTCGACTACTTCACCCAGCTGTTCGCCCAGGTCACCAACCCGCCGCTCGACGCCATCCGCGAGGAGCTGGTCACCTCGATCGGCGGCACGATCGGGCCCGAGGGCAACCTGCTCGACCCGCCGCCCCGGTCGTGCCGCCAGATCCACCTGGCCCGGCCCGATCATCGACAACGACGAGCTGGCCAAGCTCGCGCAGATCGACTCGCTACGACGACATGGCCGACTTCCGGTCGGTCACCGATCCCGTGCCTGTTCCCGGTGTCCGAGGGCGGCATCGGCCTGGCCGACGCCCTCGACGACGTGCGCCGCACAGGCGTCCGAGGCCATCGAGGGCGGCGCCAACATCATCATCCTGTCCGACCGCCACTCGACCGCGGGAGCTGGCGCCCGATCCCGTCGCTGCTGTTCACCGCGCGGTGCACCACCACCTCATCCGCGAGAAGACCCGCACCCGGGTCGGCCTGGTCGTCGAGTGCGGCGACGCCCGCGAGGTGCACCACATGGCCTGCTGCTCGGGCTACGGCGCCGCCGCCATCAACCCCTACCTGGCCTTCGAGTCCATCGAGGACCTCATCGCCCAGGACCTGACCGAGCATCACCGACCCGGTCAAGGCGCGTCAAGCAACTACATCAAGGCCTGCGGCAAGGGCGTGCTGAAGGTGATGTCCAAGATGGGCATCTCCACGGTCGCCTCCTACACCGGCGCCCAGATCTTCGAGGCCATCGGCCTGTCCCACGAGCTGGTCGACGAGTACTTCACCGGCACCGTCAGCCGCCTCGGCGGCGTCGGCCTCGACGAGCTGGCCGCCGAGGTCGAGCCTGCGCCACCGCCTGGCCTACCCCGACCGCCCCGAGGAGCGGGCCCACCGCCAGCTCGAGGTCGGCGGCGAGTACCAGTGGCGCCGCGAGGGCGAGTACCACCTGTTCAACCCCGAGACCGTGTTCAAGCTGCAGCACGCCACCCGCACCGAAGCGCTACGAGATCTTCAAGGAGTACACCCGGCGCGGTCGACGACCAGGCCGCGAGCTGGCCACCCTGCGCGGGCTGTTCCGCTTCCGCGACGGCGCAGCGCCCGCCGGTGCCCGATCGACGAGGTCGAGCCGGTCAGCGAGATCGTCAAGCGCTTCTCCACCGGGGCCATGTCCTACGGCTCGATCTCGGCCGAGGCCCACGAGACGCTGGCCATCGCCATGAACCGCCTCGGCGGCACGCTCCAACACCGGCGAGGGCGGCGAGGACCCCGAGCGCTTCGTGCCCGACGCCAACGGCGACCTGCGCCGCAGCGCCATCAAGCAGGTGGCCTCGGGCCGCTTCGGCGTGACCAGCGAGTACCTGGTCAACGCCGACGACCTGCAGATCAAGATGGCCCAGGGCGCCAAGCCCGGCGAGGGCGGCCAGCTGCCCGGCCACAAGGTCTACCCGTGGATCGCCAAGACCCGGCACTCCACGCCGGGCGTCGGGCTCATCACCCCGCCGCCCCACCACGACATCTACTCGATCGAGGACCTGGCCCAGCTCATCCACGACCTCAAGAACGCCAACCCGGCGGCCCGCGTGCACGTGAAGCTGGTGGCCGAGGTCGGCGTCGGCACGGTGGCCGCCGGCGTGTCCAAGGCCCACGCCGACGTGGTGCTCATCTCGGGCCACGACGGCGGCACCGGCGCCTCGCCGCTCACGTCGCTCAAGCACGCCGGCGCCCCGTGGGAGCTCGGCCTGGCCGAGACCCAGCAGACGCTGCTGCTCAACGGCCTGCGCGACCGCATCGTGGTGCAGGTCGACGGCCAGCTGAAGACCGGCCGCGACGTGGTCATCGCGCGCGCTGCTCGGCGGCGAGGAGTTCGGCTTCGCCACCGCCCCGCTGGTCGTGTCGGGCTGCGTGATGATGCGGGTCTGCCACCTCGACACCTGCCCGGTCGGCGTCGCCACCCAGAACCCCGAGCTGCGGGCGCGCTTCAGCCGGCAAGCCCGAGTTCGTCGAGACCTTCTTCGAGTACATCGCCGAGGAGGTGCGCGAGCTGCTGGCCGAGCTCGGCTTCCGCACCCTCGCCGAGGCCATCGGCCAGGTCGACGTGCTCGACGTCACCGAGGCCATCGACCACTGGAAGGCGGCCGGGCTCGACCTGACGCCCATCCTGCACCAGCCCGACCTGCCCGAGGGCACCCACCTCCACCAGGTCGTCGAGCAGGACCACGGCCTCGACCGGGCGCTCGACCGCACGCTCATCGAGCAGGCCGCGGCGGCCCTCGACCGACGGCGACGCCGGTCGGCCATCGAGTCGCCCATCGCCAACGTGAACCGCACCGTCGGCACCATGCTCGGCTCCGAGCTGACCCGCCGCCACGGCGGCGACGGCCTGCCCGACGACACCATCACCATCTCGACTTCACCGGCTCGGCCGGCCAGAGCTTCGGGGCCTTCCTGCCCCGGGGCATCACCCTGCGCCTCGAGGGCGACGCCAACGACTACTCGGCAAGGGCCTCTCGGGCGGGCGGGTCATCGTGCGCCCGCCGCCGGTCGTCGACGTTCGTGGCCGAGGACAACATCATCGCCGGCAACGTGATCCTCTACGGCGCCACCGGCGGCGAGGTGTTCCTGCGCGGCGTGGTCGGCGAGCGCTTCGCCGTGCGCAACTCCGGCGCCGTCGCCGTGGTCGAGGGCGTGGGCGACCACGGCTGCGAGTACATGACCGGCGGCCGGGTGGTCGTGCTCGGGCCCACCGGGCGCAACTTCGGCGCCGGCATGTCCGGCGGCGATCGCCTTCGTGCTCGACGACGACGGCCGCTTCCGCGGACCTGGTCAACCCCGAGATGGTCGACCTCGACCCGCTCGACGACGACGACCGCGCCTGGCTGCGCGACCGGGTCGAGCGCCACGTGGCCGAGACCGACTCCGCCGTCGGCCGCCGCCTGCTCGACGACTGGGACGTCAGCCTCGAGCCGGTTCGTCAAGGTCATGCCCCGCGACTACAAGCGGGTGCTGGAGGCGCAGCGCCAGGCCGAGGCCGACGGCACCGACCCCATGGAGGCGGTCATGGCCGCCACCCGGCTAGAGGATCATGAACGTGGGCGACACCACCGGCTTCCTGAAGTACCGACCGCGAGCTGCCCGACCCGGCGCGCCGTGCCGGTGCGCCTCAAGGACTGGCGCGAGGTCTACGAGCCGTTCCCGATCCAGAAGGTGCGCACCCAGGCCAGCCGGTGCATGGACTGCGGCATCCCGTTCTGCAACAACGGCTGCCCGCTGGGCAACCTCATCCCCGACTGGAACGACCTCGTCTACCGCGACCACTGGCGCGAGGCGATCGACCGGCTGCACGCCACCAACAACTTCCCCGAGTTCACCGGCCGGCTGTGCCCGGCGCCGTGCGAGGCCGCCTGCGTGCTCGGCATCAACGCCGACCCGGTCACCATCAAGCAGGTCGAGGTCGAGATCATCGACCGGGCCTTCTCCGAGGGCTGGGTCAAGCCGGTGCCGCCGTCGGTGCGGACCGGCAAGCGGGTGGCCGTCGTCGGCTCGGGCCCGGCCGGTCTGGCCGCGGCCCAGCAGCTCACCCGGGCCGGCCACGACGTGGTGGTGTTCGAGCGGGCCGACCGCATCGGCGGGCCTGCTGCGCTACGGCATCCCCGAGTTCAAGATGGAGAAGCGCCACCTCGACCGGCGCCTGGCCCAGATGCGGGCCGAGGGCACCGAGTTCCGGGTCAACGTCAACGTCGGCGTCGACATCACCGCCGACGAGCTCCGCCAGGACTTCGACGCCATCGTGCTGGCCGGCGGCGCCACCGACGCCCGCGACCTGCCCATCCCCGGGCGGCGAGCTCGACGGCGTCCACCAGGCCATGGAGTACCTGCCGCTGTCCAACCGGGTGCAGCAGGGCGACCTCGACCGCAGCCCGATCGACGCCGCCGGCAAGCGGGTCGTCATCATCGGCGGCGGCGACACCGGCGCCGACTGCCTGGGCACCGCCCACCGCCAGGGGGCGCCGTCGGTGCACCAGTTCGAGATCATGCCCCGGCCCCCCGACGAGCGGGCCGAGACGCACGCCGTGGCCCCTCTGGCCGCTGATGTTCCGCACCGTCGTCGGCCCACGAGGAGGGCGGCGAGCGGGTCTACTCGGTGACCACCACCGAGTTCGTCGGCGACGACGACGGCAACCTCGGCGCCCTGCGGGTCGCCCACACTCGTTGAACCTCTACTCGCTCGTGTCCCAGCGCGCGTGATGCTGCCGCGCCCAGTCCTCGCGCACGTCGCCGGTCACCATCCCGCGCAACGCGTGCCGCGTCGTCGGGTGGATCAAGGCGAGATAGAGGTGACCGAGGAGCAGCACGAGCGACACGTACATCAGCCCGTCGTGGAGGATGACGGTGCTCGCAAACCGGAACCGGGTGTCCTTCTGCCGGCCCACAGCAGCAGCCCCAGACGAGGAAAAGTACAAGGAACGCAGCGTTGAGCGCGGCGTTGAGCTTCTGGCCGGCGTTGAAGCGCGCTTGCGCGGAGGGCGTCCGCCTGCGGAGCCAGTTGACGTCCTCGCGCGCGAACACGTCGATCTCGCGCGCCGTCTGTCGCAGACCGCGGCGGTCACCGAGCAGCGCGACGACGGCGAGGGCCGCGACCCAGCCGAGTCCGCCCCAAAAATGGATGTCCTTGATCAGAGGCCGCCGCCCGACCTCGGCCGACAGTCGCGGCAGGTAGAGGATCAGCCCGGTCGCGAGAAGGAGAAAGAAACCTGCCGCGTTGACCCAGTGGAACGCCCGCTCAGTCCTCGAAAAACGATGGACATAGTTGGGTCGGCCTGCCGGGATAATGGCTGTGCCGTCGGAATCGCGCTGGATCGCCGCGATGCTGCGTCCTCGGTCGCGCCGATAGGGCATCTATCGGCGCTCCCTGCGTCCTTGCCTCGCGACGCCCATCGCGCCCCGACAGCGAGCACCATCCCGGCAGGCCGACCCCGCTTTCACGCCCCGTAGCCGTTCGACCGTCCGACCCAGGCGTCGTTGTCGTAGCCGTTCTGCTCCCAGTAGCCGGGCCAGTCGATCTTTCGCCGGAGATTGATCTCGGCGACCCACTTGACGTTCTTGTAGCCGTACATCTCGGGGATCACGACGCGGACAGGGGCACCGTGCTCCTGCGGGAGCGGGTTGCCGTCCATCCCCCACGCGAGCATCGCGTCGGGGAGCATCGCCTGCTTGAG
Source organism: uncultured Microthrixaceae bacterium (assembly GCA_963726905.1). Taxonomy (GTDB): domain Bacteria; phylum Actinomycetota; class Acidimicrobiia; order Acidimicrobiales; family Acidimicrobilacustridaceae; genus UBA4742. The sequence continues at coordinate 452,127 of CAVSDZ010000015.1, forward strand.
CGTCAGGTAGTCGACGTACGGCTCCTCGGCGGAGACAAACTCGAGCACGTGCGCGCCCGGCAGCGGCTTCGCCGCGGCGAGCAGATCCTTGAAGCGGACACCCTGCCACCGGACGTCGTTCACCGACCATCCCGTGACGCAGTGGAAGTCGGAGGTCTGGTCCTCCGACGGCAAGCCGAGCAAATCCTTGTAGCTCAGCTCCTGCGGCTGCTCGACGAGGCCCCCGATCTTGAGGCGCCACGTGGCCGGGTCGAAGACAGGCATCGACGACGCGACGGTGTAGATCCGCCAGCCGTCCGAAGGAACGAGAGGGATCGCGCTCTCGACCGGGCCGAGGGCGCTCGAGACGCCGCCCCAGGCAGCCTTGCCCCACCAGAGCGCGGAGAGGCCGCCCGCAACGGTTGCGAGAAAGACGCCACGACCGATGCGGCGCTCATCCACCTGAGGTTGATGGTACGGGACGCGGTCTAGCGAACGCCGAGCGCGATCTTGAGCTTGCCTTGGGAGTTGCTCTTGCTCGCGAAGCCAACGCCGAGGATCGGTCCGATCGCGCGCGAGAGCTTCCCTCGAGGTTTGCGAAACCTTCTCCGTGATCTTCAGGCCGGTCTTCGTGTGCGTGCACGAGACGCGCACGAGCTTCGGCTTCGCCGTGTAGTTCGTTCCGTTCAAGGTCGCCTGGTAACCGGAGGCAGTCTTTGTGATCGTCACCGCCACGGCCGTGTTCCTCACACCGCACTTGCCCGTCGCCGCTCCTGCCCCGTGGCGCGCAGCGCTAGGCGGCAGGGACATGGACAGTGCGAGCTGGATGCAAACCCGGAGAAAGAGAATCGGAATAGTGGGGCTGATCGCCACAGTCCCGGTGAGCTCTTCGTTGTCGTCCTTGACGAAGCTCGCGTACATGAGGACGCAGTGGATCGCTCGCGCCCCGAAGG
>CAVSDZ010000016.1:0-80349 GCA_963726905.1 uncultured Microthrixaceae bacterium
AGGGCGTCCCGGCTGGTGACGGTTCGTCCGGCTGGTGTCACCTGATGCAACCCAGCATGGCCGACGTCCGGACTGGTGCTGTCGAGTGCGATCCGGGTCGTTAGACGTGAGTGTGACGTAGCGGCAAGACGTTGAGGGTTTCACCTCCGTCGACGGGCGATCCCCTGGTGGATATGACTCAGGAGACCTACGAGGAGGAGCGAACCGGACCGCCGGGCCCGGGTCGGAGCGGTCAGGTAGTTCTCAGTTCCCGACCGTGGGCGATGAGGGCCCAGATGACCACCACATCGATGACGATGATGGTGATCGACCACCACGGGTAGACGGGAATGAAGAAGAAGTTGGCGACCATGCTGAGGCCGGCCACGATGACACCGATGGCGCAGGCCAAGATGTTGCCTGTGAGCACGCCTATGCCAGCCAGCAACAACATGGCGCCCAGGACAACGCGGACCCAGCCCCGCGGCGGGGCTGATGCGCTGGCAGTCTGCTTTCCGTAGGCCTGGAACTGGGCCTGCTGGGCGTGTGCCTTGAACCGAGGCAACGATTGATGGGTCAGCTCGTGCAGCGTGAGCTGCCGCTCCGCTGCGAGCCGTCGGCGTCAGCCTGATTCGGCTTCCTTGGCCGCCGCCTTCAGGTCCTTAGCGGTGACGTCATCGACGGCCGAGCGCACAATCTTGTCGGCCTTGTCGAGCGCCTTTTGGATCTCGACTGCGTCGGGGTTCGACACCAACGCCAGAATGCCTGAGTGGCCCGGAGGGATCGCATCCTGCAGCTCGTCTGCCAGTTCCTTGCGGTGGTGACGCTCGCGCGCCTTGCCCACCCCGGCTCCGCCGGCACCGAGCACCACGGCGCTCCCGAGAATCGACGGAGGGAAGAACACCCCCAGGACCACCCCGCCCAGGACTCCCCACTTCAGCCCGGACTTGGTGCTGTGATCAGTCGTCTTCTGCACGCTCAGGGTTCCGTCATCGTCACGCTTGACGACGATGACCCCCTCGATCTCCACCGTCCGGCCGTCTTCGATCTGCTTCAGGGCCTCGTAGGCCTCCATCGCCGAAGCGGTATCACTGAAGTCCGCCGCGAACAGGGTGTAGGCGCCGTCGCTCACCACTGCGGCCACTACCTCGTCTTCGTCTGCCATGTCTGACTCCTCAATCGCTCATGGACATCTCCCCCGCACCCTACGAGCAATCCAGAGCCCCGTGCCTAGTCGAGACAAGAGCGTTCGGTAGCCAGACCCATCCCCAGAGCTGGTGACCTCGAACTGGTGGTGCACCATCACTGGCGGCCCGTCCACGGGCGATCACACGCTCGCAGGCCTGGGCCGCTGCTGCAAGAGCGGACTGGCCGGTCCCGGCCCTGCGGCCAAAGGTGGATGGCGTGGCCATGCCCGCTCCCGGCAGGAGCTTCACCTCCTGGGCCGCTCCAACGTCCTCCTCGAACTCATAACGGGCCACGTGGGACCGATCGAGACATCGTCACCTCCCGAGATCCGTGAACCTGGCCCTACCGCGCGTCGCGTCGCCCAGCCCTGCTCACCACCGGTCACCGCGTTGTCAGTGTCGCAGCCCGACGACATCGTGGGGATCGGTGACGGGCTGTGGGCGGCGGAGTTGCCGGGTGCGCGCTCCACTGGCCGCCCCGGCCGGGATGCCACCGAAATGGGGCCCGTTCGTTCGACGCCGGCTTGACGGATGGCGGGGCGCTCCCGTCGATCGGGTGCTGGCAGTACGCCCATTAAGAGCGGGCAATCTCTCGGGGACGCAATTGCATGCCCGCCTCCCGAACGGACCCGGGGGCTCGACCCTGAGGTCTACCGTCGTGTATCGGAATGCTCGCCGGGCGCACTACTTCGGCACTTCTACGCCGCCTCGGTGCGGCCGACGGCCTGAGCGATACACGCCGTCCCAGAACCGGCCCTCGGTGGCGGGTCCCGACTGGATCAGGCTCCCGCCATGTGTGTCAACACCACCTGGAGCGACCTTCGCACATGAACCGACGCACGTGGCCATCGAGTTACTCCCCGGTACACGTCCGTGCTTCAGTATCGTGGCGACGTGGCGACGTGGCGACGTGGCGACGTGGCGCGAGACTTCCGCCCGGCCGGGCGGCCGTTCGTAGGTGCGTGCGGAACCCTTGAACTCGATCCTCACCACGCGGTTGCGTCTCACGCCAATCGGTCCGGACGGGGCACGGGATCTGTGGCGAGTGCTCAGCGATCCGGCCGTCGCTGGGTCGTACGGCGTCAATCCCACCCTCGCGCAGATCGAGCAGATCGCAGAGGTGATCGACCTATCGTGGCGCCACCAAGGTGTCCATAAGTGGTTGGCATACGACCGCATTACCGGAGACTTGGTCGGTCGTGGTGGCTGCTCCCGCGTGCCCGTCGACGCCGACTGGGGTCGCCTCTATCGGTTCCTGCCCAACGCAACCTGGGTCCGGGAGCCGCACCCCGACCGGACGCCGGTCTTGGTTCATGCCAACTGGGTCGAGATCGGCTGGGCGCTCCGGAGCCCCTATTGGGGTCAGGGATACGCCACCGAGCTTGGAAACGCCGGTCTCGACTACACGTTCACCGAACTTGGAAGTCGCGCTGTCGTCTCGTGCACCGAACTCGAGAACGTCCGATCAAGAGCGGTGATGGAACGAATCGGCATGCAGCACGCCGGCGAGATCGGCGGCGACGGGCCTACAGCCGACATCCCCGACGACACCACCTACTCCGTCCACACCCTGCTTCGCACGGACTGGGACGAGTCATCGTGACACCGAGTCCAAGGCGGACCATGTCACCTACGAACGCGCTGCCAGCGCCCAGGCAGGGACCATCCCCCGAACGCCGGTTCTGCGACCAGACCGCGTGGCGTACTCCGCTCAGTTACCCACAGCCTGATCACGCCACCAGGGCGATGTGTACTGCCGGGAGCAGTTCGCCGTTCAGCAGGCGTTGATGAAGATCGTCCAGCCGCGGGCACGGTCGTAGGTGCCACGGAAGGGGATGCCATCGACAGTGCCTTGCCACGGCGGCCCGCCCCCCTCGGCGGCGGCGGCCTGCCACACGACCGGGATCAGGTCGGTAACGATGGTGCCGCCGGTACTGCCGCATCCCAGGTTCCGCAGGTCGATGTCGTTGATCCGAACTGCGAGTTCCTCGGCCGCCTGCGAGTTCGGGCTGGGAACCGTGAACTTGGGGGTGTTCTCAGCGAGGGCCCTGAGCGCCGCGAGGTCGCCGCCAAAGCGCGCCGCGGCCGCGGCGCCTTCGGTGAAACAGTGATTGGTTTCGTAATCCGACCGGGGGTGCGGGCCGACATCGTGAGGGCACGGCCCCACGCTCATGGCAGCCCAGCGGGACACGAGATCGCTATAGACGAGCAACGCTGCTTGCTGGAGCGTGTCAGGCATGCCAGGAGGTAGGTAGGGGGCCAAGGTGGTTGGGGAGGCGCTGCTCAGCAGGTCGACGGTGCGCTGGTCGTAGGTGATCTCTGTCGCCGTGGTCGACGCATTGATACGGGATGCGGCCTCGGTGAGCGCCTGATCCGCCATGGCGGCACGGGTGAGGAACCCGTCGAGGTCGCGGGCGGCCATCTGGATCGGCGGGGTGTACCCGGTCTCCGGAACGGTCGCGGCCGTCGATCTCGGGCTGGTGACCTCGGTGGTCTCGGTCGACACCTCGTCGTTCGTGCCGGTTCGCCGACCCACGGCGACCCCGACGGCTGTCGCCACCGCCACCAGCGCGAGAACGGCCACGACTATCTGCCAGGTGCGCAACCCACGCCGTCGACCAGTCGCACTCGCCGAATCGCCGCGGTCGTGCTCCTCGTCGGGTTGCCCTTCAGTGGGTGTCGGGTCATCCATCGAGAACGACCTCCGCTCGATCTCAATCGCACCACCCGAATCCACAGCGCAACGGGTCGAACGGCCCAACTACGACTCGAGTAACTCTGCGCACTTCTCCCCAGGCGAACCTCGCCACCGAGGCGTCATGTATTGCCGGTTCTTGCTCGCTGGCCGAGGGAAACCAAGCCCATTCCTGGAGGTTGGGGCGTGGGACTGCCGCATTGTGTGTAAATCTGATGGACATAGTCAGGTTTAGATTCTAGGATCTGGGCATGCGGCTTCACCATTGCTCCCCGACCGTTCTTGTGTCGTCGTTCGAGCGGTGTCGGTGCGGCCGAATGGGCGGATGACCTTCCCGCACCCTGACCTTTGCCACGCCGCGTTCGGCACGCGCCGGCCGACTGGCGGTGAAGCCCACCCGAGGCCAGTTACCCGGTGGGCCGTCGTTCGCTGCCGTCCTCGACGTTCCCCCGCGTCGGGGACGGCGGCCACGCCTCGCTTCTCGCCACACCTCCTTTGAATGCAGGTACCCGATGAGTCACCAACTAGTCGGTTCGTCAACCGAACGCTCTGGGGCCACGCGCCGCGTTTCGATCCGCCACACGGCGACGCAGCGCCCCCCGGTCCTCGCTCCCGCCGCACGGGACCCCGCCCTCGGCACCGAGATCCTGGCCGACATTGCCGTCGGTCTGGGACGAGCGGAGGCCCTATGGCGACCCGTACGTCGCCCACGATCCCCTCGACCGCACGAGCGTCCGCCTCGTGGCCACCGATATCTATGAGGCGTGGCTGCTCGGATGGACACCCCGCCAGCGGGTAGAGCTGCACGATCATGGCGGCGCCAACGCCGCCTTCGTCGTCCTCGAGGGTGAGCTCGACGAGATCACCCTCGGCGATACCGGCACCGCCACCGAACGGCTCGAGGCCGGTGCCTTGGGCACCGTCTCGGCCGGAGTCATCCACGACGTGGTCAACGGAGGATGGTCCAATGCCACCAGCTTGCACGTCTATTCCAATCCGTTGCGGACCATGACCTTCTTCGACCCCGACGGAACACCGCGCCACACCGACTACGTCGAATGGGTGCCCGCGCTGATCACCTCGGCGCTACAGACCAGGGAGCTCCACCCCTCACGGCGCTGGCGATGAGCACCGAGGCGTCGAGAATCGAAAGGCGCCTGCAAGCGGCCCGGTCACGCATCGACCGCGTGCCCGCCGACCGCTTGGCCCTGGAGGTCGCCGCCGGTGCCCTGGTGATCGACATCCGCCCAACATCGAATCGTGAGACCGAAGGAGAACTGCCCGGGTCGATCGTGGTGGAACGAATCCACCTCGAGTGGCGCCTCGACGCCACCAGCGGTTCCGCGCTCCCAGACGCCTCCGACGACCGCCGAGTGATCCTCGTCTGCAACGAGGGCCACGCCTCCAGCCTGGCCGCGGCCGACCTGCGTGAACTCGGTTTGTGCCGCGTGACCGATCTCGAGGGCGGCTACCGGGCCTGGCGCGACCTCACCGACGCCACACAACCCGCCCAGCTCACCTCCGAACCCCGACCAGAAGGCTGACGCCATCTCTCGGGCTGATCACCGGCCAAGTACGCGGCGAGCTTCATGAGCCAGGGCGGTCGCAACCACCCCGCCGGGGGCTCGGGTGTGAGCTGGAGGCAGCGTCTCGGCTTGTCAGGAATCATTCTCAGGGTCGGGCAGTTCGAGGCAGATGGCGGCCCGATACCCCGCGCCGTCGGGACGATGTCGAGCACGGCGGGGTCGCCGCCGGTGGCGAAGATCTCGTCGGTGTCGTTGGTCGTGTCCCGGCCCGGGCGCGTCGCGTACGGCGCTTGAGCGAGGACCTGGTCGCTGGTCTGGTCGGGGAAGTACAGCTGGCTGGTCAGCATCATGCACGTCGGTGTGGACCATGACGTGTATGTGCACGGTGCGGCCGGGATACCAGCCGGGATAGATCGTGCGGAACTCGACCATGCCGGCGTCGTCGGTCGTTGCCGCCCTCGAAGGAAGGTCTGGTCGGCCAGGTACTCGGCACGCGGCGCGGTTGCGGCGGTGACGACGACCGACGAGTCGGGCGGCGGGAACCCGGAGTAGCGGCCCAGCGCGTCGCACTGCCAGATCTCCACGACGGCGTCGGCGAGTGGCGTGTTGCCGGGGGGGCGAGGCGGATGCCAAGCTGGAGTACGACACCGTCGCAGTCCTCGATGACATCGCGTCGCTCGGGTTGGGTATCGCGGTGGTACGGGCCTTCGTCCTGCTCGGCCCACGATCGACACACCGTGCAGCTCGAGAGCATCGCTGCCAGCTCGCCGCTTACCGGCGTCGGTCGGGCTCATTGGTGGGCGAACTCCTGGAAAGCCTCGAAGGCACGAGGGGCGTGGACGGTACCGGGCCCGCCGTTCATGAGAATGGCGACGCCGAGCGCCTCGGCGACCTCCTCGGCCGTCGCGCCGCGTCGGGCGGCGCCGCGGGCGTGGGAGGTCACGCAGCCGTCGCACTGTTTGGTGACGGCGATGGCGAGCGCGATCAGCTCCTCGGTCTTGGCATCGATGGCACCGTCGACGAACACGGCGCCGCTCAGCGCGCCGTAGCCTTCGAAGACGCCGGGGATGCGCTCACGCAGACGCCCTCACCGATGGTCGTAGCTCGTCGAGGATGTCCTTGTGGGTCACGGTCTGGCTCCTTGTCAGGGGTGCGACGGCGACGGCGGCGCGCCGTCGATCTCGAAGAACAGGTCGTCGGCGTAGCACCACCACCAGTCCTCGCCCGGCTCGTAGGACCGGATCAACGGGTGGTCGGGGTGCGCGTGCCAGTGGGCGGTGGCGTGGCGGTTCGGGGAGTTGTCGCAGCAGCCGACGTGGCCGCAGTGCATGCACATCCGCAGGTGCACCCATCGGCCGCCGATGCGCAGGCAGTCCTCGCAGCCGTCGCTCGACGGCGTGACCTCGACGACGGTGTCGAGGTGGGTGCAGGTGTCAGCCATGATTGTGTGCTTCGTTCGGTCGGTCGAGGGCGTCGCGGTCCCAGCGTGCGGTGGTGGCGGCCGCTTGGTAGGTCGACTGCAGGAACTCGAGGAGGAGCCCGTCGGGGTCGTCGGCGGTGCGCACGAGCTCGTACGGGAGGACGAATTCGCCGAGGTCGTCGTTCCACCGGGCCCCGTCGCGGCGATGGCGGTGTCGCGGTAGGCGGGCGGCTCCGGGTAGGCATACGCGTAGAACACTCCTTCTTTGCTGGTGTACTCGTAGCCCTCCTCGTTCTCGGTGGCGTCTTCCTGCTCGGCCGTCGCACGAGCGACAGCTCATCGTCGGCAAGTCCGGAGGGCTCCTCCGAAGATGCCTCGACGGTGACTAGTGAATCGTCGACCTCGACGACCACCTCTACCGTGCCAGCGACGACTTCCCACCAACGACCGCAACGGCGACTACCGCACTGCCGGCCGCGACGGTCCCCTCCACAGTTCCAAAGCCGGTTCCGACAGCGCCGCCGCCTCCCGCTGCACCTGCGCCCCACGCCATCAACGGCACGCAGTACCTGTTTGATGCGACCGCCAGCGTCAATGGCACATGGGTCACTGGTCAGGCCTGCTACGGACTCGGTGGGTTCTCCCGATATTGGACCCGGGACCCAAGCGGTCGTGCGCAATCAGTCTGGCACGGTCATGGGAACTACGGTTCTAGGCCCAGGAGTAGTGCAGACTTGGCCGGAGGTGGGGCCACTAGCAAGACGGTGTGTCTTCCGTTCTCCTTTGCGTCCGTCCCCGACTCGACCTTCTACTCCTTGAGGTGTCGCATCGAGGTCAGGTGCAGATGTCCAGGGCCGACCTTGCTGCGGCCGGCTGGCACGTGGAGATCCATCTCCAAGCGTCGTCGTAAGGCCTGCACCCACATGACGAGGTCGTCATCCTGCAGGAGCAGGGCGCCCTCGATTTGTCCGGTTTCTTCCAGTAAAGTCAAACGCCCTGGCTTCCGCCGGGCATTCCCCGGCGGGGAGGTGTCTTCGACGTGGCCGGTCAAGCCTGAGACCTCAAAACGCCGGTAGTAAGGTGACGATATTGTGTCGTCAGTCACAGGAAATGGAATGGTCCTCGTGAGAGGCTTATCTTTACGATTGCAGTTCAGGGGGAGGAGAGCGTAGGTACCAGAACGGCAGGTGCCGTCTGACATCAGTCAATGGGTGCGACACTCTCGGATGGACAGGAGGCAGGCCCTTCGCCGCACGAGTCACGTTCAGACGAGCGCAGTAGGGTTGGAAGAAGTGCTCACTTCAACACAACTCTGTGATTTGATTGCAGTAGGTGGAAATGGTGCTGCCGACGACCTTGCCGCTGCCACATACATCGGAACTGAAGCGATCGCATTTCACCCAGGGCCAGAGATAAGCCAATCTGATGGGACATTCAAATGGCCTGGATGGGCGCAGCTGTTTCAGGTTGATCTGCAGACGCGACCGGTGGTGTGGTCGTGGAAGGTGAAGCTGTCGATGCTGAAGTGGTCATCGTCTTGGCGGCTGCGCTTGCACGCGAGGAGGTCGAGCGCTATCAGAGCGCCGATGAAAACCTTCTTTCGTGTGCGTCATTCGTCGCATGGGCTGACGGGAACCTAAGACCACGATCTCGGGTGGCCGATGGATCCTTCTCTAGATCCCTCGTCGGCGTGTGCTTCGGCGGACTCGGGCTCGGGGAACAGCCGCTCGGCGTCTCGACTGGCAAGGGGGAAGGCTGTGGCGGCGGCCACAGCATCCAGCGAGTCTGACCGTCGGCAGCGAAAGCCGGTGACCTTGTCTTCGGCGTGGCGCCTTGGGCGTGCTGCGGGCGTGGTGGTTTGCGGAATAGCGGGCTTCTGATTGTCGGGACCGGCCTGTCGAGGGATCGGTGCTCTGCGCGGAGACGCTTGGCGCTGTGGGTTCGATGCGCCGAGGCGGTTTGGGGTGTGGAAGGTGCGGTACGTCGGTGGCGCTGCTTCGCTGTCCGCGGCGACCAGTGGAGTCTCCCGCTGACTTCTGGAGTCCTGTTCGTTCTTGGTTTGCGGCCAGGGGGCGTGCTCCCATCATCGGGACCTACTGGTGACGCGCCCCTCGAAGGGGCGCCGTGGAAGGGCTGCAGGTCCATTCTCCGTCGCTGCTCTCGTGCTTCGTTCAAGCCCTCGCAAGCCGTCGAGGTGCTGGGGTGCGGTGGCCCTCTGATGCGGATCCCTGGGCTGGAGGGACGCGCTGCTGTCACGCAATCGCGTACCCGCGGCGACGAGTCGGTCGCCCACATCGCCGTCCCAACGAGTTCGGATAACTCGAGCCCGGTGATCATGGCGAGGCGCGTGATCGATGGGGGGAGCTGGGACCGGTTGGCAGCACAGGCGTCGCCGACGAGAACCGGAATGGGTGGGAGCCCACGGGAGATAGCTGTTTCGATCTCTCACGCGACGAAGTCCTCGGGGTCATCTAGTGGGCGCGCTCCACCCGCGTCCGCGACGGCAGCCCAAGAGGGGCCGATCAGGGCGATGAATGCGTCACACTCGCGAAGCGCGTTGTCGATCACGTCGGGGAAGTACTCCGACACGGATCGAATCGATGTCCATGAAGACCTCTTCGACACGTTGATCCGCACATAGGGTCTTATACAGCGCCAAGGCGGCACGTGTGGGTGTCCGATCGGCGATAGCTGATGAAGATACGGACACCCTGTCCGCTGGACGTGCCTTCGGTCGCCATGCCCCCCATCCCCTCGGCAGACAATTGCGCGCCTCACGCCTCTCGGTGTTCACCGAACAAAGCGGCCTTCGAAATCGGTGAACATTGCCCCCCAAGGCGACGCCACGTGGGCGCGATGCAAAAAACAGTAGGGCATCAGGAAGGCCTCTGCGAGCGGTATCCGTGGGCCACCAGCCACGAGTCAAGGCGCACGCCTGTGGGGCCGGTACTTGCCAGGGGCACCCGACGAGGCCGTCCTGGTCGGTGATGGCGCCGTCCGGGTGGGTATTGCAGAGTGCGCATCGCGGACGCCCTCGCCCAGGCGCTGATCGACGCAAGCCTGCGGCGATGGGAGCGGTGCCTTTCCCGCAAGCCGCGAAGGGACGCTCTCGGGAACCTGCCGCGTCAATGTCGTCCCGCTCGGCACGTGTAAGACTGATGCGCTCCGCCTGCGCCGGCCCCACGGCTGCCGTGGGCGGAACGCGTTGGGGGGTGAAGCGTGGCCACACCGGACGATCCCGGCCGGTCATCGGCGCTCAAGACGACGGTGGCGATCGTCCTTGCCGTCATGGCATTCCTCCTGGGGCTGGTGGGCTACCTACGAGCTGGCGGGCTCTCGCTCGCGAGCGCGGTCTACCGAAGTCTGGGACTGTTCACGCTCAGCTTCGATCCGCCACCCAATCAGACGGCCTCGGGCCTCCCGCTCACGCTGGAGATCGCCCGGTTCCTGGCCCCGGCCGTCACGGTCCTGGCCGCGGCAGCGGTCGCAGCGCGGGTGTTCCGAGACGAGTTCGACCGACAGACCACCCGGCGGCGGGTCCGTGGTCATGTGGTGGTGTGCGGTTTGGGGTCGGTCGGCGCCATGGCCGCACAACAGCTGCGGGCTCAAGGTCGCCACGTCGTGGCGATCGAACGTGACCGGTCCCGACCATCGATCCCGGCCGCCCGATCCGCGGGCATCCCAGTCGTGGTGGGCGACGCCCGTGCAAGACAGACACTCCGACGAGCAGGTGTCGACCAGGCTGCCCACCTCGTGTGGTCGGCCAGCGACTGGGCCGACGGCCAGGCGGTGGTCGATTCGCTGGTCGACACGCTCAACGGCCGGTCTGAGAAACGACACGGGGCCCCACGCGGGCCCGGCGTGCCTGCTTGCACGGTACGCGATCTCGCGTTGTCCACCACCTTGCGTCTGCGGGCCCTGAGTCAGCACCCGGAGGCAACTTGGGGGCCCGATGTGGACTACTTCAACCTGGCCGAGAACACGGCTCAGCGTCTGCTGTGGAAGGTCACCCGGGGGTACGCCCTCTTCGACGGCGGCCAGGTGGAGTTGTGGCTACTGGGCTCCGGACCGCTCGTCGAAGCACTGGTCGTCCAGGCCGCCCGAAACTGGTGGGGGGTCCCGTCCGACCACGCTCGGCCCACGCTGTTGTGGTGCATATCTTCGATGACGGCGCCACGAGTGCACGCGACCACCTCCTCGCCCGATGGCCTGAGGTCGCCGAGCGCGTGCTGCGTCGAGGCACACGACGGGCCACCTGAAGGAGCCCTCGAGGTCAGTCGGTCGACCGACGCGATCGGCGAGCCGCAGGGAGCCTTCGTGTTGACGGATGACCCGGAGCGGGCCGTGCACCTTGGTCTCCACCTCGCCGAGGAGACCGCGATTCCCATGTGGTGGTTGGCGTCGAGCCGGCAGCCGCGCCAAGGCTGGCCGCTCCTGACCTCTTGCTGTTCGACCCGGTCCGCTACGGCTTGGACAGTGACGTCCTGCTGTTCGACACCATGGACCTGCTCGGCCGGATGATCCACGAGCGCTACCTCCAGAGCCGACTCTGTTCCGACGGCACGCTGGAAGCCGGAACCGACCCGTCCGATCCCGGCCACGAGTGGAGCGCGCTCGAGCCGCTGTGGCGTGCCTCCAACCGCGACGCGGCCCGCTTCATCGTCCCCAACCTCCAGGCCTCCGGCTTGCGCATTCGGCGCCTGAGCGGCCTCGACGATCTCATCGCCTTGGACGGAACCGACGCGATTGGCGACTCTGCGCTGGTCGACATGGCCACACGCGAGCACGAGCGGTGGCACCGGTTCATGACTGACCAGGGTTGGCGATTTGCTCCCGGCCCCGCGACGACGAGCAACGCACGAACCCCAATCTGCGGCCGTGGTCCGATCTCGGCGCCGACACACGCGGGTACACCGTGGGGGCGGTCAGCGAGTATCCACGCTTGTTGGCCCAGCTCGGTTACCAGATCTGCCGATGACGAATGGGTCCTCACCGAAGGGCAGAATCGCGCTGTGGGTTTTGTCGGGGGCAAGATCATTCGGTGCTGTGTCGACGGACGCTCCACTGGGCCTGCTCCCGAGACAACGCCATCTCGACCTCATCGACGAAGCCAACCCAAGCCTCCTCGGTGACGATGTAGCGAAGTCCGATGGTGATTGTCGACAGGATCTGTGCGGTGCCCGCGTAGGAGTCGCCTAGAGACCGGAACTGGTTGCCGTGCAGCCAGGCGATCGACTGCCGCGTCCAAGGCGGCCGCGATGCAGAGGATGTCGACGTTGAACCCCAGCCCGACCGGTACCCTCAATGCCGCACCCACTAGACCAGACGAAGTTCGCGCCCAGGGCCACGAGGCTCCACTGGCCGGCCCTCCGAAGGAGCAGCTTCGACTTTTCCCGGTACCACTCCTGTTGATCGCGGACCGCCTCGAGATAGAGGGCTTTGCGCCCCTCGAGCGACCGGGTCCGCCTCGCGGATCGCGCGGGGTGATCTGCTCTCCATTGTCGACCTCGTCCCAGTTCAAATCATCGAAGCGGTCGATCGCGGCTTCGAGCTGCCCCCGGAACTCCAGGTCCACCTCCGAGGGGGACTTGCTGGAGCTAAATGGGGCCGCGGCCATGCATAACGCCAGGCCAGCGCCTTGACCGCCTCGGCTCCGGCTCGTCCCCGGTGCCAGTTGTCCGCTGGCGCCTCCCGGGCGATGCGCCAGGCAAGCACCAGGGCAAGGCCGAACGCCACGAACGCCACGAACGGCCCGACGCGAAGGTCGCCCACCTCGAGATCGACGACTCCGCCGGCGGCGGCTACGACGAGCAGAGCCAGCTGCCAGCCCGTCTCATCCCAACGACCGCCTTTGCGACTCGACCGCCGCCGAGTCAGCAGCTCGATAGGCGGCCGGCAGATCCTCCGGGGCGAATCCCGGTTCGGGTAGGGCTGTGCCGGCTCCCATCGATCACCTCCGCGAGGTCACCCAGCTGCTCGTGCTCACGAGCGATGAGACGCTCGACCTCATCGACGTACACGCTCCAGGCGTGGTCGCTCTGACGGTGCTGGGCAAGTTCGCGTATGAGGCTCAGTTCCCTGGCCAAGTCGGCGTAAACCCGGCTGAGGCTCTCGTGGTGGCGAACCCCCAACCAGCCGATTGCGGCACCGGCCCCGCCCGCCGCCAGGCTGACGACGACCGCGGAACCCTTGTCGGCCAGTCCATTGTCGACCACTAGGAAGAGTCCGGCGAGCACAGCCAACCCGGCCAGCACGTAGAACGCCAGGTCCCAGCGTTTGGCGGAGCGGGCGTTACGACCAGCCCGGGTTGCATACCACCCGAGCTGTTCAGTGACGCGTTCCTGGACATAGCGATCGCGCCGGCGATCCAAGGGCGCGGCATGGAGCGTCCGCATCGCGGCGGTGATCTCCCCCGAGGGGTCCGGCGCCGGCAGCGACTCGCGCTCTTCCAACAGCTGTGCCAGCCGCTCGACGAACAGCTCGTCGGCCTGCGCCTCGCTCTGGTGCGGCCCGTCGAACGGCAGGCCCCGAACCGCGTACCGCCACGACAGCGACTTAATCGCCTCCGCCGCCGCGCGACTCGTACCAGACAGCCTCCACGCGACTCAACCGCTGGACAACCCGCAGGATTACCAGCAGCGAGCCCGCGGCGACCGCCAGCGCCCCCAGGAAGGCCAACCTCGGGTTGCCCTTGGCCACGGTGCCGACCGCGGCACCGACCAACGGGAGCACCGAGCTGGGATCGGATCATGCGCAGGTACGCCGCCGTTGGGCTTGTACCGCCTGGGAGTCGGCAGCTCGACAGATCGCCGGCAGGCCTGCTCCGCTCAAGGCGCCCTCCCCTCAGCGAGTTGCGGACCCATCGCTGCGCTCATCGACGTTCGTCCTCGCTCCCCACCGTCGTCGCCGGATCGTATGCGCGGAATCCAACCGGCGGCCTCGCTCCGCCACGCTCCCAAGTAGCGTGGCGGGCATGGTCACACTGCCCGCGTCGACGAGCCCGAAGCGGTGGGCGCCGCCCTCGGCGAGCTGGGTGTCGTCGGGCCCCACGCCGTCGTCGTCGCCTTCGGGAGCGCCGCCGGTCTCACCGACCGACAGGCAGGGACCGTTGCCCGCTCATCGAGCGAGCCCTGATACCGCTCTGCGAAGAACTCGGTGCCGCCATCGTGGACGGCGGCACCGACGCAGGGCTCATGCGACTGGTAGGGCGAGCTCGCACGGCGACGCACGCACAGTTCCCCCTCATCGGCGCTCGTCGGCGGGAACGATCGCGACCGGCAATCCGACGGTCTCGGACCCCGCGCGCCTAGAACCCAACCACTCGCACATCGTCATCGTCCCTGGCACGGCCTGGGGGGACGAATCGCCGTGGCTCACCCGTGTTGCCCTCGAGTTGGCGCAAGGCCTTCCCATAGTCGGCCTGATGATCGGCGGCGGGCCGATCTCCCTGCGCGATGCAGTGAACCTCATCGACGCCACCTGCCCAGTGATCGCCATCGCCGGGACCGGTCGCCTCGCTGACCAGCTCGCAACGCAAGGTACGGTCACGGATCCGACGCTCGCCCGACTACACGACTCTCCGCTTCTGCACCTGCTTGCCACCGCCGAACCGGAGCCGCTCGTCACCGCCCTTCGAGCACACCTGAGCGGCGACCACCAGCTAAATCAGTCCCTGCGCGGGGCTGCGCCACTTATCGAGCTGCTCGACGCCCTCGACCAACCGCGCACCTCGAGGCCGCCCTTCATCGAGGCCGGGGACGAGCGCTGACGGAGGCAGCATCGGCTCGACTGGTAAGTCCTCGACGGATCGAGGCACCAGTCAGTCAGGTTAGATTCTTGTCGTCAAGGCTTCGCGGCGATGTTGAGCCCCTCGACAACCGCCCGGCATTCACCTCGCGGCGTACTGTCTTGGACCTGACCTTCCAATGTGGAGGCCATGAAGCGCTGGGGCTCGGGTGACCAATTCGCGCCCGATACATGAAAAGTGACTGTCCGAGTGACCGGAAGGGCGCTGCCATTGCAGGAAACCGCGGTGTGGTGAGGGTAACTCCCGGACGAATTGCCATCGGAATAGCTAAGTGACGCCCAGGCAACCGGCGTGGTAACGGGTGGCAGGCCCTGTGCCACTCTGGCCCTGTTCACAATCGCCTTCTCTCGATCGAGATCTGGACCGTCGTTTATTGTGCAACCAGCCGGTCCGCACTCGATATCGAAGGTCACGGAGGTAGCCTTGCCATTGCCACACACATCAAGACCGAAGCCCTCGCACGTCGCGAAATTACCCTCCCCCGACCAGGTGGACGGGACATCCCACCAGTAGTAGACGGGCGACAACTTCTTCAAGTCAGATGCCGAGGCAACTGGTGGAGTGGTGGTCACGGAGTCCGTCGCCGCTGAACCCGTCGTGGTTGAGGTTGTCGCTGCCTGCACGGCCAGGCCCGCTCCGAGTAGTCCGAGGACTGCCACGGCGCCGATGACGACCCTAAGTCGCTTCCCTCTCGGGGCGTCGGTAGACGGGCCGCTGAGGACGATCTCAGGGCCGTCGCTAGATCGCTCCCCATATCCTGTGCCGGCGTTGACGCTGATCCGCTCGGCAGTATCGGCCTCGCTGACTCTCCGCAGCCACGACTGATTCCGGCCAAGGCCTTTGGGCGACGGGCCCAGCATCCTGTGAGTCGGTTTCAGACACGCCCTTCCGGCGACCAACGCCAGGGGCGGGGCTTGGTGCTAGCCCTGTGATGCTGATCGCTGGCGTCTCGACCTCCCTAGGCCCCTCCACATGAGGATCGTGCGGCCGGGTAGTCGTGCCAGGTGCGACAGCTGCCGTCGGGCTGACCGCAGGGTGGCGGCTCGGATCGGAGCGACCCACGGCCGGCTTGTCTGGTACAGGCAGGGCGACGGAATCAGGTGGCAGTGCTTCCTCTAACTCATCAGTGATCTCGGTTGGGTTGGAGTAGGGATGCGCGGGTTCGACTTCCGTCGCCGGGTGGAGGGTGGCGGAGCTCTGTTGCTGACTTCGCAAGCGCGTCACGGCCGCAACTAGCCGGTCGATATCGGTGTCCCAGCGAGTCTCGGAGACCTCGAGGCCGTTGATCATGGCCAAGCGCGAGATGGAAGGGGGGCTGGGCCCGGTTGGGCACACTGGCGTTGCCAACGAGCACTGGAATGGCTGGCACACCAAGGGACAGAGCCGTCTCGATCTCCAAGCGCACGAAGTCCTCGGGGTCGTCCAGGCGCCGAGCTCCACGCGTCCGCGACGTCCGTCCACGAGGGACCGATCAACGCGATGAAGGCGTCACACTCACGAAGCGCGCTATCGATCGTGTCGGGGAAGTACTCCCCGACACGTATCGAATCGATGTCCATGAACACCTCGTGGACTCGGTGATCTGAGCACAGGGTCTTGTACAACGCCAAGGCGGACGTGTGGGTATCCGAACGCCGATAGCTGATGAAGATACGGGCGCCCTGACCGCTGGACGTGACTTCGGTCGCCATGCCCCTCCCTCCCCCCTCGGCCGACCATCGCAGCGCGTCAGCCGCCAACTGGTCCGCCGACAGAGCAGCAGGCGAATCGATGGGCAATGGCCTCGGGCGACGCCACGCAGGCTCGCGTCGAAATATTAGGATGAGATGTAATCCTCTGCGAGTGGGACTCCTGACTCGCCCATGTCTGCTTGAGGCTCGGGCAATTGGGTGCCAACGAATTGAACAGGCGCCGCCAGTCACGGCCGAGCGGGCCGACGCGTATCTCGGCGCTCGGCCATGATCCCGTTGTTTACGCGAGACCTCGGTTCGCAGTCCACGTCATTGAGGACCGCCCGCCGCCGGTCCCGATCCCGTCCCGATGGAGAACAGTTCGACGATGCCCGGACTGGAGCTGACCGCGAACACGCGAGTTGTCGACCGACATCGAGATCCTCATGGGCCGGGGCGGGAGCGGCTTGCGGCGAGGGGGCCGCGGGGCCGGACCGCCGCGACGCCGACGGCGGGGCGGTCCGAGGGCCGGGCCTCGTGACCGGCCGGGGTGCGGAGCGGCCGGCGAGGATCTCCCCGGTGCGCCAGTTGACGACGAACCACCCGCGGCTGATGACGGCGGCATGATCGCCGTGGACGTCGAGGTGCGACACGGTTCCGGGAAGGGCGATAGTGGGGCCGAGCCGCTCGCCGGTGCGGACATCGAACGACTCGATGAAGCCGCTCCGTCCGATCACGAGGTCGTGGGCGCCGGAGAACGACACCGCCTGCATCGGATAGCGGGACAACATCTCCGGGATCCCGACCGGTAAGGCGTCGGCGGTGCGCCACATCCTGTTGGTCGTGGGCCACCGCGGGATCGATCGGGAACCGACGCCACTCATCATCGGGGAAGATGTGGAACCCGCCGTTGACTTTCACGATCCCGTCGGCGGGAATCATGTTGCGGGTCAGGGACCGATTGTGGCCGGGGACGAAGAAGAAATGAGCGCCGTCGTCGTCGAAGGCGACGTCGGCCGCCATGGCCCCCACCGGCGACGTCCTCGACAGCTGGGTGAAGCCACGAACGTCCCAGACCGAGACACCACCGGACTTCAGCACGGCGAGATGGCTGCCGGTCGGACTGAGGCACGGTCGGGCGTTCTGGGCCTGAAGTCCGGGCACGACCCCGTCCACCGCCAGAGCGCACCGAGCCCACTCCCAGCACCACATCGACGCGTTGAGGCCGGTGCCGGTCAGGAACCTCCCGTCGCTCGAGAAGGCGAGAGCCCACACGAAGCCGTCCATCCTGAGGTGCGCCAGCATGTCGCCGGTGGCCAGGTCGAACACCTCGACCACGCCTCGGTCGTTCCCGGTGGCGACGACCCGGGCCTCGGGATCGATGGCCAGGCCACCGACGCCGCCTTCACCGACGGTCCACGTTCGGACCGGTTCGGGACCGGCTGGGGACTCGTCGAACCGTCGGACGTCGACGACCGGGATAGGGAGGGCGAATGGGGCCGAGGGTGAGTTTGGGCTCATGGACCAGCATTTGTTAGGCCGGGCCGAGGCGCTGTCAAGGCCCCCAAGCCGTTGCTTCCCTTCGGGAAGCAAGAATTTCTTGCGGGTCCCCTTAGCCCCCACTCCCCCACTGCGAACGGTGCTCACCCTTGCAGCTCGGTTGCAGTCACCCCTCCCCCGTTCCGGGGTCAGACGCGAGCCTCGCACGGTCGAAGCCGTGAGGTAGTCGGGCGGACGCGTCCGCCAGGCAATCTCCCGACCGGTGGAACCTCTGCGGGTGATGTTGGACTCGAACGCGTTCAACTCGCTCGTGTGGGACGACGAGGCGATCAGGTCGCGGGTCGAGGCCGCGGTCGCGGCTGTGCTTTGGTGCTGGTGACCACGACCATCCAGATCGACGAGAACGACCGAACCCCCGACAAGGCGAAGCGTCTCGGGATTCAACAGATCCCGGTGACGGGAACGCCAGCGCCCTTCGTAATCGATGTCTCTCGACTCGACGCATCGGTCCTCGCGTCTGACGATGAAGCTGCGGTCTACGAACAGTTGATAATCGGCAACTCGAAGCACGCCGAGGACGCCGCGATCCTGATCGCGGCGCGGCGTGAGGGCATCCCGCTGGTCACGAAGGAAGCGCGGCTCCTGAAACAATGCAAGTGCCACGGGGTGGTCGGAATGACTCCCGCGGACCTGCTCGCGCTGATTCCATGAACTAGCCGACTGGTACGGGTCGCCTATCGAACTCGAGGCCACCGGATCCGGACCGGCGGACCCGGATCGCCAGCGCCGGTCCCCTGTCGAGCGGTGAAAGCCACGCCGGGACCGACAGGCCCTCAGGGAACGCGTCGTCGTGATCGGATGCGACGGTGAGGACCCCGGTCAAATCGCCGTCGCCGTCGGTCGGAGCGAGAACGGCGAAGACCAGGCCCAGGTCTCGCCCGTCGAGGTGGAGAGTTCCCATTGTCACCTGTTGCCGCATAGCTACCTATCGACGCGATACTCTCCGCGCCCCATAGGTCGAGCGGTCAGAATCGGTAGGTCGAGCGACCCGACCGGGGCGAATGAACGGGCCCGATCCCCGGCATCTCCCTCAAGATTCCTGGGGATCGGGCCTCGCTCGGCGCCGGAGGGGACTCTCCGCAGGGTCCACCCGATCGCGTGGCCAGCATCGCTCGCCGGCGGGTCGTGGGACATGAGGCGATCGGCCCCGATCGGCCTGGGCCGTTCGCCCTGCGCGGGTTGGCCGGTCATGCGGCGGCCCGGCGTCGTGGTCGTCGTTGTCGGGCGGGTGGTGGCGCTCCAGATGCCATCGGGAACGGGTCGCCGGATTCATCCTCGGAGGTGCGTCATGACAGGAGTCGACCCGATTCCCCACCCTTGGGGGGTTGCGGGACCATCTCGACACCCTCGACATCGGCGTGGACACCTCAACTCCCTCCGGGGAGTTAATCGCCAACACGATCGCCAACTTCGCCCAGTTGGAGAGACGACTTATCGGACAACGTACAAAGGACGCGCTCGCCGTAAAGGGGGCGCAGGGGGTGAGGCTCGGCCGTCCGCGCTCCCTCCTTGATGAATCCGCCCGCGACATCGTGGAGCAACGCGGGGGTGGCCGCTCGTTCAAGCGGATTGCCGGCGACCTCAACGCCCGAGGGATCCCCACCGCGCATGGCGGACGGCAGTGGTGGCCGGGCACCATCCGGAAGGTCCTGACGAGTAGCCCTGACAACAGGAGTGCGGTCCGAGGCTTGCTCTAGTGCGTCGTCGAATAGCCCGAACTGCCGATCGCATAGACGGGGCACGCGGGCTTGTCGTAGAGATCAACCGAGAAGGACCCTGTTCCGCCTGGGGGGATTCCGGCTGAACCTTCGGTCGATGAGTTGATCGTGTCGGTCGGGGAGCCATTCGAGAAGCACATCAGAAGGACGGTGGCGCCCGAGTCGATCGCCTTTTCGGATGTGTTCGTCACGATCCCGACTGCCTGCGGAGTTCCGTACTGGCCCGGATTCATCTTGACCTCGGAGACCTTGAGATCAATGTTGTCGAACAGCTGAGTGCCCGAAGCGTCGTCGCCGGTGGCTGTTAGGTCGAATTTCGAGTCAGCCGGGATGGGGCTGGAGAAGTAGACGTAGCCCATCGCCCACTCGCCAGGCTGGACTGTCGCGGGTTGTAGACCTTGCGAGCTACCTGAACCGGCGAGGCTCCCGTCGGCTCCGCGAGCTGTCCCCGTGACTTCAAGCCGCATGAGAGCCTTGTCGGTGTTGTTGCGTACCACGACAGGCACGGTGCTACTCCCACTGCCCGACGGAGGTCCCTGAAGGACCACGGAGAGCTTGCCGGGATCCCCAGCTGGAATGGTCACGGGGGCAGAAAGGTAGATAGTGGACGGATCCTTCGGCGCCGAAGTTGTTCCCGCGGATGTCGGGCTTGACTCCGGGGCTGAGGTGCTACTCACGCTCGGACCGGTATCTGATCGAACTACTTCGGTCTGGCTCGACGAAAAGTTCGCCCCTAGGAGCGCGCCAACTAGTCCGCCGAAGAGCAGGGCGACAGCAACCTCGACAAGTGCGACACCCACATCAAGTGGCACGAGCGGGAAGGGTTCGAGGAGGTGCTTCAGGCCACCTATTTCCTGGAGGAGAACCTGGCCGGCGGCCTCGGCCCGGGTGGCCCCCCGCCCGGGATCCGCGACGTCCAGGGGCTGCTGGCCCGCCGCCGGCCCCACGACCCGCCGGCCAACCGCCACCGCGACCACCTTCTCACCCTGCGTCAGATGTCGGCCACGCTTCCGATGATGAACTACATCGGCCATGCCTACGCCAACACCTCCGGCGTGTACAAGCGCCTCGACATCGAAGTTCGCCGCAACCTCCTCACCTACGCCACCCTCCTCTACGCGGACGAGATCGACGAACTGCGCGACACCTGGCACGAGATCGACCTGGTCGTGCGCCGCCCCGTGCTCGACACGGCCACCCTCCTGGACCAGCTCGAGCGGCTCGACGCTCTCGCCTACAGCATGGGCGTGATCGCCGTCACCACCCTGGCCCGGCTGAACCCCAAATGGGTGTACGCGAGCCCTGGGCGTCCCACTCGCAACGCCAAGTATCTGCGTGGCGCCCCCTACGACCCCGATGAGGACCGATGGGGGCTTGACCCCCGTTAGACGCCGAGCCCCCCGGACACGGAAAAGGCCCTCCCGCAGGAGGGCCTGACCGGCAAAAAACGTTGGTGGCGGGGGCAGGATTTGAACCTGCGACCTTCGGGTTATGAGCCCGACGAGCTACCAGACTGCTCCACCCCGCGGCGTGGACTCGAAGATAGCAGCGGGCGCCCGGCGCTCCAACTCGGCCCCCGCCCGACCGGAGGACACAGCGCCACCGAAACGGTGGTCCAGTGTCCCCCAAACGAGAGCCCGAAGCCGGGGCGCGGTCCTACGCCGAGGTCGGCGGGCCCGTCGAGGTCGTGGTCGAGCCACCATTCCGAAGCGCCGTGGCCTGCACCAGCATGTCGCTGGCCTGCTTCACCGCCTGTTGGTAGGCGTTGAGGTCGCACACCCCGTGGCGCAGCTCGTCTTGAGGTCGTCCTGCGCCTTCTGCAACAGGGCGGAGGCATCGGCGATGAGCTGATCGGCGTTGCTGCTCGGCTCCCCCGTCGACGGCGTGGTCGAGCCCGGCGTCGTGGTCGTGGTCGACGAGTTGTCCGGCGGTGTGGTCGTGGTCGTAGACCCACCACCCCCTTCGAAGGTCTCGGCCTTCACCCCCGGGAACAACGCTGTCGAGCGCCTCCTTCAGCGTCGGCTTCATGGCCGACTGCCCGTTCCACACCACGATCACGTCCTTGAGCGCCGGCACCGGGGTGTTGTTCGACGACACGTACAACGGCCGCACGTACAGGATCGAGTTGTCGATCGGTATCAGCAACAGGTTGCCGAACGCCACCGTCGAACCGTTCTGGTTCAACAGCGAGATCTGCGCCGAGATCGACGTGTTGGCCTGGATGGCCGAGTTCACCAGCGCCGGCCCGTCGATCTGCAGATCGCTCGGCATCTCGTACGTTATGAGCTTGCCGTAGTCGTCCCGGTCGCTCTTGGCCACCATGAACGCGGTCAGCTTCTTCTTCGAGTCGTCGTCCGAGGTCGGCACGAACGATCTCAACAGGACGAACGACTCCTTCGTGTCCCCCGGTAATTTCATCAACAGGTAGTACGGGTCGATGCGCGACTCCTTGGGCCGGATCACCTGCCCGTTCAGGTTCGTGCTCGGCGTCGTCGCCGCCCCGCCCGCCGTCACCAACGTGCCCGGGTCCTGCGCCACCGACCAGCCGTTGGTCTGCTCGTAGAACGACTGCGCGTCGGTGATGTGGTACCGGCCCCACACGTTGGTCTGCACCCGGAACAGGTCCTCCGGGTAGCGCAGGTGGTCCTGCAGCGTGACCGGCATCTGGTCGATGGGCGTGAACAGATCGGGGAACGCCCCCTCATAGGCCTGGATGATCGGGTCGCTCGGGATCGATCACGTACATCTGCACCGTGCCGTCGTAGCTGTCGACCACGACCTTCACCGAGTTGCGCACGTAGTTGAAGTTCTTGCCCAGCCCGCTGTCGGTCGACAACCCCGCGTTGTCGACCCGCTGCGCATTGGGGTAGTGGTCGCTCGTCGTGTACGCGTCCATCACGTACTTGATCTTCCCGTCGACCACCACCGGGTACGGGTCGTGATCCAACGCCAGGAACGGGGCGATGTTGTGCACCCGCTCCTTGATGTCGCGGACGTACAGGATCTTCGAGTCGTTCGTCACGAAGTTCGAGATCAGCGGGTTCAGGTTGCCGAAGCGGATGGCGAACGCCGCCCGCCGCACCCACGAGCTCATGGCCACGCCGCCCTTGCCGTCATACCGCGTGTTCACCGTCGCCCCCGAGGCGTCCAGGTAGTTCACCTCGTCACGGGTGCTGCCCACGATGGCGTAGCCCGTCTGCACCTCGCTGAAGTAGATGCCGTTCTGCGTGATGGTCAGGTCGATCGACGGGTCGATCGTCGTCGGCACGTCCCGCACCAGATAGTTCGGCAGGCCGTTGGCCGTCACCGCGTTGGCCGCCGACAACGCCAGGCCGTAGCCGTGCGTGTAGGCGATGTGCTGACCCTCCCACGACTGCTGCGGCGCGCCCGCCACGTTCAGGTCACGCGTCGACAGCACCACCTGCGTCGGCGCCGTGGACCCGTCGGCCAACTTGATCGGGTAGCGGTCCACCGACAGGTTGTTGAACCTCGTGTACGCCAGGTTGGCCTGCGTCCGCTGATAGGTCGGCGTCACCACCTTCGGATCCAGCAGGCGGATGTTGCGCACCGTCCCCGGGTTCGTCTCGATGGCCGCCTTGGCCTTGGCCGGGTCGGAGTTGTAGTCGAACGGCTGGTTCTCCACCACGTCCAACCCCGTGGCCTGACGGGTGGCGTCGATGTTGTGGCTGATGTACGGCGCCTCCTTCGACGACTCCGACGGCAGCACCTGGAAGCGCTGCACGAACGCCGGGTAGGCCGTGCCCGCCACCAGGGCCACCAGCGCCCACAGCCCCACCGCCATCATGGGCAGCACCCACCCCCGCCGCCAGATGTTGTAGACGAACAACCCGGCCGACAACAGGGCGATGAAGATCAACAGGTTCAACGCCGGCAACTCGGCGTGCACCGCGGTGTACGTCGCCCCGTTGACCGTGCCCCTCGTCGAGAACGTGAGCTGGTAGCGGGCCAGCCAGTAGTCGACCGCCTTCACCAGGGCCAGCACCGCCAGCAGCACCGACAGATGGGCCTTGACCTGCGGCGTCACCCGCTGCATCGGGCTCTGCAGCCGGATGCCGCCGTTGAGGTAGTCGGCCACCAGCGTGATGATCAGGATGATGATCAGCGCGGCGAACAGCCACTGGGTGACGGCCTGGTAGAAGGGCAGCCGGAACACGTAGAAGCCGACGTCGGTGTTGAACGTGGCGTCGTTCACCCCGAAGCTCTGGGCGTGGGTGAACAGGATCCACTTGTTCCACTCCGACGACACCCCCACCCCGGTGATGAGGCCGAACAGCAGCGACACCGCCGCCCGCACGATCCACGCCCGGCGGTCCACCAGGTCGTGGTAGCGGGCCAGCATGTCGTCCTCGGGCCCGGCCGGGCGGAACTTGGGCGCGGTGCGATCGGCCACCGTCAGACTGGTGAAGCACATCACGAAGAAGATGAGCGTGAACACCGTGGCCAGCAGGAGCTTGGCCCCGAGGATGCCGGTCCACACCTGGGTCAGCCCCAGGTTCTGGAACCACAGGTAGTCGGTGTAGAAGAAGGCGATCCCCCGCAGCGACGTGAACAGCAAGAAGAGCACCACCGCCGCGATGATCAGGAGGATCCGCCCCCGGCCACTGGTACGGCGACGTCGGCGCGGCATGTCGGTCGGTGCTCGCATGGGCGGTCAGCCTAGGAGACAACCATGGCCCGAACCGCGCGGCCAGGGCCGATTTCGTCGCATCAACCCACCGTCACCGTCTGGTCACCCCTGGCGGGGCGCGACCAGGCAGCGGCAGTGCGGGGAGATGGGCGGCGTCACGTGCCCCGTGGGGAACGGCTCGCCCTTGGGCAGGTCCCCGGCCAGGGCGTTGTCGTCGCAGTCGGGCGACGGGGTCCCGACGTCGTCCACGATCCAGTGCACCAGCGTGCCCGGCTTCAGGCGGTCGAGCAGGCCCCGGTTGGCCGCGGCCAGCGCCAGGCGCGGACGACGCCTCGTCCACCCGCTGGCCCTTCCACTCCCGGTAGCAGGCCCGCAGCCGCTCGGCCAGCTCCTCGTCGTCGCCGGCCGCCTCCCGGAAGCAGTTCTCGATGCGGTCCCGCAGCGGCTCGATGAGCTCCT
The DNA here is from genome assembly GCA_963726905.1 of uncultured Microthrixaceae bacterium. Classification (GTDB taxonomy): domain Bacteria; phylum Actinomycetota; class Acidimicrobiia; order Acidimicrobiales; family Acidimicrobilacustridaceae; genus UBA4742. The sequence goes on from CAVSDZ010000016.1 coordinate 24,670, forward strand.
TGGCCAGCTCGTCGGCCAGGTCGCCCACCTTCGTCTTGGGCGCCGGGCCCTTCCCGTCCAGCAGGTCGGCCCCCGCCGTGGCCGCCGCCGCCAGACCGGGCAGCGCGGCATCGCGGTAGCGCGACAGGTGGGCGTCGAGCGCCGGCAGCACCTTGTCGACCGTGGGGGTGCCCTTCTGGCGGCGCACGGCGTCGAGCAGCTCGTTCTGCTCGTCGGACAGCTCCCGCTTGATGCGGCGCGACAACGTGCGCTCCACCTCGACCATGGCCACGTCGCGCCGCGCCACCAGCGCCGTGTCGGGGTCGGGCTCCTCGGCCTCCTCCAGCTCCTCGGCGTCGTCGACGTCGAGGATCTCGACCACTGCCTGTTCGACCACGATCTCCTCGACCACCTCGAAGGGCGCATCGGGGTCGCCGGTGGCCTCGACCACCTCGATGACCTCGACCTCCTCCACCACCACGGCCACCGCCCCCTCGCCGGTCTCGGCGGATGCCTCGGCCGCCGTCGGCGTCTCGGTCTCCTCCTTCAGCCGGGCGAACAGGCTGGACACGTTCCCCTCGCTGTCGCTGCCGTTGAGCGCCGGTGCCCGCCACCGGCTCGGCCGGCTCGGCCTCGGGCTCGGGCTCGTCGCGCTTGATGACGTTGACCGACGACGAACGCCGACCCTGACGCCCGTCGGTCTCGGTCTCGGCCTCGGCCTCGTCGTCTCGGTTCGGCGGCGGCTTCCGGCTCGGCCTCCGGCTCGGCCTCCGTGGCGGACTCCTGGGCCGCCGCTTCGGCTGCCCGCTCGGCGGCGGTCGGCGGCAGGCTGGCCGCCTCGCGCTCGAGATCCTCCAGCGACGGCTCCTCCTCCTCGCCCCGCAGCGCCGCCGCCTCGGCCGCCAGGCGGGCCTCCGGCAACGCCACCTGGAGCTCGTCGGTGGCGGTGTCGAGGGTGTCGCGCACCACGTCGTAGGCGCGTCAGCAACCGGTCCCGGCCGGCCTGGAGCCGCTCGATCTGCTGGCGGAACGCCTTGCGCCGCCGGGCCAGGTCCTGGAGCATCCGCTCGCGCACCTTCTGGGCCTCGGCCACCATCTCGCGGCCCTCCTGGCGGCCCTTCTCCACCTCGGCGGCCGCGTCGAGCTCGGCCTGGGCCCGCAGCTCGTCGCCCTGCGCCGCGATCTCGGCCACCTGCGCCTCGGCCTCGGCCGTCTTGACCGCCAGGATCTCGGCCGCCTCGGCCTTCATCCGGTCGGCCTCGGCCCGCGACTCGTCCAGCAGCTGGGTCGAATCGGCCAGCGCCTTGGCCCGCATCTCGTCGGAGGCCGCCCGGGCCGCCTCCAGCACCCGCGACATCTCCTCGCCCAGCAGCGACGTCAGCCGGCTCGGGTCCAGGTCCCGGTTGCGCTCGGCCTCGGCCTGGGCGGCCCGCACCTCCCGCTCGAGCTCCAGGATGGACGTGCGGGCCTCGCGCAGCTCGCTGGCCACCGACACCAGGAAGCTCTGGACCTCGATGGGGTCGTAGCCCTTGCGGACCGCGGAGAACGTACGGCGGGCGACGTCGTCGGGGTTCAACCCGGCGGCGGGATCAGACGAGATGGGAGCCACGAGGCGATGGTAGTCACGCCCCCGGCGCAGATCGGTGAGCCTCTACGAGCTGGTCTTGACCTGATCGGTCCCGCCGCCGATGGTGGCCAGCACCTTGAGGGCGTCGTCCACGTTGTCCACCGGCTCGACCCGCAGGTTGCCCGCGTACTTCTTGGCCTCGTCGTACTCGCTGCGCGGCACCAGGAACAGCTCGGCGCCCGAGTCGCGCACCGCCACCGTCTTCTGGTGCACGCCGCCGATGGGCCCGACCGTGCCGTCCGGGTTGATCGTGCCGGTGGTGGCCACCTTGTGCCCACCGGTGAGCGAGCCCGGCGTCAACACGTCCATGGTGCCCAGGGTGAAGGCCAGCCCGGCCGAGGGCCCGCCCACCGAACCCGAGTCGATCGTCACCTGGACGGGCATGTCGTAGTGGAGGTCACGGGTGCCGCTGACCACGCCCAGCAGGCCCTTGGTCGGGTCGTCGGGCTTGGCCCCCAGCGTCACCTGGCGGGCCACGGTCACCTGCGAGGCCCCCTCGGCCGGCAGGGGCTGCACCTGCAGGGTCACCACGTCACCGGGCTTGTGGGCGCTGATGGCCGCCCCCAGCTCGTCGGAACGGGTGACGGGCGTCGAGTCCACCGCGATGATGGTGTCGCCCGCGCTGAGCGTGCCGTCGGCCGGGCTCCCCGGCGACACCGCGGTGACCACGGCCCCGGTGCCCACGATCTTCACGTCGTAGCCCAGCTCCTGCTGGGCCACCGCGACGGCCGTCTCCTTCGAGTCGGTCATGGCCTGCAGGTTGACCTGGCGGTTCTGGTCCGGCGTGTCGTTGCCCAGGATCGTCGCGCTCGGGGAGGATGTCGATGCTCGAGTCGAAGTGCGCCAGCGCCCACCCCAGTGCGGTGGCGTGCTGCACGGTCACCGTCACGTAGCCGACCTCGCCCTCGGGCGGGAACGTCTCGGCGCCGGTGACCTGGATGAGCGGCTCGGTGGCGCGGACCGACCCCGGCGACAGCAGGTAGTACGGCACCTTGATGATGGAGGCGGCCACCACGGCGACGGTGAGCACGAGCACGGTCGCGCCCGAGCGCGATCCACCAGCGGGAGAGATGGCGCCGCGACGGAGCCTCCTCGTCGGCGTCGTCGTCGGCGTCGGCAGCGTCGGCGTCGGCGTCGGGACGCGTCGAGCGTGTCGCGGAGCGTCGGCGTCAGCGTCGCTCACGGTCGGTTCGGTGGGGGTGGGGTCGGATAGGGTCGGGTCGTCGGCATCCACAGCGGCGACAGCCTGCCACGGAACCCAGCCGCGATCACGAGCGCGGGGAGACCACCAGCCGTGACCGAGTACGAGCCGGCCGCAGCACCCGACCCGGCCCTCGTCCACCGCCGCGGGCTGAGCGCCCGGTGGCGCCCGAACGCGAGCTGCCCGACGGCCTGGCCCGCCGTCGCGCCGCCGCCGTGGCCGGCCATTCCGGCGACGCCGCCGCCGCCCGGCTCTACCTGAGCGACCCCGAGCCGGCGGTGCGGGCCACCGCCCTCGGGGCGCTCGACCGCCTGGGTGAGCTCACCGCCACCGAGCTGACCGCGGCGCTGGCCGACCCCGCCGTGGGCGTCCGCCGTCGGGCCGTCGAGGTGGCCGCCGGGTGGCCGGGCGACGGGCCGGTCTCGCTGCTGGGCCTGCTCGACGACCCCGACGCCACCGTGGTCGAGATGGTCGCCTGGGCCTGCGGCGAACGCCGAGCCACCCGGAGCCGGGGGTGGTGGCCCGGCTCTCGTCGCATCGTGATCGGCCACGACGACGCGCTGTGCCGCGAGGCGGCGGTGGCCGCGCTGGGCGCCATCGGCGACCCGGCCGGCCTGCCCGCCATCCTGGCCGCCACCGGCGACAAGGCCACCGTGCGCCGCCGCGCCGTCATCGCCCTGGCCCCGTTCGAGGGACCCGAGGTCGACGCCGCCCTGGACGCGGCCCGCACCGACCGCGACTGGCAGGTCCGCCAGGCCGCCGAGGACCTGCTGGCCGACGACTGACCCTGATCGCGTCGTTCCTGTCCCTCAGCGACTCGAGAGCAGGTCGCTGAAGCGGACAGAAACGGCAAGAGGGCGCGAGGGGGGTCAGGCGTCAGGCGCCGAAGACGGGCTTGCGCTTGGCCAGGAAGGCGGCCACGTTCTCCTGGGCGTCGGGGGTCTGGCTGGCCGCGGCCATGACCTCGACGGCGTAGGCGTAGGCCTGGGGCAGGTCCATGCCGATCTGGGTGTGGAACGCCCGCTTGCCCAGCGCCTTGGACGACGCGCTCCCCCGCGTGGCCCGGCCCAGCAGGTCGTCCACCGCGGCGTCGAGCTCGGCGTCGGGCACCACCCGGTTGACCAGCCCCCAGTCGAGCGCGGTGGCGGCGTCGATGGTGTCGCCGGTGAGGGCCAGCTCCAGGGCCCGCTTGCGGCCCATGGTCCGCCCGATGGCCACCATCGGCGTGGTGCAGAACCAGCCGGCCTTGCCCCCCGGCGCGGCGAAGCCGGCCGATTCGGCGGCCACCGCCAGGTCGCAGCTGGCCACCAGCTGGCAGCCCGCCGCGGTGGCCAGGCCGTGCACCCGGGCCACCACCACCTGGGGGATGCTCCTGCAGCGGTCATCATCACGTCGGTGCAGGTCTCGAGCAGGCGGCGCATGGCGGCGAGGTCGGCGCCGTCCATGTCGGCGAAGTCGTGGCCTGACGAGAACACCGGGCCGTTGGCGGCCATCACCACGCCCAGCGCGTCGGACTCACCGATGGCCCGCAGCGCGGCCAGCAGCTCCTGGAGGTGGTCGAGCGACAGGGCGTTGCGGCGATCGGGCCGGTTCATGGTGACGGTGAACCGGGGCCCGTCCCGCTCGACCAGGATGTTCTCGTACTCGCCCAGGGTCGACGTCATGGTCACGGGTTTAGCCCACCGGCCTCGCCGATGCCGGGTGATCGGACCGGGACCGGAGCTCGCTCAGCAAACGTCGGCCAACCACGCCCGGTCGAAGGCCTGGAGGGCGAACAGCTGGACCAGGGCGGCGTGGTCGAGGGTGCCGCCGTCGTCGTAGTGGCCGATGCCCCCGGCCACGAACCGCCCGGTGCGCGGGTCGCGGGCCTCGAGCCACACCCGCTCGAGGTAGCGGTCGAGCTCGGCCACCACCCGGGGCTGCGCCTCGACGGCGTGGAGGGTCAGCAGGTTGCGGAACATCACCGCCACGAAGGCCGGCGGCTGGAGCCACAGCCGGTCCTCGGCCCCGAAGTGGTCGAGGGCGGCGGCCGTGAGGCGCTGCGGCCCGCTCGAGATGACCGTGGTCGCCGGTGACCCGGAACCACAACACATCCGCCCCCACCGGCGTGCCCTGGTTGTAGGCCCACACCGTGTGGTCGATCCGACCGTCGGCCTCGACGTGGTCAGCCAGCAGCCCGTCGTCGCGCACCAGCGTCGACCACAGCCAGGCATCGGCGCGGTCGGCGCACGTCGCGGTGAGCGGGGCGCCGGTGAGGAGGTGCAGGCGCAGCGCCAGCTCGACCGCCGGAGCGGTGGAGCACGTGTTGCGGCTCCCACCGCCCTCGACCCAACGCACGCCGCCGTCGGGGTCCTGGCCCGAGGCGACGAGGTCGAAGGTGCGCTTGGCCTTGTGCAGCCACAGGCTGTCGTCGACCTCGCCGTGCTCCTGCAGGTGGGCCTGGACGAAGTCGAGCCCGAGCCAGGTGTTGTCGTCGTAGTAGCGCTCGCCGGCCGCCGGGTAGGGCGCATAGCCGTCGCCCCGGCGGTACAGCTCGACGGTGTCGGCCAGGTCGGCGACGGGCGCCGCGCCGGCGGCGGCCGGGGTCCAGCCGCTCGAGGTCGAGGGCGGCAGCCAGCACCTGGCTCAGCGGCCACACCGCGGCGATGCCCGCCTTCGCCCCGGCCCGTCCATGACCAGCAGCTGGTTGCCGCCCCGGCGCAGCATCGAGGTGGCCACCAGCTGGCGCCACGCCTCCGCCGCCCGCTCGGCCGGCGCCTCGATGGCCGCCGCGTCGGCGGGAGGGTGGACGGACGACCGCGACGGCGCAGCATGGGTCGAGCGTACGGTCCGCTCCCCCAACCCTGCGCTCTCGTTCTGGCGTCGATCCTCGATTGCCATGGCGATCAGGCTCGACGCCGGTTCGGGCTGAGGGCTCAGACCATGAACATGACCTTGAGGGCGTCGAAGGCCTCGATGCAGTGCCCGGCGCCGAGCACCACGCACTCGAGCGGGGCGTCGACCAGGTGCACCGGGATCTCGGTCTCCTGCTCGAGGCGCAGGTCGAGGCCCCGCAGCATGCCGCCGCCGCCCACCAGGTGGATGCCCTGCAGGATGAGGTCCTGGGCCAGCTCCGGCGGGGCCTGGCCCAGGCAGGCGATGACCGAGTCGACCATGGCCGACACCGGCTCGTCGATGGCCTCGCGCACCTCCTCGGCCGACAGCACCACCGTCTTGGGCAGGCCGCTCATGAGCTCCCGGCCGCGCACCTCGGCGGCGTACTCGTCCTCGGTGGGCCAGGCCGAGCCGATGGTGACCTTGATCTCCTCCGCCGTGCGCTCGCCGATGGCGATGCCGTACTCGCGGCGGATGTAGGTCTGGATGTGGGCGTCGATGTCGAACGAGCCCACCCGCACCGCCTCGAGGGCCACCACGCCGCCCAGCGAGATGAGCGCCGTCTCCGACGTGCCGCCGCCGATGTCGACCACCATGTTGCCCATCGGCTCGTTGATGGGCAGGCCGGCCCCGATGGCCGCGGCCATGGGCTGCTCGATGAGGTGGGCCTCGGACGCCCCCGCCCGCTTGGCCGCCTCGATCACCGCCCGGCGCTCCACCGCGGTGATGGCCGACGGCACGCAGATCACCACCCGGGGCCGGTTGAAGCGGCTCACGCCCACCCGCTGCAGCAGCAGGCGGATCATGCGCTGGGTGATCTCGAAGTCGGTGATGGCGCCCTTGCGCAGCGGGCGCACGGCCACGATGTAGCTGGGGGTCCGCCCGATCATCTGCCAGGCCTCGTGGCCCATGGCCAGCACGTCCTGGGTGCGGCTGTTGAGCGCGATGACGGAGGGCTCGTTCAAGACGATGCCCTCGCCGCGTGCGTACACCAGGGTGTTGGCCGTTCCCAGGTCGATGGCCAGGTCGCGGGCTATGGCCGGTGCTCCTCGGGCGCGCCCTCAGGATCAGCCGTGTCGCGGTGGTCGTGCTCGTCATGGTGGCCGTGGTCGTCGTGGTCCGTGCCCCTCGGCTGCACGGAGGAGCCCCGTCCCCGGCCACTCGGGGGCGGCTCGGTCGCGACCGAGCGCCCGCATCTCCCGCTCGAAGTCGTCGATGCTGGACATGAACGTCTTGGGTTTGCGGTTGAAGGCCCAGATGGCCAGCGACACGACGACGCTGAACCCGATGGCCACGAGCAGGAAGGCGGCGTTGTTCACGGCGAGCCCTCCCGCACCGGGTCGAGGTCGTCCAGATCGACCAGGTGCTGGGCCTCGAGGCCCCAGCTCTCCCCGTCGGCCCAGGTCTCGCGCTTCCAGATGGGCACGGTGGCCTTGAGGGCGTCGATGGCGAAGCGGGCGGCGTCGAATGCCTCGCCCCGATGAGGGGCCGACACGACCACGACCACGGCGGAGTGCCCCAACTCGACCGGGCCGACCCGGTGCAGCAGCGCCACCCGCCCGATCTCGGGCCAGCGGAGCCGGGCCTCGGCCACGATGGCCCGCATGCGGGGCAGGGCCTGCTCCTCGTAGGCCTCATAGGTCAGGCACGACACCCCGACGCGACCTTCGGAGTGGTCGCGCGCCGTCCCGCTGAACACGACGACCGCTCCACAACGAGGCAGGACGGCCCAGTCCGCCGCGGCGTCCAATGGCAGCGGCTCGTCCGACAGGCCCACCCAGTCATCGTCGCGCTCGGGAGGCATCACGCGGCCCATCGTAGGCGACCGACCCCCGCCGAAGGCACGGGGCGCGGCCACCCGGGCATCGCGGCTCAGTATCGTTTGCGCCGTGCCCGACCATGACGACGCCGACGACGCTGCCCACCAACGGGCCCCCTCCGTCGCCCGACGACCGTCTGTGGCGCCACCCGTCGGAGCTGGGATCGTCCCGGCCCATCACCATCGTGGCGGCCCCCCGCCACCCTCGCCGCACGCTGGCCGTCGGGGTGGCCGGCGGGCTGGTGGGCGCCGCCGCCATGCTGGCGCTGGTGTTCGCCGTGGGCGGCTTCGACCACAAGCGCCCGGTGACGGCGGTCGAGCAGATCCAGTTGTCGGAGCCCAAGGACCCGGCCCCGTCGGAGCTGGCCATCGCCGACAAGGCCCTCCCCGCCGTGGCCCAGGTCAGCACCACCACCTCCACCGGCTCCATCTCGGGCACCGCGGTGGTGTTCCGCGACGACGGGCACCTCCTGACCACCGCCGATGTCGTCGACGGCGCCGAGACGATCACGGTCGAGATGTCCGACGGCGACGGTGCTGGCCGCCCGGGTGGTCGGCGTCGACCGGGTCAGCGACGTGGCCGTGCTCAAGGTCGACCACGGCAAGATGCCCGTCGCCGCCCTGGCCATGGAGGCCGACCTGCAACTGGGCGAGCCCACCATCGCCGTCGAGTGCCGCCCCGGCAAGCCCGGCGCGCCCAACCTCTCGGTCGGCCTGGTCAGCGCCCTGGGCCGACGGGTCGACGCCGCCGACGGCACCTCGCTGCACGACATGATCCAGACCAACGTGCGCCTCTCCACCACCGGGGCCGGCACCGTGCTGCTCGACAGCCGAGGCGCGGTCATCGGCCTGGTGACCCGGCGGGGGCTGCCCGACACCGACGCCACGGGCACCAAGGTCACCGCCAGCACCACGAGCCGGTCCGAGACCCTCGTGCCCCGCTACGCCACCCCGGTGGAGTACGCCAAGGAGGTGGCCGACGAGCTCATCCTCACCGGCCGGGTCGCCCACCCGTGGCTGGGGGTGGAGAGCAGCGACCTCAGCGACAAGGAGATGGACGCGCTGGGCCACGGTGGCGCCCGCATCGAGCGCGTCACCCCGGGCAGCCCGGCCGAGAGCGCCGGCCTGGCCGCCGGCGACATCGTGGTGGGCGTGGACGACGCCCCCGTCGAGTCGAGCTCGGATCTGGTGGTGGCCCTGCGCCGCCACAAGCCGTCGGAGTCGGTGGGCGTGACCTACCTGCGGGCCGGCGAGGCCGGCGTGGCCCTGGCCACCCTGGCCGACAAGCCGTCCGTCCCCTGACCGCCCGGTCAGCGACGGCGGCGGCGCACGACCCACACCACGCCGAAGGCGGCGGCCGACCACCACGCCGGCCACCGCGGCCAACGAGAGCTCCTGGCGACGCCGGGCGCTGAGCGTGGCCAGCGGCCCGCCCGGGTCGGCCTCGACGTAGACCTCTTCGTTGCGGTGGCGCGGCGCCCAGCCGGTGGCCCGCAGCCGGTCGTTGGCCACCACCCACGGGTGGCGGGTGTAGGACCCAGCCCTCGGGCGGCCCGGTGCGGCCGATCTCGGACGCGCAGCGCCCGCAGCCGGCCCCTGAGCCCCGCCGGGAGGTGGAGCCGACCCGACGGGCCCGGCCAGCTCGGCCAGGTCGTCGGGCGGCAGCCAGCCGTCGGGCGAGACGTTGAACGGCCCGTCGAGGCGGTGGCGCCGGGCGTGGTCGACGGCGCCGGCCAGGTCGTCGAGGTGCAGGAACTGCGAGGGTCGGGTCGGCGCCGTCGGCCCGCAGGGCCGACGGCCGACCACGGCGAGGCCGCCAGCCAGGCCTCCGACTCGGCCGCCACCGACACGGTCGGGCGCAACACGGCCACGGTGGCCGAGGTCGTGCTCGTCGCGCCAGTCGAGGGCCAGCCGCTCGATCTCGGCCCGGGCGGCGGCGTAGGGCAGGGTCGGGTCGGGCCGCAGCGGCGCCTCTTCGGTGAGCGGCACCGGGTTGTTGGCCCACGCGCCGTAGACCATGGCGCTGGACACGATCACCAGGCGAGGGACCCCCACCGAGGCGGCGGCGTCGAGCAGCCAGGCGGGTGGCGGCCACCTCGTCGGCCGGGTCGTCGGCCGCGGGCAGGCCGTCGGGGCCGACGACCTCGGAGGCGCCCAGGTACACCACGACGTCGGCGTCGCCCAGCGCGTCCTTGAGGGCGGGGTCGCTCGACCTCGCATCCGGATCAGCTCGACGGCCGGGGTCGGCCTGGCACCGCGCGCGGCCACCGCGAGGCGGCCAACGACCGGCCGCCCCCCACCATCACCACGGTCTCGCTCATCGACGGCCATGATGCCCGGTGCGGCCGGGACGTGCCGCATCACACCCCGTCCCGCGAGGGGGAAGGCCGGGGCGACCCGCCTACCATGGCCGGGATGAGCGACTTCGGCCTCCCCGGCGGCCCCGGCGGCGACCCGTTCGGTGACGACAACCCGTTCAAGGGCATGCCGATCTTCGGCGACCTGGCCAAGATGTTCTCCCAGCAGGGCCCGATCAACTGGGACGCGGCCCGCCAGCTGGCCCAGTCCATCGCCGTCGGCGAGACGTCCGAGCCCAACGTCGACCCGCTCGAGCGCATCAAGATCGAGCAGCTGGCCCGGGTGGCCGACCTGCAGGTGGCCGCCGCCACCGGCCTGACCACCTCGCCCACCGGCCGGGGCGTGACCCTCGTGCCGGTGACCCGCAGCCTGTGGGCCCACCAGACGCTCGAGGCCTACCGGGGCCTGTTCGAGCAGCTGGCCGGCTCGCTGCACGACGAGGCCCCCGCCACCCCCGACGAGGCCCCAGCGCCGCCGACCCCATCGCCTGGATGGCGCCGCTCATGCAGATGATCGGGCCCACCATGCTGGGCATGACCGCCGGGTCGATGGTCGGGCACCTGGCCCAGCGCTCGTTCGGCGAACTACGACCTGCCCATCCCCCGCCCGACCGGCGACGAGCTCCACATCGTGACCGGCAACGTCGACGAGTTCGGCCGCGAGTGGAGCCTGCCCCCCGACGACCTGCTCCTGTGGATCTGCCTCCACGAGGTGGCCACCCACGCCGTGCTGTCGGTCCCCCACGTGCGCGGCCGCCGTCGACGAGCTGCTGCGCGAGTACCTGGCCGGCTTCCAGACCGACCCCGGCGCCCTCGAGCGGCGCATGGGCGAGCTCGAGCATGTCGGATCCGTCCGACCTCGACGGGCTGCAGTCGCTGTTCGGCGACCCCGAGACCCTGCTGGGGGCGATCCGCTCCCCCGCCCAGCGCGACCTGCTCCCCCGCTTCGAGGCGCTGGTGGCCGTGATCGTCGGCTACGTCGACCACGTCATGGACGGCATCGGCACCGGCCTGGTGGGCAGCTACGGCATGGTCACCGAGGCGGTGCGCCGCCGGCGGGTGCAGGCCGACCAGTCCGATCGCTTCGTCGAGCGGCTGTTCGGCCTCGAGCTGACCCAGGCCCAGTACGACCGGGGCGCCGACTTCGTCGCCGGCGTGGTCGAGCGCTCGGGCGACGAGGGCCTGGCCCGGCTGTGGGAGTCCGAGCGCACGCTGCCGACGCCGGCCGAGGTGGACGCCCCCGGGCTGTGGCTGGCCCGCATCGAGCTGCCCGAGGCCTGACCCGGGCGCGACCGGCCTCGGCGTCAGGCGCCGGGCTCGCGCCAGCGGGGCTCGGCGAAGAGGGTGTTGTCCAACGCGGTGTCGTCGTCGTCGGGCTCGAGGAAGTCGAGGGGCAGGGTGGGCTGCTCGACGGCCCCGGCTGCCTCCGGCTGGGCCACCGCGTCCGGCGGGCCACGCCTCCGGCTGGACCACCGTGTCGTCCTCGACCAGCGGCTGGGACACGAACCCCGGGGGTGGCTCCCACGCCGGGGACGCGGCCGGGAGGCGACGGCGGGGCGGCGGCGGGTGGCGGGCGGACCGGCGGGCCGGCGGGCAGGCGGCGGCGGCGGAGGCGGTGGCGGCGTGGTGCGCCGGCGCGGCGGTGGCCGGTGGGCGGCGCGCCGGGGCCGCCCAGCGAGGCGTCGACGCGCCGCAGCCCGAAGCGGATCAGCTTGCGGCTGGGCGAGTCCCAGTCGTAGGTGCCCTGGGCCACCCGGCGCTGGCCCACCAGGTAGGAGATGAAGGCCACCACCACCATGGCGGTGATGAGCAGGTAGCCGATCGCCTCGGGGAAGCGGGCCACCACCGGCATGAAGGCGCCGATGACCCAGGCCAGCTGGAAGCGGGTCTCGAACCGGGCGAACAACCGCCCCCGGTTGGCGTCGGGGGCGTCGCGCTGCACCAGGGCGTCGAAGGCCTGCTTGGACGTGCCCGACGTGGTCCCCAGCACGAACGACATGATCCCGGCGGCGGCCAGCCCGCCGATGCAGCCGCACACCAGGGCGCCCCGGCCGCGGTGACCACCAGCGAGCCGGCCATGATGCGGCTCTCGTCGGCGGCCTGGCGCAGGCGGGGAGCCGAGCGCCGCGCCGACCAGCACGCCGGCCTGGGCCATGGCGCCCGGCCACCACCAGGTACCACAGCGGCGCGCCGCTGCTCTTGAAGGCGAAGGCCAGGAACAGCACCAGGAAGCCCACCGAGGCGCGGATCAGCGCCATGGCCGAGGCGGCCAGGCGGATGCCGGCGCTGCGCAGCTCGGCCTTCTCGATGGGGCCGGCCGGCGTGGCGGCCACCACGACCTTGGGCAGGCGCAAGGCGAAGACGGCGCCGACCGCGAACACGATGCCGGCCAGCGCCACCGACCACTGGGCGCCCGCCCACCTTCAACAGGATCAGACCGGGTCCGCCGGCGGCCACCGCGGCGATGCCGCTCAGCAGGCTGAGCTTGGAGTTGGCCTCCACCAGCTCCTTGTCGCTGCTGCACCGTGGCCGGGACGAGGGCGGCACGCGAGATCAGGTAGGTCTTGGCGAAGACCAGCATCAGGAACGCTTCGAGGTAGAAGGTCAGGTGCGTGAGGTCCCGCACGATCAGGGCGCACAGCACGGCCCGCAGGACCAGCGAGCCGATGATCACCCACCGCCGACCGCCCCGCAGCCGGTCGATGACCGGCCCGATGAGCGGGGCGGCCACCGCGAAGGGGGCGAACGTCAACAGCAGGTAGAGGCCCGACCTTCCACCGGGCCTCGTTGAACGGCACCGAGAAGAACACCGACCCGGCCAGGCCCACGGTGAACAGGGCGTCGCCGCCCACCGAGAAGGCGTGGGTGCGGGCCAGCCGGGTGAACGGCGAAGCGACGAAGGGGCGTCGAGGGTCCCGGGCGGGGACGGGGGAATCGACGGCGCTCATCAGCGGCAATGGTAGGGGTCAGGCCGGGGGCCGACCGGTCGAGCGACGGCCCGTGGTTTCAGGTACGTGGTGCCTCGTACTTGTAGCCCAGGCCCCGGATGGTGACGATGCGCGACGGCGAGGCCGGATCGCTCTCGACCTTGGACCGGAGCCGCTTGATGTGGACGTCCAGCGTCTTGGTGTCGCCCACGTAGTCGGCCCCCCACACCCGGTCGATGAGCGTCTCGCGGGTGAGCACCCGCCCGGCGTTCTCCAGCAGCAGGGCCAGCAGCTCGAACTCCTTGAGCGGCAGGCGCACCTCCTCGTCGCGGATGGTGACCTCGTGGCGCTCGTGGTCGACCCGGACGTCGCCGACCTCGATCACCTCGTCGGCCAGCACCGACAGCGGGTCGGGCTGGTCGTCGGCGCGCCGCCGCAGCACGGCCCGCATGCGGGCCACCAGCTCGCGCAGGCGGTAGGGCTTGGTCACGTAGTCGTCGGCCCCCACCTCGAGGCCGACCACGGTGTCGATCTCGGCCCCCTTGGCCGTGACCATGATGATGGGCACCCGCGAACGCGACCGCAGCTCGCGGCACACGTCGAAGCCGGACACCTTGGGCAGCATGACGTCGAGCAGGACGAGGTCGGGACGGACGTCGTCGAACATGTCGAGCGCCTCGGCGCCGTCGCGGGCCACGCTCACCTTGAACCCCTCGCGGGTGAGCCCCAGGGTGAGCGCGTCGACGAAGGAGTCCTCGTCCTCGACCACCAGGACCGACGTGGCCGGGCTCATGGCGAGCCTCCCGGGCGGTCGTGGGCACCGACGGTGACGGTGGGCGCAGCCGCGATCGCCTCGCCGGCGGGATCAGCGACCTCGCCGGCGTCGCGGCGGCCGTGGCGGCCCCGGTCGCCCCGCACGGCAGGCGCAGGGTGAACGTCGAGCCCTCACCGAGGCGGGACTCGACCGTCACCTCGCCGGCGTGGTTGGTGGCCACGTGGCGCACGATGGCCAGCCCCAGCCCGGTGCCCCCGGTCGAGCGGCTGCGGGCCTGGTCGACCCGGTAGAAGCGCTCGAACACCCGCTCCAGGTCCCCCTTGGGGATGCCGAAGCCGTGGTCCTGGACCTCGATGGCCAGCCGGTCGCCGTCGCGGTGGGCCCGCACCTCGACCACGGCGCCGGGATCGGAGTACTTCACCGCGTTGTCGAGCAGGTTGTGCAGGGCGGACACGATCTGGCGCCGATCGCCGAACACGATCAGCCCCGGCTCCGGTGTCGGCCACCTCGATGTCGATGCCGGCCTGCTCGGCACCGGTGCGGATGCGCTCGACGGCCTCGGCGATGGCCACGCCGACCTCGACCGGCTCGTGCTCCGGGGCCTCCTCGCTCTCGATCCGGCTCAGCACGAGGAGGTCCTCGATGGTTCGGTCCATGCGGAAGGCCTCGTCCACGATGCGCTCGGCCAATCGTCGGGCCACCACCGGGTCGTCTTCCATGGTGAGGGTCTCGGCCAGCAGGCCCATGGCCCCCACCGGCGTCTTGAGCTCGTGGCTGATGTTGGCCACGAAGTCGCGCCGGGTGGCGTCGAGCCGGCGGCGCTCGGAGATGTCGTCGATCACGGCCAGCGCACCGTCGTCGAGCGGCACCGTGGTGATCACCAGGGTGCGCCGGGGCGGCCCGAACAGGTCGATGGTGCGGTCGGCGGGCACCCCGGCGAGGGCCTCGGTGACCAGCTCGTCGACGGCGGCGGCCACCAGGGCGTCGCTGTGGCGGGCCTCGGCGAAGGACTCCGCCACCCGGTTGCGGAACACGACCGTGCCGGCGGTGTCGGTGATGAGCACCCCCTGGGGGATGGCGTCGAGGGCCCGCAGCAGGCGCGACCGCACCTCGTCGGCCCCGGGCCCGCTCCTCGTCGGCCCGCCGCTTCTCCGCCGCGGTCGCCCCGTCCGCCTGCCCCACGCGGGTCTGCAGTTGACGGGCGCGTCGCAGCAGGACGGCCACGGCCACCAGCGCAGCCACGACGACCACGACGACGACCGGGAGTGGCACCGCCACCGCCAGGGTGCTGCTCACGGCCGGTCTCCGTCCCCCTCGTCCGGGGGAGTGGCCGCCTCGGCCGCCATCGATTCCATCTCGGCCTGGATCTGGGCCTCGGCCCGCTCGTGGCGGGCGCTGAGCCGGGCCTTGCCGGTGTGCTCGGGCAGCCACCCGGTGACCATGTACTCGACCCGGGCCCCGATGTTCACGGCGTGGTCACCGATGCGTTCGTAGTAGCGGCCGATGAGGGCCAGCTGCACGGCGGCCTGGAGGTCGATGATGCCGGCGTGATGCGACTCGAAGATGGCCTGGATGTAGTCCTTGTGGAGCAGGTCGAGACCGTCGTCCATGTCGTCGAGCGCGGCGGCCAGGCTGGCGTTGCCCTCCACGTAGGCGTCGATGCACAGCCGGAACAGCCGGGTGGCCTCCTCGCTCATCCGCTCGATGAGCCCGCGCAGGCGGGGATCGAACTGCACCCCGTAGATGCGACGGGCGCCCTTGGCCACGTTGACCATGAGGTCGCCCGACCGCTCGATCTCCGACGTGAGCCGGATGGCGGTCACCAGCGAGCGCAGGTCGATGGCCACCGGCTGCTGCAGGGCCAGCACCTGGTAGCAGCGCTCCTCGATCTCGAGGGCGAGCGAGTCGACCTCGTCGTCGTCCTCGATGAGGCGCTGGGCCCCCTGCAGGTCGTTGGCCAACAAGATGTCGGTGCCCCGGGGGATGCACTCGGTGACGATCGCCGCCAGCCGCACGATGTCGGCCTTGATCTGGTCGAGCTCCTGGTGGAACGTGCGCCGTACCTCGGGCATCAGCCGAACCGCCCGGTCACGTAGTTCTCGGTGCGCTCGTCGCTCGGGTTCGAGAAGATCTTGTCGGTCACGTCGTATTCGACGAGCACGCCGGTGCGGGTGTCGCTGCTCTCGTTCACCTCGGTGGTGAAGAAGGCGGTGCGATCGCTGACCCGGGCCGCCTGCTGCATGTTGTGGGTCACGATCACGATCGTGTAGTCGGCCTTCAGCTCCTGCATGAGGTCTTCGATGCGCGACGTGGCGATGGGGTCGAGGGCCGAGCACGGCTCGTCCATGAGGACCACCTCCGGCTCCACCGCGATGGCCCGGGCGATGCACAGCCGCTGCTGCTGGCCGCCCGACAGGCCCATGGCCGACTTCTTGAGCCGGTCCTTGACCTCGTCCCACAGCGCGGCGCGGCGCAGGGCGGCCTCCACCCGATCGTCCATGCTGCCCTTGAGCCCGGCCAGCTTGGGCCCGAACGCGACGTTGTCGTAGATCGACTTGGGGAACGGGTTGGGCTTCTGGAACACCATGCCGATGCGCTTGCGCACCTCGACGGGGTCGATGGCCGGCGTCGTAGAGGTCGACGCCGTGGTACAGCACCTGGCCCTCGACCCGGGCGCCCTCGATGAGGTCGTTCATGCGGTCGAAGCAGCGCAGCATGGTGGACTTGCCGCAGCCCGACGGGCCGATGAAGGCGGCGATCTCGTGCTTGCGGATGTCGAGGTTGGCATCACGAATGGCCCGGAAGGCGCCGTAGTAGACGCTCAGGTCCTTCACGTCGAACACGACCGGGGCCAGGTCGGGCTCGGGGGCGACGGCGGTGGTGTCGGTCATGGAGCTGGAGGGGTCAGGTGCGCCGTCGGTGAGGTCCACCTCGTCGGTGTGCGCCGCAGCCTGGTCGGGAGCCATCAACGGGACCTCCCCGAAGGGTTGATGTGAAGCGGAGGGTAGCGGACAGGCATGGTGGTGACCTCAGACATGCTTCAGGGAGAAGCGGGCGGCGATCATGCGGGCGATGAGCGGTGAGCACGAACACGATGCACCATCAACGTCAGGGCCGCGCCCCAGGCCCGGTCCTGGGCGGCGGCGAACGGCGTCTGGGCGTTGTTGAAGATCTGCTGGGGCAGCGCGCTGTTGGGCCCGTGGAAGAGATCGGTGTTGATCTTGCGGGCCGCGCCGATGGTGAACAGCAGCGGCGCGGTCTCCCCGGCGGCGCGGGCCACGGCCAGCATGACGCCGCTCACGATGCCGCCGATGGCGGCGGGCAGCACGACGGTGAGGATGGTGCGCCACTTGCGGTTGCCCAGCGCGTAGCTGCCCTGGCGCAGCTCGTCGGGCACGAGGCGCAGCATCTCCTCGGTGGAGCGGATCACGATGGGCAACATGAGGCAGGCCAGGGCCAGCGAGCCGCCGAAGCCCATCAGCCCGAAGCGCAGGGTGAAGACCGTGTAGATGAACAGGCCCATCACGATCGACGGCACGCCGGTCATGACGTCGGCCATGAACCGGATGAGCGCGGGCCAGCCGGCCCCGGCCCCCGTACTCGTTGAGGTAGATGGCGCCGAGGATGCCCACCGGGACCGCCAGGACCGCCGCCCCGAAGGTGATGAGCAGCGTGCCCACGATGGCGGGAGCCATGCCGCCGCCGGGCCGGCGGCTGACGGCGGGGATGTCCTCGGTGAACCAGCCCTGGGTCAGCACCGCGGGCGAGGCCCTTGGACACCACGTAGAACAAGATGGCGGCCAGCGGGATGACCACCAGCACGAACGAGGTGTACATCCAGACGGTGGCGGCACGGTCGCGCACCCGGCGCGACCGGCTGGTGGTCACCTCCAGCAGCAGCCGGGTGGACTCGGTGGTGGCGGCGGGGCCGAGGTCGGTCATGTCACGCCCCCGCGTGCGCCGGTCGAGCCGGGTGACGATGGAGCGGGCGGCCACGTTGATGAGGATCGTGATGACGAACAGCACCACGCCGAGCCCGATGAGGGCCGACTTGTGCAGCGTGCTCGGCCTCACCGAACTGGTTCACGATCACCGCGGCCATGGAATCGCCGGGGTAGAAGACGTGGGACGTGATCTGGGCGGTCGAGCCGATGACCAGCGCCACCGCGATGGTCTCGCCCATGGCCCGGCCCAGGCCCAGCATGACCGCCCCGGTGATGCCGCCCCGGCTCCAGGGCAGCACGGCGTGGCGGATCATCTCCCAGCGGGTGGCCCCCATGCCGTAGGCCGCCTCGCGCTGGCTGCGGGGGACGGTGGCGATGACCTCCCGGCTGAGCGAGGTCACGATCGGGGTCATCATGATGGCCAGGATGATGCCGGCGGTCATGAAGCTCTTGCCGCTGGCCTCGCCGCCGAAGATCGAGCCCACCACGGGGATGCCGTCGGTGGCGTCGGCGATGGACTGGTAGACGGGCCGGATGTTGGGGGCCAGCACCAGCAGCCCCCACAGGCCGTAGACCACCGAGGGCACGGCGGCCAGCAGGTCCATCACGTACACGACCGGCTTGCGCAGCCGCCGGGGGGCCGCCTCGGTGGCGAACAGGGCGATGCCGACGCTGACCGGCACGGCCAGCACCAGCGCGATGAACGACGACAGCAGGGTGCCGTAGATGAAGGCCAGGGCGCCGAAGTCGCTGTTCTCGGGCACCCAGTGGTTGGTGGTGACGAAGCTCAACCCGGCCGACCTTGAACGCCGGCCACGCCTGGCTGGTGGTGGACCAGGCGATGAGGCCGAGGATGGCCAGCACCACCAGGCCGGCCAGCAGCGCCACCCCCCGGAAGACCCGGTCGCCGCGGTCACCGCTGCCCGCCCGTCAGCAACGAGCGGGCCGAGCGATCGGTGACCGGAGCGGGGCGTTCGACGAGGTCGATGTCAGGAGGTGGCGTCACGAGTTCCGGTGATGCGGGTCGGGTGAGGCGGGTGGCGGCCCTAGCCGATCGTGATCTGCGCAGAGCTGGGCCACGGCCTGCTGCTGGAGGCTCGACGACAGCTTGGCGAAGTTGGCGCCGGTTCCGCCAGGTCCTGCCCGTCGGTGAGCAGGTAGTTGATCCAGCCCTTGAGGGCGTTGCCGATGGTCGGCGTCAGGCTGGTTCTGGTAGATGATCACGTAGGTGGCGGTGGTGATCGGGTACGCGTCGGCGCCGGTGGCGTTGAGCGCGTTCACCGTCAGGTTCGGGTTGATCTTGGCCCCGTCGAGCGCGGCCGACGCCCCGGCCAGGGTGGCGGCGATGTAGGCGCCGCTCTGGTTCTTGATGGCCGCGAACGTCAGCTTGGAGGCCACCGCGTCGGAGTAGTCCACGTAGCCGATGGAGCCGGGCGCCTGCTGGATGGCCTGGGCCACGCCGCTGTTGCCGTTGCCGGTGGCGAAGCCGGTGGGCCACTTGGGCGTGTCACTGGCCTCGATGGTCCAGTCCGAGCCGCCGGCGGCCTTGAGGTAGTTGGTGAACGCCGAGGTCGTGCCGGAGCCGTCGCTGCGGACCGTCGGGACGATCTTGGTGCTGGGCAGCGTCACCCCGGGGTTGTCGGCGGCGATGGGTGCGGCGTCCCAGGTCGTGACCTTGCCGGTGAAGATCTGGGCCAGCGTGGCCGGCGAGAGCTGGAGCTTGTCGACGCCCGAGAGGTTGTACGACACCGTGACCGGGGCGGCCACCGTGGGGAAGTAGAGGATGGCGCCACCCTTGAAGGTGGGCAGGTCGGCATCCTTGACCGCGCTGTCGGAGCCGGCCCACTGGGTGACCTGGCTGGCCAGGTCGGTCTTGCCCTTGCCCGAGCCGCCGCCGGCGTAGTTGACGGTCACGTCGGGGGCGACGTCCTTGAAGGCGGCGATGGCGTCTTCGTCGAACGCCTTCTGGAAGGTCGAGCCCGAGCCGTTCAGGGTGCCCGACAGGCTGGCGTAGTCGATGCCCGTGGCCCCGGCCGGCGTGGTGCCGCCGGCCGAGGTGGTGTCGGACTTGTTCGAGCTGCACGCGGCGCCGAGCAGGGCGACGGCGGTGAACAGGGCGGCGACGACGAGCGTGCGGCGCTTCGAGGAGATCACGGTGGTTCGCCCTCCTGGGCTGGGCGGCGATGACGTCGTCACCGTAAGGAGGCCGGGTTACCAGACCGGGGGTCCGAAGCTGAACGGACGGTGAACGACGCGCGAACGTTGGGTTCAGGTCCGACCGGCACGCTGGGCGACGCGGAAGGCGTCGAGCACCGGGCGGTCCCGGCGGTAGGTCAGGACCTTGACCGCCTTGGCGTGCGCCAGCCATCGGATCTCGTCCACCTCGTCGTTGGGGGTGAACGCCCCCTTCACCGCCCGCATGGCCCAGTAGCGCACCACCTTGGGCCGGCCCTTGCCGTCGACGTAGTGCGACCGGGTCAGCTCAGGCCCGACCTCGCAGACCAGCCCGGTCTCCTCCAGCACCTCGCGCCGTGCGGCCCGCAGGTAGGTCTCGCCCGCATCGAGCTTGCCCTTGGGCAGGCTCCAGTCGTCGTACTTGGGTCGGTGCACCAGCAGGACCTGCACCCCACCGCCCCGGCGGCGCCACACCACCCCGCCGGCGGCGCGGACCAGGACAGCCTTGCCGTCGGCGCTCATCGCCGGTCACCGCCTCCCCAGCAGGGCCAGCGACCGCTCGACCTTGCTGCGAGGGTCGCCGGCCCGGGCGCCGGCGCCGACGAGGAGCCCGACCAGCGCGTCGATGCGCTCGGCGGGGGTACCGGCCTCGAACTCGACCTCGACCTCGCGGAAGGTGACTTCGCCTCCGCTCGAGTCGGGGACGGCCGCGCTGACGGTGTCGTCGTCGACCTCGGCCAGCGTCACGCCGTCGCCGGTGTGGCCAGGCGCCAGCGGCGGCGGTGGGAGCGCAACCGGGCCACCGCCTCCAGCCGGCCGTCCCCCAGGTAGGGGGCCACGCAGCTCGCCCACGGCGGCGGGCACCGACTCGTCGTCGGTGACGTAGTCCACCTCGCGCCGGGCCACGCTGCCCACCACCCCGTTGCGGTCGTCCGCCCCCGCCGGCAGCTTGACCGTCCAACGGGTGCTCCTCACCGGTGCGGCGCCGCACCGTGATGCCGAGATCGAGGAGGTGGCCGTCGGCCCGGTCGTAGTACATGGCGTCGAGCAGGTGATCGCTCAGCTCGGTGGCCACCAGGTCGGGGAAGGCGGCGGCCAGGTCGGGCAGGGCGAAGCCGGCGTCGACCTCCAGCTTGACCTCGTGCTCGATCACCGCGAGCGACGGGCCAGCGCCAACTCCTGCAGCCGGCGGTGGGTGTCGACCTCGCCCCGGACGTCGGGGCGGTGCCAGCGTCCCGTCCGCGCCCAGCGTCCAGGCCAGGACGTCGTCGGCCAGGTCGACGCCCAGCGCCTCGTCCAGCTCCTCCTGCAGGGCCGGGTCGGTCACCGACACCAGCGCCTCGACCCGGCGGTCGAGGTTGCGGGGCATGAGGTCGGCCGAGCCGATGAAGTACGTGGCCTCCGGGCTCGTCACCGAACTTGTAGATGCGTGAGTGCTCGAGGTAGCGGCCCACGATCGAACGGACCCGGATGTTGTCCGACAGCCCGGGTACGCCGGGCCGCAGGCAGCAGATGCCCCGGATGATCAGGTCGATCGACACGCCCTGGCGCGACGCCTCGTAGAGGGCGTCGATCATCTCGGCGTCCACCAGGCTGTTCATCTTCATGACGATCGACCCGGGGGGCGAGCCGCCCTGACCGGCGATGAGCTCGAGGAGCCGGGGCCGCAGATCGTTGGGGGCGATGAGCAGCTTGTGGTACTCGACGTCGCGGGCATAGCCGGTGAGGTAGTTGAACAGCTCGGTCAGGTCGGCCCCGATCTCCGGGTCGCAGGTGAGCAGACCGAGGTCCTCGTAGAGCCGGGCCGTCTTGGGGTTGTAGTTGCCCGTCCCGATGTGGCAGTAGCGGCGCATGCCCTCCTGCTCCTCGCGCACCACCAGCGTGGTCTTGGTGTGGATCTTCAGCCCGACCAGGCCGTAGACCACGTGCACGCCCGCCTTCTCCAGCTCTCGGGCCCACTCGATGTTGTTGGCCTCGTCGAAGCGCGCCTTCAGCTCGACGAGCGCCACCACCTGCTTGCCGCTCTCCGCCGCCCGGATCAGCGAGTTGATGATCGAGCTGTCGCCCGACGTGCGGTACAGGGTCATCTTGATGGCCAGCACCTTGGGGTCGGCCGCGGCCTGGCGGATGAACTCCTCCACCGAGGTGGCGAACGACGAGTAGGGGTGGTGCAGCAGGATGTCGCCCTTGCGCAGCTCCCGGAAGAAGCTGACCTTCTCGTCGTCGCCGCTGGCCAGACGGGCCTGGGTGATGGGCACCCACACCGGGTCCTTGAGGTCGGGGCGGTCGACGCCGTGCACGGCCCACAGCCCACCGAGGTCGATGGGGCCGTCATGGAGGTAGACGTCGTCGTCGTCCACGTCGAGCTCGCGCTCGAGCAGCTCTCGGATCTCCGCCGTCATCGAGGTGTCGATCTCGAGTCGCACGGCCTTGCCGAAGCGGCGGCGGCGCAGCTCGAACTCCACGGCGACGAGCAGATCGTCGGCCTCCTCCTCGCCCAGGGTGAGATCGGCGTTGCGGGTCACCCGGAACGGGTAGTGGCCCTCGATGTCCATGCCGGGGAAGAGGCTCTGGAGGTGGGCGGCGATGACCTGCTCGAGGGCCACGAAACGTTCGCCGTCGGGGGTCACCACGAAACGGGGCAGCAGCAGCGGAACCTTGACCCGGGCGAAGCGCCGGGCATGGCTCACCGGGTCGCGGACGACCACCGCCAGGTTGAGCGAGAGGTCGGAGATGTAGGGAAAGGGGTGGCCGGGGTCGACGGCCAGCGGGGTGAGCACGGGGTAGATCCGCTCCTCGAACACCTCGTCGAGGTACTTGCGGTCGTCGTCGTCGAGCTCGTCCCACGCCGAGAACACGATGCCCACCTCGCGCAGGGCGGGCACGATCTCGTCGTGGAACACGGCCAGGGACCGGTCGTTCAACCGCTCGACCTCGTCGCGCACGTCGAGCAGTTGCTGAGCGGGGCTCCGGCCGTCGGGTGTGGAGGTGGTGACCCCCGCAGCCACCTGATCCTTGAGGCCGGCCACCCGCACCTGGAAGAACTCGTCGAGGTTCTGGCTGAAGATGGCGAGGAACTTGGCCCGCTCCAGGAGGGGCACGTCGTCGTCACCGGCGAGGGCGAGGACCCGGGCATCGAAGTCGAGCCACGACAGCTCTCGATTCAGGTACCAGGCGGGGTCCATGGCGGCCAACACTAGCGGTGGCGAGTGCTCGCGGGGCCGGCGGCGTCAGGCCCCGGTGGCGGCGTCCTCGTCGGGGATGCCCAGGTCCCACTCGAGCATGAGGTTCTCGCGTTCGGCATCACGCACGACCCGCTCGCGGTTGCGGCGGAACTGCGGGTCGTGGGGTGGCAGGAGCAGCAGGCGCGACAGCACCCGGGCCCGGAAGTCGTCGATGAGCTGGTGGTCGCCGAAGTCGGAGCGCACCTCCCAGTGGGGGGCGACCGGACCGAGGTAGACGACCTTCACGTGGCCACGCGGCGGCTGCGCCTCGGCGCTGGACTCGGTCAGGGACATCGGGACTCGCTCTCGGGACGACGATCGATCGGCCGGTCAGCGTATCCCATGCCGACCGGTTCCCCGGGCGGCCGGCCCGGGCGGCTACCGGTCCCGGCGCTCCATCTCGTGTTGGATGTCGGCCTCGGTGATGGGCTTCTGGAAGAACACGGTCCAGCCATGGAGCACCAGGCCGACCCCCCAGGCGGCGATGACCCAGATGGGCCAGAAGTAGCCGCCGCCGGTGATGGCCCACACGGCTACGAGGAAGCCGTTGACCACGATGTAGGCCACGACGTCCTGCCAGAAGCTGCGCCGGGCCCTGATCCGCTCGAGCGCCGCCGTTCGCGGGTCTCGAGTCTGAAGGTCCTGCTCGTCGCCCATGTCTCACGCTCCTTCGCTCGTTGGTTGGCACCACACTGCGCCTCGAGGATCAGTAGAACGCGTCCCCTTCATGCCGTACAGAGTCGAAGGACCCGCGGCCCCGCGGCACCGTGGGCGCGATTGCCACGGGCGCCGGTCGGCCTTGCCACCCTTCGTGGCAATCATTGCGATCAAGTGACAGAAATTTCGGAAAACCGGCCTGAAATGCTACCCAGGACCGGTTTCGTCATGGTTTCGTAATGGAATGAGGTTCTCCCCCCGGCCCGCTTCCGCCTTCCACGCGATCCTGGCGGTGGTCGTCACCGGGGTACTCCTGGCGTTGACGCTGGGCGCGCCGGGCCCGGCCGGCGCGGCCGGGAACGACGTGGGTGACTACCTCAGCCGCATCAACGGGCTCCGGGCCCAGGTCGGCGTGGCGCCGCTGGCCACCGACGGACAGCTCATGGCCGGCGCCCAGTCGTGGGCCGACCACATGGCGGCGACCCAGGCGCTGTCGCACGACACCAACCTGGCCGGCGGCGTCACCTCGAACTGGACGAAGCTGGGCGAGAACGTGGGCGCCGGCGCGGCCAACCCCACCATCTGGGGTGCCTTCCTGGCCAGCGCCCAGCACTACGCCAACCTGGTCGACCCCGCGTTCAACCGGGTCGGGGTCGGCGTGGCCTACGCCGGTGGTGTCCAGTGGACGTGCCAGCGCTTCATGGCCGTCGCCGGGGCGGCCGCCGCCCCCGCCCCTCGGCCAGCCCCTCGCCCCGCCCCGGGGCCGGCCCCGTCCTCCCCGCCGACCACCCTGCCGGCGCCACCCCCCGCCCCCACGCCGGTGGTGCCGTTGCCGGTCGAGCCCCCGCGGGGCCCGTCGCCTCCGGCCGACGCCACCCGGGTGGCCACCGTGCTCACCGCCCTGCGCCAGCTGGCGGACTGAATCCCCCCGGGTTCCGCGCGCGCCCGTCGACCGCATGAGGTCGATGGGCGCGCGTGGAACGGGCGGGGCAGGGGGCGGCCTGACTCCCCGCGGGCGGGCTAGTTGCCGGACTCGCCCCGGGTGCGGAGCTCGATGGTGGCGTTGTGGGTCTCGCCGTTGCGCTCATAGGTGACGGTGATGCTGTCGCCCGCCTGATGGGCGCGCACGGCGGCGATGACCTGGTCGGAGCTGGACATGGGAGTGCCGTCGATGGCGGTGATGACGTCACCGACCTGCAGACCGGCGTCGGCCGCGGCCGAACCGGCGCTGATGTCCACCACGAACGCGCCGTCGGAGGTCCGAACCCCGTACTGCTTCTGGGTGGCGGCCGAGATGGTGCCCAGGTCCTGGGTGCTCACCCCCAGGAAGGCGGAGTCGGGGGTGACGGTCCCCTTGCCGTCCTTGATGTCCTGGATCGCCGACTTCAGCGAGTCGATGGCGATCGAGAACCCGATGTTCTGGGCGTCGCTGATGATGGCGGTGTTGATCCCCACCACCTGGCCGGCGGCGTTCAGCAGGGGCCCGCCCGAGTTGCCCGGGATTGATGGCGGCATCAGTCTGGATGAGGTGGCTGAGCGTCACGTTCTCGGCCTCGATGGTGCGATCCGTGGCCGACACGATTCCCTTGGTGACGCTGGGGGGACCACCCAGGTTCAGGGCGTTGCCGATGGCCACCACGTCGTCGCCCACCCGCACGTCGGCCGAGCTCCCCAGCTCGGCCGGGGTGAGGTTCGAGGCGTCGCGCAGGCGGATCAGGGCCACGTCGGTGTCGGGCAGGCTCCCCACCAGGTCGGCCTGCTCGGAGCGTCCGTCGTACAGCGTGACCTGCAGGTTCGCCGGGCTCGACACCACGTGGGCGTTCGTCAGCACCAGCCCGTCGTCGGAGATGATCACGCCCGAACCGGCCGAGCCGAACACGCCGTTGCTGCTCTGCTGGCCGGTCTGGATGGACACCACCGAGGGTTGCGCCTTGCGCAGCAACTGCTGGATGTCGAGCGGGGCCCCGCCGATGGACGACGAGTTGGCCCCACCGGCCGATGAGCCGCCGTGGTCGTCGAACGCCCGCACCACGAGCGTGGTGGCCACCACCACGGCCAGCACCGCCGCCACCGCGATCCACGCCCATGTTCGTCGCCCCCAAGGTGGTCGAGGTGGGGGTAGAGGCTGCGTGGGAAGGGCAGGGAGTGGCGGAAGTGGGGCGGAGGGCGGGCTGGCGCCCACTTCTGGCGGGGAAAAGGGGAACGTCTCGCCCGATGGGCCCGTGGGGGGCGCCAGCGGGGGGCCCGCGGGAAAGGTCGACGTCGGTGTCACCGCGAACCCATGCGGATCGTGGTCAGTCACCATCGCTCCCTTCGGCCGACCCTTCCGCCAGAATGTACGCCGGTTTGTGGCCCGCACCGACGCGGGCGCTACCGTACGGACAAGAAATCAGCGGGTCAGATCGTGTGCTGGGAACTACATCTGCCTCGGCTCCGTAGAAACAAGGAGAAACGGAGGCGACATGGATAGCGAATGGATGGCTGCCGGCCTTTGCCGCATCGAGCCACCAGCAGTGTTCTTTCCCAGCGACGGTGTCGGCGTAGAGATCGCCAAGCGCATCTGCGCGGAGTGCCCGGTCAAAGCGCCCTGTCTCGAGTACGCACTCGAGAACCGCATCGACCACGGCGTGTGGGGCGGAACCTCGGAGCGCCAGCGACGGCGCATCCTGAAGAAGCGCAAGGCCACCATCCCCGTACTGGTCTGATCGGCTCTGGCCCGCGACGCGGGCGGGTTGGGTCGGGCCGAGACGGCTCGACCCCCGTTACCCCCTGCTCAGGACGACTCGGTGTCGTCCTCGTCGGCGGCGCCCCGCTTCAGGCCCTTCTCGAACTCCGACTTGGCTGAGCCGAGGGAGCGGGCCAGCTGCGGCAGCTTGGCCCCGCCGAACAACAGCAGGATCACGGCACCCACGATGAGCATCTCGGTTGCACTGGGCATGGGCCCACGGTAGTTCAACCGTTGCCCGGACCAACCGCGCGAGGCTGTCGCGTGCTCGAATGCGTCCTCAACCTCAGCGAGGGGACCCGCCTCGACGTGGTGGCCCGGCTGGCGGCCGCCGCCGGTACGGACCTGCTCGACGTGCACGCCGATGCCCACCACAACCGCGCCGTGCTCACCCTCGTGGGCGAGGACAGCCCGAGGGCGGTCACCCGGGCCGCGGTCGAGGAGCTGGATCTGCGGACCCATCGCGGTGTTCATCCCCGCATCGGGGTGGTGGACGTGGTCCCCTTCGTCCCGCTGGGCGCCGCCACCCTGGCCGAGGCCGAGGCGGCCGCCGACCGCTACGCCCGGTGGGCCGGCACCGAGCTCGCCCTCCCGTGCTTCCGCTACGGCACCCGGCGGACGCTGCCCGAGGTTCGCCGGGGGGCGTTCGTGGCCTTCGCGCCCGACTGGGGCCCGGTCGACCCCGCATCCCACCGCGGGAGCGGTGGCGGTGGGGGCCCGACCGGCGCTGGTGGCCTACAACCTGTGGCTGCAGCGACCCGGACCTGGATCGGGCCCGCGCCATCGCCCGGGAGCTGCGCGGACCGGCGGTGCGGGCGCTCGGCTTGGCCGTGGGCGACCAGGTCCAGGTGTCGATGAACCTCATCGACCCCGCCACCGTGGGCCCGGCCCAGGTGTACGACGAGGTGGCCGCCGAGGCGCCGGTGGCACGCGCCGAGCTGGTGGGGCTGGTGCCGCGGGCCATCCTGCACGAGGTGGAACCGACCCGCTGGGCGCTCCTGGATCTCAGCGAGGAGCAGACGATCGAGGCCCGCCTCGAGGCGCGGGGCCTCTCACTGCCGTGAGGCGTGGTTCAGCCGGCGTTGGCCGCGGCCCGAGCCAGCGCCCGCTGGCGACGGATGCGGCGGCGCTCGCGTTCGCTCATGCCACCCCAGATGCCGAACTTCTCGCCGTTGGCCAGGGCGTACTCGAGGCAGTCCTCCCGCACGACACAGCCACGGCACACCTCTTTGGCCTCCCGGGTGGACGCGCCCCGCTCGGGGAAGAAGAGGTCAGGGTCGACGCCGAGACAGTTGGCGTAGTCCTGCCAGGTTGACTCCACGGTTTCGTCGGCGGATACATGCAGCATGTCCGGCCTCCTTTTCCCCGCCCTGGTACCAGACACCAGAGCTGTCGACGCAACGTTCGTCGCACGGACAGCTCGCCCCCCTCGGATGCCCTACACATCCTTGGACGAGTGGCTCGTACCACATCTGTAATTACAACGCTGTGATCATGGCCTGCGTGCGGGCCGGACGCAAGAGAAAGCTTGGATTTTTCCTTGTCCTGGCGCGGTTCTCACATTTTCTCGACGTCGGCCGATGAGGCGGCGTCGCCGTCGATCGTCCGACTCAGGACGACGAATTCGAGGTCGGGTCGCCGGGGCCGTCCGAAGCGCTCGTCGCCGTAGGGGAAGGGCCGGGTCTCCCCCGTCGGTCGGTAGCCCAGCCGCTCGTACCAGGCGATGAGATCGGTGCGCTGGCGGATCACGGTCATGACGATGCGCTCGGCGCCCATGGCGCCGCCCGCCACCCGCTCGGCCTCGCCCACGATGGCCCGGCCCAGACCGGCGCCCTGACGGCGGGGGGCCACCGCGAACAGGCCCAGGTACGCGGTGGCGTCCGGGCGCGCCTCGAGCTGGCAACAGCCCACCAACTCGGCCTCCCCAGCCACACCGGCATCGACGACCTCGGCCACCACGATGCGGGACCGCGGTGAGGCGATGATCTCGGCCACGGCCTCGGCATCGGTGCGCTGGCCGTCGAGCAGGTGCGCCTCGGTCGTCCACCCCTGGCGGCTGGACGCTCCCCGGTAGGCCGACTCGACCAGGGCCACGACCGCCTCGACGTCGTCGGGCCCGGCGGTGCGGAACCGCGGGGTGCTCATCGACGGGCGACGCGCATCAAGCGGTGCGGCGCCCGCGGATCAGCTCACGGCGCTGCTCGAGGAAGTCGACGAGCACGTAGTCGCCCAGCGTCTCCGGGGTGGTGAAGAAGGCCCGGCCCCGGTTGAGCTGGGTGAGCTTCTCCACGAACTGGCGGAGGTGCTGGGTGGGGTCGAGCATGAAGGTGTTGATCCGGATGCCGTCGCGGGTGCAACGGGCCACCTCTTTGAGGGTGGCGTCCACGGTCTCGCGCACCGGCGGGTAGTTGAAGAACACGTCCCCCCGCTCGGTGATGTGGGCGGTGGGCTCGCCGTCGGTGATCATGATGATCTGCTTGGTGCCGCTCTGGCGGGCCAGCAGGCGCCGGCTGATCTGGAAGGCGTGCTGCATGTTGGTGCCGTAGACGAAGTCCCACGACACCTCGGGCAGCTGCTCGGCCTTGAGCTCGCGGGCCACCTCGCTGAAGCCCACGATGCCCAGGTAGTCGCGCGGGTACTGGCTGGAGATGAGCGAGTGCAGCGCCATGGCCACCTTCTTGGCCGGCAGGAAGTTGTCGCGCATGGGCATCGACAGCGAGAGGTCGAGCATCAACACGGTGCTGGAGCGCACCAGCTGCTCGGTGCGCTCGACCTCGAAGTCGTCGGGGGTCAGCGCCACCGGGGTGCCGCCGCCGGTCCGGCGGATGGCGTTGCGGACGGTGCGCTCGATGTTGAGGTTGAACGGGTCACCGAACTCGTAGGGCTTGGTGTCGTAGTCGCGTTCGTGGCCGACCCCGGTGCGCTCCAGCTCGTGCTTGCCGATCTGGTTCGAGTCCATCTTCTTGAACAGGTCGCTCAGGGCGTTCTGCCCGATGCGGCGGATGCCCCGGGGGGTCAGCTCGAAGCGACCCTCGGTGTTCTCGATGAGGCCGGCCTCCTCGAGCTGGCGGGCCAGCTCCGACATGCGATCGAGGCTCTCGGCCGCGTCGTCGCCCAGCAGGTCTCGGGCCCGGTCCAGATCGACCTCGGCCAACGCCCCCGGGGAGGTGGCCCCCCGCAGCAGGTTCTCCAGCTGGTCGATGTCGCCCAGCTCCTGCATCATCTGCGCCGCCTCGGCGAAGCCGAGCGGGTCCTGCCCGCTGAAGTCGTAGCTGCGTCCCCACCCCTTCTGAGGGAAGAGGTTCTGCAGGTTCTGACCCAGCTGGTCCATCTGCCAGCGCAGGTCCATGTCCTCCAGCAGCTGCTCGGACAGGCCCTGGAGCTGAGCCCGCTGCTCCGGGGTCATCGAGTTGAGCATGGCCTGCATGGCCGCCATGCGCTCGGCCATGATCTCGAGCAGCTCGTCGAGGGTCTCGGGGTTCTCGGGGAAGAAGTCGCCGAAGCGCTCCATGAACGAGGCGAAGTCGGGCTCCTCGCCCCGCTGGCGCTGCTCCAACATCTCGTTGAGGGCCGACAGCATGTCCTTCATGCGGGCCATGTCCTCGGCCGAGATCTCGCTCATGGCCCCGGCCATCTGGTTGAAGTAGCTCTGGGCCAGCTGCTGGCGGAGCTGGTCGAGCAGCTCCTCGAACTTCTCGCGGGCCTCGCTGGAGGTGAACTCGTAGTTCTGCAGGTCCCTGACCTGGCCGGCGAGGTCGGGCGACAGCATGTCCAGCTGCATCTGGCGCTCCTGCACCACCTGGTCGGTGATCTCCTGGCGGCGCTGGTCACCGGCTTCGCCCGCCTCGCGGGCCTCGGCCGCCAGCTCGTCGAGCGCGCCCCGCTCCATGTCCACCACGTCGCGCAGCTCCTGGGCGATGTCGTCGTAGACCCCGCCGAGGTCGTAGCGCTCCAACTCGTCACGACGCTTGCGCCGGAGCTTCTCGAGCATCTCCCGGATGCCCTGGATGCGCTCGCCGTTCTGATCCTTGAAGCCCGACTGCATCATGCGGCGCAGGGCCGCGTTCAGGTCGCCGTGATAGAGCAGGTCGTCGGTGATCTCGCTGAAGATGTCGTCGGCGTTGAGCTCGAACCCGACCTGCGAGCCGTCCCAGCGCGAGTAGCGAACCGTGCGCGGCGTGGTCATGGGGCCGAGGGTACCGGGGTGCGCCCCCGCTCGCGGGCTGCGGCCCGGCCGTGGCGGACCTGGCATGCTGCACCGTCGTGGACGTCGGTGACGACCCCGGGCTGGCCGGCCCCGACCGGCCCGAGCTGGACTCGGCGATCGCCGAGTGGGTCGCCGGGGCGTTCGACCTGGGCTCGCCGGCCGCCGCTCCCTACGCCGCCCGGGGCGAGCTCGGCTACGTGTTCCGGCTCGACACCGACGCCGGTCGCTTCGCCGTGAAGCAGCTGCGCCTGCCCCCGGACGAGGCCGGGGGCGACGATGCCGGGTTCCAGCTCGCTCTGGCGGCGGCCGGGGTGCCCCTGCCCGCGCCGATCCTGGCCTCGGACGGCGAGGCGGTGGCCGTAGGGCCCGACGGGGTCGCCTACCGGGCGTATGAGTGGGTCGACCTGGACGCCGGAGCGACCGTCGACCCCGGCGCCGCCGGGACGATCCTGGCCCGGGTCCACCGGCGGGCGTGGCCGGCGGGGGCGCCCGAGCCCTGGTACACCGATCCCGGACCGGCCGACCGGTGGGCTCGCCTGACGGAGCGGGGCGGCGAAGCGGGGGCGAGCTGGGCCGAGGCGCTGGCCGGGGCCGTCCCCGCCCTGCAGGAGACGCAGGCGGTGGCGAACGCCGGCGCGGCCGCCCCCGTGGTGCGCTGCCACCTCGACTACAACCGCGAGAACGTGCTGGTCGACACGAAGGGGCGGCCGTGCGTGCTCGACTGGGAGAACTCCGGCCCCGGCGTCCCCGACCAGGAGCTGGCCCAGGCGTTGACCGAGTTCGGCCCGAGCGAGCCGGGCTCGATCGACCCGGCGGCGGTCCGAGCGCTGGCCGAGGGCTACCGCGACGCCGACGGGCCCGGCCGGCTGGTCGACCTCACGACGTTCGCCATGACCTTCGCCGTGCAGGCCAACCTGCTCGCCTTCTACGCCGAGCGCTCGCTGACGGGCGACCCCGCCGACCGTCCCCACTCCGACTGGCGGGTGGAGACCATGGTGGACGGCCTCGTCACGGTCGCCACCGCGGCGGAGATCATGGCCCTCGTCGGCACCGGGTGAGGTCGACAAGCGAGGCCACACGCGGTTGACTGAATGGCGCTAGGACTAGAACTCGTTCTGATTTTGCGCGTCGCCGGGCGCCACGAGGGGGAACCCGATGTACATCGGTTACACAGCCGAACACGAAGCCCTACGTCAGGAGCTGCGGGCCTACTACCACGACCTGCTCACCCCTGAGCTGGTGCGCGACCTGGCCCACAGCGAGGGCATCGGCCCGGTGTCGCGTGGCGTCGTGCGCCAGATGGCCGCCGACGGCTGGCTGGGGATCGGCTGGCCCACCGAGTACGGCGGGCAAGGGCGCGGCTACATCGACCAGTTCATCTTCTTCGACGAGTCGATGCGGGCCGGCGCACCCGTCCCCATGCTCACCATCAACTCGGTGGCCCCCACGATCATGAAGTACGGGTCGCAGGCCCAGAAGGACTTCTTCCTGCCCAAGATCCTGGCCGGCGAGATCCACTTCTGCATCGGCTACACCGAGCCCGACGCCGGCACCGATCTGGCCTCGCTCAAGAGCCGGGCCGTGCGCGACGGCGACGAGTGGGTCATCAACGGCACCAAGATCTTCACCAGCCTGGCCACCGACGCCGACTACGTGTGGCTGGCCGTGCGCACCAACCCCGAGGCGTCGCGCCACAAGGGCATCTCGATGATCATCGTCCCCACCGACACCCCCGGCTTCAAGGCCGTCCCGATCCAGAACTTCGGCAACTTCAACACCAACTACACGTTCTACGAGGACGTGCGGGTGCCGTACGACAACGTGGTCAAGGGCGAGGGCGAGGGCTGGCCGCTCATCATGGAGCAGCTCAACCACGAGCGGGTCACCCTGTGCTCGTCGGGGATCATGGAGCGCGCCCTCGACGACGTGCGCCGCTACGCCCAGGAGCTGCGCCTGCCCGACGGGCGCCGACTGGTCGATGAGCCCTGGGTCCAGATGAACCTGGCCTGGGTGCACGCCCGCGTCGACGTCCTGCGCACCATGAACTGGCAGGTGGCCTGGCACGCCGAGAACGGTGACTCGCTCGACCCGGCGGCGGCCTCGGCCGTCAAGGTGTTCGGCACCGAGTTCTACATGGAGGGCCTGCAGAAGCTGCTGGAGATCCTGGGCCCGGCCGCCAACTTCCGCGAGGGTTCCCCGGACGCCGCCATCCACGGCCGCCTCTCCAACCTGCTGCGGGGGCTGCACGTGCTGACCTTCGGCGGCGGCACCAACGAGCTGCAACGTGACCTGATCGCCATCTTCGGCCTGGGCCTGCCCGGGTCCCCCCGCTGAGCCCACGAGAGGGACGACGACACCATGGATTTCGCATTGTCCGAAGAGCAGCAGGCCATCGTCGAGCTGGGCTCGCAGATCCTGGGTGACCTGAGCGCGCCCGAGCGCCTGCGCGAGGTCGAGGCCGGGGCCGATTGGTTCCACCGCGACCTGTGGAACGAGCTGGCCAAGGCCGGGCTGCTGGGCATCGCCCTGCCCACCTCGGTCGGCGGCGGCGGCTTCAGCTTCCTGGAGGCCTGCCTGCTGCTGGAGCGCCAGGGCCGCACCGTCAGCCCCGTGCCGCTGGTCTCGACGGTGGTGGCGTCGGTGGCCATCGCCGAGCTGGGCTCGGCCGATCAGCAGGCCGCCTGGCTGCCCGGTGTGGTGGCCGGCGACACCATCTTGACCGTGGCCCTCAGCGAGATCGGGACCAACCCTCGCGACCCGCAGCTGGGCGCCGTGCGCCACGACGACGGCTGGGCCCTCACCGGGGCCAAGACGGCGGTGCCGGCCGTGCACCTGGCCACGGCGATGGTGGTGCCCGCCCGCGACGCCGAAGGTGAGGTGCGACTGTTCGTGGTGCCCACGAACGCCTCCGGGCTGTCGAGCGAGCGCCAGGACACGTTCAACCACGAGCCGCAGTTCCACGTCGACTTCGACGGCGTGGTCGTGGACGCCGCCGCCGAGCTCGTCGGTTCGACCCCGTCGGGCCAGGCTCCCATCGACTGGATCGTGGACCGGGCCACCGTGGGGCTGTGCGCGCTCGCGGCCGGGGTCAGCGACGCCGGCATGCGCCTGACGGCGGGCTACGTCGTCGAGCGCAAGCAGTTCGATCGGGCCATCGGCACGTTCCAGGCCGTGGGCCACCGCATGGCCGACTGCTACGTCGACAACGAGGCGATCCGCCTCTCGATGCTGCAGGCGGCCAGCCTCCTCGGGCTCAGACAGCCCGGCCGACGACGAGGTGGCGGTGGCCAAGTACTGGGCCTCCTACAGCGGCAGCCGGGTGGGCCACGCCGTGCTCCATCTGCACGGGGGCATCTCCATCGACCTCGACTACGCCGCGCACCGCT
The DNA here is from genome assembly GCA_963726905.1 of uncultured Microthrixaceae bacterium. GTDB lineage: Bacteria > Actinomycetota > Acidimicrobiia > Acidimicrobiales > Acidimicrobilacustridaceae > UBA4742. The sequence continues at coordinate 58,547 of CAVSDZ010000016.1, forward strand.
ACTTCCTGTGGGCCAAGCAGATCGAGTTCCAGCTCGGCGCGGCCACCCCCCAGCTGGCCCGCCTGGGCCGGTCGCTGGCCGACCAGCCGGTCAGCGCCTGACCACCGTCGGGGCGCGAGACTGCGGCCATGAGCGCCTTCCCCGACGGCTTCTGGTGGGGTACGGGCGCGTCGTCGACCCAGTGCGAAGGAGCCGCGCCGCGCAGCGACTGGTACGCCTGGGAGCGAGCGGGCAAGGCCCCGCCGTCGGGTGAGGGCAACGGGTTCGGGCATCGCTACGCCGAGGACTTCCAGCTCTACGCCGAGCACGGTCTCAACCACCATCGCCTGTCGCTCGAATGGGCGCGGCTGGAGCCCGAGCCGGGTCGCCACGACCCGGCGGCGGTCGAGCACTACACCGCCATGCTGCGCGCCGCCCGCGACGCCGGCATCTCCATCTGGGCGTGCCTGCACCACTTCACCCTGCCCGGGTGGTTCAGCCAGGACGAGGGCGGGTTCGTCGACCGTCAGGCCCGCACGCCGCTACTGGCATCGCCACGTGGACTGGGTGGCCGAGACGTTCGGCGACCTGATCCACGGCTGGAAGCCCATCAACGAGCCCATCGCCTTCGCCCTGCTCGGCTGGCGCCTCGGGGTGCACCCGCCTGGCCGGCGTGACGACGCCGCCTTCGCCGAGGCCCTGGAGGCGACCCATCTGGCCAACCACGAGGCCTGGCGCCTGCTGCGCAGCGGCGATCAGCCGGTAGCCACCATCCACAACCTCACCCCGCTGTTCGCGGCCACCCGCGGCACCGACCCCGACGAGCGGACGCAGGCCGAGGAGCGCACCCGCCGCTTCGACGAGTTCTCCTGGTGCTGGGCGCGGGCGCTGCGCGACGGCGTGCTCGAGGTGCCCGGTCGCGCCCCGATCGAGCTGGACGACCTGGCCGGCTCCTTCGACCTGGTGGGCTTCTCCTATTACTTCGCTCAATCCGTCTACACCGACGGCTTCGGGCCCTACCCCGCCGACGCCCGGGTCGGTCCCATGGGCTACGCCCCGTGGGCCGAGGGCCTCGGCATCGTCCTGCGCCGGCTGGCCGAGGAGCTCCCCGGCCGCGCCCTGCTGGTGGACGAGTGCGGCGTCGGCACCGACGACGACACCTGGCGGGTCGAGGTCCTGCGCGACAGCCTGGCCCAGGTCGAAGATGCCTTGGCCGACGGGATCGACGTGCGGGGCTTCTTCCACTGGACCGGCGTCGACAACTACGAGTGGGACTACGGGTTCGACGTGTCGTTCGGCCTGTTCGACCGGGATCGCAACGCCCGACCCAGCGCGGCCCTGGCCCGGGCCTTCGCCACGCGGGACGGCCTGACCCCGGGGGACGGCCTGACCCCCGGAGGGACGACCTGACCCCGGGGCGTGCGATGCTGAGCGGATGAGCGAAGCTCCCTCGCCGAAAGAGATCGCCGGTCGCCAGGCCGCGACGTACGTGACCGACGGGATGCGGGTCGGCCTCGGCACCGGCTCGACCGTGCACTTCACCATCGTCGCCCTCGGCGAGCGGGGCCTCGACATCGTGTGCACCGCCACGTCGGTGCAGACGCACCAGCTGGCCACCTCGCTCGGCCTCCGGGTGGTGAGCCCCGATGAGATCATGGCCCTCGACATCGCCATCGACGGGGCCGACGAGGTCGACCCCGCGTTCAACCTCACCAAGGGCGGCGGTGGGGCCCAGACCCGGGAGAAGGTGGTGGCCCAGATGGCCGAGCGCTTCGTGGTGGTGGTCGACGAGTCGAAGCTGGTGGAGCACCTGGGCCCGTTCGGGACGCCGCTGGAGGTGCTGGATTTCGCGCCGGCCGTGGTGGCCAGCCGGGTCCGGGCGCTGGGCGCCGTCGACGTGACCACCCGCGACGGCCGCAGCGACAACGGCAACCTCTTGATGGACGCCCACTTCGGCACCATCGCCGACCCGTTGGCCCTCGGGGCGGAGCTGGCCGCGGTGCCGGGCATCGTCGAGCACGGCATCTTCCCCGGCGAGATGGTCGAGCGAGTGGTGGTGGCCGGCGTCTCCGGGGCCCGCGAGCTGATCAACGGCTAGTATTGCGGCGAGGGAGTGGGGGCTCCGCAGATCCAGCCAGGCTGGGGCTGTTGTCCCTACTGGAGGAAGCGGGGGGACACCGATGCGACGCTTTGCAGTGCTCGGCCTCCTCTCCGCGGTGACACTGCTGTCGAGCGGGTGCCTCCTGTACCGGCCCGTCCCGGTGACGCCGGGGCCGGGCAACACCGGGGTGCCGGCCGGGACGGTGCTGAGCGCCCCGACGGACGGCTTCACCGTCACCACGCCCGGTGCCGTCATCGACTCCCGCGACATCGTCGGGTCGGTCATCATCGACGCCCCGAACGTCGTCATCACCCGCAGCCGCTTCACCGGCAACGGCGACGACTACGCCATCCTGGTCGACTCCGGCAACGTCATCATCGAGGACTCCGAGATCCGCGGCGGCTACCACGTGGCCGGTCTGGCCTTCGACAACTGGACCGCCCGGCGCCTGAACGTCCACGACGTCCCCGCCGACGGGTTCAAGCTGGGCAACAACACCATCCTGCAGGACTCGTGGCTGCACGACTTCACCCCGGACCCGCTGGTCCATGCCGACGGGGTCCAGATGCAGTACGGCGTGCAGTACGCCAGCGTCAGCCACAACTACATCGATGTCGCCGGGAACTCAGCCATCTTCCTGGCTCCGGACGAGGGCCCCTCGACGAACGGGCCGGTGGCCATCGTCGACAACATCCTCGGCGGGGGCAACTACACGCTGTACGTGGTCGACGGCAACAACGGCCAGTACGTGGTGGGCAACATCAGCGTCAACGGGAACAAGTTCCTGCGCGACTTCCGTTACGGGCCGGTGTCCGTCACCGTGCCGGTGAACTGGTCCAACAACACCTGGATGGACACCGGTGGCGTGATCAGCACCTCCGGCGGCACCTCGGCCAAGCAGCAGCAGTCACTGCTCCAGGCCGCGCTGGCCTTCTTCCGGTAGGCCCGTCGGACCCCGGAGCCCCGGAGCGCTAGCGGGCGCGGTACTGGGCCCGGGCGCCGGCCGCTTCCTTGTTGAGCCGCTTGGACAGGTGCAGGCCCTCGAGCACGAACTCGACGGCGCTGGCCTGGGCGGCCGCCGAGGCATGGGTGCCCACCAGCTGCTCCACGGGCTGGCGCAGCGCCGGCATCGACTCGAGCAGGCGCACGTAGTCGGCGGAGACCACGTCGTCACCGGCGCTGACCACGGCATCGGCCGTCGAAGGCGTCGAGCACGTCGCGCAGGTTCTCGATGGCGAAGTTGTCCTTGAACACGGTGAGCACCGCCGCCCTCAGGAGGTGCTCGACGATCTGCTCGTCGCGACCTTCCTCCAACGATTCGATCTCCACCTTGCCGGCGGTCGACGAGGCCAGCGCCTCGAGGTCGCTCACTCGGGGGACCACCTCGCTCTCGCCGTGCAGCAGGGCCCGACGGGTGGCGTTGGCCACCAGGGTCTCGAGGTTGGACACGGTGAGGCGGACCGAGACGCCGGAACGCTGGTTGATGTGAGGGCTCTGGCGGGCCAGGTGGCTGAGGGTGGCCACGATCTCGGCCATGTAGGTGGGCACCTCGACCTCGACCCCGTCGGCCACCAGCGGGGTCGCCTCCTGGTTGGCGATGTCGACCTCGATGTCGACGTCGAGCGGGTAGTGCGTCCGGATCTGGGCGCCGAAGCGGTCCTTCAGCGGGGTGATGATGCGGCCCCGGTTCGTGTAGTCCTCGGGGTTGGCCGAGGCGAACAGCATGAGGTCGAGGGGGAGGCGGATCTTGTAGCCCCGCACCTGCACGTCGCGCTCCTCGAGCACGTTCAGCAGGCCCACCTGGATTCGCTCGGCCAGATCGGGCAGCTCGTTGATGGCGAAGATGCCGCGGTTGGTGCGCGGCACCAGGCCGTAGTGCAGGGTCAGCTCGTCGGACAGGTAGCGGCCCTCGGCCACCTTGATGGGGTCCACCTCGCCGATGAGGTCGGCGATCGAGGTGTCGGGAGTGGCCAGCTTCTCGCCGAAGCGGGTGTCGCGGTGCACCCAGTCGATCGGGGTCTCGTCGCCCTGCTCGGCCACCAGGTCGCGGGCCTGGCGCGACACGGGATCGTACGGGTCGTCGTTGATCTCCGAGCCGGCCACGATGGGCATCCACTCGTCGAGCAGGCCGGTGAGCGACCGGATCATCCGGGTCTTGGCCTGGCCCCGCTCGCCCAGGAAGATCACGTCGTGGCCGGCCAGCAGCGCGTTCTCCAGCTGGGGCAGGACGGTGTCCTCGTAGCCGAGGACGCGGGGGAACAGCACCTCGCCGGCCCGGATGCGGGCGACGGCGTTGCGGCGGATCTCCTCCTTGACGGGCAGCGAGACCCAGCCGGAGGCGCGGAGTTGGGCGAGCGTGGCGATCGCGGGCTGATCAGACATGGGCCGAGGCTACCGTCGCCGGCCCGATCACGGTCGGCCCGATCACCGGCCGGTGCCGATGCCCCGATCACCCGAGACGGGCGGAGACCTCGGCCGCGGCCTCGGGCCGGGCGAACAGGAAGCCCTGCACGCGGTCGCACCCCAGCCGCACCAGCTCGGTCAGCTGGGTCTCGGTCTCGACCCCTTCGGCCGTCACGCTGAGGCCGAGCGAGGAGGCCAGCACCATGATCGCCTGGACGATGGCGGTGTCGTCGGGGTCGCGGCCGAGGCCGTCGACGAAGGAACGGTCGATCTTGAGCACGTGCACCGGCAAGCGCTTCAGGTAGCTCAGCGACGAGTACCCGGTGCCGAAATCGTCGATGGCCAACTCCACGCCGAGCCCGCGCAGCTTCTCGAGCACCTCGAGCGAGCTCTCGGCGTCGGCCATGACGGTGGTCTCGGTGATCTCCAGGCACAGCTGACCCGGATCGATGCCGGTCTCGGCCAGGATCGACATCACCTGCGAAAGCAGGTCGGCCTGGCCGATCTGGCGGGCCGACAGGTTCACCCTCACCAGCAACGGATGGTCGGGATGCTCGGCCTGCCACGCCACCTGCTGGATGCACGCCTGGCGCAACACCCACTCGCCGATGTCGAGGATGAGACCGGTCTCCTCGGCCAGGTCGATGAACTCCGCCGCGCTCAACAGGCCTCGGACGGGGTGTTGCCAACGCACCAGCGCCTCGGCCCCGACGATGCGCCCCGACGGGATCTCGATCTCGGGCTGGTAGTGCACCACCAGCTCGCCGTTCTCGAGGGCATGGCGCAAGCTCGATCTCGTCCTGCAGCCGACGCCGGACCTTCAGGCGCAGGGTCTCGTCGAACACCTCGATGCGGTCGCGACCCAGCTCCTTGGCCGCGTACATGGCGGCATCGGCGTGGCGCAGGAGGTCGTCGGCCGTCTCGGTGGCCCCGCCGGTGAAGGCGATGCCCACACTGGCGGTGGTGGCCACCTCATGACCCTCGACCGACACCGGCCGGTTCAAGCGCCTCGCCGAGCTCGCGGGCGATGGTCACCGCCTCGGCCGAGCCGGTCAGGCCTTCGACCAGCACCACCAGCTCGTCGCCGCCCATCCGGGCCAGGACGGCACCGGCGGGGCAGGCCTCGGCGATGCGCTTGGCCAGGGTGATCAACAACATGTCGCCCAGGCCGTGACCGAGGGAGTCGTTGACCACCTTGAAGCGGTCGAGGTCGAACAGGATCACGGCCAGGCCGCCGCCGTCCGGCGTGGCGCGCCATCCGTCGCAGCGCGCGCGGTGAGGTCGTCGAGGAACGCCCACCGGTTGGGGAGCCCCGTGAGGGGGTCGTGGCGAGCCTGGTGGGCCAGGCGCCGCTCGGCCGCCTGGCGGGCCAGGGCCTGCGACAAGATGCCCGCCGCCGAGCGCAGGGTGATGAGGTGCCCGGCGGCGAACACGAACTCCCGATCGACCGCCTCGAAGCCCATGAACCCGATGACCCGACCCTGGTCGGACAGCGGCACGGCGATGGTCGAGCCCACGTTGCGCCGCTCGAACCAGTCCCGGTCGGCCGCCCACTCGGGGCCGAGCCCGGTGGCCGAGGCCACACCCACCTCCTCGTTGCGGGCGATGGCGGCGAGCAGCTGGGACCCGTTGCCGTTCACCCGGGGGGTCTTGGCTCGCAGCGCCGGGATCGACGGTGCCGCCCACTCGTGGGTGTTGACCCACTCGTCGGTCTCCGGATCGTGCAGCACGACCTCCACCCGGTCGACTCCTCCCAGCCCGCTCATCTCCGACAGCGCCTGCTCGACCCCGTCGTCGAGCGCGTCAGCCGACAGGTTCACGAACGCCGAGGCCAACCGCACCAGTCGCGCCTCGTTGGCCAGGCGACTGCGCAGCTGCTGCTCGACGTCGGTGGAGGCTCCGATCTCGCGCAGCGTCACCAGGAACGCCCCCAGGGGCGCCACGTCCGGGCCGCTCACCGCGTCCACGCTCACCGCCAGCCATTCGCCGGCCGCCACCCGCAGCCGGACCGGCGGGACCGCGGTCGTGCCCCGGCGCCCCGACCACTGGGTGATCAGCCTCGACGCCCGCTCCAGGTCATCGGGATGCAGGAACTCGGCCAGGTGGTGACCGACCACCATCTCCGGGTGGTAGCCGGTGAGCGTGGCCAGGGCGGGGCTGGCGAAGGTGATGACGCCCTCATCGTCGAAGGCCACCAGCGCCTCGTCGACGAAGACCAGGAACTGTGACAGCTGGGCACGGGTGATCAGGCCTTGCGGCTCGCGCTCCCCGCCCCCCAGCGAAGTCATGCGCTAGCCGCCCTCGGTCCCGATCACCGTTGCTCGCCACCCATGGGGTACGGCGTCGGCACGTCCCACAGCTCCGGTGCCGGCCGCGGCCGGGCGAACATGAAGCCCTGGCCGCGGTCACAACCCAGGCGACGCAGCTCGGCCAGCTGACGCTCGGTCTCGACGCCCTCGGCCACCACCCGCAAGCCCAGGGCCCGGCCCAGGCTGATGATGGCGGTGACGATGGCGGTGTCCTCGGGGTCGTCGCCCAGCCCGTCCACGAAGGACCGGTCGATCTTCAAGCACGTCGACCGGGAAGCGCTTGAGGTAGCTCAGCGACGAGTACCCGGTGCCGAAGTCGTCGATGGCCAGCTCCACGCCCAGGGCCCGCAGGTCCTGCAGCACCTTGAGCCCGGCCGCCGGGTCGGCCATGAGGGCCGTCTCGGTGATCTCCAGGCACAGGCTCGACGAGTCGATGCCGCCCTTGGCCAGGGCCGCCACCACCAGGTCGACCAGGTCGGGTTGGGCGATCTGGCGGGCCGACAGGTTGACCCGGATCATGAGCTTGAAGTCGGGGCGTTCACGGTGCCACTCGCCGGCCTGGCGGCAGGCCTCGTCGAGCACCCAGGCTGCCCAGGTCCAAGATGAGCCCCGAGTCCTCGGCCAGCTCGATGAAGGCGCCCGCCTCGAGCAGCCCGTCCACGGGATGGTGCCAGCGGGCCAGCGCCTCGGCCCCCACCATCATGCCGGTGTCGAGCGAGAGCTCGGGCTGGTAGTAGACCTCGATCTCGCCCATGTCGAGGGCCCGGCGCAGGTAGGTCTCGGTGCGGAGCCGCTCGGTGGCCTGCGTGCGCAGCTCCTCGTCGAAGATCTCGAAGCGGTCACGGCCCCGCGCCTTGGCCAGGTACATGGCGGCGTCGGCGTCGCGCAGGAGGCCGTCGGCGGTGTCCTCCTCGGTGGTGGTGATGGCGATGCCGATGCTCACCGTGGTGAAGACCTCGTTGCCGTCCACCACCACCGGCTCCTTCAGCGCGCCGTGGATGCGCCGGGCCAGCTGCACCGGCTCGTGGGCGTCCTCCAGGCCCTCGATGAGCACCACGAACTCGTCGCCGCCGAGGCGGGCCACGACGTCGGTGGGGCGCAGCGCGGCGAGCAGGCGGTCGGCGATGGCGTACAGCAGCTGGTCGCCGGCGGTGTGGCCCAGCGAGTCGTTCACCACCTTGAACCGGTCGAGGTCCAGGAACAGCAGGGCCACCGTGCCCGCCGGGCGGTCGCGCCGGGCCAGGATGCGGGCCAGCTGGTCGAGCAGCAGGGCCCGGTTGGCCAGGCCGGTGAGCGGGTCGTGCAGCGCCTGGTGGGCCAGCTCGGCCTCGGTGCGCTTCAGGGCGGTGATGTCGGTGGTCATGACCAGCACGTGCTGCACGACACCGTTCTCGAACTCGGGCACGGCGCGGGACTGGTACCACTGGGTCTGGCCGTCGCCCAGGATCTCCCACTCGGTGTCGAGCCGGTAGCCCGACTCGAAGACCTGGCGTACCGAGCGCTCCCAGCGCACGTCGTTCTCCAGGCCGAAGACCTCGGTGGTCTGGCCCAGGATCCCGCCGATGCGGACGTTGGTGGCCTGCTCCAGCATCGGGCTGGCGTAGACCAGGTGGAGATCGCGGTCGAAGCGGGTCACCAGGGCCGGCGAGTTCTCCACCAGGGTCCGGTAGCGCTCCTCGCTCGACTGCAGCTCCACCTCCTGGCGGTGGCGCTCGGTGATGTCCTCGACGTGCGACACCGTGTAGCGCAGCTTGCCGTCACCGCTGCGCACCGACGAGATGTGCAGGCGCACCCACAGCAGGGTGTCGTCGGGCCGCACGACCCGCAGCTCCAGGCTGACCTGCTCGACCCCGCCGAGGACCACCTTCACGTGCTCGGCGGTGAGGGCGTCGCGGTCGTCGACGTGGATGAGGTCGACGGCGGGCAGCCCGATGAGCTCCTCCTCGCTCCGGCCCACCAGCTCGCAGTACGCCGGGTTCACCTGGATGTGACGACCGTCGGGCCCGCTCAGGACCATGCCCAGCGGCGCGTTGGTGAACGCCAGGCCGAAGCGCTGCTCGGCGTCGCTGCGGGCCAGGGCCTGGGAGATGATGCCGGCGGCCGAGCTGAGCACCGAGATGTGGTCGTCGCTCCAGATGCGCTCGCGGTCGACCAGGTCGAAGCCGATGAAGCCGATGAGGCGGCCCTCGTCGGCCAGCGGCACGGCCAGCACCGACCGGGCGCCCTCGGGCTTGAGCAGGGCCACCTCGTGGCGCCACTCCTCGCCCAGGTCGGCCACCCGGGCGATGTAGATGGCCTCCAGGCGTTCGAGGGTGCCCATCCACTCGGGGATGGTGGTCGCGGGGCACGGCCCGCAGCTCCTCGATGGCGCTGGCCACCCCGGGCGCCGTCCACTCGTGGGTGTTCTCCACCGTGGCCTGGTCGTCGTGGCACACGAACACGTAGGCCCGGTCCACCCCCACGAACGTGGCGATGTCGGCCAGCGCGCCCGAGATGCAGGCGTCGACCTCGTGGGCCGGGCGGTGGATGAACGACGAGGCCACCCGGGTGAGCAGGTCCTCGAAGGCCAGGCGCTGGCGCAGGGCGTCGAGCGTGTGGCCCCGGTCCTTGGCGTCGCGCAGGATGACGGCGCGGTAGCCCACCGCGTCGAGCGCCGGCCCGGCGTGGATGAACAGCAGCGCCTCGCGCCATCCCTCCTCGGCGTGGCGGAGCAGGGCCCGGGTACCGACCTCGTGGTGCCCGTGGCGGCGGGCCAGCTTGGTCAGCAGCTCGGGGCCCTCGTCGTCGCGCAGCAGGCTGATGATGTTCTGGCCCAGGATCTCGTCCTGATCGAAGCCCAGCAGGGCGTGGATGGCCGGGCTCACGTAGCCGATGGTCCCGTCGGTGGCCACGGTCATGACCACGTCGCCCACCTGCGCCAGCGTCTCGTCGAGCTGGACGCGGGTGATCAGCGCGCCGACCCCGACGTCCGGACGGCCGGCACTGCTCGTGGTCAATTCGCCTGTTCTCGAGATATCCACAGCTCGTTCTGTCGTCCCGTCCAACTCACCCACCGATGCCGGCGAGCCCGACCGTGGCGCCCGACCGGCCGCCTCTTCGCTGCTCGTGCCGGCTCCCGCCTGGAGGTCGGTGGATCCTTCGGGCACAGACTGCCCTCCCGTCCCGGTTCGGAACGCTGACTGTAGTTCCTGGATCTATCGGCTTCTCCAACAGCGTTCTGAGGACTCTGGTGTCATCGTGTCAACACCGGCGCGCCGGAGCCGGGGATGGCCCTGCTCCGGTAGCGTGCGCCAGTGGGCACCGACATCGACCTCTCGGGCACCTGGCGCGCCGCCGCCGCCGACGAGGAGGCCCGTCGCGACTACCACGATCCCGACTACGACGACGGGGACTGGGCGCTCATCAGCGTGCCCGGCCACTGGCGTTCGACCCCCGCCTTCGCCGAGCGGGACGGATCGGTGCTCTACCGCACCACGTTCCAGAGCCCCGAGGCCTTCGGCCCGGCGGAAGGACCACGACGCACCTGGCTCGTCCTCGACGGCGTCTTCTACACGAGCGACGTGTGGCTCGACGGCACCTACCTGGGCGACACCGAGGGCTACTTCTTCCCCCACTCCTTCGAGGTGACCGAGGCCCTCGAGGCCGCCCACGAGCACGCCCTGGCGGTGGAGGTGGCCTGCCCCCGCCCCGGCCGACCTCACCGCCAAGCGCAACCTGACCGGGGTCTTCCAGCACTGGGACCTCCTCGACCAGGACTGGAACCCGGGCGGCATCTGGCGTCCGGTCCGACTCGAGCAGTCGGGACCGGTACGGGTGCGCCACTGGCGGGTGCGGTGCGGCGACGTGACCGACGAACGGGCCATCGTCTCGCTCCGAGCCGTGCTCGACACCCTCGACGCCGGCACCGTCGAGCTGGTCACCACCATCGCGGCCTCCCACGGCGGGCGGCGAAGCCGTACGGTCGAGCGAGAAGCGGCCGTTGGCCGCCGGCGAGAACCGGGTGGAGTGGACCGTCGCCGTGCCCGAGCCGGACCGGTGGTGGCCCCATGCCCTCGGTGACCAGCCCCGCTACGACGTCGAGGTCGAGGTCCGCACCGAGACAGGGCGCGGTCAGCGACGTGCGCCAGCGCGCCATCGGGCTGCGCACGGTCGAGGTCCGCGACTGGATCTGGACGGTCAACGGCGAGCGGCTGTTCCTCAAGGGGGCCAACCAGGGCCCCACCCGCATGGCGCTGGCCGAGGCCACCGCCGACGAGCTGGCCGGCGACGTGGCCCTGGCCGTCGACGCCGGGCTCGACTTCCTGCGCATCCACGGCCACATCACCCGGCCCGAGCTGTACGAAGCGGCCGACGAGGCCGGGCTGCTGGTGTGGCAGGACCTGCCCCTGCAGTGGGGCTACAGCCGCACGGTACGGCGCCAGGCCCGCCGCCAGGCCCGCGAGGCGGTCGATCTGCTGGCCCACCATCCGTCGCTGTTCGTGTGGTGCGGCCACAACGAGCCCATGGCCGTCGACATCGAGCCCACCACGCTGGCCGACCCCGGCCGGCGCCGCCGGCTCGTCGCCCGGATGGTCGCGGCCCAGGTCCTGCCCACGTGGAACCGCACCCTGCTCGACCGCGCGGTGAAGACCGTGCTGGAACGCAGACGACGGCACCCGGCCCGTCGTGGCCCACTCGGGCGTGCTGCCCCACCTCCCCCAGCTCGACGGCACCGACAGCCACCTCTACCTGGGCTGGTACCTCGGCGACGAGCGCGACTTCCCCACCCTGGCCGCCCGCTGGCCCCGCCTGGTCCGCTTCGTCACCGAGTTCGGCGCCCAGGCGGTGCCCGACGACGACGACTTCATGGAGGCCGAGCGGTGGCCCGATCTGGACTGGCCGCGGCTGGCGCAGCACCACGCCCTGCAGAAGGTCGGCTTCGACCGCTACGTGCCGCCCGCCGAGTTCGCCACCTACGACGAGTGGAAGAGCGAGACCCAGGCCTACCAGGCCCGGGTGATCCGCTACCACATCGAGACCCTGCGGCGCCTCAAGTACCGCCCCGCCGGCGGGCTTCGCCCTGTTCTGCTTCGCCGACAGCTCACCGGCGGTGACCTCGTCGGTGCTCGACCACGAGCGCCGCCCCAAGCGCGGGCTACGACGCGCTGCGCCAGGCCTGCCGGCCGGTCATCGTCGTGGCCGACCGGCCGCCCGGAGCACGTCCACCCCGGCGATCGCCTCGACCTCGACCTCCACGCCATCAACGACACATCCATCTCTTATCGCGATATCATCGTTGATGCTCATCTGTCCTATGGAACGGAGCGTCGGCATGTCTGGAGCTGGCAGGGTGACCTTCCCTCCGACAGCTGCGTGCGGGTGGGCACCATCGACATCGACGTGCCCGACATCGACGAGCCCCTCGTCCTCGACCTCGAGCTCCACGCCGCCCCGCTGGACGCGGCCTCGACGGGTCCGACGGCGGGCCGGCGTGCACGCCACCAACCGCTACGGCACCTGGGTCCGCGGCGGCGACCACGAGCACTGAGCGCCGCGCGCCGGGCCGGTTCGCACCCCCGCTTCGCCGCTGGCTAGCGTCAGACTCGCTTCGGCCCGCCCCGCGCGGTCGAGCCCGCTTCGTCCTCCGCCACCCTTGCCTTCCCGATCGGGGGGTCCGTCTGTGACCGCAACGCAGCCCGCACCACCGCTCAGCCCCGACATCTCGGTCAAGCCGCTGCGCAAGCGGCCGTCGCGCCGCAAGCCGTTCTTCGTCGAGCTGTGGCAGACCGCCGTGGGCAAGAAGTGGATCATGGCCGTCACCGGGGTGATGCTCATGGGCTTCGTGTTCGCCCACGCGGTCGGCAACATGAAGATGTACCTGGGCGCCGCCGACTTCGACCACTACAGCGAGTTCCTGCGCGAGATCCTCGTCCCGATCCTGCCCCGCACGGTCTTCCTCTGGCTGCTGCGGCTCGGGCTGATCGCCGCGTTCGTGTTCCACATCTGGGCGGCGGCCTCGCTCACCGCCCTGAACCGCAAGGCCAACGCCCCGTACATGAGTCGTCGTGACTACGTGGCCGCCAACTTCGCCGCCCGCACCATGCGCTGGACCGGCGTCATCATCCTGCTCTTCCTCATCTGGCACCTGGCCGACCTGACCTGGGGCATCAAGCCCGTGGCCCCGTCGGCGTGGAGCCGGGGCGCGGCCTACGTCAACGTCACCGAGAGCCTGCAGCGCGTCGGGGTGGCGATCCTCTACGTCGGTCGCCAACATCGCCCTGGGCATCCACCTGTTCCACGGCTCGTGGAGCCTGTTCCAGAGCCTCGGGCTGAACAACCCCCGCTTCAACCGGGCCCGGCGCTACTTCGCCACCGGCTTCGCCGTGCTGGTGGCGGCCATGAACATCAGCTTCCCCATCATGATCCAAGCCGGCGTCGTCGGCTGAGGAGCGAACCCATGTCCACCATCGCCCCCGATCCCCTGCTCGTCGTCGAAGGCCCCCACCGGCCCGATCGAGAAGCAGTGGGACAAGCACAAGTTCGACATGAAGCTGGTGAACCCGGGCAACAAGCGCAAGTTCGAGGTCATCGTGGTGGGCACGGGCCTGGCCGGCGCGTCGGCGGCGGCGTCGATGGCCCAGCTCGGCTACCAGGTGAAGGTCTTCACGTTCCACGACTCGCCCCGGCGGGCGCACTCCATCGCCGCCCAGGGCGGCATCAACGCGGCCAAGAACTACCCGAACGACGGCGACAGCATCTACCGCCTGTTCTACGACACGGTGAAGGGCGGCGACTTCCGGGCCCGTGAGGCCAACGTCTACCGGCTGGCCGAGGTGAGCGTCGACATCATCGACCAGTGCGTGGCCCAGGGCGTCCCCTTCGCCCGCGAGTACGGCGGCCTGCTCGACAACCGCTCGTTCGGTGGCGCCCAGGTGAGCCGCACCTTCTACGCCCGGGGCCAGACCGGCCAGCAGCTGCTGCTGGGCGCCTACCAGGCGCTCGAGCAGCAGGTCTCGCTGGGCAACGTCGAGCTGCACACCAAGACCGAGATGCTCGACGTCGTGGTCAAGGACGGCAAGGCCTGCGGCATCGTCACCCGCGACCTCGTCACCGGTCGGATCGCCTCCCACTCGGCCCACGCCGTGGTGCTGGCCACCGGCGGCTACAGCAACGTCTTCTACCTGTCCACCAACGCCATGAACTGCAACGCCTCGGCGGTGTGGCGGGCCCACAAGCGCGGGGCCCTGTTCGCCAACCCGTGCTTCACCCAGATCCACCCCACCTGCATCCCGAGCAGCGACGAGTTCCAGTCCAAGCTGACCCTGATGTCGGAGTCGCTGCGCAACGACGGCCGCATCTGGGTGCCCAAGAACCCCGACGAGACCCGCTCGCCCGACCAGATCCCCGACGAGGACCGGGACTACTTCCTCGAGCGGAAGTACCCGGCGTTCGGCAACCTGGTGCCGCGCGACGTGGCCAGCCGCAACGCCAAGACGATGGTCGACACCGGCTACGGCGTGGGCCCGCTCAAGAACTCGGTGTACCTCGACTTCGCCGACTCCATCACCCGGCTCAGCGCGCCGGTCATCGGCGAGCGCTACGGCAACCTCTTCGACATGTACGAGCGCATCACCGACGAGAACCCGTACAAGGTCCCGATGCGCATCTACCCGGCCGTCCACTACACGATGGGCGGGCTGTGGGTGGACTACAACCTGATGACCACCGTGCCCGGGCTCTACGCCATCGGTGAGGCCAACTTCGCCGACCAGGGCGCCAACCGGCTCGGCGCCTCGGCCCTCATGCAGGGCCTGGCCGACGGCTACTTCATCCTCCCGTACACGATCGGCGACTACCTCTCGGGCCTGCTCGGCACCAAGCCGGTCCCCGTCGACGACCCCGAGTTCACGACGGCCGAGGCGGCCCTGGCCGCCGACGTCGACCGGTGGCTGTCGGTGGGCGGCACCAAGTCGGTCGACTACTACCACCGCGAGCTGGGCAAGATCATGTGGGACTACTGCGGCATGGCCCGCGACCGCTCCGGCCTGGAGAAGGCCCTGGCCGAGATCCCCGCGCTGCGCCGGGAGTTCGAGACCGATGTGCGGGTGCTGGGCTCGGCCGACACGATCAACCAGTCGCTGGAGAAGGTCCAGCGGGTGGCCGACTTCTTCGAGCTCGGCGAGCTCATGTGCCGCGACGCCCTCATGCGCGAGGAGAGCTGCGGCGGCCACTTCCGCGTCGAGCACCAGACGCCCGAGGGCGAGGCCGAGCGCGACGACGAGCACTTCGCCTTCGTGGCCGCCTGGCAGTGGCAGGGTCCCGACACCCCGCAGGAGCTCCACCGAGGAGCCCCTCGAGTTCGACTACGTCCACCTCACCCAGAGGAGCTACAAGTGATCGCCGACGATCGGAAGCCGTCGATGTCGGGGGTTCCACCCACGAGCCGGTCACGGGCGGCCCGACCCACCGACGGGCGGGCGTGACCATGGATCTGCACCTGAAGATCTGGCGACAGGACGGCCCCGAGGCGCCGGGTCGGTTCGAGGACTACGACGCCATCGGCATCAAGGACGACATGTCCTTCCTGGAGATGCTCGACGTCGTCAACGAGAAGCTCATCGACGACGGGCGCGAGCCCATCGTGTTCGACAGCGACTGCCGCGAGGGCATCTGCGGCACCTGCGGCCTCATGATCAACGGCCAGGCCCACGGCCCCCAGAAGGGCACGGCCACCTGCCAGCTGCACATGCGCAAGTTCCACGACGGCGAGCACATCACCATCGAGCCGTTCCGGGCGGCGTCGTTCCCCATCCTGCGCGACCTCATGGTCGACCGCAGCCCGCTCGACGCCATCATCGAGGCCGGCGGCTTCATCTCGGCCAACACCGGCTCGGCCGTCGACGCCAACATCATCCCGGTGCCCAAGACGGCGGCCGAGGCGGCCATGGACGCGGCCGCCTGCATCGGATGCGGGGCCTGCGTGGCCGCCTGCCCCAACAGCGCCGGCCAGCTGTTCACCTCGGCCAAGGTCGCCCACCTCAACCTGCTGCCCGCAGGGCCAGGCCGAGCGCTGGAGCCGGACGGAGAACATGGTCGAGACGATGGAGGAGTTCTTCGGCTCCTGCACGAACTACGGGGAGTGCCAGGAGGCGTGCCCGAAGGAGATCTCGATCGACTTCATCGCCTACATGAACCGCGACTACATCAAGGCCAAGGCCAAGAACCGCAAGCTCACCGGCCAGCGGCGAGTAGCCGGCGCCCATCTAGCTGCGGGGCACCTGGGACCAGGGCTGGTCCTTGTCGGTGCGCGGCTCGCCGGGCAGGCCCAGCACCCGCTCACCCAGGATGTTGCGCTGGATCTCGGAGGTGCCGCCCTCGATGGAGTTGGCCCGCGACCGCAGGAACATCTTGCGCGACGACCCGGGCGGCCCGACCAGGCCGAGCTGCTCGGCTGCGGCGGTTGGTGTAGTCGTAGTCGACCAGGGCGTCGGCGCCCGAGCAGGTCGACGCACAGCTCGTAGATGCGCTTGTTGACCTCGGCGAACATGAGCTTGGCGATCGAGCCCTCGGGCCCGGGGTTGCCGACCCGCCGGGCCTGCCCGGCCCGGATGTTGGTGAGGCGCAGGGCCTCGGCCTCGATCCACAGCTGCACCAGCCGGTCCTTGGCCACCGGGGTGCGGTCCTTGGCCTCCTCCTGCCAGATGCGCACGCGCCTCGGCGATGGCGCCCGAGCCCCGCGCCGGCGGCCCCGACCCCCCGCCGATGGTGGTCCGCTCGTTCATGAGCGTGGTCATGGCCACCCGCCACCCCTCGCCCACCGCGCCGATGCGATCGGCGTCGGGCACCCGCACCTCGGTCAGGTAGACCTCGTTGAACTCGGCCTCGCCGGTCATCTGGCGCAGGGGCCGCACCTCCACACCCGGGTGCGTGCATGTCGAGGGCGAAGTAGGTCATGCCCTTGTGCTTGGGCGCCTCCGGGATCGGTCCGGGCCACGAGCATGCCCCGGTCGGCCAGGTGGGCCAGCGTGTTCCACACCTTCTGCCCGGTGATGACCCACTCGTCGCCGTCGCGCACCGCCCGGGCGGCCAGGCCGGCCAGGTCGGAGCCGGCCCCCGGCTCGCTGAACAGCTGGCACCACGCATCCTCGCCGGTGAACATCGGGCGCAGCAGCTGGGAGCGCCGGCGGCTCGTCGGCGTGGGTGACCACGGTGGGCCCGGCCATGGTGAGCCCGAAGAAGTGCGCGGGCCTCGGGGCTCGGCGCCCGCGCCGCCCGCAGTCGCCGGTCGACCTCGCGCTGGAGGTTGGGGGCCACCTCGAGGCCACCGCAGCCCTCCGGGAAGTGGACCCAGGCCAGCCCCAGGTCGTACTGACGGCCCCGGAACTCGACCGGGTCGGTCACGGCCGGGTCGAGCTCGGCCAGGAGTTGGTCGAGCCGTTCGGAGACGAGCGTCGCAGGATCGGTCACGGTCGGAGCGTACGCCGATCGTGACACGGACGACCAGCCGCCGGACCGGCCGGTCGAGGCTCAGGCCGGGGCCGACACCAGGTGCCAGCGACCCCGGCCCGTCACCCTTGGCCCGGTACAGCGCCCGGTCGGCGGCATCGAGCAACTCGTCGGCGTCGAGGCGCCCCGGTGTCGTGGTGGCGATGCCCACGCTGGCACCGATGCTCACCTCCAGGTCATCCATCACGGAAGGGCTCCTCCAGGGCGGCCACCACCCGCTCGGCGATGGCCACGGCGGCGGCGTCGTCGTGCAGCTGGGGGCAGAGCACGGCGAACTCGTCGCCGCCCAGGCGGGCCACGACGTCGCCCGGGCGCAGCCCTCGGGCCAGGCGGCGACCCACCTCGGTGAGGACCCGGTCGCCCACCCGGTGGCCGTGGGCGTCGTTCACGCCCTTGAACCCGTCGAGGTCGACGTACAGCACGCCCACCCGCGGCTCGGGCTGGTCGCGGAGCCCACGCTCTCCAGCACCTCCCAGAAGCCGGTGCGGTTCGTCAGCCCGGTGAGCGGGTCGCGCCGGGCCGCCCGCTGCAGGCCGGTGACCTGCTGCCGCCACTGCAGGATGAGCGCCAGCATGCGGACCATGGTGTCGAGGGCGTAGCGGTGCACCTCCATGCTCGAGCCGTCGCGGCGACCCCAGGCCACGATCACGGCCCGGTCGGCGAACAGCGGGTCGTCGACGGGACGGGCCCAGCACTCGATCAGGCCGTGCGGCCTCGGCTGCCTCCCGCAGCGGCGGGGACAGGTCCTCGGCGAGGGCGGTGACCTCGGTCCCGGCCCGGGCCGCCCGGGCCCACGGCGACTCGGGCGTCGTCGAGACGACCCAGGGCGCAGGCCACCTCCGACCCGGCGGCCAGCGGCGCGCCGTCGTCACCGGTGTAGAACACCGCGTAGTGGTCGAGGGGATGGCGCCACCGGCCGAACTCGGGGATCCGCTCGATGACCCGGGTGGGCGACGTGCCCGACACCAGCAGCCCCATGATCTCGTCGTGCAGGTCGCGGTCCCCGCTGTAGCGGCCGAAGATGACGACCAGACCCTCGCCGGGACGGTCGCCGTCGGCTTCGTCGACCGGGATGACCGACGCGTTGATCTCGACCGGGTGCCAGCCCGTCTCGGCCCGACCGACCCGGTACACCGCCGGCGTCACCGGCACGTCCATGGCCCGGTCCACCATCATGGCCATCACCCGCACCGCCCGCACCAGGTCCTCGGGGTGCAGGAACTCACCCATGCTCCGTCCGATGGCCGCCCCCGGCTCCAGTTCGAGCATCCGCTCGGCGAACGGGTTGGCGTAGATCACGTCGCCGGCCGGGTCGAGCACGGCCACGAAGTCAGCCAGACGATCGAAGGCTTCGGCCGCCCAGCGCGCCCGATCCTGGCTGTCCATGGGGCCACTGTGCCAGAACCGCGGACCGTTCTGGGGATTGGGCGGAGGCCCGGAGGCTCAGCTCGACTCGTCGGGGTGGATGGCGGCCTCGATCGTCTCCACCAGCGGCGTGGTCTCCTTCTCCGGGTGGCGACGGTGACGGAGCGTACTCGATGCCCACCGGGATCAGCGACACGGCGATGATCACCAACAGCACGTAGTCGAGGCTCGAGCCGATGGCCGGGAAGGCCTTGCCCAGCGCCCACCCGGCCGTCAGCATCAGGGTGGCCCAGGCCACGCCGCCGATGACGTTGAACATCACGAAGGTGCGGTACCGCATCTTGGAGGCGCCCGCCACGATGGGGGCGAACGTCCGGACGATGGGGACGAACCGGGCCAGGATGATGGTCTTGGACCCGTGCCGCTCGAAGAAGTGCTCGGCCTGCTGCAGGTGCTTCTGCTTGAAGAAGCGCGAGTCGGGGCGGTTGAACAGGGGGGGCCCGACCCGCTTGCCGAAGCCGTAGCCCACCTGGTCGCCGGCCACGGCGGCGATGGAGCAGCCCACGATCAGGAGCGGGAGGGGAGGCAGGACCGAACCGGACAGCAGGCCGGCGGTGAACAGGAGGGAGTCACCGGGCAGGAAGAACCCGATCATGAGCCCGGACTCGGCGAACACGATGGCGAACACCACCAGCGTGGCCAGGCTCCCGAGGCTCCGGAGCCGGTCTTCGGTGTGGAAGACGTCGGCGAAGAGGGCAGCGAGCATCGGACAAGCGTAGTGGCCGTTCCCGGCCCCGCCGACGCGCCCCGGGTGGGCGTGGTCGTTCTCCGCGCGCCGGGTGACCGCCTGCGATCAACGGGCGCGCGCCAAGGGAAGGCGGCGGCCGTGGTCGCGCCGGCTAGGCCTCGCGGCAGAACTGGGCGATGCTGGCGGCGGTGTCCTTGCTCACGTCGGGGCAGGCGATGGAGAACACCTCTGTGCCGTGGACGGTGCCCATCATCTGGCGGCAGCGGGCCGCCACCCCCGCCCGCAGCAGCAGGCGGTAGAACTCGATGCCCTCATCTCGCAGCGGGTCGCACTCGTTCACGCTGATGACGGTCGGCACCAGGCCGGCCACGTCCTGCTCGGTGGCGAACGAGGGCCAGGCCAGGGGGTTGCCGGCCTCCAGCTGCTCGATGCCGTAGGCCATGGCCCCCCGGTTGTTGTGCAGATCGAGCAGGATGCCGTTGTTCTCGATGGACGAGGGAAAGCGATCCTGGGGCCACGACCCGGCGATGTAGGGGCACAGGGCGTAGAGCCCGCGGATGAGGCCGAGCTGGCCGTCCCGCTTGAGCTTGAGCCCGGTGGCCAGGGTGAGGTTGCCGCCCCCGCTCTCGCCCGCCACCACGATGTGGGCCGGGTCGATGCCGAGCTCCGAGGCATGGGCGTGGACCCACTGGACCCCGCTCACGCAGTCGTTCAACCCCGCGGGGAACGGCTCGACCTCCGGGGCCGACGACGGCATGAGGGCGTTGCGGAAGTCGACCATGGCCACCGCCACACCCTGGTGGGCGATGATCCGGCCCCAGGAACGGTAGAGCCCCAGGAAGCACGACATGGACTGCATCCCACCCCCGTGGATGTAGTACACGCAGGGCAGCGGGCCGTCCGACTGCGGGCGGATGAGCTGGATCTTGACGGTGTTGCCGTCAGGGGCGGACGTGAACTCGACGGTGCTGATGTCGAGCCCCGCACTGGGGGCGATCGTCTCGTCGTCGACGAGGTCGAGCATGGCGTCCATCTGTTCCACCATCTCGAGTGCGTCGGGCTTGTTGATCTCTTCGAGCAACTGCTCGCGACTGGTCACGTCCTGTTGCGTCATCGACGGGACGCCACCCATCAACGCCTTGATGCGGGGATCGATGCGGGGGTCGTCGTTGATGGTGGGCATGGGGTTCCTCCCTGAGTGCGGTGGTCGTGCGGGAATCAGCGGGGGGCTGGTTGAACTCGATCCAGCCACCGCACTTCCGTGACCAGCACAAATGGCAGGAAACCGGCTCTGACCTGCTGGTTTCACTACTCGGCACTTGTGGTCAGTTTGCACCTCTTTTCGGGTTCTCGCGGACTAGCCGTGGACTAGCCCCCGGGGGCCGCCCCGACCCACGAGAACGTGGCCGGCGAGCCCCAGCCACGCCTAGGCCGACGCACACCGCCCGCGAAAATCAGAACATTGGGGGAACGGCTCGGATCTGGACTCCGCAGTCCTGAATTCGTACCGTGGACCCTCGACCCCTGACCCCTGCTCCTCCTGGCCCGCCAAGCCCCGCCAGCCCACCGGCCAGGGGTAGAGCGGGGGTCACTTGGTCGACCGGGTGCGTGGGTGGTCCGTCCCGGCCGGGACCAAGGAAGAACACCCGACCGGGACACCACCGGGACCCCTCCCGGCTGGACCACCACGCGGTGGCCTTGGCCACGGCCGGCCCCCCTGAAGAGCACCTAAAGGAAGGACCGACCGGACCGGACACGCCGGGAGAACTCCGCAGAACGACCGGCGCGAGCCACCCCGAAGGTGGCCCGACCCTGCCGGGCGGAAAGGTAGGACCCGGTAGGGCCAACAAACCGGCACCCCTGCCGGGTGCGGGCCACCAGCACCCCACCAGCCGGCACCCCTGAAGAGGTGGACGACCGTCGCCCACCTTGCGGATCTGCTCGTCGAGCTCGGCCCCTGGACGTCAGGGAGAACTAACCCGCCGGAGCACCATCGACAGCTCAGCGAGATCGACGGCCACAGGTGCGCCAATCCCGTGCTCGATGTCTTCGCCTAGGCCGAGCTGGCCGTGGCGAGCTACTTCCGGCATGTGTCATCGCCTCGACGGCGAGGCCGGGCTGGGGACAACTGCGTGGAGTACGCCGTGAGCGGTGGCGGTTGGATCGCGCTGGGGGCCTCTGGACTCTGGTGTACGGACCAGCCAGCGCGACGCCAAGCGCCCCCTGCCGTCAGATCGCAACCCCGCGACCTGAGCCGGACGGCGGCGTAGATCGCTCACGCCCCCGGATCGGCCGAGGCGAGTACATCGTGCCTGATTCAGAGTCGGGGGTGGCGCTGCGGGGTCCCTCGTAGCGTCCCGGGTGTTGGACGGTTCGTCTCTGGTTGTGCCTGCCGCCCCGTGGACACGGTTCC
>CAVSDZ010000017.1:0-7368 GCA_963726905.1 uncultured Microthrixaceae bacterium
GTCAGCCGAACCTGATCGAGCCGAGCACCCGCCCGTCGCGCAGCGCCACGTCGATGCGGTCGGCCCGCAGGTCCTTGGTCACGCCTGGCCCACGCCGTCGATCTCGATCACCCGCACCGTCCAGCCGTAGGGCGCCGACCACGGCCCGGGCCTGCTCCTCGGTCTTGCCCACGACGGCGGCGGCGAGCGTGGCGGCATCGGCGGCGGTGACCGGGGTCGGTCCCGGTCGGGGGATGGGCGAGACCGCGCCGCCGACCATGATGATCTGCGGGTTGGTGGCGGCCCAGGCGGCTTCGTCGACCACCTGGAGGCGGTCGGCCAACCGGGTCAGAGCGGCCACCGAGGCGTCGGACTCGAGCGACCCGCTGTAGCCGACGCTGACCATCACCCCGGGGCTCGTCTCCCACACCAGGGTTCCGTTGCCCCCGAACAGCAGGGGCGGGCGAGGTGCCGATGAACGTGGGGGAGTACAGGGCGGCGCGCTGACCACCCACGAACACGTCCGTCGCCGCCCCCCGGGCCAGCAGGTCGTCCTCGATGGCCCCGCCCGTGGCCGACGCGGCGAGCGTCAACCCGTCGCCGAGTGCTGCAGCCTCGCCCAGCGCCTTGGACCCGTAGCGGGCCTCGCGCTGCACCGCGGTGCCGGCGGGGCCCTGGACGACCACCCGCAACCCGGCGGGCGGGTCGTCGACGGTGACGTGCCCGGTGGTGTCGACGTGCGTGGCTCGGCGCAGAGCGGCCAGGACGTCGCCCCCCAGATCGGTGGTGATCCGGGCCCAGCCGTCGCCGACGGCGAAGGTCTCGGTGGAGGCCGTGTCGGGCGACGCGGGTGCGCTCCCGGTGGAGGTCGAGTCGCCGGGTTGGGGCTCGTCGACCGGGTAGGTGACGACCGCGCTGTGATGGGCCAGCGAACCGTCGTCGGCCCGTACGACCACGCTCTCGGGCCCGGTGGCCGCCGCCGGGTCGCGGCGCTCGAGGGTGCCGTGGTCTGGGTCGCCGCCCGTGATGGCGATGCCGGGTGGGGGCGCGGTGGCGGCGCCGGGATCAGCGGTGCTCGGGGGGCCGGCGACCACTCGGCCGGTCGGTGCTTCGCGACGGGCCACGACGGCGACGGCCACCAGGGCGACGACGGCCACGACGCCGAGGGCTACCAGGCCCCGCCGGGTCCGGCGTCGCTGGCGGACCTGGCGGGCGGCTCGGGCCAGCACGTCGTCGAGGTCGGCCGTGGGGGAGAGGCGCTCGGCCTCTCGGTGCAGTGCCTCGTGCAGGTCGATCATGGATCCAGGTCCTCTCGTAGCTTGGCCAGCGCCCGGTGCAGGGTCGATTTCACCGTGCCCACCCGCACGCCCATGACCCGGGCGATCTCGGCTTCCGGGAGGTCCTCGTAGAAGCGCAGCACCAGGGCCGTGCGTTGACGCATCGGCAGTCGGCGCAACGAGGCGATCAGCTCGGGGGTCACGAGTGCCTCCGTCGCCGTCGGGGTGGTGAGGCGGTGGGCGTGGCGCCGGGCCCGGCCCAGTCGGCGGCCCTCGTTCCGACAGCCGTTGATCACCGCCACGCGGAGCCATCCCCCCGGGTTGTGGACGCGCTCGAACTGTCCGTGCAGCTTGGCGAAGGCGTCCTGCACCACGTCCTCGGCCGCGGTGGCCGAGCCGAGGATCAGCCCGGCCAGGCGCACCAGGCGGTCGTGGTCGGTCCGGTACAGCTCGGCGAACCGGTCGACCAGGGGCGCGGCGCCCTCCGCCGGTCCGGGCGAGCGGGGCGGGGTGGACCGCTCCGCAGTCACGTCGGGGGCGTCGGGAGACGCCGCGGCATCCGTCATCACTCTCCTGACACCGCAGAGGGGCGGAAGGTTGCTCCGTCCGGGCGTGTCGACCGGAACCCACCGGCTCGATAGGGGTAGCGTCGCACCGACCCGGGCAGATGCCACGGGGGACAGGGGGGCCGACCATGAAGCAGCTCACCGGCATCGACGCCAGCTTCCTGTACATGGAGACGTCGGCCTCGTTCGGGCACGTCAGCGGGCTGAGCATCTTCGAGCGGCCCGACGTCGAGGGGTGGAGCGCGTACGAGGCCCTGCGCGACCAGATCGAGCACCGGCTGCCCCTGCTCGAGCCGCTGCGCCGACGCGTGGTCGAGGTCCCCTTCGAGCTGGACCACCCCTACTGGATCCGCGACCCGGAGTTCGACCTCGACTACCACCTGCGGGAGACGGCCATCCCCCCGCCCGGCGACGACAGCCAGCTGGCCAACCTCGTCGCCCGCATCGTGGGTCGGCCCCTCGACCGCTCCCATCCGTTGTGGGAGGCCTACGTCATCGAGGGCCTGGCCGACGACCGTTTCGCCATCCTCACCAAGATCCACCACGCCACCGTGGACGGCGCCTCGGGTGCGGAGTTCATGGCCATCATGTTCGACGACGACCCCGACGACGACCTCGAGATCGACGACGAGCTGGCCGCGGTGATGGATCTCTGGAAGCCCGAGCCGGTGCCGTCGGCTCCCGAGGTCATGCGTCAGGCGCTCACCGACGTGCTGCGCAAGCCGGGCAAGCTGGCCCGCCTCCAGGTCCGCAGCCTGCGCGCCATCGGGGAGCTCACCCGCAACCGCGGCCTGGTCGGCTTCGCCGAGGTGGCCCGCAGCTTTCCCAACCCCCGGGCGATGCTGGGCAGCCGCACCCCTATCGAGGTCGACGCGCCGCCGACCGTGCCCGACGGCACCGCACCCCCGACGCCGTTCAACGGGGCCATCACCCCGCACCGCCGGGTGGCCATCCGCACCGCCCCGCTCGACGACGTCAAGCAGATCAAGAACGCGCTGGGCGCCACCGTGAACGACGTGGTCATGGCCGTGGTCAGCGGGGCCCTGCGCCGCTACCTGGAGGATCACGAGGCGCTGCCCACCAACCCGCTCGTGGCCATGATCCCGGTGTCCATCCGCACCGGGGAGGAGGAGGACCGCTGGACGAACCGGGTGTCGGCCATCTTCGCCCCCATCCCCACCGACCAGCCCGACCCCGTCGCCCGCGTCGGCGCGGTGCACGAGGCCATGGACGTGGCCAAGGATCGCTTCACCCTGTTGCCGGCCGACGTCTTGACCGAGTACTCGCAGTTCGCCCCACCGGCCCTGGCCACCCGGGCCATCCGCCTGGCCACCCGGCTCAAGGTGGGTGACCGGCTCAACCCGCCGTTCAACCTCGTCATCTCCAACGTGCCCGGGCCCCGCCAACCGCTGTACCTCGCCGGTGCCCGGGTCCTGCACTACTACCCGCTGTCCACCATCGTCGAGGGCCAGGGGCTGAACGTCACGGTGCAGTCCTACTGCGACATGCTCGACTTCGGCCTGGTCTCGTGCCGCGAGCTCGTCCCCGACCTCGATCACCTGGCCGATCTGATGCTCGACGAGTTGCGCACCCTGGCCAAGGCGGCCGAGCACCACTCGGGCTGACCGGCCGGCGATACCCGCCGTCCCACCTCGCTCCGTCGAACTTCGTGCACTGATCCACCCATGCGGTCGAAATGCTGCACGAAGTTCCCTCTCCCTCGACCCCTCTCGAGCCGCGAGCAGCCAGGACATGCCCTAAGCCTCTGTTCCCGACCCGCCACGAGGCGCACGGTGAGGTATCCCGCCAGGCGACCAGTTGTGGGCTGCAGGCGGAACCAGGAAGGGAGAAGCTGATGCGCATCCCGAGGAAAGACCTCATCGCCACCAGCCTCGTCGGCGTCGCTGGGGTTCTTGTACGTGCTGTGGGCCATCGGCGCCGCTCCACCGGGCCTGAGCGCCACCCGAGCAACCGGAATCGTCATCCTCGTGCTCGGCTTCGCGGCCTCGGCGAACGCCGTCGTGCCATCGTTCGACCAGCTGCTCCACGGCAACAAGGCCTATCTCGCCGTGACGTCGCTCATCGGCCTGATCGCTCTCACTCGCCGGCGTGCAGATGCTCGTCGCCGGAAGTGAGGCCGCCCTCGGCGTCATGATGGCCGCGATGGTCGTGCTCTGGTTGATCAGCACCATTCATCACAGCCTGCTCACGACGCCCGCTGCTCCCTCGTCGACACAGGACACCCCGTCAGGGGGCGAGCCACGGGACCATCGGCTCTCGCTGACGGAGCCAGCTGACGACCGGAGCCGGGCGTTCCCAGGCCGGTGGTCAGTCAGGTCTTGAGCGCGTGGGCTGTCTGCGGTCCGGTCGAAGGTCTTGCCGAGGTCGTAGGCCTGGTCGAGGTATCGACTGATGGTGTCCGGCGTGGCGGAGGTTGCCGCATAGAAGTAGACGTGCTCGACGTCGTCGATGCCGGGGAAGCGGAAGGCCCAGTCGTCGACGACCTTGCCGATGGCGTCGCGGACGCCGGCGTCGTAGGCGTTCTCGTCGAAGATGGTCGACGTCATGATGAGCGCCCGCTGGTGGTGCAGGAGCGGGATCCGTCCGTTCACGTCGCCGCGCCAGCCGGCGGATGTCAGCCCGAACGCGAAGTCCAACGTCCAGACACGGTCGATCCAGCCCTTCAGGATCGACGGGAAGCTGCAGAAGTGGATCGGAGCGACGAACGCGAGCGCGTCGGCGGCGGCGACCTTGGCCTGCTGGGCGAGGACGTCTTTGGGCATGCGGCTGCGGATGAGGGCGGCGATCTCGGCCTGCGACTTGCCCCGCAACGCCCGCTCCGCGAGCCAGCGCTGGCCCGGCCAGCGACACGACTGCATCACCCGGGCGTGCAAGTCCATCATCTCGAGGATGTCGTCGGGGATGGTGCCACTGATGTAGCTCGGCGCATCCCGGTCTCGGAACACCGGGTCGAACTTGATCGCGTGGAGGTCGACGACCTCGCTGGTGTGGCCGGCGTCGTGCAGCCCCTCGGTGAACCGTTCGAGCACACCGTGGCAGAACGAGTGCGGATTCTCGTGTGCGTAGACCGTCAGGACCTTCATGGGGCCTCCTCGCGTGCGAGCGCTGGTTCGCAGAGCGCCGAGCAGGTGACGAGCCGACCTCGAGCTCAGGTGTCGACCGGGGCCTGACCGGTCGAGGGGAGACGGTCCCGGTCGAGGAGCTCGAGGATCTGATCGGTGTTCTCTCGGATGGCGGTGATGTTGCGGAACATCCATTTCGGGGGCGCGTTCTCGGGCATCCGTTCGAGCCGCTGCTCCCAGTCCATGCTCTGCATCTTCGGGCCGAAGCGCTTGGCGACGACCACGACGACCACGAGCAGCCCGACGAACAACAGCCCCTTCTTCATGAGCCGATCGTGACCAATCGAACTCGCCCCGACAAGAGCCGAAGGTCATCCGGGAACACCGATGCAGGGATGTGCGGTCGGCGCGGGCGGGGCACGCCCTCTCAGGCCAGGGCCCGCACCAGCACCACGCAGGCCGAAATGGCCGAGACGGCCAGCACGGCGTGACGGACGTAGCCGTGGTCGAGTCGGTGGGCCACGTGCTTCGACAGCCAGAAGCCCACCAGCCCGCCGGGGATGAGCACGGCGGCCCGGCCGAAGTCGGCCCAGCTGACCTGGCCGAAGATCAGCAGCATGGTGAACGACAGCACCGAGCCGACGCCGAAGAAGCGGGCCAGCGCGGCGCGCAGCTGGGGCCCCCGTTCCCGCTGGAACAGCAGGGCCATGGGCGGCCCGCCGATGCCGGTGGTGGTGGCCATGAAGCCCGAGGCGGCCCCGGCCGCCACCAGGGTGCGGGGCGTCTGGCGGGGATGGCGGCCCGACACGCTGAGGGCCACCCCGATGAGGACGAGCACCCCGAACAGCACACCCAGGCCCTGCTGGCTGATGGCGGCCACCGCCGCCGCCCCGGCCACCGTGGCCGGCACCGAGCCCACCAGGGGGAGTCGCATGGCCTGCCATGGCCCCTCGCCCAGGTCGCGGCGGGCCACGAGCACGTTGAACACGAACGAGGCCAGGATCACCGGGACGGGCACCAGGTCCGGGTTGATGATGGCCAGGATCGGCGCCGCCACCAGGTTCGTCCCGAAGCCGATCGAGCCCTGAATGACGGTGCCCGCCATCATGGCCAGGGCGGCCACGAGGAGCTCGGCGGGACTCATCCCCAGGGTCTAGTCGCTGCGACCCACCTGGGCGTAGCATCGGAAATCAGTGAGCCTGGCGGCGTCGCGGCGACAAGGTGTTCATGTCCTCATCCTGGGAGGTTCCTACGCGCTCCGGGTGGGCTACGGCCTGCGGTGGGGGACCGCGGGCGCGCTGGCGTACGACCCGAACTGGTACCACAGCGTGGCCGACGGCCTGGCCGAGGGTCGGGGCTTCAACATCAGCTGCCCGCTCGTCCTGTCGTGTGCCCGGCGCCCGACCGCGTACTTCCCACCCCTGTATCCGATGGTGCTGGCCGTCGGCTCGTTCCTGGCGCCGTCGCACTCGATGGGGGCGCATCTCCTCGTCAGCGCCGCGCTGGGGACGGTCACGGTCTACCTGGTGGGCCGGCTGGCCCGTGCCCTGTTCGGGACCGCAGCCGAACTGCCCGCGATGGCCATTGCCGCGGTGTACCCGAGCTTCGTGATCATCGACGGCTCGCTGTTCTCCGAATCGGCAGCGCTCCCGCTGCTCACCCTCGGCTTCGTGCTGGCCGTGCGTGCCGCGCAGACGGGTTGCGGCTGGCGTCGCGCCGTCGGGCCTGGGCGCCGTCATGGGCCTGGCCGCGCTGGCCCAGGCGGGAGCCATCTTCATGCTCTTCGGCGTCGTCGCCTACCTGCTCTATGTCCTGCGACCCCGGCTCGGGTCGGCCCTCGCCATCGTGGCTCCGGCGGCGGCCGCATTCGCTCTCGTCATCGCCCCGTGGATGGCCTACAGCACCGACCGCTTCGGCCGACTCGTCGTCCTGGCCAACGACAACTCGACGGTGGTGTCGGGGGCCAACTGCGCCTCGACGTACGGCGGGGCCCTGCTGGGCTACTGGGACTACGCCTGCCTCGACACGCTCCGGCCGGGTGCCGACCAGCTCGACGAGGTGCAGTTCGGCGCCATCATCCGCCGCGAGGGGCTCGCCTACGCCCGGGGCCATCCCGGCCGGCTCCCCGCCGTCGGTCTGGCCCGCCTCGGACGGGTCTGGGGGGTGTTCCACCCGGTCAAGGCCGACTTCGGCACCCGGACAGGACGGGTGCTGGCCTGGTTGGCCTACGTCATGGTCGCCATCGCCGCGTTGGCGATGGGATGGCGCCGTCGGCGGGACCGACCGGCCTCGCTCATCTGGTTCGTGATCGTCACCACCAGTCTGGCCGCTGGTCGGATACGGGAATCCTCGCTTCCGGCTCCCAGCTGAGCCGGTCCTCATCGCCTTCGCCGTGGGCTTGGTGGCTGCAGTCCTCGCCGGGCCGTTGTGGCGTCGTGCCCCGGCTCCGGTCGGCGGCTAGTC
>CAVSDZ010000018.1:0-20514 GCA_963726905.1 uncultured Microthrixaceae bacterium
GACGGGCTCACCCGGCGTGGTGTCCGTCCGCCGACCTCAGCCCGAACGCGAACGAGCCGCCCCAAGGGGCGGCTCGTTCGAGAAAGCGGCTCGTTCGAGAAAGCGGTGACCGTTCGCTCAGACGAGCTCGTCGGTGGGAGGAGCCTCATGGCTGCGGAACTTCCGGGAGCCGTAGACGGCGGCACCACCGAGCACGACCAGGGCGGCGCCCAGGCCCACGAGTTGACCGGTGTCGGACGAGCCGGTGCGGGGCAGGTTGCCCTCACCGTTCGAGGCGGTGGTCCCGTTGACGCAGGCCAGGTAGGCGGTCACGTCGAGTGAGCCATCAGGGTTGCGGAAATTGCCCAACGGGCAGCGGGCGTCGGCGTGGGCGGTGCCCGCGGACATGAACGCGAACGAAAGGCAGAGCACGGTGGCGAGGGCGAGGGCCATCGCCGCGTGCATCAATGTCCTCCGTTGTGTCTCAACCATTCCTGAGCCCTCTCTCCAAGTCGTACGCCAACCTATCGGCTGGAACTTGTGTCAAGCAAGCACTCGAAACGGTGGATCCGAGCACCTCAGCATTCGCCTGCACCCTGCTTTTCCTGCCCTTGGATTGCACACTGTAGGCGAAAACTCACTCCGAGGGTGGATGCCGGGGTCCGCGGGGCCCGAGGGGCACCTTCCCCGACGCCGGCTCGGCCAGACCACCCGAGGGGGTCCGGTCCGGGTCCTGCCCCTTCTCCTCCCCCTCCCGGAGGACCACTCTGCGTGACCGTCGCTCCCCGATCCCGGCCCAGAGGAGGGCCGCCAGCCAGACCGCGTCGGCGAGCAGGGTGACCACCGCCGGCCAGTACCACACCGGGCCCCGACCGGCCGGGAGGGCCAGGAGCCCGTCGTCCGTCACCCCCGCGGGGGTCGTGCCCCGCAGCCAGCCCCGCGACCCCGAAACCGCCATCCGGGCCGGGCCCGACGCCCCGACATCCCACCACGGCGAGATGACCGCGTCGGCGCTGACGGGCCGGCCGTCGTCGGCGACCACCGGTCCGGCCCAGTCCTTGACCCGGTACAGCTCGAGGTTCGGCCCGGACACCACCGACTCGAGGCCGCCGTCCAGGCTCAGCGCCGGGAGGTAGCAGAGCCAGTCGACGTCCTTCATCATCACCACCCACCGCACCCCGAGACGGGCCAGGTCGCTCGAGATGGGCTGGCCGGGTGTGACCTTGGCCCCGAAGATGCCGCACGGATCGTCGGCCGGGCCCGTGACCTTGGCCTTGTGCACCACCTCGTCGACGGCGGTCTCCCGTCGGTCGTAGCGCTCCCGCGTCTCGGTGCTCCCGTTGCTGGCGGAGCCGACGCCCGGATCCGACGAGGTGATGACGTCGCCACCGAAGTACAGCGGCACCGTGTTGAGCACCAGTCGGTTCTGGGCGACGTTGAAGGAGAAGTACTCGTACCACGGCAGCGCCACCACCGTGCCGGGGTCGGCCCGCACCGCGGCGCGGGCCTCGGCCCACTCGGCCGGATAGTGGACGGGTTCGAGCTGGCCGCCCGCCCCCCACAGACCCGGCCCCAGCAGCACGAGGCCGAGCGCGAGGGGCACCGCGGCCACCACCCGCGCCGCGCCGCCGGACCAACCCCGGCCCCGGTCCGACCCCCGACCTTCGGCCTGGCCCCCGAGTCGATCCGCCAGGCTCAAGGCCCCGAGCGCGGCCGCCGGAGCCATCCACAGCAGGTACAGCGAAAGCAGGCGCTGGGTCTCGCGGAACGGCGCGCCGATCGGCGAGCGGCTGGCCCGGGCCACCAGGTCGTCGAGACCGTGCACCCCGCTGGCCGCGCTGATCAGGAGGCCGAGGGCGGCCAGCGCCACCAGGGGCACCCGCCACGCTCGGGGCAGGGCCGAGGTGCCCACCGTGGCCAGGCCCAGCAGGGCGAAGCCGATGAGCGCCACCCCCCAGCCCCCCGGGGCACCGATCTGAAACGGGGGGTTCCAGAAGCCGTGACCGGCGAGGAGGCGCCCCACGCCGTCGAAGCCCGACACGACCGTGGGGAACCCGGTGGCATCGGCGATGGCCGACTGCCCGCTGCCGACGATGGCCAGCGGCACCAGCCACGGCAGCTGGGCCACGAGGTAGGCGCCGACGATGGCCCCCACCCGCCGGCCCCGGGTGGCGATCACCCCGGCCGCCAGGACCAGGGCGACGACGGTGCCCCCGTAGATGCCGGTGAAACCGATCGCCGCGCTCCACAGCAGCACCCGGCGGACGCGGCGGTCGGGTCGCAACAAGTCGGGCAGCGCCCACGGCAGCAGCGCCATGGTCCACACGATCATCAGGTGACCGACGGCGAGGCGGGTGATCATGAACGGGCCGAAGGCATAGAGCACGGCCGCGCCCAGCGCCGCCCACGCCGCCCCGCCCCGACCGCCGGCGAGGCGGGCCGTGAGCCGGTACATGCCGACGAAGGCCAGCAGCAGGCCGCCGACCATGAGCAGCCGGGCCACCAGGTCGCCCCCCACGAGCGTCGAGAGCCAGGCCACCGGGACCCACATGGGGACCCGGCGAGGCAGCTCGGGGCCGAGCCCCCACACGCCGCTCGGGACGGGTGGGTCGGGCACCATCACCAGGTCCAGGTTCAGCAGCGAGCCGGGCCGCAGGGCCGGGCCCATCACGGCCAGGCTGAGCACCAGACCGGTCAGCCACGACCAGATGGGGACCCCGCAGAGTGATACTCTCACCACACTGAACGGTCGTGGGGGCCGACGGTCGTCAGTCACACGTCGGTCAACGTCGAGGTCGACGGTCCCCTCCCGATGCTCTCCGGGACCTTCCGGCCGGGTTACGCTGTCCCGCTCCTGGCTTCCGGTCACGGGCGCCGATCCACCGGGTCCGCGATGCGGCGCCGGTCCACATCTACCCTGCGTCTGAGATCTAGGGGCGAGGTCACTGCGTGAAGATTGTCATCAATGCATGGCGAGACACAGTTCACCCGCTCGCGGGCGGCTCCGAGCTCTACGTCGACCGGGTGCTCGAAGGACTGATCGAACGAGGCCACGACATCACGCTGTTCTGCGGGGGCCCCACGACGCGCCATCCCTACGAGGCCATCGACACGGGCGGGAAGTTCACCCACTATCTGAGGACACCCCTGGCCCACGCCCGCTACGCCCGCCATGCCGACCTCGTGGTCGATGTGGCCAACGGCATGAGCTACTACAGCGCCATCTGGCGCCGCACTCCCACGGTGTGCCTCGTGCACCACGTCCACACCGAGCAGTGGGACCAGTGGTTCGGCCCGGTCCTCACCCGGCTGGGCAAGGGGCTCGAGAGTCGGGCCACGCCCTGGGCCTACCGCAAGAGCCTCTTCGCCACGGTGTCGCCGTCCACCGCCGGCGCCCTGGAGCGCCTCGGCGTCGATCGTCGCCGTATCCGTTTCGTCCCCAACGGCGTGGACCTGCCCGAGACGGTCGGGGCCAAGTCGAGCGAGCCCACGTTCGTGTCCGTCGGTCGCCTCAGCCCGCACAAGCGCTATGACCTCATGATGGAGCTGTGGCCCGAGGTGCGGGCCAGGACCGGCGGCCGGCTCGTCGTGGTGGGCGACGGCCCGCAGATGGGTCTGCTCAAATCCATGGCCGGTGACGGCGTCGAGTTCGTCGGCCGGGTGAGCGACGCCCACAAGAACGAACTGCTGAGCGAGGCCTGGGCGCTCATCCACCCCTCGATGCTCGAAGGCTGGGGCCTCTCGGTCATGGAGGCGGCGGCCCACGCCACCCCGACCATCGGCTACTGGGTCCCGGGCATCCGCGACTCGGTGGTCGACGGGCAGACCGGCCTGCTGGCCGACACCGACGAGGAGTTCGTCGCCAACTGGGTCGCCGCCGGCACCGACCTCAACCTTCGCTCGAAGCTCGGTGAGATGGCGCTCCGCCGCGCCGGCGAGTTCAGCTGGACGGCCACGGTCGACCGGTTCGAGGACCTCGCCCGCGAGGCGGTCGGGGCCCACGACGAGATCGGGTCACATCACTCCTGGGAACCCCATCTCGGCTGACGTCGCTCGGCCCGCTCAGGGCCACGTCGAGCCATGGTCACCTTGACCCATGGCCGGACTCACGCAGCGCCTCAAGCGACAACTCCTGGCCCGGCGGTCGTCGGCCGCCCGGATCGAGGGCTACGTGGCCGACGGTCTCCTCGTCCTCGGCCATCGCTCCTACGGCAACTTCGACATCACACGCTACCGCGGCGACACCACCGTGGTCCGCATCGGACGCTTCTGCTCCATCGGCGACGACGTCACCTTCCTGCCCGGAGGGAACCACCGGCCCGACTGGGTCACGACCTTCCCGGTGCGGATCCGCTTCGACCTCCCCGGCGCCCGCACCGACGGCCATCCCAGCTCCCGGGGCGACATCGTCGTCGGCCACGACGTCTGGATCGGGCGAGGAGCCAAGATCCTCTCGGGGGTGTCGGTGGGTGACGGTGCCGTCGTGGGCGCCTACTCGGTGGTGAGCCGCGACGTCGCCCCCTACACCGTCGTGGCCGGGAACCCGGCTCGTGAGATCCGCCGGCGCTTCCCGGTCGATGTCGCCGAGGCCCTGACCCGCATCGCGTGGTGGAACTGGCCCGACGAGGTGGTGGTCGACCGGGTGGGCGAGCTCTGCTCGGACCAGGTGGAGGCCTTCGTCGCCCGCTACGACCCCGCCGGGTCGCCGGGCCCGGATGCCCCGGTGGCGCGCCTCTGAGCGAAGGGAGGGCTGGTCTATGCTGAGTCGCCGCCGCCACTCACACCAATGACCACCGCCTCCCTGCTCTCGCCGACGTCGGACGACTCGCCGCCCCGTCCGCCCCCGGAGCGGAGGACCGGACGACGGGACCCGGAGAAGCTCGTCTTCCTCGGGCTGGCCGTCGTCGTGGTCGTGATCGTGTTCGCCAACAACTGGGGGCAGTTCAACTCCGACACGCGAGCTGATCTCTACCTCCACCCCGGCACGCTCCTGGCCAACAGCCTGACCAGCTGGGTGCCCAGCCCGACCCAGACCGGGACCCCGAACTTCAACACGGGACTGGCCCCCATCGCCGCGCTCATCTGGGCGGTCGAAGCGGTGGGGATCCCGCCGTGGGCCACCGTCCGCCTGTGGCGCTCGGCGCTGATCCTGCTGGCAGGCTGGGGGGCGGTCCGCCTCCTACGCGAGGTCGGCCGCGGTCGCACCACTGCGGCGGGAAGGGTGGGCGCCGCCGTCGCCTACGTGGGCAACTGCTTCCTCATCATCGGCGCCGCCTCCACACCGATCCTGTTGCCGTTCGCCCTGCTGCCGTGGCTGGTCATCACGTTCGCCCGCACGGTCGACTCACCCCGGACGTGGAAGTGGCCGGCGGGCTTCGCCCTGATCTTCTTCGCCATGACCGGGATGCAGGCCGGCGTCGTCCCGCTCTACCTGCTCGCCTTCCTCCCCGCCTACCTCGTCTACGCCCGCCTCACCGACCGTCGTAGCTGGCGTGACCTCCTGGTGGCCCTGGTCAAGTGCGGAGCGCTCACGCTCCTCGTCTCGCTGTACTGGCTGATCCCGTCGTTCCTGGCCAGCAAGAGCGGCGCGGCGGTGGCGACCGAGAGCGAGGACCCGAAGCTCATCGCCCTGACCACCTCGTACGGCGAGAGCCTCCGCCT
Organism: uncultured Microthrixaceae bacterium; assembly: GCA_963726905.1. Taxonomy (GTDB): domain Bacteria; phylum Actinomycetota; class Acidimicrobiia; order Acidimicrobiales; family Acidimicrobilacustridaceae; genus UBA4742. Next base: position 5,641 of record CAVSDZ010000018.1, read on the forward strand.
CCTCGGCCAGTGGCCGCTCTACGGGCGCTTCGCCGGACGCCTGTTCGTCAGCAAGGGCATCAACTACCTGGCCAACCCGTTCGTCGTCATCGCCACGTTCTGCCTGCCCCTCCTGGCCGCTGCTGGGCGCCTTCGTGTCCCGGGCGCGGGCCCGCCTCCTCGGTGTGCTGCTGCTGGCCATCGCCGTCCCCCTCATGGTGGGCATGTTCCCGCCCGATCACCCGTCGGGCTACGGGCGGCTGCTGGACCTGTTCTTCAAGCACGTGCCGGGAGCGATCGCCTTCCGCACCACCTACAAGATCGCGCCGGTGGCCCTGCTCGGCTTCGCCCTGCTCATCGGCCTGGGCGTGAGCGCCGTCTCGCCCCGCCTGGCCGGGCGTCACCGTTGGCTCGCCATCGGGCTGTGCAGCCTGGGCGCCGTCGTGGTCGTCGCCACCACCCTGCCGGCGTGGACGGGCAACCTCTTCCCCACGCCGGTGAAGATCCCCGACTACTGGACGCAGGCGGGAACGGACCTCAACGCCGGGCCAACCGACTCGCGCCTTCTCGTCGTCCCCGGCAGCGACGGCGCCGAGTACCGCTGGTCGGGCAAGAGCCCCGACGACATCTTCAACCTCGTGCTCACCACCCCCACCGTGTCGCGGCTCACCGTGTCGGCCGGCGCCATCTACCCCGCCAACTTCCTGGCCGCCCTGGACGTGGCGCTCAACACCAACCGGGCCAAGGGCACGACGACGTCGACCATGAGCCGCTACCTCGGCGCCGGGAACGTGCTCGAGCGCAACGACATGACGTGGGAGGACATCCGCGCCGGGCGACCATCGGACATCCACGCCCAGCTCGTCGCCGATCCGGGCCTGGCGCTACAACAGGTCTTCGGCGCGCCCGGCGAGAACACCACCCGGACCGACGGATCGGACCCCAAGCCGGACGCCTCGGCCCGAGACGCTCTCCTGCCTCCGCTCCAGCTCTTCGGGGTGAAGCAGCCGGTGGCCACGGCCCGGGCGGAGTCGGCCGAGCAGGCGGTGGTGATCGACGGCGACAACTTCGCCCTGCCCACCCTCACCCAGCTGGGGATGATGGCCGACAACCCCTCCTACCTGCTGGCCGGGAACATGACCAGCGCCGACCTGGCCACCGCCATCGCCTCGGGGGATCGCCTCGTCATCACCGACACGAACCGGCGGCGGCTGGCCAGCGTCCACGCGGTCGACGATTCGTACTCCGTCACCCTCGACCCGTCGGGGCCGGTGACCGGTCAGACGGCGACGTCGACCACGCTGTGGCCGCTGCGACCGGAGACCCAGACGGTCGCCGAGCTGGCCGACGTGAGCTCCATCACCGCCACCCGGGCCGGGGCCGAGTTCACCCTCGCCCCCACCGGCCAGCCGACGGCGGCCTTCGACGGCGACCCGCAGTCGGTGTGGGTGGCCAGCACCTTCGGCAACGCCGCCGGCCAGGGCATCAAGGTGGCCCTCGAGCATCCCACGCCGGTGCGGAAGGTGGCCGTCGACGTCTACCCGACCGACCCGGCCGCCGTGACCTCCCTGCTGGTGAGAGCCGGCGGGTGGACGAACCTGGTGCCGGTCCCGTCTGATGGTCACGTCGAGGTCCAGATCCCCGATGTGGTCGGTGACGTGTCGGACCTCAATGTGTCCATCGCCGGGGTTCGGGGCCGGGGCACGGTGGGGATCAGCGAGATCACCATCGACGGCGTGAAGCCCGTCCTCTACGCCCGGATGCCCACCACGATCTCGGACCTGGCCCGATCCCTGTCCCCGGACGAGGCGCAACAGCTGGCCGTCGCGCCGCTCGATCTCGTCATGTCCCGTCAGGTGGGCCCGCCGGGGCTGCCCACCCAGGACGAGGAGCGGGTGCTCAACCGCCAGTTCGACCTCCCCGGCGACCGGACCTTCACCCTGGCCGGTCAGCTCTCCGCCGATGAGCCGTTGAACGAGGCCGCCCTGTGGGCCGACAGCGCCGGCGTGGCCACCGGCAGCTGCGTCCCCATCGGCACCCTCGACGGCCAACCGTTCGACGTGCGCTTCGACGCCAGTCCGTCCGCCACCCAGCCCGGCGTCCTGCTGTCGTTCACCCAGTGCGGGGCGAGCATCGACCTCACCGCCGGCACCCATCGCCTGACCACCAACGCCGGCTTCCCGGTGGCCACCATGCGGTTCAGCTCCGGCACCCCCAGCCCGCCCACGGCGACCGCACCGGCGCTCACGGTGCTGTCGCGGTCCAACACCGACCTCCACGCCCGCACCGAGGGCGGCACCGGTGCGTTCTTCCTGGTGACGGGTCACGCTTACGACCCGCGGTGGGTGGCCACGGTCGACGGCAAGCCCCTCGGGACGCCGACGGTGGTCGACGGCTACTCGACCGGCTGGCGGATCGACGAGGCCGGGCAACCACGACATCCGGGTGCGGTTCTTCCCTCAGCGCTCGATGAACGCCGGGCTGGCGGCCTCGGCCGTGGGCGTGCTGCTGTGCGCGTTCCTCTTCTTCCGACCCAAGCGCTGGACGCTCACGAGGTGGCGGCTGTGGTGAGGCTCACCCCCCGCGCCGTGCTCGGATGGCTCGCTCTGGCCGCCGTCCTGTGGTTCCTCAACGGCACCATGGGCCTGGTCGTCGCCGTGGCCATCGGGACCTACCTGCTGCTCGATCTCGAGCCGGTGCTCATGATCGGCATCTCCGTCGTCCTGTTCGCCGCCATCCCGGTGTTCATGATCATCCAGGGCCTGGCCACGGCCGCCACCGTCGACCCCCGGATCGTGCAGGGATGGTCGATGGCCAACAGCCTGGCCTTCGCCGGGCTGGCCTGCCTCGTCGTCGGCGTGATCCGAGCGGTGCCCACCGGCCCGCTCGTCGGCCGGCTCGGCGACGTCATGGCCGCACGGGCCCGGACCGAGGGCGAGGGTGGGGCGAGCTGGACCGCACCATCGAGCCGATGCTGCCGATCGGCCTGTCCATCGGGGAGGGCGACGACCAGGACGTGCTGCTGCGGGCCGCCGAACAGGCCCCGGGAGGCCGCGGCCCACCTCATGCGGGGCGGGGCGTGGACGACCGCCAACGTGGCGCTGCAGGCCCTGACCGGCGCGGGGTTCTGGCTGTTCGCGTCCCGCATCTACTCGCCGGTGTCGGTCGGTCTGGCGTCGGCCCTGTTCAGCTCGCTCCTGTTCGTGAACTTCATCACCGGCATGGGTCTGCCGGTGACCATCCCTCTCTTCGCCGGCAGCAACAGCGAGGAGGACACCACCATCCTCAGCTGGGCGCTGATCTACACCACGGCGACGTCCGCCGTCGGCACCGTCGTGTACCTCGTGGCCGTCTCCTCCGCCGCGGTGGTGGTCCTGCGCCAGCAGGGAGGCGCCCTCGGCTGGTTCGTCTTCTTCTTCTCGGTGGCCGGCGCCAGCGTAGGGGCGCTCGCCGACGTGCGGCTCATGATCGCCCGCCGTTGGGGCCTGGTGCTGGCCCGCAACAACATCGTCGGCGTCATCCGCATCGCCATGTTATTCCTCCCCCACTTCGGCAACCCGGCCCTGTGGCTCTTCGCGGTGGGCGCCCTGCCGGTGGCGGTCACCGGCGTGATCGCCATCGCCCTGCTGCCGCGCTGGACCGGGGTCCGGTTCCGGCTCGGCCCATCCCCGGGGCCCGCCTGTGGGAGGCGTTCCGCTTCGCCTCGGTCAACTTCTTCGGCACGCTCATGTCCCAGGCTCCGACGTTCGTGCTGCCCGTGATCGTCCTCACCTACGTCACGGCCAACCAGTACGCCCAGTTCTTCCTGGCCTGGAGCGCGGCCAGCACCGTCTTCCTCATCCCCGTGTCCATCGCCGGGGTGCTGCTCGTCGAGTCGGCCAAGCACACCGCCCACGAAGCCCGGGCCCGCTACCTCGAGACCCTGGGCATGTCCCTGGGCCTCATGTTCCTCGCCGCGGTGGCGGCCATCGCCGGTCAGGGGATCGTGGTCCGGCTGTACGGACCGCACTACCACGAGGCCGCCCGCCTGATCCCGCAGATGATCATCGCCTCGTTCCCGTGGGCGTTCACCTCGGTGGCCATCGCCCGGGCCCGGGCCCGAAAGGACAACCAGACCGTGGTGGCCACCACCGTCGTGCTCGGGCTGGTGATCATCGTCGGTGCCCTCGTGCTCGTGCCCACCGAGGGCGTTCACGGCGCCATCGTGGCCTGGGGGCTCGGCCAGCTGATGGCCGCCATCGTGGCCGCTCTCGTGGGCCTGCGGACGAACCGTGGACCCACCGGCGGGTTCGCGGCCGACGACCCCCGCGTGAGCGAGGTCATCGACGACATCGTCCTGGGCGACGGCTACCCCTGACGCCCCCTAACGGGACGGGGCGGCGCCTCGACGGAGGCGGGCACCGGGCCCGTACCCCCAGCGCCACGCCCAGGGGGCAGTGACCACCTCGACCCGCCGTACCGATCGCCTGTCCATCAGGGTGCGCCAGCGCTCATCGGGCCGGATCTCGAGCTCGGTGGCGTAGCGCAGGGTGTTGCCGCAGCCGGCGTGGGTGGCCCGGAGCGCGATCTTGCCGCCCGGGGCGAGCCAGTCCCCGTCGAGGTCGACCCCGCAGAAGCGGCCGATCGACTCGACCGACTCGGCCGGGCCGGCCACGAAGTCCTCATAGCGCAGTCGCAGGTAGCGGTCGGGGAAGTCGCGGCCGAAGCGCTGGGCGGCGTGGTTGATGGAGACCCACCAGGCCGAGCTGCTCAGATCGGTCTTCGGAGGCATGTCGATGCCTTCGCTGATCTCCTCGGCCGGGCGCGTCCAGGAGTAGACGACGGCCCGGGGATCGCGAACCAGGTGCAGCACGTAGGGGTCGACCACCTCGCTCCCGAGCGCGAACCAGGGGTGGAAGATCGACTTGGACGTGTCCACCACCAGCTCGGCTCCCGTCTCGTCGGCCACGGCGGCGAAGAGCGCGTCGAGCACCGGGGCGGCGTCGCTGCCGGCGCGGATGGCCCGCCGCCGGGACCGGGTGAGCAGGGCGGGGAGGTGCTCGCCGAACATCTGGTCGTTGCGTCGCCAGAAGCGCTCCATGGCCTCCGGATCGACGGCATCCATCCCGCCGAAGGCCTCGTCCATCACCGAGCGCCACATCGGGCACTCCCGGAACGGGAGGCCGCATCCGCAGTCCAGGTTCCGGCGCAGGCCGATCTCCCACACCGCGTAGAGCTCCCCCACCGCCGCCACCTGGTCGTACTGGCCCATGAGCCGGTCGATGAGCGTGCTGCCGCTCCGACCGGCGCTCACCACGAACAGCACCTTGACGGGGCCCGCCGGGCGCGTCACCGCCCGGGTGGGGTCGAACGCTTTCATGGCCCCCGGCGGGAGGCGGAACTCGGGTACCCGGAGCGTGGGGATCACGTGGCGATCAGTGCGGCCAGTCGAGCGAGGTGTCGTAGCCCAGGTACCGGGTGAGCCCCCGCAGGCGGAGGATCAACAGCACCTCGACCACGAGGTTGCGGCCGAAGTACGGCAGCTGGCCCAGCAGGGCGGTGGCGCCCCGCCACCGGGCCCGACCACGCAGGTCCTCCCGGCGGAACTCGGCCAGCGACCCGACCCGGCCGACGTAGGAGAAGCGGCGACTGCCGACGAGGGTGGCCAGGATGGCCAGGGTGACACCGACCGAGGTGAACGAGTCGTGGATCAGCATCGTGCTGCCCACGGCCAGGCGCGAGCCCCACTCGCGCATGTCGGCCCGGGCCGGGCCGAAGTTGTGCGAGCCGTCGATGTAGAGCAGTTCGACCGCCCCGTCGACGTCCCACAGCGCGGCATGGGAGCTCTTGCGGATGTAGTGGATCCGGTCGGCCACCCCGTAGCGCTCGAGGTTCTCGACGAACGCCTTGTGGTACGCCTCGGCCTCGTGCTCGTGCCCGTCGACCACCTCGAAGCTACGGATGCTCGAACCGTGGGGGTCGATGGCCACCACTTCGACACCGGGGTGGGCGGCCTTGCCGAACAGCACGGTCGAGCGGCCCTGGAAGCTTCCGATCTCGACGATCCGATCGTTCTCGCCCAGCGCGAGAGGCCCGGTCCCACAGCCGTCGGGCCTGGGCGTCGGTCATCCATCCGGGCACCTCGCGAGCACAGGCGAGGGCGTCATCGAACGTGGTCTGGGGGGAGCTCATCGATACCTCATCGGGAAGGGGTGCTGACACTAGCGGTGCGCCACATGCTCACTTGCCCGCGGCGAGCTGCTGGTTGGCCCAGTCGCCGACGAGTACCCCGCCATCGCCCCGGAAGTGCAGCCCGTCCTTGCGCAGCGGGACGCCGTTCTCCTGCGTGCGGCACTGGCCTCCGGGGCACAGCCAGCCCTCCAGGTCCACCACTCGCACGCCGGGCACGGCCCCGGCCACGTCGTGGATGATGCGGTTGACGCAGGCGACCTGGCTGGTGCCCTCGTCGGTGGCCTGGCTGGAGACGTACTCCGGGGTCGTCATCAGCACGACCTTGCCTCCGGCGTGGGTCAGGTCCTTGACCCCGCTGGTCAACTCGGTCCGGAAGGTGTCGTCCCACGCCGGGTCGCACGCCCCCCGCCACTTCCCGTCGACCTGCACCTGGGTCTTGGTCTGCCCGCCGAGGAGCACGACGCTGGTCGTGGGCTTCAGGGCGTCGACCCGGTCACGCCAGCCGGCATTGCAGTCGAGGTCGATGCCGGAGTGGTTGAACCGGTCGCGGGTGGGGACCTGGTCGGCGGTCAGGGCACAACCCGCGATGCCGTCGTTGGCGACGGCCGGGCCGGTGCCGGCCTGCTTGGCGCCGGCGGCCATGCCCGAGGCCAGCGACTCGGCCACGGAGTCACCGACCACCAGCACGCGCGCGGACCCCGGCGGGGCCGGCGTGTACCCGTCGGCCGAGGTGGCGGCGCCGGCCTGGTCGAGCTGGGAGGCGCTGGTGGCGCCGATGGTGGCGGTCAGGAGCACGGCGCACACGATCACGAAGGCGACGGGCACCACCCAACGCGCCGACCATCCGGCGGGCAGGCCGCGACGGCGGATGGGTTGCTCGAGCAGCACCGCCGACACGGCGGCAAGCGCGAGGCTCACGCTGATCTGCAGCACGGCGAGAGGCCAGCCGTCGAAGCCGACCCGTTCGGCGTCGAGCACCTGGTACACCGGCCAGTGCCACAGATAGGCCCCGTAGCTGATCAGGCCCAGCCACACCAGCACGCCGACGCTGAGCCCCCGCGACACCGACAGCTCGATGGGGTGGGCCACGGCGGCCAGGATGACCAGCACCGCCAGCTCGGTGGCCAGGAACCCGCCCCGGTACAGGAACGGCGACTGGCCGTCGGCCAGGAACCAGGTCACGAGCAGGCCGACCAGGCACAGGCCGGCGGCGACCTCGAGCACCGTGCGCGCCACCCGGCCCCGAACCGGGCCCCAGATGGCCAACGCGGTGGCCAGGGCCGCCCCCAGCAGGATGGCCGCCCCCCGGGTGTCGGTGCCGAAGTACGCCCGGTCGGTGCTCCCCGGTCGGTAGAGCAGCCAGAGGGCGATCTCCGAGGCGGCCGCCAGCCCGACGCAGATGGCGAACAGCGTGCGCAGCGAGCTGCGGGTGAAGCGGAACATCCCCCACAGCACGAACGGCCAGATCAGGTAGAACTGCTCCTCGATGGCGAGGCTCCAGGTGTGCTCGAACGGTGACGGCGCGGCGAACAGCTGCCAGTAGCTCTGCCCCGAGAAGATCGAGTGCCAGTTGGCCACGTAGAAGATCGTGGCCAGGCCGTCGCCCCGGATGCGGGCCAGATCGGTGGAATCGGCGGTCATGGCGGCGACGAGGGCCACCACCACCAACATGGCCAGCAGGGCCGGCATCAGGCGGCGGAACCGGCGGATCCAGAAGTGGCGCAGGTCGATGCTCGACGACGAGCGGTACTCGCGGATGAGGAGGCCGGTGATGAGATAGCCGGAGAGCACGAAGAAGAGGTCGACGCCGAGGAAGCCGCCGCGGAGATGCCCGGCGTGGTAGAGCAGCACGCCGGCCACGGCGAGGCCCCGGAGCCCGTCCAGGGCCGGGATGTGGCGGGCCTCATCGACCGTGGAGACGCCACCGGCGGGGGCGGTCGACGGCTCAGGCTCGCCCAGTCCTTCACCCGGCTGGGGGGTCACGGTCACCGTCATGTCGGTCGCCGATGATAGCCCACCGGGTGGCCGGCAAGACCCCACCTCCACCCTCGGTAGGGTGTCGGCGATGGCCGCGACCCCACCCTTGCCGATGCGCGTCGAGGCCGTCCCCCGCTGCCCGATCTGCGGGGGTGAGGGGCCGGTCGTTCACCATGGTCTCGAAGACCGGTTGTTCGGCGCCCCCGGCCGGTGGAACCTGCGCGCGGTGCGAAGGCTGCGGCTCCCTGTGGGCCGACCCGCGGCCCGTGGCCGACGACCTGCACCTCGCCTACGAGACCTACTACACCCACGAGCCTTCCCGTCCCGGGCCGCCCGCTGGGGGTGCGCCCGACCGGTCGGGCTGGAAGGACCGACTTCACGAGGCCGCCCTCCACCTCCCGGGCCACGGCGTGGAGCGGGCCGGCCCGGTGGCCTACCTCGACGGCTTCCCCGGGCGCGTGCTCGACGTGGGCTGCGGCGACGGCGCCAACGCCCTCGCCCTCGAGCGGGCCGGGTGGGACGTGGTGGCCATCGACTTCGACGAGCAGAGCATCGACGCGGCTCGCGCCGCCGGGTGCCGCGACGCCCGGACCACCACGATCGAGGAGCTGGACGAGCCCGCCCAATCGTTCGACGCGGTGGTGAGCATCCACTCGATCGAGCACGTGCCCGACCCCGCGGCCCTGCTGGCCCACATCCGGCGCCTGTTGAAGCCCGGCGGGGTGATCTCGGTCGTCACCCCCAACGCCGCCAGTTGGCTGAGTGCTCGCCACGGGCCGGACTGGCGCGGCCTCGAGCCGCCTCGCCACCTGCAGATCCTCACGCCGAAGGCACTCGAGCGGCTCCTGAGCGACGGCGGGTACTGGTCGCCAGCGCGTGCGCACCACCCCCCGGGGCACGAAGGGCATGGTCGTGGCCCGCCGCCTGGTCCGCCACGAGCTGGGCAGCCGGTGGCGGCAGCTCCTGGCCCACGGTGAGGGCGAGGCGTACCAGTTGGCCGAGACGGTGCTGGTCCGCACCCGTCCCGAGCTGGGCGAGGAGCTCGTCGGTCAGGCCGTGGCCCCGTCGTGACCGGGGCGCAGGCGGGCGGGGTCGGCCCCTGATCGCGAGTTGACGGCGCGGAGCCCACGCTCCAGATAGCGCGGCGCCCGGCCCCAGCGACGGGCGATGAAGTGCACGAGGCCGAGCAGTCGCACGCCGATCCCCACCGCCCGGACGAGCACGCCCGGCCTGTTCCCGGCCCCGGCCCCTTCGCCGGCCGCCGAACGCACCCCTCCGGTGAGCAGGTGGAACGTCTGGCGCCACCGGGAGCTCCCGTGGGTCATGACGAACAGCAGGGTGTTGCGGGCGTAGTAGTAGCTGGCCAGGGACACCTGCCCGGTGGGGAACGAGGCGCTGACCGCATGGGCGATGCGGCTGGCCCCCACCACCGACAGGCCGACCCCGGCGTCCGCCGCGCGGGCGCACCAGTCGTAGTCCTCGAACAGCAGGAAGTAGCGCGGGTCGAAGGGACCGATCTCCCGCCAGATGGCGGCCGGCGCCAGCAGGCAGCAGCCGGTGAGGGCCACCGCGGTGAGGGTGTCGGCCGGTACCGGGTGCTCGTCTCCGCTCGGGTGGGAAGTCAGCCCGGTGAGCGGGTCGATCTCCGCACGGTCGAACCAGATCCGCGACGGAGGATCGACGAACGTGATGACGGGCGACACCGCGCTGCGGGGCCGCCGGGCGAGCTCGTCCACGAGAGGCCCCAGGAAGCCGGGGTCGACCACCGTGTCGTTGTTCAGCACCCCCACGAGGTCGTACGGTCGTGCCAGCGCCCACTGGAGCCCGGCGTTGTTCCCCCCCGTGTAGCCCAGGTTGTCGCCCAGCTCGAGCACGGACACGGCCGGGTGCGCGGCCCGCACGGCCTCGACCGTGCCGTCGCTCGACCCGTTGTCCACCACCAGCACCTCGAGGCTCGGGTAGTCGACCAGCGCCAGCGAGTCGAGGCAGCGGAGGGTGTCCTCCCGCCCGTTCCAGTTGAGGACCACCAGCGCCACCTGAGGGTCCACCCGGGCCGTCCCCATGCGCTCAGGCCCCCGCGCCGGGGCCGGATCGGCCCGCCCCGGGCGCCGGGATCCGGCGATCTGGACGTCGCAGGACACGCCTGCTGGTAGGGCCGGAGCGGCCACGACGGGTGGACATCGGGCGTGAGCCTAACCAGGCCGCAGTCCCCGCCCGGGACCGGACCGGAAGCGCCTGAGAGGGGTCGAGCTGGGCTAAGGTCGGCGCCTTCGAACCCGTCCGGCCGATCGTCGCCGGACCATCTCCCCCGAAATCGTCGGAGGCAACCCCCGCGTGTCAGATCCCGAGACCCCGTCGAACCCGGACCCGGAACCGGAGCGACAGCCGGAGCCTGAACCGGAGCTGGAGCCGGGTGCCATCGTCCTTCCCGAAACGCCCGCCACCGACACCTCAGGCACCGACAAGGGCGGGTCGTCCGACGGCAAGCGCCTGCTCATCGCGCTCGGCGTGCTGTTCGTCGTGGCCGTCGCCGCCATCGCCATCGGGGTGTCGCGCTCATCCAAGTCGAACACGGCGGCGACGACGACGTCCACGGCGGCCGCCGGCGGGGCCGACTCGACCACCGACCCCGCCGCCGGATGTGCGAAGGGGGCGTGGCCGGGTCTGTACATCGGCAAGCCGACGTCGCTGGGCACCGAGACGGGGCCGACCTACTTCGTGTGGTGGGACGCGCTCGGTTGGCACGTGCGGGTGTCGAACGTGGGCAAGACCCCGGGCCCGGGGTTCAGCGGCACGGTCACCTCGTCGGCCCGCATCGTCCAGGCCGCGCCCAACCCCCTCAACTCGGGCACGGTGAAGATCACCGGCAATCGCGCCGACTTCTCGTTCGACAACGTCACCGACCCGGTCGGCTTCGACCTCAAGTTGTCGTGCGACACCACCTCGATCCGCTTCGGTCTGATGGCCGACAACAAGCCGGCTGACCCGAACCACATCCGGGTGGGCGTCAACGGCACCGGGGTCGACAGCGCCTTCACCGTGAACCGCCTCGGCAGCTGACGCCGGGCGCGGCGCCTCAGTCGCCGAACGTGCGGAACACGTCGCGCAGGCGCCCGACCTGCTGGTCGAAGGCGTAGCGCTCCACCATCTCGGCCCGGTTGAGCGGAGCGATGCGCGCCCGCAGCGCCGGGATCGTCGAGGAAGGTCAGCAGCCCCTCGGCCAGGGCCCCCGACGTCGTCGGCCACCCGCAGGTTGGGGGCCCGGACCGCCTCGTAGCTCGTACCGCACACCGTCGTGACGACGGGCAGGCCACAGGCCATCGCTTCGACATAGGCCAGTCCGAACTGCTCGTCCCAGACGCGAGTGGCCCGGGGCGCGGTCACGAACACCGACGCCTGGCGCAGCTGCTCGGCGACCTGGTAGCGATCCATCCGGCCCAGGAACTCGACGGCCCCACCGGTCTCGAGCTCACGCTGACGGACCAGCCCCTCCAGCGGACCACCACCGATCACCCGCAGCCGGGCATCGGGGAGGCGTCGGCGCACGAGGTCGAACGCCTCGAGCACGCGATCGATGCCCTTGTTCGAGGCCAGGGGCGAGACGAAGACGGCGATCGGTTCCTCGACCGGGGCGTCGGGCGGGTGGAAGAGGTCGGTGGGCATGGGAGGGGCCACCACGGCGCAGCGCTCCTCGGGGATGCCCAGGTCGATGCAGTGGTCCCGGGCCGCCTCGATCAGGCAGAGGAAGAGGTCGGCGCCCCGCACCGCCTTGCGCAGGGCCTGACGGTAGGGAGGGAGGAAGTAGAGCGGGTTGCGGGCGTTGTTGCCCCAGGTGAACACCACCTGGCGGGCCCTCCGGGCCGGCGGCGAAGTCGGTCACCTGGCCGGTCACCAGCGCGCACAGCTCGAGCGAGCCCACCCAGTCGAAATCACCGGGGACCGTGTCGAGGTCCTCCAGCCAGGCCAGGGCGCCGGCTTCGACGAAGCGCCGCGTCAGGCGGCGGTAGGGCCGGCGCACGAACTCGACGGGGTCGTCGGTGGGACGCTCGCCCACCGAGGTGACCTCGGTGTCGGGCATCTGCGACAGCCAGTACTGCTCCCGGAACGAGCGAGATTCCGGAAGCATGAACCACGCCGAGCTTCACGCAGGTCGCTCCGGCCGCTCCGGCTTGCGCGCCACGACCTCGATGGTGGGACCGACGCGGATGTCGATGAGCCGGGCCACCGCGCTGGCCGGCATGACGGCGAGGGCCATGGCCTGACCGAAGCGGGTCGACAGGATGCCTTCGGGCAGGCGCCGCCGGTACAGCATCCGAGCGAGGCTGCTTCCCTCCATGGCCATGGAGTCCCAGCGCGACTCCCGCACCTCGACCTCGTCGAAACCGGCGTTGCGCAACATGAGCTCCAACGAGGCCGGCGAGAAGAAGCGCACGTGGGTCGGGTCTTCGAGGTTCCACCAGCTCTCGCGGAACAGCGACAGACCCAGCGAGTCGGCGTTGGGGGTCATGAAGAAGGCGACACCGCCGGGCTTGAGCGCCCGGAACGTGGTGGCGAACACGAGGTTCGGGTCGTCGAAGTGCTCGATGACGTGGATGCCGAAGGCCAGGTCGAAGCGATCCGGCGGCAGGTCCACCGTCTCGGCCGCGGCGGCGTACAGCTCCCCCTCGGCCAGCACCACCGGGTCGATCTCTCGTTGGAGCAGGTCGCGGTCGACGCCGGCGGCCACGTCCCCCGCCTCGATGAAACGACGGAGCAGGGCGCCCTGCCCGAAACCCAGCTCGAGAACGGTGCGCTGGCCGTGACGGGGCACGAGCGCCCGCAGGCGTCGCTCCGTGAGCTTGAGGCGGTAGGCGTCGAAGGCACCGACCCCGCCCCAGGCGTGGCCCCGGGCGCGGGCGGGAGCCACGTCCAGGTCCCGGGTGACGTGGCGGCACGACGGACAGCGGAAGAGCGCCGAGTCGGGCCCGACCGGCTCGACGTCCATCGGCGACCCGCACGCCTCGCAGGCGGGACGCTGCCGGCAGACGATCGGCCGCGTCCCGCACGGCGCGGCCCCGCCGGGCCCCGGCGGCGTAGGCGACGGCCTCGCTCATCCGCATGACGACGATCCCCACGGCGTGCACCGGATCGGCGGCCAACAACCGCCAGTTGCGGGCCAGCGCCCGGGCGGTGGCCTGGCCCTGGGCCCGCACCGCCCCGGGCTGGGCCGCCTCGTAGGACGGGATGCTGGCGCCGTAGTACAGCCGCTTGCGCACGATCCCGCGGTAGGTGAGCCGTCCTTCGAGGTGCTTGATCTCCCCGTCGGAGTAGGCCAGCGGAACGCCGGCATTGATGAGCCGCATGCGGAGCTCGGCGTCCTCCTGGCCGGCCACCTCGTTGTGGAAGCCGCCGTGGTCGACCAGGAAGGATCGCTCGATGAGCCGGGGCGCCTCGATCATCGGCTCGCCGAGATAGCAGAGCCGCTCCAGGGCCCGGCAGGCCGTCCAGAAGCCGTCGCCGACCGAGATCTCCCGCAGGTAGACGGCCACCGCACCGGTGCGGTCCACCTCCGCCATGGCCGACGACACCACGTCGGCGTCGAGCAGCATGTCCGAGTCGATGTACATCAGGTAGTCGCCGGTGGCCATGGCGACGCCCTGGTTGCGCTGAGCGCTGCGCTCGGGCCCCCCGGTGACCGCCACGTCGGCCAGCTCCTTGGCGATCTCGAGGGTGCCGTCGTCGCTCTCGTTGTCGACGACCACCAGCTCGATCATCGGGTAGTCCTGGGCGCGAATGGTGGTGAGGCACTCCCGGATGGTCCGGGCGTTGTTGCGGGTGGGAACGATGACCGAGACGAGCGGAGCCACCGCCCCGCCGCCCGATGGCGACACGTCGGCGACCATGTCAGTGGGGCCAGTCGCGGGTCGGGTCGTAGCCGAGATAGCGGGTGAGCGGGCGCAGGTGGGCCACGATCATCGCCTTGATGACGAGGTTGGAGAAGAAGTACGGGATCTGGGCCAGTTGCCGCCCGATGTTGGCCAGCCGATCCTCGCGGGGCACCCGCTCGCGCCGGTACTCCGTCATCGAGCCGGCCCGGCCCACGTAGCGCCATTCGGGAGCGAACGTCAGCGACGTGAGCAGGGCGCCGGTCACGCCGATGGAGCTGAACGAGTCGTGGATCAACATGGTGCCGCCGGGCGCCACCCGCTGACCCCAGCGACGCATGTCGTCACGGGCCGGCGCGTAGCGGTGAGCCCCGTCGATGTAGAGCAGCTCGACCTCGCCGCTCAGATCGTCCAGCGCCGCCTGGGACCATTGCACGGTGGTAGACGACCCGGTCGCGGACGCCGGCCTCGCTGAGGTTCTGCTGGAAGATCCGGCTGTCGCCCTCGGCCTCGACCTCCTTGCCGGAGATCTCCTGGGGACCGCGGTCGGTGCCCCCGTGGGGGTCGACCGCGTGGACCTCGGCACCGTCGGGCACGGCGCTGGCCAGCACCACGGTGGAGCGACCCTGGTAGCTCCCGATCTCGACGACTCGGTCACCGGGCTGCAGGGCCGAGGCCGAGTCCCACAGGAGGCGGGCCTGGGCCGGGGTCATCCACCCCTGGATGTGCGACACCCCCGCGAACACCTCGTCGAAGGAACGGGACTCGGGAGCTGGCAACGGCGACACGACGACCTCTCGCAGATGGAACGACGAGAGAGCATAGACCCGGCGCGTGGTGCGCCCGTGCCCCCTCAGACGCCGCGCTCGGCCTCCCCCGCTGG
>CAVSDZ010000019.1:0-262330 GCA_963726905.1 uncultured Microthrixaceae bacterium
GGCCCCGCAGTCGATCGAGATGAGGTCGCCGTCGCGCAGGACGTAGCCGTCGGGGATGCCGTGGACGATCATGTTGTTGGGCGAGGCGCAGATCACCGCCGGGAACCCGTGGTAGCCGAGGAAGTTGGACTGCGCCCCCCGCCGCTCGAGCACGTCGCGGCCCACACCGTCCAGCTCGAGGGTGGTCACCCCGGGCCGGAGGGCGGCGCGGATGCACTCGTGCATCTCGGCCACCACCCGACCGGCGCGGCGCATGCCGGCGATGTCGGCGTCGCTGCGGATGGTGGTTCCCGTCGAGCGCGTCACCTTCACCGGCGCACCTCCTACGAACGGGCGGCGTCGACGGCGACGATGAGGCGGCCGCTCACGTCTTCGGGACGGCCCAGCCCGTCGACGCTGATGAGCAGGCCCCGATCGGCGAACACGGCGATGGCGGGCACGGTGTCGCGCTCGTAGGCCTCCAGGCGAGCGGTGATGGCCTCGGGGGTGTCGTCGGCCCGCTGAACGACCTCGCCACCGCACACGTCGCACACCCACAGGACCGACGGCGGCTCGGCCGTGGAGTAGATCGCCCCGCAGTTGCTGCACACGCGGCGGCTCGAGAGCCGCTCGAGCACCACGTCTCGCGGCACCTCGAGGTTCACGGCCAGGTCGATGGAGGTGATCCCGAGCAGCGCTTCGGCCTGACCGACCGTCCGGGGGAAGCCGTCGAGCAGGAAGCCGTCGGCCCGCACGTCGTCGTGGCCGAAGCGCTCGGTGATGACGCCGAGCATGATCTCGTCGGGCAGCAGGGCCCCCGACTCGATGTAGGTCTGGGCTTGCCGACCGAATGCGGTTCCTTCGGCCACGGCTTCGCGCAGCATGTCCCCCGTGGAGATGTGGGGAGCTCCGTAGTGCTTCGACAGGAACGCCGACTGCGTCCCCTTGCCGGCACCCTGTCGCCCGAACAGGACGAGCTTCACCGCCACTACTTCAGGAACCCTTCGTAGTTCCGCATCATCAGCTGGCTGTCGATCTGCTTCATGGTCTCGAGCGCCACACCCACCGCGATCAGGATCGAGATCCCGGAGAACGACACGGTGTTGCCGGGCAGGTAGTGCGTGAGCAGCAGCGACGGGATGAGCGCCACGGAGGCGATGAACAGGGCGCCGGGAAGGGTGATGCGTGACAGCACCTTGGCCAGGTAGCGCTCGGTCTGGGGCCCGGGCCGGATGCCGGGGATGAAGCCGCCCTGCTTGCGGAGGTTGTCGGCCTGCTTGGCCGGGTCGAAGGTGATGGCGGTGTAGAAGTAGGCGAAGCCGATGATGAGCAGACCGAACACCACGATGTGGAGGAGCGAGTCCGGCTTGACCAGGTTGTTGTTCACGAACGACTGGACGCTGGCCCCCCACCCGTCGGCGGGCAGCACGAACGACAGCAGCTGGGGCAGGTAGAGCACCGAGCTGGCGAAGATGATCGGGATGACCCCTGACTGGTTGACCTTGAGCGGGATGTAGGTGCTCTGGCCGCCGTACATGCGCTTGCCCACCACGCGTTTGGCGAACTGGACCGGGATCCTCCGCTGGCCCTGTTCGACGAACACGATGGCGGCGAGGATGACCAGGAAGACCAGCAGGGTGACGATGAGGACGAACACCCCCGCCTCGACCTTGATCTTGCCCAGCTGTGAGGGCAGCGTCGACACCACCGAGGCGAAGATGAGCAGGGACATGCCGTTGCCGATGCCCCGCTGGGTGACGAGCTCGCCCATCCACATCAGCAGGGCCGTTCCGGTGGTGAGCGTCAACACGATGAGGGCCACGTGGCCCACGTCGTAGTTCGGCACGAGGTCGAGGCCGGTGGTGTTGCCGCCCCGGAACCCTCCGCCGCCCTTGTGGAACAGGTAGCTGAGGCCGGTGGACTGCACCACGGCGATGCCGATGGTGACGTACCGCGTCCACTGGGTGATCTTGCGCTGCCCGACGGCTCCCTGGTTCTGCCACTCCTCCAGCTTCGGGATCACCACGCCGAGGATCTGCATGATGATCGACGCCGTGATGTAGGGCATGATCCCGAGCGCGAACACCGCGAACTGGGTGAGCGCCCCGCCCGAGAAGAGCTGCAGGAAGGCGAGGGCGCCTCCCTGGTCGGCGGAGTCCTTCAGGGTCTTCAGCGCGGTGACGTCGATGCCGGGCACCGGGATGTAGGCGCCGAAGCGGTACAGCACCAGGATCAGCAGCGTGAACAGGACCTTGTTGCGCAGGTCAGGGACCCTGAAGATGTTGCGCAGGCTCGAAAGCACCGGAATGGCTCCTGACAGGGACCGGGCGGAAGGGGGCTTGCGGGACTAGCGGTTGGTGAGGTGGTTGCCCTTGGCCGGGGGACGGCGATCGCCCCACGGCAGCGGGAGAACGGTAACGGTACCCCCCGCGGCCACGATGGCCGCCTCGGCCGACTTGGAGAAGCCGTGGGCCTGGACCTGCAGGGCGCGGGTCACCTCGCCCCGGCCCAGGATCTTGACCAGGGCACCCTTGTGGGTGAGGCCGAGGCGATGGAGGGATTCAGGCGTGACCTCGTCGAGGCCGCTGGCCTCGAGCACGTCGAGGTTCAGCCCCTGGTACTCCACCCGGAAGGGGTTCTTGAAGCCCTTGAGCTTGGGGATGCGCATGTGGAGGGGCAGCTGACCGCCCTCGAAGCCGGCCGGGATCGTGTCCCGGGCGCCTTGGCCCTTGGTGCCGCGGCCGGCGGTCTTGCCGCCCTTGCCGCCGATGCCCCGGCCGACGCGCTTGCGGTTCCGGGTGGAACCGGCGGCGGGCTTGAGATCGTGGACCTTCACGAGTCTGCCTCTTCCTCGACGGTGATCAGGTGGGGGACGCGGGCGATCATGCCGCGGATCTCGGGGCGGTCGGGCACCGTGTTGGACTGCCCGATGCCGCGCAGCCCCAGGGCCCGCATGGTGCCGCGGGTCTTGGGCTTGGCCCCGATGGTGGAGCGGACCTGGGTGACCTTGAGCTGAGCCATCACGCCACCTCGTCGGGCACGAGCGGGCCCCGCTCGCTCTCGCGGTAGGCCTTGAGCAGCCCGGCCGGCACGAACTCCTCGGCCGACAGGCCCCGGAGGCGGGCGATCTCGTCGGGGCGCTTGAGCGCCTTGAGACCGGCGATGGTGGCGCGGGCGACGTTGATGTGGTTGGCCGAACCCAGCGACTTGCACAACACGTCGTGGATGCCGGCCTCTTCGAGGATGGCCCGGGCGGCGCCACCGGCGATCACGCCGGTACCGGGGGCGGCCGGCTTGAGCAGCACGCGACCGGCGCCCATCTCGCCGATGACCGGGTGCACGATGGTGCTGCCGGCCAGGGGCACGGAGAACAGGTTCTTGCGAGCCTCTTCGGTGCCCTTCTGGATGGCCAGAGGCACCTCCTTGGCCTTGCCGTAGCCGAGGCCGACCCGGCCGGCGCCGTCGCCGATCACCACGAGCGCGGTGAACGAGAAGCGGCGACCGCCCTTGACCACCTTGGCCACCCGGTTGATGTTGATGACGCGCGATTCACGCAACTGCGCATCGCTCACGTTGGGGGCCATCACAACTCCAGTCCGGCTTCGCGGGCCGCGTCAGCCACGGCGGCGACCCGGCCGTGGTACAGGTTGCCGCCCCGGTCGAACACGACCTGGGTGACGCCGGCCGAGCGAGCCCGCTCGGCCAGCAGGGAACCGACCTTGGTGGCGGCCTCGATGTTGCTGGTGGCCGCCGAGCGCAGCGCGGCCTCGGTGGTCGACGCCGCCGCGAGCGTCCGACCGGTGCGGTCGTCGATCACCTGCGCGCTGATGTGGCGGTTGGACCGGAAGACGGCCAGGCGCGGCCGATCGGCCGTGCCCCGGACCTTCTTGCGGACCCGGAGGTGGCGGCGCACTCGGGCCGCCCGCTTCTGCTTGGCGCTGTAGCTCATGGTGCCTACTTCGCTGTCTTTCCGGCCTTGCGGGCCACGTACTCGTCGCGGTAACGCACGCCCTTGCCCTTGTAGGGCTCGGGTTTGCGGATCGCCCGGATGTTGGCGGCGACCTGACCGACGAGCTCCTTGTCGATGCCGACGACGCCGATCGTCGTGGGAGAAGCCACCTCGAAGCTGATGCCCTCGGGGGCATCCACGTTCACCGGATGGCTGAACCCGAGCGCCAGCTCGAGCTTGGTGGGGGAGGGAGCCGCGGCGCGGTAGCCCACGCCCACGATGTCGAGATCCTTGCGGAAGCCGTCGGTGACCCCGACGACCATGTTGTTGACCAGCGAACGGACCAGGCCGTGCATGGCCCGGTTCTGGCGCTCGTCGTTGGGACGCTCGACGAGGATCTCCTCGCCGTCGCGGCGCACCGTGATCTCCCCGGGGATGTCGAGGTCGAGCTCGCCCTTGGGGCCCTTCACGGTGACGTGACGGTCGGCGATGGTGACCTCGACCGAGCCGGGAACGGTGATGGGGCTGCGGCCTACGCGGGACATGGCGAACCCCTACCAGACGTAGCAGAGGACTTCGCCGCCCATGCGACGCTTGCGCGCCTCACGGTCGGTCATGAGTCCCTGACTGGTGGACAGGACAGCCACACCGAGGCCGCCGAGCACGCGGGGCACCCGATCGGCCTTGGTGTAGACCCGCAGGCCGGGCTTCGACACCCGCTTGACCCCGGAGATCACGCGGGCCCGCTCGGGCGAGTACTTCATGGTGACGGTCAGCACCTTGCCGGGGCGACCTTCGTCATCGGCCACGGCGAAGTCCTCGATGTAGCCCTCCTTGCGGAGCAGCTCGGCGAGGGACTCCTTCACCTTGGACGATGGCATGCGCACCTCGTCGTGCATCGCCACGTTGGCGTTGCGGATCCGGGTGAGCATGTCGGCGATGGGATCAGTCATGGTCATGGTCGAATGCCTCCCTTCACCAGCTGGCCTTGGTGACGCCCGGCAGCTCGCCGGCGTGGGCCAGCTCGCGCAGGCAGACGCGGCAGAGCCCGAACTTGCGGTACACGGCGCGGGGCCGGCCGCAGCGGCGGCAACGGGTGTAGGCCCGCACCTTGAACTTGGGAGTGCGCTGCTGCTTCTCGATGAGCGCTTTCTTGGCCATGGCTACTGCTGCCCCTCACGCTTGAAAGGGAAGCCGAACGCAAGGAGCAGTGCCTTGCCTTCGGCGTTCGTACGGGCGGTGGTGACGATGGTGATGTCCATCCCCCGGGTCGTGTCGACCTGGTCGTAGTCGATCTCCGGGAAGATCAGCTGCTCGGTGACGCCGAAGGTGTAGTTCCCCCGGCCGTCGAACGAGTTGGCCGGGAGGCCGCGGAAGTCGCGGATGCGGGGGATGGCCAGGCTGATGAGCCGGTCCAGGAACTCCCACATGCGGTCTCCCCGAAGGGTGACCTTGGCGCCGATGGCGTTGCCCTCGCGGAGCTTGAAGCCGGCGATCGACTTCTTGGCCCGCGTGGTCAGCGGCTTCTGGCCCGAGATGATCTCGAGGTCCTTGATGGCGCCCTCGAGCAGGCGAGCCTGGTCGGTGGCGGCGCCCACGCCCATGTTGATGACGATCTTCTCGAGCCGGGGCACCTGCATGATGTTGTCGAGCTCGAGGGTGCCCTTGAGCTGGGCCCGGATCTCGTCGTTGTAGCGCTGCTTGAGGCGCGGCGCATCGGTGGTGGCGGTGCTCATGAGATGTCGCCTTCGCACTTGCGGCAGATGCGGACCTTGGAGCCGTCGGGCTCGAAGCGGTAGCCGACGCGGGTCGGCTTGCCGCACGAGGGGCACACGATGGCCACGTTCGACGCGGGCATCGGCATCTCCTTGTCGATGATGCCGGCCTGCATCGTGGCGCCCCGAGCCTTCTGGTGCTTCTTGGCCACGTTCAGGCCGTCCACGACGACCTTGCCGGTGGCCGGATAGGCGAACGTGATGGTGCCGGTCTTGCCCCGGTCCTTGCCCGCGAGCACCTGCACGCGGTCTCCCTTTCGGATCTTCACTAGAGCACCTCCGGTGCCAGCGACACGATGCGCATGAACTTCTTGTCCCGGAGCTCGCGCCCCACCGGACCGAAGATGCGCGTCCCGCGCGGTTGCTGCTGGTCGTTGATCAGCACCGCCGCGTTCTCGTCGAACTTGATGTAGGAGCCGTCCGGACGACGCTTCTCCTTCTTGACCCGGACGACGACGCACTTCACGACGTCGCCCTTCTTGACGGCCGCTCCGGGGATGGCGTCCTTGACGGTGGCCACGAAGATGTCGCCGATCGAGGCGTAGCGGCGGCGCGAACCGCCCAGCACCTTGATGCACAGCACCTCTTTGGCCCCGCTGTTGTCCGCGACCCGCAGTCGGGTCTCCTGCTGGATCATCGGGCCCGCTCCAACACGTCCAGGACCCGCCAGCGCTTGTTCTTCGACAGCGGCCGGGTCTCCTGGACCCGGACCTTGTCGCCCACGTTCAGGTCGTTGGCCTCGTCGTGCACGAAGAGCTTGGTGGTGCGCTGGACCGTCTTGTTGTACCGGGGATGACGGACCCGGTCGACGACGGCGACCACCGCGGTCTTGTCCATGGCGTTGGACAGCACCGTTCCCTCCCGCACCTTGCGGGGGTTGGTGCGCGCTTCGGTTGCGTTCTCGTCAGCCATCAGGCCGTCTCCTCGTTCGTGGCGCTGGCCACCAGGGCCTCGGCGGCGGCGATCTCGCGAGCCCGTAGCTCGGTGTTGATCCGGGCCACGTCCCTGCGCAGTTGACCCAGCCGGGCCGAGTTGTCGAGCTGGCCCGTCACGTGCTGGAAGCGCAGGTTGAACAGCTCCTGCTTCGTCTCACCCAGGCGCTCGATCAGCTCCAGGTCGCCCAGGTCACGCAGGGCGGCGTCGGTTCCCTTGGCCATCAGAACGCCTCCTCACGAGCCACGAAGCGGGCCTTGATGGGCAGCTTCTGGATGGCCCGGTCGATGGCGGCGCGGGCGATGGCCGGGTCGTTGTAGGACAGCTCGAACAGGATGCGGCCCGGCTTGACCACGGCCACCCATCGTTCGGGGTTGCCCTTGCCCGAGCCCATGCGGGTCTCGGCCGGCTTCTCCGTCACGGGCTTGTCCGGGAAGATGTTGATCCACACCTTGCCGCCGCGCTTGATGTGGCGGGTCATGGCGATACGGGCCGCTTCGATCTGACGGGCGGTGACCCAGCCGGGCTCGAGGGCCTGGATGCCGTAGTCGCCGAAGGTGACCTCGGTGGCCCCCTTGGCCTGACCGCGCATGCGGCCGCGCTGCTGCTTGCGGTGCTTGACCTTCTTGGGCATCAACATGATCTACTCACCATCCCCGGGACGGAAGTGCGGCGTCTCGTGGTGGTCGCGTACGGAGCGCTCGATCTCCTCTTCCTCGGCGAGGAGTCGCTCGAGCTCGGGATCGGCTTCCTTGATCAGCGGCGCGGCTTCTTCGACGGGGAGCTCGGTGCCTTCCTCGCCGGCGGGACGGCGCCGGGCGGCGGCCGACGAGACGACCTTGCGGGGCCGGACCTGTCCGGAAGTCTCACCGACGGCCATGGCCGCTTCCTTGGTGACCTTGTCCTCCACCACGCTCTTGTAGGGGAGGATGTCGCCCTTGTAGATCCACACCTTGACGCCGATGCGCCCGTAGGTGGTCTTGGCCTCGCGGAAGCCGTAGTCGATGTCGGCCCGCAGCGTGTGCAGCGGGACCCGACCCTCTCGGTACCACTCGGTGCGAGCCATCTCCGAGCCGCCGAGGCGGCCCGAGCACTGGACCCGGATCCCCAGGGCGCCGGCCTTCTGGGCGTTCTGCACGGCCCGCTTCATGGCCCGGCGGAACGCCACCCGACCGGCGAGCTGGTCGGCCACGCCCTGGGCGATGAGCGCCGCGTCGAGCTCCGGCTGCTTGATCTCCTGGATGTTGAGCTGGACCTTGTTGTTGCCGGTGATGGCGGTGAGCCCGGCGCGGAGGCGATCAGCCTCGGCCCCGCGGCGGCCGATGACGATGCCGGGGCGGGCAGTGTGCACGTCGACCCGAAGGCGATCACGGGTCCGCTCGATCTCGACCCGGCTGATGGCCGCGTGCGGCAACTGGGTCATCAGGAAGTTCCGGATCTTCCAGTCCTCGATGATGTACTCGCCGTACTGGCGGCGATCGGCGAACCAGCGCGACTTCCAGTCGGTGGTGACGCCGAGTCGAAACCCGTAAGGGTTGACCTTCTGGCCCATCAGCTTTCCTCTCGATCGGCCTCGGCGTCGGCGCCGTCGGCCTCGTCACTGGCGTGATCCTCGATCTCGGGCTCCGCCTCGACCTCGGGCTCGGCCTCCGCCTTGGGCTTCGCCTCCGCCTTGGGCTTCGCCTCGGCCTTGGCTTCGGGCTCGGCAGCCCCGTCGCCGGCATCGGCCTCAGGGGCGTCGTCGGCTACCGCTTCGGTGGCGTCGTCGGCCTCGACGACATCGGCCTCGTGGTCGTGGTCGTGGTCGTGATCGTGGTCGTGGTCCTCTTCGGCTTCGGCCGCCTTCTTGTCGGCCTTGGCCTGGCGGCTGCGCAGCACCCGCTGGCGACGGGCCTCGGCTGCGGCCTGGCCCCCACCGCGGCCGCCGGAGGCGAGCTCCTGCGCCCGCAGGCGCTCGAGCTCCTCGGGAGCGAGCCGGCTCACGATCACCGTGATGTGGCAGGTGCGCTTGCGGATCCGCGTCGCCCTTCCCCGAGCCCGGGGCCGCCAGCGCTTGAGGGTCGGGCCCTCATCGGCGAAGCAGGCCGAGACGAAGAGCTCGTCGGCCGGGATCTGATCGTTGTGCTCGGCGTTGGCGATGGCCGACTCGAGGCACTTGAGGATGACCTGGGCGACATCGCGCTCGGCGAACTCGAGGATCTCCAGGGCGCGGGCGACACGCTCGCCGCGGATGAGGTCGAGGACCTCACGGGCCTTGTAGGCGGAGACCCGGCTGTACTTCACCTGGGCCCGGGTGCCGGGCCGCTCGTTGGTCTTGACTCCGAACGTCATCGCTATCGCCGACCCTTGTGTTCCTGGCCGGCGTGGAACTTGAACGTGCGGGTGGGCGCGAACTCACCGAGCTTGTGGCCGACCATGGACTCGGTGATGTACACCGGGACGTGCTTGCGCCCGTCGTGGACGGCGATGGTGTGCCCGACCATCTCGGGGATGATCGTGGAGCGGCGCGACCAGGTCTTGATCACACGCTTCTCGTTCTGCTCGTTCAAGGCGTCGACCTTCTTCAACAGGTGGTCGTCGACGAACGGGCCCTTCTTCAGACTGCGAGGCATGACAGGTGTGGTCCCCTCTACCGGCGCGAACCGCGGGTGCGGCGTCGGCGGACGATGAGTTGCTGCGAAGGCTTGGTCTTGTCGCGGGTGCGACCCTCGGGCTTGCCCCACGGCGACACGGGATGCCGGCCGCCGGAGGTCTTGCCCTCGCCACCACCGTGGGGGTGGTCGACAGGGTTCATGGCCACGCCCCGGGTCTGGGGGCGGACGCCCTTCCAACGGTTGCGGCCGGCCTTGCCGATCTTGATGAGCTCGGCTTCGGCGTTGCCGACCGAGCCCACCGTGGCCCGGCAGTCGATGGGCACGCGGCGCATCTCGGTGCTGGGCAGGCGGACGGTGGCGTAGTCGCCCTCCTTGGCCACGAGCTGGACGCTGGCCCCGGCGCTGCGGGCCATCTTGCCGCCACCGCCCGGCTTGAGCTCGACGTTGTGGATGGTGGTGCCCACCGGGATGTAGCGCATGGGCAGGGCGTTCCCGGGCCGGATCTCCGCGCCCTGGCCGCTCTGGAGCAGCTCGCCCACGCCCACGTTGGCCGGCGCCAGGATGTAGCGCTTCTCACCGTCGAGGTAGTGGAGCAACAGGATCCGGCAGTTGCGGTTGGGGTCGTACTCGACCGCGGCCACCTTGGCCGGCACGCCGTCCTTGGTGCGTCGGAAGTCCACCACGCGGTACTGCTGCTTGTGGCCTCCGCCCTTGTGGCGAGCCGTCTTGCGGCCGTAGCTGTTGCGGCCGCCGGTGTTGTGCTTGGTCGCCAGCAGCGACTTCTCCGGCGTCGTCTTCGTGATCTCGGAGAAGTCCGAGACCGTCTGGAAGCGACGACCGGGGCTGGTGGGCTTGCGCTTGCGGAGTGCCATGGTTCCTATGCCTCGAACAGGTCGATGCTGTCGCCCTCGGCGAGGGTGACGATCGCACGCTTGGTGTTGGGACGGGATCCGTAGGTGCCGGTGCGGCGGTCGCGCTTGCGCTTGCCCTTGCGGTTCAAGGTGTTCACGCTCAGCACGCGGACGTTGAAGATGGCCTTCACCGCGTCGCTGATCTCCGGCTTGGACGCGTCGGGATGGACCCGGAAGGTGTAGACGTTCTGGTCGAGCAGCCCGTAGGACTTCTCGCTCACGATCGGCTCGATGATGACGTCGCGGGGATCCTTCACGCGTCGCTCTCCTCGGCGTCGTCAGCGGGCCGGTTGAACGAGAAGCTGCCGCTGGGCTTGGTCTCGGTCTCGTCCGCCTCGACCGGCGGCTCTTCGACGGCGGGCTCGGCGGCGGCCTGCTCCTTGGCGGCGCGCACCTCGGCCTCCTTCTCGGACTTGATGCGGGCGGCCTCGAAGCGCGGATCGGTCTTCTCGCCAACAGGCTTCACCCGATCGCCGGCCGCGACGGGCTTGGCCGTCTCGCCCTCGTTCTTGGGTCGGTTGGGCAGATCGCTCGCCATGTCGGGCTCCCCCTCGGTCTCGGCGGTGTCTTCGGCAGTGACGACCGGGGCGGTCACCGACAGGGTGGCCGCCGGGGCCGAAGCCACCTTCTGGGCCGGCTTGGCGGCCTTGGCCGCCTCGCTCGTCTCGGGCAGCGTGTCCTTGGCGAACACGACGTAGTCGGAGCACAAGATGTCGTAGGCGTTGAGCTCCCCCGGCTCGAGCACATGGACGGTGGGCAGGTTGCGGAAGCTCTTGAAGGCCACGGCGTCGTCGGGGCCGACCACGACGAGGGCCCGACCTTCGATGCCCAGGGCGCCGAGGGCGGCCAAGGCCTGCTTGGTGCTGGGCTCGCTGAAGCCCCACTCGTCGACCACGACCACCTTGCCGTCGGCGGCGCGGTCCGACAGCGCCGAGCGCAGGGCCAGGCGGATCATCTTCTTGGGGGTGCGCTGCTCGTAGCTGCGGGGCTTGGGGCCGAGGGCCACGCCGCCGCCCTTCCACTGGGGCGAGCGGATGCTGCCCTGGCGGGCCCGGCCGGTGCCCTTCTGCTTCCACGGCTTGGCCCCGCCGCCGCGCACCTCGGCCCGGGTCTTCGTGCTCTGGGTGCCGGACCGGCGGGCGGCCAGTTGGGCCGTCACGACCTGGTGCATGACCGGGACGTTGGGCTCGATGCCGAAATACCCCTCATCGAGGGTGACCGAGCCCTGATCGGCGCCGGACAGGTCCTTCACGGTGACCTTCGGCATCACGCACCGCCCTTGGCCGACGCGGTGGCCTTCACGGCGTTGCGCACGATGACCAGCCCGCCCTTGGGCCCGGGCACGGCGCCCTTGACCAGCAGCAGGTCGTGCTCGGCGTCGGCTTCGACCACCTCGAGGTTGAGGGTGGTGACCTTCTCGCCGCCCATGCGCCCCGCCATGCGGGTGCCCTTGAACACCCGGGCCGGGGTGGCGCAGGCGCCGACCGAGCCGGGCTTGCGGTGCACCCGGTGGGTACCGTGCGAGGCCTTCTGACCGGAGAAGTTGTGTCGCTTCATCGTGCCGGCGAAGCCCTTGCCCCGGCTGAGCGCGGTGACGTCGACGATCTCACCGGCCACCAGCGTGTCGACGCCGATCTCCTGGCCGATCTCGAACCCGGACACGTCGTCGAGCCTGAGCTCCACGAGCTTCACGCCGGCGGCGACGCCGGCCTTGGCGAAGTGACCCGCCGCAGGCTGGGTCAACTTCCGGGCGTCCTTCGTTCCGAACGTCACCTGCAGCGCGCTGTAGCCGTCGCGCTCAGGGGTCTTGATCTGGACGACTCGGAGGGGCGCGACCCGCACCACGGTGACGGGAACGACATGGTTGTCGTCGTCCCACACCTGGGTCATGCCGACCTTCTCGCCGACGAGTGCCTTGTTCGCCATACCGGCTGCGTTCTTTCTGTGTCTGTCGCTAGCGTCGGGGGCGGCCCCGCCACGCTGCGCAACGGGTGCCTGTTCATGCGGACGCTCCGCACGGGAAGACCCGGCGGAGCGCCTGTTCGGTTGTGCTGCGGGGTTCCACCACCAACACAGGCAGTGGCCGGCGCAGACGTCAGTTCGAGGTACGGTCCGATCTTCGGTGCCAGAGGCCGGAGAGGCCTGCGCACACAAGAGGGAGAGCATAGCGGGCGGCGCCCGGCAGTTCCAAGCCGACACGAGCGGCCCGCGGCACGCATACTCGAAGCCGTGGCCGCCACCTCCCCCGCCCCTCCTCCGTGGCTCGACGAGCTCGCCCTCCAGCCTGGTCCCCCGTGGCTGTCGATGGGCGTCCACACCCTCGACCTCGAGGACTGGCTGGTCCGTGACGAGCGCTTCGACGAGGAGCTGGCCCTGAAAGCCGAGCTCTTGTCCACCCGCCCGTCCGAGGTGTTCGCCGCCCGCCCGGGCTGCGAGGCCGCCTCGGCCGAGGTGCTCGAGCTGGTGACCGGCTGGCTGGCCACCCACCCCGGCCCGACGGCGCCCCCGCCCCCGGCCGGGCTCCACCCGCTCGATGCCGCCGGGCGCCTCGTCCAGGAGGACCTGTGCCTGATGGTGGCCGACGAGGGGCGCTACCGACTGGAGGCCGCATCGCTGTGCTTCCCGTCGCACTGGCGGCTCCACGACAAGCTGGGCCACTCCCTGGCCACCATCCATGCCCCGGTCCCCCACTACGCCGAGGAGCTCGCCGCCAAGGTCGACACCTTCTTCGAGCGGCTGCGGGCCGACCGCCCGGTGCGGCGACGCAACCTGTCCATCCACAACCACGACGAGCTGTTCCGGCCCGAGCCCCACGAGTCGCCGGCCTCCTTCGCCCCCGACCCGTCGGGAGTGCGCCGCGTGTGGCTGCGCAGCGAGCGCCAGACGCTGGTGCGTCTCGCCCACACCGGCGCGGTGCTGTTCACCATCAAGACCCAGCAGTGCCCGGTCGCCGCGGTGCGGGGGCGTCCCGAGATCGCCCGGGCCCTGGCCGCCAAGTTCGGGGCCGAAGCACGCGATCTGGCCGCCTCCGGCGCCACCATCCCGTTCCCCCTGTGGCTGGTCGGCTGGCTCGAGGCCACCTGAGCACCCGCCCTCGGGCCGGCCAGCAGGTCCGACCGGTCACACCCCCGCCCCGGGAATGCGACGAGCCCGGGCCGCGGGCCCGGGCTCGTTCAGGATCGTGGGACGGGCTGCGTCTCAGGCCTGTTGGATCTTGATCTCGATGTCGACACCGGCGGGCAGGTCGAGGCGCTGGAGCGAATCGACCGTCTTGGGCGACGGCTCGAGGATGTCGAGCAGGCGCTTGTGGATGCGCATCTCGAAGTGCTCGCGCGAGTCCTTGTCCTTGTGGGGCGAGCGGATGACCGTGTAGCGGTGCTTCTCGGTCGGAAGCGGCACCGGACCCCGGATCGTTGCGTTGGTGCGCACGACCGTCTCGACGATCTTCTTCGTCGACTGGTCGATGATCTCGTGATCGTAGGCCTTGAGCCTGATCCGGATCTTCTGCTTGTCAGCCATGGGAAATGGTGCTGCTTTCTCTGCTCGGTCGTTACTTGATGATCTTGATGACGCGGCCGGCGCCCACGGTACGGCCACCTTCACGGATCGCGAACCGCAAGCCCTCTTCCATCGCGATCGGGTGGATCAACTCGACGTTCATCGTCGTGTTGTCCCCCGGCATGCACATCTCGGTGCCCTCCGGCAACGACACATGCCCCGTCACATCCGTCGTCCGGAAATAGAACTGCGGACGATAGTTCGAGAAGAACGGCTTGTGACGGCCACCCTCCTCCTTCGTCAACACATACACCTGACCCTCGAAATCGGTGTGCGGCGTGATCGAACCCGGCGCCGCCAACACCTGACCCCGCTCCACCTCCTCCTTCTTCGTGCCCCGCAACAACGCCCCGATGTTGTCGCCCGCCATCCCCTCATCCAACAACTTCCGGAACATCTCCACCCCGGTACACGTCGTCTTCTGCGTCGGACGGATCCCCACGATCTCGATCTCGTCGCCGGTGTGCACCACACCCTGCTCCACCCGGCCCGTCACCACCGTCCCCCGACCCGTGATCGTGAACACATCCTCGATCGGCATCAAGAACGGCTTGTCCGTCGCCCGCTCCGGCTGAGGAATATAGGTATCGACCGCCGTCATCAACCCCATCACCTGATCCACCGCCACCGGATCACCCTCCAACGCCTTCAACGCCGACACCTTCACCACCGGCACGTCATCACCAGGGAACTCGTATTCGTTCAACAACTCCCGAACCTCGAGCTCCACCAGATCCAACAACTCCTCATCATCGACCATGTCGACCTTGTTCAACGCCACCACGATCGCCGGCACCCCCACCTGCCGAGCCAACAACACATGCTCACGCGTCTGCGGCATCGGACCATCCGCCGCCGACACCACCAGAATCGCCCCATCCACCTGCGCCGCACCCGTAATCATGTTCTTGATGTAATCAGCATGACCCGGCATATCCACATGCGCATAATGACGATCCGCCGTCTCATACTCCACATGCGAAATATTGATCGTGATCCCCCGCTCACGCTCCTCCGGAGCCTTATCAATATTCGCGAACTCCGTAAACGAATTGTTCGACGGATCCGCATCCGACAACACCTTCGTAATCGCCGCCGTCAACGTCGTCTTCCCATGATCAATATGACCCATCGTCCCCACATTCGCATGAGGCTTGTTCCGCTCAAACTTCTCTCTGGCCATAACGATCTCTCCTGGAACCTTTCCTATGAACTGGGAATGACGGGCGGGACGACTACTCGCCGCGGACGCGGGTGACGATCTCTTCCTGCACGTTCGACGGCATCTGCTGATACGAATCGAACTGCATCGTGTAGGTGGCGCGGCCCGAGGTGCGCGAACGCAGGTCGGTAGCGTAGCCGAACATCTCCGA
This sequence comes from uncultured Microthrixaceae bacterium, assembly GCA_963726905.1. Taxonomy (GTDB): domain Bacteria; phylum Actinomycetota; class Acidimicrobiia; order Acidimicrobiales; family Acidimicrobilacustridaceae; genus UBA4742. Next base: position 15,073 of record CAVSDZ010000019.1, read on the forward strand.
CAGGGGCACGGTGGCGTTGATGACCTGGCTGTTGCCCCGTTGCTCCATGCCACCGAGCTTGCCCCGGCGGCTGGACAGGTCACCCATGACGTCGCCCATGTAGTCGTCGGGGGTGACGACCTCGACCTTCATGATCGGCTCGAGCAGGATGGGCTTGGCCTTGCGGGCCGCTTCCTTGAACGCCATGGTCCCGGCGATCTTGAAGGCCATCTCCGAGGAGTCGACGTCGTGGTACTTGCCGTCGGTGAGCGTGGCCCGCACGTCCACGGTCGGGTACCCGGCCAGGACACCGGCGGTCATGGCGTCCTGGATGCCGGCGTCGACCGAGGGGATGTACTCCTTGGGGATGCGCCCGCCGCTGATGGCGTCGACGAACTCGTAGCCACCACCCGGGCCGGTGTTCTCGATGGAGATCGTGACCTCGGCGTACTGACCCGAGCCACCGGTCTGCTTCTTGTGGGTGTAGGTGCTCTTGTCGACCTTCTGGCTGATGGTCTCGCGGTAGGCGACCTGCGGCTTGCCCACCGTGGCGTCCACCCGGAACTCGCGCAGCATGCGGTCGACCAGCACCTCGAGGTGCAACTCGCCCATGCCCGAGATGATCGTCTGGCCGGTCTCCTCGTCGCTGCGCACCTGGAAGGTGGGGTCTTCCTCGGACAGGGAGAACAAGGCCTTGGACATCTTGTCCTGGTCGGCCTTGGTCTTGGGCTCGACGGCCACGTGGATCACCGGCTCGGGGAACTCGAGCTCCTCCAGCACGATCGGGGCCTCGATGGCGCACAAGGTGTCACCGGTCTTGGTGTTCTTGAGCCCGATGCCGGCCACGATGTCGCCGGCGAACACGCCGTCACGGTCCTGCTGGTGGTTGGCGTGCATCTCGAGCACGCGGCCCAGGCGCTCCTTGTTGCCGGTGCGGCTGTTGTAGACCTGCGCCCCCTTGGGCATCTGACCGCTGTACACGCGGAAGTAGACGAGCTTGCCCACGTCGGGGGCGGTCATGATCTTGAAGGCGAGCGCCGCGAACGGTTCGTTGTCGTCGGCCTTGCGCTCGAGCGTCTCGGTGGCCTTGAGGTTCATGCCCTGGGTCGGGGGCAGGTCGATGGGCGAGGGCAGGTAGTCGACGATGGCGTCGAGCAGCGGCTGCACGCCCTTGTTCTTGAACGCGGTGCCGTTGAGGATCGGCACGACCTCGTTGGCGATGGTGGCCCGGCGGATGGCCACCCGAAGCTCCTCGGCGGTGACCTCCTCTTCGCCGATGAACTTCTCGAGGATGACCTCGTCGAAGTTGGCCAGCGTCTCGACCAGCTCGGCGCGGTACTGCTCGGCCTGGTCCACGAGGTCGGCGGGGACGTCCTGGACGGCCCACTTGGCCCCGAGCTCCTCGTCCTCCCACACCAGCGCCTGCATGGTGAGCAGGTCGATGACGCCCTTGTAGTGGCCCTCGGCTCCGATGGGGAGCTGGATCACGGCGGTGGTGCAGTCGAGCCGGTCACGGATGCTGTCGAGCGCCTTGAAGAAGTCGGCGCCGAGGCGGTCCATCTTGTTGACGAAGCACATGCGGGGAACGCCGTACTTGTTGGCCTGGCGCCACACGTTCTCGGTCTGGGGCTCGACGCCGGCCACCCCGTCGAACACGGCGACGGCGCCGTCGAGCACGCGCAGCGAACGCTCCACCTCGACGGTGAAGTCGACGTGGCCCGGGGTGTCGATGATGTTGATGCGGTGGTCGTTCCACATGCACGTGGTGGCGGCCGAGGTGATGGTGATGCCCCGCTCCTGCTCCTGGACCATCCAGTCCATCGTGGCCGCGCCCTCGTGCACCTCACCGATCTTGTAGTTGCGACCGGTGTAGTAGAGGATGCGCTCGGTGGTGGTGGTCTTGCCGGCATCGATGTGGGCCATGATGCCGATGTTGCGGGTGCGCTCGAGGGGGTGGGTCCTGGCCATCGTTCTCTATCTCTCGTGTACTCGGGGTGCGAGCCGGTTGGGCTCGTCGGCATGGATGCAGATCGATTCGGTAGGTCGGGGACGCGCCCGACGGGGTGCGGCGGAACTCGCCCGGTGCGGGCGCCGGCTCGGCTCGCACCGCGCCCGATCAGCCCTACCAGCGGTAGTGGGCGAAGGCCTTGTTCGACTCGGCCATCTTGTGGACGTCCTCGCGGCGCTTCACCGAGGCACCGACGCCGTTGGAGGCGTCCATGAGCTCGTTGGCCAGGCGCTCGGCCATGGTCTTCTCGCGACGCTGGCGCGAGTAGCCGACCATCCAGCGGATGGCCAGGGTGTTGGCCCGGCGGGGGCGGACCTCCACCGGCACCTGGTAGGTGGCGCCACCGACGCGGCGGCTCTTGACCTCGAGCTGGGGCTTGATGTTGTCGACCGCCCGCTTCAGCGTGGAGATCGGCTCGGTGGCCGTCTTCTCCTCGATGATGGAGAGGGCCTCGTAGACGATGCGCTCGGCCGTGGAGCGCTTGCCGCGCTGCAGCACCTTGTTGACCAGCTGGGTGACGACGACCGAGTGGTAGATCGGGTCGGGCATCAACTCTCGGCGGGGGGCGGGACCCTTGCGAGGCACGTCAGCTCTCCTTCTTGGCGCCGTAGCGGCTCCGGGCCTGCTTGCGATCGCGCACGCCCGAGGTGTCGAGCGTGCCGCGGATGATCTTGTAGCGCACACCGGGGAGGTCCTTCACACGGCCACCGCGGACCAGCACGATGGAGTGCTCCTGGAGGTTGTGGCCCTCGCCGGGGATGTAGGCGGTGACCTCCATGCCACTGGTCAGCCGGACACGGGCGACCTTGCGCAGCGCGGAGTTCGGCTTCTTGGGGGTGGTGGTGTAGACGCGGGTGCACACACCCCGGCGCTGGGGTGCGCCCTTCAGGGCCGGCGTCTTACCCTTCGCCGGCTTCGACGCGCGGCCCTTGCGGACCAACTGCTGGATGGTGGGCACGAAGGCACCTTTCGAAAGAACATGCGAAAATCCCCGAAGGACGGGGACACGAGAGAGCCAGGACCCGGCGCAGAGCGCGCCAGGGCCGGAGGTCAATGCTACGAGGCAGGTCGGTCGGAGGCAACTCGGCCACCGGGCCGATCCCATGCCCGGCGTGGGCGGCCCGCCTGGGCGCGCACGAGCCCGGGCCGGGGCCCGGGCTCGTGATGGATCTCGGTGCGGGCTCGGCTCAGCTGGCGGCGTCGCCCGTGGTCGGCAGGTCGATCACCTGGGCGTCGGGGATCTCGTCGCCGCTCGCGGCCAGGTCACCCACGCCGGCCACCAGGTCGGAGCGCCCGGCCAGCCATTCGGCCAGATCCTGCTCCTCGTCGGCCGAGGAGTAGAACTCCATCGGCTGGTAGTCGGGCGCCGAGGTGGCGATGTCGCGGTAGGTGGCCATCCCGGTACCGGCCGGGATGAGCTTGCCGATGATGATGTTCTCCTTGAGACCCACCAGCGAGTCGCTGCGGGACTCGATGGCAGCCTCGGTGAGCACCCGGGTCGTCTCCTGGAAGGAGGCGGCCGAGAGCCACGAGTCCGTGGCCAGCGAGGCCTTGGTGATGCCCATGAGCTCGGGCCGCCCCTCGGCCGGGGTGCGGCCTTCCTGCACCAGGGCCCGGTTGGTGTCGGTGTACACCTTCTGGTCGACCCGCTCGCCGGGCAGGAAGGACGAGTCGCCCGGCTCCTGCACCGCGATGCGGCGGGTCATCTGGCGCACGATCAGCTCGATGTGCTTGTCGTGGATGGGCACGCCCTGGTCCCGGTAGACCTTCTGGACCTCGGTGACCAGGTACTGCTGGGTCTCGCGGATGCCCTTGATCTCCAACAGCTCCTTGGGGTCGCGGGGCCCTTCCACGATGGGGTCGCCGGCCTGGATCTCCTGACCGTCGGTGATCTCGAGCCGGGCCAGGCTGGGCACCGTGTAGCTCTCCTCGGTGCCGTCGTCGGCGACCACGGTCACCACCCGGCCCTTGCCCTCGTCATCGGCGATGCGCACCACGCCGGAGAGCCGGCTGAGGGTGGCCTTGCCCTTGGGGCTCCGGGCCTCGAACAGCTCCACGACCCGGGGGAGACCACCGGCGATGTCGCCCGCGCCGGCGATGCCGCCGGTGTGGAACGTCCGCATGGTGAGCTGGGTGCCCGGCTCGCCGATCGACTGGGCGGCGATGACGCCGACCGCCTCACCGGTCTCGATGGTCTTGTTGGTGGCCAGCGAGAGGCCGTAGCTGGCTGCCGAGATGCCCACGTCGGAGTCGTCGGTGAGCGGCGACAGCACCCGGACCCGGGTCACGCCCGGATCGTCGCGCAGCAGGTCGAGCTCCTCTTCGTGGACCGTGGAGCCCTTGGCCAGGACCTTGCCGTCCGACAGCTTGACGTCGTCGGCCAGGACCCGGCTGTAGAGCCGGTTCTCGAGGTAGGTGCGCCGACCGGGCTGGTCGGGGCCCACGTCCTCGATCCAGATGCCCCGCACGGCCCGCGGCTTGCCGTCCGGCCCGGGGGCGAACGGATCCTCTTCGTTGATGATGAGCTCCTGGGCCACGTCGACCAGTCGCCGGGTGAGGTAACCCGAATCGGCGGTGCGCAGGGCCGTGTCCACGAGGCCCTTGCGGGCGCCAGGCGTGGCGATGAAGTACTCCAACATCGTCAGGCCTTCACGGAAGTTGCTCTTGATCGGGCGAGGGATCATGTCGCCGCGGGGGTTGGCCACCAGGCCGCGCATGCCGGCGATCTGGCGGACCTGCATCATGTTCCCGCGGGCCCCCGAACCGACCATCATGTCGATGGGGTTGAACTGCTGGGCCTTGAGGGACTCCTCCATCTTGACCCGCACCTCGTCGGTGGCGTTCGTCCAGATCTCGACTTCCTTCTGGCGGCGCTCACCGTCGGTGATGATGCCCCGGCGGAACTGGTTCTCGACCTTGTCCGCCTCCTTCTCGTGGCGGTCGAGGATCTCGGCCTTCTCCGGCGGCGTCTGCACGTCGTCGATGGAGACGGTGAGGCCCGACTTGGTGGCGAAGCGGAAGCAGAGGTTCTTGATGGCGTCGAGGCTGGCCGCCACCTCGGCCTTGTCGTACTCGTCGGCCAGGGTGTCGACCAGCGCCCCCATCTGGCGCTTGGTGATCCGCTCGTTGATGAACTCGAAGCGCTCGGGCAGCGCCGTGTCGAAGAACACCCGGCCCACGGTGGTCTTGTGGTAGGTGGCCGCCGAGCCGTTGGCCGGGGTGGCGACGAGCTTGGGGTGGCGGAACTCGATCTCGGCGTGCAGTGACACGTCGCCGGCCTCGTACGCCCGCTCCAGCTCGTGGAGGTGACGGAACACCCGGCCCTCGCCGTGGTCGCCCACCACCTTCTCGGTCAGGTAGGCGGCCCCGATGATCATGTCCTGGGTCGGCGTGACCAGCGGCCGCCCGTCGGCCGGGCTGAGCACGTTGTTGGCCGACAGCATCGAGCACGCGGCTCTCGGCCTGGGCCTCCGCCGACAGCGGGAGGTGCACGGCCATCTGGTCACCGTCGAAGTCGGCGTTGAAGGCGTGGCACACCAGGGGATGGATCTGGATGGCCTTGCCCTCGACGAGCACGGGCTCGAAGGCCTGGATGCCGAGGCGGTGCAGCGTGGGGGCCCGGTTCAGGAGCACCGGGTGCTCCTTGATGACCTCCTCGAGCACGTCCCACACCTGCGGGCGCCGGCGCTCGACCATGCGCTTGGCCGACTTGATGTTCTGGGCCAGCTCGGCGTCGACCAGCTTCTTCATGACGAACGGCTTGAACAGCTCGAGCGCCATCAGCTTGGGCAGGCCGCACTGGTGCAGCTTGAGCGTGGGGCCGACCACGATGACCGAGCGGCCCGAGTAGTCGACGCGCTTGCCCAGCAGGTTCTGGCGGAACCGACCCTGCTTGCCCTTCAACATGTCGGACAGGGACTTGAGCGGGCGGTTGCCCGGGCCCGTCACCGGGCGGCCGCGGCGGCCGTTGTCGAACAGGGCGTCGACCGCCTCCTGCAGCATGCGCTTCTCGTTGTTGACGATGATCTCGGGAGCCCCGAGGTCGAGGAGGCGCTTGAGCCGGTTGTTGCGGTTGATGACCCGGCGGTAGAGGTCGTTCAGGTCCGAGGTGGCGAAGCGGCCGCCGTCGAGCTGCACCATGGGGCGCAGCTCGGGCGGGATCACCGGCACCACGTCGAGGATCATGGCCCGCGGGTCGTTGACCCGACGGCCGTTGTCGTCGCGGCGGTTGAACGCCGAGACGATCTTGAGCCGCTTGATGGCCTTCTGCTTGCGCTGAGCGGACAGGGGACGCTGGCCCTCCTGCGGGTCGATGGCGGCCCGCAGCTTCTCTTCCTCGACGTCGAAGTCGATGCGCTCGATGAGCCGGGCCAGGGCGTCGGCGCCCATGCCCCCTTCGAAGTACTCGCCGTAGCGGTCCTCGAGCTCGCGCCACAGCATCTCGTCTTCGATGATCTTGCGGGCGAAGAGGTCCTTGAACTCGTCGAAGGCGCGCTGCAGGACGTCGATCTCGAGGTCGAACTGCTCGCGGATCATGGCGAGGTCCTTCTCCGAGGCCCGCTGGCGGGCCTTGATCTCGGAATCCTTGGCGCCCTCCTTCTCGAGCTCCTCGACCTCCTTCTCGAGCTCCTCGAAGCGCTTGGCCAGGGCCAGCTCGCGCTCCTTCTCGATGGCGTCGCGCTCGCCCAGCATCTCGACCTCGAGATTGGGGAGATCGTCGTGGCGACGCTCCTCGTCGACCCAGGTGACCAGGTTGGCGGCGAAGTAGATGACCTTCTCCAGCTGCTTGGCCTTGAGCTCCTCGCGGACCTCGGTGCCCATCAGCAGGTAGGCCAGCCACGACCGGGTGCCGCGCAGGTACCAGATGTGCACGACCGGCGCCGCCAGCTCGATGTGGCCCATGCGCTCACGCCGGACCTTGGAGCGGGTCACCTCGACGCCGCAGCGCTCACAGATGATGCCCTTGAAGCGGACGCGCTTGTACTTGCCGCAGTAGCACTCCCAGTCCTTCGTCGGCCCGAAGATCTTCTCGCAGAAGAGGCCGTCCTTCTCGGGCTTGAGCGTGCGGTAGTTGATGGTCTCCGGCTTCTTGACCTCGCCGTTGGACCACATGCGGATCGAGTCGGCCGTAGCCAGCCCGATGCGAAGCTGATCGAAGTTGTTGACGTCGAGCATTCAGACTCCAGCCACAGTGTTGGCGAACAGATTCGTGACGGGCCCGTCGGTGGTTCCCGGCGAGCGTCGGTGGGTTGAGAGCGTCACGTTCAGCCCCTCTCCGCCTGGCGGCGGGCGTCTTCTTCGTCACTGCCCCGCTCGGGCCGTGACAGGTCGATGCCGAGTTCCTCGGCGGTACGGAAGATGTCTTCATCGAGCTCGCGCATCTCGATCTCCTCACCGGTGGTGGAGAGGACCTCGACGTTCAGGCACAGGGCCTGCATCTCCTTGATGAGCACCTTGAAGCTCTCGGGGATGCCGGGCTCGGGGATGTTCTCGCCCTTGACGATGGCCTCGTAGACCTTCACCCGGCCGAGCACGTCGTCGGACTTGATGGTCAGCAGCTCCTGCAGGCAGTAGGCGGCGCCGTAGGCCTCGAGGGCCCACACCTCCATCTCCCCGAAGCGCTGGCCGCCGAACTGGGCCTTCCCGCCCAGCGGCTGCTGCGTGATCATCGAGTACGGGCCGGTCGACCGGGCGTGGATCTTGTCGTCCACCAGGTGGGCCAGCTTCAGGATGTACACGACGCCGACGGTGATCGGGTTGTCGTACGGCTCCCCGGTGCGACCGTTGTAGAGCGTGGTCTTGCCGTTGGCCTGGATGAGCCGGCCGTTGTCGCCGTAGCGGCTGTCGCTCGACTCCGGCGTGAGGTTCTCGAAGATGGACTGGATGGTCGGGTGCTTCCCGGCCTGGTCCTCCTCGTCCCAGTGGGCCCCGTCGAACACCGGCGTGGCGATGAGCGTGGCGGGAGGAGTGTTGGTGCGGGTCTTGCTCTCCACCCCGCGAATGGGCTCGTCGCCCACCTTGTTGCCGTTGACGTCCCAGCCCCACCGGGCCGCGTAGCCCAGGTGGGCCTCGAGGATCTGTCCCACGTTCATGCGGGACGGCACGCCCAGCGGGTTCAAGATGATGTCGACGGGGGTCCCGTCGGCCAGGAAGGGCATGTCCTCGATGGGCAGGATCTTGGAGATCACGCCCTTGTTGCCGTGGCGGCCGGCGAGCTTGTCGCCCACGCTGATCTTGCGCTTCTGCCCGACGTACACGCGCACCAGCTGGTTCACGCCCGGGCGGCAGCTCATGGCTCTCGTCCCGGCTGAACACCTTGACGTCGATGACCTTGCCGGTCTCGCCGTGGGGCACCTTGAGCGAGGTGTCGCGCACCTCACGGGCCTTCTCGCCGAAGATGGCCCGCAGGAGGCGCTCCTCGGGGGTCAGCTCCGTCTCGCCCTTGGGGGTGACCTTGCCCACCAGCACGTCGCCGGGATCGACCTCGGCCCCGACGCGGATGATGCCCCGCTCGTCGAGGTCGGCCAGGATCTCCTCGGAGAGGTTCGGGATGTCCCGGGTGATCTCCTCCGGCCCCAGCTTGGTGTCGCGGGCGTCGATCTCGTGCTCGTGGATGTGGATCGACGTGAGCACGTCGTCCTTCACCAGGCGCTCGGACAGGATGATGGCGTCCTCGAAGTTGTAGCCCTCCCACGTCATGTAGGCCACGACGAGGTTCTTGCCCAGGGCCAGCTCACCGTTCTCGGTGGAGGGCCCGTCGGCCAGGATGTCGCCCTTGCGCAGGACGTCGCCCTCGCGGACGCGGGGCGTCTGGTTGATGCAGGTGTCCTGGTTGGAGCGCTCGAACTTCAACAGCCGGTAGACCTTGCGGCCCTGGCCCTTGTACTCGACGGTGATGGACGTGCCGTCGACCTCGAGCACCTTGCCGTCGTCGGAGGCCAGGATCATGTCGGCGGCGTCGCGGGCGGCCCGCGCCTCGATCCCGGTGCCGATGTAGGGCGCCTCCGCCTTGACCAGCGGCACGGCCTGGCGCTGCATGTTGGCGCCCATGAGGGCCCGGTTGGCGTCGTCGTGCTCGAGGAAGGGGATGAGGGCGGTGGCCACCGAGACGATCTGCTTGGGCGAGACGTCCATGAGCTGGACCTCGGCCGGCGCCACCGCCGAGATCTCGGTGGTGGCGCCGAAGAAGACGTCGCGCTCGAGCTGGAGCTTGAGCTCGCCCAGCGTGGCGGCCTGGGGCGAGCGGCGCACCAGCACGCGCTCGTCGCGGAACGACCCGTCGGGCTTGACCGGGGCGTTGGCCTGGGCGACGACGTATTCCTCTTCCTCGTCGGCGGCCAGATAGACGATCTGGTCGGTGACCTTGCCCTTCACCACCTTGCGGTAGGGCGACTCGATGAAGCCGAACTCGTTCACCCGGGCGAACGTCGACAGCGCACCGATGAGGCCGATGTTCGGGCCCTCCGGAGTCTCGATGGGGCACATGCGGCCGTAGTGGCTGAAGTGCACGTCGCGGACCTCGAAGCCGGCCCGCTCACGCGACAGGCCGCCCGGGCCCAACGCCGAGAGGCGCCGACGGTGGGTCAGGCCCGACAGGGGGTTGACCTGGTCCATGAACTGGGAGAGCTGGCTGGTGCCGAAGAACTCCTTGATGGCCGCCACCACGGGACGGATGTTGATCAGCGTCTGGGGCGTGATGGCCTCGACGTCCTGAGTGGTCATGCGCTCGCGCACCACCCGCTCCATGCGGGACAGACCGATGCGCACCTGGTTCTGGATGAGCTCCCCCACCGACCGGATGCGGCGGTTGGCGAAGTGGTCCTGGTCGTCGAGGCGGTAGCCCGGCTCGGCGTTCACCAGGTGCAGCAGGTAGGTGGTGGCGGCCAGCACCTCGGCCGGCGTGAGCACCGGCTGGTCGATCTCGGGACGCTCGAGCTTGATGTTGAAGATCTGCTCGATCTTGTCGAGCTCGGGGCCGAGCTTGCGGTTCAGCTTGTAGCGACCGACACGGCTGAGGTCGTAGCGGCGGCTCTCGAAGAAGGCGTTGCGGAAATAGGCCTTGGCCGACTCGACCGAGGGCGGCTCGCCGGGGCGGGCCCGCTTGTAGATCTCGACCAGCGCCTCGTCCTGGGTGGGAGCCAGGTCGCGGTCCTTCTCCCACTGCCCCTCGAGGAAGTCGAAGTGGTTCACGAACTTCTGGAGGAAACCGGGGTGGTTCTCCTCGTCGTAGCCCAGCGCCCGCAGCAGGACGAACAGGCTCAGGCGGCGCTTGCGGGCCACCCGGCAGCCGGCGGTGACGTCCTTGCCCGGCTTCTGCTCGACGTCGAACTCGATCCACTCGCCACGGTAGGGATGGATGGTGCCGGTCACCAGCTGGTGCTTGGTCAGGTTGCGCAGGCGGAAGCGCTCACCCGGCTGGAAGATGACCCCCGGGGAGCGCACCAGCTGGGACACGACCACCCGCTCGGTGCCGTTGATCACGAAGGTGCCCTTGTCCGTCATCATGGGGAAGTCGCCCATGAAGACCGTCTGCTCCTTGATCTCGCCGGTGGTGGCGTTCATGAAGCGGGCCCGCACGAAGATGGGGGCGGAGAAGGTCATGTCCTTCTCCTTGCACTCCTCGACCGAGAACTTCGGCGGGGGGCGCAGGTCCTCGTCGTCGGGGTCGAACTCCAGCTCGAGCTGCAGCGTCTCGGTGAAGTCCTTGATGGGGCTGATGTCGCGGAAGGTCTCGGCCAGACCCTCCTTCAGGAACCACTCGAACGATTCACGCTGGATGGCGATCAGGTCGGGGAGCTCGAGGACCTCATCGAGGTTGGCGAACGAGTAACGATCCCGGATGGCAGGGCGAGCAGACAAGGATTACCCCTCAAGGAGCGGACGGCGGTGGAAACGCAGCATCCGTGCCCGGGCGCGCAGGGTCGCCAAAGAAACTTCAGCGACAGCGGGACGGGCGTGCACGGCAGATCAATGCTAGGCGGGCACGCGCTGAAGAGCAACCCGAGGATTTTCATCGATCGGGCGCTGCCCCGGGGGATCAACCATTTCTGCCCCGTGCAGGTTGCGGGCAGGGTAAGACGAACCGCCCCGCAGGTCAAGGCTTCTGGCCGCCGTCGTGGTCGGACGGCAGCGGTGAGCCGGCCGGACGCCGGGCCGTCCCGAGGGGGTGGGTACGGCGACCGGCCGGCTCGGGACTACTTCTTCTTCTTCTTCTTCTTCTTGTCCTTCTTCTTGCTCTTCTTCTTGGCCATGAACCCTCCTCTCCTTCACGTCGCCCGGCGTTCACCCGGGCGTCACCGTGGAGCCACGCTAGTAGCAGGAGCGCGTCGGTGGCGGTGCCTCAGGGGCCGAGCAGGGCCCCGCGCAGGGCGGCCAGATCGTCGGCGGCCAGGCCCGCACCGACCGTGAGATACCCCTCGACCGAGTCGAAGCGGGCCCGCAGCTCGGCCAGCACCTCGGCCCGATCGGGGAAGAAGGGGAGATCGGCGTCGGCCACACCCACCGCGCTCAACACGACGGCCGCAACGACGACGGCGCGGTCCGAACCGGCGGCGGCGTGGAAGAGCATCGGCCCCCGGTCGGGCGCCGCGGCCAGCGTGACCAGCTCCGCCACCTGAGCGTCCCGTCCCTCCCCCAGCCCGGGGAGCTCCCAGGCCACGCCCGGGTCGAGCCACGGGGGTCGGCCGGGCGACTCGTCACCGTTGCGGAGGTCGCACACGATGGTGATGCCCAGGCCGTCGAAGGCCAGCCGACCCGCCGGGTCCAGGTCGTCGAGGGGATCACCGGCATAGAGGCGGCCCCAGCGCACGAGGCGATCGTCGGCGCCGCGGCGACCCCCGAGATCCACGGCATGGCCCCGCGCCCCGAGGCGGATCAGGCGCTCGCCGGCCACGACCCAGGTCCCGTCCAGGTCGAGGACGTGCACATAGGCCGCGAAAGCCCGTCGGGAGGCCGGCGATGCGGAGACGCCCGGGGGTCTCCACCGGGACGATGACCGTGCCGGCGTCCTCGGGCGACGCGCTGACGAAGACGGTGGGGTCCTCACCGCCCTGCCAACGGGCCCGGAGCTCGTCGCCCACCCACTCGACCACGAGGTCGCTGATCACGCCGGCACCGTAGCCAGCGAAGGGGGGCGAAGGGCGAAAACGACCAGGGCCGTGCCCGAAGGCACGGCCCTGGTCCCCGGTGGGTCGCCTGGCGACCGGGCGGGACTACTTGAGCTCGACGGTGGCGCCGGCCTCTTCGAGCTGGCCCTTCGCCTTCTCGGCGTCTTCCTTCGACACCTTCTCCAGCACGGCCTTGGGGGCGCCGTCGACCAGGTCCTTGGCGTCCTTCAGACCCAGGTTCGTGAGGGCACGAACCTCCTTGATGACCTGGATCTTCTTGTCGCCGGCGGCGGTCAGCACGACGTCGAACTCGTCCTGCTCCTCGGCGGCGGCCTCGCCACCGCCGCCTCCGACGGGGGCAGCGGCGACGGCGACGGGGGCCGCCGCGGTCACGCCGAACTTCTCCTCGAAGTCCTTGAGCAGCTCAGACAGCTCCAGCACGCTCATCCCGGCAATGCTGTCGAGAATCTCTTCCTTGGTGGCCATGATCAGTTCTCCTCCGTGGGGGTGGCCGCGGCATCGGCCACGGGTTCGTCAGCAGCCTCGGCTGCGGGTTCGGCGTCGGCGGCGGGTTCTTCCGTCGCCTCGGCTGCGGGTGCTTCGACCTCGGCGGCGGGCGCCGGGGTCTCCTCGATGGGTGTTGCGTCACTCGGTGCCTCGTCGGCGGGGGCCGCATCGACCTCGGCGGGGGCCGCATCGACCTCGGCGGGGGCCGCATCGACCTCGGCGGGGGCCGGCTCGACCTCGGCGGGGGCGGGGGCACCGGGAGCACCGCCTTGTTCGATGAGGGCCTGCAGGCCGTACGCGAAGTTGCGGGGCAGCGCCTGGAGCAGACCGGCGAACTGCTGCATCGGCGCCGCCATGGCACCGGCCAGTCGGGCCAGCAGCTCATCACGCGGGGCCACGTCGGCCAGGGCCTTGGCCTCATCGGCCGACAACAGCGCGTCGCCGAGGATGCCGCCCTTGACCACCAGCGCCTCGTTGACCTTGGCGAAGTCACGCAACGCCTTGGCCACCGTGACGGGGTCACCTTCCACGAAGGCGATGGCGGTCGGACCGGTCAACAGGTCGTCGATCTCGAGGCCCAGATCGCGGGCCGCGAAGCGGACCAGGGTGTTCTTGTAGATCTTGTAGCTGCCCCCGGCCTCACGCAGCGAACGGCGCAGCGTGGCCATCTGGGCCACGTTGAGCCCGCGGTACTCGGTGAGCAGGGCCGCGTCGGAAGACGAGAAGCGCTCACGCACCTCGTCGACCACGGCCACCTTGGCTGGTCTCGGGTTCTCCATCGCACCTCCTTTCCTGTCATGTCGGGGTGCCGCGGACGCAGCACGGATGTTTCGTTCGGACGAAACCTGCGCCGGGAAACGACACAGGGCGCTCGCGTGCGCGAACGCCCCTGACGTACATCGGAGGTGTCCGCCTCGTCTGGCGGGCTTGCGCCCATTGGGCCCGGGAGGGCACCAGAGGTCTCCGGCGAGCAGAGCTTGGGTTGTCAGCCCGGACCAGGTACGGCGTCCGAGCCAGGCGCAGAGGCTAGTCGTGCGCCTCCGTCGAGGAGAAATCGTCAGGCGCCGACGGACTCGTCGTCGAGGGCGTACATGCGGTACGGATCGACCTTGATGCCGGGGCCCATGGTGGTGGAGAGGGTGATGCGCTTGAAGTAGCGGCCCTTGGCCGACGACGGCTTGGCCCGCTCGAGCTCCTCCAGCACGGCCCGGAGGTTGGCGGTCAGCGCCTCGATCGAGAAGCTCACCTTGCCCACCGGCACGTGGACGTTGCCGTAGCGGTCGGTCCGGTACTCGACCTTGCCGCCCTTGAAGTCGGCCACGGCCTTGCCCACGTCCATGGTGACCGTGCCCGTCTTGGGGTTCGGCATCAGGCCCCGGGGCCCGAGGACCCGGCCGAGCTTGCCCACCTGAGGCATGAGATCGGGGGTGGCGATGGCCACGTCGAAGTCGAGCATGCCGCCCTCGACCTCAGCGGCGAGGTCGTCGGCGCCCACGAAGTCGGCGCCGGCGGCGCGGGCCTCGGTGGCCGCGTCGCCCTGGGCGAACACGGCGATGCGCACGTCCTTGCCCGTGCCCGACGGGAGGGCGACGGTGCCCCGCACCATCTGGTCGGCCTTGCGGGGATCGACCCCGAGGCGCACCGCGACCTCGACGGTCTCGTCGAACTTGGCCGAGGCCAGGTTCTTGGCCAGCGTCAGCCCCTCCAGTGAGGTGTGCAGCTGCTCGCGGTCGAAACGCCGGCTGGCGTCGGTGAACTTCTTGCCGTGCTTCGCCATTTGAGGCTCCCTCGGGTCAGGCACCCACGGAGGGTGCGATGTGACGGTGCCCGGACGAGGTCGTTCCGGTGCACCCAGTGGACTGCGGGATCAGACGACGCTGATACCCATCGAGCGGGCGGTGCCGGCCACCTGCAACTTGGCGGCATCGAGGTCGTTGGCGTTGAGGTCGGGCATCTTGACCTGGGCGATCTCGGCGACCTGGGCGGACGTGATGGAGCCCACCGTCTCGCGCCCGGCGGTCACCGCCCCCTTGTCCAGCCCGGCCGCCTGCTTGATCAGCACCGAGGTGGGAGGGGTCTTGAGGACGAACGTGAACGTCCGGTCCTCGTAGATGGTGATCTCCACGGGGACGATCGTGCCCCGCTGGGACTCGGTCTGGGCGTTGTACTCCTTGCAGAAGTCCATGATGGCCACACCATGGGGGCCCAGGGCGGTGCCGACCGGCGGAGCGGGCGTCGCGGCCCCGGCCGGGATCTGGATCTTGACTACGGCCGCAACCTTCTTCTTGGCCATGTTCCTAACTTTCCTCGCGAGTGAGCGCCTCTGGGCGCAGCGGACCATTGTGCCGGGTCGGCCGTGAACGGCACAACTCCGGGCCCAGCCGGGCCACGACTACAGCTTGGCCACCTGGCTGAACTCGAGCTCGACGGGGGTCTCGCGACCGAAGATGTTCACCAGCACCTTGACCTTGAGCTGGTCTTCGTTGATCTCCACGATCTCGCCCGAGAAATCGGCGAACGGACCTTCCTTGACCCGCACCGTCTCGCCCATCTCGTATTCGAGGCGGGGCTTGCCCCGCTTGGGCACCTCTTCGCCCTCCGGCTTGACCTGGAGGAACGACTCGACGTCCTTGCGGGGCAGCGGCGACGGCTTGGCCCCCTGGCCCACGAAGCCGGTGACGCCCGGGGTGTTGCGGATGACGTACCAGGAGTCGTCGTCGAGGTTGCAGCGCACCAGGAGATAGCCCGGGAACACCTTCTTCTGGACCACGACCTTCTTGCCGTTCTTGAACTCGACGACGTCTTCCATGGGGATGACGACCTCGTGGATGCGCTCCTCCATGTTCATGGACGAGATGCGCGCCTCGAGGTTCTGCTTGACCTTCTTCTCGTAGCCCGACTGGGTGTGGACCACGAACCAGCGCCCGGGGCGGTCATAGGGGCTCTCCTGCGGGACGGCGGCCGCCTCTTCGAGCAGCGCGTCCTCGTCCAGGATCTCGATGATCTCCTCGGCGACCTCTTCGGCCACCTCCTCGACGGCCTCTTCGACCAGTTCCTCGAGCAGCTCCTCGGCCACCGCGCCCTCGACGGCGATCTCGACCAGTTCGGCCTCGAGCGCCTCGACCTCGGGGCCCT
Source organism: uncultured Microthrixaceae bacterium (assembly GCA_963726905.1). Taxonomy (GTDB): domain Bacteria; phylum Actinomycetota; class Acidimicrobiia; order Acidimicrobiales; family Acidimicrobilacustridaceae; genus UBA4742. The sequence goes on from CAVSDZ010000019.1 coordinate 30,808, forward strand.
CCAGACCGGCCTCCGTGATCTCCTCGAGCAGCTCCTCGGCCACGGCGCCTTCGACGGCGGCCTCGGCCAGCTCCTCCACGATCTCCTCGGCGAGCTCTTCTTCCTCCGCGGCGAGTTCTTCTTCTACGTCTTCGAGCACAGCTTCCTCGGCCTCTTCGGCGGTGTTGTCGGGGGTGGTCGGTTCGTCGGTCACGGACTGGCTCACGCCCCGAACAGCTTCAGGACGAACTGGCTGAACACCCAGTCGACGCCGAAGATGAACGTCGTCATGATGACCAGAGCCACCAGCACGATGATCGAGTAGTTCCTCGTCTCCGTACGGGTCGGCCACGCCACCTTGCGCAGCTCGCTGCGCACCTCGTGCATGCCCTGGCGGCTGAACAGGCGCGTCTCTTTGACCTGCGCCTGGGCCTGACGGGTCGGCGTGCCGCGCTTCTGACGGATCGGCTCGCCGTCCGCGTCCACCTCGCCCTGACGCTGGAGCATGCGCTTCTGTTCTCGGTTCATGGCCATGACGGCACCTTCGGTTTGCACGATCTGGAGCAGGGCAGGAGGGACTCGAACCCCCAACCTACGGTTTTGGAGACCGTTGCTCTGCCAGTTGAGCTACTGCCCTAGGGGGGAACTGTCCAGAGAGCGAGGATAGCAAACCCGCCCCGGCACCGAACATCGAGTAGGACCCGCTCAGCCCACCGGGACCCGCCGACCCCGGTTGGCCAGCACCAGCGCACCACCCAGCCCGGCGGCCGTCGCCGCCGCGATGCCTCCCACGTAGGCCACCCGCCGGCCGTTCAGCAGCGAGCGCAGGGCCCGGCGCTCGCCGGCCTCCTCGAGGGCGGCGAGCACCTCGGGGAGCAGTCCCGGCGCGGGAGCCAGCACATCGGTCCGCATGGCACGCAGGGCTCGCAGCACCCGGCGGTACTGCACGACCTCCGCCTGGCAGCGCAGGCAGTGCTCCACGTGGAGTCGGGCCGGGGCGGCCAGCAGCACCGAGCCGCCGGCGGCGTCCGCCAGCAGGTCGGCCACGTCAGCGCACTGCACGGATCTCCGCCTGTTCGACGGGGGCCGCCTCCGGGGGCGACCCGGGAGCGGCGACGAAGAGATCCTCACGGAGCCGCCGGCGGGCCCGGTGCAGGCGCACCTTGGCGGCGGAGACCGAGATCCCCAGCTCGGCGGCGATGTCCTCGTGGGGGAGGTCATAGACATCACGCAGGACCACCACGGCCCGCAGTCGGGGTGGGAGGCCGAGCAGCGCGCCCTGAAGCCGGACCCGCAGGGCGGCGGCCTCGACCGAGGCCTCCGGGTTGGCCGCCAGTCGCAGGTCGTCGTCAGCCACGTCGTCGTCGATCTCCTCGTGACGGTGACGAGAGCGCCGGCCCAGGTGTGTGGTGGCGCAGTTGGTGGTGATGCGGTACAGCCAGGTGGTGAACTGAGCGTCACCCCGGAACCGCTTCAGGCCCCGGAAGGCCCGCAGGTAGGACTCCTGCACCACGTCGCGTGCGTCCTCCTCGTCACCGGTGAGCCGGAAGGCCAGGGTGTAGGTCTCGGCGTAGGTCAGCCGGACGAGCTCGTCGAACGAGGCCCGGTCGCCCTCCTTGGCGGCCAGGACCAGAGCGACCATGTCGCCCGGCGTCACCGAGTTGGACCCACGCATGGGACAGAGGTTACGTGAGCCGGGCGCGCCGCAGCGCCACCGGAAGGACCGCGGTCAGCGGGTCTCCTTGTGCAGCGTGTGGGTCCGATCCCACTTGCAGAACTTCTTCAGCTCGATGCGCTCGCGATCGTTGACCTTGTTCTTGGTCGTGATGTAGTTGCGGCGCTTGCAGGTCTGGCACTCGAGAGTGACCGCGATCCGCTTGTCGTTTCTTGCCATTGCCGTAGCTCCTGGGTTCGACCTCTTCGAGGCCGGTCGTTACTTGATGATCTTGATGACGCGGCCGGCGCCCACGGTACGGCCACCTTCACGGATCGCGAACCGCAAGCCCTCTTCCATCGCGATCGGGTGGATCAACTCGACGTTCATCGTCGTGTTGTCCCCCGGCATGCACATCTCGGTGCCCTCCGGCAACGACACATGCCCCGTCACATCCGTCGTCCGGAAATAGAACTGCGGACGATAATTCGAGAAGAACGGCTTGTGACGGCCACCCTCCTCCTTCGTCAACACATACACCTGACCCTCGAAATCGGTGTGCGGCGTGATCGAACCCGGCGCCGCCAACACCTGACCCCGCTCCACCTCCTCCTTCTTCGTGCCCCGCAACAACGCCCCGATGTTGTCGCCCGCCATCCCCTCATCCAACAACTTCCGGAACATCTCCACCCCGGTACACGTCGTCTTCTGCGTCGGACGGATCCCCACGATCTCGATCTCGTCGCCGGTGTGCACCACACCCTGCTCCACCCGGCCCGTCACCACCGTCCCCCGACCCGTGATCGTGAACACATCCTCGATCGGCATCAAGAACGGCTTGTCCGTCGCCCGCTCCGGCTGAGGAATATAGGTATCGACCGCCGTCATCAACCCCATCACCTGATCCACCGCCACCGGATCACCCTCCAACGCCTTCAACGCCGACACCTTCACCACCGGCACGTCATCACCAGGGAACTCGTATTCGTTCAACAACTCCCGAACCTCGAGCTCCACCAGATCCAACAACTCCTCATCATCGACCATGTCGACCTTGTTCAACGCCACCACGATCGCCGGCACCCCCACCTGCCGAGCCAACAACACATGCTCACGCGTCTGCGGCATCGGACCATCCGCCGCCGACACCACCAGAATCGCCCCATCCACCTGCGCCGCACCCGTAATCATGTTCTTGATGTAATCCGCATGACCCGGCATATCCACATGCGCATAATGACGATCCGCCGTCTCATACTCCACATGCGAAATATTGATCGTGATCCCCCGCTCACGCTCCTCCGGAGCCTTATCAATATTCGCGAACTCCGTAAACGAATTGTTCGACGGATCCGCATCCGACAACACCTTCGTAATCGCCGCCGTCAACGTCGTCTTCCCATGATCAATATGACCCATCGTCCCCACATTCGCATGAGGCTTGTTCCGCTCAAACTTCTCTCTGGCCATAACGATCTCTCCGTGCTGTGGGGGTGACAGACGCCCGGTTCGGGCCGGTGGGCGGCACCGAGGACGGCGCCGATGACGATGGTGGCGGCGGTCGGACTCGAACCGACGACAACTCGATTATGAGCCGAGTGCTCTAACCGACTGAGCTACGCCGCCCGGACACGGCCCCCGACCGCACCGCGGACCGGGACCGACGACTGAGCGAGCCCCCTGACAGAATCGAACTGTCGACCTTTTCCTTACCATGGAAACGCTCTGCCGACTGAGCTAAGGGGGCGGGCCGCCACCGCCTACGCGACAACGGGCCGTTCATCATGCCACGACCGGCCCCCCAGGCCCAACTTGTCTGGCCCTCCGGTCGGAGCTGGCAGGGCGGCTCGCCCATGCACCGACGAGCCGCCCGGCTGGCTGCCTGAGCTGCGCAGGCGCCAGCCGGAGCAGCCCCCCGATGACACCCGAATGGGCGAAGCCGCCCGCAGCAAGGCTCGCCTGAGCTGCGCAGGCGCCAGCCGAGCAGCCCCCCGATGACACCCGGATGGGCGAAGCCGCCCGCAGAGGCTCGCCCTGCGCAGGCTCAGCCGAGCGCCCGTGCAGTCGGCCGCAAGCTCCCGACCGGCATAGGCCTTTTGACTCAAGTTGAACGGCTCAGAGGCCGAATCTCAGAGGGTGCACTTCGAACGACTCGTGATTGAAGCCGGCGCCGACACCTTCAGCTTGGACCTCCACAAACAGATGACGGTCATCGCCGGGGTGGGGCGCCTCGAACGGGAGGGCCTCATCAGCGAGTTGATCGGCGCTCTCGGGCGGGGCCGCTCCGGCGTCCACCTGGAGATCGCCACTGACGGGGGCGCCCGCTACGCCATCTTCCGGCCCGGGCGGCTCGCGGCACCGGGTGGTTGACATCGACCGCGCCAGCGACGTCACCGACGAGTTCACCACCGACGGTCACCTCGATCTCCTCGACCGGGCCGGGATGGGGCGGGAGAACGTCCGCCGCCAGCTCTGCCTCAGCCCCGGCGACCTCGTCACCCGCTCCCGCCACGAGGAGTACATCCTGGCGCTGGCCCGGGTCGACCAGTCCCGCCTGTGGGATGTGGCCGAGAAGGTTCGTGACCGTGAGCGTCATCTGACCGAGAGCGCCCAGGCGGCCGGGTCGGACGTGGAGGACGCGGTCGTCTTCGAAGAGATCGAACGCCGGCACCATGCGCTGGAACAGGCCCAGGAGGCCCACGAGAAGGTGCGCCACCTCTCGTTCATGCTCGGCGCCGGCGCCGCCATGATCGGGGTGTCCGCCGCCATGCTGGTCGGGTTCTGGGCGGCGCTGCCCTTCCTGCTGCTGGCGATCATGGCCACGACCGCCTCGATCCTCTACTGGCAGCGGATGGAGGGGGCACGCAAGGACGAAGAGCGAGCCCTGGCCGATGCGGGGGCGAACTCCTACCTCGCGTTCCAGATCAACCGGGTCAACGGGCTGCTCACCAACGACCACGCCCGCCGCCAGATGATGCGAGCGGCGGAGGACCACCGGGCCGCGCTGGCCGAATGGCGGGTCCTGGTGGGAGACATCCCGATCAACTGGGCCTACGAGCACGCCCGCGAGATCCGGGCCGAGGCCGCCAGGCTGCGCGACACCATCGGCGTGAGCAACCCGATGGCCCTCACCCTGCCCGAGAGCGACGAGATCACCACCGAGTTGGCCCACGCCCTCATGCAGCGGCTCCACACCCTCAAGTCCATCGGGGCCGGAGGCGAGAGCTTCCCCTTGCTGATCGACGACGCCCTGTCCGACATCGACCCCTCGAGCAAGCCCCACCTGCTCGAACTGCTGGTCAAGGCGTCGGCCGAGCAGCAGATCATCTACCTCACCGAGGACGAGGACGTCGCCGCCTGGGCCCGGGTCGAGGCCATGACCGGGGTGCTGTCCCTGGTCGAGCCGGCTCCCGCCCGGCGGCCGCAGCTGGCCCAGCGCGAGTCGGGCAACATCGCCGTCTGACCCCGACGAACGGTCGGGCCGGGTCCGCGTCCCCGTTAGGGTGATCCGCCGTGGACATCCGACCGGCGCGGCCTGACGACGCGGAGGCCCTCCGCCAGATCTACAACCGCGAGGTGTCGAGCTCGACCGTCACCTTCGATCTCGTCCCCCGCACCCTCGAAGACCAGCTCACGTGGCAACAGGCGCGCTCGGGCGCCCATGCCGTCCTCGTGGCCGAGATCGACGGCGAGGTGGCCGGCTTCGCCTCGCTGTCGCCCTACCGCGACCGTCCCGCGTACAACTCCACGGTGGAGGACTCCATCTATGTGCGCTCCGACCAGCGGGGCCGGCGAGTGGGGCACACGCTGTTGAGCGCGCTGGTCGCCACGGCCGCACAGCACGGGTTCCACACGATGATGGCGCGCATCGTCGGGGACCACGAGGCGTCCATCGCCCTGCATGCCTCCCTGGGCTTCACGGTGGTGGGAACCGAGCGGGAGGTGGGCCGCAAGTTCGGGCGCTGGCTCGACGTCGTCGTCATGCAGCGGCTGCTCTAGCCGGTTTCCGCCCCGGGGGTGCCACCCACTAACGTGGCACGTTCCTGGGTCGGTGCCCGAGTGGCCAAAGGGAACGGGCTGTAAACCCGTCGGCATTGCCTACGGAGGTTCAAATCCTCCCCGGCCCACCAACAGCACAACGATCGTCGTTCGGTAGGTTTTCGTCATGCCCAGCTTCGATGTCGTGTCCGAGGTCGACAACCAGGAGGTCCGCAACGCGGTGGACCAGGCCGCTCGCGAGCTCGCCACCCGCTACGACTTCAAGGGGACGGATTCCAGCGTCGAGCTGAAAGACGGCGAGATCGAGCTGCGTTCGGTCAGCGAGGACCGCCTCAACGCCGTGCGCCAGGTGCTGGAGGAGAAGCTGGTCAAGCGCAAGGTCTCGCTCAAGGTCCTCGACTACGCCAAGGTCGAGGACGCCGCCGGGAGTACCGTCCGCCAGGTCGCCTCCCTGCAGGCCGGGATCTCCAGCGACAAGGCCCGCGAGCTCAACAAGCACATCAAGGGCCTGGGACTCAAAGGCATCCAGTCGCAGACCCAGGGCGATCAGCTCCGGGTCATCGGCAAGAAGCGGGATGACCTCCAGGCGGTGATCGCCGACCTGAAGGCGGGCGACTTCGGCATCCCGCTCCAGTTCAACAACTTCCGCGACTGACCCTCCACCCACCCGTTCACCCACCCGTCACCCACCCGTTTCGGCGTCAATTTGTTCCGGTGAGGACAACGTTTCGGGGGTCAGATGCTGCGCCCCAACGCTGAGGCGATCTGGTTGGCCACCTTCCGTCGCTCCCGGCGGAGATGGCGGGCGGTGAAGCGCAGGAACGACCACCCGAGGAGGGACAGGTGGTTCTGCCGGGATCGATCGTGGTGGAACGCCTCGAGGTCGAGGTGGTACTCCTCGCTGTCGGCCTCGATGGCGACCCGTTCGGTTGGATAGGCGAAGTCGAGCAGGGCGGTGAAGGCCCCGTCGACGACCCGCCACTGCAACTCGGGAAGTGGCAGGCCGAAATCCTCGATGATGACGAGGAGGAGGTCCTCGAATCCCGTCGAGGTGAGGAGCCGACCACGGCGTTCGTCAATGAGGTCGCGCACGGCCACGATCCCGTTGCGACCTTGGACTGCCCGTTGCTCAAGGCAGGACTCGACCGAATCGAGATCGATCTGGCCGCGGCGTCGAGCCTCGTCGAGCGCCCGTCCGATCTGAGCGGGGAACATCACGGCACCGAGGTCCACGATGGTGCGGGCGAGGTTGGTCACGGGAATGCCATCGATCACCACGGTGTCCCGAGGGCTATGAGACAGCGATTCGTGCACGATGAACGGAGGCCTCTGCGCCCGCCGCCATCGACGGCACGTGACCTCGACCACGTCCGTCAGACAACCGCGGAGCCCGTGGAGGCGGGCGGCCGACCGATGTGAGGCAACCGTCCCCGGGGGCCCGGCAAGCACCGCGGCCATGGTGCGCTGGCGCCAACTGTCGGGATAGGGAGGTACCCGGTAGACCCCCGGCGTCAGTCGAACCAGCCGCCCCGCCTGGGCCAGTCGGGTGATCGCGGGCCGACTGACCCCGAGGCGGGCGAGCTCGGCCGCGGTGATGAGACCATGGCTGGCGGCAGCGCTTGCCGCGATTCGAGCGAAGGGTGGGTGTCGGTCATGGGCGCATGGTGCCCTGTCACGGCGACGACGTCGAGCAATCGGGGCTCAAGCTCCTTCTGTCCCCCCGATTGTTCCCCCCAGCGGAACACATTGACGCCGAAACGGCCGTGTGCATGTACGGCCGGTGTGTGTGGCGCTACTCGTAGTAGCCGGAGTGGATGTAGACGCAGGGGATGCCCTCGGCGTGGAACATGTCGTAGTTGCGGCGGTCGTCCTCGAAGGCCAGGCGAAGGTCGAAGCCGAAGGCCCGCAGCTCGGCCACCGTGTTGCGCTTGAACTCCCGAGACGAGTCGTAGTCGCCGAAGTCGCGCATGATGAGCAGGTCCCAGCGGAGCTGGTAGCGCTCGAGCCAACCCAGCGTCTGGCGCTGGACCCGGATGGGCCGGGCCGTCAGCAAGACGATCTGGTAGCCGGGGTCGATGACCTCGAGCAGCCGGGCCACCTCGTCGATCACGGCGTCGTCGCCGCACGCCTCGAAGAACGCCTCCCAGTCGCGGAACGGCCGTTCCAGGTAGTGCTGGCGACCGGCCGCGTCGGACAGCACGCCGTCCATGTCGAACACGACGGCGCGGCCCGGGTCGACCGGGCCGTCGCGCCACTGCCAGTTGACCGGGTCGTAGGCGAGGGGCACCCGGTCAGTCCTCCTGGGGGGCCTCGGCGGCCTGCAGGCGGATGGCCTCGACCACGCTGGCGTCGGCCAGCGTCGTCGTGTCGCCCAGCACCCGGCCCTCGGCCACGTCGCGCAGCAGCCGACGCATGATCTTGCCGCTGCGGGTCTTGGGCAGGTCCGGCACCACGAACAACGCCTTCGGTCGGGCGGTGGGGCCGATCTTGACGGCCACGTGCTGGCGGATCTCCTCGACCAGCTCGGGGGTGGCGTCGACCCCGCCCCGCACGATGATGTAGCCGATGATGGCCTGGCCGGTGAGCGGGTCGTTGGCCCCGACCACGGCGGCCTCGGCCACCGCCGGGTGATCGACGAGGGCCGACTCGACCTCGGTGGTCGACACCCGGTGGCCTGACACGTTCATCACGTCGTCGACCCGGCCCAGCAGCCAGAAGTAGCCGTCGTCGTCGATCTTGCAGCCGTCGCCGGCGAAGTACCGGCCCTCGTAGGTGCTCCAGTAGGTGTCGGCGTAGCGCTCGGGGTCGCCCCAGATGCCGCGCAGCATCGCCGGCCACGGCTTGGTGATGGTGAGGTAGCCGCCTCCCTTGGCGATGGGCACCCCGTGGTCGTCGACCACCTCGACGAAGATCCCCGGCAGCGGGAAGGTGGCCGAACCCGGCTTGGTGGTGGTCACGCCGGGCAGGGGCGTGATCATGTGGGCGCCGGTCTCGGTCTGCCACCAGGTGTCCACGATGGGACAGCGCTGCCCACCGATGTGGGTGTGGTACCACATCCAGGCCTCGGGGTTGATGGGCTCGCCCACCGTGCCCAGGACCCGCAGGCTGGACAGGTCGTGGCCGGCGGGCTCCTGGTCACCCCACTTCATGAACATGCGGATGGCGGTCGGGGCGGTGTACAGCTGGGTCACGCCGTAGCGCTCGACGATCGACCACAGCCGGTCCTTGGCGGGGGTGTCGGGCGTGCCCTCGTAGATGACCGAGGTGGCCCCGTTGGTGAGCGGCCCGTACACGATGTAGCTGTGGCCGGTCACCCACCCGATGTCGGCCGCGCACCAGTACACGTCGTCGTCGGGGTGCAGGTCGAAGACGTAGCGGTGGCTGAACGCCACCTGGGTCAGATAGCCGCCCGTGGTGTGCATGATGCCCTTGGGCTTGGCCGTGGTGCCCGAGGTGTAGAGCAGGTAGAGGAGGTCTTCGCTGTCCATCGGCTCGGGCGGGCAGTCCGGCGAGGCGGTCGGCCATGAGCTCGTGGTACCAGTGGTCGCGCCCGTCCACCATGGTCACCTCGCCCTTCGTGCGCTGCACGACCACGACGGCACTGACCGAGGGCGTGGCCGTCACCGCCTCGTCCACCGCCGGCTTGAGCGGAGCGGCCGCCCCCCGCCGGAAGCCGCCGTCGGCGGTGATGATCACCTTGGCCTCGGCGTCGTTGACGCGATCGATGATCGAGTCGGGCGAGAAGCCGCCGAAGATGCACGAGTGGGCGGCGCCGATGCGGGTGCAGGCCAGCATGGCGATCGGGAGCTCGGGGATCATGGGCATGTAGATGCCCACCCGGTCCCCCCGCTCCACGCCCAGCCCCTTCAGGACGTTGGCGAAGCGGCACACCTCGTCGTGCAGCTCGGCGTAGGTGATGGTGCGCGTGTCGCCCGGCTCGCCCTCCCAGTGGTAGGCGATCTTGTCGCCCCGACCCGCCTCGACGTGCCGGTCGAGGCAGTTGTACGAGACGTTCAGCTGACCACCCACGAACCACCGGGCGAAGGGCAGCTGCCAGTCGAGCACGGTGTCGAAGTCCTTGAACCAGGTGAGCAGCTCGCGGGCCTGACGGGCCCAGAACGCCTCGTAGTCGGCGCTCGGCCTCGTCGTAGAGCGAGCGGTCACCGGCCAGCGCCTGGGCCTGGAAGCCAGGCGACGGCGGGAACGTCCGGTTCTCGATCAGGTAGTCCTCGATGGTGGGCTCGGCCATGCGCGTGCGCTCCCCGTTGGTCGGCGGGACCCGTCCTGTGGGACCGGTCCGGTTGGACGACCGCCGAGCCTACCGGCGCCCGGCGACCCCAGGACCCGTGGCGGAGCCCTCATCGACGATCCACTCGAGCACGGCGAACGCTCCGAGGCCGGCGGGGTCGGTCAACGCCTCGGACTCCGCCACGCGGGAGCGGGCCCGCAACGCCTCGAGGTCGCCGACGTGCGCCTGCTCATCCCACTGGCGTCGGCCCTCGGCCACCAGCTCGGCCAGGCCGTGGGCCTGGAGGAACTCGGCCTGGGTGCGGTCGCGGTCCGGCACCCGCACCAGGGCCAGCTGGGTCTTGTCCACCTCGCAGGTGATGTCCTGCTCGCCCAGTTCGACCCACGGTGACCGCCCTTGCTGGTGGTCCCGGTAGGTGCGCACCCACTCCGTCCACGGCCGCTCCGCCAGCTCGGCCGCGGTGGACGTGTAGTCGATGACCACGACCCGCCCGCGACCGACCCGGCTCAAGGCTTCGTCCAGCCACGTGGCCGCGGCCCGCTGCTGCGGAACTCGGGCGCCGGGTCGGGCGTCGGGGGCCAGGCGCATCGCCAGCGAGGCATCGGCGGCACCGGCCGGCACCAGCGCCTCGACCAGGGGCAGCTCGCCGTCGGTCAGGGCCAGGCGCACGTCGAACCAACCGTCCCCGCCCCGCTCCAACAGCCCGAAGGCCAGGTTGTCGAGCAGCTCGTTGGCCAGCACCACGCCGACCACGGCGACGGCGGGGAGCTCGGCCAGCGAGACCACCCGGGGCCCGGTGCCGGCACCGCGCTCGTCGAGGACCTCCTCGTCGTCGCCATCGTCCCCGGCGCGCGGCGGGAAGGCGAGGAACGGGTCACTGATCGGAAGGTGCTCGCCATGGGCCGCCCGCAGGGCCGCCGACCGCTCCACCAGGACATAGGTCAGCGCCGGGGCGCAGCGGGGCTCGGCCAGCAGCACCGTGCGGGCCAGCATCCCCCGCCCGGCACCCGCCTCGACCACCGTGAACGGGTCCGGTCGCCCGAGCTCGTCCCACCAGCGGTCGAGCGCCCGGGCCAGCACCGCCCCGAACAACGGGCCCACCTCGGGGCTGGTGAGGAAGTCTCCCCGGCGCCCGGCGGCGCCGCGCCCCGAGCCGTAGAAGCCGTGGTCGGGGTCGTAGAGCGCGAGGTCGACGACCGGGGTGACGGTGAGGGGGCCGTGGCGGCGGATGCGGGCCGCCACCTCGTCGTCGAGGGGCGTCGCCATGTTCGCCTTCGACGCCGGCTCAGCGGCCGAGCGTGACCAGGCTCACCGAGTCGGTGAAGTGGGCCACCACCCCGGGCACCACGCCGTAGATCATCGTGACGGTGACCGTCAGCACGAGGGCGATGGAGATGGACGCCGGCACCCGGATGGGGGTGCGGTCGCCGTCGGGTGGGTCCTCCATGAACATCTCCCGCACCACCCGCAGGTAGTAGAAGGCCGCGATCACCGAGTTGACGCCCACCAGGACGGCCATGGCGTAGCCCTGGATGGTGCCGGGGGCGGCGAGAGACCCGAAGATCACCAACTTGGCGAACCAGCCACCCATGGGCGGGATGCCGGCCAGCGAAGCCAGGAAGATGCCCATGCACACGGCCAGGCCGGGGGCGTACTGGAACAGGCCTCCGAAGCTGGTGATCTCGGCCGAGCGGGTCTTGCGGGCCACGGCGATGACCACGGCGAAAGCCCCCAGGTTCATGACCACGTAGATCAGCAGGTAGGTGACGATGGCCTTGAGGGCGCCCACGCCCGACCGACGCGCTGGAACCGGCGACGGCGAACGGCGCCAGGATGTAGCCGGCCTGGGCGATGCCCGAGTAGGCGAGCATGCGCACGATGTTGCTCTGGCGCAGAGCGATGAGGTTGCCCACCGTCATGGTGGCCGCGGCCAGGGCCCACATCAGGGGCTCCCACACGTCGTGGCGGCCGTAGAAGCCGATGAAGATGAGCTCGAGCAGGGCCACGAAGCCGGCGGCCTTGGACGCGGTGGCCAGGAACGCCGTGATCGGCGTGGGGGCACCTTCGTAGGTGTCCGGGGCCCACGTGTGGAACGGGACGGCCGAGACCTTGAAGCCGAACCCGACGATCACCATCAGGATGGCCAGGACGATCATGGGCTTGGCGTTGCCCAGGTCGCCGCCCACCTTCGCCCCGATCTCGGCCAGCACCGTCGAGCCGGTGAAGCCGTAGAGCAACGACATCCCGTACAGCATGATGGCCGAGGCGAACACACCCATCAGGTAGTACTTCAGGCCCGCCTCGTTGCCCTTGAGGTCGCGCTTGCGCCAGGTGGCCAGCATGTAGGCGGGGATGGACAGCAGCTCGAGGGCCACGAAGATGCCGATGAGGTCGCGGGCCGAGGCCATCACCATCATGCCCAGCACCGACGAGAGCACGAGGATGTAGTACTCGCCCTCCCAGTAGTCGCCCTCGGCGATCGTGTTGGTGGACAACAGGACCACCACATAGCCCGTGAGGAGGAACAGCCCGGTGAGCACCAGGGTGAACTGGTCCACGACGTAGGCCCCGCCGAACATCACCCGGGGCGTCCCGTCGACGGCCAGCGTGATGACGGGGATGGCCGCAGCCAGGAGACCGATGCCGGCCAACGACGACAGGACGCCCTTGGCCCCGCGGGGGATGAACAGGTCGACCAGGATCATCACCACGATGAAGGAGGCGACGATGATCTCGGGCGCGAGCGCGTGGTAGTCGACCTGGGGCGCCTGCCACGAGCTCAGCTGGGCGAGCATGCGGGCCTCAGCCCCCCGCCCCGGCCACGTGCGAGATCACGTGGGTGATGACGGCGGGATCGGTCACCTTGAAGATCAGGTTGGGGAAGAACCCCAGCACGACGATGCCCACGAGCATGGGCAGCCACGCCACCCACTCGATCACGGTCACGTCGTGGAGGTGGGAGTCGTTGGCGAACTCCTCCGGCGGGCTGCCGAAGGCGGTGCGCTGGTAGAGCCACAGGAGGTAGCCGGCGGCCAGCACCGTGCCGATGGCGGCCACGACCATGTAGAAGCGGAAGAGCCCCACGTTGGCCACGTCGGCCTGCCACGCCGACAAGATGGCGGGGAACTCTCCCCAGAAGCCGGCGAGACCGGGCAGGCCCAGCGAGGCCATGGTGGTGATGCCCAGGATCCAGCCCAGGTGCGGCATCGACGTGAGCATGCCACCCAGCCGCTTGATCTCCAGCGTGTGGTAGCGCTCCTTCACCGTGCCGGCGATGAAGAAGAGCATGCCGGTGATGAGGCCGTGGGCCACCATGCCGAACACGGCGGCATTGATGCCGAACGTGGTCAGCGAGGCGATGCCCAACATGACGTAGCCCATGTGGGCCACCGAGGAGAAGGCGATCAACCGTTTCATGTCGGTCTGGGCCAGGCAGCACAAGGCGCCGTAGATGATGCCGATCACCGCCAACGCCCCGATCCACGGCGCCCACGTTCGGGCCGCGTCGGGCAGGATGGGCACGGCGATGCGGACGAACCCGTACGTGCCCAACTTCAGCAGGACGGCGGCCAGGATGACCGAGCCCACCGTGGGGGCCTGGGTGTGGGCGTCGGGCAGCCACGTGTGGAACGGGAAGATCGGCACCTTGATGCCGAAGCCCATGAACATGCCACCGAAGATGAGGATGCCGGCGGTGGTCGACAGCGTCCGGGCTCCGACCGACAGCAGCTGCATGTCGAAGGTGTGGACGGTCTGCCCGTCGATGCTCACGGGGGCCAGGAAGTAGAGCGCCAGGAAGCTGACGATCATCAAGGCCGAGCCGAACAACGTGTAGAGGAAGAACTTGATGGAGGCGTACTGGCGTTGCTCGCCACCCCAGATGCCGATGAGGAAGTACATCGGGAGCAGCACGACCTCGAAGAAGACGAAGAACAGGATGAGGTCCTCGGCCAGGAAGGTGCCGACCATCCCCGTCTCGAGGATGAGGATGAGGATGAGGAACGCCTTGGGGTTGTGGGGCTCCGGGAAGTGGTTCCACGAGTAGATGATGCACAGGGGCACCACCAGGATGGTCAGGGCCATCAACGGGAGCGAGATGCCGTCCAGAGCCAGGTGGTAGTGGCTGTTGATGAACGTGATCCATTCCTTGTTGATCACGAACTGGAAGTCACCCGAGCCCTGCGGATAGCGCGACGTGGCGGTGTAGGCGAAGTTGGTGAACAGCAGCACGCCCATCACACCGACGGCCAGGCTGGTCACCAGGGCGACGATCTTGTGCCACTGCTCCTCGGCCTTGGGGATCACCAACATGATCGCGACGCCCACCAGCGGCAGGAACGTGGCGAGCGTGAGCCCCCAGTTGTCGAGAAACGATTTCATCGGATGTCCCAGACTCCTAGACGAAGATGACCAAGATGATGGCGAGGATGGCCACGCCGGCGAACAAGAGGGCGGCGTACTGCTGGATGCGACCGGTCTGGATGTGGCGCAAGGCCTCACCCCAGTCCTCGGAAGCGGTCCCGGTCGACAGGACGACCCCGTCGACGACCTTCTGATCGACCTGCGTGTACAGCCCCCGACCGGCCGCCACCGAGGCGGAGCCGGCCGTGTTGACGACGCGGTCGATGACGCTGGAGTTGAACCAGTTCGAGCCCCGCGCCACCGGGCCCTTCACCCCGCCGACGATGATGTCGGTGTAGAGGTGGTCGAGGTAGTACTTGTTCTCGAGCACCTTGTAGCCCCAGGCCAACGCCCCGACGCGTTCCTTCATCCCCAGGAACACGCTCTTGGACTTCCAGAAGTACTGGTAGGCCAGGAACAGGGCGATGCCGGCGAGGATCGGTGGTGGCCAGGGCCAGACCCCAGTTGAACGAGGCGTGGTTGATGACCGGGAAGGCGAACGTCGGCTCGATGTAGTGCTCGAATCGGGTGGTGTAGTCGATGTTGCCGACCCGCCAGGCGTTGGGCAGGTTGACGAGGCCGAGCACCACCGCTCCCCCGCCCAGGATCCACAGCGGGATGGTCATGACCTTGGGGGACTCGTGGGGGGTGCCATGACCGCGGTACTCGCCGAAGAACGTGAGGTAGATGACCCGGGCCATGTAGAGGCAGGTCATGACGGCGCCGATCAGCCCGAGGATCAGCATGAACGTGTACGCGTGGCGCTGACCGTTCAGCGACCCGGCCAGCACCTCGTCCTTCGACCAGAAGCCGGCGAAGGGGAAGATGCCCATGAGGGCGATGGTCCCCAGCACGAACGTCCAGAACGTGGCCGGCATGTACTTGCGCAGGCCGCCCATCTTGCGCATGTCGAAGGTGTGGTGGGCGGCGTGGCTGACGGAGCCGGCCCCGAGGAACAGGCAGGCCTTGAAGAAGGCGTGGGTGAAGAGGTGGAAGATGGCGCCCGTCCACGCCCCCACGCCCAGGGCCATCACCATGTAACCCAGCTGGCTGATGGTCGAGTACGCCAGCACCTTCTTGATGTCGGTCTGGACGAAGGCCAGCAGCGCCCCGCCCACGATGGTGATGCCACCGATCACGGCGACGTAGTTGACCCAGTTGTCGCCGATGTTGAGGCCCTCGTAGAAGACCGAGTAGAGCCGGGCGATGAGATAGACGCCGGCGACCACCATGGTGGCGGCGTGGATGAGGGCCGACACCGGCGTGGGGCCGGCCATGGCGTCGGGCAGCCACGTGTGGAGCGGGAACTGGCCTGACTTCGAGGTCACCCCGCCGAACAGGCACAGGGCCCCCACCAGGAGCAGCGTCTGGTTCGCCCCGGCACCGAGCGCGTACTGGTTGATGTGCAGCACGTTGAAGCTGGTGGAGCCGGCGGCGAAGAACGTGATGACCACGCCGACGATCAGGCCCACGTCACCCACACGGTTGGTGAGGAACGCCTTGAGGGCCGCGTCGGTGTTGTTCTTGTCCTCCCACCAGTGACCGATGAGGACGAACGAGCACACGCCGACCAGCTCCCACCCCGTCAGCATCTGGATGGTGTTGGACGACGTGACGTAGAACAGCATCGCCGCCGAGAAGAGGCTCAAGAAGGCGTAGTAGTGGGTGAAGCGCACGTCGTCGTGCAGGTACTCCTTGGAGTAGATGTGCACGAGCAGCGAGATGGTGCTCACGGTGAACAGCATCAGCACCGACAGGCCGTCGGCGATGAAGCCGAATTCGAAGTTGACGTCACCCCACTGGAACCAGGTCCACCGGGCCACGATGGGCGACGCCTTGGCCTCCGCCTCGGTGGCGTGGCCGCCCTCCGCGGTGGTGGCTTCGCCGCTGGGGGCCTCGCTCGAGCCGGCCACCGTGGTCTCGGTGGTGCCCCCGGAGGAGGAGGTGTCGCCTGCGCTCACCGCGTTGTCGGCGGCCGCCTCGGCCGGGCCCCGGTAGGCGCCGACCACGGCCTCGCGATCGGTCTGGCCGGCGATGGGGGCGGGCCGCCCGTCGGGCTGGGTCACCAGCGACTGGGCGGCCGAGGTGTTGGGGACCGGGTGGTTGATGCGCTGGATCCAGTTGACCGCGGCGACGCACGACAGCAGGAAGCACAGGCCGATGAAGAAGATGCCGATGCCGGAGGTGACCCGCTCGGAGAACCGCTTGCCGAAGAACAGGATCAACAGGAACGACACGACCATGAGGCCGGGCACGATCCAGACGTGGGTGAGCATGAACGGTTGGCTCATCGACGACATCAACCCTTCATCAGATCGACGTCGTCGACATCGATGCTGCGTCGGTTCCGATAGAGCATGAGCACCAGAGCCAACCCGACGCCGACCTCAGCGGCGGCCACCGCGATGACGAACAGGGCGAAGACCTGGCCGGTGATGTCGTGGTTGTACGCGCCGAAGGCGACCAGGTTGATGTTCACCGCGTTGAGGATGAGCTCGACGGACATCAGCACCATGACGCCGTTGCGGCGGGCCAGCACGCCGTACACGCCGATGCAGAACAGGATGGCGGCCAGGAAGAGGAACTGGTTGAGCAGCATCAGTCGCGCCTCGCCAGGACGATGGCGCCGATGAGGGCGGCGAGCAGGATGACGGACAGGATTTCGAACGGCAGCAGATAGGTGGAGAAGACCGAGTCGGCCACCTGGGTCGTGGTCTGCACCTGGAGGTCGACGAACTGCTGGCCCCGGAAGGCCCGGAACAGCGTGTAGCCCATGACCCCGAGCAGCAGGGCGGCGATGACGGCGCCGATCGCCCGCTGCTCGTTGTCGGTGTCGTGCATGGGGCCCATGGGGGCGCGGGTCAACATGATGCCGAACAGGAACAGCACCACCACGGCGCCGATGTAGACCAGCACCTGGGAGATGGCGATGAACTCGGCGGCCAGGAGGATGTACTGGGCGGCCACGCCGGCCAGGACCAGCACCAGGTAGAGGGCGGCATGCACGATGTGACGGGTGGTGACGACGCGGACGGCGGCACCCACCATCACCGCGGCGATGAGGTAGAACGCGACGTTCTCGGCGACCATCATCTCGGCCAGCATCAGGTCGGCACCTTCTTGACCTTCTGCTCCGACCCGGACTCGTAGGCCTCGAAGTCGGGGACGGTCTCCATCCACTCGCCCAGCCGGCTCTTGTCGTGGAGCAGATCGGCGATGCGGGGCTCGGAGTACTCGTACTCGGGGCTCCAGAACAGGGCCTCGAAGGGGCACACCTCGACGCAGATCCCGCAGTACATGCACAGCGAGAAGTCGATGTCGAAGCGGTCGAGCGCGTTCTTCTGGCGGGGCTTGCCCCCCTCCCGGCGCGGCGGGGCCAGGTACTTGTGGGCCTCGATGTAGATGCACCAGTCCGGGCACTCGCGCGAGCACAGCATGCACGCCGTGCAGTTCTCCTCGTGGAGGGCGATCACGCCCCGGGCGCGCGGCGCCGGGTCCTCCTTGACGTGGGGGTAGTCGACGGTGACGGGACCGCCGCCGCGGCTGTCGGGCTTCAGCGTCTTGACCATCTCGCCGAAGGTGACGCCGAGGCCCTTGATCAGGCCGGGAACCTGGGCCATCAGAACACCACCTTGAAGATGCCGGTTGCGAGGATGTTGATCAGGGCGATGGGGATCAACCACTTCCAGGCGAACGACTGGAGTTGATCCTCACGGAAGCGCGGGTAGGTGAACCGCACCCAGAAGATGAGGAAGGCCACCAGCATGATCTTGGCGAACAGCACCGCCGGCCCGAGGATCCAGTAGGCGTTGTTGGAGGGGCTGATGCCGGGGAACCAGTAGCCCCCGAGGAACAGCGTGGCGGCGATGCCGGCGAACACGAAGGCGGTGGCGAACTCGGCCAGGAAGAAGAAGAGGAAGCGGAAGCCGGAGTACTCGACCTGGTACCCGCCCACGATCTCCGACTCGGCCACCGGCATGTCGAACGGTGTCTGCGTCAACTCGGCCTGCACCGCGGCCAGGAAGATGAAGAACCCGACGAACTGGGTGAGGATGAACGGGTTGCCCAGGGCGGAGAAACCGAAGATTGACCCGTTGGCCTGGGCCAGGACGATGCCGTTGAGGCTCAGCGTGCCCGCCTGGATGACCACGCCGACCACCGCCAGCACCATGGGCAGCTCGTAGGCGATGAGCTGGCCGCCGGCTCGCAGGGCGCCCATGAGCGAGTACTTGTTGGCCGAGGCCCAGCCGGCCATCAGGATCCCGATGACCGACAGCGACGACACCGCCAGGGCGTAGAAGATCCCGACGTCCAGGTCCTCGATGACGAGGTGCTGGCTGGCGGGCAGGACCACGTAGAGCAGCAGCGTGCTCATCAGCACCACGAGCGGGGCCGTCTTGAACACGAGGCGATCGGCCTTGTCGGGGATGATGTCTTCCTTCTGGACGAACTTGGCGCCGTCGGCCAGCAGCTGGAGCAGGCCCTTGGGCCCTGCCTCCTGCGGGCCCTTGCGGCTCTGCATCCACGACATGACCTTGAACAGGAAGACGATGCCCAGGATCAGCGCGGTCGTGGGCACCAGGATGGCGGTCACGATCAGCTTGATGAGGGTCGACTGCCAGTAGGCCAGATCGATTGACGCCAGGACGTGGGTCATCGGTCGATGTCGCCCAGGATGAAGTAGAGGCTGGCCAGGATGGAGATCACGTCGGGCACGTACACCCCGCGGCACACCCAGGGCACGATCGACACGTTGCTGAACGACGCCGAGCGGATCTTGACCCGGAACGGCACCAGGTCACCCTTGGAGACGATGTAGTAGCCCATCTCTCCCAGGGGGTTCTCGGTGGCCACCCACGCCTCACCCTCGGGCACCTTGATGATGCGCGGCACCTTGGCCATGATCGGGCCGCTCGGGATCGAGTCGAGGAGCTGGTCGACGATCTTGGTGGCCTCCCGGGTCTCCTGCAGGCGGATCCACGACCGGGCGAAGGCGTCGCCGTCGGGATGGGTCCACACCTTCCACTCGACCTTGTCGTAGGCCAACCCCCGCGGGCAGTTGTCGCGTCGCAGGTCCCAGTCGATGCCGCTGCCGCGGGCGTTGGGGCCCGACAGTCCGTAGGCCTTGGCCACGTCGGCCGGGATGACTCCGATGCCGCGGGTGCGCTTCTGGAAGATCTCGTTGCCGAAGAGCAGGTCCTCGGCCTCGTCGCAGAAGGACCGCATCTTCTCCATGGCGACCTTGGTCTCGGCGATCCATCCCTTGGGCAGGTCGTCCTTCAGGCCACCGATGCGATCGAAGTTGGGATGGAAGCGACCGCCGGTGACGGCCTCGATCTGGTTGAGGACGAACTCCCGGTCACGGAAGGAGTAGAAGCCGAGGGACAGGCCTCCGAGCTGGATGGCCAGGTCACCGAGGAAGAGGCTGATGTTGGCCAGCCGGCTGAGCTCGAAGAGGATGGTGCGGATGTACTGGGCCCGGGGCGGCGCCTCGATGTCCATGAGCTTCTCGGCGGCCAGGATGAACGGCACCTCGTTGGCGAAGCTGCCCAGCCAGTCGATGCGGTTGATCAGGGTCGTGACCTGGGGGTAGGTGCGAACCTCGGTGAGCTTCTCGTAGCCCCGGTGCATGTAGCCGGCGATGGGCTCGGCCGACACGACCTGCTCGCCGTCGATCTTGGCCACGATCCGCAAGGTGCCGTGGGTGGCGGGGTGCTGGGGCCCGATGTTCAGGGTCATGCCGTCGTCTTCGAACTCGACGTTGGCCCGGGCGTCGTTGGCCCGCGCCGCCAGGGCGGCGAGCTGCTCGCGATCGGTCACTGCCGTCATTCGCCCTCCCCCTCGGCCTCGTCGTCGGCGCCCGCGCCGGGCATGGGCTCCACGTCCACGATGCCGGGCCACGGCTTGACCCGCCGGGCCAGCAGCGGGAAGTCCTTGCGCATGGGGTTGCCCTCGAAGTCCCCGGGCAGGTACATGTGCACCAGGTGGGGATGGCCCACGAACGTGATGCCGTACATCTCCCACGCCTCGCGCTCATGCCAGTTGGCGCCGGCGTAGACCGGCACCCACGTGGGCAGCGACGGGTCGTCGTCGGCCACGTCCACCTTCAGGGTGACGCCGTAGTGGCGGTCGAGGTTGGAGACCCGCGAGAAGACCTGCAGGCGGGTGTCGCCTCCGGCGTAGCCGGTGACCATGGGCAGCGGTTCCTTGGGCTCGGCCCCGCTGACCAGGAGGTCCTCCTGGCTGTCCATGTCGCGACCGAACGGGGACGGCAACCAGTCGATGGCTGACAAGAAGTCGAAGTACGTGCAGCCCAGGGCCCCTTTGACGGCGTCGCCGGCGGCTCGCCAGGCGTCGCCGGCCACCCGCACCCAGAGGTCGTCCCCGGGGCGGATGTGGGAGCCCACGACGGCGTCGCCCAGTTCGGCCCGCAGGGTCGCCAGCAGCTCCTCGCGCAGCTCGTCGGTGGGGGCCGGCTCCTCCGCCGCTTCCTCGGGGACCACGTCGGTGGCCCCGCCTTCAGCCGACGACAATGGGATCACCCCGCCAACGCTCGGCCATGTCCTCGTTCTGGATGCGCTCCTGGAGCAACAGGATTCCCTCGAGGAGCGCTTCGGGACGCGGGGGGCAGCCGGGGACGTAGACGTCCACCGGGATGAGCTGGTCGACGCCCTTGGTGACCGAGTAGCTGTCCCAGTAAGGACCGCCGCAGTTGGCACAGCTGCCCATGGAGATGACGTACTTCGGGTCGGGCATCTGCTCGTAGAGGCGCAGCACGGCCGGCGCCATCTTGTCGGTCACGGTGCCGGAGATCACGACGAGGTCGGCCTGGCGGGGGCTGGCCGGGAACGGGATCACGCCGAGGCGCATCACGTCGTAGCGGGGCGAGGCGAAGGCCGCGCCCATCTCGATGGCGCAGCAGGCCAGGCCCCACTGGTACACCCACAGCGAGTACTTGCGGCTCAGGTTCAGCAGCTGGGTGAGCGACTTCGGCATCTTGCCGCTCTCGACTAGACCCACTTGAGCACCTTCTTCCGCCAGGCGTAGGCCAAGCCGAGGGCCAGGATGGCGATGAACACGATCATCTCGACGAGCCCGAAGACCCCGAACGTCTCGAGGCCGACGGCCCAGGGGAAGATGAAGACGGCCTCCACGTCGAACATGACGAAGAGCAGGGCGAACACGTAGTAGCGGACCTGGCTCTGGGACCAGCCGGCGCCGACCGGGTCGACGCCGCTCTCATAGGTCAGGTACTTCTGGTCCTGGGGACGGTCCGGCCGCAGGATCTTGCCGGCCACACCGAGGAGCACGCCCACGAGCACCAGAGCGAGGCCCCCCATGAGGGCGACCGTCAGGTACTGACGCACGAAATCTGAGTACGACATCGTTGACCGAGCCTAGTGAAGGAGGGGTGTGCCTACTAAATCTGTCCCGATTTGACGGCGGGGATGGTGATGGCGGCGCGAAGGACGGTCGGGACGGTGGCGGCGGGCCTCAGCCGCCGGCGCCGCCGGTGAGCGGGTTGACGACGGTCCCACCGCCCTGGGCGGGCGGTAGGGGGGCCCCGGTGAGCGGGTTGGTGGTCGGCGCCGGGCCCGGTGGCGGGGTGGCCGCGGGTGGGGCGACGAGGTAGGGAACACCGGAACGCGCCGGCACCAGGAAGGCATTGGGATCGAGGCCGACCACGATCGTCACCAGCAGGCACATCCCGATGGCCAGCTTGGCCCCGAGCGGCACCTTGATGCGGCCGGTGGCGGGCTCGTCGGAGGGTGTCAGGTACATGGCGATGATGAGTCGCAGGTACAAGAACGCGGCGATCACCGCCGACACCATGGCCACCACGGCCAGCCACCCGAGGCGGGACTCCACCGCGGCATCGACGGCGTAGAACTTGGCGAAGAACCCGCTGGTGAACGGTACGCCGGCCTGAGCGAGCAGGAAGATCGTGAGCGCCAACGACAACCCGGTGTTGGAGCGCGCCAGACCCCGGTAGTCGGTGATGGACGTCCGGTTGTCACCGCGACCGGCCACGAGGCCCACCACCGCGAAGGAACCGACCACCATGAACGTGTAGGCGGCGAGGTAGAACAACACGGCCGAGGTGCCGGTGGGGCTGGCCGCCACCAGCGCCATGAGGATGAACCCGGCGTGGCTGATCGACGAGTAGGCCAGCATGCGCTTGACGTTGGTCTGGACGATGGCCAGCACCGCGCCGACCAGCAGCGACAGCACGGCCAGCACCTCCACGATGGGACGCCAGTCGGTGACGTAGTTCGGGAACGTCAGGACGAAGACCCGAACCAGCCCGGCGAACGCCGCCGCCTTGACCGCGGCGGCCATGTAGGCCACCGCCGGGGTCGGCGCACCGTCGTAGACGTCCGGGCTCCAGGAGTGGAACGGCACGGCCGCCACCTTGAAGCCGAAGCCCACCAGCACCAGGGCCAGGCCCACGACCAGCAGCCCCCCGTGCACCGGCACGTTGCCGCCCGTCACCACGCCACCCAGTCCCTGCACCGGGGGCCCGAAGTAGTTGCGGATCCCGATGAAGCTGGTGGTGCCGGTGGCGCCGTAGACGAAAGCGATGCCGTACAGCAGGAACGCCGAGGAGAACGCGCCCAGCACGAAGTACTTGAGGCCCGACTCCTGGGACTGGACCCGCCGCAGGTGCATGGCGGACAGCACGTACACGGCGATGGACAGGGTCTCGAGGCCGAGGAACAACACGATGAAGTCGTTGGCCATGGCCATGATGACGCCGCCCGACCCGGCGATGAGCAACAGGGCGTAGAACTCCGCGCCGTTCAGGCCCTCGCGTCGCAGCCAGCCATCGGCCAACAGGGCCCCGAGGACGATGGCGGCACAGATGACGCCGGCCACGAAGAGCCCGAAGCCGTCGACACCGATGGCGCCGGCCACGGTCGAGAACGGCCCCCGGGGTGAGGAGGGGAGATCCCACCACAGCAGCGAGTCCCAGCCCTGCACCCGGGCCCACAACGGCACCGCCGACAGCCCGGCGGCCACGGCCACCACGACGGTGTAGGGGGCGTACCACCGGGCCGCGGGGCGTTTGCGCACCAGCGACGCGACGGTGAGCATCACGATGCCACCCACCAGCAGGATGACGATGGGCAGTAGGGCCCGCCAGGCCACCTGGGGGGTGGCGATCCGGGCGGTGGAGTCCACCGCCAGCACCCCGGAGACGAGGCTGGTCATCGACCGGCCCCCTGCTCCTGGTCGCCGGTGGCCGGTGCCGTCTGGTCCTCACCGGTCGACGCCGGGGTCGAGCCATCCTGAGGTTGGAGCTTCTCGCCGTCCTGGGTGTTGGCCTCGTGGAAGCCGGGGGTGAACTCCTCGACGTGGGCGAGCAGCAGCTTCACCGACGGCTCCACCCGCTCCAGCACCGGCTTGGGATAGATGCCCAGGAACACGATGAGGGCGATCAGCGGCACCATGATCAGCTTCTCGGTGAGGTGCAGGTCGGGGAAGGTCTTGTTGTCCTCGTCCACCTCGCCGTGGAACACGCGCTGGTAGGCCCACAGGAGGTACAGGGCGGCCAGGATCACGCCAGTCGCCGCGATCACGGCCCACCACCGGTGCGACACGAAGGTGCCCAGCAGGACCAGGAACTCGCCGACGAACCCGCTGAGGCCAGGCACGCCGATGGAGGCCATCATCACCAGGGTGAACACCCCGGCGAACCACGGCGCCACCGACTGCAGGCCACGGAGCTGGTCGATGTCGAAGGTGTGGCGCCGCGTGTAGAGGAAGCCGAGGAGGATGAACAGGGCGCCGGTGATGATCCCGTGGTTGATCATCACGAGCACTGAGCCCTCCAGGCCCAGGGTGGTCAGCGCGAACAGGCCGAGCACGGCGAAGCCCATGTGCGAGACCGACGAGTAGGCGACCAGGCGCTTCAGGTTCTTCTGCATGGCCGCCACCACCGCGCCGTAGATGATGCCGATGGTGGCGAGGGTCATGAACAGCGGAGCGAAGAAGACCGAAGCCTCAGGGAAGAGGTAGAGCCCGTAGCGCATGAAACCGTAGGTGCCGAGCTTCAGCAGCACACCGGCCAGGTCGATCGAGCCCGCCGTCGGGGCCTCGGTGTGGGCGTCGGGCAGCCACGTGTGGAACGGGAAGATGGGGGTCTTCACCGCAAAGGCGGCGGCGAAGCCGAGGAAGAGCCAGCGGGCCGTGTTGCGGCTCAGCGAGGTGCTCGCCACCACCTTCAGCAGGTCGAAGCTGGTCCCGCCGCCGTCACCGGCATGGGCCAGCACGGCGAGGCTCACGATGGACACCAGCATGAAGGCCGAGCCCAGCATCGTGTACAGGAAGAACTTGGTGGCGGCGTAGACCCGCCGGCCGTGGCCCCACTGCCCGATGAGGAAGTAGAGCGGGACGATGGTCAACTCGAACATCAAGAAGAACAGGAAGAGGTCGAGCGCGGCGAACACGCCCATGCAGCCGGCCTCGAGCAGCGTGATCCAGACGTAGTAGCCCTTCTCGTTGTCGTCCGGCTTGGCCGCGAACAGGGCGATGGGGAACAGGATCCCGGTGAGCACGAGCAGGAACAGCGAGATGCCGTCCACGCCCAGGTAGAACTTGATGTCCAGGTCCTGCACCCACGTGTGGGACACGACGAACTGGAAGCCGGGGTCGCCCGTCTTGAAGTTGTAGAGGACCCACAGCGACAGGGCGCCGGTGGCCACCGCCGTGACGATGGCCACCAGGCGGTGCAGGTCAGGTCGCGCCTTGGGGATCAGCGCCAGCACCAGCGCCCCGGCCAGGGGCAGGGCGACCATGGCGGCCAGGACGGGGAAGCCCGAGTTGACCTGCGGCGCCACGGCCTCGGCGGCGAGCATGGCGGCGCCCATCACGCGGTCGTCCGCAGCAGCACGAACATCACGAGCAGCACGGCACCGATGGCGATGGCCAGGGCGTAGGTGCGGACCAGGCCGGTCTGGGCCCGGCGCGACAGGCTGCCGGCGTCACGGGCGAGCGCACCGACCCCGTTGACGGCCCCGTCGATGATGTGGCGGTCGAACCACGCCAGCGCGTCGAAGGCGATGCGTCCGGGCCCACCCATGAACCAGGTGACGGCCCAGTCGTAGTACCAGCCCTTGGCCGTGATCGGGTGCTCGAACCACCGCGCCGGCAGGCGGGGCCTGATGTAGACGTAGTAGGCCACGGCGATGCCGGTCAGCGCGACCACGGTGGACACGGCCAGCAGACCGACGATCGTGGCGTTGGAGTAGTCGACGACGGCTCCGTAGCGGCCGGTGACGGGCTCGAGCCAGTTCTCGAGGTAGTGGGTGCTGGTGCTGAACGGCAGGTTCAAGAAGCCGGCGACGGCGGCGAAGAAGGCCAGCACCACCAGGGGGGCCGTCATGACCCACGGGGATTCGTGGGGATGCACGTCCCCGCCGCCATGACCGGGGCCGGCCCCGGCATCGCCTCCCGGATCGACCTCGACGGCCACGGTGGTGGTGACCGCCCCGGCATCACCGGTGCCGGCCTCGGCGGCGGAGGCCGGCATGTCGTCGTGGGCCTCGAGCGTCGAGGGTTCCGCCGCTTCGTTCCACCGGGCCTTGCCGTAGAACACGAGGTACACCTCGCGGCTCATGTAGAAGGCGGTGAGCAGGGCGGTGAACAGGCCGACGAGGTACAGGCCCAGGTTCTCGTGCAGGGCGTAGGTGAGGATCTCGTCCTTCGACCAGAAGCCCGAGAACGGTGGCACCCCGGAGATGGCCAGCCAGCCCACGATGAAGGTGCCGGCGGTGATGGGCATCAGCTTGCGCAACGCGCCCATCCGGCGCATGTCCTGCTCGTCGTCCATGCCGTGGATGACGGAGCCGGCCCCCAGGAAGAGCAGCGCCTTGAAGAAGGCGTGGGTGATCATGTGGAAGATCGCCACCCAGTAGCCGCCGACGCCCACGGCCAGGAACATGTAGCCCAGCTGGCTCACGGTCGAGTAGGCCAGCACCTTCTTGATGTCGTTCTGGGAGATGGCGATGGTGGCGGCGAAGAGGGCGGTGAACACCCCGAGCCAGGCGATCATGGTCGACACCCACGGCGACGCGGCGTGCAGCATGGGGTTGACCCGCACCATGAGGTAGACGCCGGCGGTGACCATGGTGGCGGCATGGATGAGGGCGGACACGGGCGTCGGGCCGGCCATGGCGTCGGGCAGCCACAGATACAGCGGGAGCTGGGCCGACTTGCCGATGGCTCCGATGAACAACATGATCGAGATCACGGTGGCGGTGGTGGTGGCCGCGCCCTGCGAGAGCGGCAGGAACTGCGTGTACTGGATCGTCCCGAACGTGAACCAGGTGATGAAGATCCCCACCATGAAGCCCCAGTCGCCGACGCGGTTGGTGATGAAGGCCTTCTTGGCCGCCGTGGCGTTGGCCGGCTTCTCGAACCAGAACGAGATGAGGAAGTACGAGCAGACCCCCACGCCCTTCCCACCCCAGGAACGTGAGCAGCATGTTGTCGCCCAGCACCAGCAGCAGCATCGAGAACACGAAGAGGTTCAGGTACAGGAAGAACTGGGGGTAGCGCTTGTCGCCGTGCATGTAGCCGATCGAGTACAGGTGGATCAGCCCGCCGACCCCGGTCACGAACAGGACCATGGCGCTCGACAGCGGGTCGAACAGGAAGCCGAAGTCGACGGTGAAGCTGCCCGCCGGGATCCAGGTGAACAGCGTCTGGGTGTAGACGTGATCGGGCTCGTTGCGCAGCCCCAGGAACGCCACCACCGCCACCACGAAGGCACCGGCGACCATCGCCGTGGCCAACCACCCGGAGGCGGGCTCGCCCATCCGCTTGCCGAACAGCAGCAGCAGCACGAACCCGGCCAGCGGCAGTGCAGGGATCAACCAGACCAGAGAGACCATGGTGGCGGCGCCCTATCCCCTCAGCAACGAGATGTCGTCGGCGTCGGCGCCGGGGCGGCGGCGGGACATGGCCACGATGATGGCGAGCCCCACCACGACCTCGGCGGCGGCCACCACCAGCACGAAGAACACGATCACCTGGCCGCCGATGTCGTTGAGCATGGTGCCGAAGGTGACGAAGGTGAGGTTCACCGCGTTGAGCATGAGCTCGACGCACATGAGCATGACCAGCGGGTTGCGCCGGATCAGCAGTCCCACCGCTCCGATGGTGAAGAGGAAGGCACCCAGCACCAGGTACCACACCGGTGAGAGGGGGTTGAGCGACAGCGAGGCCAGCGTCATGCCAGCTCCTCGGCGGTGTCGTCATCCATGGTCTCGGGCTCGGGGATCGGTTCGTACGACTCGGGGCGGCGGGACAGCACCACGGCCCCGATGACGGCGATGGTCAGGAGACCGGCCGTGATCTCGAAGGCGAAGATGTAGGTGGTGAAGATGGTGCGGCCCAGTTGGGCGATGTTGGAGAACTGGGTGGACAGCGCGGCGGTGGCGGAGCGCTGGCCGGTGGCGACCTGCTCACCCCCCTTGATGAACACCACCAGCAGCGAGCCGAGCAGGGCCAGCCCGGCCAGGGCGGCGAGGATCCGCTGACCCACGATCGGCTCCTCGGACACGTCCTCCTCGCGGTCGACCCCCAGCAGCATCAGCACGAACAGGATGAGCACCACGATGGCGCCGGTGTAGACGATGACCTGCACGGCGGCCAGCAACTGGGCGTTCTGGTTGAGGAACAGCACCGCCACCCCGAACAGGGTGGCCACCAGGCTGAGAGCCGAGTGCACCGGGTTGCGCGAGATCACGACCCCCACGGCGCCGACGAGCACGACCGCCGCGCACACGATGAAGATGGCAGCTTCCACGGCTCAGTGCCCCCCGTCGTGCGCGTCGTCGGGCGCGTCGCCGTGAGGCTCGGGCTCGGGAGCCGGGTCCTCGTGGTCCTGACCCAGCTCCGGTTCGCGCACCCCGTAGCCGAGCTCACCCGACCAGGCCACCTGGCCCTCGAACGCCGCGCTCCCCGAGGGGGCGGTGGCCCGCATCCACGCCGAGGTGTGCTCGTCCTCCCCGGGGCGCCAGTCCTCCCACGGCAGGTGCTGCGGCAGGCCGTCGTCGTCCACCACCAGCTCGTCCTTGGTGTAGATGGCGTCCTGGCGGTTGGTGAAGGAGAACTCGAACAAC
This sequence comes from uncultured Microthrixaceae bacterium, assembly GCA_963726905.1. GTDB lineage: Bacteria > Actinomycetota > Acidimicrobiia > Acidimicrobiales > Acidimicrobilacustridaceae > UBA4742. The sequence goes on from CAVSDZ010000019.1 coordinate 59,219, forward strand.
TTGGACTCGGTGATGGCCTCGGTGGGGCAGGCCTCCACGCACAGGTCGCAGTGGATGCAGCGCAGGTAGTTGATCTCGTAGATGAAGCCGTAGCGCTCGCCCGGTGACACCGGGTCGTCGTCGGGGTTGTCGGCGCCGCGCACGTAGATGCAACGGGCCGGGCACACCCCGGCGCACAGCTCGCAGCCGATGCACTTCTCCATGCCGTCCTCGTAGCGGTTGAGGACGTGTCGACCGTGGCGGCGCAGGGCGATCGGGCGCCTTCGCCTCGGGATAGGCGACGGTGACCCGCTGCTTGCGGCCCATCTGGAAGATGGGGATCTTGAAGCCCCCGAGGTAGCCCATCAGGCACCCACCTCGGCCAGCCGCCGGCGGCGGCTCCCGGCCACGGCGGCTCGCAGCAGCACGTACCCCCCGAGCAGCACGACCACGGCACCGGCCACCACCGCCACCGGGTTCCAGCCGGCGTCACGACCCACGTCGATGGCGCCGAGCAGCAGCAGCCAGCCGAGGGCCAGCGGGATGAGGACCTTCCACCCCAGGTCCATGAGCTGGTCGTAGCGGAACCGGGGCAGCGTGGCCCGGAGCCAGACGAACATGAACAGGAAGATGAAGGTCTTGAGCGAGAACCAGATGATGCCGGTCAGCCAGCCCAGGCTCGTCCCCAGGAAGGCCGGGCCGCTGGGGCCGCCCAGGAAGAGGGTCACGAAGATGGCCGACATCGTGATGACGTTCATGAACTCGGCCAGGAAGAACAGGGCGAAGCGGATCGAGCTGTACTCGGTGTTGAACCCGCCCACCAGCTCCTGCTCGGCCTCGACGAGATCGAACGGTGGGCGGTTGAGCTCGGCGGTGGCGGCGATGACGAAGATGATGAACGGGACGATGCCGGTGAGCAGGATGTTCCAGTTCGGCACGATGTGGGAGTACCCGCCCAGCGACTGGACGAGGACCATGCCGTGGGTGCTGAGCGTCCCGGACTTGAGCACGGCGGCCGCCGCGGCCAGGCCCATGGCCGCCTCGTAGGAGACCATCTGGGCCGAGGCCCGGACCGACCCGAGCAGCGGGTACTTCGAACCGGAGGACCACCCGGCCAGCATCACGCCGTACACCGCCACCGACGACATGGCCAGCACGAAGAGGATGCCGATGGGTGGGTCGGCCACCTGCAGGTAGGTGTCGTGACCGAACACGGTGATGATCCCGTTGTGGGTGCCGTTGAAGTCGCCCCCGACGGGCACGATCATGAAGAGCAGGAAGGCGGGCACGAAGGACAGGAACGGGGCGAGGATGAACACGGCCCGTTGCGCCCGGTCGGGGATCAGGTCCTCCTTGAAGAAGAACTTGATGCCGTCGGCCAGCGACTGGAGGATCCCCCACGGTCCGGAGATGGTCGGGCCGATGCGGTTCTGCATGTCGCCCACGAGCTTGCGCTCGAACCAGATCATCAACATGGTGGCCACCAGCAGCAGGACGAAGGCGATGAGCACCTTGCCGACGACGATGGCGAGCACCGCCCCCCAGTCGTCGATGGGCTCGATGAGAAGGGGATCGCCCATCACGCGCCGCCGCTCTCGACCCGCACGTCGTTGACGCGGGCCGCGGAGTCGATCAGCGTGGCCGCGTCGAGCCCCGGCTGGTTGAACAGCAGGGAGGCGCTGCCCCGAGGCACGCCCTCGTCGGTCGAGATCTCCACGGTGACCTGGGCACGAGCCGAGTGGACCCGGACCTGCGCGCCCGGGGCGACACCCAGCCGATCGAAGTCGTAGGGGTTCACTCGCAGGATCGTGCCAGGCGCGAGGCCGGCCAGCGAGGACGCCTGCTGGACCAGCGTGCCCTGGTCGTAGAGCTTGCGGGTCACCACCAGGCGCAGCGAGTAGCTGTCCAGGGCGGGGGGCTGCACCCCGGGCCCGGGCGAGAACGTGACCAACGCGGGCGCGGGAGCGGGCGCCGGGCCGGCAGCCACCGGGCCGGCATCGACCGGGTCATCGGCCCCGTCGCCGTCGCCCGGGCCTTCCTCGGTGGAGTCCTCCACTGCCGTGTCCGCCGCGGCCGGGGCGTCATCGCCGGACACCTCGGTCGCCGGGGGCGGATCGGCCACGGTGGGAAGCGGGACCACGAGGCCGTCGGCGGCGTCGGGCTCGGCCAGGCGGGCGGCGTCCACGCCGGCGTAGGCCGGCGCCAACCGGGCGATCTCGGACTGGATGCCGGCCACCGACTCGAGGCCCAGATCAGCACCCAGGCGCAAGGCCAGCTCGGCGGCGACGATCCAGTCGGCACGAGCGGTCCCCGGCGCCGTCACCTTCTGGTTCAGCACGCTCACCCGCCCCTCGAGGTTGGTGCTGGTCCCCTCCACCTCGGCGAAACCGGCGATGGGGAAGACCACATCGGCGGCGGCCACGCTGGGGTTGGCGAACTGGTCGAGGGCGATCACGGTGCGAGCCCCCGCCACCGCCCGGGCGGCGAGGTCGCGATCGGGGAAGTCGCCGAGAGGGTCGGCGCCCAGCAAGACCAACACGTCGAGGCGACCGTCGGCGGCGGCGGCCAGCATGGCGTGGGCATCCATGCCGGGCGTCGCCGGGGTCGTCGCCCAGTAGCCGGCCAGGTGGCTCGCGCCCCGTCGAGCGCCACCCGGCCGGGCAACAGGCCGGGGGCGAGACCCATGTCCAGGGCCCCGTGCACGTTCGGGCGTCGCAGCGCCGGGAGGAAGCGGGTGTCGGGCTTGCGGGCCATGAAGGCACCGGCCGCGTCCACCACGGCCTCGGACGACTCGGCCAGCGACTGGCGACCCACCACGACCGTCACCGGGCCCGATGAGACCAGCTCGGCCGCGGCGGCCAACGCCCCCGCCTCCACTCCCCCGGCGTCGGTGCCGGGGGCGACGCCACCCAGCAGTGCTCTCGCCGCGGCGCCGGCCTCACCCGGTCGGGGATGGAGCGCCACCGTGGCATAGGGGGTGAAGCCGCCGGCCTGCGGACTGATCTCGACGACCTTCACCCCGTCGCGGACGACGGCGTGGCGAAGGCGCAGGAACAGGACCGGGAGCTCCTCTTTCAGGTCGGGGCCCAGCAGGACCACGGTGCCGCCCGGCGCGCACACCTCGTCGATGGTGGCCCGAGGCAGCCCGAGCACCATCTCCGCCGGGAGCCCGTCACCGAGTTGGGCGTCGACGTTGTCGGTGCCCAGCACGCCCTTGGCCAGCTTGGCCCAGGCATAGGCCGCCTCGTTGGTGAGGCGCGTCCCTCCGAGCACGCCCACGGTGGCCGGGGCCGCGCCCCGCAGGGCGTCGGCCGCCCGGGCCAGGGCATCGTTCCAGGACGCCGCGCCGAGGTGGCCCCCCTGGCGGACCAGCGGCTGGCTCAGCCGCTCGTCGCTGGCCACGGCCTCGAAGCCGAAGCGGCCCTTGTCGCACAACCATCCCCAGTTGACCGGGTCGATGTCGACGCCCTGGTAGCGCAGCACCTGGTTGCGGGACGACTCCACCGAGACCCGGCACCCGACCGAGCACCCCTGGCAGGTGGACTCGACCTGCTCGAGATCCCAGGGCCGGGCCCGGAAGCGGTAGCTGGTGGCCGTCAGCGCCCCGACCGGGCAGATCTGCACGGTGTTGCCGCTGAAGTACGACGAGAACGGCTCGTCGGGGAAGGTGTTGATCTCGGTGTCGTTGCCCCGGTTCACGAAGTGGATGAGCGGGTCGCCGGCCACGTCCTTGGCGAATCGGGTGCAGCGATCGCACAGGATGCAGCGCTCCCGGTCGAGCAGCACCAGGTCGCTGATGGGGATGGGCTTCTCCTTGTGCCGCTTCTCCTCGACGAAGCGGCTCTCCCCTGGCCCGTAGGCCATGGTCTGGTCCTGCAGCGGGCACTCGCCGCCCTTGTCGCACACGGGGCAGTCGAGCGGGTGGTTGATCAGCAGGAACTCGAGGACCCCGTCCTGGGCCTTGGTGGTGACCTCGGACGTGGTGTCGACCTTCATGCCGGGCGTGCACTCGATCATGCAGCTGGGCTGCAGCGCCGCCCCCCGGCCGGTGTCGATCTCGACGATGCACATGCGGCACATGCCCACCGGCTCCATGCGCGGGTGGTAGCAGAAGCGGGGGATGTAGGTGCCGGTGCGCTCGGCCGCCTCGATCACGAGCTCACCGGTGCGGGCGAGGACCTCGACACCGTTGATGGTGACGGGCACGCCCTCGACCGCGTCGGCGGCGGCCGGATCGAGCGTGGTGTCAGCCATGGGAGCCTGCCGGCGCCGGGGCGGTCGGGCGCGGCGCGGCCGAGACCGACACCGGGACCCGTGACTGCAGCCCGAGGGCCACGTGGGCCTCGAACTCGGGACGGAAGCGCTGCAGCGCGGAGGCGATGGGCGAGACCGCGGAAGGTCCCAGCGGGCAGATGGTGGTCTGCTTGGGGGGCCAGGCGATCCCGGGGCTGATGTTGTCGCTCACGTCCATCAGCAGGTCGAGGTCGCTGGGTCGGCCATAGCCGTCGAGTATGCGTTGCAGGATGCGCTCGAGCCAGTTGGTGCCCTCCCGGCACGGCGTGCACTTCCCACACGACTCCCGGGCGAAGAAGCGCACCACCCGCAGGCAGGCCTTGACCGCGTCGGTCGTCTCGTCCATGACCACGATGGCACCGGACCCGAGCATCGAGCCGGCCTTGTCCACGGTGACCTTCTCCAAGGGCAGGTCGAGGTGCTCGGGATAGAACCACGGGGCCGACGCACCGCCCGGGATGAAGGCCTTGAGCTCCCCGTCGCCGACGATGCCCCCGCCGTAGACGGGCGCGTAGATGAGGTCGCGGAAGGTGGTCACGCCGTACTCGACCTCGAACACGCCGGGGTTCTTGACGTGACCGGACACCGCGAACATCCGGGTGCCCGTGGATGACTCGGCCCCCAGGGCGGCGAAGGCGGCTGCCCCGTTGACGATGATCCACGGCAGGTTCGACAGCGTCTCGACGTTGTTCACGATCGTGGGCTGCAGGTAGAGGCCCTTCGCCGCCGGGAAGAACGGCGGCTTCAAGCGCGGCATGCCCCGGTTGCCCTCGAGGCTCTCGATGAGGGCGGTCTCCTCACCCACGATGTAGGCACCGGCGCCCCAGGTCAGCACGACGTCGACCGAGAAGTCGGTGCCCAGGATGTTCCGGCCCACGTACCCGGCGGCGTACGCCTCGTTGAGGGCGGCGGCGATGCGCTCCTGGGCCAACGCCATCTCGCCCCGCACGTACAGGAACGCCTGGCCGCAGCCGACGGCGTAGCAGGCCAGCAGCACACCCTCGATGAGCTGGTGAGGATCGCGCTCCATCAGCATGCGGTCCTTGTAGGTGCCGGGCTCGCTCTCGTCGCCGTTCACCACCAGGTAGCGGGGCCACACCCCCGGGGGGCAGAAGCCCCACTTCACCCCGGCCGGGAACCCGGCACCCCCGCGGCCGAGCAGGCTGGCCGACTTCACCTCGTCGGTCACGGTCGCCGGGGACATGCCCATCGCCTTGCGCAGGGCCTGGTAGCCACCGGTCGCTTCGTAGCGGCTCAGCGTGTGGGCGTCGTCGTAGCCGAAGCGGCTGGTGATGATCTTGGGCGCGTCGGTGATCGCCATCAGGGCGCCTCGGGGGCGGCCGGCTCGGCGGCGGCCTGGAGCCAGACCGGCTCCCGGGTGTCGTCAGGCGCGACCGCACCGGCGCGGCGGTCGTTGGGGATCGTCTGGCGGATGCGGGCCAGCGTGCCGTGGGGCGGGACTTCGCTCTCGAGGCGGCCGGCGCGGAGGTCGTCGACCATCTGGTCGAACTCGTCGTTGGTGATCCGGTGGCGGTAGCGGTAGTTGACCTGGAGGCAGGGGGCCTCGGTGCACGCCGCGATGCACTCCACGTCCTCGATGGTGAAGAGTCCGTCGGGAGTCGTGTTGCCCGCCTTGATGCCCAGCGCCTGCTCGGCGTGGTGCAACAACTCCTCGCCGCCCCGCAGCTGGCAGGAGATGTTGGTGCAGACGTTCACCAGGTAGCGACCGACCGGTTCGCGCTTGAACATCTCGTAGAACGAGCACGTGCCGAGGACCTCGGCCGGCGTGACCCCCACGAGCTCGGCGATGTGGGTCATGGCGTCGTCGGCCACGTAGCCGTCCTGCTCCTGAGCCAGGTGCAGCAAGGGGATCAACGCGGACTTGGGCACCGGGTAGCGGCCGATGATCTCGTGGGCCACGACGAGGTTGTCGGCCGTGAGGCGGGCCATCAGCGGTCCACCTCTCCCATGATCGGGTCGACCGACGAGATCACGGCCACGGCGTCGGCGATGAGCCCGCCGTGCATCAGATGAGGAAGGGTCTGGAGGTTCACGAAGCTCGGTCCCCGGATGTGCATGCGGTACGGGTGGGCGCTGCCGTCGGAGACGATGTAGCACCCGAGCTCACCCCGAGGCGATTCGACGGCGCAGTAGGCCTCCCCCTCGGGCACCTTGAAGCCCTCGGTGAAGATCTTGAAGTGGTGGATCAGCGCTTCCATGGACTCGTCGATGCGGGCCCGGGGCGGAGGCGTGACCTTCTTGTCCTGCACCCGGTAGTCGCCCTTGGGCATGCGGTCGAGGATCTGGGTGACGATGTCGATCGACTCCCGGATCTCGTTGAGGCGGATGGCGTAGCGGTCGAAGCAGTCCCCGTAGGTGCCCACCACCACGTTGAAGTCGACCTCGTCGTAGGCCAGGTAGGGCATGTCCCGGCGCAGGTCCCAGGCATAGCCGGTGGAACGCAGGATCGGGCCGGTGGCTCCCAGGGCGATGGCCGCCTCGGCGCTGAGCACGCCCACGCCCTGCAGCCGCTCACGCCAGATGGGCTGACCGGTGAGCAGGGTGTCGTACTCGTCGAGGCGGGGCGGCAGCATCTCGACGAGGCGCAACACGTCGTCGCGCCAGCCGTCGGGCAGGTCGGCGGCGACCCCGCCGGGCCGGATGTAGTTGTGGTTCATGCGCAGGCCGGTGACCCGCTCGAGGAACCGCAACGTCTCCTCCCGCTCGCGCCATCCGTACAGCATCATCGACACGGCGCCGAGGTCCATGCCGTTGGTGGCCATGAACAACAGGTGCGACGAGATGCGGTTCATCTCGGTCATCAGCATGCGGATCCAGGTGGCCCGCTCGGGGATCTCGACGCCGAGCAGCTTCTCCACCGTGAGCGAGAACGCCAGCTCGCTGAACAGCGGGGACGCGTAGTCCATGCGGGTCACGTTGGTGCAGCCCTGCAGGTAGGTGAGCTCCTCCCCCGTCCATTCCATCCCGGTGTGGAGGTAGCCCACGATCGGCTTGGTGCGCAGGACGGTCTCGCCCTGCAGCTCCATCATCAGCCGGAGCACGCCGTGGGTGCTCGGGTGCTGCGGCCCCATGTTGATGATCATGGTCTCGTCGTCCGACACCGGGTCCGCGTCGTCGTCGACGCCTCCGCCGGCGACCACGCCGCCCGCTTCGGACTCGGACATGCGCAGCACGGCCCCGAGCTCGCGCATCCGCTCGGAGGCGGCCGTGACGTCGCGCGGCGCCAGGCCCTGTGCGCCCTCGGCCGTCAGGGAGGCGTCCTCGTTGAGGTGCTCCCCGTCCGTCCTCGTGTCGTCAGTGGTGGTCATGGTTGCCTCGTCGCGACGTGCCGGCGCTCAACGCGCGGTGGGAGCGCCCTTGAACTGCACCGGGATACGACCGCTGTCGTAGTCCTTGCGCAGCGGGTGGCCGACCCAGTCCTCGGGCATGAGGATGCGGGTCAGGTCGGGATGACCGGTGAAGGTCAGCCCGAACATGTCGTACACCTCTCGCTCCATGGCCTCGGTCCCGGGGTGGAGATCGAACAGCGAGGGCACCGTGGGATCGTCGTCGGGGACCTGCACCCGCAACCGGATGCGCTCCCGCTCGCGATGGGACAAGACGGTGGTCACCACCTCGAAGCGCTCGGGCCTGATGCCGGCGGGCAGCGACCGCCCCGGGTGGGTGAGGTAGTCCACCGCGGTGAGATCCACGCACATGAGGTAGCCGTCCTCGAACAGGGCGGTGACCACTCCCACGAGCTCGTCGCGGGCCGGGAACAGCACCCGCTCGCCCCGGCCGCCCACCACGGGGACGCCGTACAGCTGCTCGGGTCCGGGCGCCGCCTCGGCCGGGGCCTCGGGGGCTTCGGCGTCGGTCATGACCCGGGGGTGGCGAGGATCTCGGACCGACTGCGGGCATCGGACGCCGGGCCGCCGATGCGCACCCCGGTGTCGCGCTGGCCGTCTCGCTGCTCGATGACGAGACCGGCGCCCTCGCCGGGGCGTCGGGTCAGCTCACCGGCCCGGATCTTGGCGTGGAGGGTGAGGATGGCGTGCATGAGCGTCTGGGGCCCCGGGGGGCAGCCGGGGGCGTAGACGTCGACGGGCACGACCTGGTCGACGCCCTGCACGATGGCGTAGTTGTTGAACATCCCGCCGCTGGACGCGCACACACCCATCGAGATGACCCACTTGGGCTCCATCATCTGGTCGTAGATCTGGCGCAGGACCGGTGCCATCTTCTGCGACACCCGACCGGCCACGATCATGAGGTCGGCCTGGCGGGGGGAGGCCCGGAAGACCTCCATGCCGTAGCGGGCGAGGTCGTAGTGCGGCCCGCCCGTCGCCATCATCTCGATGGCGCAACAGGCCAGCCCGAACGTGGCGGGCATGACGCTGCGGGAACGGGCCCACTTCACCAGGTCTTCGAGGGTGCCGGTGAGGAAGTTGTGGTTGAGCCCCTCGAGGCCCTTGTCGAGGAAACCGCCCTCTTCAGCCACTACGCCGCTTCTCCCGCCGACTCGGCAGGCTCCCGACCTTCCAGCCCCACCCGGCGGATGGTGGTGGTCGACGTGCGCGCCGGGTCCACGACATCGGTTCGACCCAGTCGCTTCATGGGGCCCCAGTCGAGCGCGCCGTTGCTGATCAGGTACACGAACGACTCGAACACGGCCACCGCGAAGATCAGGATGGCGAACAGCCCGAAGGGACCCAGCGCCCGGTACACGATGGCCCAGGGGAAGAGGAAGATGATCTCGATGTCGAAGACGATGAAGATCATCGCCACCAGGAAGAACTTCACCGGAAAGCGCTGCGGAGGCTCGCGCTCGGGGACGATGCCGCACTCGTAGGGGGCCATCTTGGCCACCGTCGGGTTGCGCGGGCCCAACAGCCGCGAGGCCACCCGGCTCAACGCACCGAACACGATGGCCAGCACCAGCATCACGAAGATCGGCAGGTACTGGGCCATGGCGGTCAGACCTTCTCCAGTTCCTTGGCCTCGGCCAGGTGGCGGGTCAGGGTCTTGTCCCGGTAGTGGAGCACGATCACGAAGAACAAGAACAGCGAGAAGGACACCGCGAAGAAGGTCGCCGGCAGGAGCCGGACGGTGCCGAGGTCACGCACCATCACGACGTAGTACACGGGCTTGGTGGGGTCGACCTTGGGGATCGGCGGGGCCTCGCCGGGCAGGGTCTCCTGGGCGATGACCGGCTGGACCTGCACCACCGCGTAGTGGGTGGGGTGCCGGAAGCTGAACTGCTTGTAGATCTTGTACTGGATCCGGCAGATGACGTCATCGGGAATCAGGTTGTGGGGCGTCGTCTCGTTGGGGCAGTACTCGGCTCGGGTCTTCTTGCCCCCGATCTCCCACACGCTCAACTTCTTGTAGTCGGTGGTGGCCTTGAACACCTGGCTGCTCGTCACCAGGGCGACGTCGGCCGCGGCCTGGGCCTCGCCCGCCGACGCCGTCGGCGTCAACCGCCACCCGTTCAGGTCGACGCCGGCCGCATCGAGGGCATCGGCCACCACCTCGGGGTGCGACGACGCCACGTCGGACAGCGACGCCGTCTCGGGCGTGGGGAAGTCCTTGGCCAGATCGGGGTTGGCCGCGATGATCTCGGCCGCGGTGGGCATGGACTCCGGGCGCGGTAACGAATCGACCACCGCGGTCTTGGCCGGCCCGGTCGAGGGGTCGTCGATGTAGACCTCGATGGGGTGCCACGACGGGTTCTGGCCGCGGGGGCCGATGGCCGGGGGCTGGATCCACCAGATGGCGGTGAGGATCGACAACCACCCGAACAACCCGGCGAAGGCCACCAGCATGGCGAGGCGGGCCCCCATGTTCGTGGCCAGCAGCACGTAGGTGGACCCGCACAGCACGGCGAAGCCGGTGAGCACCACGAGGATGCCCCGGATGCCGGGGTTCCAGGCGATGCCGGCGATGATCTGGAGATGGTGCATGGGGGTCAGAGGCTCCGCTCGTAGGCCACGACTGCGGCGATCTGGTCCTGGGTGTACATGGTCTGGGACGGGTTCATGCCGGTGGTGGCGGCCGCCTTGGGATCCACCGCGGTGGGGTTGAGCCCGAAGCCGGGCATCATCCCGCTGCCGATGCCGCCGTGGCCGTAGGGCTTGCCCAGCTCCGAGCCGAGGCGAGACGAACGCCTGCTGTTGATCGGCCGTCTCGAACTGGCGCAGCTCGCTGCCGTTCGTCAGGTTGAACCCGAGCTGGCCACCGCCGCCGGAGACCTGGGGCTGGCTGAAGGACCATCCCGCCGTGTGGCAGCGGGCGCAGGAGTAGGCGCCGGCGGCGAAGCTGTCGTACTCGCCCATGTTGAACAGCGCCTCACCCAGCGTCTTCCAGTGACCCTGCGGGTCGTCGACGGTGCAGCGGTTGGCGGCGTCGGGCTTGCACACCGTGTCGATCTCCTTCTGCAGCGCGTCCTGGGAGTCGGCCGAGGGGAGCTGGATGCTGTAGAGGTAGGCGATCACGTTGTCGAGCTGCTGGTCGGTCAGCGGGCCACCACCGGGGGCGCCCCACGCCGGCATCGGGGTGTTCTGGCGGCCGTAGTTGAGGATGAACTTCACCTCGTCGGACGAGTACCGGTACAGCACGGTGTTGAGCGCCGGTGCCTTCCAGTTGACCTGAGCCACGAAGTCGCCGTTGGCGTTCAGCAGCGTGAAGTCCTTGACCCCGCCCACGCCCTTGGGACCGTGGCAGTCGGAGCACTTCGCCTTGGTCGTGTAGATGGTCTCGCCCCGGGAGATGGCGACCGCCTTGAACTCCTCCACCGCGCCGGACTGACGACCGGGCTCGGCCAGCCAGTACAGGGGGAGGGCCACGGCGATCACGATCAGGAACACGAGGCCGAAGCCCAGCGTCCGCGTGAGCTTGTCGCCCTCGAGCTCCTCGTCGCTCAGGTAGGGCTTGCGGTTGGCGGCGAGCTCGAGCTCGGCACCCACCTCGGCCCGCCCCTTGCGCATGTTGGCCACGACGGCGATGAAGAAGCCGACGATCAGCACGACGGCGATCACGCCACCGATGGCGGAGGCGGCCGTGGCGACCACGGCCTGACTGGCAAGGACCGGCATCAGTGACTGCCTCCACCCACACAGTGCGGACCCTCGGCCTCCTGGCCGGTGGTGTTGGTGCCGATCGGCGGACCCTGGATGACGGTGCCGGTGTCGACGTTGAGGACGCCGTCGGTGACCTCGGTGACGAAGCGGTCCATGCCGCGGGGGGCCGGGCCGCCCTTCTTCTCACCGGCCTGGTTGTACTGCGAGCCGTGGCACGGGCACTCGAACCACTGCGACGTGGCGCACGACGGCACCCGGCAGCCGAGGTGCGGGCACTTCTGGTACACGACCACGATGCCCGCCTCCATGGAGTTGAGCACCGGCTGGGAGTAGACCTTCTTGGCCTTGTCGACGGCCGACGACGGATAGTTCGTCATCCACATGCGACCCTCGGCGTTGTACAGGAAGCCCTTCGCCGCGGTGATCTGAGCGGAGAGGTCGGACACCTTGCCCACCCGGATCTTCGAGCCGAAGCCGCCCTTGGGCACCGGCCACAGGAAGGCCAGGACGGCGGCACCGAAGCTGGACAGGCCGAGGGCGAAGAACACGACGATGCTGCGGTTGAAGAACTGGCGACGGGTGACCCCCACCGTCTCGGGGTCGGGCGGGACGAACGGGGCGAGGTCCGACGCGCCGACCTTCTCGAGCTCCGGGGGCCGGCGCTCGAGGGCGGCGGCCCGCTCGATCTCGCGGCCGGTGCTGGGAGCCTCGTCCTCGGCGGCGAGAGCCGGCTCGCCCCGGTCGCGCTTGCGCGTCTCACGCGAGAGCTGACCCACGGCGGTGTCGAGGTCACGACGGCGCAGCGAGGCGAACAGCACCAGGCCGGCCAGCAGGATGATGATGGGGATGGCGATGAGGAGGATCATGTGGGGGTCTCGATCCGAATCAGAGTTCGAAGAACAGGCCGCCGGTCCACGGCGCCACGAAGTTGAAGCCGGGGCCGCGGAAGAACGAGCCGATGATGACGAGGACGGCCCAGAACATGAGGAAGACCGTGAAGATGGACACGGCGAACTTGCGTTCCTCGGGCTTGGTGCTGGGGTTCTTGTCCAGGTAGGGGGCGAGGATCAACAAGAAGATGCCCATACCGGGGATGGTCACGCCGGCCACCATGGGGTGGAACATGGTGAGGAGCTCCTGCAGGCCGAGGAAGTACCACGGCGCCTTGGAGGGGTTGGGCGTCTCGTTGACGTTGGCCAGCTCGAGCAGCGGGGCGTTCACGAAGATCGAGAAGATCAGCGTGAAGGCGGTCATGGCCAGAGCGGCCACGAACTCCACCGCGAGCAGGTGAGGCCAGACGTGGACCTTGTCGACCGGCGTCGACTTCACGTCCTGGATCGATCCGGACTTGACCACCGTCAACAGGCGCTGGGTGTGGCCGGCGGGGCCGGTGGCGGCCGGCGGGGGGCCGGCGGTGGCCAGCGCGGTGGCCGCCCCGGCGGTGGCGACGGCGCCCCCGGCACCGGCGTCGGCTTCGGCGGCGCCGGCCTTGCGATCCTTGGCCGCCTTGGACCGTTCGAGGAGGTGAGCCGGGATCTTGCTGTCGCCGGCCGAGGCGGCGGGCGCGGCCTCACCCTCGGCGGCGCCGGGCGCGTCCGTCGCCGGCGGCGGCCGCGGCGGCGGCTTCCTTCTTCTTGCGGGCCTCTTCGGCTCGCTTGCGGAGATGTTCAGGTATCTCAGTCATGGCGTCTCTTCGTTCGATCTAGAGCGGACCGGAGATGCCGCCGTCCTTGCGGACCCGCCAGAAGTGGATGGCCAGGAAGATGACGGTGACGAATGGAACGAACAACACGTGCAGCACGTACCACCGCAGCAAGGTGTCGGTGCCGATCTCCTTGCCCCCCAGCAGGACGAAGCGCACCTGGTCGCCGAACACGGGCGTGTAGCCCATCATGTTCGTGCCCACGGTCACCGCCCACAGCGCCAGCTGGTCCCACGGCAGCAGGTAGCCGGTGAACGAGAGCAGCAGGGTGAGGGTGAGCAGGATGACGCCGATCACCCAGTTGAACTCACGCGGCGGCTTGTAGGCCCCGTGGTAGAAGACCCGGGCCATGTGCAGGAACACCGAGAGCACCATGAGGTGGGCCGCCCACCGGTGCATGTTGCGCACCAGCAGGCCGAACGTCACCGAGGTCTGCAGCGTGTAGATGTCGTTCCACGCCTGGGCCGCCGTCGGCCGGTAGAAGAACATCAAGAAGATGCCGGTGATGGTCAGCAGGATGAACAGGAAGAAGCTCAGCCCACCGAGGCACAGCGTGTAGCTGACCTTCACCGCGTGCCGCTTCACCTTCACGGGGTGGAGGTGGTAGAGCACGCTGTTCATGATCACGTAGGAACGGTTGCGGGGGCTGTCGGTGTAGCCCTTGCGGAACACCGACCCGGGCCGGAAGATCGAGTTCCACGCCTGGGACCCCTGCACGGAGTCGTTGAGCTCGGAGATCCTGCTCTTGCCCTTGGGCTTCATGGTCTTGGCCATGGTCAGTTCCTTTGTCCTGAGCTGAACGGGCGGGAGCCGGTGGGCGCGGTCATCCGAGCCGCATCCCGTAGCCGTAGCCGTAGGTGGTGGTCCGCTGGTGGGCGTCGCCCTCGGCGGGGGCGGCCCCGACCTTGCCGAGGATGATCACGCCGGTGGGGCACCGGTCGACGCAGAGGGCGCAGCGGGTGCAGACGTCGTCGTCGATGAGGAAGATGGAGTGGTCGCCCGGGTCCTCGCCGGGGAGCTCGGTGCCGACCGCCTCGTCGATGGCCTCGGTCCGGACCAGGTGGATGCACTTCCACGGGCAGATGTCGACGCAGCCCTCGCAGGTGATGCACTCGGACTGGTCGATGTGGATGAACTGCTTGGGCTTGACCGCCTTGGACAACCACTCGGCGTCGACTTCCTGCAGGACGTAGTCGTCCAGGAACTCGGGCATCGGCGGGTTGGCATCGGTGCGAGCCATCTCAGCTCTTCTTCACGAGCGGACGGCCGTAGTCGGACGTGGCGATCTCGGGCACCGACGCGGCCCGCTTGCCCCGGTTCTGCCACCACACGAAGAGCCACATGTTCACGCCGAGGGCGATCGACGTAGATGCCGACGGCGACCAGGTCGCGCAACGTCTGGTACGAGATCGTGAGCGGGTTCCAGCCCCCGAACTTCTGGGGCTTGAGGAGGTCGAACGGGCCGAACAGCAACTTGTCGGGTCGCCAGTTGAGCTCGTTGCCGCTCCAGGTGAGCCACAGGTGCGGCACCATGCCGTACACCCAGAACATGATGAAGAACACGTAGACGGCGGCGACCATCGCCTCGCCCCACGACACCGGGGTCCCGACCGGCCGGCGCTTGGCCATGGGGAAAATGAGCGCGACCAGACCGAGTGTGATCAACACCGATACGACGAACCCAACCACCTGAGTGGGGACCTCCGTTGTGGACAGAATCAGCCTACCGCTGGTCTCCTGTGGGTCCCTGGCACTCGGGGCCCGATCCGCGGCGCAGACGTGTGGTTTAGCACGCCCCTCGCGCCCGGGGCACATCGAGGCGACGACGCCGCGATGCGGGTCGAGCGGGGCCGAAACGGCGTGACCGTCTTGGCCTCGCGCTCGTCGCGTGGCCTAGTGTTCGCCTGACGAAATCGGTCCGTGGCCAACGCCTCCGAGCGGGGGGCGGACCGACCCGAAACATCGCCCCGGAGGCCGTCCGTGACCGAAGTCCCCGATCATCTCCTGAAGCGCTCCCGTGATCGACGGGCCGCGTTGGGTCTCGGTGGTGGGGACGCTGGTGGAGACACCGGGGCAACGGCCGAGGCGGCTCCCGCCGCGTCGGCGTCGACCGACGTCGAGGCCACCGCCGCGGCCCGGCCCGCCGCCGTCACTCCGGCCGAGGTGCCCGCCGCTCCGCCCAAGCCGGTGCCCGCCGTACGTGCAGGCCTCGCTCAGCCGCAAGAAGATCCCGCTGTGGGTCATGCCGGTGCTGGCCTTCCTCCCGTTGTGGGCGATCGTCTACGTGAACACGCTGTCCAAGGCGCCCAGCACCGTCCCCACCCAGCGCGGAGGCGGGTGCCACGCTCTACGCGGCCAAGTGCCAGGGCTGCCACCAGGCCGACGGCTCCGGTGGCGCCGGGCGCCCGCTCAACGCAGGGCTCGGTGGTCAAGACCTTCCCGAACATCGCCGAGCAGCTCCAGTTCGTGTGGCTGGGCAGCGCCGGCACCGGGGCCGGCGGGGACGGGCTACGGCGACCCCAACCGCGAGGGCGGCCAGCACAAGACCCTGAGCTACAACGGCAACGCCATGCCGACGTTCAAGGGGGCGGTGACCCAGACCGAGCTGCTCGAGATCGTGCGCCACGAGCGTGAGGTGTTCGGCGCTCGAGAAGATCCCGGCCAGCCAGATCGCGCCGGACGGGTCGCTGCTGTGGCCCAACGGCAAGCCCATGCTGAACGCGGCCGGCGAGCTCATCGACCCCGACGGCAAGGCGCTGTTCGACGCCGACGGCCACCTGGCCAACCCGGCGCAGTTCACCAGCCGCCACCACGGCCGCCGGGAGCTGAGCGAGCCACCCCTAGGCTTCATCCATGACCGCGACCCCGCCACGCCGTGACGTGCTCGTGATCGGCGGCGGGCCGGCCGGGGCGGCCACGTCCTACTGGCTGGCCGACGCCGGCCACGACGTGGTCTTGGTCGAGAAGAAGCTGTTCCCCCGGGTCAAGACCTGCGGCGACGGCCTCACCCCACGGGCGGTCCACCAACTCGACGAGATGGGCCTGTCGGAGCCGCTGACCCGCTTCCACCGCTACAACGGCCTACGGGCCATGGCCCACGGCATGTCGCTCGAGCTGGCCTGGCCCCAGCACCCGGTCTTCCCCGACTACGGCTACGTGGTGCGCCGGTGCGACCTCGACACCATGGTCGCCGAGCACGCGGTGAAGGCCGGGGCCACCCTGCTGCAGGGCACCGAGGCGGTCCGCCCGCTGGTGCGCGACGGGCTCGTGACCGGCGCGGTGGTCAAGGACAAGGAATCGGGCCTCACCCGCGAGATCCAGGCCCGGTACGTGGTGGTCGCCGACGGGGCCAACTCGCGCTTCGGCCGGGCGCTGGGCACGAGCCGCAACCGCGGCTACCCCCAGGGCATGGCCATCCGGGGCTACTTCGCCAGCCCGCTGAGCGAGACCCCGTGGATCGAGAGCGCGCTCGACGTCCGTGACCGCAGGGGCAACTCCCTGCCCGGCTACGGCTGGATCTTCCCGTTGGGCGACGGCGAGATCAACGTGGGCATCGGCCTGCTGTCGACGTTCCGCGACTTCAAGTCGGTCAACACGAGCCACATCCTCGACGAGTTCGTGGCCACCGCGCCCGAGCACTGGGGCATCTCGGCCGAGACCGCCACCTCCGAGCCCACGGGGGGCCGGTTGCCCATGGGCGGATCGGTGGAGCCCAAGGTCGGGCCCACCTGGATCGTGGTGGGCGACGCGGCCGGCTCCATCAACCCGTTCAACGGCGAGGGCATCGACTACGCCTACGAGACCGGGCGCATGGCCGCCGGCCTGCTCGACGACGCGCTGCGCTCGGGCGACGGCATGGCCCTGCAGCGCTACCCGGCCCTGCTCGATGCCGAGTACGGCCTGTACTTCAAGGTGGCCCGGCTGTTCGCCCAGATCATCGGCCAGCCCGCCCTCATGAGCGAGCTCACCCGGGTGGGCATGCACACGCCACACCCTGATGGACTGGGTGCTGCGCATCATGGCCAACCTCCTGCGCCCCGACGAGATCGGCCCGGCCGAAGCGGTCTACCGGGTCGTGGCCCAGATGGCCCGGGTCATCCCCGAGTCCAGCGCCGCCTGAGCGCGGCTCGCGCCCTGCCCGTCGTGTGGCCCCGGTCCGGTCAGCTCGGAGGCGGGGACCACGGGGTCAGCCCGTCGGGGCGTAGGACCTGCACCCGTTCGGTGAGGTCCAGCGCCCGGCGGGGAGCCGTGGCCCGATCGGGACGATGACCGAGGTTGACCCACCCCAGGACCTGCTCACCGGCGGCCAGCCCGAGCACGGTGCGCAGCGCACGGCCGTCGACCACCGCCGCCGTCTTCCACACGGCGCCGAGCCCGAGCGCGTCCGCGGCCAGGACCATGGCGTAGCCCGTGCACGACGCCGACACCACCTGCTCCCACACCGGCACCTTGGCGCCGGCCACCGGGGAGGCGATGAGGACGACGAGGCAGGGGGCCAGCGTCGCCTTGTGCCGGGCCTTGTCGGCCAGGTCCGGAGCGAGGTCGGGATCGGCCTCGAGCGCAGCATCGGCCAAGGCCTCACCGAAGCGGCCTCTCCCCTCCCCTTCGACCACCACGAAGCGCCACGGCCGCAGGTTGCCGTGATCGGGAACCGTGGTCGCCGCCGCCAGGATCAACTCGAGCTGATGGGGGGTCGGGCCGGGCTCGACGAACGAAGCGACGCTGCGTCGGCCCAGCATGGACTCGATCAACCCGGGCATCGGTGTGGTCACGGTCGGGCCCCTTCGGGAGCGGCGCGGGCCGTGGCCGCCGCCGCCTCGTGGGCGGTCTCGACGACCCGGGTCACGATCTCGTCGTCGTGGGCCAGGCCGGGGAACAGGACCTCGTAGGCGCCGGGGGCCAGGGCGACGCCCCGATCCAACATCTCATGGAAGAAGGCGGCGTAGCGGGCCTCGTCGGTCTGCTGAGCCGAGGGGTAGTCGGTGGCCACGCCCTCGGCGAAGTAGAGGCCCACCAGGGTCTCGCACACCGGTACCCGGGCCGTGAGCCCGGCGCCTCGCAAGGCCGCCTCCAGACCGGCGCCCAGGCGGGCGGCGCGTTCGGCCAGCCCGAGGTACGCGTCCTCGTCGAGCAGGTCGAGCGTGGCCAGCCCGGCCGCCGTGGCCAGCGGGTTCCCCGAGAGGGTGCCGGCCTGGTACACGGGGCCCAGCGGCGCCAGCACATCCATGACCTCGGCCCGGCCACCGAAGGCCCCCACCGGCAGGCCGCCGCCGATGACCTTCCCGAACGCCGACAGATCGGGCCGCACCCCGAAGTGCTCCTGGGCCCCGCCGCGAGCCAGCCGGAAGCCGGTGATGACCTCGTCGAAGATGAGCAGTGCGCCCACCCGGTCGCACTCGGCCCGCAGACCTTCGAGGAAGCCCGGCACGGGCGCCACCAGACCCATGTTGGCCGCCACCGGCTCGACGATGACGCACGCCACCCGCTCGTCGAGCTCGGGCACGAGGTTGTAGGGGGCCACCACGGTGTCGGCCACCGCGCCCTCGGGCACCCCGGCCGAGCCCGGCAGTCCCAGCGAGGCCATGGCGGTGCCACCCTGGACGAGCAGCGCGTCGGAGTGCCCGTGGTAGTTGCCGGCGAACTTCACCAGGCGGTCACGGCCGGTGAACCCCCGGGCGACGCGGATGGCACTCATGGTCGCCTCGGTGCCGCTCGACACCATCCGCACCTTCTCCACCGACGGGACCCTCGCGCCGATGGCCTCGGCCAGGAGCACCTCACCGGCGGTGGGCGCCCCGAACGAGGTGCCGTCGTGAGCGGCGCGGACCACGGCCTCGACCACCGCAGGGTGGGCATGGCCGGCGATGACGGCGCCGTAGGACTGGACCAGGTCGATGAAGCGGCGGCCCTCCACGTCCCACACGTGGGCGCCCTCGGCCCGGGCCACGAAGTAGGGCACGCCGCCCACCGAGCCGAAGGCCCGGACGGGCGAGTTGACCCCGCCGGGGATGACCGCCTGACCGCGGTCGAACAAGGCCTCGTTGCTGTACGGGCTCACGCGCCGAGCACCTCGGCCAGGTCCCGGGCGAAGTAGGTCAGGATGAGATCGGCGCCGGCCCGCTTGATGGCCGTGATCTGCTCGAGGGCCACCGCCGGGCCGTCGATCCAGCCCCGCTCGGCGGCGGCGTGGACCATGGCGTACTCCCCCGACACGTGGTACGCGGCCAGCGGGAGATCCAACTCGGCCCGAGCCCGGGTGAGGATGTCGAGGTAGGGCAGGGCCGGCTTCACCATGATGAGGTCGGCTCCCTCCTGCACGTCGAGACGGATCTCCTCCATGGCCTCGCGGGCGTTGCGTACGTCCTGCTGGTAGCCGCGCCGGTCGCCACCCCCGGCGATGGTGACATCGACCGCGTCGCGGAACGGCCCGTACAGGGCGGAGGCGTACTTGGCCGCGTAGGCCAGGATGGCGACCCCGTCGAAGCCCTCCTCGTCGAGCGCCTCGCGGATGGCGAGCACCTGGCCGTCCATCATCCCGCTCGGCGCGCAGAGGTCGGCCCCGGCCTCGGCCTGAGCCACTGCGGCCCGACCGTAGAGCTCGAGGGTGGCGTCGTTGTCGACCTCACCCCGCTCGTCGAGCACGCCGCAGTGCCCGTGGTCGGTGTACTCGTCGACGCAGAGGTCGGCGATCAGCACGAGGTCGTCACCGACGTCGTCGCGCAGATCTCGCAACGCCACCTGGACGATGCCGTCGGGGCTCCACGCGCCGGATCCCTCGGCGTCCTTGGAGGCGGGCACTCCGAACAGCACGACCCCGGGGACCCCGAGCGCGGCCAGCTCCGCCACCTCCTTGCGCAGGGACTCGCGGGTGTGCTGCACCACCCCGGGGAGCGAGGCGATGGGCTGAGGCTCGGTGATGCCCTCCCGCACGAACAGCGGGGCGATCAGGTCGTCGGCACTCAGCCGGGTCTCGGCCACCATCCGGCGCAGGGCGGGGGTGCGGCGCAGCCGGCGCAGCCGTCGTTGGGGAAAGCTCACTCCCCCAGCCTACGGGCCACGGAGGGCGGCGTTCCCCCGGTGACCCGCCGGCCGAGCTCCCCGGCCAGACGCGCCAGCCCGATGTCGGCCAGCGAGCTGACCACCAGGTCGGCGTGGGAGAAGTCCTGGTCCTGGGTGACCGGGTTGGGGACGGCCACGCAGAACAGCCCCGCCGTCACCGCCGCCGTGCAGCCGTGGGCCGAGTCCTCCAGCGCCACCGCCCGCTCGGGCCCGGCTCCGAGGGCGGCCAGCGCGGCCCGGTAGAGATCGGGGGCCGGCTTGGTGCGCTCGACGTCGTCGCTCGTCACCACCACCGAGAAGCGCTCGAGCAGGCCCCGCTGCTCGAGGTGACCCTCGACCCAGTCCCGCGGCGAGCTCGAGGCCACTCCCACCGGGAGGGCCAGGCTCCTCGCCTCGTCCAGCAGGGCGACCACGCCGGGACGGACGGCCTGCTCGGCGATGAGGGCGTGATGATGGTCGAGGCGCGCCTCCCGGGCCGCCTCGCGGTCGATGTCGTGGCCCAGGACCTCCTCCAGCCACAACGTCCAGTGCAGCTTGTCGGTCGTGCCGATCCGGTCCCGGAACTCGCCGGTGGGGAGCTCGGCGCCGTGGGCGGCGAAGGCGGCGCGCAGGGACACGAACGCGGGCAGCTCCGTGTCGAGGATGAGCCCGTCGAAGTCGAACACGAGGGCGTCGATCGTCATCGAGGCATCGTGGCTCACGGCGCCCACCACGCCAAAGTCGATTCCGGCCCTCAGGCGTAGAGGCCGGCCAGGGCGGTGACGAGCCCGGCAATGGAGTGATCCGAGGCCTCCACGTCCACACGCAGGCCCAGGCGACGGGCCGTCTCGGAGGTGACGGGCCCGATCGAGGCCACCACCGGCGGCACGGCGTCGGCCCCGAAGGCGGCCACGAAGCGCTCCACGGTCGACGACGAGGTGAAGGTCACGGCATCGGCCGAAGCCACCGCGGCCCTGCCCTCGTCGCTGACCGGTGCCTCCACCGTCCGGTAGGCCTCGACCACGTCGACCGTCCACCCGGCGTCCCGGAGCCCGTCGGGCAGGACATCGCGCGCCACGGCGGCCCGGGCCACCAGCACCCGGCCGCCGGAGGCCGGAGGCGCGGGGAAGGCCTCCAGCAGGCCCTCGGCCACGAACCGGGCAGGAACGAGGTCGGCCACGATGTTCGCCGCCGCCAGCGCCTCGGCGGTTCCCGGGCCGATGGCGGCCACCTTCACCCCGGCGAGGTCTCGCCCGTCGCGCACGGCGGCCATGACCCGCCGGGCCCCGTTGGGCGAGGTCACCACCAACCAGTCGTACCCCGCCAGCCCGGCCAGCGCCTCGGCCAGGGCCCGGCCGCCGTCGGCCGCCTCGGCCACTTCGATGACGGGCAGCTCGACGGGTTCGGCGCCGAGCTGGCGGAGCCGGGTGGACAGCTCCGAGGCCTGGGCCCGGGCCCGGGTGACCACCACCCGTTTGGCGAACAGCGGCCGCGACTCGAACCACCGCAGGTCGAGTGCCGCCACCCGCCCGATGACGATGGTGGCCGGCGCGGCCAGCTCGTGGTCGGTGAGGGTGGACAGGGTGGCCCGCACGGTGTGCTGCTCGGGCCTCGTCCCCCATCGGATGGCGGCGGCGGGCGTGTCCGGGTCGAGTCCGCCCTCGAGCAGGCGCCGCACGATCTTCGCCAGTCGACCGACCCCCATGAGGATGACGATGGTGCCGCCCAGGCGAGCCACGGCATCCCAGTCGAGCTCCCCGCCCTTGGCCGGGTCCTCGTGACCGGTGATGACGGTGAACGAGGTCGACGAGTGGCGCATCGTCACCGGGATGCCGGCGTAGGCGGGCACCGCGATGGCCGACGAGATCCCGGGGACCACCTCGAACGGCACCCCGGCCGCCAGCAGGGCGGCGGCCTCCTCACCCCCTCGGGCGAAGACGAACGGATCGCCTCCCTTGAGCCGGACCACCTGGCGACCCGACCGGCCCTCCGAGACGAGCAGTTGGTCGATCTCGGCCTGGGGCATCGTGGCATGACCGGCCGCCTTGCCGACGTTGATGCGCTCGGCGGAGGCCGGGGCCAGGTCGAGCAGGCTGGCCACCGACAACCGGTCGTAGACCACGACGTCGGCCGCGGCGAGGACCTCCGCGCCCCTCACCGTGAGCAGCCCAGGGTCACCGGGCCCGGCACCCACCAGATAGACGGTCACCTTTTCCACACTAAGTGACGCCGTCAGCCTCATCGAATGGCAAGATGCTGGCGTGTCCGTCGCCGATGCGGGACCCCGCAGCGCTCGCAGTGAACGGACGCGCGCCGCGATCGCCGACGCTCTGTTGTCCCTGCTCGAGGAGGGGGAGCTTCAGCCGACCGCCACGCGCATCGCCGAGCGGGCCGGCATCTCGCTGCGTCTCATCTACCACCACTTCGGTGACCTCGAGGCCCTCTTCCGCGAGACCACGGAGCGTGAGTTGACCCGGCTCCTGGCCCGGGTCCACCCCGTGCCGGGCGATCTCCCCCTGCCCGAACGGATCGAGGCCTTCGTCGACCAGCGCAGCCGCCTCCTGGAGTGGCTCACCCCGGTGCGCCGGGCCGCCATCCTGCACGAGCCGTTCTCGGCCACGCTGCGCGACGCGCGGGCGGCCATGAACCACCTGGCCGAGGAGGAGGTGGCGCGGCTCTTCGCCCCGGAGCTCGCCGCCATGGACGACGACCACCGGGTGGCCGTGGTGGATGCGCTGGCCCTGGCCACCGGGTGGAACGCCTGGGACGCGCTGCGCAGCGCCGGGCGTTCCGAGGATGAAGCCCGGGTCGCCATCAGCCTCATCGTCACCCAGCTCCTGACACCCGCCGACCACTGACCGACGGGGGTTGCGTCAGGCGGCCCGGTCCGCGCGCACCTCGGCGTAGGCGGCCAGGGCCCGGGTCCGGGCCTCGGCATGGTCCACCACCGGGCGGGGGTAGTCGGTTCCCAGGGTCACCCCGGCGGCGGCCAGCTCCAGCGGGCCGAGCTCCCACGGGGCATGGATGGCCTTGTCGTCGAGGCCGCCCAGCTCGGGCACCCATCGGCGGATGTAGGCCCCCGAGGGGTCGAACTTCCGGCTCTGGATGACGGGGTTGAAGACGCGGTGATAAGGGGAGGCATCGGGGCCGGTGCCGGCCACCCACTGCCAGTTCCCCACGTTCTGGGACACGTCGGCATCGACCAGGAGATGGCGGAAGTGCCGCTCGCCGACCCGCCAGTCGACCAGCAGGTCCTTCACCAGGAACGAGCTCACGATCATGCGCACCCGGTTGTGCATCCAGCCGGTCTCGCGCAGCTGGCGCATCCCGGCGTCGACGATGGGATAGCCGGTGAACCCGCCCTTCCAGGCGGCGACGTCGCCGGGGTCGTTGCGCCACTCGATCCGGTCGAAGCGCTCGCGCAGCGCGTGCTCGGGAAGGCCCGGCAGCTCGTAGAGGAGGTGGGCGTACCAGTCGCGCCACGCCAGCTGCCGCACGAAGGCGACGCGCCCGGCCGACGCGTCGCCGACGGCGTCGATGACGGTGCGGGGCGAGAGCGTGCCGAACCGGAGATCAGCCGACAGCACCGCGGTGCCGTCGAGGTCGGGTCGGTCGCGGGTCGTCCCGTAGTCGTCCACCCGCTCGAGGAACCGCTCGAGGCGCGTTCGGGCCTCGGCCTCACCCTCGAACAGCGGTGGCGGTCGATCCAGCGTGGGCATCGGCTCGCCCGGGTCGTCGAAGATGACGGCGTCGCCCGGCGCCGGCCACGGATCCCACGGCCGTGCGCTCCACGCCTTGTAGAACGGGGTGAACACCCGGGCCAGCGTGCCCTTGGCGGTGAGCACCGAACCGGGTGGATGGACGAGGGTGCCCCACGAGCGGTGGACGGGCGCGGGCAGCCCGGCCTCGACCTTGGCGTCGCGCGTCGTGGCGAAGGGTGAGACGTCGTTGTTCCAGTACACCTCCCGGGCGTTGAGCGCCGCGGTGGTCTCGGGCACGAGCCGCACCGGGTCACCGACGCGGATCAGCAGCCGACCGCCGGACTCGGCCAGCTCGTAGTCCAACGCCTGGAGCGTGGCCAGGAGCTGTCGCCGGCGGAACGGCCCGACGCGGGCCAGCAGCCGGGGGTCGAGGACGAACAGCGGCACCACGAAGCGATGCTGCGAGGTGGCGGCCGCCCAGGCCGGATTGTCGTGGAGCCGCAGGTCCCGGCGGAACCAGACCAGTCCGATCTCGTTCGAGGCGGTCATGAGCCCCGAGCGTAGGGTGCGCGAGGGCCGATAGCCACTCAAAGTGGTTGACGCAGTCATGCTAAGGGGCGCCCGAAGGGCAGTTCGGCTCGCCAGGTCCCGAGGTAGGCCTCGGCGCGGTAGCACGCCGCCAGCAGGGGCCCGTCGTCGTGGCCGAGCACCTCGCTCAGCGCGGCGGCGATGGCGGTCGCCGCCGCGGCCGCCGGCGCGTCGGCGTCGGGGTCGGGCCAGCCGGCGAACAGCGGCCCGGCCGTGGTGAGGAAGTCGGGCAGCACCACGCGACCGGCACGGCGGGCCACGGCCAGCCCCTTGGCCGTGACGGGCACGGGCCCGGCGGGGACGACCACGGCGGCCGACAGCCCGCCGGCCACCCGGTCATCGACGACACCGGGCTTGGACCCCACCACCAGCACGTCGGACGCGGTCCCGAACACGGCCCAGGGCTGGCCGGGAGCGTCGTCCAGGTCGGCGACCAGGTCGACCCCGTTGGCCGCCCACGCCGCCTCGACGGCGGCGGGATCGAAGCCGGCCGGGGCCACGGCCGTGCCCGAGGGGGTGGAGAGGGCGACCACCCGGCCCCCGCGCTCGGCTACCGCCCGCGCCAGCGCCACCCCGCCGGCGTCGAACCCCTCGATGGCCACGGCCCGACCGTCGAGCCCGCCGGTGGCCTCGGCGGCGGCCACCGCGATGCCGAGGGCGGTCAGCTCGGCCTCGTCCGTCCAGTAGGCCGTCGGGCGCGGATCGACGGCACGCAAGGGAGCGAGCTCGTCGGAGCTGACGCCCTTGCCCGCCTGCACCAGCACCTCGCCGGTCTGCGCCCTCGGCTGCACCTCGTCCACGAAGGCGGCCACCGCCGCGGCACGCCCGTCCGGCAGGGCGTTGATGCCCGCCGACAACCCGCCCACCTGGCGTTCGAACGACGCGAACCGGTACGTCAGCGAGCGGGCCAGGAGCGCGGCCCCGTCGACCAGGATCTTGGGGGCGCTGCGCACGATGCCGGCGGCCGGGGCCCCGTCGAGGTCGAACACGATGAACGCGTCGGTCGACGCCAACTTCTCGATGGTCACCGCGGCATTGTGGCACCGGCCCGCCCGGATCGGCTGGTCCGGGGAGCCAGCTGGGTCCGAGACCCCAGGATGAGCCAGCATGGACCGTGGCCATCCCGCCCTCCAGTGAGCCCCCGGCCCGTTCGGGCCTCACCGAGCCCGACGTCCGACCCGGGGCGACCGACGGCGCCGCGCCGGCCGCCCTCCCCGCCACCGCCGACCTCGTCGTGATCGGCGCCGGGATCGTGGGGCTGGCCACCGCCCGGGCCTGGCAGGCGGCGCGACCCGACGGCCGCGTGGTCGTGCTCGACAAGGAGCCGACGGTGGCGGCCCACCAGAGCGGTCACAACTCCGGGGTCATCCATGCCGGCGTCTACTACGCGCCGGGCTCGCGCGAAGGCCGCGCTGTGTGCGGAGGGGCGTGAGGAGCTGTTCGCCTTCTGTGACCGCCACGGGATCGCCTGGGACCGCTGCGGCAAGGTCATCGTCGCCGTCGACGACGAGGAGGCCGTCCGGCTCGACGCCCTGGCCGAACGGGCCCGGGCCAACGGCATCGAGGTCCACCCGCTCGACCCCCGCGGCCTGGCCGAGCACGAGCCCCACGCGGCCGGCGTCGCCGCCCTCCATGTCCCTTCCACCGCAGTCGTCGACTTCCCGGCGGTGTGCCGAGCCCTGGCCGACGAGGTGCAGGACCACGGTGGGGTCGTGGCCCTGGGGAGGCCGGTGACGGGGGTGGAGCGCCTGGGGACCGAGCTCGTGGTCCGTGTCGGCGGCCGGGGCCGGTGGGACCGAGACCGAGCTGCGAGCCGGCCAGGTGGCCAACTGTGCCGGCCTGGCCTCGGACCGGGTGGCCCGGGCGGCCGGTGATCCACCGGCGGCCAAGATCCTGCCGTTCCGCGGGGAGTATGCGGAGCTGGTGCCGGGTCGGGGCTACCTCGTGCGCCACCTCATCTATCCGGTGCCGGACCCCCGCTTCCCGTTCCTGGGGGTGCACCTCACCCGGTCGATCGACGGCACCGTCCACGCCGGGCCCAACGCGGTGCTGGCGTTGTCCCGCGAGGGCTACCGCTGGCGCGACGTGGTCCTGCGCGATGTGGGCGCCATGGCGACGGACCGTTCCACCTGGCGGCTGGCCCGGCGCTACTGGCGCACCGGCGCCGGCGAGGTGGCCCGCTCGCTGAGTCGGGCCCGGATGGCCGCGGCCCTCCAGCGCCTGGTGCCGGACCTGCAGGTCGAGGATCTCCGGCGGTCGGGCAGTGGCGTGCGAGCGCAAGCCGTGACCCCCGATGGCCAACTGGTCGACGACTTCGTGTTCGCCGGCGACGACCGGATCGTCCACGTGGTCAACGCGCCCTCGCCGGCGGCCACCGCCTCGCTGGCCATCGGTCGCGTCGTGGCCGGACGGCTGCTGGGCGAGCCCGACGGTTCGTCGGGCTCGGGCGGGTCAGGCCACTGAGCTAAAACCCTCCCCATGTCCACCGGCGGCAGCAAGAAGGCGGTGTTCGCCGCACTGCTGGCCAATCTCGGCATCGCGGTGGCCAAGTTCGTCGGCTTCGCCTTCACCCGCTCCTCGTCGATGCTGGCCGAAGGGGTCCACTCGCTGGCCGACACCGGCAACCAGTTCCTGCTGCTCTTCGGCGACCGCCGCTCGCGCCGCGACCCCACCCCCAGCCATCCGTTCGGCTATGGCCGCGAGCGCTACTTCTGGGCGTTCGTGGTGTCGATCGTGCTGTTCGCCCTCGGGTCGATGTTCGCCCTCTTCGAAGGGGTGGAGAAGCTGCTGCACCCTCACCCCATCGAGTCGCCGGGCTGGGCGCTGGCCATCCTCGGCGTGGCCGTGATCATGGAGGGCTTCTCGTTCCGGACCGCGGTGCGCGAGTCCAATCCGACCCGCGCCGGCGCCGGCTGGCTGGAGTTCATCCGCCGCTCGAAGGCTCCCGAGCTCCCGGTCCTGCTGCTGGAGGACTCCGGGGCGTTGGTCGGCCTCGTCATCGCCCTGATCGCGGTGAGCCTGTCGGCCATCACGGGCACCGGCCGGTGGGACGGGGTCGGCTCGACCCTGATCGGCCTGCTCCTCGGAGTGATCGCCTTCGTGCTGGCCACCGAGATGAAGAGCCTGCTCATCGGCGAGGCCGCCAGCGACGCCGACCAGGAGGCCATCGCCGGGGCCATCCGGACCGCGCCCTCGGTGCTCGAGCTCATCCACATGCGCACGCTGCACCTCGGCCCCGACGAGCTTCTGGTGGCCGCCAAGATCGACGCCGACCCAGCCCTCTCCTTCGCCCAGTTGGCCCGGGCCATCGATGAGATCGAGGCCCGCATCCGCGCCGCGGTGCCCACGGCCGGGGTCATCTACCTCGAACCCGACGTGGCCCGGGCGCCCGAGCCGGACGGATCGGTCGGGTCGGACGCCGCTCCGCCCGAGGGCGGTGGACCGGAAGCGGACTGACCAGGCGGTACCGTTCGGCCATGGCCGCTGACGACACGGTGCGCGAACAGTTGCAAGCGCTCGGCGCCTTCATCCGGGCTCAGCGCACCCAGGCCCAGATGTCGCTGCGCGACCTCGCCGACCTGACCAACGTGTCCAACCCCTACCTCAGCCAGATCGAGCGCGGCCTGCACGAACCGTCGGTTCGGGTGCTCAAGTCGATCTCGGAGGCGTTGAACGTCTCGATCGACACGCTGCTGGCGCGAGCGGGGCTGCTGAGCGAGGCCGATGCCGTGGCCGGCACCGATGGGGGCACCCCGGCCGACGCCGGCTCGGCCATCGCCGCCGACCCGGCCCTGACCGCTGAACAGCGCCGCTCGCTGCTCGCCGTGTACCGCAGCTACGTCGACGCCAACGCCCGCGGCTGACCCGCAGGGCGCCGGCGATCGACCCTGCGCCGGGGCCGCTCGACGCCGCTTCGGCGTGGCCGATGTCACGCTAACTTTTGCAAGCAACGGGTTGACGTTTCATGCATTGCTTGAGATAGTTAGCACATCGCCGCCGGACCATCTCCGGCCATCAAGCTCCTGAGAGGAACCACCGTCATGGCCACCCCCGCCACCACCGTGCTGAACACCATCACCGACGCCCAGGAAAAGGTGCTCGACACCGTCCTGAACATCGAAGCCCCTGTCGTCGACTACGTGCGCAAGGCCGCCGACTACGTCGAGCCGAACCTCCCCGAGTCGCCGCTGAAGGACCGCATCGAGGACGTCCCCACCATTCGCCAGTTCGTGGACAACCAGTTCGCCTTCGCCGCCAAGGTCCTCGACTCGCAGCACAAGTTCGTGATCGAGCTGCTCGACGCCACCAAGCCCGTCGCCGAGAAGGTCGCCGACCAGAAGCCGGCCACCGGCGTCAAGAAGGTCACCAAGACGGCCCCCCGCAAGCGGGTCGCCACCGCCGCCTGAGCCCCAAGCTCAGCATCAGGATCTGGGTAACGGAATCCCCCCTCCGGCCCAGTCCCAGACCCAACGACATGTCCCCCGTGTCGTAGGTCTCCCCGAAGGGCCCTCACGGGCCCTTCGGGTCGTTTTCGGGTGCGGTGTCCCCACCGACGGGAATCCCGACTTTTCTTGTCGGGATTCCCGTCCGAGCGCGTAGAGTGTGCGACGCAATCGTTCCACCCGATTTCTGACGAGGAGCCGACGATGGCCGTTCGACTGGGCGACGACGCCCCCAACTTCACCGCCACCACCACCGAGGGCGAGATCAACTTCTACGACTGGAAGGGCGACAGCTGGGCGGTGCTGTTCTCCCACCCGAAGGACTTCACCCCGGTCTGCACCACCGAGCTGGGGACGGTGGCCCGCCTCAAGCCCGAGTTCGACAAGCGCAACGTGAAGGTGATCGGGCTGAGCGTCGACCCCCTCGGCTCCCACGACGAGTGGTCCAAGGACATCGAGGAGACCCAGGGCACCGCGGTCAACTTCCCGCTCATCGCCGACCCCGACCGCACGGTCGCCGACCTCTACGACATGATCCAGCCCAACGCCAGCGACACCATGACGGTGCGCTCGGTGTTCATCATCGGCGGCGACAACAAGGTGAAGCTGACGCTCACCTACCCGGCCAGCACCGGGCGGAACTTCGACGAGATCCTCCGGGTCATCGACTCGCTGCAGCTGACCGCCAACCACAAGGTGGCCACCCCGTCGGACTGGAAGCAGGGCGAGGACGTGATCATCGTCCCCGCCGTGTCCGACGAGGAGGCCACGGAGCGTTCGGCGAGCTTCACCACCATCAAGCCCTACCTCCGCACGGTGCCCCAGCCCCAGTAGGCGTCGTAACCACCCGTCGTACTACCCGTTCTGTCCCTTGAGCGACCTCAGCGAGGTCGCTCAAGGGACAGAACGCGGGTGTATCCGCGGGTGTTGCCGGTGCCGCGACTCAGACGGAGGCGGGCTTGGGGGCCAGCACCAGGTCGATGATGCGGCGCCAGCCCGGGGCGGCGATGCCGAGGGCGGCCAGCCGGGCGTCGGCCACGTGCCCGGCCTCGGCCGCCGAGGGGAGGTCGAGCACGGCCAGGGCGGCGGCCTCGGCCAGGCGGGCGATGGTCTGGGCCACCTCGTCCTCCAGCGCGTCGGCGTCCTCGATGGTGTCGTTGAGGATGGCCAGCGCCTCGTCGTCGCCCCGGCGGGCCGCGATCAGACCGCGAGCGATCTGCGCCATGATCCGGTCGAGGTAGGTGGCCCGCTCGCCGTCGATCGACCTCGGCGGCCACCGCCAGCGCCTCGTCGTCGTCGCCGCTGGCGGCCAGGGCGAGGGCCAGCGCGCTCTGGGCGTAGGCCGACGGCGGCACGTCGGCGCTGCCCTCGGCCGGACCGCGCAGCAGGGCCGTGGCCTCGGCCACGCGGCCCACCTGCAGCAGCGCCAGCCCGTTGGCCACGATGCGCTCGGCGGCACCCAGCCCCTCGTCGTCGTGGACATCGGCCAGGATCCGGTCGATGGCCTCGAGGGCCAGGTCGGGGTCGCCGACGGCGACGGCGGCGCCGGCCAGCCCGGCGGCCAGGATGAAGCGGTCCTCGGCGGCGCGGTCGCTGACGAGACCGTCCTCGACGGCGCCGCGCATCATGTCGAGGCCCTCGTCCACCCGACCCACGGCCACCAGCGCACCGGCCGAGGCCGACCAGGGCCTGGGTCTCGCCGAAGCGGTCGCCGATGGCCTGGAAGACGGTGTGGGCCTCGCGGGCGAAGTCCACCGCGCGTGGACGACCGGCCCGACCACAGCGCCACCCCGGCGCCGAGGTTGTTCATCATGCCCTCGCCCCAGCGGTCGCCCCGCTCGCGGGCCTCGACCAGCACCTGCTCGCCGAGCGCCCAGGCCTCGTCGAGGTTGCCCTGGTTGAACCGGACGAAGGCCAGCAGGCCGGTGGCCCAGCCCGAGACCGCCGACGTCGCCGAGCTCGGCGAAGGTCTCGGCCGAGCGGGTGAGCCGGCTCTCGGCTTCGCCCGAGCGACCCTCGACGAACGAGATCCAGGCCAGGTGCTGCAGGGCCCAGGCCTCGCCCCGGCGGTCGCCGACCTCGCGCGACGACGGCCAGCGCGGCCCGGATCGACGCCTCGGCCTCGTCGTTGTTGCCCAGGAAGATCTGGGCCATGCCGATCTCGCGCATGGCGTCGGCCGCGCCCCGGTGGTCACCGAGCGTCGCGGAAGCGCTCGACGGCCGGCGCAGGGTGCCGACCGCCGCGGCCAGGTCGCCGTTGTCGCGCTCGACCTCGCCGCCGCACCAGCAGCGACCGGGCCACGCCGCCCTCGTCGTCGAGGGCGACGGCCATGGCGTGGGCCTCGTCGACATCGGCGCGGGCCGCCGTCGAGGTCGCGCATCTCGGCCTCGACGCCGGCCCGACCGAGCAGCAGGTTGCACCCGGCGGGTCGACGGCGCGGCGGTCGACCAGGCGCAGCGCCTGGCTGTAGAGCCGTTCGGCGACCGGCAGGGCCTGGGCCACCTCGGCCCGGCGGGCCGCCTCCTCCAGCCAGTCGAGGGCCTGGACGGCGACCGACGACGGGACGCCCTCGACCGGGCCCAGCTCGGCGGCCAGGTCGGCGGCCGCCCCGTAGGTGGAACGCCACCATGTCGACCAGACGGTCGTCGGCCTGGCTGCGATCGGTCGACCGTGTGGGACAGGTAGTAGGCGATGCCGTAGTGGCGGCGGGCCCGGTCGGCCTTGGTCAGGATGCCGTAGGCCACCTCGCGGATGAGGTCGGAGCGGAACGACCAGTGGTGGCCGTCGACCCGCAGGATCTCCTTGCTCTCCAGGCCGGCCAGCACCGCGCTCAGGTCGGTCGTGCCCCGCATCTCCGACGGCCATCATCTCGAGCGCCTTGCAGCGGCCCGCTCTGGCCCCACACGGCGGCGTCCTCCAGCGTGCCCCGCTCGGCCCGGGTGAGCCCGTCGATGCGGGCCGCCACCAGGCCCCGCAGGGTGTCGGGCAGCTCGCCCAGGGTGCCGAGGCCCGTCGACCAGCCCGCCGGGCGAGAGGTCGGGGTCGCCGAGCAGGGCGACCAGCTCCTCGAGGAAGAAGGGGTTGCCGCCGCTGCGGTCGAGCAGCGCGTCGCGCAGCTCGGCCGGGAGGTCGCCCGGCACCAGGGCGTCGAGCAGCTCGCCGGTGGCGCCCTGGTCGAGCGGGTCGAGGTTGACCAGCACCGTGTTGTGACGACCGATGGGCACCGACCAGCCGTCGGTGAGGATGGTCTGGCGGGCGGTGGCGACCAGGGCGAACGGACGGCGGGCCAGGCGGTCCATGAGCGCCGTCAGCAGCTCGAGCACGAGCGGGTCGGCCCAGTGCAGGTCGGACAGCACCAGCACCACGGGATGGTTGACGGTCGCGGCCTCGACGAAGGTGAGCATGGCCCGGGTCGCTTCCTCGCGGGCCCGCTGAGGGTCGATCTCGCGCAGGGCGACCTCGTAGCCCATCAGGAACAGGAGGCCGCCGACGACCCGCTTGACCTCGGCGGGCTGGGCGGTCGGGCCCGAGGGCCTTGGCCACGGTCTCGGTGGCCGCGCTGCTCGGCCTCGGCCAGCGGGTCGTCGGTGCCGCAGACCGCAGGCCTGGCGCAGGGCCTCGGCGATCGGCCACCACACGTTGGCCTCGCCGTAGGGCACGCAGCGGCCCTCGAACACGAGGGCCCCGTGGTCGCAGCGGGCCACCGAGGCGGCCTCCTCGGCCAGGCGCGACTTGCCGACGCCCGGCCTCGCCGATGAGCAGCAGGAGGTGGGCCCGCCGCCGCTCGACGGCGGCGTCGACGGCGTTGGTCGAGCACGCCGAGCTCGGCGTCGCGACCGACGAACGGCGTCTGCACCCGCCGGGGCCGATGGCCCGGGCGGCAGCAGCGGCTCGATGGCGACCCAGGCCTCGACGGGCTCGTCGCGGCCCTTGGCGTCGATCGGCCCCGAGGGACTGGTAGGCGATGACCTCGCGGGTGGCGGCGTAGGTGGCCGGGCCGACCACCACCGCGCCCGGATCGGCGGCCACCTGCAGGCGCTGGGCGGTGTTCACCACGTCGCCCATGGCCGTGTAGTCGCCGCCGGCCCGCAGGGCACCGACCAGCACCTCGCCCGTGTTCACCCCGATGCGCACCTCGACGGCCACGCGGCCCTCGGCCCGGGCGGCGGCCAGGCTCTCCTGCATGCGCAGCGCGGCCCGCACCGCCCGCTCGGCGTCGTCCTCGTGGGCCACCGGCGCGCCGAACAGGGCGATGATGGCGTCGCCCACGATCTTGTCGACCCGCCCGCCGAACGAGGTGACGTCGCGGACGAGGCGCTCGAAGCACGAGTCGACCAGGTTCTTGACCTGCTCGGGGTCGGCCGTCTCGCTCAGGGTCGTGAAGCCCACCAGGTCGGCGAACAGCACGGTGGCCACCCGTCGCTCGTCGCTGAGGCTGACCAGCGGCTGCCCGCAGCTCGAACAGAAGCGCGCGCCGTCGGCCACGAGCGCGCCACAGCTCGGACAGGCCATGTCACCAGCATACGGGGAGCGGCCCCCAGACCTCCCGGGGCTGTCGGCCCTTCGAGCGGTTGGCCCGGCCCCGCGATGGCGGCCGGGCAAAGCCAATGAGCCAGCCGCGGGCGCAGCCCTTAGGCTGTCGGCGACGCAGGTTCGTTCAGCCACGCCTTGACCGGAGGATCCCAGTGACCGCAACGGAAACCACGCCGCCCCCACCGCCGCCCGCCGCCCGTCGACGTCGCCGCCCGCGCCGTCCACGCGTCCAAGGTCTACGGCAGCGGGTGACACCGAGGTGCGGGCGCTCGATGACATCACCGTCGACTTCGAGCAGGGTCGCTTCACCGCCATCATGGGGCCGTCGGGCTCGGGCAAGTCGACGCTCATGCACTGCGTGGCCGGTCTCGACACCCTGACCTCGGGCCAGGTCTTCATCGGCGACCACCGACCTGAGCCAGCTGAGCGAGAAGCAGCTCACGCTCCTGCGCCGCGACCAGATCGGCTTCGTGTTCCAGGCCTTCAACCTGGTGCCCACCCTGACCGCGGCGGAGAACATCACGCTGCCGCTCGACCTGGCCGGCGTGGACATCGACAAGGCCTGGTTCGACCAGGTCATCGACACCGTGGGCCTGCGCGACCGCCTGTCGCACCGACCCAGCGAGCTGTCGGGCGGCCAGCAGCAGCGGGTGGCCGTGGCCCGGGCCCTGGCCAGCCGGCCCCAGATCATCTTCGCCGACGAGCCCACCGGCAACCTCGACTCCAAGTCGGGGACCGAGGTGCTGGAGTTCATGCGGCGGGCGGTCGACGAGTTCGGCCAGACCATCGTCATGGTCACCCACGACCCCGGGGCGGCCGGCCACGCCGACCGCGTGGTGTTCCTGGCCGACGGCAAGATCGTCGACGAGATGCGCGATCCCACCGCCGAGCGGGTGCTCGACCGCATGCGCGGCCTCGGCGAGTAGGCCCGCAGGCTCGGCGACCCGCCCTCCGCGCCGCGAGGCACTCCTCCGGTGGCCTACGACCCCCAGCGGCTCCCCGACGAGGTCCTGGCCTTCCTCGACGAACGCCACCTGGCCACCCTCACCACGCTGCGCCCCGACGGCAGCCCCCACGTCGTGGCCGTCGGGTTCACCTGGGACGACGATGCCGGCCTGGCCCGGGTGATCACGTTCGCGCCCAGCCGCAAGGCCCGGAACGTGGCGTGGGCCGCCGAACGCCCGGGCCGGCGGTGTGCCAGGTCGACGGGGGCCGATGGCTGACGCTGGAGGGCACCGCCGAGGTGACCGACGATCCCGACCGGGTGGCCGAGGCCGTCCGCCGCTACGCCGAGCGCTACCGGCCGCCCGGCGAGCGCGCCGACCGGGTGGCCATCGAGATCCGGGTGGATCGGGTGCTCGGCCGGGCGTGATCCGGCAGACTCTGGGCCATGACGAACGGGTACGCCTCCACCTTGCCGCACCCGCCCGAGCCCATCGGGGTGGTGGTGGCCCACGGCGACGAGGGCGAGCGGGCCACGCTGGAGCGTTGGCTGCGGACCGACGGCCGCTTCGACGTGCTGGGCGCAGGTGGGCGACGCCGACGCGGCGGTGGACTCGGTGCTCGACCTGCTGCCCGACGTCGCCTTCGTCGACCTCGCCCTCGCCGGCCGGGCGCGGCGGAGCCGTGGCCGACGGCGTCGCCGCCATCGCCGCCATCCGCCAGGCCGCTCCGGCGGTGCGAACGGTGGCCGTCACCGACGGACGACGACGACCGGGCCTACGCCGCGCTGGCCGCCGGCGCCATGGCCTGCTACCTGTGGG
Source organism: uncultured Microthrixaceae bacterium (assembly GCA_963726905.1). Classification (GTDB taxonomy): domain Bacteria; phylum Actinomycetota; class Acidimicrobiia; order Acidimicrobiales; family Acidimicrobilacustridaceae; genus UBA4742. The sequence goes on from CAVSDZ010000019.1 coordinate 94,338, forward strand.
ACGATCCCGGGTCCACGCGCCGCCGACCTGGCCGCCGGCGTCGCCCGGGGCGAAGGCGCGCTGACCCCGGGCTGGGCCGGGCGCATCCTCGACGAGGTCCGCTGGCTGGCCCGCGAGCCCGGCCTGGTGCCGGCCCCCGAGCTGAGCCCGACCGAGCAGGAGGTGCTGCGCCGCATCGCCGGCGGGCGCCACGCCCGGCGGCCATCGCCGAGCTGCACGGGGTCACCGACGCACCTGGTCAACGTGCACGCCGGCGTGGCCATCACCAAGGTGTGGCGCCACCACGACGACGTCCGCCAGCTGGCCGCAGCTCCGCCAGCAGTAGCCGTCGATGGCGGCCGGCTACTCGGGCACGCCGCTGGCCCGCAAGCTCGGCATCAACGAGGGCATGGTGGTGGCGCTGCTCGGCGCCCCCGACGGCTTCGACGACCTGCTCGACGGGCTGCCCGACGGCGTCACCTTCCGCCGCCGGGCCCAGGGGCACCTCGACCTGGCCGTGACGCTTCCAGACCGAGCGGGCGGTGCTCGAGCGCCGGCTGCCGACGCGTGCTGCGGGCGCTCGACCGGGCCGGCGCGCTGTGGGTGGCCTGGCCCAAGAAGGCGTCGAAGGTGCCGACCGACATCACCGAGGACACCGTCCGCGACGTCGTGCTGCCCATCGGGCTGGTCGACGTGAAGGTGTGCGCCATCGACGACGTGTGGTCGGGCCTCAAGGTCGTGTGGCGGCGCGAGAACCGCTGACGCGAGCTCAGTCCGGCGACGGGGCGCCATGTCGGCCGGGTCCCAGAAGGCGCGCAGGCGGTGATGCGGCCGTCGTCGTCGAAGGCCATGACGTCGATGATGTCGACCGCCAGCTTCGCGTCGCCGAGGGTGGTGATGGCCCGCAGCGGCAAGGCCGCCTCGCCGGCGGCCAGCCGGGCGTCACCGGTGCGCAGCAGCTCGATCTCGGGGCCATGGCCCGCACGCCGTCCCAGAAGGCGCCGATGCCGCTCGGCGCCGACGGCCACGTCGCTGCCGACCGGGTCCTCGACCGTGGCGTCCGGCGGCGAACAGGCTCGAGGTAGCCGGCCCGGTCACCGGCGCTGAAGACGGCGACGTAGCGCGTCGATGGTGGCGTTGATCTGCTCGGCGGTGGCGGCCATGGGGTTCCCCCGGATGCTGACGTGGCACGTGGCGACGCGCCGGGTGGCTGCGGTCGGTGCGGCCGAGCCTAGACGTCGCCGGTGTTCGCGCCGCCGGGCCACGCGCGTCGGAGAGGGGATGCGGCGTGTGGGGCAGCACCTCGGGGCGCAGGATCAGGCGCGGGCCGCGGTCCCAGGTGAAGTAGTTCCAGGCCCAGTTGATGAACACCGACACCCGGTTGCGCACGCCGAGCAGGTAGACGAGGTGCAGGCCCAGCCAGGCGAACCAGGCGACGCGCGCCGGTGAGCTCGAGCCCGCCGGGCAGCTCGGCCACCGCCGCCCGGCGCCCGATGGTGGCCATCGTGCCCTTGTCGAGGTAGTGGAACGGCTGGCGGGGCCGGCGGGCGATGGTGGCCAGCACCTGCTCGGCGGCGTGGTCGCCGCCCTGGATCGCCACCTGGGCCAGCTGCGGGCAGCCGGCCGCCCGTGGCCGTCGTCGATGTCGGCCATGTCACCGACGGCGAACGCGTCGGGATGGCCGGGGATCGACAGGTCGTCGGCCACGGTGATGCGCCCGCCCCGACCCTGGGTGGCCTCGACGTCGTCGGCCAGCAGTCGCCGCCCGGACGCCGGCCGCCCACACCACCAGCCGGGTGGCGCAGGTCGGGTGCCGTCGGCGAACTCGACGTGATCGGCGGCCGACGGCGGTGACGGCGGTGTCGAGGCGGACCTCGACGCCCCGCGCCTCGAGGACCTTGCGGGCGTAGCGCCGGCTCTGCGGGCTGAACGGCGCCAGCAGGTGGGCGGCCTGCTCGATGAGCACCACCCGGGAGCGCATGCACGTCGAGGTCGTGGAAGTCCTGGCGCAGCACCTTGTCGACCAGCTCGGCCATGGCCCCGGCCACCTCGACCCCGGTCGGTCCGCCGCCCACGATCACCAGGTTGAGCACGCCGTCGTCGATCAGGTCGGGGACGGGCGTCGGCCGCCTCGAACAGGCTGAGCAGGTGGTTGCGCACCCGGACCGCGTCCTCGAGCCCGTACAGCGGGAACGCGTACTCGGCCGCGCCGGGCACCCCGAAGTAGTTGGTCGCCGAGCCCGGCCGCGATGATCAGGTGGTCGAAGTCGAGGCGGGGCTCGTCGCGCAGCAGCGACCTGCTGGGCCGTCCCAGTCGACCCCCGTCGACCTGCGGCCTTGCGGAAGAACACCCGCTGCTGGCGCCGGAACAGGCCCCGCACCGCGTAGCCGACGTCGGCCGCGTTCAGCCCGGCCGTGGCCACCTGGTAGAGCAGCGGCTGGAACGAGTGGTAGTTGTGCCGGTCGATCAGGGTGACGTCGACCGCCTCGTCGCTCGAGGCGCTTGGCCGCGGCCAGCCCGCCGAAGCCGGCTCCGATGACGACGACGTGCGGCCTCGTTCCCATGGGATCCATCATGCCCGGGCCCTCGCTCGACCTGGCGTGGTCTCTGGCCACCGCCGCCAATCCGCGAGCGGAGGTCGCCGCCAGGAGCGACAATCGCACGGTGGCGCTGGCGCTGTTCGATCTGGACAACACCCTGGTCGACCGCACGCGGGCCTTCGGGCAGGCCGTCCCCCGTCTCGCCGAGCACTACGGGCTGGCCCCGGCCGTCGCGGTGCCGTTCATCATCGACGCCGACGACGACGGGGGCGTGGGGTGGCCGACGTGGATGGGAGCCACCATCGAGCACTTCGGTCTGGCGACCACGGTCGAGGAGATGCAGTCGTTCTTCGCCCCCGTGTACCTGGCTCACTACCGGCTGGACGCCGGCGGTGGCCGACGGACTGCGGGAGCTCCGGGCCGACGGATGGCGGCTGGGCATCGTGACCAACGGGCCGCCCAGCCAGATGGACAAGATCACCGGCACCGGGCTCGACCGACTCGTCGACGGGTGGGCGGTCTCCGACGAAGTCGGGGTGCGCAAGCCGGACCGACGCATCTTCGAGGTGGCCGCCCAGCGCTGCGGCGCCGCGCTGACGACCACGAGCTGGATGGTGGGCGACTCGGCACCGGCCGACATGGTGGGGGCCCGCAACGCCGGCCTGCGCAGCGTCTGGCTGCCGCGGGGCAAGGTGTGGAGCGACGGGCCCGAGCCGGATCATCGGGTGGACGACGTCACCCAGGCCATCGCCCTCATCGCCTCGTCGCCCGTTCTTTGAGCGCTCGATGACGACATGCGGTCGATGAGCGCGCGGAGAACAGCGGGGTGAGCGCGGGGCGGGCGTCAGGCCCGGAAGACGAGGCCCTTGTAGCCGTCGACGAAGCCGGCCTGGCGGAGCTGGTCGGCCACCGGTGACTCGACGGCGGGTGCGCCGTCGATCTTGGTGATCTCCAGCTTGCGCATGCGACCGTCCTTCACGAGGCGGACCAGGCCCTCGGCCCAGTGGGGATGGTCGAAGACGCCGGCGAAGGTCGACAGGCTGCGACCGCCCCGCTCGAGCTCGGCCACCGGCACGCCCGCCACCGAGCACCACGAACGCGCCCGCCGCTGCGCGACGGGCGACCGGCCGAGTCGGGCCAGCGGCAGCGCGGCGCCGTAGGGCTGGGCCGGATCGGTGGCCGCCAGGACGAGCGGAGCGAGGTCCGCTTCGCCCGGGTCGCGGGCGGCCCGGAGCCGGTCGACCGCGCCGGGCAGCGCGAACTGGGCCGCCCCCAGACCCTCGACGAAGTAGCCCCGCCGGACCTGCCCGCGCTCCTCGAGGGCCTTGAGCACCGGGTACACGGCGGCGAAGCCGCCCTCGACGCCCTCGCCCAGCGCCGCCTCGCGGGTCAGCACGCCGTGACGCTCGAGCAGCTGCAGCGCCTGGGCGTGGGCCGCCTCGGTGGCCGTCGGCCGCGGCAGGAGCAGCGGGGCCACCAGCGACCAGCGACCCGCGACCGACGGCGGGCCCGAGCCGGCGTCAGGCCCCGCGGGTCCGGTCGGGCACCCAGGCGGGCCCGGCCGACCAGCCCCCGCCGGGGCCGCGCGGTCGCCGCGCCCGCTCGACCGGCGCCGCCCCGCCGGCCGCTCGCCGCCCACCGCGGCCCGCAGCGGGGCCAGCGAGTCGTTGGTGACCGCGCCGGCCCACACCAGGTCCCACAGCGCGGTCCAGCACCGATGGGCTCGTCGTAGGGCTGGTCGGCGGCGGCGACCGCCTGCACCAGCTCGGGCCAGAACGAGGCGCCTCGCTCGGACAGGTGACCCCGCAGGGCGGCGTGGACCGGGGCCGGCGGGTCGTCGTCGACGAGGCCGGGGTCGGCGGCGGGCACGAGCAGACCGGCCTGATCGCGGAACAGCAGGCGGACCCGCCCGTCGGTGGAGCCCAGCGCCCCGGCGCCCACCCACACGACCTCGCCCGAGGTGCACAGCGCGTCGAGGTCGGCGGGACGGAAGCCCGCCACCCGAGCGGCCAGGATGTCGGCTCTCGAGCACCGAGGCCGGCAGCGCCGCGCCCTGCAGCGAGCCCGACGGCCTCGATCAGCGCGTCGCGCCCCCGCCGGGCCGGCGCCAGCCCCTGCCACTGCGGGAGGAAGCGGGCCAGCGCGGCGTGCGTCGACCGGCTCGACCTCGTGGCGCAGCGCGGCCAGCGATCGTCGCCGCAGCTGGCGCAGGACGTCGTCGTCGCACCACTCGCGCTCGATGCCGTCGGGCCGGAACTCGCCGCGCACGACGCGACCCTGCTGCTCGAGCCGCTCGAGGGCGGGCAGCACCCGCTCGGCGGCCGAGCCCGTAGCGACGGGCCACCTGCGCGGTGACGAACGGGCCCGTGGGTCCGGGCGAAGCGCGACACCAGGTCGACGAGCGGTTCGGCCACCGAGTCGGTGAACACGGTGGGCAGCCCCGCCGGCAGGGCGACGCCCAGCACGTCGCGCAGCCGGGCGGCGTCCTCGGCGGCGGCCACCCGCTCCTCGCCGGCGATGGCGACGCGGATGGCGCGACGCTCGTGCGACCAGCCGATCGACCCAGGCGCGCCGGGGCCATGGCGTCGGTGCCCGCGTCGCAGCGGGCCTCGATCTCCCACAGCGAGAGCGGCCCGAGCAGGCGCAGCAGGTCGTGGACCTCGTCGGCGTCGCGGGCCTGGCGCCCGGCGACCAGTCGCTGCAGCTCGAGCTCGAGGTCGCCGAGCACGACGGGGTCGAGCAGCTCGCGCAGCTCCTCGGCGCCCGAGCAGGTCGCGCAGCAGGTCGCGGTCGAGGGCCAGGGCCGCCGCCCGACGCTCGGCCAGCGGCGCATCGCCTTCGTACATGTAGACGGCGATCCAGCCGAACAACAGCGACTGGGCGAACGGTGAGGCCCGGGGCGTCTCGACCGCCACCACCCGCACCCGACGCGACCGCAGGTCGGTGAGCACCTCGCGCAGCGCCGGGCAGGTCGAACACGTCGTTGACGCACTCACGGGTGGCCTCGAGCAGGATGGGGAAGTCCGGGTACTTGGCCGCCACGCTCAACAGGTCGGCCGCCTTCTGGCGCTGCTGCCACAGCGGGGTGCGCCGGTCGGGGCGGCGGCGCGGCAGCAGCAGGGCGCGTGCCGCGCACTCACGGAAGCGCGAGGCGAACAGCGCCGTCTGCGGGAGCTGAGCCATGACGATCTCGTCGATGTCGTCGGGGTCGATCGTCAGCTCGTCGAGGGGGAGCTCGTCGACGGCCTCGGGCAGGCGCAACACGATGCCGTCGTCGCTCCACATGAGCTCGACGTCGAGGCCCCACCGCTCGGCCAGACGAGACCGCAGCGCCATGCCCCAGGGGGCGTGCACCTGGGCCCCGAAGGGCGACAGCACGCACACCCGCCAGTCGCCGATCTCGTCGCGGAAGCGCTCGACCACGATGGTGCGGTCGTCGGGCACCGCGCCGCCGCTGGCCTCGGCCTGCTCGTCGAGGTAGGCGACGAGGTTGGCGCGGCCAGCGCGTCGAGGCCGTGGTCGCGCTGCAGACGCTCGCTCGGCCCCGGCGCCCTCGGCCCGCACCTCCCGCACGAAGGCGCCGACGGCCCGCCCCAGCTCGAGGGGACGACCGGGGCCGTCGCCGTGCCAGAACGGCATCTTGCCGGGCTGGCCCGGAGCCGGGGACACGACGACGCGCTCGTGGGTGATGTCCTCGATGCGCCACGTCGTGGCGCCCAGCAGGAACGTCTCGCCCACCCGGCTCTCGTACACCATCTCCTCGTCGAGCTCGCCCACCCGGGTGCCGTCGGGCAGGAACACGCCGTAGAGGCCCCGGTCGGGGATGGTGCCGCCGCTGGTCACCGCCAGGCGCTGCGCGCCGGCCCGGCCCCGCACGACGCCCTCGACCCGGTCCCACACGATGCGGGGGCGAAGCTCGGCGAACTCGTCGGACGGGTAGCGGCCCGCCAGCAGGTCCAGCACGTTGGTCAGGACCTCGTCGCTGAGGTCGGCGTAGGTGGCCGAGCGGCGCACCAGGGCGGCCAGGTCGTCGACCGGCCAGTCGTCGAGGGCGCACATGGCCACGATCTGCTGGGCCAGCACGTCGAGCGGGTTGCGGGGGTAGCGGGTGTGCTCGATGAGCCCGTCGTGCATGCGCTGCACCACCACCGCCGCCTCGACCAGGTCGTTGCGGTGCTTGGGGAAGAGCTTGCCCCGGCTGGGCTCGCCCACCTGGTGGCCGGCCCGCCCGATCCGCTGGAGCCCGCGCGACACCGCCCCCGGCGACTCGACCTGGATGACCAGGTCGACGGCCCCCATGTCGATGCCGAGCTCGAGCGAGCTGGTGGCCACCAGGCCCTTGAGGTCACCCCGCTTGAGCTCGTCCTCGATCTGGAGGCGGCGCTCGCGCGACAGCGAGCCGTGGTGGGCCTTGACCACCTCGCGGCCCGGCTCGGGCGGCCGCCCCTCGGCCTCGGCGGCCCGGTTCTCGCCCTCGAGGGCGAGCTCGTTGAGGCGGGTGGCCAGCCGCTCGGCCAGCCGCCGGGCGTTGACGAAGATCAGCGTCGAGCGGTGCTGCTCGACGAGCTCGAGCAGGCGGGGGTGGATGGCGGGCCAGATGCGAGCTGCGCTGGGGCGCGGCGGCCGGGGCACCGTGGGGGTCGTCGACGATCTCGCCCAGCGCCCCCATGTCCTCGACGGGGACCACCACCTCGATCTCGAGCGGCTTGCGGATGCCGGCGTCGACGATCGTCACGGGGCGAGGGCGGGGACGGCCCCCGCCGTCGGGGGCGAAGCCGCCGAGGTAGCGGGCGATCTCGTCGAGGGGCCGCTGGGTGGCCGAGAGGCCGATGCGCTGCGGGGAGACCTCGCACACCGCCTCGAGCCGCTCGAGGGTCAGGGCCAGGTGGGACCCGCGCTTGGTCGGGGCGAGGGCGTGGATCTCGTCGATGATGACGGCCTCGACGCCCCGCAACGTGTCGCGCGCCGCGGAGGTGAGCATCAGATAGAGCGACTCGGGGGTCGTGATGAGCAGGTCGGGCGGCGTCGCGCACCAGGCGGCGACGCTCGTCGGCCGGGGTGTCGCCGGTGCGCATGCCCACCGTTGGTGCGTGGAAGTCGAGCCCGAGCCGCTCGGCGGCCAGGCCGATGCCCATCAGCGGGGCTCGGAGGTTCTTCTCGACGTCGACGGCCAGGGCCCGCAGCGGCGAGAGGTAGAGCAGCCGGGTCCGCCGGGCCGTGTCGGCCGGGGGCGCCTCGCTGACCAGGCGGTCGAGCCCCCACAGGAAGGCGGTGAGCGTCTTGCCCGAGCCGGTCGGAGCCAGGATGAGCGTGTGCTCGCCCGATGCGATGGCCGGCCACCCCTGGGCCTGGGCCGCGGTGGGCTCGGCGAAGGTCGTCTCGAACCAGGCGCGCACCGGTGCCGAGAAGGGCGAGAGCGGGTCTTCGGCGGCCACGACGCACCACGCTACCGGTGGGGTGTGACAGCGACCGCGGGCGTAGACTGCCCCCGTGACGCCGTACAAGACCCCGGAGTACCACCCCGCGTTCGAGGAGTACTGCGAGACGATCTTCGAGCTGCGGGAGGACGACGTCGACGTCATCCAGGCCCGGGTGGCCGAACGCCTCGACGTGTCGCGCCCCGCCGTGTCGGAGATGATCAAGCGGATGGAGCACCAGGGGCTGGTCACGGTGGACGGCACCATCCGCCTCACCGACGACGGCCTGGCGCTGGCCGAGAGCGTGGTCCGGCGCCACCGGCTGGCCGAGCGCTTCCTGACCGACATCCTGGGGCTGTCCTGGGCCGAGGCCCACGCCGAGGCGGGCCGGTGGGAGCACGTCATCTCCGAGCCGGTCGAGCAGGCGCTGGTCCGGCTGCTGGGCGAGCCCACCACCTGCCCTCACGGCAACCCCATCCCCGGCTCGGCCTACGAGGCTCCCGACACGGTCACGCTCGACGCGCTGGCGGTGGGCGACGCGGTTCACGGTGTCGCGCATCCCCGAGGAGCTGGAGTTCGCCCCGGGACTGCTCGAGTTCCTGGAGCAGTCCCACCTCGTACCGGGCATGTCCGGTGAGATCACCGCGGCGTCGCCCGACGGGACCACCACCGTGGAGATCGGCGGCCAGCACGTCGGCATCGGCACGTTCGCCAGCACCCGGATCCTCGTCACCGCCGGCTCCTGAGCCGGCGGCGGGTCGCCGGGCCGATCAGGCGCCGGCCGCCACCAGGATGAAGTCGGTGGCCAGGCCGGCGAACAGGCCCAGCAGCAGACCCCAGGCCATGAGTTCCTTGTAGCCGAGCTTGAACGCCACCTTCAGCAGCTGGATCACCACGTAGAGGATCGACCCGGCGGCGAGGGCCAGGAACGCCACGAAGAGGTAGTCGTTGACGACCGACTGCCCGATGATCGTGCCCACGAACGTGGGACCGCCGCCGATCAGCCCCAGGAGGGCCAGGAGCCCCCACCCGGGACGCTCGTCCTCGGTGGTCAGGGGGGCCACGATGCCGAAGCCCTCGGTGGCGTTGTGGAGGCCGAACCCGACGATGAGCAGCACCGCCAGGCTGATCTCACCCTTGGCACCGGCCTGGCCGATGGCCAGGCCCTCGGAGAAGTTGTGCAGCCCGATCCCGACCGCGATGAGCAGGGCCAGCCGGCGAGCGGGGGAGGCGAACAGGGCGCTCCTGCGGCGCAGGTCCACCGCGGCGACCGCCCCCGGTCCGCCGCTGGATGCACGGCGGGCCATCCAGCGGTCGTAGTAGACGAGCGACATCATGCCCACCGTCACGCCGACGACGACGACGGCGGCGAGGGCCACGAACGTGGCCCAGTCACCGTTGTGCTCGACCGAGGCCGCCACCAGCGCCGCCTCGACGGGCTCGATGGCATGACCCAGGACGTCCCACAGGAGGAACACCAGCACGCCGATGGCCACCGCGTTGAGGAACGCCTGGAGGCGGGGTGCCGGGTTCTTCAGACGCCCGATGGGCAGGCCCAGGAAGATGGTGAACCCGGCGATGGCGCCGAGCACGATGATCTGGCTGGAGGACATGGAGGGTGATGTTAGGGGGGCTTGCTATTCGAGTCAAGCTGACCTAACACACCGGTTGGCCCGGACCGACCGCCGGCTCGAGGTTACCGCTGCGTGAGGCACCGACTTCTGTCGGTCACCGCCCGGTGTGGATGTACTCGTGCAGGGTCTGGGTCTCGACCTGGAGCTCACCCACCCGGGCCTTGACCACGTCCCCGATGCTGATCAGCCCGCACAGCGAGCCGGCTTCGACCACGGGCAGGTGGCGGATGCGCTGATCGGTCATCAGCCCCATCAAGATGTCCGCCGTGTCGTCGGAGACGCAGGTGGTGACCTCGCTGGTCATGAGGCTGGACACGGGCTGGTCGAGTACGTCGGGGCCCTGTTGGGCGAGCCCTCGCACGATGTCACGCTCGGACAGGATGCCCAGGATGACGGCCCCGTCAGCCGACACCACCAGGGCGCCGATGCGGCGTTCACCCAACTCGGCGACGGCGGTGGCCACCGTGTCGGTGGGCTGGACCGTGGCCACGTCGGTGCCCTTCTGGGCCAGGATCGTACGCACCAGCATCGACGGTCCCCCTTTCGTGCGCGCCGCGAACTCCTGGTCAGATGATGCCCTCCCCAGACGGCGAAGGAAAGGGGCGAGCGGGTTACGATGCCCGCACCACCGGCGGCTATTCCTGCAGGGCGATCGGGGAGGTCGCGGGCGTGCACGATGGCCAGCCGCTTGGTGGCCCGGGTGAGGGCGACGTAGAGCGCCCGCAGGCCCTGGGCCTCCTCGTCGACGATGGCGAGCCGGCTCGACCACCACCGAGGCGTCGAGCTCGAGGCCCTTGACCAGGCCGACCGGGACGACGGTGATCTGGGCGTCGAGCCCGTGGCGGGTGGCCCGGCCGAACTCGACGCCGGACGTCGGTGAAGGCGTCGCTCACCGCGTCGACCAGCGAGGCCGGGCACGATCACGGCCACGTTGCCGTTGCCCACCGCGTCGAGCTCGTCGAGCGCGGCGGCCACCACGTCGAACGGCCAGGCTCTCGGGGCGGCCCGCAGGACGCGGGGCGGGTCGCCGTCCTCGCGGATCGACCGGGGCGGGCCAGATGTCGGGGTCGGCCATGGCGCAGCACCCGGGCCGCCAGCGCCATGTTGGGCGCCGGGCAGCCGGTAGCCGACGGTGAGCTCGGCCCGGCGCGGGCTCACGCCGGTCGGGCAGGTGATCGAGGATCTCCTGCCAGTTGGCGTGGGCCCACTCGCCGGTGGACTGGGCGATGTCGCCGACGATGGTCATCGACCCGTTCAGCGAGCGGCGGTTGAGCACCCGCAGCTGCATCGGGCGAGAGGTCCTGGGCCTCGTCGACCACGATGTGGCCGTAGGTGCGGACCTCGTCGTCGCTCGCCGTCGGCCCGGCGGCGCTTCGGGGCCTGGGCCCGAGCAGGGCCCGGGCCTCGTCGAGCAGCGGCACGTCGTCGTTGGTCCACACCACGTCGTCGACGTCGTCGGACCGGGGCCGGTGCAGGGCCTGCCACTCGGCCTCGGTCAGCGCGGTGCCGGCCGGCGTTGCGCAGCAGCGCCCCCGAGCCGAACAGGTCGTGGAGCAGCTGGGCCGGGGTGAGCACCGGCCACATGCGCTCGAGCGCCTCGCGCACCTCCGGGGTGCGCCGCAGCCGGTCGCGCACGGTGGCCGGCGACCAGCTCGTCGCGGCCGCTGCGCGCCAGCGCCTCGAACAGCTCGCTGCTCGACGAAGCGGCGGCCGGCGTTGTGCTTGCGGAACCGGCGACGGGCCTCGGCCACGATGCGCGCGCTCTCGCTCGGCGGTCATGCGCAGGCTGGTCAGGCCGAAGCCGACGACGAGGTCCTCGCGCAGCGGGCGCTCGCGGTCGCGCACGGCCCGGCGCAGGACGCTGACCATGCGCAGGTCGCCCTTGACCCGGGCCGTGAGCCCGGTGTCGCGGCCCTGCACCGCGCACGCCGTCGATGAGGTCGGCCAGCACCGCCAGCTCGACGCCGGCCTCGCCCAGCGACGGCAGCACCTGCTCGATGTAGCCGAGGAACAGCCGGTTGGGCCCGACCACCAGCACGCCCTGGCCCTCGAGCGGGAAGCGGTGGGTGTAGAGCAGGTAGGCGGCCCGGTGCAGCGCCACGACGGTCTTGCCGGTGCCGGGGCCGCCCTGCACGACGAGCACGCCCGGCATCTCGGCCCGGATGATCTCGTCCTGCTCGCCCTGGATGGTGGCGACGATGTCGCCGAGCTTGCCCGAGCGGGCGGTCTCGAGGGCGCTCATGAGGGCGCCGTGGCCGCTGATGCGCGGCCCGTCGCCGTCGAGGCCGAGCGCCGGCGACCGCGTCGCCGAACAGCTCGTCCTCGACGCTCGAGCAGCGACGCGACCGCGGGTGGCGAAGTGGCGGCGCCGGGCCAGGCCCATGGGCTGGCGCCCGGTGGCCCGGTAGAACGGCTCGGCCACCGGGGCCCGCCAGTCGACGATGACCGGCTCCTGGTGCTCGTCGCTCACCGCGATGCGCCCGATGTAGTAGGGCGTCGGGTCGTCCTCGCCGTCGATGCGCCCGAAGCACAGCGAGGCGTCGCCCAGCTGCGAGCTGCGACAGCCGCTGGAGCATCGTGTCCCAGATGACGTCGCGCTCGAAGCGGGCCTGCTCGGTGCCGCCCCGGCCGACCTCGACCATCGAGGTCATGCGGGACGCGGCCTCCCGGGAGGCCTCGAGGCACGCGTAGGCCCGGTCGATGTACGCCTGCTCGGCCTCGAGATCGGGGTGTCCTGCCAATGGGCTCCTCAGCGGTGCGGTCCTCTCCCGCGGCCCGTCCGACCGGTCCGAAAGGGGATGGATCATGCTACCGGGCGCCAGCGGCGCACGGCCGACCGCAGCCGGCGCGCCCGGTCCGGCCCGCTGGTCGCCCTCGGCGCGGCCGTGCCAGCATGGGCCCATGGTCTCGATCGGATTGGTGCTCGGCGCCGGCGGCGTGGTCGGGCGGGGCGTTCCACGCCGGGCGCTGGCCGCGCTGGCCGACGCCACCGGGTGGGATCCCCGCACCGCCGACCTCATCGTCGGCACCTCGGCCGGGGCCAACACCGCCGCCTCGCTGCGGGGCGGGCTGTCGGCCGCCGACCACCTGGCCCGCGCCACCGACCGGCCGCTGTCGCCCGAGGGCGCCGGCCCTGCTCGCCGACCGCCCCGGACCGGCTGCGCCTGCCCGAGCCCGAGGCCGAGGCCGCGGCCGCCGTGGGGCTACCTCCCGCAGGCGCCGTGGCTGGTGGCCCCGGCCTTCCTGCGGCCCGGGCCCGGCCCGCTGGGGCGTGGCCCTGGCCGGGCTGCGTCCCCGACGGGCGGCCTGCCGACCGCGTTCCTCGGCGAGCGGGTCCGGGCCGCTGCACACCGGACCGCTGGCCCGAGCAGCCGACCTGGATCGTGGCCTACCGCACCGGCGACGGCCGCCGGGTCGTGTTCGGCCGCGACGACGTCGACGTGCCCGACCTGGCCACCGCGGTCGAGGCCTCCTCCGCCGTGCCCGGCCGCTTCCGCCCGGTGCGGCTCGCCTCGGGCCGCTACCTCGACGGCGCGGTGTTCTCGCCGACCAACGCCGACCTGGTCGCCGGCCTCGGCTTCGACCTGGTCCTCGTCAGCTCGCCCATGACGGCGTCGCCCGATGCCGGGGGCGACGCCCCGGCGGACCGCTCGCTCGGCGCCCGGGCCCGCGGCTGGTTCGTCGTCGCTGCTGCGGGGCGAGGTCGCCGCCATCGAGGCCAAGGGCACCGCCGTCGTGGTCCTCGAGCCCACCGCGGCCGATGCCGCCCTCATGTACGGCCCCGGCGACGACCACGACCTCGGTCCCCGGGTGACCGACGCGGCGTACCGCTCGGTCGCGCGCCCGACTGGAGGCGCCGGATCAGCCCCTGGCCCTCCAGGTGCTGGGCTCGCCCGGCTGACCGGCTGACCGCTCCCCGACCCCGGTTCGGGCGCCCGGCTCAGGCCGCGCGGCTCAGGCGCCCGGGTCCTCGCCCACCTCGACCAGGGCGTCGCGGATGGCGAGGCGCAGCCGCCGGGCGACCGTGGCGTTGAGGTGACCGACCAGCCCGTAGCCGGCCCGCCCGACCTCCTCGACGGTGAGCACCACCCGGGGCTCGGCGTCGTCGTAGTCGTCGCTGATGGCGACGCCCCACGAGATCGGGGTGAGCTCGTCCTCCTCGTAGTTGGCCGGGTAGTCGGCCGGGTCGAAGGGGTAGTCGTCGATCGATCGGCGCATGGCCCCATTGAAGCGCGGACTCGGCTGGGGCCGCGCCCGCCGGGGTGTCTAGCGTGGCGCCGTGACCGCTCCGCCCGCCGCCCCGGCCTCCCCGCCTTCGCCTGGCGCGCCCGGCGCCGGGCGCCACCTGGCCTCGCCCTTCCTGCGCGGCCTGCCGGGGCGAGCCCGGCGATCGGGTCCCGGTGTGGTTCATGCGCCAGGCCGGGCGATCGCTGCCCGAGTACCACGAGGTCCGGGGCGCCGGGCAGCATCCTCGACGCCATCCGCCGTCCCCGACCTGGCCGCCGAGATCACGCTGCAGCCGGTGCGCCGCTACGGCGTCGACGCCGCCATCCTCTACAGCGACATCGTGGTGCCCGGTCGCCGCCATCGGCTTCGGCGTCGACATCGCGCCCGGGCGTCGGGCCCGTCGTCGAGCAGCCGTTCCGCTCGGCCGCCGACCTGCGACCGCCTCCGCCCGCTCGAGCCCGAGCTCGACACCCCCTACGTGCTCGAGACCGTGCGCATCCTGGTCGCCGAGCTCGCCGTGCCGCTGATCGGCTTCGCCGGCGCGCCGTTCACCGTGGCCAGCTACCTCATCGAGGGCCGGCCGTCGCGCACCTACGCGGCCACCAAGGCGCTGATGCACACCGACCCGACGCTGTGGCACGAGCTCATGGAGCGGCTGGCCGACCTGGCCATCGCCTCGCTGCGCAGCCAGGTCGAGGCCGGCGCCTCGGCCGTGCAGCTCTTCGACAGCTGGGCCGGCGCGCTCGAGCCGGCCCGACTACGACGCGCTTCGTGCTGCCCCACACCGGCCCGGGTCTTCGCCGGCGATCGCCGACCTCGGCGTGCCCCGCATCCACTTCGGCGTCGACACCGGCGAGCTGCTCGGCTCGATGGCCGCGGCCGGCGCCGACGTGGTCGGCGTCGACTGGCGGGTCACCCTCGACGACGCCCGGCCGCCGGGTCGGGCCCGGGCACGGCCCTGCAGGGCAACCTCGACCCGGCCATCTGCCTGGCGCCGTGGCCGGCGGTCGACGCCGGCGGTCCGCGACGTGCTGGCCCGCAACGGCGGCCACCCCGGCCACATCTTCAACCTCGGCCACGGCGTGCTGCCCGAGACCGACCCGGCGGTCCTCGAGCGGGTCGTCGAGCTGGTGCACGCCGAGGGCCGGGCCGACGGCCCGGTCGACACCCAGGTCGACGAGTTGGCCCCGTGAGCCGGTCGGACCGGGTCGGCCTGGTCGTCATGGCCTACGGCACGCCCGCGGTCGCCCGACGACGTCGAGGCCTACTACACCGACATCCGCCGGGGCCGGCCGCCGACCGCCCGAGCAGCTGGCCGAGCTGCAGGCCCGCTACGACGCCATCGGCGGCATCTCCCCGCTGGCCGAGCGCACCGAGGCCCAGCGCGCCGCCCTGGCCGCCGCGCTCGACGCCCGCGCGCCCGGGCCACTTCGAGGTGGTGCTCGGGCCAGAAGCACGCCGCCCCGTTCGTCGAGGACGCGGTGGCCGCGCTGGCCGACGCCGGCATCGAGCCGGGCCGTCGGGCTCGTGCTGGCCCCGCACTACTCCGCGTTCAGCGTCGGGCCAGTACCACGAGCGGGCCGCGGCGGCGGGAGCCGAGCGCGGGCGTCGAGCTGCTCGCCCATCGACTCGTGGCACCTCGAGCCCGCCTACCTCGACTTCCTGACCGACGCCGCTGCGCCGAGGCCCGGGCCACCGTCCCGGCCGAGCACAAGGTGCTGTTCACCGCCCACTCGCTGCCCGAGCGGGTGCTGGTCGACGACCCCTACCCCGACCAGCTGCGCGAGAGCGCGGCGGCGGTGGCCGAGCGGGTCGGCCTGCTGCCGTGGCCGGACTGGGCCATCGCCTGGCAGAGCGCGGGCCGCACGCCCGAGCCGTGGCGCGGCCCCGACATCCTCGACGGTGATCCGCGACCTGGGCGACACCGGCCGGACCGCCGGCGTCGTCGTGTGCGCCCAGGGCTTCGTCGTCCGATCACCTCGAGGTGCTCTACGACCTCGACATCGAGGCGCCGGCGCGTGGCCGACGAGCACGGGCTGGCCTTCGCCCGCACCCGCTCGCTCAACGACGACCCGACGGTCATGGCCGCGCTGGCCGACCGGCGTGCTCGCGCCGCGCCGGCCGACGGCCGGAGGCCTGACGCGTGCGGGTCGTCGTCGTCGGCGCCGGCATCACCGGGCTGACCGCGGCGCTCACGCTGCTCGACGAGCGCCCCGACGCTCGAGGTCGACGGTGCTCGAGGCCGACGACCGGGTCGGCGGCAAGGTCCGGACCGGGCCGTTCGCCGGCCACCCGGTCGACGCCGCCGCCGACGCCTTCCTGGCCCGCGTGCCCGACGCCATCGACCTGTGCGAGCGGCTCGGCCTGGCCGACGACGCTGGTCACGCCGGCCGAGCGCACCGCCTACCTCTACAGCCGCGGCGCGCTGCGCGCGTTCCCCGAGGGCTGCGTGCTCGGCATGCCCACCGACCTCGACGCCCTGGCCGCGTCGGGGGTCGATCTCGCCCGAGGGCGTGGCCCGCGCCGCCCTCGACCTGACCATGGGCCCCGACCGACGCCGGCCGGGCGCCGGCCGACGAGTCGGTCGGCGCCCTCGTCCGCCGGCGGCTGGGCGACGAGGTCTACGAGGTGCTCGTCGGCCCGCTGCTGTCGGGGGTGAACGCCGGCGACGCCGACCAGCTCAGCGTGGCCGCCGGCGCGCCCCAGTTCGCCGCCGCCCTCGCGCGACCACGGCAGCCTCATCGCCGGCGCCCGCGCCCAGCTGGCCGCCGCGGCCGCGGCCGGCGCCGACGCGCCGGTCTTCTACGGGCTGCGCCGGCGGCACGCGGACGCCTCATCGACGCGCTGGCGGCCGAGATCGACCACGCTCGGGGGCGACATCCGCGCTCGGCCACCGCGTCGACGCGATCGGCCGACCGCCGGCGGCCGGCTCGACGGTCGCGGTCGCGGTCGAGGGTTCGACGCCCGGCCGAGTCGACGGCCGCGACCCGGTCGAGCGGCCGACGCGGTGATCGTGACCACCCCGCTGTTCGTCACCGCCCCGCTGGTCGCGCCGCTCGCGCCCGAGGTGGCGCGGCCAGATGGCCGAGGTCGAGTACGCGTCCGCGGTGATGGTCACGCTGGCCGTCGCCCAAGGCGCAGATCGACCACCCGCTCGACGCCAGCGGCTTCCTCGTCGCCGGCCGCGAGGGCCTGCTGCTGACCGCGTGCTCGTGGGCGTCGAGCAAGTGGGCCCACCTCGACGCCGGCCCGACGTCGCCATCCTGCGGGCGTCGGCCGGGCGCCACCACGACCAGCGGGCGCTGCGAGCTCGACGACGACGCGCTGGTCGACGCCGCTGCTCGCCGACCTGGCCACGACGATGGGCGCTGCGCGGCCGCCCGACGACGGTCCGGGTCACCCGCTGGCCACGCGTCGCTGCCCCAGTTCCGCCCCGGGCACCTCGAGCGGGTCGCCGCAGTGGCGCACGGCGCTGCCGACGTGGCCGCTCCGGGACTGTCGTGGCCACCGGGGCCGGCTTCGAGGGCCTCGGCCTGCCGGCCTGCATCCGCCAGGGCCGGGCAGCCGCAGAAAACCGTCGCTCGACCAGCACGTTTTGACGGCGTCAGCGCCACGCCGGCCGCATGACGATCCGGCGACGGACCGTCACGCGACCGGGCCGCTTTCGTGCCGGGTGCGTTGCGCCGGCGCGCCGATCGCTGCAATGCTTTCGTAATAATGCGACTCGAACGAAGCCCCAGGCCGCCCCGCACCGGCCCTCCGTCTCTCACCGCCGCAGGCTCGTCGCCAGCGCTCGTCGCGCTCGGCGCTCTTCGCTCTCCCCGTGTTCGCTGCCGGGCGTCGCCTCGGCCGACCAGATCACGCGACAAGCAGGCCCAGGCCGCAGCAGGTCGCGGCCAAGCTCGACCAGCTCAACCAGAAGCTGAGCACGCTCGACGAGCAGTACAACCAGGCCGACCATCGAGCTCGACACGGCCGACCAAGGACGTCGCCGACGCCCAGGCGCAAGGTCGACGACACCAACGCCCAGCTCGACGCAGACGACCCAGCAGCTGCAGTCGTTCGCCGTCGCAGGCCTACATGACCGGCAACGACACGCCGACCTTCGAGGCGGTCCTCACCAGCACGCGCCGAGGACGCCACCGCAGAAGCAGAGCTACCTCGAGGCCGCCAGCGGCAGCCGCCAGGACCTCATCGACGAGCTGCAGGCCATCAAGCAGCAGGTGGCCGAGCAGATCGCCCAGCTCAACGACGCCAAGCAGCACGCCCAGGAGCTCGCGCGACACGATCAAGAGCGCCAAGGACCAGGCCGACGCCGCCGTCGCCGAGCAGGCGCAGATCTCACTCGCAGGTGCAGGGCGAGCTGGCCGCCCTGGTCGCCGCCGAGCAGCAGCGCGAGGCCGCGCCCGCGCCGCCGCCGCGGCCGCCGCCGCCCAGGCCAAGGCGCCGGCCGACCAGCCGCCGCGGCCGCCACCCGCGGGCCGTCGCCCCGCCGGTCACGCCGCCCCGAGCCCGCACCAAGCCCGGCGGCCCCGATCACCGTGCCCGACCCGGCACGCCCGACCCGGGTGCGGCTCCCGCACCCCCGGCGCCGGCGCCGCCATCGCCGCCGCCCAGAGCGCGCTCGGCGTGCCCTACGTGTGGGCCGGCGCCAGCCATGAGCGGCTTCGACTGCTCGGGCCTCGTGATGTGGGCCTGGGCCCACGGCCGGCCGCAGCCTGCCGCACTCGTCGTGCCGCCCAGTACGCCATGACCCGCCACATCCCGCTGAGCCAGCTGCAGCCCGGCGACCTCGTCTTCTTCGACGGCGCTCGGCCACGTCGGCCTCTACATCGGCGGCGGCATGATGATCCACGCCCCCCACACCGGTGACGTGGTGCGGGTCGCGAGCATCTACGCCTGGTCCACCCCGCTGGCCGGCCGGCTCTGACCCAGCCCGGTGCGCCGCGGCGGCGTCGCTCGTCGCTGCTGCACGGCTACCAGGACGAACCGGCGGCCCTCGCCGGCCCGCTACGAGCGCGCGCTGGGCCCGTCCCGCTGGCTGATCGTGACCCCTCGGGCCCCCATCGCCACGCACGGCGGGCCCGGTCTGGTTCACCACCGACGACGCCGGGCCCGATCGAGGCCGAGCCGTGGCGGCCGCTCTGGCCCTGGCTCGACGACGTGATCGCCGACGCCTGCGCCGCCCACGGCGTGGCCCGCTCGGCCGGTGGTGGTCGGCGGCTTCTCCCAGGGCGGCGCGGTGGCGCTGGCCCTCGGCCTGCGAGCCGGCGGAGCATCGGGCCCGCTCGGCGGGCCTGTTCTGCGTCAGCGGCTGGCTCCCCCACTTCGACGCCGATCGCCTACGACCCGGCCGCCCTGGCCGCCGGCGGCGACACCGTGCCTGGTCGTGCACGGCACCGACGACGACGTGGTGATCGTCCAGCAGGGCCGCAGCGCCGCCCGCCTGCTCGAGCGCCACGGGGTGGCCGTGACCTACGTGGAGCTGCCCGGTGGCCACCATCTGGGCGACGCCGCCGATGCCCGGGTGGCGGCATGGCTGGAAGGGCTCGCGGGGTAGGTTCAGCGCGTCGCCGCGCTCGGACGGGCCGAAGAAATACCTCCGGCGCTTGTCGAAAGCGGCCGGTCTCGTTCGTGAAAGAGGGTGAGACGGCGCAGGAGCCGTCCGACACCATCAGCCGCTCAACCTGAAGGAGCACGACCATGACCCAGTACCTGCTCTCCGTCCACACCGACTGGGATGCCGAGCCGCCGGCCCCCGAGGTCATGGAGGCGGCATTCAAGGCCGTCGACGCCTTCAACGCCGACGTCATGGCCTCGGGGGCCTGGGTGTTCGGCGGTGGACTCCACCCGCCGAGCACCGCCACCGTGGTCAACGCCAAGGACGGCGAGGTGCTCACCACCGACGGCCCGTACGCCGAGACCAAGGAGCAGCTCGGAGGCTTCTGGATCCTCGACGTGGCCGACCTCGACGCCGCCCTCGACCTCGCCGCCAAGGCCTCGGCCGCCTGCGGGAACGCCGTCGAGGTGCGCCCCTTCCAAGACGAGTAGACGGTGCCCGTGCGACCGACCACGCGGAGCTCGAGCAGCTCTTCCGGCGCGAGTCCGGCCGCGTCATCGCCACCCTGGTCCGCCTCTTCGGCAGCATCGACATCGCCGAGGAGGCGGTCCAGGAGGCGTTCCTGGCCGCCACCCAGCGGTGGCCGGTCGACGGCGTGCCCCCCAACCCCGCCGGGATGGATCACCACCACGGCCCGCAACCGGGCCATCGACCGCCTGCGCCGCGAGGCCTCCCGCGACGACCGCCAGGCCCAGGCCGCCCTGCTGCACGAACAGCACGAACGCCAGCCCGGGGAGGGTCCGGTGAGCGACGACCGTCTTCGCCTCATGTTCACCTGCTGCCATCCCGCGCTGTCCACCAGCGCCCAGGTGGCTCTGGCCCTGCGCCTGCTCGGGGGGCTCCAGACCGGTGAGATCGCCCGGGCCTTCCTGGTGCCGGAGACGACCATGGCCCAACGGTTGGTTCGGGCCAAGCGCAAGATCCGAGCGGCCAACATCCCCTACCGGGTGCCCGACGACGCCGCGCTGCCCGACCGCCTGCGGGCGGTGCTGGCCGTCATCTACCTGGTCTTCAACGAGGGCTACGCCGCCACCTCCGGCGACGACCTGGTGCGGGCCGAGCTGTGCCTCGAGGCCATTCGCCTGGCCCGCCTGCTCACCGAGCTCATGCCCGACGAAGCCGAGGCCCGCGGTCTGCTGGCGTTGCTGCTGCTGACCGAGTCACGGCGGGCGGCCCGCACGGCGGCCGACGGCTCGATCATCTTGCTGCCGGACCAGGACCGATCGCTCTGGGACGCGGCGCTTGATCGCCGAGGGCCAGGCGCTGGTCGCGCCAGTGCCTGCGCCGCAACGCGCCGGGCCCGTACCAGGTGCAGGCCGCCATCAACGCCGTGCACAGCGACGCGGCGACCGCCGCCGACACCGACTGGGCCCAGATCGTGGCGCTCTACGACCAGCTCCTGGTGTTCGCCCCCACGTCGGTGGTGGCCCTCAACCGGGCCGTGGCCGTGGGCGAGGTGCGACGGCCCGCAGCCGGCGCTCGATCTGGTCGACGCCCTCGACCTCGACGGCTACCACCTGTACCACGCCACCCGGGCCGACCTGCTCGCCCGGCTGGACCGTCCGGCCGAAGCTCGCGCCGCCTACCAACGGGCCGCCGCCCTGGCCACCAACGCCGCCGAGATCCGCTTCCTCGAGGGGCGGAGCACCCAGCTCGACCCGACGGGCGGGGGCTAGCGGCCGGCGGGAGCCGACGGTCGGGGTCAGCCGCCGCGCAGGTCGCTCAGCTCGGCGAGGTGCTGGCCGGCGACCGAGGCGGCGATGTCGGCGCAGGAGTGCTCGTGGGGCAGCAGCGGCCGGGCCCCGAGCGCCCACACCACGCCGGCCACCCGGGCGGTGAGCCAGCCGTCGGTGGCGCCGGCCAACTCGTCGATGCGGTCATCGCCGGCGTCGAGGAGCCCGCACCGCAGCGGGGTGCCCGGGTCGACGCCCAGCGCGGGGGCCTCCGAGACGAGGCCGGCGGGGAGGTCGAGGGTGGCCGGGTCCGGCGTCGACCACGCCGCGTCCGGTGACGCGTCGGGGGCGGGCGCGGCCAGGACCGCCCAGCGCGCGCCCCGCCGCGGGTTCACCGCCACCTGCGTACCCAGCGTCCGCAGGTGGTCGGCCACCGTCGCCAGGGCGGCGCGCTGCTCGGCGTCGCCGCCTCCGGTCGGCCGCGTCCGCACCCGCGCCGTCACCGCCCGAGCTCAGGAAGGGGACCTCGAAGGCGGCCTCCGTCCCGTCCAGCCGCGAGACGAAGCGGACCCCGCCACCATCCACCGTGCCCCGGGTGGTCCCGTTCACCCCCACCCCGCCGAGGGTGAGATCGGCGGCCCGGGCCTCGTTCACCAGCGCGGCCAGGGTGGCGTCGTCCAGGTGCCCGTCGTAGCTGGCCAGGGCCCGCTGCGGCTCGCCGCCGGCGGTCGCGTACCCCGAGCGCACGATGGTCCCGTCCGGGTAGACGGCCACCGCCGGGAGGCTGCCCGCCGCCACCGCCCCGCACCCGCCGTAGCAGACGTCGATCAGCTCCAGCACGGGCTTGGTGTCCGTGGCCGGCGAGGTGCCGGGGGTGAACGGGGCCGGGGTCTCGTCGGTCACCGGATCGGCCGCGCCGCGGTCGCCCCGATCGGTGCCGCTGCACGCCGCCGACAGGCCGACGACGGCCAGCAGTGCGGCCAGGATCGCGACCACGGAGGCGGGCAGGGAGGCGACGCGGCGAACAGCCATGGTGGCCCGGGAGCGTAGGACCGGCGCCCCCGCCGGCCGCGGACAGCCCCCGAACCTGGCGCGCCGCGCGGTTCTGGCGTCCATCAGGTCGGCCCGAGCCGCCACCAGGGACGCCGGAACGAGGAGACCCACTCGAGCGGGCGACCCGGGGTCGGCATCGGGGGGCGGGTGAGGCACACTGGTGGCCGATGACCAAGCGCAAGCGTCGAGGCGGTCGGGTGACCGAATCACCCCGGTCGGCTTCGCGCACCCCTCAACTCACGATGGCCCGCCCCGCCGCCCCCCCGACCTCGTCCCGCGGCGTCACCCGCGGCCTGGTGGGGCTCCGGCGCCCGGTGCCGGACTCGATCGCCAAGCCGCCCTACGCCCTGACCGGTCAGCCGCCGGCCACCCGGGGCCCGGCCATCCAGAGCCCCGACGTCATCGCCCGCATGCGGGTGGCCGGGCGCGCTGGCCGCCGAGGTGCTGCTCGAGGTGGGCGCCGCGGTGACCGCCGGCGTCACCACCGACGAGCTCGACGCCATCGCCCACGAGGCCACCATCCGCCCGCGACTGCTACCCCAGCCCGCTGAACTACCGGGGCTTCCCCAAGTCGGTGTGCACGTCGGTCAACGAGGTCATCTGCCACGGCATCCCCGACAGCCGCCCGCTGGTCGACGGCGACATCGTCAACATCGACGTCACCGTGTTCCACGACGGCGTGCACGGCGACACCAACGCCACGTTCCTGGTCGGCGAGGTCGACGACGCCTCCCGGCACCTGGTGCGCGAGACCCGCCTGGCCCTGCTGCGAGGCATCGACCAGGTGCGCCCCGGCGGCCACGTCTACGACATCGGCCGGGCCATCGAGGAGCACGCCACCGCCGCCGGCCTCGGCGTCGTGCGCGAGTTCATCGGCCACGGCATCGGCGAGCAGTTCCACGGCGGCCTGCAGATCCTCGCACTACTTCGACCCCCGGGCCGACACCGTGCTCGAGCCGGGCATGACCTTCACCATCGAGCCCATGATCACGCTCGGCTCGCCCGAGCTGCGAGGTGTGGGACGACGGCTGGACGGCGGTGACCCACGACGGCAGCCGCTGCGCCCAGTTCGAGCACACCCTGGTGGTCACCGACGACGGGGTGCGACGTGCTCACCGTGACCGCCGACGGCCGCACCGCGGTGGACCTCCTGGCCGACATCTGATCCCCGGTGGGTGCTGCTACACCTGACGGGATGGACGGTCCGCCCCCTGACCCGAGCGACGGCGCGCCCGACCCCGAGCCGGTCAAGGCCTCTCCCGACGGTTCGCGCCGGCGCTTCCTGGGAATGGCCGCGGCCGGCGGCGCCCTGGTGGCCGTCGGTGGGGCGGTGGGCTGGCGGCTCGTCAGCGACGACGGCGGCGCCACCACCACGGCCGCCTCCCCCGACCACGACCGCGCCCGGGCCCCAGCTGTCGGTCACCGCCTCCACCCTGCCGCCCCTCCCGGTGCCCGAACGCGCCGCCCGACGACCCCCACGCCGCCACGCCCCAGGTCGTGCTCGGCACGCTGGCCATCCCCCGCATCGGCGTGACCGCCGACCTGCAGGAGGGCATCACCCTCACCGCCATCAACCGGGGGCCCGGCCACTGGCCCGGCACGCGCCATGCCCGGCGAGCTGGGCAACGTGGTCGTGGCCGGCCATCGCACGACCTTCAGCAAGCCGTTCAGCCGCCTGAACGAGCTCCAGCCCGGCGATCCGGTCACGTTCACCACCGCCGGCCGGCACGTTCACCTACCAGGTGCGGGGGATCGTCATCGTGGCCGGCGAGGCCATCGACATCGCCGCCCAGAGCCACGCCCACACGGCCACGCTGTTCGCCTGCCACCCGCCCGGGTCGGCCGCCCAGCGCATCGTGGCCAAGCTGCGGCTGCTGGGCCCGACCGGCCAGCCGGTCGACCCCGACGCCGCGCTGCCGCCCGCTCGACGCCGGCACGCAGGCCGGGGACCACACCCTGCTGACCCGCAACCCCGACCCGCTCAGCAGCAGCGGCGCCTGACGCCGGTCGCGAGCGGGTCGCTCAGAGCTCGCCGCGGTCGAAGAAGCGGGGCCAGTTCGACTGCGACTCGCTGCCGTCGGCCACGATGGCCGCGCCGTTGACGAAGCGGGCCGCCGGCGAGCACAGGAACAGGATGATGGCGGCCATCTCCTCGGCCGTCGGCCATGCGCCGCATCGGGCCGATGGCCTCGGCCTCGACGGCCCACGTCGTCCTCGTTGTAGCCGAGCTGGCCGACCTCGTTCTCGTGCATGCCCGGCGTGGCCACCGTGCCCGGCGCCAGGGCGTTGATGGTCACGCCGTGGTAGCCGAGGTAGGGCGCCATCGACCGGGTCAGGCTGACCACGCCGGCCCGGGCCGCGCCCGAGTGCACGAACCAGGGCGCGCCCCGGTCGAACGAGAAGATGTGCACCACGTTGACGATGGCGCCGAAGCCGGCCGCGGTCATCGGGCCCCATGAAGCGGTTGACCATGTTCCAGGTGCCGTTGAGGTTGAGGTCGACCACCGAGCGCCAGCCGTTGTCGGAGATCTGCGACGGCAGCGCCGGGAACTGGCCGCCGGCGTTGTTGACCAGGAAGTCGACCCGGCCGAACCGCTCGAAGGCCTGGTCGTGCAGGGCGTCGACCTGCGTCGACCTCGCGGATGTTGGTCGGCACCACCAGGCACTGGCCGCCCAGGGCGGCCGACCTCGGCCGCCGTCGCCTCGAGGGTCTCGCGGGTGCGCCCGGCCACCACCACGTCGGCGCCGTAGCGGGCGAAGGCCAGCGCCGTGCGCTGCGCCGATGCCGGTGCCGGCCCCGGTGACGAGCGCCACCCGGCCGGCGAACAGGTCCGGGGGCGAACGTGTCGAGCGGGCCGGGCGAGGCGTCGTGGCATGGGCGCGCACCCTAGCGCGCTCGGCGCGGTCCGTGGGCAAGGATGAGCCCGGATGTCCGGCCGATGTCCTGGCGCCTCTCGCTGTCCTGCTCGGTCGCGCCTGCTGGCCGGGCTGTGCCTCGCCGCGTCGGTGCCGCCCGTGGGGCTGGTGGCCGCTGGCCTTCGTCGGGCATCGCCCTGCTCGACCGGCTGATCGCCGACCAGACCTGGAAGCGCCGCTTCCGCCGCACGTGGCTGGTGGCCGCGCGCTGGCTGTTCCCCGCCTGTTCTGGATGTGGGACCTGACCACGCCCGGCTACGTGGTCGCCGGCGCGCTCTACGCCGCCTACTTCGCGCGTGGCCGCCGCGCTGTGCCCGCCCGGGCCGGGCCCGCTGGATCGCCCTGCCCGGCGCTGTTCCTGCTGGCCGAGGTGGCCCGCTGGACGTTCCCGTTCGGCGGCGTGCCGCTCGGCACCCTGGCCATGAGCCAGGCCGCCGCCCCCCTCGGCCAGACCGCCCGCCTGGCCGGCGTCGTACCTGGTCGTCGGTGCTCGTGGTGGTCGGCGGCATCGCCCTCTCGGCCGCCTGGGAGCGCGACTGGAAGGTGGCCGGCGGCATCGCCGTCGTCGCTGGTGGCGCTGTGGGGCCTGGCCCTGGTGCGCCCCGAGGGCCACGACGTCGGTCCTCTGCGGGTCGCCCTCGTCCAGGGCGGCGGACCCCAGCACACCCGGGCCGCCGACACCGACCCGCGCGAGGTGTTCGAGCGCCACCTCGAGGCCAGCGAGCAGATCGACCCAGCCGGTCGACCTCGTGCTGTGGCCCGAGAACGTGGTGGCCGTCGACGGGCCGCCTGGACGGCAGCCGCGAGGACGCACGAGCTCTCGGACCTGGCCCGCAAGCTCGACACCACGCTCATCGTCGGCGTCACCGAGGACATCAACGACCACCACTTCCTCAACGCGGCCGTCGTCTACAACCCCGACGGCTCGCGTGGGCGACCGCTACGACAAGGTCCGATCGGGTGCCCTTCGGCGAGTACGTGCCGCTGCGGGGGCTCATCGAGAAGCTGGCCGGCGACGAACGCCGGGCTGCCCGACCGCGACGCGGTCGCCGGCACCGGCCCGGCCATCGTGCACACCCCGGTGGGCACCATGGGCATGGTCATCTCGTGGGAGGTGTTCTTCGCCGACCGGGCCCGCGACGCCATCGCCAACGGCGGCGAGGTGCTGCTGAACCCGACCAACGGCTCGTCGTACTGGCTGACCATCGTGCAGAGCCAGCAGGTGGCGTCGTCGCGCCTGCGGGCCATCGAGACCGGCCGCTGGACCCTGCAGGCCGCGCCCACCGGCTTCTCCGCCATCATCGACCCCGACGGCGAGTCTGCTGCAGCGCACCGGCATCAGCGAGCAGCGGGTCCTCGCAGCAGCACCATCCAGCCGCCGCGAGGGCAGACACCTGGGCCACCATCGTCGGCCCGTGGCCCATGCTCGCCCTCTCGGTGCCGTCGCTCGCCGCGGCATGGCTCGCATCCTGGATCGCTGCCAGCGCCGCGCGGCGCAGCCGGCGCCGACCTCGACGGCCGACACCCGGATCGGCGAAGCCGCCCGCACGGGAGGCTCGCCGACCGGAGGGCCGAGCCGGTCGCTACAGCTCGAGCGGTGCGGGTGACGGCGACGGACTCGAGGAAGCGGCGGTCGTGGGAGACGAGCAGCAGGGTGCCCTCGAAGGCGGCCAGGGCCTGCTCGAGCTGCTCGATGGCCTCGATGTCGAGGTGGTTGGTGGGCTCGTCGAGCACGAGGCAGTTGACGCCCTCGGCCATGAGCGTGGCCAGCAGCGCCCGGCTGCGCTCACCGGGCGAGAGGTCCCGGCCCGGCCGGTCGACGTGGTCGGCACCGAGCCCGAACTTGGCCAGCAGCGAGCGCGACTCGCTGCAGGGCCATGCCGGTGCGCTCCTGGAACGTGCGCCAGCACGCGGGCACCGGCGCCGGCGAAGAGCCCCCGCTGCTGGTCCATCTCGCCGACCTGCACGCCCGGGCCCACCCAGCGCCGGCCCGAGGCCAGGGGCACCTCGCCCAGCAGGGCCCGCAGCAGCGTGGTCTTGCCGCTGCCGTTGGGGCCGAGGATGGCCAGGCGGTCCTGCCAGGCGACCTCGAGGTCGATCGGGCCGAGCCGGAACTCGCCCTGTTCGACGACGGCGTCGTCGAGGCGGGCCACGACGTCACCGCTGCGCACGGCCGGGGCCAGGCTGAGCTGCAGGCGCCAGCCCTCCCACGGCTTGTCGACCGCCTCGAGCTGGCTGATCTTGCGCTCGGTCGCCTTCACCTTGCCCGCCTGCTTCTCGCTGCGGGCGATCTTGGCCGGCCTTGATGTTCTTGTCGGGCTCGCCCGAGGTCTTGGCCCGCCGCACCCCGCGCTCGCTCCACTGGAGCTGGGTGCGCTGGCGCTCGCGCAGCCGGTCGCGCTCGGTGACGTAGCTGGCCGTGGGCCTCGTACTGCTGGGAGCGGGCCAGGTCGCGCGCCTCGGTGTAGGCCGACCAGCCGCCGGCGAACTCGCGGGCCCGGTGCGATCGCTTCGTCGAGCTCGACGATGCGATGCACGCAGCGGTCGAGGAAGGCCCGGTCGTGGGAGACGACGAGACGGCGCCGGCGAAGCGGTCGACGAACCCCTCGAGCACGTCGAGGCCGGCGAAGTCGAGGTTGTTGGTCGGCTCGTCGAGCAGCAGCACGTCGACCCGCGACAACAGGATGGCGGCCAGCGCGGCGCGGGCCGCCTCGCCGCCCGACAGGGTGGCGGTGGCCTGGGCGAAGCGGCCCGCCGTCGCCCACGTCCAGCCCCACCGACGGCGCACACCTCGGCGGCCCGGGCCTCGAGGTCGTCGCCGCCGAGGGCCAGGAAGCGCTCGAGCGCGTCGCTGTAGGCCTCGACCGAGTCGGCGTCGCCGGACAGGGCGGCCGGTGCGCCGGTCGAGCTCGTCGGAGGCAGCGGCCACGCCGGTGCGCCGGGCCAGGTAGCCGGCCAGCGTCTCGCCCGGTCGGGCTTCGGGCTCCTGGGGGAGGCAGGCCGACGGTGAGCTGGGCCGGGCGCGCGCTCGACCGTGCCCTCGTCGGGCTCGGTCGAGGCCGGCCAGGACGCGCAGCAGCGTCGACTTGCCCACGCCGTTGGGCCCGACGATGCCCAGCCGGTCGCGGCCGTCGACGGCGAGCGACACGTCGTCGAGCACGGTCTGGCCCCCGAAGACCGGCGACACGCCCACGGTCCGCAACATGGCGCCGACCCTACGCCGCGCCCCCGCATCGCCGGCACCGATTCGCTGCCGACCGAGCGGCCGCTCCCCGAACCGGCGTGCGCAACGCCAGCTGATGCTCTTCCCGGACGTTGCGTGGCACGGCGGCGGAAGCGGCGGCTGTGGCACGCAAAGTCGGTGGAGGCGAGGGGAGGCGGGGCGGCGTCCCGGGCTGAGCAGCTAGTCCCGCAGCGAGCCCCACTCGTGGGCGGCGCGGGCCAGCTCCTCGCGGTGGTCGGGATGGGCGATGTTGATGAGGGCCCTCGTGCGCTCCCCGATGGTCCGGCCCCGCAGCTCAGCCACGCCGTACTCGGTGACCACCTTGTCCACCGTGTTCTTGTCGGTGGTCACCGCCGCGCCGGCTGACAGCCGCGGCACGATCCGCGACACCGACTCGTCCCGAGTGGTCGAGTGGAGCACGATGAACCCCTGACCTTCGGCTGGAGTGCATGGCGCCACGGGCGAAGTCCGCCTGCCCGCCGCTGCCCGACCAGTAGCGGCCGTTGAGGACCTCCGAGTTGCACTGGCCGAGGAAGTCCACCTCGAGCGTGGAGTTGATCGACACGAATCGCTCCTCCCGGCCGATCACCCGAGGGTCGTTGACCCAGTCCACCGGCAACATCTCCACCACCGGGTTGTCGGCGATGTAGTCGTAGGTCTTCTGGGAGCCGAGGGCGAAGGTGGTCACCACCTTGCCCGGACGGGTGGTCTTGTCCAGCCCGGTGGCGGCCCCGGACTCGATCAGATCGACCAGTCCGTCGGTCAGCAGCTCGGTGTGGATCCCGAGGTGGCGGTGGTCCTCCAGCAGACCCAGGAGCGCGTTGGGCACCCCGCCGATGCCCACCTGGATGGTGGCCCCGTCGGGGATGCGCTCGGCCACCAGTTCGGCGATCCGGTGATCGAGCTCGGTGACCGGGGCCGGGGCGATCTCGAGCAGGGGCTCGGCCGACTCGCACCATCCCGTCGATCTGGCTCACGTGGATGTTGTTCTCGCCGAACGTGCGCGGCATGTTCGGGTTGACCTCGAGGAAGACCGGGATCTCGCCGAGGAAGCGGGCCACGTAGTCGGCGTTGGTGCCCAGCGAGAAGAACCCGTGACGGTCCGGCGGAGCCACCCGGGCGATGAGCAACGAGCACTGCGTGGTGCGCCGCAGCAGCCGGGGCATGTCCGAGAAGTGCGAGGGGACGAGATGGCAGCCGCCCTCGGCGTAGGCCTCGCGCTCGATGGCGCTGAGGAAGTACGAGATGTGGCGGAGGCGGTCGCCGTAGGTCCCGTGGAGGTACGGGTGGTCGTAGCCGGCGTGCATCTGGTGCACCCGCACGCGGTCGAGCCGGCTCTCGGCGGCGGCCTGGTCGAGCGCGGCCATCACCGACCGCGGCTCCCCGTTGGCCAGCGGGACCAGGATGTCGGCGCCGACCGGTACGAGCTCGACCACCGCGTCGGCGTCGGTGCGCTTGGAGGCGACGTCAGTGGCGATGCCGGGCACCTGCGAGTTGTAGCAGGTTCAGAGCTCGAGCAGGAGGGTCACGGGACCGTCGTTGACCAGCTCGACGGCCATGTCGGCCCGGAACCTCCCGGTGGCCACGGTGGCCCCCAGGGTCTGCAGCTCGGCCACCAGGTGATCGATGATCGGCTCGGCGTGGTCGGGCCGGGCGGCGTCGACGTAGGACGGACGCCGGCCCTTGCGGGTGTCGCCGTAGAGGGTGAACTGGCTGACCACGAGCAGCGCCAGGTCGAGGTCGGCGGCGGCGCGGTTCATGACCCCGTCGTCGTCGTCGAACACGCGCAGGCGCCACAGCTTCTCGGCCAGCCGCGCGGCCACCTCGTCGGTGTCGCCGTGGGTCACGCCCACCAGCACGCACAACCCCGGGCCGATCTCACCCACCACGGTGTCGGGCTCGCCCCTCGGTCCGCACCGTGACCCGGGCCCGGCTGACTCGCTGCACCAGTGCTCGCATGATCTGCCTAACCTCGCACACCATGCGTGCTGTCGTGTGCCGTGAGCTCGGTCCTCCCTCCGCCCTGCGCGTGGAGGACGTCGCTCCGCCCGAGCTGCGGCCCGGGGGTCTGGTGGTCGACGTGGAGGCGGCCGGGGTCAACTACGTCGACGCCCTGTTCATCCAGGGCCAGTACCAGATCAAGCCGCCGCTCCCGTTCACGCCCGGGCAGCGAGATCGCCGGGACGGTGGCGGCCGTCGGCGACGGTGTGACCGGCTGGCAGGTGGGCGACCGGGTGCTGGCCATGTGCGGGCTGGGCGGGTTCGCCGAGCAGGTGGCGCATCCCCGCGGCCTCGGCCTCGGCCGTGCCCGCTGGGCTCGACGCCGCCCGGGCGGCGACGTTCACCCAGAGCTACTGCACCGCCCTGTTCGCCCTGCGCGACCGGGCCGGGCTGCGCCCGGGCGAGACCGTGCTGGTCCTGGGCGCGGGCGGGGGCGTGGGGCTGGCCGTCATCGACGTGGCCCGGCGCCCTCGGCGGCCCGGGCCATCGCCGCCGCCTCCACCGAGGCCAAGCGCGACGCGGCCACGGCCATGGGTGCCGTCGCCATCATCGACACCACGGCCGGCGACCTCAAGGACCGGGCCCGCAACCTGGCCCGCGAGCTGGCCGAGGCTGACGGGGCCGGGGCCGGCGCGGCGGTGACCGGGGTGGATGTGGTGGTCGACCCGGTCGGTGGCGACCTCGCCGATGCCGCCCTGCGGGCCCTGGGCGAAGGCGGCCGCTTCGTGGTGATCGGCTTCGCCGCCGGGGCCATCCCCGCCCTGCCCGCCAACCAGATCCTGCTGCGCAACCGCACGGTGGTGGGCGTCGACTGGGGGGCGTGGGCCATGGCCCACGGTGACGAGCAGCGAGCGTTGCTGGCCTCCCTGCTCGATCTGGTGGCGGCCGGCCGACTCGATCCGGTGGCCCCCACGACCTACCCGCTCGAAGAGGCCGGCGACCGCCCTCGACGACCTGCTGGAGCGCCGCGTCGTCGGAAAAGTGGCACTCGTCCGCTGAATTCGCCGATGATGAGTGACCCTCGTCACAGAGTCCTCGGCCGGCCTCGCCTCTACTTGACCGATCGGTCAGGGGCTATGAGACTTGCGGGCTTATGCCTACCTCTGACCGTGCCCCATCGATCAACGGGCCGCGCGAGGACGAGCCGCTGAGCATCGCCTACCTGACGTACCGGGGGAAGCCCCACGTCGGGGGTCAAGGGGTCTACACCCGCCATCTGACCAAGGCCCTGGTCGATCTGGGCCACCACGTCGAGGTGCTCGGCGGTCAGCCCTACCCGATCCTCGACGAACGGGTGCCCCTGCACGAGCTGCCCAGCCTGGACATCTACAACGACTACTTCCCGATGCGCATGCCGGGCATCTGGGAGCTGAAGACCCTCGGCGACTTCGTCGAGGTCACCGCCTTCTCGTTCGGCACCTTCCCCGAGCCGCTGGCCTTCAGCGTGCGGGCCGCCCAGTACCTGCGGGGCCGGGTCAACGACTTCGACCTGGTGCAGGACAACCAGTGCCTGGGCTACGGCCTGCTGGCCATGCAGCGCATGGGCCTGCCCGTGCTGGCCACCATCCACCACCCCATCACCGTGGATCGCCGGCTCGAGATGGAGCACGCCGAGACGGCATGGGGGCGCATCTCCAAGGCCCGCTGGTACGCCTTCACCAAGATGCAGACCCGGGTGGCGTCGCGCATGACCCGGGTCATCACCGTGTCGCAGAACTCCCGCGACGACATCGCCGCCGACCACGAGGTCGAGCTGGACCGGCTGCACGTCGTCCCCGTCGGGGTCGACCAGGACCTGTTCCGCCCGCTCGACGACGTCGAGCGCATCCCCGGGCGGCTCATCACCACGGCCAGCGCCGATGTGACCATGAAGGGCCTGCGCTACCTGCTCGAGGCGGTGGCCAAGCTGCGCACCGAGCGCGAGGTGTCCCTCGTCGTCATCGGTCGCGAGAAGGAGGGCGGCCCCTCCTCGCGCCTGCTCGACGAGCTCGGTCTGCGCGACATCGTCGAGTTCGTGACCGGCGTGCCCGAGGACCGCATCATCGAGCTCTACAGCGAGGCCGAGCTGGCCGTCGTGCCCTCGCTCTACGAGGGCTTCTCGCTGCCCGCCATCGAGGCCATGTCGTGCGGCGTGCCGCTGGTGGCGACCACCGGTGGCGCCCTGCCCGAGGTGGTCGGCGCCGACAACGAGACCGCCTTGTGCGTGCCCCCGGGTGACTCCGAGGCGCTGGCCGCCAAGATCTCCCTGGCCCTGGACGACCCCGAGCTGCGGGCCCGCATCGGCGCCGCCGGCCGCCAGCGGGTCATCGAGCGCTGGACGTGGCGCCACACCGCGGTGGGCACCGTCGAGCACTACCGGGCGCTGCTGGCCGAGACGGCCCACATCGAGCGCCACCGCCCCGGCGGGCGCCGCGCCGCCCCCCGCTTCGATCCGACCCGTTTCCCGGGCCACACCCCGGGCCACCTCCGAGCACCCCGGCACCGCGCGCCGAGACGAACGGGGCTCGTTGAGGCCATGCTGACCGTCGACTACGACAAGCTCGGCCTGCGCCCCGGCGACCTGCTGCTCGACCTCGGCTGCGGCTTCGGCCGCCACGCCTTCGAGGGCTTCCGCCGCGGCGCCCGGGTGGTGGCGTGCGACATGGCCACCGACGAGCTGGTCGAGGTGCGGGGACTGTTCGAGGCCATGATCCTGGCCGGCGAGGTGTCCGCCGACGGCATCGGCGACGTGCGTCAACGGTGACGCCACCCGCCTGCCGTTCCCCGACGGCACCTTCGACCGCATCATGGCCAGCGAGGTCATGGAGCACATCCCCGACGACCTGGCCGCCCTGGACGAGCTGACCCGGGTGCTGCGGCCCGGCGGCACCATGGCCGTCACCATCCCGGCCTGGCTGCCGGAGAAGATCTGCTGGGCCCTCAGCGACGAGTACCACGCCCCGTTCGTCGAGGGCGGCCACGTGCGCATCTACACCGAGGACGAGCTGCGCTCGAAGATGCGGGGCGCCGGCCTGGTCGACGGGGCCGCCCACCACGCCCACGCCCTGCACGCCCCCTACTGGTGGCTGAAGTGCGCGGTCGGGCCCACCAACGACGACTTCCCGCTGGTGAAGCTGTACAACCGCCTGCTGGTGTGGGACATCACCAAGAAGCCGGCGGTGACCCGCATCACCGAGCAGCTGCTGAACCCCGTGCTGGGCAAGAGCCTGGTCGTCTACGCCACCAAGCCCATCACCATGGCGGAGCCGACCGACGACCGGTCCCGGGCCGCCGCTCCGCCACCCGGAGACGGTCGATGCCGGCGTCTGAGTTCCCGCTCCCCGAGGTGCCCGGCATCCTGTCGGCCGCGGAGCTGTCCGGCCACCGTCGACGGCATCGCCGACTGGCAGCTGCCCAACGGCATGATCCCGTGGTTCCCCGGCGGCCACGCCGACCCCTGGAACCACGTGGAGGCGGCCATGGCCCTGGCCATCGGTGGGCGGCGGGCCGACGCCGAGCGGGCCTACGACTGGCTGGCCGCGCAGCAGCGGCCCGACGGCTCGTGGCACCAGTACTACCTCGAGGACTCCATCGAGCAGGACAAGCTCGACGCCAACGTCATCGCCTACGTGGCCGCCGGCGTGTGGCACCACCACCTGCTGTTCGGCGACACCGGCTTCATCGAGTCCATGTGGCCGGTGGTCGAGGCCGCCATCGACTTCGTGCTCGACCTGCAGACGCCCCGGGGCGAGATCCTGTGGGCCCGCCACGCCGACGGCACGCCGTGGTCGTTCGCCCTGCTCACCGGCTCGTCGAGCATCTGCCACAGCCTGCGCTGCGCCATCGCCCTGGCCGAGCACCTCGGCCACGAGCGGCCCGACTGGGAGCTGAGCGCGGCCCGTCTGGCCCACGTCATCGCCGCCCACGCGGCCGGCGAGCTTCCCGACGCCTTCGCCCCCAAGCACCGCTGGGCCATGGACTGGTACTACCCGGTGCTGGCCGGCGTGGTGACCGGCACCGCCGGCCGCGAGCGGCTCGACTCGCGCCGCGACACGTTCCTGGTCGACGGCATGGGCGTGCGCTGCGTGAGCGATCGGCCCTGGGTCACCGCGGCCGAGACCTGCGAGTGCCTGCTGGCCGAGCTGAGCCTCGGCGAGCGGGACCGGGCCCTGGAGCTGTTCGGCTGGGCCCAGCAGCTGCGCAGCTCCGACGGGCACTACTGGACCGGCATCGTGTTCCCCGAGATGGTGCACTTCCCCGGCAACGAGCGCTCGACCTACACCGACGCCTCGATCGTGCTGGCCGCCGACGCCCTGTCGGGCGCCAGCCCCGCCGCCGTCGCTGTTCGTCGACCACGGCGGCCCTGCCCGCCCTCATCGACACCGACCCCGAGGACGTCTCCGCCGACCCCAGCCGGGACTAGTCACCGCGACCGGACGGGTCATGGTCCGGCGGTCATGTCGTAGGTGATGGCCACCGCGCCGACGGTCGATCCAGCATCGGCATCCGGGTATCACCTAGCGTGGGCGGCGGATGTTCGTGGGGAGCATCCAAGGGGAGGATGACCATGAACCGCGGCAAGGGAACCATCCTGTTCGCCGAGACCATCGGCACCTTCGTGCTCGTGTTGGGGGGCTGCGGGACGGCGGTCCTGGCCGGCAAGAACGTGGGCTTCCTGGGCGTGGCCATCGCCTTCGGCCTGACCCTGCTGTGCATGGCCTACGCCATCGGCGGGATCTCCGGTTGCCACATCAACCCCGCCGTCACCGTCGGCCTGGTGCTGGCCAAGAAGTGCAAGGGCGAGGACGCCTGGTACTACGTGGGCGGCCAGGTCATCGGCGCCATCGCCGCCGGTGCCGTGCTGTTCGCCATCGCCCTGAACCAGGCCGGCGCCAGCGCCTCATCGGTGAGGGCGGGCGGCTTCGCCACCAACGGCTGGGGGGCGCAGTCCCCCGACGGCTACAAGTTCCTGGCCATGGTGCTGGTCGAGATCTTCCTCACCGGGTTGCTGGTGTTCGTCGTGGCCAGCACGTTCCACAAGAGCTTCCCCGGCGGCTTCGGCGGCGTGGCCGTCGGCCTGGCGCTGACCCTGATCCACCTCATCAGCATCCCCGTCGACAACACGTCGGTGAACCCGGCCCGCTCGCTCGGCGTGGCCGTCTTCGTGGGCGGCGACGCCATGAAGCAGCTCTGGGCGTTCATCGTCTTCCCCCTCATCGGCGGGGCGCTCGGCGCGCTCACCTGGCGGCTCCTGGCCGGCGAGGACGAGGTCGAGACCGAAGAGGGCGACGCCACCCGCTACGAGTGACTACTGACCTGGCCCTCTGGTCGCCAGCTCCCGGCGGGCGGCTTCGCCCATCCGGGTGTCAGAGGTCGAGCTGCTCCGGCTGGCGCCTGCGCAGCGTGACCAGGGGCTGGTCAGCTTCGCCGCAGCACCCGTAGGGAGCCGACGGCGCGCTCTTCGTGGAACGCGCCGGACTCGAGGGCCCGGCAGTAGATCTCATACGGCGGCCGGCCGCCGTCGGCCGGGTCGGGGAACACGTCGTGGATGGCCAGCAGCCCCCCGACGGCCACGTGCGGCGTCCACAGCTCGTAGTCCCGGTGGGCGGGGTCGTGGCCGTGGCCCCCGTCGATGAACAGCAGTGAGAGCTCGATGGACCAGTGGCGACCCACGGTCGGTGAGTCGCCCACCAGGGCGACCACCGCTCCCTCCAGGCCGGCGTCATGGATCGTGTGCCGGAAGCGGGGCAGGGTGTCCATGAGCCCCACCTCGGGGTCGACCAGGTCGGGTTCGTGCCACTCCCAGCCCTCCTGGTTCTCCTCGCTCCCCCGGTGGTGGTCGAGGGCGAACAGGATCGTCTGACGCTCCTGGGCGCCGGCGCCCAGGTACACCGCCGATTTGCCGCAGTAGCTGCCGATCTCGAGGAGGGGCGCGCCCCCCGACGGCACCGACCGGGCGGCCTCGTACAGGGCCAGCCCCTCATCCGGGGGCATGAACCCGCGCGCGGCCTCGGCCTTGGCCTGCAGGGTGGGGTCCATGGAAGGGCTCAGCGCTCGGCGGTGCCGAGGCCGGCTTCGCGGCTGGCCTCGCCCCGCTCGGCGGCCTCGACGGCATCGGCGCCGTGCACCGCCTTCATGAAGTCCTCGCCCACCAGCTCCTCGGCCAGCTCGGTGTGCTGGGTGAACAGCTTCTCCATGAGGAAGAAGCGGATGATCCACAGGATGAAGAACGAGGCCGCGTTGAGGACGTTGGGGAGGAGCTTCTCCCACAGGGCCAGGTTCTGGCCGCTGCCCGTCGTGTCGGTGAGATGCGCGCCCAGCGCCACCACCGCGGTGGAGAACACCAGCCCGATGAACACGAAGATCCAGAAGGGGAGGACTTCCTTCTTGAAGTGGCTCTTGCCCGACTTGCCCCACACCCAGGCGCGGCTCAGGTAGTACGCGGGGAAGGCGCTGATCATCACGGCCAGGGCGTTGGCCGCAGCCTGCGGCCAGCCCAGGATGGCGTGGAAGATGAGCAGCAGGCCCTGGCCGACGACGACGTTGACGCACGAGACAGCCAGGTAGCGCGGCCCCTTCTCCCTGATGGAGGCGATGGGACCGGCCTTGGGGGGAGCAGACATCGGAACCACGCTAGTGCGCGCCCCTGGTCGGCAACAGTCAGCCGAGGGCCCGGCGGAGCTGGTCGAGGCGCTCGGGGACGGCGCGGTACCAGACCCAGATCCCCCGCTTGTCCCGCGTCACCAGGCCCGCATCGAACAGCACCTTGAGGTGGTGGCTGACGGTGGGCTGGGAGCGACCCACGGGCTCGACCAGGTCACAGGCGCACACTTCGCCGGCCTCGGCCGTCGTCAGCAGGGACAGCAGCCGGAGTCGCGCCGGGTCGGCCAGGGCGGCGAAGCCGCGGGCCAGGACCACGGCGTCCGCCTCGGACAGGTCGGGCTCACGCAAGGTGGCGCAGCACGCCCCCGCGGCGGCACCGGGGATGGTCACCGGGATCGCCGTCTTGGCGGCGGTGGTCGAGCGGGTGGTGGGTGCAGCCATGGGAACCTCACACATTGATGAAGATCTATATTGACAGCAGTCTATGTCTTCGGCATACTCATCGACAACGGTCAATGTATCCCGTCGACCGAAGCTCAGGGAGGACCAACCCCATGTCCCGTGTGCAGCTCGCCCTCAACGTCGCCGATCTCGACGAGGCCATCGCCTTCTACACCAAGCTCTTCCGCACCGAGCCGGCCAAGATCCGCGACGGCTACGCCAACTTCGCCATCGCCGAGCCGCCGCTCAAGCTGGTGCTGGTGGCCGGCCAGGGCGACGCCCGGGTCGCTCAACCACCTCGGGGTCGAGGTCGAGTCGGCCGGCGAGGTCGCCGAGGCCATCAGCCGACTCGCAGGCCGATGGGCTCGCCACCGCCGTCGAGGAGCAGACCACCTGCTGCTACGCCCTGCAGGACAAGGTGTGGGTGAACGACCCCAGCGGGGCCCCGTGGGAGGTCTACACGGTGCTGGCCGACGCCGACGTCATGCACCCTGAGGACTCGACCTGCTGCGCGCCCGGCCACCGTGGACGCCGGCCTCGGCTGCGGGTGGCGACTGAGCGAGTCCGTCGCCGCCGGCTCCACTGCTGCTGACGCCGTGCGAACTCCGACAGCCCGGTGACGTCGGCGGCCGCATGGCGCACCGCCGACGTGGCCGACGCCGTCGACGTGGACGGTGGAGCTGACCGACGCCGAGCGCCACGAGCTCATCCGACGCGGCCGAGGCCGGCGCTCGCGCTCGGGCATCTCGATCGAGCAGCCTGCGCATCGAGGACTTCCCCCTCCCGCGCTCGGGCCGATCGTGCCTCGGGATGGTCCGACGTCCTGAACCGAGGGCCGGGGCTTCCTCCTGCTGCGCGGCTTCCCCCTCGCCGGGCCCGAGACCGGGCTCGACGATCGCGCCGTCGAGCTGGCCTACGTCGGGCTCGGTCTTCACCTCGGCACGCCGGTGGGACAGGACGCCCAAGGCGAGCCAGCTCGGCCACGTGCGCGACGAAGGCATCGAGCGAGTCGACCCCAGCGTGCGCTTCTACCGGACCAACGCCCGTCAGGACTTCCACACCGACGGCGCCGACCTGGTCGGGCTGCTGTGCCTGCACCGCGCCCATTCGGGCGGTGAGAGCCGGATCGCCAGCTCCGCCGCCGTCTACAACGAGATGCTCCGCCGGCGCCCGGATCTCCTCGAGGTTCTGTACGAACCGTTCTGCTGGGACCGCAACGACGAGCAGTCCGCTGGGCGAGGATCCGCTACTTCGCGCTGCCCGCCATCACCGACGTGAACGGGCAGCCACGCGTGTTCTACATCGGCTGGTACATCCGCGACGCGCAGCGCCACCCGGAGGTGCCCCGCCTCACGGCCCGCCAGCTCGAGGCCATGGACCTGCTGGAAGCAGATCGCCAACGATCCCTCGTTCCACCTCGAGATGGACTTCCGCCCCGGGGACGTCCAGCTCCTCAACAACGCACGGATCCTGCACGCCCGCGAGGCGTTCGACCGACGGCGGCGACCCCGACG
This sequence comes from uncultured Microthrixaceae bacterium, assembly GCA_963726905.1. Classification (GTDB taxonomy): domain Bacteria; phylum Actinomycetota; class Acidimicrobiia; order Acidimicrobiales; family Acidimicrobilacustridaceae; genus UBA4742. The sequence continues at coordinate 133,159 of CAVSDZ010000019.1, forward strand.
AGCGCCGGCACCTGCTGCGCCTGTGGCTGACGGCCCATCGGTTCGCGAGCGTGGAGGAGTTCCTCCGGGGCGGCATCCCGGCCCGCCCGCTCGGTGAACCGGGCCCACTCGGCGCGCCCGGGGCGACGACGTGAGCGAGCCGCGTCCGCGCCGTGACGACGGCATGGCCCAAGCGGAGCTGGCCCTCGAGCCCGAGACCGGGACAGGCGAGCTCCGGCTCGATCTCGCCCGGCGGCTGGCCGCCGAGGCGCTGGGGACCGCGTTCCTCATCATCGCCGTGATCGGGTCGGGGATCATGGCCAGCCGCCTGTCACCCACCGACATCGGGCTCCAGTTGTTCGAGAACGCGGCGGCCACCGGTGCCGCGCTGGTGGCCCTCATCTTGATGTTCGGGGCCGTGTCGGGCGCCCACTTCAACCCGGTGGTCTCCCTCGTCGACCGGCTGCTGGGGACGACCACCACCCGCGACACCGGCCTGTACGTGGTCGCCCAGGTGATCGGGGCCTGCTTCGGCGCCGTGGTCGCCAACGTCATGTTCGAGGTGCCCGCGGTCGACCTGTCGACCAGGACCCGGTCATCACCGGCCCTGTGGCTCTCCGAAGTGGTGGCGACCGTGGGCCTGTTGCTGGTGATCCAAGGCTGCGTCCGCTCGGGTCGGGCGAGGGCGGTCCCCTTCGCCGTCGGCGCCTGGATCGTGGGCGCCTACTGGTTCACGTCGTCGACGAGCTTCGCCAACCCGGCGGTGACCATCGCCCGCACGCTGTCGGACACGTTCGCCGGGATCGCCCCGTCGTCGGCGCCCATGTTCATCCTCATGCAGCTCGTCGGGGCGCTGATCGCGTTCGGGCTCGTTCGCCTGTTCTATCCCCGCGTCCGCTCGGGAGCCGTCCCGATGCCTGACGACACTCCGCCGGCCCCGAGGTCCTGTTCGTGTGCGTCCACAACGCCGGTCGCTCGCAGATGGCGGCCGCCCTCCTGGCCCGCCACGGTGGGGACCGGGTGGTGGTTCGCTCGGCCGGGACGGCGCCGGCCGACACCATCAACCCCGCGGTGATGCAGGTCATGGCCGAGGTGGGCATCGACCTGGCCGCCACCGGAGCGCGCCCGAAGAAGTTGGACGACGCCGCCGTGCAGGCCTCCGACGTCGTCATCACCATGGGCTGCGGGGATGAGTGCCCGTTCTACCCGGGCACGCGGTACCTGGACTGGGCCGTCGCCGACCCGGCCGGCCAGAGCGTCGACGCCGTGCGCCCGATCCGCGACGAGATCGACCGCCGGGTCCGGGCCCTGCTCGCCGAGCTCCTGGCCTGACCTTCACTCACCCAGACACCGCCGACCCACCAGATCTGCAGGCGAAACGACCGCGGAGGTGGCTTCGACTGCAGATTCCTGGTTGGCGGGCAAGCGCTACAGGGCGTTCGCCCGGGCCACCTGACCGAGCCAGCGGCCGGTGGCCTTGACCGTGCGCTGCTGGGTGGCGCGGTCGACATCGATGATGCCGAAGCGGGGGCCGTAGCCGAAGGCCCACTCGAAGTTGTCCAGGCAGCTCCAGTAGGTGTAGCCCCGCACGTCGATGCCCTCGTCGATGCAGTCGAGCACCCCGGCCAGGGCCTGCTCGACGTAGCGCCGGCGCTGAGCGTCGTCGTCGGTGCCGATCCCGTTCTCGGTGACCAGGATCGGGACATGATCGGTGACGTCCCAGGCCCGGCGGATGCAGGCGGCCAGGGCGTCGGGCCAGTACTCGTAGCCCATCGCCAGCACCTCGACGCCGTCCTCCGGCCCGAGCTGGCCCTCGGGGCCGACCCGGCTGCGGCTGTAGGTCTGGACCCCGACGTAGTCGTCGCCCCGGCAGGCCTCGAGGAAGATGTCCTCGCCGTGGCGACGGATCCGTTCGACCGCTTTCAGCGCCGCGGGGTCGTCGGCCGGCACCGGCTGGTAGTCGGTCATGGACAGCGTGAGGCCGACGGGGAAGTCGCCCCGACCACCCTTGATGGCGTCATAGGCCCGGCGGTGGGCGGCGATGAGGTTGTCGTTGGCCTGTCGCCACAGGTCGCGGTCCACGATGCCGGGCGGGAACACCCCCATCTGGTAGCTCACGTAGCTGACCACGTCGGGCTCGTTGATGGTGCAGGCCCGCGTGATGAGGTCACCCAGGTGGTCGGTGGCGCGCTCGCAGAACCGGCCGAACCGCTCGACGATGGCGGGGTTGTGCCAGCCCCCGTCGGCCGTCGCCCAGCGCGGCGTGGTGAAGTGATGGAACGTGACGGTGGCGTCGAGGCCGTGCTCGAGGCACGAGGCGCACCATGCGCCGGTAGTGGTCGAGCGCGGCAGGCGAGAACCGACCCTCCTCGGGCTCGATGCGGCTCCACTCGATGGAGAAGCGGTAGCTGTTGAACCCCAGCGCCGCCAGCAGGGCGATGTCTTCGGGGTAGCGGTGGTAGTGGTCGCAGGCGTCGCCGCTGGGCTCGACGCACACGCTGTCGGGCCGGTGCTCCCACTCCCACCAGTCGTTGTTGACGTTGTTGCCCTCGACCTGGTGCGCCGCGGTGGCGGTGCCCCATCGAAACCCCTCGGGGAATGCGCGTGCCATGGGCGGAGACCCTACCGGCGGGCTCTGGGTGACGGGTTCTGGTGTCGGCGAGCGGTCTGCGAGGATTGGCCGATGCAACAGGCCGTGGACGACCTCATCGCCCTGCTCGACCTCGAGGCCATCGAGGTCAACCTCTTCCGGGGGATCAGCCCCGACGTCGAGGCCCAGCGGGTGTTCGGGGGCCAGGTCGCCGGTCAGGCGCTGGTGGCCGCGGCCCGCACCGTCGACGCCGACCGCGGCGTCCACTCGCTGCACGCCTACTTCCTGCGGCCCGGCGACCCGACGGTGCCCATCCTCTACGAGGTCGACCGCATCCGCGACGGGCGGTCGTTCACCACCCGCCGGGTGGTGGCCATCCAGCACGGCAAGGCCATCTTCAACCTCCAGGCCTCGTTCCACCTGCACGAGTCGGGCCTCGACCACGAGGACCCCATGCCCGACGGACGTCGGCGCCCCCCGACACGCTGCCCGACTTCCGGCAGCGCTGGGCGCCGTGGGCCGAGGCCCTGGGCGAGTGGTACACCCGGGACCGGCCCATCGACACCCGCACGGTCGACTGGTCCCCGGCCGATCGCATGCATCCGCTCCCACCCCGCCAGCGGGTGTGGCTGCGGGCCGACGGCGTGCTGCCCGACGACCCGGTGCTGCACGCCTGCATCCTGACCTACGCGTCCGACATGACCCTGCTCGACACCACCCTGCTCCCCCACGCCGTGGGCGCGGTCGAGAAGGACATCATGATGGCTAGCCTCGACCACGCCATGTGGTTCCACCGACCGTTCCGGGCCGACGAGTGGCTGCTGTACGACCAGGAGAGCCCGTCGGCCTCCGGCGGCCGGGGCATCGCCCGGGGCTCGATCTTCACCCACGACGGCCACCTGGCGGTCACCGTCGTCCAGGAAGGCCTCATCCGAGTGGTCGCCCGATGACCCGTGACCCGACCGGCCCCGCCGCCCGGCAACGTGGCCCGCGCCCGGGGCCGGGTCCCGATCGCCGTCCTGCTCGGCCTCCTCCTGGGGGCCGTGGCCCTGCTGGTGGCGGCGTGTGGCGCCGACTCGGCCCACCAGGCGTCGACCAACACCTCGGCCCCCTCCCCCGGCGCCGAGATCCCCGCCGCGGTGGACGCCACCGGCGACCCCGGGCCGGGCCCCACCTCGATCGCCGGGGTCAAGGTGGCCCTGACCGAGATCGCCACGTTCTCCCACCCCGTGGCCCTCACCCCCCGCACCGGCATCCGACGATCTCTACGTCGCCGAGCAGGGCGGCCTGGTGAAGGTCATCCGGATGACCAAGACGCTCGACCCCGCGCACGAACGTCGGTCACCCAGGTCACCGCCCGGTGGACCCCGACCCCGTCGCTCGACCTCACCGCCCAGACCGCCGCCGGCGGTGAGCGGGGGCTGCTGGGCATCGTGTTCTCGCCCGACGGACGCCGCCTCTACGCCGACTACACCGACCGCGACGGCAACACGAACGTCGTCGAGTTCCCCATGACCGGCGACCGGGCCGACACCCGGAACCGGCCGGCGCAACCTGCTGTTCGTCGACCCAGCCGTTCCCCAACCACAACGGCGGCGGCATGGCCTTCGGCCCCGACGGCTTCCTGTACATCGGCATGGGAGACGGCGGGGGCGCCGGCGATCCCAGCGGCAACGGGCAGAACACCCACGTGCTGCTGGGCAAGATCCTGCGCATCGATCCCGACGATGCCACCGGCGGCGACCGCCACGGCATCCCACCGGACAACCCCTTCGCCGACGGGAACGGCGGCGCGCCCGAGGTCTGGCTGTACGGCGTGCGCAACCCGTGGCGGTTCTCGTTCGACCGGGCCGTCGGGCGACCTCTGGGTGGGCGACGTCGGCCAGGACGAGATCGAGGAGCTCGACCGGCTCCCGGCCGTCGACGGCACCGATGCCGGCCGGGGCGCCAACCTGGGCTGGAACCTGGACGAGGGGACCGAGTCGTTCAAGGGCGGCGAGTCGCCGTCCGGGGCGATCGGGCCCATCTTCCAGTACACGCACGCCAACGGGAACTGCGCGGTCATCGGCGGGTTCGTCTACCGGGGCCGGGCGATCCCCGCCCTCCAGGGCACCTATCTGTTCGGCGACTACTGCGTGGGCGACCTCCGAGGCCTGCTGCAACGCAACGGGGTCAAGCTCGACGAGCGCTCGCTGGGCGCCACCGTGCCCGGGAATTCGGTCACCTCGTTCGGCCAGGACAACGACGGGGAGCTCTACGTGCTCGTCGGCGCCGGGCTCGGTGTACCGCCTCGGCGCCGCTTGAGGCTCCGCGGCGGTAAGAATGTCCTGATGCACGAGGGGAGACCGCCGGTCGCCGAGGCCGGAACGGAGCCAGTGGTCGGGCCCGCCACCGCGGTGGAGTCCGCCGCGCCCTGGCGCCGCGACCCCGTCGGGGGCCGGGCCACCGAGCCTGCCGACATCCCGATCGTCGTGGACCCCACCGAGGTGGCCGAACCCGAGCCGGCCCCGGAGCGCCGCCGGGAGACCCGCTGGCGGGGCGGCAAGCGCCTGTCCACCGGTCACGAGCTGTACTGGTGGGTCGAGATCGGCATCGTGTTGGTCTTCGACCTCATCTACGAGTCGATCCGCAACTCGTCGAAGAGCGGGTCGGCCCGAGCCTTCGACAACGCCATCAGGGTGATCGACGCCCAGAAGGCCCTCGGCTTCTACTGGGAGCCCCGCATGCAGCAGTGGGCGCTGCACTACGAGTGGCTCATCGTGGCCGCCAACTACTTCTACGGCTCGGTCTACATCGGGGCGACCATCGCCGCGCTCGTCTACCTGTACCGGCTCTTCCCCGACGACTACCCGCTCATGCGCAACACGCTGCTGGTGGGCACCCTGCTCGGGCTCATCGGCTTCGCCACCTTCCCGCTCATGCCACCGCGCCTGCTCGACGCCCTGGGTGACCATCGCCAGGTGTTCGGCTACGTCGACACCCTGGTGAAGTACCCGACGTTCTGGTCGTTCGACTCGTCGGCCATGAAGTCGATCTCGAACCAGTTCGCGGCCATGCCCAGCCTGCACTGCGGGTGGGCGCTGTGGGGCTGCGCGGTGTTCCTCCCCCGGGTCAAGCACTGGTGGGCCAAGGCGCTGGCGGTGGCCTACCCGATCGTGACCATCCTCGTGGTGGTCATCACCGGCAACCACTACCTGCTCGACGCCGTCGGCGGCGCCGTCATCTTCGCCATCGGCTACGGGGTGGCCCGCCTGGCCACCCGGGCCGGCCGCCGTCCCGCCCGCCGACAGCTCGAACCGGCGTAAGCGCCGACCGCCTCGAACCTGACGCCTGCGGGCCGGCTCGATCGGTCGGGTCAGCCGCCGGCGGCCTGCTGCGAGGCCTCGCCCATCAGGGCGATGGCCCGGTGGTAGATCTCCACGTTGGCCTCGACCACCACCGACCAGTCCACCGCCGAGGGCACCTCGCGGTTGTGGGCGGCGATGCGCTGGCGCAGATCGGGGTCACGCACCAGGCGCAGGAGCTGGGTGACCATGTCCCGATCGCTCTGGGCCAGCAGGCCCTCGGTGCCGTTGGCCACGAACTCGCGGATCCCGGTGCGGGCCATGGCCACCACCGGGAGCCCGGCGCAGCGGGCCTCCAAGGCGGCGATCCCGAACGATTCGAGGTTGGCCGGGGCCACGAACACGTCGGCCCGGGCGAACTCGCCCCGTATCTCGTCACGGGTGCGGCGCCCCACCAGCTCCACCACGTCGACCAGGTCGTAGCGGGCCAGGTACTTCTCCATCGAGGACCGCTCGGGGCCCTCACCGATGATGACCAGGCGGAGGCGGATGTCAGCCGGGAGCTGGTCGCAGACCTGACGCACCATCTTGAGCAGGTGCATCGGCCGCTTGCGGGGAGCCAGGCGCATCACCGAGACCAGGGTCACCGTGCTGGCGTCGCGGGGCAGCGGGGTGACCGTCCAGGCTGCGTGGTCGATGCCGTTGGGGATCACCGCCACCGCCACCTCCGGGCCGGCGATGCGCCGGATGGGGGCGGCGGCCACGTCGCTCACCGACGAGAGCACCACCGGCCAGTCGGTCCAGTGGTGGGTGCGGTCGAGCAGGGCGAACAGGGGCGTGGCGTAGCTCCACAGGCAGTGGGTGGTGATGACCGTGGGGATGCCCTCGGCCTGGGCCTGGGCCGCGCCCAGGTAGGCCAGCGGGGAGGCGATGCCGCCGGCGAAGTGGGCCACGTCGGGGTGCTCCCGATCGAGGATCTCGGCCACCTGGCGGAAGGTCGAGCGCCGGTAGGGGATGTCGAAGGGCAGCAGGGGGACGTCCATGCGGTGCACCCGCACGCCGTCGACCATGGTCGGGACCGGGCGTCGGGGTGATGACCACCACGTCGTGGCCCTGGAGGTGCAGGTTCCGGGCCAGATCGTGGACCTGCATCTCGATGCCGCCGAGGCGCGGGACATAGCAGTCCGTCACCAGCGCCACCTTGAGCGGGGCCGAGGCTCCCCCGACGAGCGGGCCCGCCTCGGGAGCGGACGCCACCGCCGGGGCCCCGGGTACGTCGGCGGGGCGGCCAGCGTCGGGGCGGGCAGGGTCGGTCATGGCCATGCCGGCAACCTCCAGGCCGTTCTCGACGGATGACCGGACCACGCTAGCCGCCCGACCCCCGGCCCACCGGCTGCGCTCGGGCATCGGGTGACCCACGTGGTGCGGCAAGATGATCGGGATGGCCCACACCTTGGTCTGCCTGCACGCGCATCCCGACGACGAAGCGCTGCTCACCGCCGGGGTGATGGCCAAGGCTGCGGCCGAAGGCCACCGGGTGGTGCTGGTGGTGGCCACCCGGGGCGACGTCGGGCGAGGTGGCCGGGGAGTTCCTGGCCGCCGGCGAGGGCCTGGCCGATCGCCGGTGGCACGAGCTCGAGCGCTCGGCCGCGCTGCTGGGGGTCGACCGCCTCGAGTGGCTCGGCTACGCCGATTCGGGCCACGGCGAGGGCGACGGCTTCGTCACCCCGGCCCCGAGCCGGGGCGCCGACGCCTTCGTCGACGTCGACCCCGAAGCCGCCGCCGCTCGCCTGGCCGAGCTGTTGATCGAGGAGCACGCCGACGTGCTCACCACCTACGACCCCAACGGCGGCTACGGCCACCCCGACCACCGCCAGGTCCACGCCGTGGGCCGCCGGGCGGGGGAGATCGCCGGGACCCCGGTCGTCCTGGAGGCCACCATCAACCGGGACCTCATGCGCACGGGCCTCGACCTGGCCGCCGCTCTCGGCCTGGAGCTGCCCCGCCGATTTCGCCCCCGACAGCTTCGACGCCTGGTACACGCCCGCCGACGAGTTGACCCACGCCGTCGACGTGCGGGACCAGCTCGCGGTGAAGCGGGCGGCCATGGAGGCCCACGCCAGCCAGGCCACCAGCGCCGACGGCAGCGCCACCCGCAGCCTGGCCGTGTTCATCACCCTGCCCGACGAGTACTTCGAGCTGGCCTTCGGAACCGAGTGGTTCGTGGACCGCTCCCGACCCCCGGGCATCGGCGCCGACGACGTGTTCGCCACCCTGGCCGAGTCGAGCTGACCGACCCCATGGGACTGGGCGAGGATCCGCTGACCACGCAGGACCCCGCCGCGCTCGAGGACCCGACGGCGGCCGTCGAGGCCGAGCTGCACCGCAAGTCGCCCCGCCGGCGGGCGATGGAGGCCGCCGTCTCGCTCACCGCCCTGGTCGTGCTCTTCGCCCTCGTCATCCCTCGGGTGACCGGCTCGACCTACCGCGACGTGGCCGACCAGCTCGGCCACCTGAGCGCCGCCCAGGTGGCCGGCCTGACCGCGGTGTGGGCCGTGGGCCTGGTGGTGTACGCCGGCGTGCTCACCGCGGTGCTGCCCGGCCTGCGCCGCACCCAGGGCGTCGTGTTGAACACCGCCACCAGTGCGGTTTCCAACGTGGTGCCCTTCGGCGGGGCCGTCGGGGTGGGCGCCACCTACGGGATGTGTCGCTCCTGGGGCTTCTCGGTGCCGGCCATCACCCTGGGCATCCTGGTGTCGGGCGTGTGGAACGTGCTGGTCAAGCTGGGTCTCCCCATCGTGGCGCTGGCCCTGCTGGCCCTCACGGGCGAGGCCAGCGCCGGGCTGGTCGCCGCCGCGGTGGCCGGCGTCGCCGTCCTGGCGGCGGCCGTCACCGTGCTGACCCTGGTGCTGCGCAGCGACGCGCTGGCCAACCGGGTCGGCCACGGCCTGCAACGGGTGGTGAGCTGGGCCACCCGCCTCGTGCGCCGACCGGACCGCGGCGGGGTGCAGGACGCCGTCGTCGAGTTCCGCCACCGCAGCAGCGCCCTCATCAGCCGACGTTGGCCCCGCATCACCGGGTGGATGCTGGGCTACTCGCTCATGCAGTTCCTGCTCCAGCTGCTCATCCTGCGGTGGCTGGGCGAGACGTCACTGAGCGGGATCGAGGTGTTCGCCGCCTTCGCCTTCGGTCGGCTGCTGTCCACCATCCCGGTGACGCCCAGCGGGGTGGGCTTCGCCGACACCGGCGCGGTGGCGGCCCTGGTGGCCTTCGGTGGCGATCCGGCCATCTGCACCGCCGGGGTGCTCCTGTTCACCGGCTTCGTCTACCTGCTGGAGATCCCGGTGGGGGCCGCCGCCTGGCTGGTCTGGGCCCGGGCCACCTCGTGGCGACAGCCCCAGCGAGCGGACTGAGACAAGATTCACTGCCCGATCCTGGCTCGGCCCAGGCGGGGGCGTGCCGGGCGCCGATCCCAGTCCCGGCGCGGCCGGCCGCCCCGAAGCCGAACATCCGTTCATGACGAGGACGGTGCTGATTGTTACGATCGAGTTGCGAACGCCGCGCTCTTCGGTAACCATGTGCGCCCATGCGCTCGCCGCGAACCTTCTCCGCGACCCGCCCGCTGCGCTCGGTAGCGGTTGCCCTCGTGCTCGCCCTCATGGCCCTCCCCGCCCTGCCCATGGCCGCGGGGGCCGACCAGATCACCGACAAGCAGGCCGAGGCCCAGCAGGTCGCCGACAAGCTCGACGCCCTCAACGCCAAGGTCCAGTCGCTCAACGCCGCCTATGAGGTCGCCAACCAGCGCCTCGAGGAGGCGCAGGCCAACATCGACGACGCCCAGAAGCGGCTCGACCAGGCCAACGCCGACCTCGACGCCACCACGCAGAAGCTGGCCACCTACGCCGTCGAGGCCTACGTGAGCGGCAACGATCCTCAGAGCTTCGACGCCATCATCACCAGCCAGACCAGCGAAGGTCCGGTGAAGAGCGGCTACATCCAGAGCCTCAGCGGCAGCCGCACGGACATCTTGGACCAGGTGCAGGCCACCAAGGCCAAGGTCACCGAGGAGGCCGCCCAGCTGGCGCAGGCCAAGGCCGAGGCCCAGTCGCACGCCGATGCCGCCGCCTCGGCCAAGAACCAGGCCGACGCCAGCGTGGCCGAGCAGGCCAAGATCAAGTCGAAGGTGGACGGCGAGCTGGCCTCGCTGGTCGCCGCCGAGCAGGCCCGCCGGGCCGAGGCCGCCGCCAAGCAGGCCGCCGCCACCCAGGCCGCGGCGCAGGCCGCCGCCCAGGCCGCCGCGGCCGCGGCCGCCCCCAGGGCCTCGACGGCGCCCACGCTCGGCCCGGTCGGCCGGCCCGGCCCGGTCACGCCCCGCCCCCAACCCCAACGGTGGAGCGGCGGCCGCCGTGGCCGCGGCCATGTCCCGCATCGGCTCGCCCTATGTGTGGGGTGCCTCCGGGCCCAGCACGTTCGACTGCTCCGGGCTCACCATGTGGGCCTGGGCCCAGGCCGGCGTGAGCCTGCCCCACTTCACCGGCAGCCAGCTGGCCGTGTCCCATCGCATCGCCATCTCGGAGCTCCAGCCCGGGGACCTGGTGTTCTTCTGGGGTCCGGGCGAGAGCGGGCCTCCCGGCCACGTGGGGATGTACATCGGCGGCGGGATGATGGTCCACGCCCCCCACGCCGGCTCATCGGTGCACACCGACTCGATCTACTACTGGAGCGGCGCCACCATCGCCGCCGGCCGGGTCGGCTGACCCTCCCTCCCTCCCTCTCCCCGTTCTGGCGTCCCTGAGCATCGCCAGGGCCGCCACCAGGTACGCCGGTTCGGGCTGGGCGGCGAGGTGACGCTGATCAGAGGCCGGCCATGGCCGCGAAGCGGCGCAGCTCACCCACCGGGTCGTCGCCGCCGGGGTGGAAGGCCACCTCCGTCGCGCCCTGCTCGGCCAGCGACTCCAGCCGGGCCCGGAGCTCGGCCACCGTGCCGGTGAGGGTGAGCGCGGCGATGGTCTCGCCCGTCACCACGTCCCGGTCCCACTCGTTGATGCCGACCAGGTGCCGCTCGTGCACCCGGAGGTGGCGCTGATCGGCGTCGAACTCGTCGATCCGCGCCAGCCAGGCCTCACCACCCGGGAGGGCCTCGGCCATCCCCTGCTCCCACAGCGCGTGGTAGAGCACCGAGGCGCCCGGCCCCGCCGCCGCCACCGAGCGGGCCGAGCCGGGATCCTCCCCGTCGTCGAGGACGGTGCCGTAGACCACGACGGTCGACCAGTCGAAGCCGCTCTGGGGGGCGCTCACCGACATGACGCCGTCGCCGATGCGGCGGGCCACCTCGAGCCCCCGAGGGCCCATGGCCGAGATGAGGATGGGGATGTCCAGCGGTCGGGCGGCGGCGTAGCCGTCGGGGTGGATCATCTGGATGACCCCGCCCTCCCAGGTCACGGCGTCGCCGGCGAGCAGCGCCCGCAGCGCCCCGACATACGCCTCGACCTCGGCCCAGCGCATGGCCGTCTGGCCCAGCACCAGCCGCCCGGTGAAGCCCGTGCCCACCCCGAGGACGACGCGTCCCGGCGCCAGCTCGGCCAGACCGGCGGTGGCGGCCGCCGTCACCATCACATGGCGGAGGCTGGGGACGAGCACCCCTGGGCCCAGGCCGATGGTCGAGGTCCGCTCGGCGGCCCGGCTCAGCGCCACCCAGACGTCGCCGTAGAGGGCCGGCGAGTCGTACATCCAGGCCCGGCGGTAGCCCAGCTGCTCGGCCGCCGCCACCAGGTCCGGAGCCGCGGCAGACGGCGCAAATCCACACGAGATGTCCATGAGGCCGGAGCCTGTCACACTGGTCGAAGCGGCCGTGGCGCACGAGCACCACCGCGCACCGGCCACCAGCCACACGTCCCCCACGGTGAGCCCCACCCGCTGGAACGTCCCGTGGGCCGGGCCCAGCGTGGTGGCCACGAGGCAGGATCCGGCCACCACCGCCACCACCACGGCGGCCGCGGCCCACCGGCGCCGGCCGACCCGGCGCAGCGGAGCGGCCATGAGCACCGCCACCAGGGTCAGGGCGACGTAGCCGAGCCCGGCGAAGGCCCCGTGCAGGCCGTCATGGCCCCCGCCGAGGGGTACGGCGGCCACGCCGAGGGTCGCCACACCGCACACCACCGCCGCCAGCCAGGCCCCACCGGGCAGCGCCTGGAGCAGGGCCACGCCGTAGAGGGGGACGGCGACCCCGAAGACGACGAACCCGGCGGTCATGACCGCCCGCGTGGGCGACCCGATGGCGGCCAGGTCGCTGATGGCCCCCTGGCGGGGCGAGTACCCGGCCGTGACGAGCCCGCACCAGACCCAGGCGGCCACGAAGGCCACGGGCCCGACCACCCCCCCGACGGCCAGGGCGCCCACCGGCCACCGGCCGGGGCCGGCACCCCGAGCGGTCACGGGGTCGTCCCGGGTGTCGTCGGCCCGGTCGGGGTGGCCGGCGCCGCCAGGGCGGTCAGCGCGGGGCCGCCCCCGGCCAGGCGGTCCTGGTCGACCGCGGCGGGCACCCCGGGGATCTGCCCGGTGGACGACCACTGCCACATCGTCCAGGTGGGCCAGCCCCCGAAGGCGGGCCCCGGCTCGGGATCGGTGGTGTAGCTCGCCACCCACAACGGGGCGGCGGCGAACTGCGTGGTGTTGGCCATCGACTCGGCCCAGAACGACGCCCGGGTGTAGATCACCGGTGTCCGACCGGTGCGCCCGGTCACCTCGGCCATCCAGTCGGTCACCCACTGGGCCAGGGCCACCGGGTCGAGACCACCGTTGTCCTCCAGGTCGAGCGCGGGAGGCAGGTCCCCGGGGGCGTTCGAGGCGACCGACGACGTCGAGGAAGGCATCGGCATCGGCCACCGCGCTGCCCGGCCACGGGTCGCGCGTAGTGATACGCGCCGCGGTACAGCCCGGCCCGGGCCACCCCGGCCCAGTCCCGGGCGAACCACGGATCGATCAGGGTCGAGCCCTCGGTGGCCTTCACGTAGACGTAGCTGATCCCGGCCCGCCGCACGGCCAGCCAGTCGATGCGGGCGCCGTGCGGGTGCTGGAAGCTCGACGTGTCGATGCCGAGGGCAGGTGGGCCCGGCGGCGGCACGACGAGCGGCGGGGGCACGCTCGAGCGCTGCAGCCCGGCCGAGCCCAGGGCCACGGCGACGGCGAAGCCGACGAGCACGACCAGGACCTTCAACCGGCGGCGCCGGACGGGTGGAGCGACTGGTTCGTCCATGCTCAGGGCAGGATCACCGGGCGTTCCCACCGATCGTCGGGCAGGGCGCCGTCCACCACCGCCGTGATCTCGGTGGCCCGCAGCTCGGCCCGCCCGCCGATGACGGTGGCAAAGGCCGTGTCGGCCGCGTCGCGCCCGGTGGCGATGCGCACGAGGGCGGGCCGGGAGGCCAGGCGGGTGGCGTCGTGGACCAGCCAGGCGCCGTCGGTGTAGGCCTCGAACACGGCGTGGAAGTCCATCGGGGCCAGGCCGGGGGCGTAGACGGCCACCATCCGGGCGGGGATGTCGAGGCTCCGGCAGATGGTGACGCCGAGATGGGCGTAGTCGCGGCACACCCCCTGGCCGGCCAGGAGCGTGTCCAGCGCGCCATCGGTGGGAGCCGCTGCTGCCCAGGACGTATGCCGTGCGCTGGGCGACCCAGTCGGTGATGGCCCGCACGGCGTCGTGACCCCGGCCCAGATGCCCGAACTCCCCGGTGGCCCAGCCCACCAGTCGGTCCGACGGGCAGTACCGGCTGGGGCGCCGGTAGGCCAGGAGCTCCAGGTCGGTGGCCGCCACCGGGTCGGGAGCGCGTCCCGAGACGGCGGCCGAGTAGCGGACGGTGACCACCCCCTGAGGCGCCTCCACCACGTGGAAGCGTGAGCCGTGATCCCCGGTGAGCTCACGGCTGGTCCCGCAGGGGACGGCCGTCCAGCGTGATCTCGAGCTCCTCGTCGAGCTCCAGCGTGGCCGCCCGGGCGACCGCCACCTGGAGCGCCAGCGTGGCCGGTTCCTCGACCTCGAAGGTCAGGGTGCTACCCACCCGGTGGCCCGCGATCGGCGTCATCGACCGGCCGCGAGGGCGCGCCCGGACCCGACAGGGCCAGCGGCACGACCACCCGGTGTCACCGGGGCAGTGTGGCCGCGTCCGGGCCGGGGGGCCAACCGCGCCGGGCGGGTCATCTGGCGCGCGAAGGGGTATCGCGGCGCGCCATTGGGTACCATCGTCCCCGCCTGCAGGTCATTCGGATTGGCGGGCGTTCAAGAGAAGAGAAGACATTGGCTACAGGTACCGTGAAGTTCTTCAATGCTGAGAAGGGCTTCGGCTTTATCTCTCGTGAGCAGGGTGACGACGTGTTCGTCCACTACTCCAACATCCAGGCAACTGGCTACAAGTCGCTCGATGAGGGCCAGCGGGTCGAGTTCGACGTCGCCCCCGGCCGCAAGGGTGAGGAAGCCCAGAACGTCCGCGTCATCTGAGGTTCCCTGAGATCGCTCGAGTCGCCGGCCTTGGTGCCGGCGACTCGACGTTTTCGGTGACCTCCGCCCCGCCGGGGCGGAAAGTGGACGAAGTAGGTCGAACGAACAGGACATCACGTGGCTAGTCAACGAACCAGTTTCGACAAGCTCCAGCGGGATCGGGCCAAGAAGGCCAAGGCCGCCGCCAAGCGCGAGAAGCGCCTCGAGGGCGCCGACGGAGACCCTGAGCTCACGGAGACCCCCGAGGTCCCGGCGGGCAACGACATCCCCGCCGACGAGGTGCTCAAGCGCCTCGAGGAGCTGCACGCGCGCTACGACGCCGAAGCAGATCGAGTTCGAGGAGTTCGAGAAGTCGCCGCGCCGAGCTGCTGGCCCGCCTGACCGTCGACTGACCGTCGGCTGAGCGGCCACCGGGCCGGAATCAGGCCGGAATCAGGCCGGAATCAGACCGGAATCAGGCGGCCGGCCTGGAGGGCCGGGTCAGTGCCGGGTGGGCACCGATCGCCAGCGGTCCACCAGCTCCGTGATCTGGTCGAACATGTCGAGCTGGGCCGACGTCGGCGGTCGCTCGTCCGAGAGCCCCCCGAGGGCATCGAGCCAGAAGCCACTACCGTCCTGGCGCTGCACGTAGGGCACGTCGACGGACTTCGGCTCCCCCAGCAACGCGCTCATGGGGCGCTGGCCCAGGCGCACGGAGTAGATCTCGTCGAGACGGGCGCGCTGCACCCGGATGCTGCGCCCGTGGGCCACCAGCTCGAGCGGGGTGACCACCACCTTCATGCGCAGCAGGGCCCGGCCCTGAGCACCCATGGCCCCGGCCAGGGCCAGGCACACCAGGACGAACACGGTGTTGGTGAACACGCCGAGAACGGTCCCACCGCCGAACAGGTCGACGACGGACGTGACGGCCAGGAAGGCCATGAAGCCGGCCAGCACCAGCAGGGCCACCCCGAGCCCGGTGATCATGGCCACCCGGGGCGCCGGGAACACCCGCTCGGTCGACAGCTGGCGCGCCGGCGCGGCCAGGTCGAGGGGCGGCAGCACCGCCGACGGCGTCGCCGCCCTCGTGGGCGCCGGGCGGGCCACGGGGGCGGCGGGGTTGGGGGCCACCGGGGCGGCGGGGTGGAGGGCCGCCGCCGGGGCGGAGGGCGCCGGCGCAGGCACCGACCGCAGCGCCCGGGCCTCCTTGGCCGGGGCGTTCTTGGCTCCCGCGTGGCGCCGACGGCGGCGGCTGGTCGGTTCGGGTGGGGCCGGGGCGCTCTCCGCGCCCGGGAACCAGCCCTTGGGCTTCAGCCCGTCGGGATCGAATCCGCAGTGCTGGCACCAGTCCCAGTCAGCCCGAACGGGCGTGGTGCACTCCGGGCATGCCGGCTCTTGAACGGCCATGTCTGATGCATCGACACGCGGGCGAATGGAACTGAGCGATTTCTGGGCCGAACGGCCTAGGTCGCCTGGGCCAGGACGAGGGTGTGGCCCGACGAGCCCTCCGGGACGTAGCGGTGCCAGCGGGGCGTGAGGCCGGCGTCCGCCAGCCAACCCAGCGTGGTGCCGGCGTCGGCGTGGTCCCAGAACATCGGGGCACCCAGGTAGTCCTCGACGCCCGTCCACTGCTCGTGGCCGATGGTGGCCAACAGGTACCCGCCCGGAGCCAGCCACCGGGCCAGCCGGGGGAACAGGCGGCGCTGGTCGGGAACCGGCAGGTGGATGAGCGCGTACAGCGACACGATGGCGTCGAACGAGGCGGGCTCGGGCGCCCATGTGGCCATGTCGGCCTCGACGAAGGTGGCGTCGGGCACCAGCGCCCGGGCCCGGCCCGAGCTGCACGCTCGAGAAGTCGAGGCCGGTCACGGTGAAGCCGTGTTCCACCAGCAGGGCCGAGGTGGGGACCCCGGCGCCGCACCCGAGGTCCAACACGGTGGCGCCGTCGGCCAGGTGGGCGGCGAGCTCGTCGATCCAGACCCGGTAGCGGGTGGTGTCCTCCGCCTGGTCGGGCCCGGCGTGGCCGGCGTCGTCGCGGTAGCGCCGCGAGACCGTGTCGTAGCCCCGACGGACGAGGTCCCGGGCCGCCGCCGGGTCGGGGCGCCCGTCGGGTGGCGCGGCGTCGCCGGGGGGAGGGCCCATGGCGCCAGCCTGCCACGGCGAGTCGAGACGTCAGGAGCCCGTTTCCTTCCCTGCGCCGAACGAACCCGGCGGTTCCTCGGCGCGGATCGGGCATGCTCTGCGGGTGGAGCTGTTCCTGTTCGAAGAGGTGGGCGACGCCCTGCGCGGGCTCATCCCGCCCGAGCTCGGCGTTCAGCGCCAGCGGGTCCGCCGCTACGGCATCAAGGTCTGGTTCGACGCCGTCAACCCGCCCCGCGAGCACTACGAGGCGCAGATCATCGGGGCCCGCGACGTCGAGGGGGCCTCGGTGCTCGGCCTCGAGGTCGGGTTCCACGCCGAGCACCCCAACCCGGCCGACAACGAGGCGGTGCTGGCCAACCTGGCCGCCCGCGAGCGGAGCTGGCGGCGGCCGCTGGGGCCCGAGGCGGTGGCCGGGGGGTTCCTGGGCCGACCCGACGACTGGTGCCGGGTGTCGGAGGCATGGCCCGACCCCGACCTGAGCGACCCCGGCCTCGGCATCGAGGTGGCCACCCGGCTGACCGACTACGTGCTCGCCCTCGAACCGGCGCGCCGGGCCCGGTGACGGTGCCCGGGGTCGCTCAGAGCCCGTCGGGCGGCCCGATGGTGGTGGCCTCGGAACCGAAGCGCGCACCGTAGGCGGAGTGCACTTCGGCCCAGCGCTCGCGGTCGTCCACGGCGGCGCCACGCCGTCGAGGAGGTGGGCGAGCCGGTCCAGGCAGGTGTGCCAGCCGGCGGCATCGCGAGCGGCCTTGCCCACCTCGTCGAACGTGTCGGACAGCTCGAGCAGGCACCCGCCCGCCTCGGGGCGCAGCGAGAAGCGCAGGCGGTCGGTGCCCCACCAGAACTCGAGGGTCCGGGGAGGGTCGAACACGATGAGCTCGCCCTCGAAGGCGGGGCCGGGATGTTCGAGGTCGGCGAAGCGCAGCATGGCGCCCTCCACCCGGGGCCCCTCGATGGTGGTCGGGAACCACTGCGCCAGGTGCTCCGGCTCGGTGAGGGCCCGCCACACCTTCTCCGGCGCGTGGGCGAGGTGGCGGCGGTAGCGCAGCGTCCAGCGGGCGCCGGCCGGTTCGAGCGATCCGTACATCGGTCAGCCTCCGGTGGGTTCGTCGTCGGCCATGGTGTCGAGGTGGCGCTCGAGGTCGTCGAGGCGTCCCTCCCAGAGGCGTCGGTAGGGGGCCAGCCACTCGTCGAGCGCCTGCAACGGTTCGGCCCGGACGCGGTAGAGCCGGCGTTGGGCATCGGCCCGCACCTCCACCAGGCCGGCCTCGCGCAGCACCCGGAGGTGCTTGGACACGGCGGGCTGGCTGAGGGCGAGCCCGTCCACCAGCTCGCCCACCGGGCGCTCGTCGTCGCGGAGCAGGTCGAGGATCCGTCGGCGGTTCGGCTCGGCCAGCACGTCCAGGGCAGTTGCCATGGCCTGAGTATCACCTGATGGCTATATAGCTGTCAATGCATGAGCGGTGGCCCTCACGGGCGGGCAGGCTGTACGGCGTGTATCCGGAACCTTCCGGCCTTCGCGCCTTCCTATGGATGAACTTCCCCTTCCCGCGGCGATTCTCGCCTTCGACGACCTCGATCGTCCTCGTGACGTCATCGACGCGCTCGCCCTGCGGCCCTTCATCGCCGGGACGCAACCCTGGTCGCGCTCGACCGTCCTGCACCGCCTGCGCCCCGACGCGCCGCTGATCCCCCGGGGGGCCACCCCCGTGCGCAGTGCCAACGATGACGGCCTGCGCACCGTCCTCGCCCACGGCGACGGCTGGACGTTGCGGGTCCACCAGTGGGAGGCGCACTCGGCGCAGCTGACGGCCACGGCGATCAGCGACGACCTGGCGGCCTGGGTGCTGACCGAAGCGACACGCGACGCCGTCGAGGCGACGCCCTCGATCGACCGCGCCGCCACCATCGGGTTCTGGTACCTGGGGAACCGGGGCCCCTCCCGCCAGGAGCGCTCGATCGGCATCCACCCCTGGCCCGCCATCCGGCAGAACTACTCGGCGCGCCCGGCCCGGGCCCTGACCGCGCTCATGGCCCTCGGACCGGCCCAGGTGTCGGGGCGGCTGCTGTTGATCCACGGCCCGCCCGGCACCGGCAAGACGACGGCGCTGGGAGCCCTCACCCACGCGTGGCGGTCGTGGTGCCAGGTCGACTACGTGCTGGATCCCGATCGCCTGCTCGGCCGGGCCGAGTACCTCATGCCCACGATCATGGGCGCGGTGCCCGGCGGCGACAGACGACGACGACCCGGACGAGCCCCGCTGGCGTCTGCTGGTGCTGGAGGACTGCGACGAGCTCATCCGGGCCGACGCCAAGCAGGGGACGGGTCAGGCGCTGGCTCGCTTGTTGAACCTCACCGACGGGATGCTGGGCCAGGGCCTGCGGCTGCTGATCGCCATCACCACCAACGAGCCCCTGGCTCGGCTCCACCCGGCCATCATCCGCCCGGGCCGCTGCCTGGCCGAGATCGAGATCGGCCCGTTGACCCCGTCGGAGGCCGGGGCCTGGCTGGGCCGCCCCGTGCGCACCGAACCGGCTGGGATCACGCTGGCCGAGCTGTGCGCCCGCCGCAGCGAGCTCACCCTCGTCGGTGACCGCCCGGCGCCCCTGGCGACCGGGCAGTACCTGTAGGCCGCGCCGGGGTTGGCCTCAGCCGGCGACGGGCTCCCACGGCTGCATCCACGGGCTGGCCGGCCAGCCCTCGGCGGCGGCCATGAGCGGGTAGGCGGTGGCCCCGTCGACCGACTCGCGCACGATGTCGGCGTGGCCGTTGTGACGGGCCGTCTCCTCGATGAGGTGGAGCAGGACCCAGCGCACCGACCACGCCTCGACGTCGTCGGGGAACCACGGCACGCCCTGAGGCACCGGAACCGGCTGGCCGAGGTCTTCGATGCCGGCCACGATCGCCTCGGTCCGGGCCGCCACCTCGGCGTAGCGGTCGAGCACGCTGGCCAGGCTCTCGCCCGGCTGGAGGCGGAAGTTGGCCAGGTAGTCGTCGTCGCCCCCACCGGCGCCCTCATAGCGGCCCTGGGCGATCTCCATCCACTGCTGTTCCCCGGCGCACACGTGCTTGATCAGCCCGCCCACGGTCAGTTCGCTGACCGACGGCGACGCCGAAGCGCCCTCGTCGCTCAGGCCGTAGGCGGTGAGGCGCAGCGTGTAGCGCTGCTGGGCCAGGAAGGCCAGCAGGCCCTCTCGCTCGTCGCTGACGGGACCGGGCATACCAGGCATGGTGATCATCTCGCTCTCGGCTCGGGCCACCCCGGAGGTGGTTCTCCACCGTCGCATCCTCCCCTGCAAACCGGTCATCTGATGACCGAATTTTGGAAGGTCGACAGGGGGCGGGGAGGCAGCACCATGGAGCCCTCAACCGCCAGGGGAACGGGCGAGGTCGTTCCGGGGATGACGCCGGCGGTTCAGGACCAGAACGCGTCGAAGGCGTAGCTGTCGTCGTGGTAGACGGTCACCTCGGTGATCTTGTTCTGGTGGATCTCGAACTCCACCGCGCTGGCCATGTCCAGCTCGCGCTCACCGCGGCGGGCGGTCAGCTCGTGGAGCGCCACCGCCCGGTCGGAGGTGGCCAGGATGTCGACGAGCTCGAAGGAGAACGTGCCGTTGCTCAATTCGCCGAGCTTGGTCAGCAGATCCTTCACCCCGGCCCGGCCCTTGTAGTCGCCCCCCAACGGACCGTGACCGGGCTCGTGCCACAGGACCGCAGGGTCCATGAGATCCTCCAGCGAGCCGAGGTCGCCACTGGCGAACGCCTCGTAGCCCCGCCGCACCAACTTGGCATTGTGATGTTCGGTCATCACGGCCTCCCTCTTTCGTGCGTGCCCCCCACTGTCGCGCCCTGGCCCCGGCGCAACCAGGGGTCGAAGGCCACGAGCGCCCGCTGGACGCTCCCGGGCCGTCAGGGCCGCGGCGGGAACACCGGTGGGCGCTTCTCGATGAAGGCCCGCACCGCTTCGGCGTGCTCCGGCGACGCCCAGCACGCCCGCAGCGCCTCGCTCTCGCGCCGCTGCACCAGGTGCAGGTCGGACTCGGTGGCGTTGAGGGTGAGGAGCTCCTTGATCATCTGCAGCTGGGGCGCGGCGTTGGCCCCGATGGACGAGGCCACCTCGAGGGCCACGGCCTCGAGCTCGTCCGGCTCGCACAAGCGGTCCACCAGGCCGGCGGCGGCCGCCTCCT
The DNA here is from genome assembly GCA_963726905.1 of uncultured Microthrixaceae bacterium. GTDB lineage: Bacteria > Actinomycetota > Acidimicrobiia > Acidimicrobiales > Acidimicrobilacustridaceae > UBA4742. Next base: position 153,815 of record CAVSDZ010000019.1, read on the forward strand.
CGGCCCCCAGGAGCCGCCCCGACAACGCCATCTCACTGGCGCGGCCGAACCCCATGCGCAGCACCAGGAACCGGGTCGAGGCCAGCTCGGGGACGAGGCCCACCTTGATGAACCCCATGCCCAGGCGGGCCGACCGCGAGGCGACGATCACGTCGAACGGCAACACCATGGTCACGCCGATCCCCACCGCGGCCCCGTTCACGGCGGCGATGAGCGGCTTGGACCGGCGACACAACGCCACCCAGTCGAGCCCGGCGGGCATGCCGCCCTGACCCTCGGCGGTGTTGTCGCCGGGGTCGTCGCCCTCGATCCGGACGGAGAAGGTGTCCTCCATGTCGGCCCCGGCGCAGAAGCCGCGCCCGGCCCCGGTGACGACGATGGCGCCGATCGCGGCATCGGCGTTGGCCGCCTCGATGGCCGCGGCGAGCTCACCGGCCATGTGCGGGGTCCACGCGTTGAGCCGCTGCGGCCGGTTCAAGGTGATGAGCAGCACCTCGCCCCGCGGCTCCGCCACGATCGTGTCGTACTCGGTCACGTCGCCCCCCTTCCTCTCGTTCGATCGACAGTCTGCCCGAGACCAACGGCGGACTTTGCGTGGCACCGCGTCGCGATCAGCGTCTGGGCCACGCAAGGTCAGGTGCCCGGGGTCCTGCGGTCGTCGTCGCCGTAGGCTCGATCCCCGTGAGCGGCATCGTGGGGATCGTGCTCGGGGCCGGCGCCTCGCAGCGCCTGGGCCGACCCAAGCAGACGTTGCCGTTCGGGGCCCGCTCGCTGCTGGGCCACGTCGTCGACCAGGCCGAGCGCTCGTCGCTCGAGCGGGTCGTGGTGGTGATCGGGGGGGCCGACGACGCCGCCGGCGCCGAGGTCCGCGCCGCCCTCCCCGCCGGCCGGGCCGAGGTGGTGCGCAACGTCGACTCCGGGCTCGGCTGCGCCTCGTCGCTGCAGGCCGGGCTCGGGATGACCGGCGGGGCCGACGCCGTGGTGATGGTGCTGGGCGACATGCCCGGGGTCACGGCCGACGTGATCGACCGGGTGGCGGATCACTGGCGGGGGCGGCCGACGTGGGCCGCGGTGGCGTCCTACGACGACGGGCTCGGCCATCCGCTCTTGTTCTCCGCCGACGCCTTCGACGAGCTGCGGGCGCTCCGCGGCGACAAGGCGGTGTGGAAGATCATCGACCGCGAGCCCCCCGAACGGGTGGCCCGGGTGGTCTTCCACGAGCCCTGCCCGCTCGACGTCGACACCTGGGAGGACTACCTCGCCGTCTGCGCCGCGTTCGCCGTCGAGCCGGAAGGGGCGCCCGGGCACCCGCGGGGACCATGAGATACCCTCGCCTCGACGTCGCATTCTCGGACGGAGAGGGGGATCCATGTTCCCGTCCAGGTTCGACTACGTCGCTGCCACCTCCCTCGAGGAGGCGCTCGCGGCCAAGGCCGAGGCCGGAGACGAGGCGCGCTTCCTCGCCGGAGGCCAGAGCCTGTTGCCGATGATGAAGATCCGGTTGGCCAATCCGGCCACGCTGATCGACATCAACCGATTGCCCGGGCTCGACACCATCGAGCGGGTCAACGGGCACCTGCGGGTCGGGGCCCTGGTGCGCCACGCCCGGTGGCGGCGTCCGACCTCACCTTCGGCGCCGTCGCCTCCGCCGCGCCGTGGATCGCCGATCCGCTGGTGCGCAACCTGGGCACGATGTGCGGCTCGGTGGCGCACTGCGACCCCGAGGGCGACTGGAACTCGGTGCTGCTGGCCGTCGGGGCCGACGTGGTGGCCCGGGGCCCGGGCGGCGAGCGGACCATCCCCATCGAGGACTTCGTGCAGGGGATGTTCACCATCGGCCCTGGCCGACGACGAGATGGTCACCGAGATCCGCATCCACGTGCCCGTCGGGCCGCTCCGGCGGCGCCTACCTGAAGCTGGAGCGCAAGGTGGGCGACTACGCCACCGTCGCCGTCGCCGCCCAGCTGACCCTCGACGACGCCGGCGCCATCAGCCGGGCCGGCGTGGCGCTCACCTCGGTCAACCCGGTCGAACACCAAGGTGGCCGCGGCCGAGGACCTGCTGGTCGGCCAGACGCCGTCCGACGAGCTGTTCGCCGCCGCCAGCGAGGCGGCGGCGGCCGCGGCCGAGCCCCACGACGACGTGCGGGGCACGGCCGAGTGGAAGCGCCAGGTGGTGCGGACCTACACCGGCCGGGCCCTGCGCACGGCGGTGGCCCAGGCCGAATCGACTGCTGGGCCGAGCTGAAGGAGAACCATGGACGTCACCGTCACCATCAACGGCACGACCCACACCGACGACGTCGAGCCGAGGGTGCATCCTCGTCGACCACATCCGCCGCATCGTCGGGTCTCACCGGCACCCACATCGGGTGCGACACCACCAGCTGCGGCGCGTGCACCGTGCTGCTCGACGGCACCCCCATCAAGTCGTGCACGATGCTGGCCGTCCAGGCCGACGGCCGCTCGATCACCACCGTCGAGGGGCTCAAGGCCAACGGCGAGCTGCACCCCATCCAGGCCGCGTTCAAGGAGGACCACGGGCTGCAGTGCGGCTTCTGCACCCCGGGGATGATGCTGGTGGGCGCCGAGCTGATCGAGCGCAACCCGGCGCCGTCGGTCGACGACGTGCGGTGGGCCATCTCGGGCAACCTCTGCCGCTGCACCGGCTACATGAACATCGTCAAGGCGATCCAGTCGGCGGCCGCCCAGTCGCCAGCCGATCGTCTAGGGGGTCGTCATGACCACGATCGAACAGCCCACCACCACCGGCCGAGATCGGCGGCATCGGCCACAGCGTGCGCCGCCACGAGGACGCCCGCCTGGTCGAGGGCCAGGGGAACTTCCTCGACGACGTCGTGCTGCCCGGGATGCTCTACCTGGCCATCCTGCGCTCGCCGGTGGCCCACGCCCGGATCAACGGCATCGACACCACGGCCGCGGCCGCGCTCGACGGCGTGGTCGCCGTGGTGACCGGCGAGCTCATGGCCCAGCACGGCCTGGCGTGGATGCCCACGCTGTCGGGCGACACCCAGGCGGTGCTGGTCACCGACAAGGTCCGCTACCAGGGCCAGGAGGTGGCCGCGGTGGTGGCCACCGACCCCTACATCGCCATCGACGCCCTCGAGCTGATCGAGGTCGACTACGACCTGCTGCCCGCCCATCACCACACCGCAGCAGGCGCTGGAGCCCGGCGCCGGTGGTCATCCGCGACGAGAAGGAGGGCCAGACCGACAACCTCGTCTACGAGTGGGAGGCCGGCGACGCCGCCGCTCACCGAGGCCGCCTTCGCCGCCGCCGACCGGGTCGTCACGCTCGAGACCCACTACCCCCGCTCGCACCCGGCGCCGCTCGAGACGTGCGGCATCGTGGCCGACGTCAACTCGGTGACCGGCCAGGCCACGCTGTGGCTCACCTCGCAGGCGCCCCACGCCCATCGCACGCTGTTCGCCATGGTGGCCGGGCTGCCCGAGCAGGACATCCGCATCATCAGCCCCGACCTGGGCGGCGGCTTCGGCAACAAGGTGCCCATCTACCCGGGCTACGTCGTGGCCACCGCCGCCTCGCTGCTCATCGGCCGGCCGGTGAAGTGGGTCGAGAGCCGCAGCGAGAACCTCATCTCCACCGGCTTCGCCCGCGACTACCACATGAAGGGCGAGCTGGCCCTGCGCGCCGACGGCCGCATCCTGGGCCTGCGGGTCAACATGCTGTCGGACCAGGGGGCGTTCTACGCCGACGCCCAGCCGACGCGGTTCAAGGCCGGCCTGTTCCACGTGGTGACCGGCAGCTACGACTTCCCGGCCGCCCACGTCATGTGCAAGGGCGCGTTCACCAACAAGGCGCCCGGTGGCGTGGCCTACCGCTGCTCGTTCCGCATCACCGAGGCCTCGTTCCTCATCGAGCGGCTCGTGCAGAACGCGGCCTACGAGCTCGGCATCGACCCGGCCGAGATGCGGTTCCGCAACTTCATCCAGCCCGAGCAGTTCCCCTACGAGACGGCCACCGGCTTCGTCTACGACTCCGGCGACTACCCGACGGCGTTGCGCACGGCGCTCGACGAGGTGGGCTACGAGGCGCTGCGGGCCGAGCAGGCCCAGGCCCGCGAGGAGGGCCGGCTCATCGGCATCGGGATCGCCCACTTCACCGAGGCGGTGGGGGCCGGGCCGTCGAAGATCTACGACATCGCCGGGCTCAAGATGATCGACTCGGCCGAGCTGCGGGTGCACCCCACCGGCAAGGCCATCCTCAAGCTCGGGGTGAAGAGCCAGGGCCAGGGCCACGAGACGACGTTCGCCCAGATCGTGGCCCAGGAGCTCGGCATCCCCGTCACCGACATCAAGGTGGTGGAGGGCGACACCGACAACACCCCCTACGGCCTCGGCACCTACGCCTCGCGCTCCACCCCGGTGGGGGGCGCGGCCACGGCCATGGTGGCGCGCCAGCTGGCGGGCAAGGCCCGCAAGATCGCCGCCCACCTGCTGGAGGCGGCCGAGGACGACATCGAGCTGGAGAACGGCAAGCTGTTCGTGCGGGGCACGCCCGACCGGTCGGTGACCATCCAGGACGTGGCCCTGGCCGCCTACACGAACCTGCCCGACGGCATGGAGTACGGGCTGGAGGGCGTCCACTACTACGACCCGCCCAACCTCACCTACCCCTACGGCAGCTACGTCGTGGTGGTCGAGGTCGACGCCGACACCGGTGTGTGGAAGGTGCAACGGATGGTGGCGCTCGACGACTGCGGCGTGCGCATCAACCCCATGATCGTCGAGGGCCAGATCCAGGGCGGGCTCACCGAGGGCTTCGCCATGTCGTCGATGCAGTGGATCACGTTCGACGACGACGGCAACTGCATCGGGTCGAACTTCATGGACTACCTCGATCCCCACGGCCTGGGAGACGCCCCGCTTCGAGCTGCTGCAGACCTCGGTGCCGTCGCCCCACCACCCCATCGGGGCCAAGGGCGTGGGCGAGTCGGCCACGGTCGGTTCGCCGGCCGCCTACGTGAACGCCGTCATCGACGCGGTGGCCCATCTGGGCGTGCGCAACATCGACATGCCGGTGCTGCCCGACCGGGTGTGGGCGGCCATCCGGGACGCGCAGGGCTGAGGCACCGGCCCCGATGGACGCCGACGTCCTCGCCCGGGCCGCCGAGCTCTCGGCCCGCCGCGAGCCGTTCGCGCTGGCCACCGTGGTGTGGCGCCGGGCGCCGTCGTCGGGCCATGTCGGGTCGAAGGCCGTCATCCGCGCCGACGGCACGATCGACGGTTGGCTCGGCGGGGCCTGCGCCCAGCCCACCGTGCGTCGCGAGGCGCTGGCCGCCATCGGCGACGGCCAGCCCCGCCTGTTGTTCCTCGGGCCAGCCCGACGACCTCGAGCGCCAGCCGGCGGAGGGGATGGTCAAGGTGCCCGATGGCCTGCGAGAGCGAAGGCGCCCTGGAGATCTACCTCGACCCGATGCTGCCCGGCCCTCAGCTGGTGGTGATCGGTCGCTCGCCCGCCGTGTTCACCCTCACCCGGCTGGCGGGCGAGCTCGACTGGGACGTGACGGTCATCGACCAGGACGGCCTGCCCGACGACCACCCCCGCCCCGACCTGGTGCGCACCGAGCTCGATCTGCTCGGACCTGGGCATCGGCCCCGGCTCGGCCGTGGTGGTGGCCACCCAGGGCACCTACGACGACCTGGCCCTCGAGGCCGCGCTGGCCACCGAGGCCGGCTACGTCGGCCTGGTGGCGGCGGAGAAGCGGGCGTCGGCCACCCTCGCCCTGCTGCGCGACCGGGGCCTGACCGAGGAGCAGCTGAGCCGGGTGCGGGCGCCGGCCGGCCTCGACCTGGGCCCGGTCGACAACGCCGAGCATCGCGGTGGCCGTCCTGGCCGAGCTCGTGGCCCGGCGGGCCCGCGGCGCCCTGATCACCCCGCCGACCACGGTGGACGAGCGCGAGGCCGTCGACCCGGTGTGCGGGATGACCGTGCTGGTCAGCGCCTCGCACTACCACCTCGACCACGAGGGCACCCGCTACTGGTTCTGCGCGCCGGGCTGCCGCGCCGCCTTCGCCAAGGACCCGGCCGCCTACCTCACCGCGACCTAGGCCCTCGAGCCACGGCCGGGCCACCGCTCAGCGGCCGACGGCGCCGTCGATGAGCTCGCGGGTGATGTCCATGTGACCGAGGTGACGGGCGATCTCCTCGATGAGATGGTCGACGATCCACCGCAGCGTGGTGGGCCGCCACTCGGCGGCGGAGGGCAGGTCCATCGACGCGACCCCGTCCAGCACGGTGTCGCTGGCCGCCGTCTCGGCCCGGTAGAAGGCGATCACGTCGTCCACGCCCCACCCGTCGGGCAGCTCGAACATGCGCTGGCGCCAGCCCATGTCCATCGACTCGCCGGCGAACACGGCCCGCAGCCACAGCCGCTCGGCGTAACCCAGGTGCACGACGATGCCCCCCAGCGAGTTGGCGGTGGGCGCCGGCCGCCAGCGCAACTGGTCGTCGTCGAGGCCCTCCAGCTTGACGATGGCCCCTTCACGCAGGTGCACGAGCCAGGCCCGGGCCATGGTCAGCTCATCGGCGGGGGTGGCCTCGTCGGGCCTCGGCACCCGCAGCGCCGGCGGTGCCTCCCGGCCCTCGGGCCCGTCGCCGGGGCTCATCGCTTCGGCGGGACGCCGCCTCGGGCGACGGTGCGGGCCAGGATGCCGAGCGTGGCCCGCAGCGCCGATTCGGGGATGATCGGGAAGATGTCCGCCTGCTTCCAGTCGGGGTGGATGTCCGACCAGTCGTAGTAGGACGTGACCAGGGTGCCGTCGTCGGTCGGCTCGAGCGTGTAGCCGTAGACGTGGCCGATCGGCGGCTTGATCTGCCCGAGGATCGTCCAGGCGATCTCGCGGTCGGGGACCGAGCGTGGTGATGGTGACGGTGACGTCGTAGAGGCCCATCGGGTAGTCGTTGAGGGCCTCGCGGTCCATGTGGACCACGAACGTGTCGCCGGCGGCGGTGACGGGCTCGCCGGTGGCGTCCATCAACATGCCCGAGCTGTCGATGGCGACGTGGCCCTGCGGGTCGGCCAGCACCTCGAAGATGTCAGCCGGCGGGGCGGGGATGGTCCGCTGCACTTCGATGCGCTCGGTGGTCATGCCCGCATCCTCGCACAACACCCGACCCTCAGACTTTGCGTGCACGCGTCGTCGACCGCGGGACGCAGGTCGGCGGGGCGGACTGGTACCGCCCCGCCGATCAGCTGACGATCTCGCTCGTCTGCAGGACCGGGGTGATGGTGGTGTAGTTGGCCACGTCGGCCATCACGTCACCGGTGCCCTCGACGCGCCATGGCCGCACCCATGGCGTCGAGCGATTCGAAGGTGAAGTGCACCGCGGCGACGTACGGGCCGTCGACGCCCTTGTCGATCTCGGCGCCGTCGAGGCCCCAGGTCTTCACCGCCAGCGGCACGTGCTTGTCGCGGTAGTAGTCGTGATCGAAGGTGGCCCCTTCGGTGGTCGGGTACAGGACGCTGAGACGGATCATGGCGGAGCGGTTCCTCTCATCAGTGGGCTGGCGCAGGGCGTGGGCATTCTGTCAGGCGGGCTCACCCTCCGCCCGAGGGCCCGGTCGGCGGGCCGCGCCCGCTCGAGGTCACAGGCCCGTCTGGGCGGCCAGGCGACCCGACTTCACCGCGCCGGCGAACGACTCGTAGTCGCGTTCGTTCTGGTCGGCATAGGCAGCCGAGAAGTCGGCGATGGCCCGGTCGAAGGTGTCGGCTTTGCCCAGGTACCCGTTGATGGCGATCCGGTCGCTGCGCCGGGCGTGCGCCCGGGCCAGGGTCGCGCCGCACATGCGCGCGTAGAGGGTCGCGCCCGGCACCCGCAGGCGGTCGACGTTGGCGGCACCCTTCCAGTCGTGCAGCTGGCGGACGTAGTAGTCACGGGGTTGGCCGTCGAGCCCATCGAGGCGCAGCCAGCCCAAGAAGAGGTCGCTGGCCGACTGCATGAGCCGCTGGCCGACCACGACCCGCTTGCCGTGGTTGGCGTACTCACTCCGGCCCACGAAGCGCTCGAGCACCGACGCCTGGGCCTCCTTGGCCTGCAGCACGAGCGGGTCCCCGCTGTCGCGGCCGACGAGCAGGAAGATCCAGGCGCGGGTCCCGACGCTGCCGACGCCGACCACCTTCCGGGCCGTGTCGACCCAGTGGTACTCCTCGATCGGGTGGTGGGGGTCGGTCAACGATCGGCGGTAGGTGGCGACCAGCATCTCCATCCACTCCTTGATCTGGTCGCGGTCCATGCCGGCGGGAACCAGGTCGTCGATCGGGACGATGAGCGGCGGGTCGGCGACGAAGCGCAGCTCGCCGTCGATCTCGTCGGCGAGGCGGGTCACCACCCGCATGCTGTCACGGGTGCGGGCCTTGGCCACGTCCTGCTCGGCGTTCGTGGCCTCCCTGGCGCTGAGCCGCTTCTCGCGCACCTCGGTCCGGGTCCAGGCCAGCACGTCCACCTCGGTCATGTGGGAGTACCACGCCTCGAGCACGCCCATGGAGGTGGCCTCCTGCATCGTCTCGCGGTACTGGCGCACTGCGGCCAGGACCACGTCGCGCCGGTCCGCGACCGAGAACCCCCGGTCCCGACCGGCGACCTCGAAGCTGGCCGCCAGGCGCTTCACGTCCCATTCCCACGGCCCCGGCAGCGTCTCGTCGAAGTCGTTGATGTCGAACAGCATCGAGCGCTCGGGGGTGCCGAACACCCCGAAGTTCGACAGGTGGGCGTCGCCGCACAGCTGCGCCGTACAGCCCGGAGTCGGGGGTCCCGGCCAGGTCGGCGGCCTGGATGAGCGCCGCGCCCCGGTAGAACGTGAACGGCGACACCAGCATGCGGCCGTAGCGGATCGGGATGAGCTCGGGGACGCCGGCTCTCGGCCTGCGACTCGAGCAACGCCACCGGGTCGGCCCGGTCGGCGGCCGGGCGCCACGTGCCGTGCGACGAACGGGGTGCCGACAGGCGAGCGGCCTTGCCCTTGGCTCGCCGTTCATCGGGGCTCAGGTGGGTATCAACGTGCACAGCCATCGCCGCCGGGCCTCCTGTTCCTCGCGTCGTCCGACCAGCCTACGAACGCCACCGTCGAAACGTCCGGCTCGTCAGGAACGATCCTCGGCCGCCCTCGGATCGGGGAGTGTCACAAGGGCATGCCGTGATGCGGTGGGACCTCCCGCCGGCCGATGGCGTCGGCCCGGCGGTGCAGCAGGGCGACGGTGCCGGCGAGGTCGCGGGCGATGATGTAGCGCCGCGCCGCCGTCTCGGCCACCACGAAGTCGCCCAGCTCGTCGAGATCGGCCTCGGTCACATCCCGCCCGGCCTTGGCCAGCATGTCCTTCATCTGATCGAAGGTCATGCTCGTCCGCCCCGTCCCCTCACCCTGGCGTCGCAGGTGCTCGGGCCGGTTGCGGCTGGCGGTGAACAGCCCGGTGCGGAGGAGCCCGCCCGACGGGTAGAACACCGACGCCCGCAGCGAGGTGCCCTCGGACACGAGGTTGTGGTGGAGCGCCTCGGTGAAGCAGCTGACCGCCGCCTTCGAGGCGGCGTACACCGAAGCGGTCGGCACCGGGGCGAAACCACCGTCACCGGAGGACGTGTTGACGATCTGACCCGGCTCGCCGCCCTCGATCATGCGGGGCACGAACGTCGAGGTGCAGATGGCGGTGCCGAACACGTTGACCCCGAAGCACCACCGCCAGTCGTTCGGTTCCTGCTGCCAGGGCTTGCCCCCACCACCGGAGGTGACCCCGGCGTTGTTGTAGAGCAGGTTGCAGCGACCGTGGGTGTCGTAGACGTGGTCGGCCAGGTCGGCGACGGCCTGCTCATCGGTGATGTCGGTGCGACGGCCGGACACGTTCCCGAGCGGAGCGAGGTCGGCGACCGCGGCATCGAGCGCGCCCTGCTCGACATCGGCGACCACGACCGAGGCCCCCTGGCGCAGGAGGGCGCCGACGATGCCCCGACCGATGCCGCCGGCACCGCCGGTGACCACGGCGACCATCCCGTCGATGTCGAGCGGTGGTGCCTCGTCGGCTGAGTTCGATGCGTCAGTCACGGGGGCCTCCGGGCCGGGGGAACCGATGTCGGGCGGGTCGGGGCTCGGGCATCAGTCCTTCCATTCGATGCCGTAGTCGTCGAACCAGAAGCGCGCCTGGCGGATGGCGTCGGGCGGGGTCCGCAGGTCGAGGTCCTGGTTGAGCTGCCGGGGGGTCGGGCCGATGTCGGCGGCCACGGCGGTGAGGGCGGTCAGGTCGAGGTCGTAGCACCGGATGGCGTTGAGCCCGAGGAGCAGTCGCGTCTCCTCCACCGGGATGGCCCGGAAGTCGGTCGACAGGCGCTCGAGGGTGTTGGGCCACGTGCCCTCGGGGTGGGGGTAGTCGGTGCCCCACATGAGGGCGTCGAGGCCGTTGGCGTAGCGGCGACGGAGCTCGGGCTTGCTCATGGCCGAGGCGCCGATGAACACGTTGGTGCCGATGTACTCCGACGGGAGGCGCTCGATGAGGTTCTTCGTCTGGGACGACATCTTCTTGACCTTCCAGTTCTGGCCTCCGAACATCACGTCGGTCTTGAACAGGAGGTCGCCCACCCACCAGGAGCCGCACTCGACCGGCGCGTACTTGAGCGTGGGGAAGCGGTCGAATGCGCCCGACAGCAGCAGCTGCCACAGCGTGCGGTGCGTCCAGAACGCCACCTCGAGCATGAACTGCGCCATGTTCTCGTTGTAGGCGGGGGTGTCGGCCTCACCGGAGTGGGTGTGCACCACCAGCCCCGCGTCGGCGCACGCGGCCCAGACCGGGTCGTAGCACCGATGGCCGTACGACGGCTGGTCGTGCCACATCGTCGGGATCATGATCCCCTTGATCCCCGGCTTGCCGGCCAGCGATTCGATCTCCCGCACCGACTCGTCGATCCCATGGGTGATGGGGACGAGAGCCACGCCGGCCCGCCGCGGCGGGTTCGTGGCGCAGAACTCCTCCAGCCACCGGTTGTGGGCCCGCGCCCCGGCCCAGGCCAGGCGCGGATCGGTGATCATGCCCGCCTGCAGGCCGGCCCCGAACGGCGGTGCCTCCATGCCGGTGACGGCGTCGCCGTCGGCGAAGATCACCTCACCCGCCACCCCGTCGGCATCGAGCGTCTTGTCGCGGATCGCCGGGTCGAACGCGCCCCTCAGGCCGTCGGCGTTGTCGTGCTCCCAGCGCTCGACGTACTCGCCGTTGAGCTCCTCGACCATGGCCCGGTGGCGGTGACGGGTGGTCAGCCACTCGTCGAACTCGGGCTGCACCGCGGCGTCGAGGTACGGCCGGTAGTCCTCCACGTACAGGCCGGCGTGGGTGTCCGACGACACGATCACGTACGGGGCGTCGCTCTGGTCGATGCCTTCCACCGGGTTCGGCATGGCGCTCCCCTTGCTGTTTCTGTGACGGTGTCCTAGAGTGCGTTTGACACTGTTACAGAAGCACCGAGGATGCGCAAGCCCCATGGCCAAGACGGAGACCCCAACCGAGCTGGACGCGACGGGGCGTTCCGGGCGCCGCACGGGCCTCGATCGCCAGGACGTCGTGGCCGCCGCCCTCGACCTGGTCGAGCGGGAGGGGCCCGGGGCGCTGAGCATGCGGCGGTTGGCCACCGAGCTCGACGTGGGGACCCCGACGATCTACTGGCACGTCGGGAGCCGCGACGAGCTCGTCGCCGAGGTCATCCGGCTGCAGTCGAACCGGCTCGCCGAGCAGCCGATCGTCGGCACCACGCCGCGCCAGCGCGTGTTCAGCGCGGCCCGCCACATCTGGACCAGCTCGATCGAGCACCGGGCCACCACGTCACTGGCCCACCAGACCGGCACCTCGTCGCTCCTCGCCCACCGCCTGGAGGCCGAGCTGGTGATCGAGCTGGAGGCCGCCGGGCTCGTCGGGGAGGCGGCCGCCGAGGCGACGCGCGCCATCATCTCCACGGTGGGCGGCTCCCTGCTCCTCGCGCTGCGAGACCTCTCGGCCTATCCGGCCGAGTACCGACCCGACGCGCTGTGGGCCGACAGCGACGCACCGATCGCCCCCGAGACCCGGGCCGCGCTGCGAGACGAACCCGACCTCGAGGCGCTCTCGGCCACGACGCTCCAAGCGGTCATCGACCACTACGTCCCCGCATGACCGCACCGAACGCGAACCAGGAGAAGCCGTGACGGACGCACCGATGAGCCGGCCGGGTGAGGTGGCCGGCCGACCCAAGCTGGTCATCACCTACACCACCGCGCCGGACAACGTCGCTCCGCTCCTCCCGCCGGGCATCGAGCCGCTCGATCCCACCGTGACGGTGGGCTTCTACTGCGTACCGGTCCTCGGCGAGCCCGAGTTCGGGGTGAGCGTGAAGGTGCCGGCTGCCTGGAAGGGCGTCGAGGGCCACTACAGCCTGGGCCTCGGCATCGACCAGGAGGCCGCCGTCCACATCAGCGCCGAGACCAACGGGCAGCCCAAGTTCCTCTGCGACATCGACTTCTTCCGGCTGGGCGACGCCGTCACGGCTCGGGCCACCCACCAGGGCTACACGTTCGTGGAGTTCTCCGGCTGTGCGGTGGGCGTGGCCCCGCCCCGCACGGGTGACTTCACCGAGCACGAGTGGTGGACCAAGTACTCGCGGGCCATCGGCGGGGCCGGTGGCGCCTACGACTTCCCGCCCCACGTCGTCGACGTCGCCACCACGTTCGAGCAGGTGCACGTCGAAGACGTCGACGGTGAGGTGCTGCTGCGCGACAGCCCGTGGGACCCCATCGCCCGGTACCTGCCCGTCGTCGAGCGGGGTACCGCCCAGCTGGTCACCCATCAGCCCAAGGCGCGCGTCATCACCAACGCCGGGCCGCTCGACCCCGACACCTTCTGGCCCTTCGCCGACGTGATCGGCGGAAGCCGCTGGCCCGGTGACCGCGGCGGGCCCCGCCGGTCCTGATCGTCACGAGGAACGAGGTCTCTCCCATGGGCGCCACCACCGACAACTACGTCGTCGTCTCGGCCGACTGCCACGGCGGGGCCAACATCGCCGGGTACAAGCCGTTCCTCGACTCGAAGTACCACGACGATTTCGACGCGTGGGCCACCACCTTCGAGAACCCCTACGGCGACAACACCGGGGCCGACGCCGACCGCAACTGGAACTCGGAGCGCCGGTTGCGCGAGCTGGAGGCGGACGGCGTGGTCGCCGAGGTGATCTTCCCCAACACCATCCCGCCCTTCTTCCCCAAGGTCTCGCTCGTGAACCAACCCCCGGGAGCGACCGAAGGCGACCTGGCCAAGCGGTGGGCCGGGCTTCAGGCCCACAACCGGTGGATGGCCGACTTCTGCGCCCAGGCCCCGGGGCGGCGCGCCGGCATCGCCCAGATCATGCTCCACGACGTCGACGCCTCGGTGCGGGAGATCGAGTGGGCCAAGGCCAACGGGCTGACCGGCGGCATCCTCCTGCCCGGCGCCCCACCCGGCTCCGGGGTGCCCCCGCTGTACGCACCGGACTACGAGCCGATCTGGGACGCCTGCGAGGACCTGGGCCTGCCCGTCAGCCACCACAGCGGCAGACGCGGTCCCGGACATGGGGCCGTACGACGCCGCGCCGATGATGTTCCTGCTCGAGGTCACCTGGTGGGCGCACCGCACCCTGTGGCACCTCATCTACTCGGGCGTGATGGAGCGCCACCCCCGCCTCCAGTTCGTGTTCACCGAGCAGGGGACGGCCTGGATCCCCGAGGAGCTGACCCGCCTCGACTACTACCGGGGCCGTCTGTCGGGCTCCGGCGGCGCCGAGGGATCGCAGGAGGCGAAGTTCGGTGCCGGGGCCATCGACCAGCTGTCACTCAGGCCGTCGGAGTACTGGGCTCGCCAGTGCCACCTCGGCTCCAGCTTCATCCGCCGCCACGAGGTGGCCATGCGCGAGGCGGTCGGCGTCGACCGCATCATGTGGGGCAGCGACTTCCCGCACCTCGAAGGGTGCTGGCCCTTCTCCCGCCAGCACCTCCGCCTGGCCTTCGCCGGGGTGCCCGAGGACGAAGTGCGCCTGATGGTCGGGGCCAACGCGGCCGACGTCTACGGGTTCGACTGGCCACTGCTCGAATCGCTGGCCGACCGCCACGGGCCCACCGTCGTGGAGGTCGCCGAACCCCTCGACGGTGACGACATCCCCGACGAGTCCCTACGCTGCCCCGCGTTCGCGGCCGCCCGGTTCCTCGGCAAGTAACGACCACCTGCGACCCAGAGGAGAGCACCCGACGATGTCCGAAGCCGATCTCGCCGAGCCGGCCATGTTCAACCCGTTGGCCGAGGGGTTCGTCGAGTGGCCCTACGACCAGTACCGGCGCCTCCGCGCCGAGGACCCGATCCACCGGTCCGAGCTGCTCCACGGCTACTGCGTCACCCGCTACGCGGACGTCAACGCCATCCTGCGCGACGTCACCATGTCGTCGGAGATCGACAACGCCACCCCCACCCCGCTGACGGTCAACGAGATCCGCCGCCGCGACGAGTCCGCCCTCGGCGGACGCACCCTCGTGCTGCTCGACGACCCCGACCACGCCCACATCCGCAAGCTGATCATGAAGCCGTTCCGGCCCCGCGAGGTCGACGCCCTCCACGGCCTCGTCGAGGAGCGGGTGCGGGTGCGGGTCGATCAGCTGATCGCCGAGCGGGCCGGCGGGACGATCGAGCTCGACCTGATCGAGGACTTCGCCTATCCGCTCCCCGTCGAGATCTTCTGCCAGATGCTCGGCATCCCCGAAGAGGACCATCCCATCTTCCGGTTCTGGGTCAACTGCATCGCCCGGTCCCTCGACCCGGTGATGGACGCCGACGAACGGGTCGCGCTCATGGCCCAGATCGACGAGATGCACCAGTTCATCGAAGGGCTCGTCGCCGACAAGCGCGGCCGGGACGACGACGACATCCTCTCCGAGCTCATCCACGCCGAGGAGGACGGTGAGTCGCTCACCCACGAGGAGCTCATGGCGCAGATCATGACGCTCTACGTCGCCGGCCACGAGCCGACCTCGGGGCTCGTGGGCAACGGGATGCTGGCGCTGCTGCGACAGCCCGACCAGTGGGCGCTGCTGCAGGCGGATCGGTCGCACCTCCGCAACGCGGTGAGCGAGCTGCTGCGCTACGACGGGCCCAACCAGTTCGTGCGCCGCATCGCCACGCGGGACCTGGACTTCGAGACGCCCACGGGCGGGGCGACCATCCCCGCCGGGTCGGTGATCTACGCCTCCCCGGCGTCGGCCAACCGCGACGAGACCCGCTGGGGCGCCACCGTCGACACGGTCGACATCACCCGACCCGACGCCGGCCAGCACCTGCAGTTCGGCGGCGGCGTCCACGCCTGCCTGGGGTCGCACCTGGCCCGACTCCAGGCCGAGACCATGTTCACCGCCCTCCTCGATCGCTTCGAGGGCATCGAGCTGGCCGGCGCACCGGTCTGGAGCCCCCGCATGGTCATCCGGGGCCTCCAACAGCTCCCGGTGCGGGCCACCGTGCGCTAGCCGGGGTCCCGGGCCTCTCGCCCAGGCGCCTGTTGCGCGCGCCGAGGTTCGGCGCGAACATACAACCAAATGGTTGTAGATCAGGCATCCGAGGCGAGCGTCGACCGCATCTTCCACGCCCTGGCCGACGGCACCCGGCGCGACATCCTCGCCCTCGCCGTCCAGGGCGGATACAGCGTGTCGGCGTTGGCCAAGCGCTACCCGATGAGCTTCGCCGCCGTGCAGAAGCACGTCGCCGTGCTCGAAGGTGCCGGGCTCATCACGAAGGAGCGGCGGGGCCGCGAGCGGCTCGTGCGCACCGACGTCGACACCGTCGAGCGGGCCCGGGTGCTCCTCGACGGCATCGAGGAGCTGTGGCGGGCGCGGATGGACCGGATCGACGACCTCCTGGTGACCGAGAAGCGAACAACTGGAGGCAAGCGATGAGCGTGACCAGCGTCGAGAAGGACCTCGGAGCCCTGACCATGACGGTCACGGCGGACCTCGATGCCACCGTCGAACGGGCGTGGGAGCTGTGGGCCGACCCCCGCCAGTTCGAGAAGTGGTGGGGGCCCCCTGGCTACCCGACGACCGTGGTCGACCACGACCTGCGGGCCGGTGGGCGCATCTCCTTCTTCATGGCCGGCGAGGAGGGTGAGCGCCACGACAGCACGTGGGAGGTCGTCGCCGCCGACCCGCCCCGCCACCTCGAGCTGCGCGATGCCGACGTCGACGACGACGGCCGCCCGAACGACGGGAACGCGATGACGGCCATGATCATCACCATCGACGAACGCGACGGTGGGGGCGCCGTGATGGCGATCCGCATCCACTTCGACTCGCTGGCGGGCATGGAGCAGGTGCTCGCCATGGGGATCGAAGAGGGCATGCGCACGGTCTTCTCGCAGATCGACGCAGTCCTCGCCGGCACGCCTGCCTGAAGGGCTGACGGCTACAGGTCGTACCGGTACACGTTCGTCTCCCGCTCGACGAAGCCGAGGCGACGATAGAGGCGGTTGGCCGCCTCTCGTGACGGGCGCGACGTGAGGTCCACCGTGGTGGCCCCCGCCGCCCGCGCCCGGTCCAGCGCGGCCTGGTTGAGGGCCTGGCCCACCCCCCGACCCCGGGCCGCCTCGTCCACGACGACGTCCTCGATCCAGGCCCGCCACCCGGTGGGGATGGGGAACACCACCAGCGTCAGGCTGCCCACGATCGCGCCGGCCTGGTCGGGATCGCGGGCCACCAGCAGGCAGGAGGCCTCGGCGGCCACGATGGCGGCGAGGGCGGTCTCGTCGGGGGGCGGGTTGGACCTCGACAGCTGGGGGATCAACCGGGCGAAGGCCGCCACCACCTCGGGCGTGACCTCGCTGACCTCGCTGACCTCGATCGGGCTTGCCATGGCGACAAGGTAGACCGGCCCCTGCCCCCGGGCCGCGGCCGGTAGCCTCGCGTCATGGCAGGCGATGCCCCGACTCCCCCGGCCCGCCCGGACCAGATCCGCTGGAGGTTCCACCCCCACCTGTCGGGCACGCTCATGTTGGTGGCCTTCGAGGGGTGGAGCGACGCCGGCGACGCCGCCTCCACCGCCGTTCGCTACATCGGTGACCAGTGGGACGCCGAGCCCTTCGCCGACATCGACCCCGAGCTGTTCTACGACTTCTCGTCCACCCGGCCCCGGGTGCAGCTCGACGACGATCTCCGACGCGAGCATCATCTGGCCCGAGAACGTCTTCTCGACCTGCGCGGTGCCCGGCAACGCCGAGGCCTCGGTCATCACCCTCCTGGGGGTCGAGCCGCAACTGCGGTGGCGGACCTTCACCGACCAGATCATCGGGCTGGCCCGCGAGTGCGGCACCGACTTCGTGCTCACGTTCGGGGCCCTGCTGGCCGAGGTCCCCCACAGCCGGCCGGTGTCGGTGTTCGCCACCTCCTCCGACGACGACGTGGCCCAGGCCCACGATCTCGTGCCGTCGCGCTACGAGGGCCCCACCGGCATCACCGGCGTGCTCCACAACGCGTTCCGCGACGCCGGCATCGGCTCGGCCTCGCTGTGGGCCGCCGTTCCCACCTACGTGCCCTCGGCCCCCTCGCCCAAGGCCGCGCTGGCCCTGGTGCGCAAGGCGTCGGAGTTCACCCGCCATGTGGCCGGCACCGCCGAGCTCGAGATCGCCAGCGCCTCCTACGAGCGCCAGGTCGACGAGCTGGTGACCGACGACGAGGAGACCCGCGACTACGTGGAGCAGCTCGAGGTGCGCTTCGACCGGGGCTCGGCCGACCCGTTCAACGACGAGGACAGCCTGGTCGACGAGGTCGAGCGCTTCCTGCGCGAGCAACCCGAGTAGCGCTCGCGCCGCCGCCCGGCCCGTCGCGTCGACTGGCGATCAGGCAACTCGCCGACGAGTTCTCAGCTGCGGCCCATGGGGGCGTGGCGGGGCCAGGGCCGGGCCAGCTCGAAGAGCCGGGCGAGGCGCAGGACGACATCGTCGGCGTGGCGCCGCCCGATGATCTGCAGGCCCACGGGCAGGCCGTCGGAGACCTGACCGGCGGGCACCGAGCACGCCGGGTTCCAGCACAGGTTGGCCAGCATGGTGAAGGGCACGTTCATGGCCCCCGCCGCGGCCGCCCCGAAGCGCTCGGCCATGTCCTCGCCGGCGATGGTGGCCGGGGGCGGCCCTTCGGCGACGAAGGCGGGCACGGCGGTGGTGGGGGTGAGCAGCACATCGACGTCGTGGAACAGCGCCGCCACCTCCTGCTCCAGCTGCAGGCGGCGGCGCACCGGCTTCACCAGCGTGGGCACCGGACGCTCCGCGGTGGCCTCGAGGGCGTTGACCACCGCGGGGGTGAGCTCGTCGAGGCGGCCGGGATAGGCGTCGTGGCCGAACACGCTGAGCCAGTCACTCAGGACGCCGGCGCTGAGCCACGTGCGCACCGGGTCGGTGAGGTGGACGTCGAGCTCCACCAGCTCGGACCCGGCCGCCCCGGCCAGCACCTCGGCCGCGGCCCGGGTCAGCTCCGCCACCTCGGGGTCGACCACGGCGAAGCCCAGGTCCAGCGACCATCCGATGCGCAGACCGCTCACGTCCAGCGTGTCGATGGCGTGCTCGTAGGACGTGGTGGTCGGCGGCAGGGAGAGCTTGTCGCGATCGTCGGGCCCCGACACCACGTCGAGGTGGCACGGCCGCGTCGCGCACGGTGGTCACCTCGACGCCGTAGACCGCGGTCTGAGACGGGTCGGCCGTCGGGTCGGGGATGCGGCCCATGCTCGGCTTCATGCCCACCAGCCCCGAGAAGGCGGCGGGGATGCGGGTCGAGCCCCCGCCGTCGCTGCCCGGTGCAGAACGGCACCAGTCCGGCGGCCACCGCGGCGGCCGACCCGCCGCTCGACCCCCCGGGGGTGCGGCTCAGGTCCCACGGGTTGCGGGTGACACCGAGGGCCTTGCTGCGGGTGAACTGCAGGGTGCCGAACTCGGGCGCGGCGGTCTTGCCGACGGGGATGGCCCCGGCGGCGCGCAGGCGGGCCACGTGGATCGAGTCGTCGGCCACCGGCCGCCCCCCGAGGTAGAGCAGCGAGCCCTTGGAGGTGGGCATGCCGGCGCAGTCCTCGAGGTCCTTCACGCCGAACGGCACCCCGGCGAGCGGCCCCACCGGCTTCGCCCCGGGCGATGCGCTCGTCCACATCGGCGGCCGCGGCCCGGGCCCCGTCCAGATCGAGGTGGACGAAGGCGTTGAGGGCCTCGTTGTGGGCATCGATCTCGGAGAGGCACCGCTCGAGCAGGGCCGAGGCCGTGAAGGAGCCGAGCCGGATGGCGGCGGCCGCCTCCAGCATCGACGGCATCTCACCGATCGCATCGGATGTGGCTGGTTCGGTCATGGCTGCGTCCCCCGGGGTCAGGTGCGATGCGCCGGCCGACCGACGGCCGGCCGGCAGCGTTGGGTGTCGGACATGGGTGTCAGAGGTTCTCGGTCCGCCAGGTGGCGGGCAGACGAGGTCGGTCGTAGAGCACGTCCACCGGCTCGCCGTCGATGGCGGCGAAGGCCAGCGCCCCCCAGTGGTCGGCCCCGGCGATGGGCTGGGGCAGGCCGTCGCGGGCGAACCAGCCCACGTCGCGGGTCTCGAGCGGGTGGGCGGCGAGGTCGCCGCCCGTGGCCCGGCAGTGGAACACGAGCGAGTAGAGCGGGATCTGGGTGAAGCCGAGGCGCAGGCCGTCGAGCACGGCGATGAGCTGCACGACCTCGCACTCGATGCCCGTCTCCTCCCGGACCTCCTTGACGGCCACCTCGCTGGCCGAGTAGCCGATGTCGGCCCAGCCCGTGGGGTACAGCCACACCCCCGAATCGGCCCGCTGCACGAGGAGGATCTCGCCCTCGGTCGTTGCCCACCACCGCCCCCACCGCGATCTTCGGCGTCTGGTAGCCGGCCACGCCCTCGCCGATCGAACGCATCCACTCGTCGACCAGGGTGTCCCGGTCGAACGGGCTCCCGGCCGCCACCCGCATGTCGGCGGCCACCGCCAGCACCTCCTCGAAGCGCTCGCGCTCGTAGAGGCTGTCGGTGAAGCCCAGGCCGGTGCGGGCGATCCCGGCCAGCGCCTCACTCCAGCGAACGAGGTCCTGGGAGGTGGGCGGCGGATCCGGCATTGGCCGAAACCTACAGCGAGCCGAGGATGGCCCGCTCGATCTCGACCAGGTAGTCGGGGTCGGTGACCTTGTCCCCGTTGGCATCGCGCAGGTAGAACGAGTCGACGACGTCCTGGCCCAGGGTGTGCACCTTGGCCGTGCGGATGTCGAGGTCGAGCTCGGCGATGGCCCGGGTGATCCGGTAGAGCACGCCGATCTCGTCGGGCGCCCGCACCTCGACCACGGTGGCCACCTCGGACAGCTCGTTGTCGAACAACACCCGGGGCTCGGACGGCCGGTCGGCCAGCCGGGGGGACCGGCGGTACACGTGGGCCCGCTCCCGCAGCCGCGAGTTGAGGGCCAGGCGCCCGTCGAGGGCCTTGTCCAGCTGTTCGAGGATGCGGGGCCAGTTGATGGTGGGCCCGCCGCTGCTCTCGACCCGGAAGACCTCGAGCGCCATGCCGTGGTCGTCGGAGTAGGCCGAGGCCTCCAACACGTCGAGCCCGTTGAGCGCCAGCACCGCGGCCGAGCGGCTGAACAGGCCGGGGCGATCGGGCGAGATCACCACCAGCTGATCGTCGAGCCCTTCGAGGATCCGACGCCCCTCGGACATCTTGGCCAGCAGCTCCGGGGTCGGGGCGCGGTCGCCGGTGACCTCCTCCACCGCGCCGCCCCCCAGCACGTGACGGGTGCGCTCGACCAGCTGGCTGAGCAGCTCGGCCTTCCACGAGCTCCAGGCGGCCGGGCCGGTGGCGATGGAGTCGGCCTCGGTGAGGGCGTCGAGCAGGCCCAGCGTCGACAGCGAGCCCACCTGGTTGGCCACCCAGCGGATGGTGCCGTCGTCGGACAGGTCGCGACGGATGGCCACGTCGGGCAGCAGCAGATGGTGACGGACCATGTCCTGGAGCTGGGCGACCTCGTCGGGCGGGAAGCCCATGCGGTCGGCCACCCGGCCCACCACCTCGATGCCGACGACGGTGTGGTCCCCGGGATAGCCCTTGCCGATGTCGTGCAGCAGCGCGCCCACCACCAGCAGGTCGGGCCGCTCGACCCGGTCGGTCAGGGCCGAGGCGTTGGCCGCCGTCTCGCACAGGTGCCGGTCGACGGTGAAGCGGTGGTAGGCGTTGCGTTGGGGCTTGCTGCGCACCGGCTCCCACTCCGGGAGGATGTGGACGAACAGCCCGCGCTGGTCGAGGGTCTCGATGACGTCGATGGCCGGGCGCCCGGCCAGGAGCAGCTCGGCGAAGAGCTGCCGGGCCTCCTCGGTCCACACCAGCGGCTCGTCGGGGGTCTGGGCCGCCAGTCGGTCGAGCGAGGCCCGGTCGATGCGGGCGTCGACCGTGGCGGCGGCCACCGCCACCCGCAGCACCAGCATGGGGTCGGTGGCCGGGTCGGCCGACGCCGGTGATCCACACCCGACCGTCGCGCAGCACCACGCCGGGGGCGAGGTCGCGGTCGCGCGACATGCGCCACCCGAGGGGGCCCTTGAGGCCGGAGCTCACCCGCTCCCACACCTCGTCGCTGGTCCAGGCGATGGAGCGGGCGGCCGCGCTCACCGCCGCCATGAGCGCGTCGGCATCGGGGTAGCCGAGGGCGGCGGCCACCGCGTCCTGCTCCTCGAGCGACGAGGCGGTCGCCGGGTCGGGCCGTCCGGCGGTGCAGCTCGACCCGCACCGCGAAGAGCACGTCGTGGTTGTGGGCCAGGCTGGCGTCGTCGCCTTCCAGCATCACCGTCTGGGCCAGCTCGGCCCAGCGGATGGCGTGCACGTCGCGCAGGCCGCCCCGGCCCTCCTTGAGGTCGGGCTCGAGCAGGAAGGCCACCTCGCCGGCCAGCTTGTGGCGCTCGCTCGACCCGGACGCTGATCTCGTTGAGCCAGCGCCGGGCCCGCTTGCGCCACAGGGCCAGGCCGCGGGCGGCCAGGTCCTCGGTGAGGGCGGGGTCGCCGGCCAGGTGGCGGATGGTGACCAGCGAGGTGGCGGTGTCGAGGTCGTCGGCGGCCAGCGCCAGGGCCTCCTTGGGGGTGCGCACCGAGTGGCCCAGCTTGAGGCCCTCGTCCCACACCGGGTACCAGATGCGCTCGGCGATGGCGCCGATGCCCTTGACCCCGGTGTGCAGCAACAAGCACGTCGAGATCGCTCTGCGGGGCCAGCTCGCCCCGGCCGTAGCCGCCGACGGCGATGAGGGCCACCCCGTCGGCGCCCGACGAGGCCAGGCGGTAGAGCTGGCGCAGCCAGGCGTCGACCCGCTCCCCGTAGGCCCGTGACAGCTCCAGGCCCCGCAGGGAGGAGTCGGCGAACAGCCCGGCCCGGTCCAGCGTCGGGGTCAGGGGGAGGCCGTGGCGGCCAGCGTCATGGTCCGTCATCTAGAGGGCGTCGGCGCCCTTCTCGCCCGTCCGGATCCGCACGATCTCCGGGACGTCGGTGACCCACACCTTGCCGTCGCCGATCTTGCCGGTGCGGGCGGCGGCGACGATGGCTTCGAGGGCCCGGTCCACGTCAGGGTCGGGCACCACCACTTCGACGCGCACCTTGGGGAGGAAGTCCACGGAGTACTCCGAGCCCCGGTAGGTCTCGGTGTGGCCACCCTGGCGACCGAAGCCCTTGACCTCGGCCACCGTCATGCCGACCACGTCGACGGCCTTGAGGGCGTCCTTCACCTCTTCGAGCTTGAACGGCTTCACGATGGCGGTGATGAGCTTCATGGCATCCCATCCGATCCGGGGGTTCTCAGAGCCGACCGGCGGGTGCCGCTGGCGATCCTCCACGCTACCGGCGGCGACCACACCCGGTCGCCTCGTCCCGTCAGTCGGAGGCGTCGACGGCGCGGGCCGCCACCCGGGCGGCCACGACGACCGGGTCCCACACCGGCGAGAACGGCGGCGCGTAGGCGAGGTCCAGGTCGATGAGCTCGTCCACGGTGAGGCCCATGGTCACGGCGGCGGCCACCACGTCGATGCGCTTGGCCGCGCCGTCCCCGCCGACGATCTGGCCGCCGAGCAGGCGACCGGTGCCGACGCTCGGCCACCATCTTGACGGTGATGGGAGCGGCGCCGGGGTAGTAGCCGGCCCGGGTGGTGCTCTCGATGGTGGCGGCCACGGCGAGGAACCCGTCGCGGGCCGCCTCGGTCTCGGTGAGGCCGGTGCGGGCGATCTCGGTGCTGCACACCCTGGTCATGGCGCTGCCCACCACGCCGGGGAACGTGGCGTAGCCGCCGCCGATGTTGATGCCCGCCACCCGACCCTGGCGGTTGGCCACCGTGCCCAGCGCGACGTGGACGGGCCGGCCGCTCACCAGGTGGAACGACTCGGCGCAGTCGCCGGCGGCCCAGATGCCCTCCACCGACGGTGGCCTGACGGCGATCGACGCGGATGGCGCCGCGGGCCCCGAGCTCGACGCCCGGCCGCCTCGGCCAGCTCCGAGTTGGGGGTCACGCCCATGCCCAGCACGACGAGGTCGGCCGGGATGGGACCGTCGGCGGTGTGCACCGCCCCCGGCTCGAAGCCGGTGACGGCCACGCCGGTGCGCACCTCGATCGAGTGGCGCTCGAGCGGCGGCCCGGACGAGCGCGGCCATGTCGGGGTCGAGCGTGCGCATGAGGTGCGGGCGAGGCGTCGACCAGCGTCACGTTGGCGCCCCACATCACGAAGGCCTCGGCCATCTCCAGCCCGATGTAGCCGCCGCCCACCACCACGACCTCCTGGCAGCGGCTCTGCTCGGCCTGGGCCAGCAGGACGGCGGCGTCGTCGAGGTTCTGCACGCCGAGCACCCCGTCGCCGTCGATGCCGGGCAGGTCCGGGCGGGTGGGCCGGGCCCCGGTGCCGATGACCAGGTGGTCGAAGCCGATGCGGAAGGTGCGGCCGTGGCCGTGGTCGCGCACCTCGACCTGGCGCCGGTCGGTGTCGATGGCCAGCACCTCGTGCTGGATGCGCACGTCGATGCGGTTGGCCTCGCGGAACTCCCGGGGGGTGCGGGCCACCAGCGCGTCGAACGGCTCGACCTCGCCGCTGACCAGGTAGGGGATGCCGCAGGCCGAGAAGCTCGTCCGCGTGCCCTTCTCGAACGCCACGATCTCGAGGTCGGCGTTCGCAGCCGTCGGGCGTTCGTGGCGGCGGTCATGCCCCCCGCGTCACCTCCGATCACCACCAGCCGCTCAGCCATGTTGGGCGAGGCTATCGCCCACACTCGGGCCCACCGGCCCGGGCGCGCTCCGAACGACCGCTCGCGGCTGCCAGACTGGAGCCATGGCCGTGCGCAAGGACTGCCGTCACTACTCCACCCGGAGCACGAACGCCGGCGACGTCGTGCAGCGTTGCCGCGTCGACGCGGCCGAGCAGGCGCCGTTCGCCTGCCCCGAGGGGTGCCTCTTCTTCGAGTCCCGCTCGGTCAGCAACGCCGGGTGGGAGCGCTTCGAGGAGACCGACGACGGCGATCGCTGGGGCGAGTAGCCGCTACTCGCCCACGACCCCGTCGATGCGCTGGCGCAGCAGGTCGGCGTGGCCGAGATGGCGGGCGTACTCCTCCACCAGGTGCACCAGCACCCAGCGCAGCGAGATGTCCCACACCTCGCCCTGCCACTCCTCGCGGCCCACCACGTCGAGATCGGGGGCGGCGGCCACGAACTGCTCGGCGAAGGCCACTTCGGCGCGCCAGGCCGCCCACGCCTCGGCGACGAGCTCGGGGGTGGCGGCGGCTCCGTCGAAGTCCCCATCCGGATCGGCGTCGGAGTAGTAGAGCGGCGGCGCCTCCTGGCCGGCCATGACCCGGCGGAACCAGTTGCGCTCCACCTCGGCCAGGTGGCGGACCAACCCGAGCAGGGACATGGTGGACGGCGGCACCGTCCGCCGAGCCAGGTCGGCCGGTTCGAGGCCCGCACACTTCAGCGGGAGGGTCTCGCGCTGGCGTTGCAGGAAGGCCACCAGCGTGGTGCGCTCGTCGGCTCGGGCCGGAGCCTGGGTGCGGGAATCCTCGTCGGGCGCCATCGCTCCATCATCGGCGCCGCCCGTTCCGGCCGCCACCGCGTTGGCCGGCCCGGCTCAGGCCAGGAGCGTGGGCAGCTCGGCGAAGAAGGCCGACCGGGCCAGGACGTCCCGACAGCCGGCCCGGCGGGCCGCGGCCAGGGTGTCGCGGTCCACGTGGGAGCCGAACGCCACCACCGGGGGGCCGGCGGCGACCATGGCGGCCAGCACGCCCGACACCGCAGGGCGGCCCAGGTCGACCACCACCAGGTCGGCGTCGGCGGCGGCCGCCACCAGCTCGGCCGGGTCGGCGACGAAACGGACCCGGCCCTCGGCCGCCGAGGCGACCTTGGACCGGTCCATGAGGTCGGGGACGTAAGCCACGATGCGAGACCCCGGTGCGCTCACCGCTGCCCGTCCCGGCGACGACGGGCCAGGTGCACGTGAGCCTTGGCCGCCCCCCAGCGCAACGCCGGCTCGTGCAACGCAGGGTCGAGGTCGGCGAACGAGGCGGGCGCCAGGTCGTACACGTCGTCGGGGAAGCGGCGCTCGACGAAGTCGTCGCGCACGACGGGCGGGACCCCCGCCGCCCGCAGCACCTCGGTCGGGAACGCCACCGCGCCGCGCACCAGCGCCAGCGGACTCACGGCCTGGCGGTCGATGTCGGTGAGCAGCGCGGCCCGCACCCGGGGGGCCACGGCATCGCGTGCGGCCACGCCGGCCTGCGCGGCCGCCGCCCGCTCGACGGTCGTCCTCCCGCCCCCGGTAGGCCATCAGGAGTCGCTCCACGCTGCGCTCGACCCAGGCGGGCAGGGCCCGCTCGACGCCGTCGGCCAGGGCGGCGGCGTAGTCGGCCAGGGCCGCGGCGTCAGCCGGGTCGTCGCCCGGGACGTCCGGCGGTTGGCGGGGGTCACTCACGTCCCCATGCTGGCCGACGTTGGTTCGAGTTGGGGGATGAGGCGCCGATGAGAGACTCCCCCGGTGAGGATTCGGGTGCTGTCGGTCTTCGAGGGCGTCGTGTACCACTGCTGGGTGGTGGATCCCGACCACCCCGATCGTCCGGTGCTGGAGCTGGACGCGGTGGTGCGCGAGGGCGACGCCGATGCCACCAGCGGACCGCTGCTGTTGGGCGTGGCCGACTACATCACCATGGTGGGCAGCCTGGAGGCAGCCCGTCCCCACCTGCGCGAGCTCGACCGCCAGGGCCGCATCGTCGAGCACCTCGGGGCCCAGCACATCAGCTTCCCCATGTGGACCCAGGTGGGTGACTGAGCCGGCGGCCCGCGTGCTCCCCGCCGTCTTCTCGCGCTCAGCGCGAGTTGTCGGCGCCGAAACCGGGCAGGTCAGTGGTTGAGGTTGCCGGAGCGGAGGCCCTCGAGGTCCAGGGTCACGTAGCGGTAGCCGGCGGCGCGGACGGCGGCCACCACCTCGGCGCGGGCCGCCACCACCCGGTCGAGCTCGGCCAGGGGCACCTCGAGGCGGGCCAGGTCGCCGTAGTGGCGGACGCGCAGGGCGGTGAAGCCGAGGCTCCGCAGGCCGGTCTCGGCGGCCTCGACCTCCCGCAGCACGCGTGAGGGTGACCGGCGTCCCGTACGGCACCCGGGACGCCAGGCAGGCCGCCGCGGGCTTGTCCCACGTCCGCAGCCCGAGCTGGCGCGACAGCGAGCGCACATCGTCCTTGGTGAAGCCGGCGTCGACCAGCGGGAACACCGCGCCCCGCTGCGCGGCGGCCCGCTGGCCGGGTCGGTGATCACCCAGGTCGTCGAGGTTCACGCCCAGCACCACCGTGGCCGCCTCGACCTCGGCCAGCGGGGCCACCGCGTCCATGAGCGCGTCCTTGCAGTGGAAGCAGCGGTCGGTGTCGTTGGCCCGGTAGGCGGCGTCGACCATCTCGTCGGTGTGGACCTCGATCCACCGCAACTGCCACTCCCGGGCCAGCGCGGCGCAGTCGTCGTGCTCGAAGCCGGCCAGCGAGGGCGACACCGCGGTGACCGCCGCGGCGCGGTCGGGCCCGAGCGTGTCGTGGGCCACCCAGGCCAGCAGGGCCGAGTCGGCTCCGCCGCTGAACGCCACCAGCACCCGGTCGAGGTCGTGGAGGTGCTCCCGCAGCGCGGCGAGATCGCCCATGGGAGGCCGGCCTCTCAGGAGCCGGTGAGGCCCAGGCGGGCCAGCACCTCGTCGACGGGGGCGACCATGCCGGTGTAGAAGGGCCCGAACTCGGCGTAGACTCGGCCGAGGCCTCGTCGAAGCGCATCGTGTACACGACCTCCTTGAGGTCGTCGGGGTGCTGGGCGAACAGGGTCACGCCCCACTCGTAGTCGTCGAGGCCGGCCGAGCCGGTGACCACCTGCAGCACCCGCCCGGCGAACGTCCGCCCCGACGCGCCGTGCTCGTACATCATCTCCTTGCGCTCGTCGTAGGAGCGTGGTGAACCAGTTCTGGCCCGGGTCGCGCCGCTTGGACATCGGGTAGAAGCACCAGGCCGGCTTCCCCTCGGGCGGCAGCTGCGGGTGCAGGCGGGCCTCCCGCATGGCCTCGGGCACGCCCTGGGTGTACTCGCTCAGCTCGGTCAGCGACACGTACGAGTCGACCACGTCGAGCCCGGCGTGGGTCAGCTCGGCCTGCAGCCGGCGCAGGCGCCACAGGTCGTCGCCCAGGGCCATGAAGGCCAGGTCGGCCTTGTGGCCGAGGATGGCGACGGGGACGACCTGGTCGCCGCTGCTCTCGGCCTGCTTCACCGCGGCGATGACGGCCTCGGGGTCGACCGTCGGGCGCCACCTGACAGAACAGGTGGAGCACCCCCAGGCCGACGGTCGGGCTCACGGGTTCGATCACGCCCCGAGTCTACGAGCGCCCCGCCCGATCCTCCGAACCGGGCCCGGAGCGGTCAGTGCGGTTCGAGGGTGACCACGGCGTTGTAGTCGGGGACCTGCGAGCCCGGCTCGCGGTGGTCGGGGCCGCCGGGCAGCAACACGTTGCCCTCGGGCCAGTGGACCTGGAGGCTGCGGCGGGGCAGGCGCACCAGCTTCAGGTGGCCGGCCATCTCGCCGTGGTCCGAGCGCAGCACCACCGCCGCCCCGTCGCCCAGACCCAGCTCGGCCGCGTCGGCGCCGTCGATGTAGACGGCGTCACGGCCGGCCCCGGTGAGCGGGTCGGTCGCGGTCCACACCATCGAGTTGAACTGCTTGCCCCGCCGGGTGGCCACCGTGAAGCGGCCCTCGGGCACCGCCGCGCCGGGCGGCACCAGCGCGGTGAAGCGGGCCGCGGCCGTCCGCGGTGGGGAAGACGCCGCCGGCGCACAGGTGGCGGCCCGCCCCACTGCACCTGGTCGCCGGTGTCGGCCAGGTGCTCGATGCCGGCGTAGAGCGGCACGACCTCGGCGATCTCCTCGCGCAGCGCCTGGTTGTCGGCCCACGAGAACGCCTCGGCCAGCTCCGGGCGCACCCGCATGGCCACGTCGGCGAACAGCCGCCACTCGCTGCGGGCCTCGCCCACCTGCCGGGGGATCTCGGGGCTGAACACGATCCGGCGCTCGGTGGTGGTCTCGGTGCCGCCGCCCTCCTGCTCGTAGCGGGTGGCCACCGGCAGCAGGATCACGTCGTCGCCGGGCACCAGCATCTGGGAGCTCAGGACGACGTCCTGGTGCACCCGCAACGGCACCCGCGCCAAGCGCCTCGGCCACCCGCTCCGGGTCGGGCAGGACGTCGAGGAAGTTCCCGCCCGAGCTCCACAGCACGTCGATCTCACCCCGGCCGGCGGCCTCGAGCATCTCGGGCGCGGTGAGCCCGGGGCGGTCGGGCACCTCGAAGCCCCACAGGTCGGCCAGCTCGCGCGCCGAGCGCTCGTCGATCTCCGATCCCACCGGGGAACGCGGTGGCGTAGGCCCCCATCTCGGCGCCGCCCTGCACGCCCGAGTGGCCCCGCATCGGCATGAGCCCGGCGCCGTCGCGCCCGACGTTGCCCCGGGCCAGGCCCAGGTTCACGATGGCCCGCACGCCGTCGACCGAGTCGCGGTGCTGGGTGATGCCCATCGACCACAACAAGATGGCGGCACCGGCGGCGGCGTACTCGTCCACGAACTCCTCGACCTGGGCCCGGGTGAGCCCGGCCTCGGCCAGCAGGTCGTCGAGCGGGCGGGCCTCGAGGTCGGCCACCAGCTCCGGCCAACCGTCGGTGTGGTCGGCGATGAACGCCTCGTCGACCGCGCCCCGGCCGACGAGCAGCTTGAGCGCGGCGTCGGCGAAGGCCACGTCGCCGCCGGGGCGCACGGGCACGTGCAGGTCGCACATCTTCGTGCCGAACACGGCCGACTCGGCGTTGGACGGCACCCAGTAGCGGTCGAGGCCCGGCTCCAGGTAGGGGTTGACCACCACGACCCGGCAGCCGCGCTGGCGGGCCAGGTAGAGGTACTTCATGAACACCGGCTGGTTGTTGGCCGGGTTGGACCCCCAGATGACGATGAGGTCGCTCTCGATCACGTCGCGCAGCGAGCACGTCGTGGCCGCCACCCCGATGGTGTGCTTGAGCCCGAGGGTCGACGGGGCGTGGCACACCCGGGCGGCCGAGTCGACGCCGGCGATGCCCATGGCCCGGGCCGCCTTGCCGGCCGTGTAGTAGATCTCGTTGGTGATGCCCCGGCTGGTCAGGTAGAGCCCGGTGCGCTCACCGCCGGCGGCGACGATGGCCGAGCCGAGCGCGTCGAGGGCCTCGTCCCACGAGATGCGCTGGAAGCCGGAGTCGCCCCGCCGGCGACGCAGCGGGTGGCCGAGGCGGCCCATGGCCCGGAGCTCGGCCCCGGAGCGCGAGGCGAGCAGCGACGACGTCGGACAGCACCACCGGGTCGAGGGCGTCGGCGGTGTTGATCTCCAGCAGGCGCAGGCGGGTGGTGCACAGGTGCACGCCGTCGATGGTCCAGTCGTGGAGGCCGGCCACCCCCAGGGCGCAGCCGTCGCACACGCCCTTGGTCAGCACGTCGACGGCGTAGCGGGGATGGGCCCGGTTGGCCCACACCACCCTGGCCATCTCGCCGTAGTGGTTGGGCTTCTGCTGGCCGACCCCGTTGGGGGCGAGCCCGGCCCACAGCTCCGGGCGGATCCGCCGCTTCACCGTCTCGACCGTGGGCCGGGGCGTACACGTTCATGCGTCGGCCCCGCACGAAGCCGGCCAGGGTGAGGTTGGCCCGGCGGGCGGTGGCGACGGCCAGCGACGTCGGCGCGCTCACCGCCACCAGGGCCGAGAAGCCCGCCGCCCACGCCTTCTGCACCAGCTCGAACGAGGCGCGGCCGCTCACGTAGAGGCCGAGCCCGTCGGCCGGGAGGCGGCCGTCGAGGAGCAGCCGGCCGACCACCTTGTCGACCGCGTTGTGCCGCCCGACGTCCTCGCGCACGACCAGCGGGGCGCCGCCCGCGTCGAAGGCGGCCGCCGCGTGCACCGCACCGGTGGCGTCGAACAGGCCCTGCTCGGGACCGGATCCGCTCGGCCACGCCGGCCAGGACGTCGAGGGGGATGGGCCGGGTCACGGTCAGGGGCGACAGCCGGTCGGCCAGCTCGTCGAGGGAGGCCGAGCCGCACAGCCCGCACGACGAGGTGGTGGCCGTGAGGCGGGGCGTGGGGACCGGGGCCTGGCCCCCGGTGTCGACCGACACCACGTTGAAGTCGGTGTCCACCGCCGAGCCGGTGGCGCAGTAGCGGCAGCGTCAGGACCGGGGCACCGGCCAGCAGCCCGTCGCTGAAGCAGAAGCCGACGGCGAGCTCGAAGTCGTGGCCGGGGGTGCGCATGGTGGTGGCCACCAGGACGTCGTCGAGGCGGATCGAGAGCGGCTCCTCGACGATGAGATCGTCGGGCGAGCGGGACAGCGCGCCGTCGTCGTAGGTGGTGGTGAGCACGTTCTCGGTGCGACCGCGGGGCACCTGGGTGAGGCTACCCGTGCGCTCCCACGGTTCTGGCGTCGATGGGGACCGTCATGGCGGTCACGATCGACGCCGGAACGCGAAACGAGGAGGGGGCACCCGGCCGGGCACCCCCTCCTCGTGTCGGAACGACCGCTGATCAGAAGTCGTCCATGCCTCCGGGCATGCCGCCGGCCGCCTCTTCGGGCTTGTCGGCGATGACGGCCTCGGTGGTGAGGAACAGCGCGGCGATCGACGCCGCGTTCTGCAGCGCCGAGCGGGTGACCTTGGCGGCATCGATGATGCCGGCCTTGACCAGGTCCTCGTACTCGCCGGTGGCGGCGTTGAGGCCTTCGGACCCGTCGAGGCTGCGCACCCGCTCGACCACGACGCCGCCTTCGAGGCCGGCGTTGGTGGCGATCTGCTTGAGCGGCTCCTCCAGGGCGGTGGGCCACGATGCGGGCGCCCACGGCCTCGTCATGGCCGAGGTCCTTGGCCGTGTCGAGCACCTTGGCCTGGGCCCGCAGCAGCGTGGTGCCGCCGCCGGCCACGACACCCTCTTCGATGGCGGCCTTGGTGGTGCTCACCGCGTCCTCGATGCGGTGCTTCTTCTCCTTGAGCTCCACCTCGGTGGCGGCGCCGACCTTGAGCACGGCCACGCCTCCGGACAGCTTGGCCAGGCGCTCCTGCAGCTTCTCCCGGTCGTAGTCCGAGTCGGTGTTGTCGATCTCGGCCTTGATCTGGGCGATGCGGCCGTCGACGTCGGAGGTCTCACCGGCCCCTTCGACGATGGTGGTCTCGTCCTTGGTCACCACGACCTTGCGGGCCGAGCCGAGCAGGTCGAGCGTGGTGTTCTCCAGCTTGAGGCCGACCTCTTCGGTGATGACCTGGCCGCCGGTGAGCACGGCGATGTCCTGCAGCATGGCCTTGCGGCGGTCGCCGAAGCCGGGAGCCTTCACGCTCACCGAGTTGAACGTGCCGCGGATCTTGTTGACCACGAGGGTGGCCAGGGCCTCGCCCTCGATGTCCTCGGCGATGATGAGCAGCGGGCGGCTCGACTGCATGACCTTCTCGAGCAGCGGCAGCAGGTCGCGCACGGCCGAGATCTTGGAGCCCACCAGCAGGACGTAGGGGTTGTCCAGCGACGGCTTCCATGCGCTCGGGGTCGGTGACCATGTAGGGCGAGATGTAGCCCTTGTCGAAGCGCATGCCCTCGACCAGGTCCATCTCCATGCCGAAGGTCTGCGACTCCTCGACGGTGATGACGCCGTCCTTGCCCACCTTGTCGATGGCCTCGGCGATCATCTCGCCGATCTCGGTGTCGGCCGAGGAGATGCCGGCGACCTGGGCGATCTGGCTCTTGTCGTCGACCTCGGCGGCCTGATCCTGGATGGACGCCACGGCGGTCTCGACGGCGGCCTCGATGCCCTTCTTGATGGACATCGGGTTGGCACCGGCGGCCACGTTGCGCAGGCCCTCGCGGACCATGGACCAGGCCAGCACGGTGGCGGTGGTGGTGCCGTCGCCGGCGACGTCGTCGGTCTTCTTGGCCACCTCCTTGACCAGCTCGGCCCCGATCTTCTCGAACGGGTCCTCCAGCTCGATGTCCTTGGCGATGGACACGCCGTCGTTGGTGATGGTGGGGGCGCCCCACTTCTTGTCGAGCACCACGTTGCGGCCCTTCGGGCCGAGGGTGACACGAACGGCATCCGCGAGCTGGTTCATGCCTCGCTCGAGGCCGCGTCGTGCTTCCTCGTCGAACTGGATGATCTTGGCCATTCCTGTCCCTCCGTTGGGTCTTTCCTGTGGACGCCAGCACCGGGCTGGTCCGTTTCCTGGCGAGCGTCTGGTCGACGCGCGGTTAGCACTCTCGTATGGAGACTGCTAACAGGAAACCAAAACCGCCACCCCGTCGCAACCTGAGCCGTCACATTTCGCCCCGCGGCCCGGGATTTCCCCGCCCGGGCGCCGTCCCCGAGCGCGCCCGGTGGCTGGTTGCGGCCGGTGGCCAACCCCTAGCCTGGACCGATGAGCCGGGGTGCGAGCACGGGTGGGGCCCGCGTGGTGGTGATCGGCGCCGGCGTGGCGGGGCTGGGCAGCGCGCTGGCACTGTCGCGGGCCGGCCACCCGGTCACCCTGATCGAGCGTGACGCCACCCCGCTGCCGGCCGACCCCGACGCCGCCTTCGAATGGGACCGCCGGGGGGCGCCCCAGGTCCGCCACTCCCACGCCCTGCTGGCCCGCCTGCGCAACCTGCTGCGGGACCGCTACCCCGACGTGCTGGCCGACCTGCTGGACGCCGGGGCCACCGAGCTGCGCTTCACCGACACCCTGCCCGAGGAGATCCTCGACCGTGAGCCCCGCCCGGGCGACGAGGACCTGGTGGCGCTGGCCTGTCGCCGCACCACCTTCGAGTGGGTCCTGCGCCGCACCGTGCTGGCCGCCGAGGGCGTCCGCCTGCTCGACGGGGTCACGGTGGACGGCTTCACCGTCGACGACGGGTGACCCGGGCCACCCGCCGCAGGTCACCGGGGTGGTCCTGCACCGCGGCCGACGGCGCGCACCGAGCACCTGGCCGCCGATGTCGTGGTGGCGGCGGTGGGCCGTCGCTCGGGCGTGCCGCGGTGGCTGGCGAGCCGTCGGGGTGGAGCCGCCGTCGACCGAGGAGGACACCGGCATCGTGTACCTGTCCCGGTTCTACCGGTTGCGCCCTGACGCCGGACCACCGGCCAGCACGGGGCCCATCGGCGGCGACCTGGGCTACCTCAAGTACGCCGTGTTCCAGGGCGACAACCGGACCTTCTCGGTCACCTTCGCCACCGCCACCGGCGACGACACCCTGCGCTCGCACCTGCTCGACCCGAGCGGCTTCGACCTGGCCGCGGCCAGCCTCCCCTCCACCGCACCCGTGGGTCGAAGCCGATCGGTCGGAGGCCATCACCCCGGTCCACGTCATGGGCCGGCTGTTGAACCGGCGGGTCGACTTCCTCGATGCCGACGGTCGCCCGCTGGTCCTCGGGTTCCACGCCGTCGGCGACGCCCACACCTGCACCAACCCGCTCTACGGGCGGGGCTGCTCGCTGGCCATGGTCGGCGCCACCTTGCTGGCCGACGCCCTGGCCGAGCACCCCGACGACCCGGTGGCCCGCTCGGTGGCCTACGAGGCGGCGACCGAGCGCGAGATCCGACCCGTGGTACGTGGCCTCGGTGACCCAGGACCGCATGAACCGCGAGCAGGCCGAGGCCGCCGGCCGGATCGACGGCCGAGGCCGGCCCCGCCCGACGAT
This sequence comes from uncultured Microthrixaceae bacterium, assembly GCA_963726905.1. Lineage (GTDB taxonomy): Bacteria > Actinomycetota > Acidimicrobiia > Acidimicrobiales > Acidimicrobilacustridaceae > UBA4742. The sequence goes on from CAVSDZ010000019.1 coordinate 188,071, forward strand.
CGACGACGCCGTCGATCCCAAGACCTTCCTGCGCGATCTCATGCGGGACGGGCTGATGCCGGCGGTGCGCACCGACGCCACCGTGTTCCGGGCCTTCGTGCGAGCGTTCAACCTGCTCGACGCCCCCGATGCCCTGATGAGCCGACACCGACGTCATCAACCGCGTGATGGCCGCGTACGCCGAGCGCGACCAACGGCCGCCGGAGCCGCCGCTCGGCCCACCCCGGGCCGACCTGCTGGCCGCCTTCGAACCGGCCGGGGTCAGCCGCCGGCGACGGCCTGCATGATCGAGACGGTGCCGCCGTCGGGCACCGGCGTGGCGAGGCCGTCCATGAAGCGGATGTCGTCGTCGTCGACGAACACGTTCACGTAGCGCACCAGCGCGCCGTCTGTCGTCGAGCAGCTTCTCCGAGAAGCCCGGGTGGGCGGCTTCGAGCGCGTCGAGCACGTCGCTGATCGAGTCGCCCTCCACGCTGACCTGCGACTGCCCGGACGTCATGGTGCGGAACACGGGGGGGACGCGGACGGTGACGCTCATGGATTCCTCGATCTCTGGACGAGGCGGGCCTGCGCGGAAAGGTCCCGCAGAGCGTACCGGGACAACTTCGCGACACCCGCCTTGCCACCGCGGTCGAGATCGGGTGACCATGAGGACGTGCCAGCAGCGATGCTGCGGACCTTCCGCACCGGTGAGTTCGATGCCGCCCGTCTCGTCGCCGAGAAGGGCGGTCAGAAGATCTCCGTGTGCCTGCCGGCCCGCGACGAGCAGGACACGGTCGGGCCCATCGTCGCCGCCATCCGGGCCGACGCTCGTCGACCGCGGTGCCGCTGGTCGACGAGATCCTGGTGGTCGACGACCACTCCAGCGACGACACCGCGGCGGTGGCGGCCGGGGCCGGCGCCACGGTGCTGGCGGCCCACGAGATCCTGCCCGAGCTACGGCGACGGCCACGGCAAGGGCGAGGCGCTGTGGAAGTCGCTGTACGCGTCGCAGGGCGACCTCATCGTGTGGTGCGACGCCGACGTGCGCGACTTCGACTCCGGCCTTCGTGGTCGGGCCTGATCGGCCCGCTGCTCGCCCGGCCCGACCTGGTCTTCGTCAAGGGCTTCTACGAGCGCCCCGACGACGACCGGTCGACGACCGGGGCGGACGGGTCACCGAGCTGGTGGCCCGGCCCATCGTCTCGCTGCTGTTCCCGCACCTGGCCCCCATCGTCCAGCCGCTGGCCGGCGAGTACGCCGGGCGTCGCGAGGCGCTCGAGCAGCTGCCCGTTCGTGGAGGGCTACGGCGTCGACCTCGGGCCTGCTCATCGACGTGGCCGCCCGCTTCGGGCTCGACGCCATGGCCCAGGTCGACCTGGGCACCCGCGTCCACCGCAACCGTCCGCTCGACGAGCTCTCGCCCCAGGCCACCGCGGTGCTGCAGACCGCCCTGCGGCGGGCCGACCCCGACCTGATCGCGCTCGTCCGCCGTGCTCGTCCGCCCCGGCCTCGACGCCGTGGAGATCGAGGCGGTGGAGCGTCCCCCGCTCATCGAGGTGCCGGGCTACCGCCGCTCCTCGGCCTGACGCCGTCGTCTGAGATCCGCGCTGTCCTGAGTCCGCGCTCTGCCGAGCGACTCGAGAGAGGTCGCTGAAGGGACAGGAACGGGAAGGGCAGGGTGAACCGCGACTCAGGCGTGGATGCCGGGGATCCGATCGACCCAGGGTGCGGCCTGCTCGAGCTGGCCGGCCAGCGACAGCAGCGTCTCCTCGTCGCCGAGGCGCGCCGGCGAACTGCACCCCGATGGGCAGGCCGTCGTCGTTGTCGTGCAGCGGCAGCGAGATGGCGGGCTGACCGGTCACGTTGAACGCCGGGGTGAAGGGCACGAAGGCCGCCGCCCGAAGCAGGCCGTAGAGGGGTTGGTCGGGCGGGGAGTCGAACGTCCCCAGCGGCACCGGCGGCTCGCCCAGCGTCGGGGTCAGCAGCACGTCGTAGTCCTCGAGGAACACGGCGATCTGGCGCGACGCCTTCTGCAGCTCCTGCACCGACTTGAGGTACTGGCCCGCCCCGATCGAGCGGCCCATCTCGACCAGCGCCCAGGTGAGCGGCTCGACGTCGTCGGGCGTGGCCGTCGCGGCCGATCCGCTCCTCCCAGTCGGCCATGGTCCAGGCGTTGCCCGCGGCCCAGACGTTGATGAAGTGACCGGTGAAGGCGTCGGCGTCGATGGTGGGCGCGGCCTCGACCACCTCGTGACCGAGCGACGCGCACAGCTCGGCCGCCGACCGGGCCGCGGCGACGCAGTCGGGGTGCACCACCTCACCGTTGGGGGCCGACACCGACACCGCGACCCGCAGCCGCCCCGGCGCCCGGGTCGACCGCGGCGAGGAAGGACTCGCCCCGGCGGGCGGGGGCCACGTAGGGCTCGCCCGGGGTGGGCCCGGCGATGGCGTCGAGCATGGCCGCCGAGTCGCGCACCGATGCGGGTCACGACGTGCTCGGCCACCAGGCCGCCCATGATGTCGCCGTAGCGAGGGGCGCCGGTGACCCGGGCCCGCGACGGCTTGAGGCCGACCAGCCCGCAGCACGACGCCGGGATGCGGATCGATCCGCCGCCGTCGTTGGCGTGCGCCACCGGCACCATGCCCGAGGCCACCGCGGCCGCCGAGCCGCCCGACGAGCCGCCGGTGGTGCGGGTCGGGTCCCACGGGTTGCGGGTGGGCCCGAAGCGCTGGCGGCTCGGTGGTGGGCAGGATGCCGAACTCGGGCGTGTTGGTCTTGCCGCAGATGACGAGCCCGGCGGCCTGGAAGCGCCGCGGTCAGCTCCTGGGTGTGGGTCGACACGTAGTCGCCGCCGAGAGGCGGTCCCCTCGCTGAACGGGGTGCCCTCCAGCTCGGCGGCGAAGTCCTTGAGCAGGAACGGCACGCCCCGGAACGGCCCGTCGGGCAGGGCGCCGGCCGCCTCGGCCCGGGCCCGGTCGAACAGCTCGTGGATCACCGCGTTGAGCTGCGGGTTGAGCTTCTCGATGCGGGCGATGGCGGCGTCGACCAGCTCCACGGCCGAGGCCTCGCCCGAGCGCACCAGCTCGGCCTGGGCGGTGGCGTCGAGTCGGGACAGGTCGTCGCTCATGGTGGTCTCCCCCCGGGGATCGGCGCCCGATCGACCGGGCTGCCGGGTCAACGTAGCGCCGCCGCCACCACCTTGGCGATGCAGGCCGCGGTATCGGCCAGGGCGCCGCTCCTCGCCGCACTCGTCGACCAGCGAGTAGCTCTCGATGCGCTCGTCGGCTCCGTCGTAGCACCGACCGGCCACCGCCAGGCAGCGGATGCCCAGCTCGGCGGCCATCGCCGCCACCCCGCCGACGGTCTTGCCCTCGAACGACTCGGCGTCGAGGAACCCCTCGCCGGTGATGACCAGATCGGCGCCCTCCAGGCGGTCGAACAGGTCCACCTCCTCGGCCACCACCTCGAAGCCGGACTCGAGCCGGGCGCCCACCGCCGCCAGGCCGCCGGCCAGGCCGCCGGCCGCGCCCGACCCGACCAGGTCGCGGACATCGACCCCGTGGTCCTGGAGGTAGACGTCGGCCAGCCGCTCCAGCCGACCGGTCAGCAGTCGCACCTGTGACGGGGTGGCGCCCTTCTGCGGGGCGAACACCGCGGCGGCGTCCACGAAGGTGGTGCGCACGTCGCAGGCCACCACCAGCTCCACCTGCCGCAGGCGCTGCGGCGGGTAGAGGGCCCGCAGCGCCCCGAGACCCCCGTCGGTGGTGGCCGACCCGCCCACCCCGATGACGACGTGGCGCGCCCCGCTCTCGACGGCATGGGCGATCAGCTCGCCCGTCCCGGTGGTGGTGGCGTCCACGGCGTCGTTGCCGTCGGCCCCACCGGCCAGGGCCAGACCCGGAGGCCCGGGCCATCTCGATGACCGCCCGGCGGCGCTCGTAGCGCCACTCGGCCTCGACGGGCCGGCCGAGGGGGCCGGTGACGGTGGTGACGCGGTTGGCGCCGCCCAGCGCCTCCAGCGTGCCCTCGCCGCCGTCGGCCATCGGGGCCTGGTCGCAGGTGTGCCCGAGGGACTCCACCGCCGCGGCGATGGCGGCCGCGGCCTCGGCCGCGGTGGCGGTGCCGCGGAACTTGTCGGGGGCGGCGACGACGTGCACGGCCGCCATCCTGGCATGACCGCTCGGCGAGCCCCGGCGCGCCCACGCCGCGGGTCGCCGCAATCGCCGGGCCGGCCAAATCGCCCGGGCGATCGGCAGTGCGGAACTTAGGCTGCCCCACCGGGGACGCTCCCCGCGTGGCGAGACACCGCACGATCAGGACGCACGATGACCGAACGACGACATGAAGAGGTGGACCGGGTACCGGTCTTCTGGGGGCAGCCCCCGAACCGCTCGCGGCTCGCCTCAGCTTCCGCGTCGGCTCGTCGGACGAGTCCCTCGTCGGCCACGGCGTCACCCACCTGATCGAGCACCTGGCCCTGAGCGGGATCGGACGGCAGCGCTACTACTACAACGGCACGGTCGACCAGACCACGGCGAGCTTCTTCGTCAACGGGACGGACGCCGAGGTCGCCTCGTTCCTGAACTCGGTCGCCCTGCGCCCTGGCCGAGCTCCCGCTCGACCGCCTGGCGACCGAGCGGGGCATCCTCCGCGCCGAGGAGGCGCAGCGGGCGAACTCGCCGCTGGGCCTGTTGCTCGGCCTTCGCTACGGGACCCGGGCCTACGGCCTGCTCAACTACCCCGAGTTCGCGCTCCGAGGCATCGAGCCCGGGTCCGTCGACGACTGGCGCACGCGGTACTTCACGGCGGACAACGCCGTGCTCTCCCTGACCGGGCCGCCACCGGCCGGTCTCGATCTGTCCCCGTTGCCCTCGGGCACGTGGCGGCCGCCGGTCTCGCCGAGCCCGCTCGACCAGGCGCTCCCGGCCTGGTTCCCGTGCCGCGCCAACGTGGTCGCGGTCTCGATGATGGCCCCCCGCAGCGCCGGGCTCAGGCTCGCCGTCGAAGCCATCACCCACCGCCTGCGTGCTCGACTCCGCGACGCCGAGGGCCTGTCCTACGACGTCTCCTGCTCCTACGAGCAGCTCGACCTGGTCACCGCCCATGTCGCCGTGGTGGCCGACACCCTGGCGGAGCGGGCCGACGACACGCGCGACGCCTTCCAGGACGAGCTGGACCGCTTCTGCGACTCGGGGCCGACCGAGGCCGAGCTGCGCGAGCTCCATGACGACCGGCGACATCAAGAAGTCGAGTCCCCCTACGGTCCGGCTCTGCTGGCGTTCCACCGATCCCGGGTCGTCCTGCTGCACGGCAAGGACGAGTTGGACGAGATGAATGCGAGGCTCGAGGCCGCGTCGATCGGCGACCTCCAGGACGCGCTCCGCGACGCGCTGGACTCGGCGATCTGGCTCGTCCCCGCCCAGGTCGGGATGGCGGACCAACGGGTCGTGCCCATCGAGGACCAGTCGCCCTCCGCCGTCGACGGTGAGGAGTTCTGGCCGGCCCCGAACACCGGCCCCCACGAGGAGGGCGAACGGCTGGTGATCGGGACCGAGGGCCTGACCCGGTGGGCCGACCTCGACCGCCCGATCACGATCCGGCACGCCGACTGCCAGGCGGTCGAGGTGTGGGACGACGATGCCCGCACGTTCTGGGGCCACGACGGCCTGTGGGTGTTCGTCCATCCCTCCGCATGGCGCGATGGCCAGCGAGCGGTCGCGGCGCTCGATGCCCACCTCGATCCGCAGCTGCGCGTCTGCATGGGCAGGGCCTCGGGCTACACGCCACCCGAGGCCGACGTGACCGCGGACGACGCCAGCAACGCTCCACGGACCCGGAGGCACATCCTTCCCTGGCGACGCTGACCCGGGGACAGCATCCGGCCCCGACCCCGCGGCCGTCATCCTGGCATGATCGATCGGTGACCCCCGCCGATGCGCCGAGCCCGCGCCCCATCGTCATCGTGTCGAACCGGGGTCCGCTGTCGTTCCGCCCCGGCGACGACGGACGGCCCGAGGCCCGCCGCGGTGCCGGTGGGCTGGTGTCGGGCCTGGCCCCCCTGGTGGCGGGGACGGACACGACGTGGATCGCCTCGGCCATGAGCGACGTGGACCGCCAGGTGGCGGCCGAGGGGGTGGTGCGGGCCGAGGGCTTCCAGGTCCGGCTGCTGCCCATCGACCCGACGACCTACCGCATGGCCTACGACGTGGTCGGCAACGCCACGCTCTGGTTCGTGCACCACGGGCTGTTCGACCTGGCCCGCCGACCCCGCTTCGACCATCGCTTCGCCGAGGCGTGGGCGGCCTACCGGGCCATGAACACCTCGTTCGCCGACGCCGTCGCCGACCACGCCCCCGAGGGGGCCGCGGTGCTGGTGCAGGACTACCACCTCACCCTGCTGGGGCCGGTGCTGGCCGAGCGCCGGCCCGACCTGCGCACCGTGCACTTCACCCACACCCCCTTCGCCGGCCCGGACCTGATCCGCGTCCTGCCCGACGCGGTGGCCGGCGAGCTGCTGGAAGGGCTGGCCGGCCACCACGCCTGCGGCTTCCACACCCGGCCGCTGGGCCGACGCCTTCACCGCCTCGTGCGCGCGAGGTGATCGGCCGCATCCCGACCACGTTCGTCTCGCCCCTCGCCCCCGACCCGACCGACATCGCCGGCGGTGGCGTCGTCCGCGGCGTGCGACGGCGGCGCTGGCCGACCTCGACGCCGAGATCGGCGACCGCGCAGCTGATCGTGCGGGTCGACCGCATCGAGCTGTCCAAGAACCTGGTGCGGGGCTTCCACGCCTTCGACGATCTGCTCGAGCGCTACCCGCACTGGCGCGAGCGGGTCGATCTTCGGAGCCTTCATCTACCCGTCGCGCGAAGGGCTGGCCGAGTACCTCGCCTACCGCCAGGAGGTCGAGTCGGTCATCGCCGCCATCAACCGCCGCTGGGCCACGCCCGACCTGGACACCGATCCTGGCCGACCTCACCGACGACTTCCCCCGGTCGGTGGCCGCCCTGCGCCGCTACGACGTGTTGTTGGTGAACCCCATCCGGGACGGTCTGAACCTGGTGGCCAAGGAGGGCGCGCTGGTGAACGAGCGCGACGGCCTGGTGGCCCTGAGCCCCGAGGCCGGCGCCTGGGCCGAGCTGTCGAGCGCGGTGCGCCGGGTCCACCCCTACGACATCTCCGGCACCGCCGATGCCCTGGCCGACGGCCCTGGCCACCGGCCCGTCGGAGCGGGCCGCGGAGTCGGCCGCCCTGCGGGCGCTGGCTCGGGCCCGCACGCCGGCCGACTGGCTGGCCGACCAGCTGGCGGCGACGGAGGCCTGACCGGCTCGACGACCGACCTCCGCGACCGGCCCCGCGACCGACCTCAGGGACGGGCCAGGGCCTCGAGCACGCTGAGCGTCCCGGCGGGCCCGTCGACCACCAGGTCGGCCCGGTCGAGGAGCGCGGCGGTCGCCCTCCGGGCTGCGCACCGCCACCCGCAGCGTGACCACCCCGGCGCCGGCCAGCGCGTCGAGGGCGTCGAAGGCCGGCAGGTCGCCCACGTCGTCGCCGATGAAGACGGCACCGCGCCAGCCCCTCGGCCAGCTCGCGCAGCGCAGGTGCCCTTGTCGACGTCGATGGGCGGGTGGAGCTCGTAGCGACATCTTCGCCGGGCGCAGCTCGAGACCGGAACGGCTGGCCTGGTGCTCGGCCCACGCCCGCACGTCGGCCTCGCGCTCGGGGCGGCCCCGGTAGTGCAGCGTCAGCGACAGGCCCTTCGACTCGACCCGCATGCCGTCGGGGCCCTGGGCCGGCGCCCAGGGCGGCCACGTCGTCGACCACCTCCCGCCAGGCCCCACCCAGCGGATGGTCGTGGCGGTGCCCGTCCACCACCGTCTCCAGGCCGTAGAGCCCGGCCAGCAGCACCTCGGGGGGGAAGAACGGCTGCAGGAAGGCCACCGGTCGGCCCGACAGCACCCCGACCCGGGCGTAGGTGCGGGTCAGCTCGGCGAGCAGCTCGGCGGCGCCGGGCAGTGGGCGGGCGGCGGCCGGGTCGTCCACGATGGGCGACGAGCGTCCCGTCGAAGTCGGTGAACACGGCGCTGCGCTCGGCTGCGGCCCGCAGCGGCTCCACCGCGGCGAGCACGGCACCGGCCGGCCATGGCGTCAGGGCGCGCTGGTGGTGGTCTCGGCCGGTGCCGTGGTCGTGGTGGTGGCACCCGGGGTTGGCCAGCTTGCCGTCGGTCCCGATCACCACCAGGACGGTGGCCCCCTTGAGGTCGGCCACCGGAGCCGGCGAGGGCATGGGCTGCACCGCGGTGGCGTCGAGCCCGAGCGTGGTGGCCACCAGTTGGGCCTGCGCCTCCGACCCGGGCGCGTAGTACACCGCGCTGGTCACCGCGCTCGGGGCGTTGCCCACCTGCACACCCACGAAGCCCTGGGCCTGCGAGCGCGTCGGCCACCTGTTTGGCGCCCGACTTCGTGCCGCTGGCGTTGGCCGAGAAGACCTTCACCGTGGCCGGGTCCACCGCCACCGTGGTCTGCGGTGGTCTCGGTGGTGGGCACGTCGCCGCCCTGGTTGTCACCCTGGCTGCTGGCCGAATCCGACTTGGTGGTGGTGACGAAGCCGCCGTCGTCGTTGAAGCCCTTCACCAACAAGATCACGCCGATGAGCACGGCCACGGCCACCAGCACGGCGCCGGCCACGTTGGCGCGGCGGTCCGTCCCGTCGTGATCCGGTGCGGGCCTGGGAGCGACGCCCCCCGGATCGGTCACCGGCCCGGGTGCTCGCTCGCCTGGTATCCCTCGCTGCGGGCTCGGCGACGGCGGTCACGGAGCCGACGGAGGCGCCGGACCACCAGCGGGTCGTAGGCGTAGGCCTCGTCGGACTCGAGCAGCTCGTTGAGGATCTGGTAGTAGCGGGCCCCGGAGAGCTCGAAACGCTCGCGGATGGCGACTTCCTTGGGGCCCGACTCCGTCCACCACGAGCGTTCGAAATCGAGGATCGCCCGGTCGCGGTCGGTGAGCTCCATGGGAGGGAACTGTGCTGCACCGGCCACCCCATTGCAAGGACCCTCCGGCCGGGACGGCTGCGGGCTCGGCCGGGCGCCCCCGGTCGGCCGCGGCCGGGCCCGCGTGGCCCGGGCTACCATCGCCGTTCGTCGCCCGAGTAGCTCAGCTGGCCAGAGCGCCGCTCTTGTAAAGCGGATGTCGTGGGTTCGAATCCCACGGTGGCGTCGCGTGACCGAACAACGTCGAGGGCTCGTTCTCCACCACGCAGTCGTTCACCAAGATCAAGCCGGCCGCCCCCACGCTGACCACGCCGGTCGACGGCCACGTGTTCCACTTCCCCACCGAGCCGCTGTCCTTCTCCTGGGCGCCGCTGGCGGGGGCGAAGTTCTACCAGATCGAGATCGGCACCGACCCGGCCTTCACCCCGCCCCTGCAGGTGCAGCAGTCGACCCTGGTGCCCACCTTCACCATGAAGGTGCCCCAGAGCGTGGCCACCAACTACTACTGGCACGTCAAGGCCTACTCGCAGAACGACCAGCCCACCCAGTTCTCGCCGACCCGCGGCTACACCATGGACTGGCCCTCGGTGCCGTCGCTCCTGAGCCCTCCCGACTCGCTGGCCGTGCCCATCGAGCAGATCGACTTCTCGTGGTCCCCGACGCCCGGGGCGATCTCCTACGACATCCAGGTCAGCTCCAACCACGACTTCACCAGCAACGTGGTCATCGCCGGCAACGTGCGCTCCACCCAGTACTCCCCGCCCACCGCGCTGCAGGCCGGCGCCTACTACTGGCGGGTGGCGGCCCGCAACGCCGCCAACGCCGCCGGGGACTGGTCGACGGTGCGCTCGTTCGTGAGGACGTGGCCGTCTCCCGACCCGTCTCCCAACGGTCGGGTGAGCCTGCTCTCGCCCACCGACGGCGACTACACCAACACCGGGCCCACCTTCACCTGGACGCCGGTGCGACTGGCCGCCCACTACGAGGTGCAGTTCAGCACCGACTTCAACTTCACCCCGGGCAACGTCAACAGCTGCGTCACCGATCACGTGACCTATACGCCCTACAGCCAGTGCTTCGACCCCAGCCCCAACCTGGTCTGGTACTGGCGGGTGCGGCCGCTCGACGCGCCGGGCAACATCAACGGCCTGTTCTCGGCCGTGCACTCCTTCCAGTGGTACCCCCAGGCCGACGCCACCCACCTGGTGGTGCTCACCGGCCCCGCCAACGGCACCAGCACGAGCCTGCCGGTGCTGTCGTGGAACTACCCGACGAACGTGAACATCGGGCGCTTCCGAGTGACGGTCAAGGACAAGAACAACAACGTCGCCAACCAGACCGACACCTACGCCAACCAGCTCGTGCCGGTGGGCCTCAACTCGGCCAACTCGCCGTTCAAGTGGTACGTGCAGACCATCGACAACAACGGTCGGGTGGGCCCCATCCCCGGCTCGGGTAGCTGGTGGGGCTTCACCCTGCTCGACCCGGCGCCCACCTACGCCAACCCCACCCTGCTGACCCCCAACGGCACCTCCGACATCCACGGGCCGCTGCTGACCTGGCAACCGGTGACCGGGGCCAACTCCTACCGCATCTGGCGAGCCCCGTTCGGCTCGGCGATCTACACCATCCTGGACCAGGGCCTCACCCTGCCCGGCTACCGCTACCCGAGCACCGGCGACCTGAGCCCGGGCCGGTGGTCGTACTACGTGGAGGCCCTCGACGGGGGCAACACCGTCATCGGCACCAGCGCCATCGGCGACTTCTTCTCCCAGTCGCTGCCCCGCGCCACCATGACCGGCGGCGGCTGCATCGCCACCAACCTCAACTGCCCGGTGGTCAACGACACCCCGACGCTGAGCTGGCAGCCGGTCACCGGCGCCGCCGTCTACGCCGTGGTGCTGGCCACCGACGTGAACTTCACCAACATCATCCGCACCTACGTGACGGCCCAGAACACCCTGACCCCGATCGAGTCGCTGACCGACAGCCAGGCCGGCCAGTCCACCTACTGGTACGCGGTGCCGTGCTTCACCACGATCTCTTGCGGGGCCCAGCCCAACACCTTCGCGGGCGACCCCACGTCGCCGGTGTGGGCGTTCCGCAAGCAGAGCCAGCCGGTCGAGCTGCTCACCCCGGCCGACCAGTCCACCGAGACCAGCGGCCAGGTCACCTTCACCTGGCGCGACTACCTGCTCACCAACCAGGACCACGGTGCCACGCAGGAGGCCCTGGGTTATCGGGTGCAGGTGTCGACCACGCCCGACTTCGCCCACATCATCGACACCAGCACGGTGGTCGACGGCCTCAGCTACACCGCCACCTTCAACTATCCCGAAGGGGCCCTCTATTGGCGGGTGCAGGCGGTGGACGGATCGAACAACCTGCTCACCTGGAGCGCCACCCGGCTGGTCACCAAGACGAGCTGGCCGCTGCACCTGACGTCGCCCACCGCCGGGGCCACGGTGACGGTGACCCCCACCTTCCAGTGGGACCCCCGCACCGGCCAGGCCAACCCCGGGCAGCAGCCGGAGAACTACCCCACCCAGTACCAGATCGAGGTGTACCGCAACGTCGGCCAGCCGCTGTCGGCCAACAACCTGGTCGTCTCCGACTTCACCTACCTGACGGCCTACACCCCGACCTCGCCGCTCGCCGCCGGCACCTACGGCTGGCGGGTCCGGCGCCAGGACGCCACCGGCAACTGGGGCCCGTGGACGGCCAACGACAACGTCAGCCTGCGCACGTTCACCGACGTGGGCCTGGCCCCGACGCTGCTGCAGCCGGCCAACGGCACCACCCTCTACGACAACACCCTGCTGCAGACGTGGACGGCGGTGCCCGGGGCCTCCCAGTACCACCTCGACCTGGCCACGCACAGCGACTTCACCGGGCTGGTCGACAACCCCAACACGGTGATGACGGCCTACGCCACGCCGGTCAGCCTGCCCAGCGGCACCTACTACTGGCGGGTCACCGCCTACGACGGCGGGGGCAACGCCCTGGGCACGTCGACCACGTTCACGTTCATCAAGGACACCGGGTCGCAGGGTGACTACTACTCCCTGCCCCCCGCTCGCATCCTCGACACCCGCAACGACTCGCCCCTCGGGGCGGCGCCGGCGACCCGCAACGCGCAGGTCATCGGGGTCGGCGGTGTGCCCGGGGCCGGGGTGTCGGCCATCGTGGCCAACGTGACGGTGACCAACCCCACCGCCTCGTCGTTCCTCACCCTGTGGCCGGCCGGTCAGCCCCAGCCCACGGTGTCGAACCTCAACTACGTGGCCGGCCAGACCGTCCCCAACCTGGTGACGGTCAAGGTGGGCGCCTCCGGCCAGATCTCGATGCTCAACCTGGCCGGCTCGGTCAACGTGATCATCGACGTGGTCGGCTACTACTCCGACGGCTCGCTGGCCGAGCAGCCCGACGGCAGCCGGTTCAGCCCGACCACGTCGCCGGCCCGCATCCTCGACACCCGCAACACGCCACCGGCCCTGGCCGGGGGCACGTCGCGTCAGGTCAAGGTGACCGGCATCGGCGGTGTCCCGTCCAACGCCACCGCCGTGGTCATGAACGCCACGGTGACCAACACCAACGCCTCGTCGTACCTCACCGTGTGGCCCGACGGCGTCACCCGCCCGACCGCCTCCAACCTCAACTGGACGCCCGGCAAGACCGTGCCCAACCTGGTCGTGGTCAAGGTGGGCAACGGCGGCTACGTGGACATGTTCAACCTGGCCGGCTCGACCGACGTGATCTTCGACGTCGTGGGCTACTTCCAGCAGGGCAGCCCGCCACCGGGGTCGCGCTTCAACGCCATCCAGCCGGCCCGCCTGGCCGACACCCGGGCCCCCTACAACGTGCCCACCACCCGCCTGCCCAACGGCGGGACGGCCACCGTCAACGTCGCCGGCCAGTCGCCCCTCGTGGGTGGCTCGGCGCCGGTGCCGGCCAGCGGGGCCATCGCCGTGGTGCTCAACGTCACCGTGGTGAGCCCGTCGGGTCCCGGCTTCCTCACCGTCTATCCCAGCGACGCCACCCTGCCGGTGGCATCGAACCTCAACTTCACCGCGGGCCAGGTGGTGCCCAACCTGGTGGTGGCCAGGCTGGGGGCCGACGGCAAGATCAAGGTGTACACGAACATGGCGACGGACTTCATCGTCGACGTGGTCGGCTGGTACGCGGTGCCACCGGGCTGAACCCCGCACCACCACACCGAGAGGTGGGAGGGGCCGCGGGCACTCCCACCTCTCGGGCTCCCTTCCATGACCGGCCTCCCCCCGTGGGTGTCAGACCCCGTCGCTAGGGTGCATCCCATGCCCACCGACACCGACCTCACCACCCCACCCGAGGGCGCACCCGTGGGCGACGCGGCGTTCGGCGAGCGGGCCCACGCACCTGCTGCGCCAGCTCACCGGCGACGCCGGCGGCCGAGCTGCGCCCGTCGCAGCTCGAGGCCATCACCACCCTGGCCCGCGACCGGCGGCGGGTGCTGCTCGTGCAGCGCACCGGCTGGGGCAAGAGCGCGGTGTACTTCATCACCACCAAGCTGCTGCGCGACGCAGGGGGCCGGGCCCACGCTGCTGGTGTCGCCGCTGCTGGCGCTGATGCGCAACCAGATCGAGGCCGCCGCCCGCATGGGGCTGCGGGCCGCCACCCTCAACTCGTCCAACATCGACGAGTGGGCCGAGGTCCATCGGCGCCATCGACGCCGACGAGATCGACGTGCTGCTGGTCTCGCCCGAGCGCTTCGCCAACGCCGGCTTCCGGGCCGAGGTGCTGCCCGTGGTGAGCCCCCGCAGCGGCCTGCTGGTGGTCGACGAGGCCCACTGCATCACCGACTGGGGCCACGACTTCCGCCCCGACTACCGCCGCATCGTGCGCCATCCTCGACGCTGCTGCCCGCCGGGGTGCCCGTGCTGTGCTGCACCGCCACCGCCAACGACCGCGTCGTCGCCGACATCGAGCACCAGCTCGGCGACGACCTGGTCGTGCTGCGCGGCCCGCTCGCCCGCGACGGCCTCGCCCTGCACGTGCTCGACCTGCCGGCCCAGGCCCAACGGCTGGCGTGGCTGGCCGAGCGCATCCCCGAGCTGCCCGGCACCGGCATCGTCTACTGCCTGACCGTGCGCGACACCGACCATCGTGGCCGGCTGGCTGCAGGCCAACGGCATCGACGCCGTCGCCTACTCCGGGGGTGACGACGACGAGCACCGGGCCGCGGTCGAGCGTCGCCTGCTGGCCAACGACGTCAAGGTGGTCGTCGCCACCTCGGCGCTGGGCATGGGCTTCGACAAGCCCGACCTGGCCTTCGTCGTCCACTACCAGGCCCCGGGGTCGTCGATCGCCTACTACCAGCAGGTCGGGTCGGGCCGGCCGGGGCCTCGACGAGTCGCTCGGCGTGCTGCTGCGGGGCGCCGAGGACGTCGACATCCAGGACTGGTTCATCTCCATGGCCTTCCCCCCGCCCGACGTGACCGACCAGGTCCTCGGCTATCTGGCCGACGACGCCCGGCCTCGTCGGCCTGGCCGACGCTCGAGAAGCAGGTGAACCTGGGCCGCAGCCGGCTGCAGGTGCTGATGAAGGTGCTCGAGGTCGAGGGCGCGGTCGAGGCCACCGGGCCAGAAGTACCGCCGCACCGACGAGCCCTGGCACTACGACCAGGCCCGCATCGCCGGGGTGACCGCTCAGCGCCGGGCCGAGCAGCAGCAGATGCGCGACTACGCCGCCACCTCGGGCTGTCGCATGGCCTTCCTGCAGCGGCTGCTCGACGACCCCGACCCCCGCCGACTGCGGGCGCTGCGACCGCTGCCGCGGTCGCTCGCTGGCTGGGGTGTCGCCCGCCCTCATCGACGCCGCCCGCCGCCACCTGCGTGACGCGCCGCTCGCCATCGAGCCCCGCAAGCAGTGGCCTTTCCGGGTCGACGACTCGACCAAGATCCCCGCTCGACCGCCGGGTGGAGGACGGCCGGGCGCTGTGCCGCTGGGGCGACGGCGGCTGGAGCGATCTCGTCCGCCAGGGCCAGGGCGAGGGCCACTGGGACGACGAGCTGCTCGACGCCGCCGCC
This sequence comes from uncultured Microthrixaceae bacterium, assembly GCA_963726905.1. Lineage (GTDB taxonomy): Bacteria > Actinomycetota > Acidimicrobiia > Acidimicrobiales > Acidimicrobilacustridaceae > UBA4742. The sequence goes on from CAVSDZ010000019.1 coordinate 203,116, forward strand.
GCGTTCGTCTCCGCCTGGGCGCCCGACCCCGGCCCCGACCTGGGTCACCTGGGTCCCGTCGTTGCGCCGTCCCGACCGCCAACGCCGAGCTGGCCCAGCGGCTGGGCGAGCGGCTCGGGCTCCCCGTCGTCGACGTCGTCACCAAGTTCCGGGAGACCAAGCCGCAGCGCCAGATGGCCAACAGCGCCCAGCAGGTCAACAACGTCGGCGGGGCCTTCGAGGTGCCCGGGCCGACTGCCCGACGGGCCGGTGCTGCTGGTCGACGACACCGTCGCCTCCCGCTGGACGCTGACCACGGTGGGCTCGCTGCTGCGCCAGGCCGGCTGCCCGGCGGTGCATCCCTTCGTGCTGGCCGACACGTCAGGCTCGTGAACCCGGCCTGAGCCCCCTCTCGTTCTGGCGTCCATGAGCATCGCCCGGGCAATGCTCATGGACGCCGGTACACCAGCGGCCCTGCCGGGAGGTCACCCGGAGGGTTACCGTCGCCCCCATGACCACCATGGGTGTGCGCCTGATCGGTGACGGCTTGGGAGTTCCCTGCCTCGACGGGGTGGAGCGGCCCTACCTCTCGCTCGACTCGGCGGCCTCGACCGCGGCACTGCCCGCCGTGGGCGAACGAGTGACGGAGTTCCTCCCCTGGTACTCGAGCGTGCACCGCGGCGCCGGCTACAAGTCACAGATGGCCACCGCCGCCTACGAGGAGGCCCGCGAGGCCGCCATGCGCTTCGCCGGGCGCACCGGGCGCGACGACGTGGCCATCTTGTGCCGCAACACGACCGAGGCCATCAACCACCTCGCGTACCGGCTGCGCCTCGGTGCCGACGACGTCGTGGTGACCACGGTGACGGAGCATCACGCCAACCTGCTGCCCTGGGCCCGCCACGGGGGCCCCCGTCGCTACGTCGAATGCGACGTGTCCGGCCGCTTCACCGCCGACGACGTCGCCGCCGCCCTCGACGCCGGTCCCCAGGCCGCGCTGCTGGCCGTCACCGGCGCCACCAACGTGACCGGATGGCTGCCCCCGATCGACGAGATCATCGCCGCCGCCCACGCCCGCGGGGTGCCGGTGCTGGTCGACGCCGCCCAGCTGGCCGCCCACCGGCCCATGCCCGTGGCCGCCGACTACCTGGCCTGGAGCGGACACAAGATGTACGCGCCGTTCGGGGCGGGGGTGCTCATCGGCCCCCGCTCCACGTTCACCGAGGGGGACCCGTTCCTGGCCGGCGGCGGCGCCGTGGACCTGGTCGACCTCGACGAGGTGGTGTGGACCGACCCGCCCGAGCGCGAGGAGGCAGGCTCGCCCAACGTCATCGGAGCCGTGGCGCTGGGCACGGCCATCACCGAGCTGGAGACCATCGGGTGGGAGGCCATCACCGCCCACGAGATCGATCTCGCCACCCGGCTGCGCGCCGGCCTCGCCGGCATCGACGGCGTCCGGCTCCTGGGCCCACCCCTCGACGAGACGACCCTGGCCGTCGCCGCGTTCACCGTGGCCGACACCCCCCACGCCCTGGTGGCGGCCCGGCTCTCGGCCGAGTTCGGCATCGGGGTTCGCCACGGCTGCTTCTGCGCCCACCCCTACCTCGTCCGCCTGCTCGATCTCGCTCCTGACGAGGTGCGAGCGCTACCGCCACGACGTGCTGGCCGGCGACCGCACCCGCATCCCCGGCGCGGTGCGGGCCAGCGCCGGCATCTCGGTCACTCCGGAGGACATCGAGCGCTTCGTGGATGCCGTCATCGTGATCGCCTCGGGCGACGAACCCCCGGTGCCCTACCACCAGGACCAGGCCACCGGCGACTACTGGCCGGCGGGCGACCACGCCCCCTGGTCGACCGGCGACCGCTCGCTCGGCTCGTCCTGCGCCCGGGGGTAGCCCGCGCCAGCGTGGTTCCTGTCCCACCAGCGACCTCTCTCAGGTCGGTGAAGGGACAGAAACGTCGTCTTTCCGGTGAAACGCGCTCCTGACGTCGCTGCAGGTGTAACGGATGGCACACCACGGGAGACGGTCACGCCCATGGACGAGCTGCGGGTGGTGACCGAACGGCGACCGATCCGGGTGGCGACGTGGTCGGAGGTTCCCGAGCGCATGCCCACGGGGGTGGCCGTCGAGGGTGTCGACCTGGTGATCATCCGCCGGGGGGAGGAGCATTCGGTGCTCTACGGCCGATGCCTCCATCGGGGAGCACTGCTGGCCGACGGGCACATCGACGGCGACAACATCCTGTGCGGGCTCCACGGCTGGGACTACCGCATCGACACCGGCGTCAGCGCCTACAACAACGCCGAAGTGCTGGAGAAGTTCACCAGCTGGATCGACGACGGCGATCTGTTCGTCGACGGGGTGGAGGTGGCCGACTTCCTGATGCGCCACCCCCAGCCGTTCGACCCCGACCTCTACCAGGGCAGCTACCAGGACCCCCACCTGGTGCCGGAGGAACCGTTCGTGGACCTCATCCACGAGCTGGCCGGCAACGGGCTGACCCGCACCGGCCACCACGGCCCGGTCGCCGCCATGGGCGTCAGCCGCGAGAAGCTGCCCACCTGGGACGACCTGCAGTTCGTGACCGCCCAGCTGGCCCGCCTGCCCCTGCTCGACGAGGAGGAGGTGGGCACGGGCGTGTGCATCGGCCCCAACGCCGACCGCCCGCTGTGGCTGGACATCCCCCTGTTCGTCTCCGACATGAGCTTCGGGGCCCTGTCCCAGGAGGCCAAGACCGCGTTGGCTCGCGGCGCCCAGCTGGCCGGCACCGGGATCTGCTCCGGCGAGGGCGGCATGCTGCCCGAGGAACAGGCCGAGAACAGCCGCTACTTCTACGAGTTGGCCTCGGCCCGCTTCGGCTGGTCGTTCGACCACCTGACCAAGGTCCAGGCCTTCCACTTCAAGGGGGGACAGGGGGCCAAGACCGGCACCGGCGGCCACCTGCCCGGGCCGAAGGTGGTGGGACGCATCGCCGAGGTGCGGGGCCTGGCGGAGGGGACACCGGCGGTGTCGCCGTCACGGTTCCCCGACTGGCACTCGCTGGACGACTTCAAGCGCTTCGCCGAGCAGGTGCGGGAGGTGTCCGGGGGCATCCCCGTGGGGTTCAAGCTCTCGGCCCAGCACATCGAGGACGACCTCGACGCCGCCCTCGAAGTCGGCGTCGACTACGTGATCCTCGACGGCCGCGGCGGGGGGACGGGCGCCGCCCCGCTCGTGTTCCGCGACCACATCTCGGTCCCCACCATTCCCGCGCTGGCCCGGGCCCGGGCCCATCTCGACCGCCTCGGCCGGCGCGACGTCACGCTCGTCATCACCGGCGGCCTGCGCCAGGCCCCCGACTTCGCCAAGGCCCTGGCCCTGGGCGCCGACGCGGTGGCGGTGTCCAACTCCGCCATCCAGGCCATCGGCTGTCTGGGCATGCGGGCGTGCCACACCGACAACTGCCCGGTGGGCATCGCCACCCAGAAGCCGCACCTGCGGGCTCGACTCCCCGTCGACGAGGCGGCGCAGCGGCTCGACCGGTTCTTCCGGGCCTCGGTCGAGCTCATGGCCGTCCTGGCCCGGGCCTGCGGCCACTCTCACCTGAACCAGTTCGCCCCCTCCGACCTGACCACCTTCCACCGGGACATGGCCGAGCTCACCGGCGTCGCCTACGGCGGCGTGGGCCGGCCCTGAACGACGAGCCCGACGAGGACGAGGAGCGACCCATGGCCGACGAGCACCGCAGCTGGCATCGGGTGGCCGCCCCCGACGAGCTGCCCGACGGGCGGGTCAAGACCGTCGTGGCCGGGACCCACAGCCTGGCCCTGACCCGGGTCGGCGACCGCTACGGCGCGCTCGACAACCACTGCCCCCACCAGGGCGGCCCGCTGGGCGAGGGATCCATCGAGAAGGGCCTGCTGCGCTGCCCGTGGCACGGCTACGACTACGACCCGCTGACCGGCACCCCGCCGCCGGGCTTCACCGACGCCCCCGCCTGCTTCCCCCTCGAGGTCCGCGCCGACGGCGATCTACGTCCTGGTGCCCGACCAGGCCGAGCACGTGCGCACCGTGTCCGACGTCATGGTGGAGACCATGGTGGCGTGGGGCGTCACGCACGTGTTCGGCATGGTGGGCCACTCCAACCTCGGCTTCGCCGACGCCATGCGCCGCCAGGAGGAGGCGGGCAACCTCACCTTCATCGGCATCCGTCACGAGGGTGCCGCTTCGTTCGCCGCCTCGGCCTACGCCAAGCTCACCGGGCGACCGGCCGCCTGCTTCGCCATCGCCGGGCCCGGGTCCACCAACCTGCTCACGGGCCTCTACGACGCCAAGGTGGATCGGGCGCCCGTGCTGGCCATCTCGGGCCAGGTCCCCTCCAAGGCGCTGGGGCGGGGCGCCTTCCAGGACCTCGACCTCGCCGGCGCCTTCGCCGACGTCGCCACGTTCTCGCGCACGGTGCTGGCCGGGTCCGACCACGCCGAGCTGATGACGCTGGCCCTCAAGCACGCCGTCCTCGAGCGGGGGGTCGCCCACCTGGTGCTGCCCGATGAGGTGCAGGTCCTGCCCGCCGCCGACGCCCGGGCCTCGGGTCCGACGGGGCGGGTGGCCGACGCCCGCATCGCGCCGCCCGCCGCCGCCCTCGACCAGGCGCTGGCCCTGATCGCCCAGGCCCGCCGCCCGGTGATCGTGGTCGGCCACGGGGCCCGCTTCGACATGGCCGGCGGTCATCGATCTGGCCGAGCGCCTCGATGCCCCCATCCTCACCACGTTCAAGGCCAAGGGCCTGGTGGCCGACACCCATCCCGCTCGGTGCCGGCGTGCTGGGGCGCAGCGGCACCCCGGTGGCCAGCTGGCTGATGAACGAGAGCGACCTGCTCGTCGTGCTGGGTGCGTCGTTCTCGAACCACACCGGCATCGCCGACTACAAGCCGACCATCCAGGTCGACGCCGACCCCATGGCCCTGGGCCGGTTCCACCCCGTCACCGTCGGGGTCCAAGCCCACGTGGGAGTCTGCGTCGCAGCCCTGGCCGACCGGCTGGCGGCCACCGATCAGGCCGGGCACCAAGCCGGGACCAGGGCGACGGACGGCTCGACCAGCGGCCCGACGTGGCCGAGCGGTGGCGCATCTGGCGCGAGGAGAAGGCCCGCCGGGCCGCCGACGACCAGGCCCGGGGGGTGAGCTCGGCCGCCGTGTTCGACGCCCTCAGCCGGGCCGTCGACGACGACGCCGTCTCGCCGTGGACGTGGGCAACAACACCTACTCGTTCGGTCGGTACTTCGAGTGCGCGTCGCAGTCGGTGCTGATGTCGGGCTACCTGGGCTCGATCGGCTTCGGCTTCCCGGCGGCCATGGGGGCGTGGGCCGCCGCCCCCGACCGCCAGATCGTGGCCGTCACCGGCGACGGTGGCTTCGGGCAGTACCTGGCCGAGCTGACCACCGCGGTGGCCAACCACATGAACGTCACCCACGTGCTGCTCGACAACTCGATGTTGGGCAAGATCACCAAGGAGCAACGCGCCGCCGAGCTGGCGGTGTGGCACACCGCCCTCCACAATCCCGACTTCGCCGAGTACGCCCGCGTCTGCGGCGCGCTCGGCATCCGCGTCGAGCGAGCCGACCAGCTCGACGCCGCGCTGCGCCAGGCCCTCGACCACGACGGGCCCGCCCTGGTGCACGTCATCGCCGACCCGGAGCTGATCTAGGTGGCCGCCCGACCCGACGAGCGCGCGCCCGGCCGTGGACGACCGGGGCCGGCCAGGCCATGATGACGCTCCGTGGCCGACGACTTCAGCGACGACGACGTGCTCGTCCGCCAACTGCGGCGGGGCGACGAGGCGGCCTTCACCTGGTTGGTCGAGCGCTACGACCGGGCGCTGCGCCGGCTGGCCCGCGACTTCGTCTCGACCGAGGCCGTGGCCGACGAGGTCGTGGGCGACACCTGGCTGGCCGTCATCGAGGGCATCGACCGCTTCGAGGGCCGCTCGTCGCTCAAGACGTGGATCTACCGGATCCTCATGAACAAGGCCAAGACCCGCGGCGTGCGGGAGAAGCGCATCGTCCCGTTCTCGTCGGTGAGCGGGAGCCCCGACGGCGACGCCCCCACCTTCGACCCTGACCGCTTCCGACCGCCCGACGACCCCGAGTGGCCCGGGCACTGGGCCTCGCCGCCCACGCCGTGGCAGGAGCTGCCGGTCGAACGGCTGGAGGCCGCCGAGACGCTGGAGGCGGTGCGCACCGCCATCGACGCGTTGCCCCCCAATCAGCGCACGGTCATCACGTTGCGCGACCTCCGCGGCTTCAGCTCCGACGAGGTGCGCGACCTGCTGTCGATCTCGTCCGGCAACCAGCGCGTGCTCCTGCACCGGGCCCGGGCCGCGGTGCGGCGCCACCTCGAGACGTTCCTCGAACCGGCGGTGCCGTGATGGCCGACGACGGCCTCGCCCTCCCCGACCTGCCCTGCATCGAGTTCGTCGAGCTGGTGACGGACTACCTCGAGGGCGCCCTCAGCCCGTCGCGTCGCGCCCTGGTCGACCACCACCTGGAGATCTGCCCGGGCTGCACCACGGTGCTGGCCCAGTGGCGAGAGGTCATCGCCCTGACCGGGCGCCTCGAGGAGCACGAGGTGGACGAGATCGATCCGGTCGTGCGCCAGGAGCTGGTGGCCGCGTTCTGCCGGACCTATCCGACCTCCCCGTAGCGGTCCTCGTGCGTGGAGGGGCGCGTCAACCGGTCCGAGTGCGGCCCCGGCGGGCCACGAACGCCCGGCGACGGCGCTCGATCTCGAACAGCATCACGATGCGGAGCACGGCCAGCACCGTCACCAGCGCGCCGATGAGGAGGTTGCCGCGCACCAGGAGCACCACCCCGAGCACGAGGCCCAGCGCCACGATGGCCAGCCGCAGCCACCGCAACCCCGAGCTGCGACCGGGTCTCGCTTGGAACTGTTGCATGGTCCACTGCCTCTCGACCTGAGGCCGGGGCGGCCTCGACGGTCCCATCGTGACCGCCCCGTGTTAGGAGTTCGTGAAGCAACCGTCACGGGCCGGTCAGCGACGAGCCCGCCCGGAGCAGGGACTCCATCCGGCAACGGGTACGGATCAGCGGCCCTGCGGATCCCAGCGGAAGGTCCGCAGGGCCACGGCGGCGGCGGCGACGCCCCACACGGCCAGGACGGCCAGGTCGGCGGCGTTGATCCCCGTCGACCGCGGTTCGGTGAACCCTCGCTGGAGCCCGTTGGCCAGATGGGCCAGGGGGAAGACCTTGCCCACGTCCACCAGCCAGGCCGGCATGATGGCCACCGGGATGAACACCCCGGAGATGAACCCCAGGGCCACGGTGGAGAACGGCCCGATGGCCGACGCCGAATCGGCCGTGGTGGCCACCGTGGTGAGGGCCAGGCCGATGGAGCACATGGTGGCCGTGCCCACCAGGGTGTAGACGACGAGACCCACCACCAGCCCGGGGTGCAGGTGCAGGTGGTAGAAGGCGACGGCGATGCCGACGAGCAGGGCCACGGTGCCGCCGATGACCACCATCTGCTGGCCGACCAGCGAGCCCAGGTACACCCACGTGGGCATGGGCGTGCCCCGGAACCGCTTCAGGATCCCCCGCTCCCGGGCGGTCACCACCGACACCAGCAGGCCGCTGTAGCCCGACAGCATGATCGAGTAGGCGATGATCCCGGGCGTGTAGTAGTTGACCATCTGCACGTGGGCGCCGTTGAACTCGGTGGTGCCGCTGAAGATCGAGTTGAACAGCACCAGCAGGATCACGGGCATGACCACGGTGAACAGCAACGCCCGTGAGTTGCGCCGGAACCCGCGCAGGCCATAGCCGATCTGCGAGCCGAGCAGCACCACCGAGGTCACGGGCCCACCGCCCCCGCTTCGCCGGCGTCGTCGCCGGTGAGCTGCAGGAACACGTCGTCGAGGCTCGGCCGATCGACTTCGAGCTGGGCCAGCACCACCCCGGTCTCGTCGGCCCAGCGCAACAGGGTGTACAGGTCCTGTTGGGGCGCCGCGGTGCGGAACCGGTACGACCCGTCGACCAGCTCGACGGTCACGCTCAGCCGGGGGAGCACGGGGGCCTCGGGGGTGGGCGAGTCGCTGCTCCCGTCGATGCGGAAGCTCACCACCGCCCCCGTGCCCTGGTGCGCCACCAGCTCGGCCGGGGTCCCCGACCCGACCACCTCGCCCGACCGCATGATGACCAGGTGGTCGGCCAGGTGCTGGGCCTCGTCCATGTAGTGGGTGGTGAGCATCACGGTGGTGCCCCCCTCGCGGAGCCGGTCGACCATGGTCCACATCTCCCGGCGAGCGGCCGGATCGAGGCCGGTGGTGGGCTCGTCGAGGAACAGCAGGCTCGGGCTCCCCACCAGGCCCAGCGCCACGTCGACCGCCCGCTTCTGGCCTCCCGAGAGGCGCCCCACCCGCTCGTCGCCCTTGCCGGCCAGACCGACCCGGGCCAACACGTCGGACGGGGCCGCAGGATCGGCGAAGTAGCGGGCGAACTGGGTGACGGTCTCCCCGACGGTGTAGAGCGGATCGAGCTCCGACTCCTGCAGCACGATGCCGACCTGCTCGCGCCACGCCCGCGTGGGATGGTCGGGATCGACCCCCAGGACCGACACCGTGCCGCTGTCGCGGGTGCGGAACCCCTCGAGGATCTCGATGGTGGTGGTCTTGCCGGCGCCGTTGGTGCCGAGGAGCCCGAACACCTCCCCGGTGGCGACCTCGAAGTCGATGGCGCGCACCCGCTCCACCCCGTCGTAGGTCTTGCGCAGGCCCCGGACCCGGATCGCAGGCTCAGCCACGGCCCCCATTGCTAGCGCAACAACGACCCCTCCGACCGGACGCGCGTCCACCCACCGGCGAAACGTCGACCCGGTGCACGCGCGTCGGAGGGTGGATGTGCCGATAGCTTCGCCCCATGAGCATCCTCGGCAACCGGGTGCTGCGACGCGAGGACCCGGCGTTGCTCACCTCCGGCGGCACCTACGTCGACGACGTCGACGTGCCCGGTGCCGCGTTCGTCACCTACGTGCGCTCGACCATGGCCCACGCCCGCCTCACCGAGATCGACGTGTCCGAGGCCGAGTCGATGCCCGGGGTGCTGGCCGTGGTGACCGCCGCCGACGTGGACCTGGCCGACCAGCCCCCGGCGACGCCGACCATGGACCAGGCCATGACCCGGCCCCTGCTGGCCCGGGACGTGGTCCGCTTCGTGGGCGAGCCGATCGTGGCCATCGTGACCGAGGAGCGGGGCCAGGGCCCCGACGCGGCCGAGGCCGTGTTCGTCGACTACGAGCCGCTGCCGGCCGTGGTCGACCCCGAGCGTGCCCTCGACGGCGAGGTCCGGCTGTTCGCCGGGGCCGAGTCGAACGTGGTGTGGCGGATCGAGGCCCGCAGCCACGTGGCCGACTTCTCGGCCTGTGAGGCGGTGGTCAGCCAACGCATGGTGAACCAGCGGGTGGCGCCCAGCCCCATCGAGGGGCGCGTCGCCGTGGCGTGGTGGAGCGACGACGGGCGGCTCACCCAGTACCAGAGCTGCCAGGGCGCCCACCCCGTGCGCGACGCCCTGGCCGCCCTCTACGGCTTGGACAAGGCGGACGTGCGGGTGGTGTGCCCCGACGTGGGCGGCAGCTTCGGGGCCAAGGCCGGCTCGTCGCCCGAGCTGCTGCTGCTGGGCTTCCTGGCCCGGCGGGTCGGGTCGGCCGGTGCGCTGGTTCGAGTCCCGCACCGAGAACATGACCGCCATGGGTCACGGACGGGGCCAGATCCAGGACGTCACCATCGGCGGCAGCCGCGACGGGCGCATCACCGCCTACAAGCTCGAGGTCCTGCAGGATGCCGGCGCCTACCCGGCCATGGGCGCGCTGCTTGCCGTGGATGACGCGCATGATGACCAGCGGCGTCTACGACCTGCGCAACGTGGAGTTCAAGTCGGTCAGCGTGGTCACCACCACGACCCCGCTGGTGGCCTACCGGGGGGCCGGGCGACCCGAGGCCGCCGCCGCCCTCGAGCGGGCGGTGGACCTGTTCGCCGCCGAGATCGGCCTCGACCCGGCCGACGTGCGCCGCCGGAACTTCCTGGCCCCCGACGACTTCCCCTACACGACCCCCACCGGCACCGAGTACGACTCGGGCGACTACGCCCGGGCCCTCGACCTGGTGCTCGACGCGGCCGGCTACGACGAGCTGCGGGCCGAGCAGCGGCGACGACGCGCCGGCGGGCGACCCCGTGGTCCTCGGCATCGGCCTGTCGGTGTACGTCGAGGTCACCGGGGGCGGCTCCGAGTACGGCGAGGTGGAGCTGCGCCCCGACGGCACGGTGCTGGTCAAGACCGGCTCCAACCCCTACGGCCAGGGCCACCACACGGCGTGGGCCATGTTGGTGAGCGACCGGCTGGGCATCCCCATGGACCGCATCGAGGTCATCCACGGCGACACCGACGCCGTCCCCACCGGCGGCGATCACCGGCGGTTCCCGCTCGGTGCAGCTGGCCGGGGCCGCCGTGCACGATGCCGCCGGCAAGCTGCTGGAGGCGGCCCGCCAGCGCGCCGCCGACCTGCTGGAGGCGTCGGTCGACGACATCGTCCTGCACGAGTCGGAGGGTCGCTTCCACGTGGCCGGCACCCCGTCGCTGAGCCTCGGGTGGGACGAACTGGCCGTCGAAGGAGCCGACCCGCTGGGCGGCCTCTCCGACCTGGCCGAGGCCAAGGCCACCTTCCCCTTCGGGGCCCATGTGGCGGTGGTGGAGGTCGACACCGAGACGGGCGACGTCCGCCTGGTGCGGATGGTGGCGGTGGACGACGCCGGGCGCATCCTGAACCCGCTGCTGGCCGAGGGGCAGGTGCACGGCGGGCTGGCCCAGGGCGCGGCCCAGGCCCTGTACGAGGAGGTCCGCTTCGACCCCGAGGGCAACCCGCTCACCGCCACCTTCGCCGACTACCCGGTGGTGTCGGCCGCCGAGCTCCCGTTCTTCGAGCGGGTCGCCATGGAGACGCCGACCCCGCTCAACGAGCTCGGGGCCAAGGGCATCGGCGAGTCGGGCACCATCGGGTCCACCCCGGCGGTGCACAACGCCGTCATCGACGCGCTGGCCCACCTCGGCGTGCGCCACCTCGACATGCCCGCCACGCCCGAGAAGGTGTGGCGGGCCATCGCCGCCGCGTCCGCCTGAGCGAACTGCTTCGGCCGAATTCCGCGACTTTGCGTGTCAGAGCCGCTGATCGGGCCGCCGTGCCACGCAAAGTCAGGGGGCCTCGAGGAGGGCGAGGGGTCAGGGATCGGGATCAGGGATTGGTGGCGGTGGGATCCGCCGGCCCGTTGGGAGGCAACGAGACGCCCGGGGCGTTGGGCGCGGTCGACTGGGTGCCCGAGGCGGTGAAGCTGTTGCAGTCGTCGAACGTGACGGTCCCGTCCTTGGCGGTGGAGCTCGTCCCGAACGTCCACTGCAACGTGGCGATGGGCGGGATCTCCGACAGCGGCACCCGGTAGCTCACGGTGTTGCCCGACACGGTGACCGCGGTGTCGAGGGCCCTGCGCTGCTCACCGCCCTTGAACGTGATGAGCGTCAGGCCCCACGGCGAGCCCACCGGTGTCCCCGAGATGGGGGCGCCCCGCAGCTCGAAGCTGTAGTCCGGCGCGGTGACGTCACCCTGCAGCAGGTCGACGAACATGTCGGGGGCGGCGGTGGGGTCACCGGCCATCTCGTAGGTCACGGCGAGCGCGTCGCCGTCGACCTTGGCCTCGGCCACCACCATGTCGATACCCGCCGGCTCGCTCCCGGTGCCGACCCCCTTGACCGCGGTGCCCAGGTCGCCCTTGGGATCCTCGCAGCGAAAGCCCGTCGACTCGGCCAGCGAGCTCTGGGGACCGATGGTGCCGGGCGTGGCACCCTCGATTGGAGCTGCCACTGCAACCCGCCAGGACGGCCAGGCAGGCGGCGACGGCGACCGCCCCGGCGACGACACGCATGGGGACCTCCGGAGGGAGTCGTCGGCCCGACCGGGCCGAGGGCGAAGGGGTGACGGTGCCCATCACGGGCCCAGGCGGCGGCGAGCCACCTCGAAGCAGGCCAGGGCGCCGGCGGCGGCCACGTTGAGCGAGTCCAGCCGGCCGCCCAGCGGGATCGAGGCCACGTCGTCGCAGCGCTCCCGCACCAGACGCGACAGGCCCTTGCCCTCGGCACCGAGCACGAGGGCCACGGGGCGGTCCGACACGGCGAGGTCGAACAGCCGGGTCGACCCGGCGGCATCCAGCCCGATGACCCACACGCCCTGGTCGCGCAGCTGACGGATGGCGGTGGGGAGCCCGCCCACCAGGGCCATGGGCAGGTACTCCACGGCTCCGGCGGCCGCTTTGGTGACCGTGGGGGTGATGTGCACGGCGCGGTGGCGGGGCAGCACCACGCCCGTCACGCCGGCGCACTCGGCCGAGCGCAACAGGGCACCCAGGTTGCCGGGGTCGGTGACGCCGTCGACCAGCAGGAGGAACGGCACGGGCGCCCCCTTGCGGGGCAGCACCAGGTCGGCCAGCTCGACCTCGGGGAGCTCGGCGGCGCGGGCCAGCACCCCCTGGGGCGCCTCGGTCCGAGCCTGCGACAGCAGCTTCTGGCGGCTGACGTCACGCACGGGGACGCCGACGCTCATGGCCAGCTCGGCGATGTCGTCGAGCACGACCGCCTCGTCCTGGTCCGAGGCCACCCACACCTCGCGAACCCGGCGGGTGCCGGCCAGCAGCAGCTCGCGCACGGCTTGGCGGCCCTCCACCTGGTCGCCGCCCAGGCCCTTCGGGCCGGGCGAGCGGCGAGGGCCGGCCGAGCGCACGCCGGGCCCGCCGCTGCGGGCGCGGCCGGGCCGGTCGGCCTTGCGCACCGAGGCGGCGGCGTGCTTGGCGGCCCGGGCGGCGATGGCCTTCTCGGCGGCCGGTGACAGCGGCTTGGCCTTGGCGGTGCTCCCGGCCCGGGTGCCGCCGGCGGCCGCCGCCGGACCGCGGGGCTTGCGGGCCTTGGCCGACTTGCGCCGGCTTGGCCGCTCCCGCGCCGCGCGAACGCGCCCTTGGCCGCCCCCCGGCGGGGCGAGCGGGCCGGGCTCACTGGGCCTCCACCAGGGCCACGGCGTAGCAGGCGATGCCCTCGCCCCGCCCGATGGCCCCCAGGCCCTCGGCCCGATTGGCCTTGACCGCCACCGGGGCGCCCACCGCCGCCGACAGGCGATGCTGCATCTCGGCCCGCTGCGGGGCCACCTTGGGCGCTTCGAGCACGAGCGCGCAGTCGACGTTGACCGGATCCCAGCCCTCGGCCCGCACGCGGGTCGACACCTCGGTGAGCAGCAGCAGGCTGTCGACCCCGGCCCACCGGGGATCGGTGTCGGGGAAGTGCTCGCCCAGGTCGCCCAGCCCGGCCGCCCCCAGCAGCGCATCGGCGCAGGCGTGGGCCACCACGTCGGCGTCGCTGTGGCCGTCGAGGCCGTGGGCGCCCTCGAACACGACCCCGCCCAGCGTGAGGGCGCGGGCTGGGGTCGTCGGAGAAGGCGTGCACGTCGAAACCGATTCCGACACGCACCCCGGTGCGCCCGGGGCGAGGGGTGGACATGGGAGGCAAACGTAGCCGCCCCCATCCCCTGAACCGGTTCGCCCGCCCCCCGGGGTCAGCTCGCGGCGACCGCCGCTCGGGCTCAGCTCAGGTGCAGGGTGGCGATGGCGAGGTCGACGGGGCCGGTGATCTTGAGGTTGGTGGGCTCTCCCTCGACCACCAACACGATGCCACCGACCTCCTCGACGAGGGTGGCGTCGTCGGTGGCGTCGGGGTCGCCCTCGTGGGCCCGGCGCAGCACATCGGCGCCGGAAGGCCTGGGGGGTCTGGACCGCCACCAGGTCGTCACGCTCGACGGTGTCCACCACCTCGTCGCCATCGAGCCGCTTGATGGTGTCGGTGACGGCCACGCCGGGGATGGCGCCGTCGGCGCCGGCCAGCACGGTGCCCACCACCGACTCGAACAAGGCCAGCGAGGCCAGCGGCCGAGCGGCGTCGTGGACCACGATGATGTCGCAGTCGTCGGGCACGGCGGCCAGGCCGGCGCGCACCGAGGCCGAGCGCGTGGACCCGCCGGCCACGACCACGTCGGCGCCGGCCTCGGCGTCGCCCACCCGATCGGGGGCCACCACGAGGACGACGCCGTCGGCGGTGGGCCGGGCCGCGTCGAGCGACCAGTCCATGACCCGGCGGCCGGCGAGCTGCTCGTACTGCTTGGGTTGGCTCCCGCCGAAGCGCGATGCCGGTCCCGGCCGCGACGACGACGGCCCAGACGGTCACGGTGCCGCCGGCCGATGCTCGAGAACCCGTCGAACTCGTGTCGGCTTCAGGCGAGGGCCTCGTCGAGCTTGGATTCGGCCTCGTGCTCGTTCACGTCGATGGCGAAGGTCAGCTCCGACACGAGGATGCGACGGGCGCTGGCCAGCATGCGCTTCTCCCCGGCCGACAGGCCCTTGTCCCGCTCCCGCAGCGACAGGTTCCGCACCACCTCGGCCACCTGGTAGATGTCCCCCGACTTGAGCTTCTCGACGTGGTTCTTGTACCGGCGGGACCAGTTGGTGGGCATCCGCGCCTCCTTCTTGCGGAGCACGGCGAACACCTCCTCGACCTCCTCGTCGTTGATGACCTCCCGCAGGCCGACCTCATCGGTGTTGTCGGAGGGCACCTTGCAGATGAGGTCGCCGAAGGCCAGGCGGAGCACCAGGTACTCGCGCTGCGCACCGAAGACGTCGATCGTCTCGCGGCGCTCGATCGTGGCCGCGCCGTGATGGGGGTACACGACCTTGTCGCCGACGTCGAACGTCATGATCCTCCGATGCGTGCTCGTCACCAGCCGCCCGCGGTCCAAGGCTAGGGACGGTCCCGGACTTCCACAAGCGCGCCCCGGCGGCCATCCGGGCCCGCCGGGAGCGGCGTCTCCACCCGTCAGCCGGACGGCGCGCCCACTAGCATCGCCAGGATGCCGGACCGGGAACTCCTCGCCGGGGTCGAGCTCTTCGACGAGCTCGACCCTGAACAGATCGAGCTGATCGCCTCCGCCTCCGAGGACCGTCAGCTCAGCCGCGGCGACGTGCTGTTCACCGAGGGCGACGACGCCACCGAGCTGTTCGTGGTGGTGGGCGGTCGCATCGCCATGGCCAACCGCTCGATCGACGGGCGCGAGTCGGTGCTGGCCCTGATGGAGCGGGGCGACCTGTTCGGCGACATGCCCCTGTTCGACGGCCTGACCCGCTCGGCCGAGGCCCGGGCGCTCGAGCCGAGCGAGGTCATCGCCATCCCCTACGCCCCGCTGCAGACGCTGTACGAGGACCAGCCCACGCTGTTGTGGAAGGTGGTGGCGCTGCTCACCCATCGCATCCGCAGCACCGACGAGGCCCTGGCCGACTCGGTCTTCCTCGACGTGACCGGCCGGACGGCCAAGCGCCTGCTCGAGCTGTCGGGCGACGCCGACGAGTTCTCGCTGCCCATCACCCAGGAGGAGCTGGCCGGCATGGTCGGCGCCTCGCGCGAGCGGGTCAACAAGGCCATCGCCTCGTTCATCCGCCTGGGGTGGATCGACCAGTCCGACCGTCGCTACCGGATCACCAACCGCGAGCAGCTCGAGCGCCGCGCCCGCTGACGACCGGCAGGCGTGCGGATCAACGGCGCACGTCACCGTCGGCCTGACCTCGGCCGTGAGCTCAGGGCTGGTTCAGGAAGGTGATGGCCCGGGCCCAGGCGTCGGCGGCGTCGTCGGGGCGATGGGTGGGGCGGTCGGGGTCGTGCACGAACCCGTGGTCGGCCCCCGGGTAGACCACGACCTCGCCTCCGGCGTCGGCCAGGGCGTCGGCGTCGGCGGCCGGCACCCACGGGTCCTCCGTGCCCACCAGCTCCAGGACCGGGCACGCCCCGGGCCGGGTCACCAGGTCGAGGGCGTCGTGCTGCGTGGGGCTGCGCCACTGCTCCGGCATGCGGATCATCCCGTAGAACGACACCGCCCGGTGGAAGCGCCCGCTGGACGCCCCCTTCAGCGCCCACATGCCGCCCATGCAGAACCCCAGGATGCCCACCTGCTCGCACCCGGTGGCCTCGGCCGCCTCCGCCCAGGGTGCGCAGCACGGCGGCGTCGTCGAAGTTGCCGACCCAGCCCGAGGCGCTCGTCGAGCGGCATCGACTCGTGGCCGGCGAAGGGCTCGGGGGCCACCACCACCCAGCCGTTCTCGTCGGCCAGCCGCTCGGCCATGGTGGCGAACAACGGCCGCAGACCCATGATGTCGGGGCACAGCACCAGACCCTGGCGGGGCTGGCCGTCGCCGGGTGGCGCGTACTCGGCGGGAGTCCCTCCGGGGAGCTCGATGCGCATCAGGTGTAGCGGTCCAGGATGCTGGCCTCGGCCAGCCGGGCCAGGCCGTCCTTGATGGACTTGGCCCGGGTGCCGCCGACCCCCTCGACGTCGTCGAGGTCGTCGATGGTGGCCCGCATGATCTTGGCCAGGCTGCCGAAGTGGTCGACGATGTGATCGACCACCGCATCGGGGATGCGGGGGATGCGCGACAGCAGCCGGTAGCCCCGCGGGGTGAGGTTGGCGTCGAGGTCGACGCCCCGGGCCAGGTGCAGCACGTCGGCCACCACCCGGAGGTCGAGCAGCTGCTCGGTGCCGAGCTCGGCCAGGCCGGCCATGGCGTCGTCGAGGTGCCAGGCCGCGTCCTCGTGGTAGTAGTCGCGCAGCACGTGGCGACGCTCGTCCTCCACGCCGCCCAGCACCTCCTCGAGCTGGAGGCGAACGAGACGCCCGTCCTCGCCCAGCTCGATGATGTACTCCTGGATCTCCTCGGCGATGCGCATCACCATCTCGGTGCGCTGGAGCAGGATGACCACGTCGCGCACGCTGACCAGGTCCTCGATCTCGAGCTCGGACAGCTCACCGGACACCTCGTCGAGGCGGTTCTTGTAGCGCTCGAGGGTCTGGAGGGCCTGATTGGCCCGGTCGAGCAGGCGGGGGATGCTCTCCAGCGGGTGCTTCTCGCCCCCGACGTAGCAGGCGATGATGGCCATGTCCTCCGACACCGAGATGACGGGCACGTCGATGGAGCGAGCCACCCGCTCGGCGGTGCGGTGGCGGGTGCCCGTCTCGGAGGTGGGCACGTTGGGGTTGGGCACCAGGTGCACGTTGGCCCGGGCGATCCGGCTGGCGTCGGAGGCGAGGATGATGGCGCCGTCCATCTTGGCCAGCTCCGACAGCCGCTGCGGGCTGAAGGCGGCGTCGAGCAGGAACCCGCCCGAGCAGATGTTGAGCACCTCGGGCCCGTCGCCCACCACGATGAGCGCGCCCATCTTGGACTGCAGGATGCGGTCGAGGCCCTCCCGCAGCGGCTTGCCCGGCGCGACGGCGGCGAGAGCGTCGAGCAGCGCGTCACTTCGCCGGCGGGCCACCAGTGAAGTGTAGCCCTCGCCTCGCGCCACCTCCGGGGGAGGCGACCGCCGGGAGCGGCGCTCAGGCGGTGAGGCCGGCGAGTCGAACCGCGTCAGCGAGCGTGGCGGCCCGCAGCACCGCCATGCCCGCGGGGGGCTCCGGGGCCAGCCGAGGGATCGATCGCGCGCGGTGAAGCCCAGGCGCTGGGCCTCGACCAGGCGGCGCTGGCTCTGGGCCACCTGGCGGAGCTCGCCCCCGAGCCCGACCTCGCCGCACACCACCAGCCCGTCGGCCAGGGGCTGATCGCACACGGCCGAGGCCACGGCCAGCGCCACCCCCAGATCGGCCCCGGGCTCGGCCACCTTCACGCCGCCGACGGCCAGGGCGTAGACGTCGTGACCGGCCGACGTTCACGCCGGCGCGGCTGTCGAGCACGGCCAGCAGCATGGACAGCCGACCCGAGTCGAGGCCCTGAGCCGAGCGCCGGGGCGAGGGCAGCGTGGTCTTGACCACGAGGGCCTGGAGCTCGACCAGCAGGGGCCGATGACCCTCGATGGTGGGCACGACCACCGACCCCGACACGCCCGGGCGCCGGTCGGCCAGGAACAGCCCGCTGGCGTCGGGGACGGCGTCGAGCCCGCCCTCGGTCATCTCGAACAGGCCGAGCTCGTCGGTGCTCCCGAAGCGGTGCTTGGCCGCCCGGAGCAGGCGCAGGGCGTGGTGGCGGTCACCCTCGAAGGCCAGGACGGTGTCGACGACGTGCTCGAGCACCCGGGGCCCGGCCAGGCCGCCGTCCTTGGTGACGTGGCCGACCAGCACGGTGGCGATGTTGCGGGCCTTGGCCTCCTGCACGAGGCGGGCGGCGCACTCGCGGACCTGGGCCACCGAGCCGGGGGCCGAGCCCATCTCGGGCTCGTAGACCGTCTGGATGGAGTCGACCACCACCAGCGTGGGCTTCACCTCGTCGAGGTGGGCGATGAGGTGCGGGAGCGAGGTCTCGCTGGCCAGGTAGAGGCGGGGAGCGAGGGTGCCCAGCCGCTGGGCCCGCAGGCGGACCTGCTGCTTGGACTCCTCGGCCGAGACGTAGAGCGACGTGCCCCCCGACTTGGCCACGGCCGAGGCCACCTGCAGCAGCAACGTCGACTTGCCGATGCCGGGCTCGCCCCCCACGAGGGTCACCGAGCCGGGCACCAGCCCTCCGCTGAGCACCCGGTCGACCTCGCTCAGCCCGGTCGAGCGGGGCTGCCACTCGTCCGCGTCGACCTCGGCGATGGGGACGGCCTTGTCGATGACCGCCACCACCGGGGTGGCCGAGCGGGTCGGATCGTCGAGCTCCTCGATCAGGGTGTTCCACTCGTTGCACGACGGGCAGCGCCCGACCCACTTGGCGCTGGCCCCTCCGCACTCGCGACAGCGGAACACCGAGCGGACCTTGGGCATGACCCGACCCTACTCAGGGGGTGTGACACCCCCGCCGGACCAGCGCCCTCGATCAGGTGATGACGCAGTCGCCCAGGCCCAGCGCGGCGGCCGCGTCGTTGGCCTTCTTCTGGGCCTGGGTCTGGCGGGTCCGGCTCAGGGCCGAGGCCGAGTCGTCGCCGGACTTCATGGCCGTGACGAGCGCGCTCGACTGGGCCAGCAGGTCGTCGAGGTCGCCCAGGTACGCCGTCACCTCGGCGGCGTCGGCGGGATCAGGGGTCAGCGCCTTGAGCTGGGTGACGGCGCTCTGCAGGATGGCCACGTTCTGGTCGAGCAGCTCACCGAGGTGGGACGCGTCGCTCACCGTGGCCGCCGTCTGGTTCAGCGCCGCGGCCTGGTCCTGCATCTGCCGGCACACGGCGGAGGCGTCGTGGAAGTAGGCGTCGTGACCCGACAGGGTCGCGGGCGTGGTCGACGACGAACCACTCGAGCAGCCCACCGCGGCCCATGACAGGCTCAGCCCCACCACCACGGCCACGGCCGTCCTCCGCCACCGCCGTCCGCCCTCGGGCATGCCCCACTCCCCTGGTGCTCGGCGGGCCGCTCCCGCACGGAGCAGGCAGTCTCGCGCGCCGCCGGCCACCTCCGGACCACGTGAGAGCCGGACCTACACTCGAACCATGCACGACATCGTCCACCAGCTGACCATCCACGCCGCCCCCGCCCAGGTCTTCGCCGCGGTGTCCACCCCCGAGGGTCTCGCCTCGTGGTGGACCGACGACGTGAGCGGCGGGGCCGACGAGGGCGAGTCGTTCACCGTGGGCTTCGGCGAGCACCGCGCCGCCATGACGTTTCGAATCGACGCCCTCGAACCCCCCTCGCTGGCCCACCTGACGTGCACCGACGGCCCTGAGGAGTGGCCCGGCACGCAGGTCGCCTTCCGCCTGGCCGACCACGACGGCGACACCGTGGTGCGGTTCTGGCACGGGGGCTGGGAGTACGAGGACGGCGCCCTGCCGTCGTGCAGCTTCCAGTGGGCCATGGAGCTCGACCGCCTGCGCCGCTTCTGCGAGACCGGCCAGGGCTCGCCGAGCCCGTCAGCGGCCTGAGGCCGCCGTCCGCCGAACCCGGCGGCGCCGAACCGCTCGCCGGCGCAGCCACACCGCCACCACCACGACGACGAGGCCGACCACCGCCATGGCGGCCACCACCCCCACCCAGTTGACGGTGGATGACGACACCTTCACGGCCAGGGGCTCCTGGTCGGCCAGCGAGGGGGTGTAGGTGCGGGTCCCGCCGGGGGTCTCCACCGTCACCCGCACGTCGACCATGTCCGACACGGGCCGGCCCTGCTCCTGTTCCAACTTCTTCACCCCGGCGGCGAAGGGGTCACCCCCGAACAGCTGCGAGAGCTGAGCATCCCCGAAGGTCTGCATGCCCTTGGTGAGGTCGATGGTGCCGGTCACGTGGTACGACGTCGACAGCGGCGATGACGACCGGGTCACCTGCCATCCACGGAAGGCGCCGTCGGCCCCGTTCACCTCGTCCATGACCTCCGACGCCGCGGCGGCGTCGGCGAATCCCTTCGTGGCCCGGACCCAGGTGTAGCCGTCGTCCTGGCGGGCCGGCCCGTCGATCTCCCAGCCGGCGGCGCGCAGGTCGTCCACCCGTAGCTGCGAGTTGAGGTCGCCGATCTTGGCCAGGGCCTCGTCGTCGAGCCCCAGGCCGACGGTGACCGTGCCCGACCCGTCGGCGTTGACCTTGGCCTTCACGTCCACCTTGACCTGGCAGGCGCTCAGGACGAGGGCCACCACGGTCAGGGCGACGAGCGAACGGAGCCGTCTCCGGACCGGGGCGGGATGCACCCCGGCAAGTTAGTGCGCCCGGCGAGCGGCCTCGGACCGGCCCCGGGCACCATCGGTCGGGCCGAACGACGGACGTTCGGGGCGGGACGGTCCTAGCGGTCGGCCCGTGTGGCCACCAGCAGGGGGATCACCCGGGTGGTCGCCGCCTGATAGTCGTCGTAGGGGGGATAGACGGCCGCCGCCCGCTTCCACCAGAGCGCCTTCTCGTCGCCCGTGACCTCTCGGGCCACGTAGTCGTGGGCCTCGGCTCCGTCCTGGAGCACCAGGGCCGTCGGGTCGGCCACGAGGTTGTAGTACCACGACGGGTTGGTCGGCATCCCGCCCTGCGAGGCCACCAGGGCGTACTCGCCATCGTGTTCCACCCGCATGAGCGCCATCTTGCGGACCTTGCCGCTCCGGTTGCCCCGGGTGGTCAGGACGATGATGGGGATGCCGGTGTCGAGCAGCGTGTTGGCCCGCTCACCGCCGGACGCCTCGTACTCGGCGACCTGGTCGCGCACCCAGTCCCAGGGGCTCGGTTCGTATTCTCCGTCGATCGGCATGGCTGGAGCGTACGGACTCGGCTCACGAACGCCACCGACGACCGCGTCGGATCGCCGGGTGCGGGCCGAGAACGACGGAACCCCCTCCCCGCCAGGGGGAAGGGGTTCGGTCGGACAGGATGCGGGAAGGGTGACCTCCCCGTCAGCACCGCCGTCGCAGACCCGATCGCCCGCGGCGACGGGCGGACGGGCCGAGATGGCTACTCGGTGGGACCGGCCTCGGCCAGCTCCATGGGTGGCGGTTGGAAGCCCTCCGTGGCCTTGAACGTGATGATGGTCTCGCCCGTCTCCGGATCGGGCTCGGCGTCGACGATGATCATCTCGCCGGCCCGGAACTCCTTCCACAGCAGGCGCTCGGACATGGGGTCTTCGACCATGCGCTGGATGGCCCGGCGCAGCGGCCGTGCCCCCAGGGTGGGGTCGTAGCCCTTCTCGGCCAGGTGGGCCTTGGCCGCCTGCGTGAGCTCCAGGCCGAGGCCCTGGCTCTCGAGCTGCTTGGTGACCCGCTTGATCATGAGATCGACGATCTCGGTGACCTCGGCCTTGGACAGCTCGTGGAACACGATGGTGTCGTCGATGCGGTTCAGGAACTCGGGACGGAAGTGCTGCTTGAGCGCGTCGTTGACCTTCTCCTTCATGCGCTCGTAGCTCACCGCCTCGTCGGCCTTGGAGAAGCCCAGGTTGGCCTTGCGCAGATCGGCGGTGCCGAGGTTCGAGGTCATGATCAGCACGGTGTTGCGGAAGTCCACCGAGCGGCCCTGGGAGTCGGTCAGGCGACCCTCCTCCAGGATCTGCAGCAGCGTGTTGAACACGTCGGGGTGGGCCTTTTCGATCTCGTCGAACAGCACCACCGAGAACGGCTTGCGCCGCACGGCCTCGGTCAGCTGGCCGCCCTCTTCGTAGCCCACGTAGCCGGGGGGCGAACCCACCAGCCGGCTGACGGTGTGCTTCTCCATGTACTCCGACATGTCGAGCTGGATGAGCGACTGCTCGTCACCGAAGAGGAACTCGGCCAGCGTCTTGGCCAGCTCGGTCTTGCCCACGCCCGACGGGCCCAGGAAGATGAACGAGCCGCTGGGGCGCTTCGGGTCCTTCAGACCGGCCCGGGTGCGACGGATGGCCTGGCTGACCGCCTTGATGGCGTCCTCCTGGCCGATGACCCGCTTGTGGAGCTCGTCCTCCATGCGCAGGAGCTTGGCCGTCTCCTCCTCGGTCAGCTTGTAGACCGGGATGCCCGTCCAGATGGAGAGGACCTCGGCGATGGACTCCTCGTCGACCTCGTCGAACAGGTCGATGCCCGAGTCCTTGATCTCGCGCTCCTTGGTCTCCTTCTCGGCCAGCAGCTCCTTCTCGCGATCGCGGAGCTTGCCCGCCTCCTCGAAGTGCTGGCCCTCGACGGCCTCCTTCTTGGCCTGCACGACCTGGGCGAGCTGGTTCTCCAACTCCTTGTAGTCGGGGGGCGTCTCCATGCGCTTGATGCGCAGGCGCGACCCGGCCTCGTCGATGAGGTCGATGGCCTTGTCGGGCAGGTGCCGGTCGGAGATGTAGCGGTCGGCGAGGTTGGCCGCCGCCACCAGGGCCTGGTCGGTGATGGTCACCCGGTGGTGCGACTCGTAGCGGTCGCGCAGGCCCTTGAGGATCTCGATGGTGTGGGCCACCGACGGCTCTTCGACCTTGATGGGCTGGAAGCGGCGCTCGAGGGCGGCGTCCTTCTCGAGGTGCTTGCGGTACTCGTCGAGTGTGGTGGCGCCGATGGTCTGGAGCTCACCGCGGGCCAGCATCGGCTTGAGGATGCTGGCCGCGTCGATGGCCCCCTCGGCGGCGCCGGCACCCACCAGGGTGTGGAGCTCGTCGATGAACAAGATGATGTCGCCGCGGGTCTTGATCTCCTTGAGCACCTTCTTGAGGCGCTCCTCGAAGTCGCCGCGGTAGCGGCTGCCGGCCACCAGGGCCCCGAGGTCGAGCGTGTAGAGCTGCTTGTTGTGCAGCGTCTCGGGCACCGAGTCGGCGGCGATGGCCTGGGCCAGGCCCTCGACGATGGCGGTCTTGCCCACACCCGGCTCGCCGATCAGCACCGGGTTGTTCTTGGTGCGCCGGCTCAGGACCTGCATGACGCGCTCGGTCTCGCGGGCGCGACCGATCACCGGGTCGAGTTTCTTGTCGCGCGCCAGCTGCGTGAGGTTTCGCCCGAACTGGTCGAGCACGAGGGAACCCGACGGGGTCTGCTCGCCCGATCCGCCGGCGGTGGCGCCGGCCTTCTCCTGGCCGCCGGGGCCGGAGTAGCCCGACAGCAGCTGGATGACCTGCTGGCGGACGCGGCTCAGGTCGGCGCCCAGCTTGACCAGCACCTGGGCGGCGACTCCTTCACCTTCGCGGATGAGCCCGAGCAGGATGTGCTCGGTGCCGATGTAGTTGTGGCCGAGCTGCAGCGCCTCGCGCAGCGACAGCTCGAGGACCTTCTTGGCCCGCGGGGTGAAGGGGATGTGGCCCGACGGCGACGAGCCGCCCTGGCCGATGATCTCCTCGACCTGGCTGCGGACGGCCTCGAGCGAGATGCCGAGGGATTCCAGGGCCTTGGCCGCGACCCCTTCGCCCTCGTGGATCAGCCCGAGCAGGATGTGCTCGGTGCCGATGTAGTTGTGATTGAGCAGCCGTGCTTCTTCCTGCGCCAGGACGACGACACGACGGGCCCGATCGGTGAATCGTTCGAACAAGGACTGCCTCCCAGGGCTGGAACCCACGGGCTGGGGATCGTGGGGCAAGTGTAGCCACCTCCCCCACGAACACACGGTCCGGGGTCTGAGACCACCCATCGGTCGAATGGCACATCGGGTTGAGGTTGGCAGCTGAGGTTGAGCAGGGTTTCTCGCCGACTCACGCCCCCACGTAGGGTGGCGGGGTGGCCCAGCCCAACCCGCTCCTGCTGCTCCCCACCCTGGCCGACGACCTGACCCGGGTGGAGGACCAGCTGCGCCAGTCGGTGCAGGCCGAGGACCCCTTCCTGACCGAGGTGGCGAGCCACCTGATCAAGGCCGGCGGCAAGCGGGTCCGGCCCGCCTTCTGCGTCACGTCGGCCGCCACCCGGCTGGGGTCCATGGAGGCGGCCCCGCCCGAGGTGATCAGCGGGGCCGTGTCGGTGGAGCTGGTGCACCTCGGGTCGCTCTACCACGACGACGTGATGGACGACGCCCTCACCCGACGAACGGTGGAGAGCGTGAACGCCCGGTGGGGAAACCTCAAGGCCATCCTGGCCGGCGACTACCTCCTGGCCCGGGCCTCGGAGATCGCCGCGTCGCTGGGCACCGAGGTGGCCGGCCTGCTGGCCTCCACCATCGCCCGCCTGTGCGAGGGCCAGGTGCTCGAGCTGCAGCACACCTTCGACCCGCAGCGCAGCGAGGAGGGCTACCTGGCCTCCATCGACGGCAAGACCGCGTCGCTGCTGGGCACCGCCTGCCGCATCGGCGGCATCGTGGGGGAGCTGCCCCGGCCGGTCATCGATCGCCTCACCCAGTTCGGCCACAGCTACGGCATGGCCTTCCAGATCGTCGACGACATCCTGGACGTGGTGGCCACCGACGAGGAGCTGGGCAAGCCCGCCGGCCACGACCTGGTCGAGGGGGTCTACACGCTGCCGGTCATCCGGGTCCTGGGCGCCGGCGGCGACGACGGCGAACGTCTCCGCGAGCTCCTGGGGAGCCCGCTCGACGCCGAGGAGCTGGCCGAGGCGCGCACCATCGTGCGGGGCAGCGGCGAGGTGGAGGCGGCGCTGGCCACGGCGCGGGCCTACGCCGATCAGGCGGCGGCCGCGCTGGCCGACGTGGCCGGGACCGAGGCCGGCCTCGCCCTGGTCGCCGCCTCGGACCACCTGCTCGAGACGGTCCGCGTCGCCGCCCGGCGCTGACCCGGGGCGGCGGCCGAGCCCGCCGGACCGAGCCGTTCATAGGCCGTACGGATCACATAGCTCAGCTTTTCTCGGCCCCCGCCGATCATCTTCCTGACACTCAGGTCGGAACAGCAGGTCAGATGAGCCGGAGGGCGGCACATGGTACCGAGCACGAAGTCACAGACCCCGGGGTCCCAGCGACCCCACCGCTCGCGGCGGGCGGTCGTGGCCCTGGTGGCCATGGGCCTCACGCTCAGCCTGGCCGCCGTGGCCTGTGGCTCGTCGAGCAAGGGCGCGACCTCGTCCACGGCTCCCCAGGGCGACACCACCGGCACCGCCGACGAGGGCACGCCCAAGGACGGCGGCGCCCTGGCCATCGGCATCGACGCCGAGACCAACGGCTGGAACCCGGCCCTGGCCCAGTGGGCCGACGTGGGCAGCCTGGTGGGATCGAGCGTGCTCGAGCCACTGGCCACCCAGGGCGCCGACAGCGGGGCCAAGCCCTACCTGGCCGACTCGTGGATCGCCAACGACGACTTCACCCAGTGGCAGATCAAGCTGCACCCGGGCATCACGTACCAGAGCGGCGAGCCCTTCGACGCCGCCTCGGTCAAGCAGAACCTCGACTTCTACCTGTCCGGCCCGCTGACCAGCCTGGCCCTCGGGCCCATGTTCAAGAAGGTGACGGCGCTGGACCCGCTGACCGTCCAGGTCGAGCTGACCCAGCCGTGGGCCGCCTTCCCCAGCAGCTTCCTGCAGGGCGGGTCGTCCTACATGATGTCGCCCACCATGCTCGCCTCGCCCGACAAGGGCGTGTCCCATCCCATCGGGACCGGGCCCTTCGTGTTCGACAGCTGGGAGCCCGGCAACACGTTCAAGGCCACCAAGAACCCGAACTACTGGCAGAAGGGCCTGCCCCACCTCGACTCGATCGAGTTCAAGGTCATCCCCGACGACAGCGCTCGGGCCGACGCCGTCCAGACCGGTGACGTCAACATGATGTACACGACCCGGGCCTCCGACGCGGAGAAGCTCGACGGCACCGACACCGTCGTCAAGGACTGGTCGACCGAGAACGTCTTCATCATGCCCAACACGGCGCCCCAGATCGGCGGCAAGTTCAACCCGCTGAGCAACATCCACGCCCGCAAGGCCCTGGCCCTGGCCACCGACGCGCAGGCGGTCGCCACCAACGTCGGCGACGGGGTCGAGGTCCCGTCGTCGCCGTGGGCCCCGAAGAACGTGTGGGGCATGCCCGACGCGCAGAACGGCTACGTGTCGTTCGACCTCGCCGCGGCCAAGTCCGAGGTGGCCCAGTACCTGGCCGACACCGGCCAGTCGTCGCTCAGCTTCACCCTCTCCGGGCTCCCCGGGGTGGACACCCAGAAGACGCTGCAGCAGGTGCAGAGCCAGTGGAAGGACGCCGGCATCAACGTCAACATCGAGACCCTGGAGCAGACCGCCTACATCACCAAGATCGCCACCGGCGACTACCAGGCGGCCTTCTTCCGCAACTACGGCTACCCCGATCCCGACCAGGACTACTACTTCTGGTCGTCCACCACGGCCAAGGGCGTCGGCACCATCAGCATCAACTTCACGCAGTACACGACGCCGCAGATGGAGAGCGACCTCACCACCGGCCGCACCAGCGGCTACGCCAACATCCGCAAGCCCGCCTACGACGACCTCGTCAAGCAGCTCAACGCCGGGTTCACCAACATCTGGCTCTACCGCACGCCGTACTCGTTCATCGCCAACAAGGCGGTGAAGGGCCTGAACCCGGCCCGCGAGATCAGCTTCGCCAACTACCAGCCCAAGACGTGGCTGGGCGGGCTCTGGCTCGACCAGTGTCCGCCCAGTCCCCGCCGGGATCCGGGCCGGTCAGGCCCGGACGGGGGCGGTCGCGTCACCCGGCTCGAGGAACTCGACCACGGTGCGGTTGAAGGCCGCCCCCGCCTCGAGCATGAAGCCGTGGGCCGCGCCGCGGATGACGGCCAGCTCGGCGCCGGGGATCTCCTCGGCCAGCTCCTCGCTGTCGCCCATGGGGGTGAGGATGTCCTGGCTGCCCACCAGCACCAGCGTGGGCACGGCGATGGTGACGAGCTCGGCCCGCAGGTCGTCGTCCATGGCCAGGATGGCCTCCACCTGGGCCACGAACGAGTCAGGCGAGCCGGTCATGGCCAGCGGCCCGACGAGGCCCACGGCCGGCCAGAACCGGCGGAGGGACCGGGGGCCGATGCAGCCACCGCACGGCCTGGCGGGTGAACGTGCCCATCCCCTGCGTGGCCGCCGTCTCGGCCCACTCGGCCAGCAGCTCCCGCCGCCACGTGTGGTGGCGACAGGCCGTGCAGGCCAGGACGAGCGACCGGATCCGCTCGGGGTGCCGCACGGCGATGATCTGGGCGAGGATGCCGCCCATCGACGCGCCCATGACATGGGCCCGCTCCACCCCGGCGGCGTCGAGCACGGCCAGGGCGTCTGCGGCCATGACCTCGAGGTCGTAGGGCGCAGGCGGGTGGTCGGAGTGCCCCGCACCGCGGTTGTCGAACACGATGCAGCGAAAGCGCGACCCGAGGGCCCGGCGCTGGCGCAGCCAACCACGGCTGTCGGCCCCCAGGCCCTGGATCATCAGCAGCGGCTCGCCGTGGCGGGGACCGAACACGTCGTAGTGCAGCCGGGTGCCGTCAGCGGCGTGGGCGAAGGCCATGGACGGCCACGCTAGCCAACCTGGCGGCCTGACATGACGACCCGTCAGATTTACGTCAGCGGGTGGAGCGGCGACTCTCCGTGACCAGATGCTGGAGGCGCTGGCGCGTGGCCACCGCCACCTCGGCGGGATCGCCCCCCGAACGCCCCCGTCGGGTGGTGATGGGCCGGCCGAAGCGGATGGTCCACCACCGGCCCACCTCGAAGCCGATCACCGCCACCGGCACGATCGGGGCCCCGGCGGCCATGGCCGCGGCCACCGGGTCGACGGGAACCGGGCCGACGTGGAAGGGGTGCAGGATCTCGCGGCCGAGGGGCAGGCCCACCACCTCGCCCGCCCGCAGCAGGCTGCGCAGGTCGGCCGGGTGTCCGGGCACCGCACCCAGCCGCCGGGCCACCGGAGCCATGGGGCCGCGTTCGGGGGATCCGATCCAGCGCAGGGGCCGGTCGGTGGCCCGGGCCACCGCGGCGGTGAGCACGATGGGCTCGGACACCCCGAGGCGACGGGTGTGCACCAGCAGGGCCGGGCCGATCTCGGGCAGGAGGTGGTCGCCCTCGACCCGTAGCTCCCACCGCAGGCGGGTGAGGGGGGCCACCGCCCGCACCAGGTCCCGGTCGAGGCCCCACTCGTCGATGGTGAAGCGTCCCGTGAGCCGCCGCTGGGCGATGGCGGCGAGGTCGTTGCGCTCCAGATCGGGGTCGAGGGCGGCGAGGTCCACGTCGACGACCGTCATGCCGCTTCGGCTCCGGCGCCGGTTCCGCCGCGGTGCACGACCTCGGCCCAGGCGTAGAGCTCCTCGACGACTTCGGGGGTCGATCGCTCGGGGCGCACCCCCAGCAGCTCGACCACCCGGCTGCCGTCCGCCGTGCGCCCCCGGGTCAGCAGCTCCTGCACGTGGTCGGGCACCGGCGCGCCGGCCAGCTCGGCCAGCAAGCGGGCCGAGTACCAGCCCAGGGCGAGGATCGGGACGGGGAGGCGGCGACCGAGGCGGGCCGCCTGGGAGGCCGTCACCGCCCCCGCGGCCACGATGTTGACGGGGCCGTCGACCGGTCGCCGCAGCGCGGCCAGCAGGGCGGCGGCGGCGTCGTGCTGGTGCAGCACCGAGAACGGGGGGTCGCCCAGGGCGTTGAACGGCACCGCCGGCATGCGCAGCAGGCGGCCCAGCGGGCTGGGGAACGACGGACCCACCAGCGGGGCGAAGCGCAGGGCGGTGACGGGGATGGCGGCGTGCAGGCCGCCCTCGGCGCACACCCGCTCGACGTGGAGCAGCTGATGGCCGAACGACGACGTCGGGTCGGGCCGCACCGCCTCGTCGGGCCGCACCGGCGCGCCGCGGCGGCGACCGTAGATCTCGATGCCGGAGCGCACGATGATCCGGTCCAGGCGCGCCGGCGTCGACGGCGGCGGTGACCGCGGTGATCGTCCCCGCCGCCGTGCGCTCGACCGCCGAGCGGGGGGAGCTGCGGGCGTAGGGCTCGTAGACGCCGAGGTGCACCAGGGCCGTGGGCTCGAAGCCGCGGATCAGCGAGGTGGTGCGGTCCCGGTCCCGGGGATCGACCCGGTGGAACTCGGCCTGGTGGCGTCGCCGGGGCGGGTCGATGTCGAGCCCGAGAACGGCCTCGACCTTGGCGTCGTCGCCCAGCTGGTTGGCCAGCCGAGTGCCCAGCTCGCCACCCATGCCGGTGATCAGGACTCTCATCGGCTCAGACCGTAGTGCGCCCCGCGGCCAGGTCTCCGCGCCGTCAGACGTTCTTCTCGTAGACGAGCCGCAGGCCGTGGAGGGTGAGCCAAGGCTCGTGGTGCTGGATGTATTTCGACAACGGGGTGATGAGCTCGGCCAGCCCGCCGGTGGACACGATGGTGCACTCGCCCCAGCTCCGCCTGGATCCGCTCGCACAGACCGTCGACCTGGGCGGCGAAGCCGTACACCGCCCCGGACTGGATGCACTCCACCGTGCTCTTGCCCAGCACGCTGCGAGGCTCGACCAGCTCGACGGCGCGCAGGGCGGCGGCCCGGCCCACCAGCGCGTCCATGCTGATGCCGATGCCGGGGGCGATGGCCCCGCCCAGGTACTCGCCCTTGGCCGAGACGGCGTCGCAGGTGGTGGCCGTGCCGAAGTCGGCCACGATGGTCGGCCCGCCGTAGAGGTCGAAGGCGGCCACGGCGTTGGCGATGCGGTCGGCCCCGACCTCCTTGGGGTTCTCGGCCAGGATGGCGATGCCGGTGCGCACGCCCGGCTCGATCATGACCGGATCGAAGTCGAGGTAGCGCTCCGACAGCAGGTGGAGGGCCTCTTTGACCCGGGGCACACCCGAGGACACGGCCATCCCGTCGATGTCGTCGAGGGTGAAGCCGCGCAGCGAGAGGAACCCCTGCAGGAGCACGGCCAGCTCGTCGCCGGTGCGGTTGGCCTCGGTGGCGATGCGCCAGTGGTCGATGAGCCCGTCCTCGGGACGGGACCGCGGCGACGGGTCGGGACCGTCGAGCTCGAAGAGGCCGACGACGGTGTCGGTGTTGCCGGCGTCGATGGCGAGTAGCACGTGGGCTCCTAGAGGGACTGGCCAGCGGGCTGGCCGGGGTCGATGTCGAGGCCGATGTCGAGCACCGGCGCGGAGTTGGTGAGCCCGCCGACCGAGATCATGTCGATGCCCAGCCCGGCGTAGCGGCCCACGGTCTCCAGCGAGATCCCCCCCGACACCTCGAGCAGCGGGCGGCGCCGGCCGGTGGCGGCGGCGTGGTCGTCGGCCGCCTCGACGCACGCCGTGACCTCGTCGGGGGTCATGTTGTCCAGCAGGACGGCGTCCACCCCGGCGTCGAGGGCCTCGACGACCTGGTCGAGACGGTCGCACTCGACGTGCACGGTGCGGGCCGGCCATCGGCGGCGACTGGCGGCCACCGCCTCGGTGATGCCCAGGAGGGCCAGGTGGTTGTCCTTGAGCAGGATCCAGTCCGACAGGTTGCCGCGGTGGTTGGCACCGCCCCCGGCCCGCACCGCCGCCTTCTCCAGGCTGCGCAGCCCCGGGGTCGTCTTGCGGGTGTCCCAGATGCGGGCCGAGCCGGCGGCCGCGGCCGGTCGACGAACCGGCGGGTGAGGGTGGCGATGCCGGACAGGTGACCGAGGAAGTTCAGCGCGGTGCGCTCGGCGGTCAGGATCGAGGCCAGCGTGCCCTCGACCGTGCCGATGGTCGTACCCGCCTCCACCGCGGTCGCCGTCCTCGGCCGACCACGTCACCTGCACCGACGGGTCGATCTGGGCGAACGTCTCGGTGGCGCAGTCCACCCCGGCCACCACGCCGCCGGCGCGGACGACGAAGGTGGCGGCGGCCACCAGATCCGGGGCCAACAGCGCGGAGGTCAGGTCCCCCAGCGGGCGTGAGGTCCTCGGCGATGGCGCGGGCCACCGCCTCGCTCACGGCGTGGCGCGGTGGCCGCAGGGCGCTCACGGGGCCAGCCCGGCCGGGGCGGCCGCCACCACGGCGTCGGCTCCGGTGCAGCACCAGCCGGGCCCGGAAGCGCTCCTCGGTGGCGGGGTGGTCGGCGCGGGTGTGGGCCCCCCGGCTCTCGGTCCGCAGGGTGGCCGACAGCAGCAGGGCCCGGGCCACCTCGACCAGGTTGGCCAGCTCGGCCACCGCGGCCCGGCCTCCCGACTCGGCCCGGGCCGCCAGCACGGGCAGGGCGCCGTCGATGTCGGACAACGATGGCGGCGGTGGCCTCCAGCGACGCCGCGTCGCGCAACACCCCGGCGCCGGCGGTCATGGCCCGCTGCAGGCGCGTCGCGGGCGCCGGGCTCGTCGCCCGGCGGCGGCGCCGTCACCCGACCCGGCGGCGAACGACTCGGTGAGCGGCGCTCCGGCCCGCCACCCGTCGGTGGCCAGGCCGCCGATGTAGCCCTGGGCGTCGGTGTCGGCACCCCGGCCCAGCACGGCCCGCATGGCCCCGGTGGCCGAAGGGCCGCGACTGGCCCCGCTCGATGGCCTCGACCACCCGGGCGGCGAAGACCATGCCCTCGAGCAGCGAGTTGGAGGCCAGCCGGTTGGCGCCGTGCACCCCGGAGCAGGCCGCCTCGCCGGCGGCCCACAGGCCCGTCGCAGTGACGTCGCCCCGTCGAGATCGGCCACCACCCCGCCGCACAGGTAGTGAGCGGCCGGGGCGATGGGCAGCCAGTCGGTGCCGGGGTCGAGACCGGCCGCGGCCAGCGCCGCGCTGATGGTGGGGAAGCGGTCGGCGAAGGAGTCCAGGCCGGTGGCGTCGAGCCAGAGGTGGTCGACCGACTGCTCGAGCATGCGCCGGGTCATGGCCCGCGACACCTCGTCGCGGGGCAGACAGCTCGTCGACGAAGCGCTCACCCCGGGCGTCGCGCAGCAGGGCACCGTGGCCCCGCAGGGCCTCCGACAGCAGCGGCCGCGGCATCGACGGGTGGTGCAGGGCGGTGGGGTGGAACTGCACGAACTCGACGTCGGCCACCGCGGCGCCGGCCCGCAGGGCCATGGCCACGCCGTCGCCCGTGCTCTCGATCGGGTTGGTCGTCACCGCGAACAGCTGCCCGGCGCCGCCGGTGGCCAACAGCACGTGGTCGGCCCGGACGATCCGGCGGCGGCCGTCGGCGCCGAGGGCCACCACGCCGCGCCACCCGGCCCCCCTCGACCAGCAGGTCCAGGGCGAAGGCGTTCTCGTGGATGGCGGTGGCGGTGTGGCGCACGGCGTCGACCAGGGCCCGCTCGATCTCGGCGCCGGTGGCGGCACCGCCGGCGTGCACCACCCGGGGCAGGCTGTGGCCGCCCTCGCGGGCCAGCTCCAGGCGCCCCAGGTCGTCGCGGTCGAACATGGCCCCCAGGGCGATGAGCTCGTTGACCCGGCCCGGGCCCTTCGTCGACCAGGACCCGCACGGCGTCGCGGTCGCACAGCCCGGCGCCGGCGGCGAGCGTGTCGGCCAGGTGCAGGTCGGTCGAGTCGGGATCCTCGCCCAGCACCGCGGCCACGCCGCCCTGGGCCCACCGGGTGGTGGACTGGTGCAGCTCGCCCTTGGTCAGCACCCCGACCCGCATCCCGTGGGTGCCGGCGGCCCGCACCGCGGCCGACAGGCCGGCCACCCCCGAGCCCAGGACCAGCAGGTCCAGGGCGGCGTCGGGCGCCGCCTCGGCGCCGCTCACCGGTCCCCCGTCCACCCGCCGGGCACCGCCGTCAGACCCACTGCGGGGCGGGCTCGTCGAGCGCCAACGGGCCGGTTGGCGGCATCCACGTGCACGACCGCGGGGGCGAACCCGTCGAGCTCGTCGTCGGCGTAGTCGGCGTAGGTGATGACGATCACCCGGTCCCCGGGCTGGACGAGGCGGGCGGCGGCCCCGTTGAGGCACACCTCGCCCGGGCCGCCGGGGATGGCGTAGGTCTCGAACCGGGCGCCGTTGTCGATGTCGAGCACGTGGACCTGCTCGTGCTCGCGGATGTCGGCCCGGGCCATCAGGTCGGTGTCGAGGGTGATCGAACCGACGTAGTGGAGGTTGGCATCGGTCACCGTGGCCCGGTGGATCTTCGACTTCATCATGCGACGACGCATGGTTCGCTCCTGGGGTGCTTGGCGCCCGGAAGGGTCGCCGTGCCGAGGCCGACGGGTCAGCCCTGCTCGGGGACGAGCACGCCGAGGTTATCCAACAGTCGCGGTCGACCAAAGCGCCCGGCGATCAGCAGCCGCAGCTCACCGCGCAGGACCTCGGGTCGCGCCAGGCTGACGGCGTCGACCACCTCGGCGTAGTCGAGCTCGGCCAGCGGTTCCGCGGCCGACCACCCCGGCCATCACGGCCCGCACCGCGGCCGGGTCGCGCTCGCCGGCGGCGATGGCGTCGGCCCCGGCCCGCAGGGCCCGGTGCAGCACCGGGGCGGCGGCGCGCTCGGCCGGCGTGAGGTACACGTTGCGGCTGGACAGGGCCAGCCCGTCGGCTTCGCGCACGATGGGGCAGCCCACCACCTCGACCGGGAACGACAGGTCGGCGGCCATGCGCCGGACGATGGCCAGCTGCTGGAAGTCCTTCTCGCCGAAGTAGGCGCGGCACGGCCCCACGATGGCGAAGAGCTTGGCCACCACCGTGGCCACTCCGGCGAAGTGGGTGGGGCGGGCGGCGCCTTCCATGGTGGCGGCCAGGTCGGGGACGACCACCGAGGTGAGCGGCGGGTCGGGGTACATCTCGGCCACCGTCGGGGACGAACAGGACGTCGACCCCGGCCGCCTCGGCCCGGGCGGTGTCCGCCGGCAGGTCGCGGGGGTAGGTGGCCAGGTCCTCGCCGGGGCCGAACTGGAGCGGGTTGACGAAGATGCGACGCCACCACCACGTCGCGCGTCGGCGCCGGGCCCGGGCCATGAGCGAGACGTGGCCGTCGTGGAGGTAGCCCATGGTGGGCACGAACCCGATCGAGCGGCCGGCGCGCCCGGGCCTCGTCCAGCACGGCCCGGGTCGCGGCGATGGTGGTGATCACCTGCACCGGCCGCATCCTGCCCGAAACCCGGTGCTGGCCGGAACTCCTGACCGTCTCCGTCCCGGCCCGGACGCCATCGCGAGGGCAGCCAACCCCCGTTTCGGGGGTCAGGCGTCCCCGCGTTCGGGGACGGGCCGGCCGGCCAGGCGACGGGCCAGGGCGGCCATGGCCTCGTAGCCCTCGCGCTCGGAGGGGTCGAGGGCGGCCAGGTGGCGTCGATGGTGGCCTCGTCCCCGCGGGCCGCCGGGCCGGTCAGCGCCGCCGCCGGGCCCAGATCGACCACGTTGTCGAGCGTGGTCGCGCACCAGGTCGAGGTAGGCCTCGAACGGCACGCCGACCGAGGCGGCCACCCGCTCGGCCTGGCCCAGCAGGGCCACCACGTGGTTCGAGGCGATCACCGCGGCGGCGTGGTAGGCGGCCCGGTCGTTGTCGGCCACGGTGAAGGCCCGGCCACCGAGGTCGGACACCACCCGTTCGGCCATGGCCGTGGCCACGGCATCGGACCCGGCCACCGCGAACCAGGCGCCACCGGTCAGGCGCTCGGCGCCCACCTCCGGGGTGGGCAGGGCCAGCAGCGGGTGCACGGCGGCCCGGTGCGGGTGGGGGGCCAGCACGTCGAGCCCCGTGCGACCCGGCCAGGTGGGCCACCACCGTGGTCTCGACCGGCTCCACCGAGGCGGCCACCGAGGCGATGGTGGCGTCGGGCGTGGCCACCACCAGCAGGTCGACCCCGGCGGCGGCCCCGGCGACGTCGTCGTGGCGGCCGAGCACCGGGCCCACGCGCCAGCCGGCCTGGGCCAGGGCCAGGGCCAGGGCCCGACCGGCCCGGCCCGGCCCGATGACCCGCAGGCGCGATCCGGCCATCGGCGCTAGAAGGCCCCGATGCGTCGCACCCGGCCCTCGGTGCGGTCGTTCCAGTCGGCGGGCACCAGGTCGGGGGCCAGCTCGGCCAGCGGCGCCATGACGAAGCGACGCTCGTACATGCGGGGATGGGGGATCTGCAGGTCGGGCTCGTCCACCGGGCCGCTCTCCACCCACAAGATGTCGACGTCCAGGGTGCGCGGGCCCCACCGTTCGTCGCGCACCCGGCCGGCCCCCGACTCCAACCGGTGGCACACGCCGAGCAGGGCCCGGGGGCTCAGCGGGGTGTCCAGCTCGACCACCAGGTTGAGGTAGGCCCCCTGCCCCTCGGGGCCACCGACGGGGTCGGTCTCGTACAGGCCCGACACGGCCACCACCCCGGTGAGCGATCCCACCGCCTCGCGCAGGTAGGCCTCACGATCACCCAGGTTGGAGCCCATGCCCAGGAAGGCTCGCACCGGCCTACCGGCTCCGCCGCAGGCGGACGCCCGAGGTCTCGAGGTGCTGGGGCACCGGCGGGCGCAGCTTGCGCAACGTCACCGTCACCGCCTGGGCCCGGCCGTCGGCCAGCACGGCGTCGGCGATACGGCCGGCCATGGCCTCGAGCAGCGTGAAGCGGCCGTCGGCCACCACGGCCTCGACCGTCGCCACCAGGGCGCCGTAGTCGACGGTGTCGTCCAGCTGGTCCGAGGCGGCCGCCGGGGCCAGGTCGGCCTCCACATCGAGATCCACCTCGAACGGTTGAGCCCGCTCCTGTTCCTCCGCCAGGGCGCCGCAGATGCCGATCACCCGCAGGCCGCGCAGCTGGATGAGGTCGGGGGTCGAGGAGCTCATCGTCACGTCCTGGGTCGAGGGAGCGCCGGCGCGCTCAGAGCTGGGCCGAGATCGCCACCAGCTCGCGACCGAGGGGGCCGAGCTGGCGTTGGGTGATCTGCTCCACCACCGAGATGGCGCGCGGCCCGGTGTCGATGAGCTCGTCCCACAGGAGGTAGCCGGCCACGGTCCCGCAGATGCGGTCGCCCAGCTCCTCGCCGTGCAGGAGCACCTGGGTGCCGCCGGCCAGCAGCTCCTTGAGCTCGGGGAACAGGGCGGCCAGGTACAGCGGGGACTCGTCGTCGCCCCCGAAGGGCCGGTGACGCCACGTGACCCCCAGCTCGTCGTAGTTGTGGAGGTTGTGGGGGGCGGTGATCAGCGAGATGACGCAGCCGAAGCCCTGCTCGCGGATCCAGATGATCTCCTCCTGGCGCCGGACGCGGCGATGGTTGGCGCCGTAGCCGCCGGGTCGCTCGCACACGGCCAGCTGGTCCTTGATGATCCAGTGGAAGTTGCGGGGCTTGATGCCCTGCGCCCACTTGCCCTTGACAGCCACGGGACTCATGCTGCCACGACTTTCGCCGCCTGGACGGATGCTCGGACATCGTGGACGCGGATCATGGACGCTCCTCGGGCCATGGCCCAGGTGCCGGTGGCCAGGGAGGCCTCGAGTCGGTCATCGGGGGCGGGCGGCCCTTCTGTCCCGTCGGATCGGCCCAGGATGGCCCCCAGGAAGCCCTTCCGGCTGGTGCCGACCATCACCGGGTGGCCCAGCTCGACGATCTGGTCGAGGTGGCGCAGCAGGCTCAGGTTGTGGGCCGCGGTCTTGCCGAAGCCGATCCCCGGGTCGACCCAGATCTCGGTGACCCCGGCCGCGGCCGCCGACGCCGCCTCGGCGGCCAGGAAGGCCGTGACCTCGCCCACCACGTCGTCGTAGTGGGGGTCGAGCTGCATGGTCGCGGCCGTGCCTTGACGGTGCATCACGACGTAGGCCACCCCCAGCTCGCCGGCGACGGGGCCGAGCGTGGCCGACACGTCGTTGACCAGGGTGGCGCCGGCTCCGACCGCGGCCCGGGCCACCGCCGGCTTCACGGTGTCGATGGAGATCCGCACCTCGCCGGCCAGGGCCTCGACCACCGGGAGGACCCGGCGCAGCTCCTCGGCCTCGTCGACCGGCTCGGCCCCGGGGCGGCTGGACTCGCCGCCGATGTCGACGATGTCGGCCCCTTCGGCGATGAGACGGCGGCCGTGGGCGATGGCCGCGGCGGGGTCGAGGAAGCGCCCGCCGTCACTGAACGAGTCCGGCGTCGCGTTCACGACGCCCATCACCAGGGGGATCACGGAGCGCCACGGTACTTCGGGCTGTCAAATCCCCGACCCGCCCGCAGTTCCCCCCGTTCCGGCGTCCCTCATCATCGCCCGGACGGACAGGATCGACGCCAGAACGAGCGGTGGGCGGGGTCAGAGGCCGCCGCTGCCGATGAAGCGCATGGCTTCGAAGCGGGTGGCGGTGTTCTCCCGGAACAGGCCCCGCACGGCCGAGGTCACCGTGGAGGCGCCCGGCTTGCGCACGCCCCGCATCGACATGCACAGGTGCTCGGCCTCGATCACCACCAGCACGCCCCTGGGCTGCAACGTGCGCTCGATCTCGTCGGCCACCTGCGTGGTCAGCCGCTCCTGCACCTGAGGGCGCTTGGCGTAGGCGTCGACCAGCCGGGCCAGCTTCGACAACCCGGTGACCCGGCCGTCGTTGTTGGGGATGTAGGCCACGTGGGCCTTGCCGATGAACGGCACCAGGTGGTGCTCGCACATGGACGTGAGGGCGATGTCGCGCACCATCACCATCTCGTCGTGCCCGGCTTCGAACTGCACCTCGAGATGGTGGTGAGGGTGCTCGCGCAGGCCGGAGAACACTTCGGCGTACATCCGCGCCACCCGTTCCGGGGTGTGGGTCAGCCCGTCGCGGTCGGGGTCCTCGCCGATGGCCAGCAGGATCTCCCGCACGGCGGCGGCGATGCGGGGCAGGTCGACCGGCGCCAGGACCTCGGAGACCTCCCGGGGCGCCACCGGCCGGTCGGGCAGGGCCGTCGGCCTCTTCGTCGAACGGCGGGAGATCGAGGTGCTCGCTGATGGTGTCGTCGCTCATGTGCATCCGCAGACCGTGAGGGACCGGCGCCGGCAACCGGCGCCTCGTTGGGGGCCGAGGGTATCGCCCGACCCCGCTCGACACTCAGCCGGAAGTCGCCCGCGCCGTCGTCCCGGTCCGCCCGGGTCGGTCACGTGGCGGGGTCGATGAGGCCCCGCCGGCGGCGCATGGCTCGCTCGGCGGTGCCGAACACCAGCGAGTCGACCAGGATGCCGATGACCAGGATCACCACCATGGCCGCCATGAGGGCGGGTGCGTCGGCCAGGTCGCGGCCGGCCTGGAGCTGGAAGCCGATCGACGGCTGGTTGGCGATCACCACGATGATCTCGCCCGCCATGAGGCTGCGCCAGGCGAAGGCCCAACCCTGCTTCAGCCCGGCCAGCACCGACGGCATCGACGCGGGCAGGATCACGAACCGGCTCAGGTTCAGGCCCCGGGCCCCCAGCACCCGGCCGGCCCGCACCAGGATGGGCGGCACGTTGTCGGCCCCGGCGATGATGCCGTTGGCGATCGACGGCGCGGCCCCGAGCACCACGACGAACAAGATGGCGGCGTCGGTCAGCTTGAACAGCAGGATGGCCAGGGGGAACCAGGCGATCGACGGCATGGTCTGCAGCCCGGTGATGAGCGAGCCCACCGCCGAGCGCAGCGTGCGGCTGCGACTCACGGCCAGGCCCACCACCCCGCCGATGAGGATGGCCAGCGTGTAGCCCTGCACCGCCCGGGTCATGGTGATGCCGATGGCCTTGGGCATGACGCCGCTCTGGAACTCCCGAACCAGCTCGCGCCACACGGTGGCCGGGGCGGGCAGGACGTAGGTGGGCCAGTGCCCGCTCCAGACCACGAGCTGCCAGAGGCCCAGGGCGATGGCCACCGCCGCCAGCTTGGGCCAGGTGGCCGCCCACACCCGGCGGGAGAGGGGCGGGCGGGTGGTGATCGGTTGCTCGAGGGCGTCGAGCCCCGACAGCTCGGAGTCCAGCCGGTCGCCGGCGATCGCCGCCGGCGTCGGCGTCGGCCGCGCACCGGGTATCGACCTCGGCGGTGATCGGATCAGGCGGCATGGCGGCGCACCTCCTCGCGCAGCCGGGCGGTGATCTCGCCGGCCAGGCCGGAGACCCCCGGGTCCTCCATGCGCCGGGGCCGGTCGATGTCCACCGCGAACTCGTGCACGACCCGGCCCGGGCGGCTGGACAGCAGCACGACCCGGTCGGCCAGGCGGGCCGCCTCCCGCACGTTGTGGGTCACGAACACCACGGTGAAGCTGCGGTCCTGCCACAGACGCTCGAGCTCGTCGTGGAGCAGGTCCCGGGTCATGGCGTCGAGGGCGCCGAAGGGCTCGTCCATCAACAAGATGTCGGCGTCCTGGGCGAAGGCGCGGGCCAGCGCCACCCGTTGGCGCATGCCCCCGGACAGCTCATGGGGCCGCTTGGCGGCCAGACCGGGGAGGTGCACGAGCTCGAGCAGGTCGGCGGCGCGCCGCCGCCGCTCGCGCTTGCCCACCCCCCGCAACCGCAAGGCCAGCTCGACGTTGCCGCCCACCGTCAACCACGGGAACAGGGCGGACTCCTGGAACATGAGGCCGGTGCGACCGCTCGTCACCACCTGGCCGCTGGTGGCGGTGTCGAGGCCGGCGATGAGGTTGAGCATGGTCGACTTGCCGCACCCGGAGGCCCCGACCACGCACACGAACTCGCCCGGCTGCACCCGCAGGTCGATGCGGTCCAGGGCCTGCACGGCCCCGGCGCCGTGGCCGTGCACCTTCACCACGTCACGCAACGAGACGGCGGCCAGGCCCACCGGGGGGACGTCGGGGACGGTCATCGCCATGCCTACAGGCCTTCCACCGTCGGCTTGCCCTGGGCCACCAACAGGTTGTTGAGCAGATCGAGCGAGTAC
Source organism: uncultured Microthrixaceae bacterium (assembly GCA_963726905.1). GTDB lineage: Bacteria > Actinomycetota > Acidimicrobiia > Acidimicrobiales > Acidimicrobilacustridaceae > UBA4742. Next base: position 243,113 of record CAVSDZ010000019.1, read on the forward strand.
AGCCCGGCGAGGTTGTCCACCGGCTTCAGCACGCCCACATCGACGGCGGCCTGGGCCGCCTTCTCGAGGCTCGACGAGATGGGGTCGTAGGTGAACTCGAGGTTGTTCCACGCCGCGCTGATGACCTTGTCCGAGAGCCGCTTCTGGGTGGCGGCCTCGATGGCGTCGTTGGCCGCCTTCTGGGAGCCGGCGGGGTCGTTCTCGATGGCGGCCAGGGCGGCCAGGTGGCCGGCGAGGATGGCCTGGACCACGTCGGGGTGGGCGTCCAGGAACTTGGTGCGCACGATGATCTGGGTGGTGACGAACTGACCCTCGGGCCACAGCGTCTTCTCGTCGACGAGCACCTTGCCGCCACCCTCCTGGACCAGTCGGGTGGCCCACGGCTCGGGCACCCAGGCCCCGGCGATGTCACCGGCCTTGAACGCGTTGAGCGTGTCGGCGTTCTCCTGGGGCTTGATGCTCACGTCCCCGCCGCCCGAGGTGTCGGTGGTCAGCCCCTGGCTCTTGAGCCAGGCCCGCAGCGCCACGTCCTGGGTGTTGCCCAGCTGGGGCGTGGCCACCGACTTGCCCTTGAGGTCCTGGGCGCTCGAGATGTCGGGCTGCACGACGAAGAAGGCGCCGCCGGAGGTGCTGCCGGCCACGATGCGCACCGCCTCACCGTTGGACTTCTGGTAGGCGTTGATGGTCGGGTTGGGCCCCACGTAGGTGATGTCGAGGGCGTCACCGAACAGGGCCTCGACTGCGGCCGGGCCCGGCGTTGAACGTCTTGGTCTCGAGGGTCACGTTGGCCGGCAGCTCCGCTTTGAACAGTCCCTCCTGCACGCCGACGAGCGCCGGGGCGTGGGTGATGTTGGGGAAGTACCCGAGCCGGACGGTGACCGGATCGCTCGACATCGCCAGCGTGGCGGTGCTGGCCGCCTGGGTGGCGCCCGTCGAGGTCTTGGCCCCCGAGCTCCCGCAGGCCGCGAGCAGCAGGGCCACCAGCGGCAGCACGAGCCAGCCGGCGAGACGGGGGCGGGACGGGGCGGTGGATCGGGGCACGGGTTCCTCCGGGATCGAGGCGGTCGAGTGGTCGGTCTATGGGTTGGTCAGGGCTAAGAGCATCTTTCCTATCAAATTAATAGGAAAAGGACAACCGACGTCCCGGTTCGGGCGACGGCGGGGTGGCTCAGCCCTCGGCGTAGGCGTGGATGGACGAGAGGTTGCGGTAGCGCTCCCCCACGTCCAACCCGTACCCGACCACGAAGGCGGCGGGGATGTGGAACCCGACGTACCGGAGGTCGGGCTCGGCCTTCTGCAGCCCGTCCTTGAGCAGCAGCGCGCACACCTCGAGGCTGGCCGGGCCCCGGGCCTGCAGGTTCTTGCGCAGGAACTCGAGGGTGAGGCCGCTGTCCACGATGTCTTCCACCAGGAGCACGTGGCGGCCGGTCAGATCGGCGTCGAGGTCCTTCACGATGCGGACCACCCCGCTGGTCTTGGTGGCGCTCCCGTACGACGACACCGCCATGAAGTCGAACTCCACCGGCAGGTCCACCGACCGGGCCAGGTCGCTCATGAACATGAACGCGCCCTTCAGCACCCCCACCAGCAGCAGGCGGGTGCCGGCGTAGTCGACGGTGATCTGGCGACCCAGCTCGGCGATGCGGGCCTGGAGCTCGTCTCGGGGAACGATCACCTCACCGAGCTGGGGGTCGTCGTCGGCGAAGGGGGGAACCGGGCTCTCCATGCGGGCCAGACCCTACTCAAGCCTCGTCCGGGCTCAGCCCCGGGGGCTCGAGGCGCAGCCTGCCGGCGGTCCGCGCCACCCGCCAGCCCCCTCCCACCTCGGTGGCCCGCACGTCGAGGCGAGCCACGGCCAGCACCCGTTCGACGGTGGCGGCATCGGGGGGGTGGCCCTCGGCCGAGCACGGGCGCAGCCAGCGGCGCACCGCCATGCGGGCCATCGCCACCGGAGCCCCGGCCAGTGCGGCGGCATCGGTGGGGTCCAGCCCGGCCGACTCGGCGGCGAGATGGTCCACCACGTCGCGCCACCGCTCGGCCTGCCGGGCGATCACGGCGGCGACGTCGCGACCGGCGATGTCGTCGAGCAGCGGGAGCACCTCGTGGCGGATGCGGTTGCGCCGGAAGGCGGGATCGCGGTTGGACGGGTCCTCGACGACGGCCAGGCCCAGGGCCAGGCACAGCGCCTCGGTCTCGGCCCGACGCAGCGCCAGGATGGGATGGCGCTCGTCGGCCCGGATGCCGGCGAGGCCCTCGGGCCCCGCCCCCCGCAGGAGGTTGCCCAGCACGGTCTCGGCCTGATCGTCGGCCGTGTGACCCACGAGCGCCTCGGGCCCCAGGGCCGCGTGACGGGCGGACCGGGCCCGGGCCTCGAGGTTGGGCCCCGGCGCCACCTCGACGGCCACCGAGCGGAACGTCGCCCCCAGCACGGCCGCCGCGGCCGCCACCGCATCGGCCTCGCCGGCCGAGCCGGGCCGGAGGCCGTGATCGACGTGCACCGCGGTGACCTCGTCGCCGGCCGCCACCGCCAGGGCCAGCAGCGCCAACGAGTCCGCCCCGCCCGACACCCCGCAGATGACGGGCGTGCCCGGAGGCGGGAAGCGGCAGCGGGCCAGCAGGGGCGCGGCCAGCACGGCCAGTCGCCCCGGGTCGATCACGGCCGGCGCCATGCGACGGCGGCCCCGCCGCTCAGACGGCGAGAGCGGGAGACACCCGCTGGATCCAAGCCGAGGGCTGGCGGATCTCGACCAGGGTGGGCAGGTGGGCGGGGCTCTCCCAGGCCCGGGCGAGCAGCTCGGGCCCGCCGACCGCCTCGACCGCCTCGATGAAGGCCTCGCCCTGGACGTACTGGTTGAGCTTGGCCTCGAGCCCGATGAGCTGTTGGAGCAGTCGGGCCAGCCCGCTGGCGTTCTGGCGCCGTTGGCGCAGGACCCGGGCGAAGCGCTCGGCGCTGGGCACCAGCCCGGCTCCGGCGCGGTCCATGGTGATGTCGCCGTGGCCTTCCAGGAGGCTCATGAGGCCGCTCACCTGGTCGAGCACCTCCCGCTGGGCGTCGCTGGCCACCAGGGCCATGATGCCCCCGTCGGCCAGCGGGTTCTCGCCGCTGCGCATGGACGTGGCCGCCCGGGCCAGCGCGTCGGCGAAGCGCTTGGGGTCGGGATCGACCGCGTCCAGGGTCTGCTCCACCAGGCCCAGGAAGTGGGGCCGCATCCATTCGATGCCGGTGAACTGCGCCCGGTGGGTGACCTCGTGCAGCGCCAGCCACAGCCGGAACTCGCGCGGCGGGAAGGCGAACTGCTTCTCGAGCGACAACACGTTGGGGCCGACGTAGTAGACGATGTCCTGCTCGTGAGGGTTCTCCTCTTCGATGATGAGCAGGTCGTACTGGCCCAGCACCCGGGTCGACATCCAGCCCAGCATCATGCCGACCTCGACCCCGGCGAACTTCTTGGCCAGCGGCGACAGCGGGTTGTCCTCGATGCGGTCGCCCAGCTTGTCGATGAGGGGACGCAGCAGGCGCTGGAACGACGCCACGTTGGCGCTCACCCAGCCGGCCCGGTTCGTCACCCGGGCCCGAGCGGGACCGGCCAGTGAGACCAGACCGGTCTCGGCCGCCACCAGCGCCTCGGCCTGCGTGGTCGCCTCGGTGAAGTCCGGCTCGAGCGAGTCGTAGTGGTACGACTCGCTGAACGGCTCCCGACCGGCCACCCGGTTGGCGACCCGTTGGGCGACGGCCCAGTCGACGGCACCGGCCACTCGCTCAGTCCCTCGGGTAACGGGGAGCGACGACCTTCTTGTAGTACATGAAGCCGGTCACCAGCACCGCGATGATGGTGCCGAGGACGAGAGACACACCGATCCAGAACGACCAGACCACGGCGAGAAGTTCCATGTCCGGATTCTAGGGTGCGCCGCCACCGGTCCCCTAGTCGTCGGAGGCGTGGAGCTGCTGGGCGATCCGGTCCCGCAGGGACTCGGGGACCTCGTCGCGGCAGCGGGCCGAGATCACGATGCGCAGCTCGGCTTCGAAGTCGAAGGCCTCGAAGCAGGGGTTGCAGTCGTCGAGGTGCCCACGGATGACGGTGCGCTTCTCCTCGGTCAACTCACCGTCAAGGTAGACGTAGAGCTCGTGCAGTGCTTCCTCGCACGGCGTCGCCGAATGGTCGTGACCGCTCCCGCCGGAGGCGGGCGGCTCAGCTTCGTGGGAATCGGGCTGGGTCAATGGGATCTCACTCGGCCAGGGCCGGCTGCACCTGGGCATCCGGACCGGGATCGGTGTCGGCGGGGAACGAGGCCCCGCTGACTGGCAAAGTCGAACAACCGCTTCTGCAGGAACTTTCTTCCCCGGTGGAGGCGGCTCATCACGGTACCAATGGGGATGTCGAGGATCTCGGCGATCTCCTTGTACGAGAAGCCCTCGACATCGGCGAGCAGCACCGCCATGCGGAACTGCTCGGGGAGCGCCTCGATGGCCTGCTTCACCTCGTCGTCGGTGAAGAAGTCCATGAGCTCGTCCTCGGCGCTGCGGCTGGCGGCGACGGCCTCGAGCCCGCCCAGCCGGCGGTAGAGGTAGAGGTCCTCGACCTCGTCGAGCTCGGTCTCGTCCGGGCGCCGCTTCTTGGACCGGTACGAGTTGATGTAGGTGTTGGTCAGGATGCGGTAGAGCCAGGCCTTCAGGTTGGTGCCTTCGGTGAACCCTCCGAAGCCGCGGTAGGCCTTGAGGTACGTCTCCTGCACCAGGTCCTCGGCGTCGGCCGGGTTGCGGGTCATGCGCAGCGCCGCCGAGTAGAGCGGGCTCATGTACTCCATCGCCTGCTCGGCGAAGTGCGCCTGGTCGGCCATAAGGAAGGCGAGTCTACCGGGGCGTCCCCACCCCCCGCCGCGTCAGGGGTTCATCCGGTCAGGCGGCCAGGATCTCCCAGGCGATCTCGTGCCAGTGGATGTTGCTCGGTGCGGTGGCGTTCATGACGACGGGGCCCGGGGTCGACGTCGCGGTGGCCTTGGCCTGCAGCCAGTAGGTGTCGAGATCGACCGGGTTCAACACGATGGCCTGGAGCACCTGGTCGGCCGGAACGGTGGGCGTGACCGAACTGTCCCAGTTGTCGAACACGCCCATGACCAGGGAGTTGGGGGCGGTGGTGGTCACCGTCGCCGACGGGGCGCTGAGGCTGGTGACGTTGGACGTGGCCTGCGAGGCGGCGCCGCTCTGGTCGGCTCGCGCGTTGTCCATCACCAGCACCTGGAAGCCCCCGATGGGAGGAGTCCGATCCTTGGACGGCAGGTTGAACGTCGCCGTGACCGTGACGTTGGCCTGGGCCGTCGGGTTGGCCGCCCAGAAGACCTGGACGAATCCCCCGACCGTCGAACCGTCGGTCTGGTTCTCGAGGCTCGTCTGGTGCCACGTCAGCGGCGAGCCGGTGTTCACCACGCTCGACACCAGGGCGCCCGAGCCCGGGAGGGAGTCCATGGAGAACACGGCGTACAGGACCGTGTTGGCCGGGGGAGAGAAGGCGGGGGAGGCGACCGTGTTCACGTTGTTCTGGACTCCGACGATGGCCGGAGTGGACGCGTCGAGGCGCGGCGAGGAGCCCGGCGCTCCTGTGGTCGTGGTCGTCGTCGACCCGGAGGTGGTGGTCGTCGTCGACCCGGTGGTCGTGGTCGTCGTCGGCGGCGGTCCCGTCGCCGGCGTCACCTCGACGGCCTCCAGGTCCCAGCGATCGGACGACGGGGCCGAGTCGTTGATGGTGACGGCGGTGCCGGCCGTGGTTCGGGCATTGGCGTGCTGCACCCAGTAGGTGTCCCCCATCGAGTCGGTGTTCTGCGCGTCCATCGTCTGGTTGGCGCCCAGCGTGCGGTTGGTGGCGCTGTCCCAGTCCATGCCGACCGCTCCCACCCACGACCCGGTCGCCTGAGGCGTCAACGTCACCGTCGGCGCGCCGCTGGCCGCCGATGCGCCCTTGATCGCGCCGAGCCCGACCGAGCCGGAGAAGCTGATCACGGTCAGCTGGGTCGGCTTGCCTCCCTGCGACGGGGTGGCCGTGACCGACACCGTGGCCCCGGTGGTGGTGGCCCACCAGACCTCGGCGTCGCCTCGCTGGGCGTTGGTGCGCCCGGCCAGCTTCCAGGCGAGGCCACCACCCGACACGGTCATGGTCTGACCAACGGCCGCGTCATCGGCCGACACGAACGCCACCACCACCTCCGGCGTCGAGTTGGAGATGGACGCGGTGACGGTCCCGGTGCCGAACGCCTTGGCCACCTGGTCCTGCGAGACCGAGCCTGACCCCGGCGTCGTGGTCGAGGTGGTCGTCGTCGGTGGCATCGTCGTGGTCGTCGTCGGGTTCGACGCGCACGTGAGGTCGAGCGCCGTCGCCGTCTGGTTCGCCACCGACAGGTTCGGGCCGTTGCACGTGACATGGGCGGTGTCCCCCGCGTTCATGGCCACCGTGGAGCTCTGCGCCCCCGCCATGATCACCCCGCCCAGGATCAAGCCGGCGATGACTCCGGCGGCGAGCCCGACCAAACCTGACCGGCGTGCGATCCCCATGGCGAACCTCGATCTGCTCGATGAGGGGACGCGCCACGACGGCCGGCCCCGCCGGGAGGCTTACCCATCGGTCGACCGGCCGCAAGGACCTCAGAGCGACATTCTCGGCTCTCGCTCTCGCTCCGTGACCGAGGCCGGACCCTGGGTCAGAAGGCGCGTATCTCCACCGCGGTGAGGTTCCAGCGATCGTTGCTGGGCACGGTGGCGTTGAGCGTCACGCTGGTGCCCGACACCGTGATCGGGGCCGTCTGCCGCTGGGCCCAGAACGTGTCCCCGCTGCCGGTGTCGACCCACTGGTGCACCATCGACTGGCCGGTTCCGAGCGTCCGGGCCGTCGCCGCGTCCCAGTCGTTGCCGGCGCCGAAGACGAGCGAACCCGGGGCCGTCGTCGTGAGTGCGACCGCGGCTGCGCCCGAGACGTTGGAGGCACCGGCCGAGGCGCCCACGCCGGCCGCGCCGGTGAAGGCCACGACCGTGAGCGACTGGTCGACGCCTCCCTGAGCCTGGGTGGCCTGCACCGTCACGTTGGTGAGCGCGGCGGACGCCAGGGCCTGCCAGACCTCCGCGGAGCCGTGTTGGCTGTTGGTGCGCCGCACCAGGGTCCAGGTCAGACCGCCACCGCTAACGGTGAGTGACTGGGCACCGCTCGACGGTCCGTCAGAGGTGGCCAGCGCCACGAGCAGCTCGCCGGGCTGGGCGGTCGAGAAGGCCGCAGTGGTCACCGTCCCCTTCCCGTCGACCGACACCGAGCGGTCCACCGCCAGACCCGAGGACCCGGTCGTGACCGTCAGCGAGAGCTCGTTGGAGGGGGGCCCGATGTTGCCCGCCGCGTCGCGGGCCGCGACGCGGTACACGTACGTCCCGGCCGCCAGGCCACCCTCGGCGAACGTGGTGCCGGTGGGCTGGGCCACGAGGTTGGCCGGCCCGGGGGTGAAGCCCGGGGTCGTCGAGCGGTACACGTTGTAGCCGACCACGGCGAGGTTGTCGGTCGCCGCGCCCCACGACAGTGAGGCGGTGCCGACCCCACCGGTGCCGGTGAGCGTGCCCGGAGCCGACGGGGCGACGGTGTCGGCGACGCCGCCGACCTTGACCCAGCTCGCCACCGACGGCACCCCGTTGCTGTCGACCAGGAAGAGCATGTACCACCCCGGCGGGGCCAGGTTGCCGTTGGCCGGCGCCTGGACCGTCAGGCCCCCGGAAGCCTGGGAGAACGTCAGGGGGATGCGCCGGGCGTTCTCGTCGAAGCCGTGGGTCACCGCCGCCGGCGCCACCAGGACCGCCGAGCTGATGCGGGCGGCGTCAGGGGTCGACACCGACATCGCCCCCCCGTAGCTGGCCGCGCTCGGCGCCGAGGTGATCGTGGGGCGCGGGCCCTTGAACAGGTACGGCGGGGAGAAGATCTCGTAGGAGAGCTCGTTGGGGACGGCGCCGTCGTTGCCGCTGCCCCCCACCAGCACCCGCCCGTCGGGGAGGAGCAACGCCACCGAGTGGTACAGGCGAGGGATCTGGGCCTTGGCCAGCGTCGACCACGTCTCACTCGTCGGCGACCACGACTCGGCCGCGGTCACCGCGTTGGCCAGGTTGGTGCCGTCGGCGGTGGTCTCGCCGCCGGTGGCCAGCACGGTCCCGTCGGGCAGGCTCGTGAGGTTGAGGAAGGCCCGGGGGTTCGCCATGGGCGAGACCTGCCGCCATGAGGGCGACGACGCCGTCATGTCGAGCACCCACGTGTCCGGCGACGACGGCCGCACGGGGGTGTTGCCGTCCGAGGCGGTGCCGGCCTTGAGGATCTTGCCGGGGGCGTACATCGTCGACGAGCCGGCGTCGATGGTGCGGCTGTCCACCGTGGACCACGTCTGGGTGGTGAAGTTGAGCACCTGGGTGGTGGTGGCGTCTTCGGTGGCGCCGACCTGCACCAGGCGGCCGTCGGGCAGCACGTAGTCGAACGGGTAGTAGGGGATGTTGGCGTTGGCCGTCGACGCCATGTTCGTCCAGGCGTTCGTCGTCGGGTCGTAGATCTCGGGGGTCTGCACGAAGCAGGTGAGGCAGCCGTTGTTCGAGCCCGACATGGCCAGCACCCGGCCGTCCGGCAGTGCGGTGGCCGTCGGGTACCAGCGGCTGAACGACATGTCGGCCTTGCGGGTCCAGGTGTTGGTGGCCAGGTCGAACACGTTCGTGTCCTTGATCCCGATGGCCCCCCGGGTCTCGCTGTCGCCCCCGATCACGAACGGCCGGCCGTCGGACAGGAAGGTGTGGCCGGCGCAGAAGAGGTTGCTGGCCGAGGGCACGCCGGTGGTGGCACCGGTCGTGGCGTCGACCACCCGGGCCCCGGCGCCGTCCTCGAAGTAGAGGATCTTCGACGTACCGGGCAGGAGGATGGCGTGCTGCATGATGTTGGGCAGACCCACCGGGGCGGCCCACTCACCGGTGGTGGCTCGCGGGTCGACGAACGCCGTGACCGTGGCGCTGGCCTCGTTGGAGGCGGGACCGAGGTTGCCGGCCGCATCGCGGGCGGCCACCCGGTAGTAGTAGGTCCCGGCGGCCAGGCCGCTGTCGCTGTAGGTGGTGCCCACCGGCTGCGCCACCTGGTTGGCTGCCCCCGGCGTGAACCCGGACGTCGTCGAGCGGTAGAGGTTGTAGCCGACCACGGCGACGTTGTCCGTGGCCGCGCCCCACGACAGGGTTGCCGCGCCCGAGCCGCCCGTGGCGGTGAGCACGCCCGGCGCCGATGGCGCCTGGGTGTCGGTGGGACCGGCCGGCGTCACCTCGACGCCGGTGAGGTTCCAGCGGTCCGAGGTGGTCACCGACGAGCTCAGCGTGACCGCCCCGGGCGACGCCACCGGCGCGGTGGCGCGCTGCACCCAGAACCCGTCACCGCCGGCGGTGTCGCTCCACTGGTGCACCATCGACTGCCCCGACCCGAGGGTGCGGGCGGCGGCCGAGTCCCAGTCGTTGCCCACGGCGTACACCAGGGAGTTGGCCAGGGTGGTGGTCAATGCCACCGAGGCACTGGCCGAGTTGCCCGAGGCCCCGGCGCTGGCGCCGGTCCCGGCCGCGCCGGTGAAGGCCACCACCGTGAGGCTCTGGTCGAAGCCGCCGGACGACTGCACCGCCTGGACCGTGGCACCGCTCAGCACGGCGGCCGCCGTCGCCTTCCACACCTCGGTGGTGCCGGGCTGCGTGGCGGTGCGCCGGACCAGGCTCCAGGCCAGGCCGCCGCCTGACACCGTGGTCGTCTGTCCGCCACCGCTGGGGCCGTCCGACGAGACGAAGGCGAGCAGCAGCTCCCCGGCCTGGGCCGTGGACAGTGCGGGCGCGGTGGCGGTTCCCTTCACGTCCACCGAGACGGCCTTGTCGACGGTCGGACCCGGCGGTGGCGGCGGCGGGGGCGGCGGGGCCGTCACCGTGGCGCTGGCCTCGTTGGACGGGGGCCCGAGGTTGCCGGCCCCGTCCCGGGCCACCACGAGGTAGTAGTACGTGCCGGCGGCGAGGCCGGAATCGGCGAACGTCGTGACGGCGGGCTGGGCGACCAGGTTGGCGGCCCCGGGGGTGAATCCGGTGGTCGTCGACCGGTAGACGTTGTAACCGGTCACCGCGACGTTGTCGGTGGCCGCCCCCCACGAGAGGCTGGCGCTGGCCTGGCCCCCGGTGGCGGAGAGCACGCCCGGCGCGGACGGGGCCACGGTGTCGGGCGGCCCCGAGGGCACGATGGCCACCGCCGAGAGGTTCCATCGATCGGCGGTCGGCACCGACGAGGTGAGGGTGACACCGGCCGGGGCCAGGACCGGATCGGTCAACTGCTCCACCCAGAAGTCGTCACCGCTGGCCGTGTCGCTCCACTCGTGCACCATCGACTGGCCACCGCCCAACGCCCGCGCCGTCGCCGAGTCCCAGTCGTTGCCCACGCCGTAGACGAGCGAGTTGGGCGCGGTGGTGGTCACGGCCACGGAGGCCACCCCGGAGGCGCCCGACGCCCCGGTGCTGGCCCCGATCCCGCTGGCGCCGGTGAAGGCCACCACGGTCAGGGACTGGTCGTAGCCCGATTTGGCCTCGACCGACTGCACGGTGATGCCGGTGAGGACACCGGCGGCCTGGGCCTGCCAGACATCCGCGGTGCCCGGTTGCGTGGCGGTGTGGCGCACCAGGCTCCACGTGAGCCCGCCGCCCGACACGGTCGTGGTCTGCCCACCGCCTCCGGGCCCGTCGGCCGAGGCGAAGGCCACCAGCAGGTCGCCGGCCTGGGTGGTCGAGAACGCGGCGGTGGTGGCGGTGCCTTTGGTGTTGACCGAGACCACCCGGTCGACCCCGAGGCCGGCCGCGGCGGCCGGGGCCGGAGGCGGGATCACCACCACCAGCAGCGTCCCCAGCAGGGCGCCGACGGCCAACACCAGGGGCGAGCGCCGCCGGTGTCGGGAAGGTGACGCGACGGTGCCCGTCGCCGTGGAGATCGCGCCCAGGGGTCCCGGATTCCTTCTCATCGCCTGCTCCTCGCACTGCCTGGCCGGGGCAGGTTCACACGGGAGGCCCACAGGGGTGGAGCTGACTCGAACGAGCGAGTCGCACCGTCCCCCGTGCCCTAGCGGTGCGAACGTAACACCAGGTCTCGGCGCCGGACAACGGCCGCGCCCGAAACTTCAGCGGACCTTCAGCGGACCTTCAGCGAAGGGTCAACCGAACCATCCGGCCACGTCGGTGACGACGTCGACGCTGGCCGAGAGGTTGAAGATGGAGACCATGCCGGCGGTGCCCAACTTGACCGTCACCGCGTTGGGGATGGTCACCCCGGCGGTCCAGTTGAGGTTCGAGGCCGTCGGTTGGACCACGCCCGCGGGCCACACGGTGAGGAAGGACGACCCGGTGGTGTTGGTCACCGTGGTGTTCAGCACCACGGAGTCGGCGTTGGTGGGCACACCCTCGAGACCGCCGATGGTGGTGGTGCGGGCGCCGGCGCCCCACGGCGTCGAATAGGCGCCCACCTGCGAGGCGGGCCGCGAGTCGAGGACCCGACCGGGGTTGAGGGCGTGGAACGCCTTGCCGGTCCCCGCCTGTGTAGTAGCCGGCCACGTCGATGACCACGTCGACGTCGCCGGTCAGGTTGTAGACCGACACCTTGCCGGCGGCGCCCAGCTTCACCGTCACCGCGTTGGGGATGGTCAGCCCCGGCGTCCAGTTCAGGTTGGACGCCGTGGGCGGGGTCTGCCCGCTCGGCCACAGCGTCAGGAACGACGAGCCGGTGGTGTTGGTGACGGTCACGTTGAGCACCACGGCGTCGGCGTCGGCCGGCACGCCGCCGCGGTCGCCCACGACCACGTCACGCGCCATCCCGGCCGTCCACGGCGAGGCGAAGTCCCCCACCTTGGTGGCCGGCCGCGAGTCCACGATCCGGGCCGGGGCCTGCGAGGTGAAGCCGTCGCCACCGGGACCGCCACCGGGGCGTAGTAGCCGGCCACGTCGATGACGACATCGGCGTTGCCGCCAGTTGTTGAACACCGACACCTTGCCCCCGGTGCCGACCCTCACCGTCACCGCGTTGGGGATGGTGCGCCCCGGCGTCCAGTTGAGGCTGGAGGCCGTGGGCCGGGTCTGCCCGGTGGGCCACAAGGTCAGGAACGACGAGCCGGTCGTGTTGGTGACGGTGACGTTCAGCACGACGGCGTCGACGTTGGCGGGGATGCCGCTGACGCCGCCGATGGCCACGTCACGGCTGGTGCCCCCGACCCACGGCGTGGAGAAGCTGCCGACCTTGGTGGCCGGGCGCGAGTCGAGCACCCGGACCGGGGTGACGGGGTGGAACAACGACGCGGGGCACGGGGTGATGGCGCCGAGCATGGCGTTGGCGTCGACCAGGCCGGCCCCGGCCACGTCGACCGGGTAGGCCAGCGGCACCGCCGAGGCGCGCTGGGCGGCCAGGATCTCGTCGGGGGTGCGGCACGGGTACTTCTGGCGGGCCAGCGCGCCCACCGCGGCGGCGTGGGGCGCGGCGGCCGAGGTGCCGAAGAAGCGGAAGGCGCCGGCCGAGAAGCCGCCGAAGAAGCTGTTGGCCCCGCCGTCGGTGGCGGCGAAGTCCACCGTCTTCGACTGGCACGGCGACAGGGGTGATGCCGGCGGTTGATACCAGGGGTGCGGCGTCATCGTCGGGCTCGGGACCACCCCGGTGGTCGGGCCCCAGCACTTCCGGGCCGGGCCGTGGCTCGAGTAGGGCTCGACGACGGCCGCGTTGTTGTAGGGCACGGCGGCCACGGTGGCGGCCCGGGTGGCGCCGTTGTGGCCCAACAGGGTCGGGCCCACGACGTCGTTGCCCGCCGTGGTGTTGTACTGGACCGAGCCCAGCACCGACGTGTCGCCGTTGAGGAAGTTCACGATCTTGAACCGCGGCGTCCCGCCGTCGCCCCCGCCGACGCCCTGGTAGCGGGCCACCACCATGCGGTAGCTGTGGGTCGAGCCCGACGCGTTCGTGAAGCTGAAGAACTCACTCGGGTCCTGCGAGCCGTCGGTCCCGGCGTTGGAGACGAAGCTGGAGGTCTGGATGGCCCCGGTGGCGGTATCGACCAGCAACAGGTCCAGGTCGGTGGTGACCCCGCCCTGCGGCTGGTTCCACGACAGGGCCAGCCGGATGGTCTTGCCGGCGTTCACGGTGATGGTGTCGCCGGCGTCGGTGCCGCTCTGGCTGAAGTTGTGGCACTGCGTCCCGGCCCCCTCGAACGTGACCACGGCCGTGGGGCACGGGGTGGCCCGGAAGGCCGCCGTCTCGTACGACGTCACGTCGTGACCGCCGATGGTGACGGTGTTGTTGGCGGCCGAGGAGTAGTAGGTGGCGCCCTGAGCCACCACGTCGTCGACCGCCTTGGCGATGACGCCGTCCTGGAACATGGGCTCCTGGAAGTAGGTCACGTCGTCGACGATGACCGAGGCCCCGTTGTTCTTCAGCGTGCGGATCTGGTTGGCGAAGTCGGCTGCGCCGTTCATGGCGGTGGCGAAGGTGAGCGAGGCCCCCGGGGCCAGATCGTGGACGATCTGGGCCATGGCCCGGCCCTCGTCCGTCCCGGCCTGGTCGGCCTGCACGATGACCGGCGTGGTGTTCCCGCACGTGTTGGCCGGGCCGGGCAGCTCGTTGGCGGCCACGTCGGTCGCCGCGCCGCCGAGCGAGTTGAACGAGTCGGACAGCACGCCGACGTTCACGCCGGTGCCGTCGACGCCGAAGTTGGCGCGGGCGGTGTTGGCCTTGAGCTGGGCGTCGCCCTCCGAGACGATGCCCGACGGGCAGGCTCCGGCGCTGGTGACCGCCGGCGGCGGGGCCGAGGCCGGCCCCGGGGTCGACGACGGCGGCCCCACCAGCGGGGTGATCTCCTCCTGCACCGAGGCCACCCCCGGCACCTGGGCCACCGCGGCCAGGTCCGACGGAGCGACCACGCCGTTGGCCACGGCGTCGGGCACCGACACCGACAGATCGGTCACCCCGGCGGCCCGCACCGCGTCGAGCGTGGCGGTGGAGGTGTCGGCGAAGCGGATGCGCACCACCACCCGGCCACCGGGCCGTTGCATGAGGCTGCCGGCCCCACTGGCGGCCAGCCCGAGCGCCCGGGACTGGCCGGCCCCCGTCAGGGCCCGGACCTGGGGCTGGAGCAGCGTCTGCAGCCGGGGCGCGAGCTTGCTGGCCCGGCCGGCCAGGGCCACGGCCGGCGTGGTCGGGCGGGTGGCCGCGACGGCCACGGTGGCCGGGGCGACGACGGTGAGCACCAGCACCGCCGTCGAGGCGGCGGCCAGGGCGAGCCGGCGTCGACCCCCGCCGCCACGCCGGCCGCGACGGCCGCCTCCACTGTGGTCGGGGCCGCCGCGCCCCCTGCAGTCCGCCTTCGCCTCCATCACCGTGCCTCCCGGCTCGCCGGCCGTGCCGGTCGGAGCCGAAAAGGTACTGCACCCGGCCGGGCCAACCGCCTCACCCCACGAAGCGGTTCACCCGGCCGGACGTGCGGTCAACCGAACCAGCCGGCCACGTCGGTGATGACGTCCACGGTGCTGAACTGGTTGAACACCGACACCTGTCGCGACGGTGCCCAGCTTCACCGTGACCGCGTTGGGGATGGTGACCCCCGCGGTCCAGTTCAGGTTGGAGGCGGTGGGCCTCGCCACCCCGGTGGGCCACACGGTGAGGAAGGACTGGCCCCCGGTGTTGGTCACCGTGGTGTTGAGCACCACCGAGTCGGCGCTGACCGGGACCAGGGTGGCCGCGCCGACGGTCACGGCTCGGGTCGTGCCCGTGCCCCACGGGGTGTTGTAGATGCCCACCTGCGAGCCCGGCCGCGAGTCGAGGACGCGGGTCGGGTCCACCGGGTGGAACGGCAGACCGCCTGCCATGTAGTAGCCGGCCACGTCGATGATCACGTCGGCGCTGCCGGTCAGGTTGTACACCGACACCTGCCGGCTGGTGCCCAGCTTCACCGTGACCGCGTTCGGGATGGTCAGCCCCGCCGTCCAGTTCAGACTCGACGCCGTCGGGCGTGCCTGCCCGGTGGGCCACAGGGTGAGGAACGACGGTGCGGTCGTGTCGGTGACCGTCACGTTCAACACCACGGCAACGGCACCGACCGGCACCAGGGTGGCGTCACCGATGGTGACATCGCGCTGAGTCCCCGCCGTCCACGGCGAGGCGAAGGCACCCACGTTGGTGGCCGGTCGCGAGTCGAGCACCCGGGTGGGCACCGTGGACGTGAAGCCGACGCCGGTGCCGGGCATGTAGAAGCCGGCCACGTCGATGATCACGTCGGCGCTGCCGGTCAGGTTGTACACCGACACCTGCCGGCTGGTGCCCAGCTTCACCGTCACCGCGTTCGGGATGGTCTGCCCCGCCGTCCAGTTCAGACTCGACGCCGTCGGGCGCGCCTGCCCGGTGGGCCACAGGGTGAGGAACGACGGTGCGGTCGTGTCGGTGACCGTCACGTTCAGCACCACGGCAACGGCACCGACCGGCACCAGGGTGGCGTCACCGATGGTGACATCGCGCTGGGTCCCCGCCGTCCACGGTGAGGCGAAGGCACCCACCTTGGTGGCCGGTCGCGAGTCGAGCACCCGGGTGGGGGTCACCGCGGTGTACATGATGGGCAGGGACGGCACCACGGCGTTCGAGGCGGTCGACGGCGGGCCGTCGCCGGCGGCGTTGTGGGCGAACACGGTGAACGTGTAGCTCGTCCCGTTGGTCAGGGTCGACACCGTGCACGTCAGTGGGCCCGTGATCCAGGTGCACGTCTTGTTCCCCGGCGTCGACGTCACGGTGTACGACGTGATGGCCGAACCGCCGTTGGACGCCGGCGCCGTCCACGACACCGAGGCCGAGGTGTCCCCGGCGACGGCCACCACGCTGGTGGGTGCGCCCGGGATGGTCAGCGGGACCACGGCGTTGGACGGGGCCGAAGGCGCGCCCGGCGCTCCGTTGCTGGCGACGACGGTGAACGTGTAGCTCGTCCCGTTGGTCAGGCCCGACACCGTGCACGTCAACGCGCCAGCCGTCGTACAGGTCTTGCTCCCCGGCGACGACGTCACCGTGTAGCCGGTGATGGCGACGCCGCCGTCGGAGGCCGGTGCCGTCCACGACACCGACGCCGAGGCGTTGAGCGGGCTGGCCACCACCGCGGTCGGAGCGCCCGGTGCGGTGTGGGGCACGACGGCGGGCGAGGCGACCGACGGCGGGCCGTCACCGACCGCGTTGTGGGCGAACACGGTGAACGTGTAGCTCGTGCCGTTGGTCAGGCCCGACACCGTGCAGGTCAGCGGGCCCGTCGTCCAGGTGCACGTCTTGTTCCCCGGCGACGACGTCACCGTGTACGACGTGATGGGCGAGTTGCCGTTGGACGCCGGCGCTGACCACGACACGGTCGCCGTGGTGTTCCCGGCGGCGGCCACCGGGCTGATGGGTGCGCCCGGGATGGTCGGGGGCGAGCACGCGCGTGATGGCGCCGAGCATGGCGTTGGCGTCGACCAGGCCGGCCCCGGCCACGTCGGCCGAGTACGCCATGGACACCGCCGAGGCCCGCTGGGCGGCCAGGATCTCGTCAGGCGTGCGGCACGGGTACTTCTGGCGGGCCAGCGCGCCCACCGCGGCGGCGTGGGGCGCGGCGGCCGAGGTGCCGTAGAAGCGGAAGGCGCCGGCCGAGAAGCCGCCGAAGAAGCTGTTGGCCCCGCCGTCGGTGGCGGCGAAGTCCACCGTGTTGGTGGTGCACGGGTTGATGGCCGCGCCCGGCGGCGTGTACGGCGGGGCGGTGGCCGTGGTCGGCTGCCAGCATTCCTTGGTCGGTCCGTGGCTCGAGTAGGGCTCGACGACGGCGGCGTTGTTGTAGGGCACGGCGGCCACGGTGGCGGCCCGGGTGGCGCCGTTGTGGCCGATCACGGTCGGGCCCACGATGTCGTTGCCCGACGTGGTGTTGTACTGCACCCCGCCCAGCACCGACGTGTCGCCGTTGAGGAAGTTCACGATCTTGAACCGGGGTGTGGCCGAGTCTCCGCCGTCGGTTCCTTCGTAGCGGGCCACGACGATGCGGTAGTCGTGCGCCGCCCCGGCGCCGTTGGTGAAGCTGAAGAACTCGCTCGGGTCCTCGGTGCCGGTGGCCAGGCCGGCGTTGGAGTCGAAGCTGCCCACCTGGATGGCGCCGGTGGCGGCATCCACCAGGAACATGTCCAGGTCGGTGGTGACCCCGCCCTGGGGCTGGTTCCACGACAGGGCCAGGCGGATCGTCTTGCCGGCGTTGATGGTGATGGTGTCGCCGGCGTCGGTGCCGCTCTGGCTGAAGTTGTGGCACTGCGTCCCGGCGCCCTCGAAGGCGGTGATGGCCGTGGGGCAGGGGGTGTTGCGGAAGGCGGCCGTCTCGTACGAGGTGACGTCGTGGCCGCCGATGGTGATGGTGTTGTTGGCGGCCGAGGAGTAGTAGGTGGCTCCGCCGGCCACCACGTCGTCGACCGCTTTGGCGATGATGCCGTCCTGGAACATCGGCTCCTGGAAGTAGGTGACGTCGTCGACGATGACCGACGCCCCGTTGGTCTTCAGGGTGCGGATCTGGTTGGCGAAGTCGGCCACGCCGTTGAAGGCGGTGGCGAAGGCCAACGGTGAGCCGGGGGCCAGGTCGTGCACGATCTGGGCCATGGCCCGACCCTCGTCCTCACCGGACCGGCGTCGGCCTGCACGGTCACGGGCGTGGTGTAGCCGCAGGTGTTGGTCGCTCCCGGGAGCTCGGCCGCGGTGACGTCGCCGGCGGCCCCGCCCAGCGCGTTGAACGAGTCGGACAGGACGCCGACGGTGACGCCGGTGCCGTCGACGGCGAAGTTGGTGCGGGCGGTGTTGGCCTTGAGCTGGGCGTCGCCCTCGCTCAGGACGCCGGTGGGGCACGGGGCGGCGTTGACGCCGACCGGTGCCGAAGAGGCGGCGGCGGGGGCCAGCGCGGCGCGGGCGGCCGCCGCCGAGCCCACCATGGGAGTGATCTCCTCCCGCACCGAGGCCACCCCGGGCACCGCGGCCACGGCGGCCAGCTCGTCGGGCGACACCACACCGTTGGCCACACCGTCCGATGCGGAGAGCGACAGATCGCTCACTCCGGCGGCGCTCAGCGCGTCGAGGGTGGCGGTGGAGGTGTCGTTGAAGCGGATCTGGACGACGACGCGCCCGCCCGGCCGTTGCATGAGGCTGCCGGCGCCGGTGGCCGCCAGGCCCACGGCCTGCGACTGGGCGGCACCCGCCAGGGCCACGGCCTGCGGCTGGCGCAGGGTCTGCAGGCGGGGGCTGAGCTTGCTGCCCCGACCGGTCAGCACCACGCCGGCCGGCGTGCGGCCCGCCGCCGCGGCCACCGTGGCCGTGGCCGGGACCAGCGCGGCGAGCAGCACCAGCGCCGAGCACACCGTGGCGGCCAGGGCCCGTGGGCGCCGACGGCGAGGGGCCGTGGTCGAATGCGTACGTCGGACGTGGGGGTTCATCGCCGTCGGGCCTCCTGCTCCCGACCACCCCGGTCGGGAGCAGGAACGCTAACCCACACCGCGGCGCCGGTCGGGCAACTCGGCGGATCCGCCGGAAGATGGCAGGCCCCTAGGGGCCCCCGGCCGCTCGTCGGCTGTCAGCGGGACGAAGCCGGGCGGCGCGGGCTCCTCGAAGGGAGAGGGTCACCCACTGGGAGCCCGACCCATCGTGGGCGCCGGGCAAGGCCGTGGAGCCCGAGAAGGGAATCGAACCCTTGACCTGCTCATTACGAGTGAGCTGCTCTGCCGACTGAGCTACCCGGGCGGGAGCGTGCAGGCTAGCAGCGGGCCCCTCGGTCCGGAATCTCCTTCAGCGAGGAGCGCGGGTCAGCGCAGGCGGCCGAGGTGGAGGAACAGCGCCTGGAACTGCAGCTGCTCGTTGGGGTTGCGGACCAGGCCCTCGGACGTGGCCTGGATGGCCTGCAGGCTCTCCACCAGCGGGCCCGGCCGGGCGCTCACCGCCATCTCGTCACGAAACCGGCGGGCCAGGACCAGCAGCCCGAAGCGCAGCTCGTCGACCCGCTGGCGGCGCAGCTCGCGCTTGTGGCGATCCTCGAGGGTCTTGCGGCCCGATCCCCGCTCCCCGAGCTGCGCCACCCGCTCCTCCAGCTCGGTCGCCTCGACCACTTGGCGGTCACGCAACGGTTCGGCAGCATCGTCGATCATGGCGAAGAGCTCGT
>CAVSDZ010000020.1:0-14397 GCA_963726905.1 uncultured Microthrixaceae bacterium
TAGAGTCAGCCCATGGATGCTGGTGGGCCGCCGGACGAGCCCCACCACGTCCAGCACGGGTTCGCCCGGCTGATCCGCACCTCGGCGGTCTTCGCCCTGGGCTCGGTCACGGGCAAGGTCGTCGGCCTCATCCTGCTGCCCTTCCTCACGCGTTGGCTGTCCCCCGACGGCTTCGGCCAGCTCGACGTGCTCTCCACCCTGGCCACCACGCTGACCTCCATCGCCGTGCTGGGGCTGGACCTGGCCGCCACCCGCCTGTATGCCGAGCTCCCGCTGGCCGACCAGCGCCGCCTGTTCGGGAGCTGGATGGTGATCGCCGCCGCCGTGCTCACGCCCGTCGTGGCCGTGCTGGGCCTCGGGGCCGCCCCCATCAGCCGGGCCCTGTTCGGCAACTCGGGGCTGGCGCTGGGCGTCGCCATGGTGGCGGTCTACGCCGTCGGGAACCTGTACCAGGTGGTCGGGCTCACCGCCCTGCGCAACCGGGGTCAGGCCACCACCTACGCACTGGTCAGCACCGTCGCCTTCGTCACCAACGGGGTGATGGTGCTCGTGCTGGTCCACGGCCACCCGACCGCCAACGCGGCCATGACCGGCATGGCCATCGGTGTCGCCGTGGGCGGCATCGGGGCCGTGGTCATGGCCCGTTCGCTCGTGTTCCACCGCCCGTCGACGGACATGTCCCGGTCACTCCTGCGCCTCGGCCTCCCCCTGGTGCCGGCCCTGGCCGCGACCTGGCTGGGCGACTTCGCCAACCGGGCCATCCTGCTCGGCGAGGGGGGTTCGGCGGAGGTGGGCTTCCTGTCCGTCGCCGTCCGGTTCGGTTCGGTGGGCGTGCTGGTCGTCACCGGCTTCCAACTGGCCTGGCTCCCCCAGGCCTTCGCCCAGGGCCGCACCCCCGCCGGCCTGGACCGCATCGCCACCGACGCCCGGCGGATCATCGTGGCCGTGGGCGTGGCCGTCGTCCCGCTGGCCGTGCTCGCCCCGGAACTGCTGCGCCTGGCGGCCGGCACCGGCTACCGCGACGCCTTGCCCGCCATCGGCTTCAGCCTGGTGACCACCATCGGCCTGGCCCTGTTCGTGGTGGCGGGCATGCCCAGCTCGCTGGCCCGCACCATGCGCGACCTCGGCCTGGCCGGCACCGTCGGCGCCCTGACCGGGGTGGCGGTGAACATCGCGTTCGCCCGCTGGTGGGGGGCCACCGGCACGTCGGCCGCCCTGGCCACCGGCCAGTTCGTGGCGGTCGGCGTGCTGTTGGTGCTGAGCCGGCGTCGGGCCGCGGTGCCGTTGCAGTGGGGGCTCATGGGCCTCAACGCCGGGGCGGCGGTGGCCGCCTCCCTGCTGTGCACGCTCCCCCACCAGCTGCCCCTCGGCGCCCGCCTGGTGATCGGGGCGCTGTTCGCGGCGGTGCTGGTGATCGACGGCTCCGCCCGGGAACTGCTCACGTTCGTCCGGGAATGGCGGGCCACCCGCTCGGCCCGCGCCGCTCAGGACCCGGCCGACGACAACGCCGACACCAGCTCGCGCACGCCCTCCACGTAGCTCCTCCGGGCCTGGCCGGCCCCGTGGTGGGCCACCACCCAGGCCCGCCCCTCCTCACCGAGTGCCCGCCGCCGCGCCGGGTCGCGTCCGAGCGCCACGAGGGCCTCGGCCACCTCGGTCTCGGTCCGGGCCGACACGATGGGGTGGCCGTCGGGATAGAGGCGGGCCATGGGCTGCTCATCCACGTACGACAGCACCGGCTTGCCCGACGCCAGCCCCTCGAGCGTGACGAAGCCGAACCAACCCACGCCGAAGTCGTCCGCCACCACGTCGCTGGCCTGGTAGAGCCGGATCATGTCGTCGCGGTCGAAGCCTTCGGGGCGCGGCGGGCGGGCCCACAACACGTGGTCGCCGATGCCCAGCGCCTCGACCAGCGCCCTCACCTCGTCGACGTCGCGTGAGGCCGTCGAGTCGGGCAGGACCAGCAGCGGGTCCGCCACCTGCCCCGAGGCCGCCATCCGGGCGAAGCCGCGGACCAGCACGTCGTTGCCCTTCCACTGGCCGGTGCGGCGCAGCCGGGGCTCGTCATGGATCACCAGGCGCGACGGGTGGAACACGGTCAGACCGGCCGCCGCCATGCGGGCCAGCACCGGGTCGGCCCCCTCCGACGGGACCGGGTCGGGTCGAAAGGCGTCGGTGTCGACCACCAGAGGCGGGAACCGTTCGCTGAGGACGGCCGGGGGCACGTGGAGCCGGCGGGCGGCGTCGATCATGGGGGCGAACGGCTGGATCCACATGCGGTCGACCCGGCGGGCGGCCCGGCGCTGCCAGAACCCGCCCACCACCTCGCCGGCGCGGTGGCCCCACGACCCGTACCAGGACAGGAAGGTCAGCGGGAACGGCTTCACCGTCAGGTCGGCCCCGGTGACGTACCAGCACCAGGGCCGGCCGGCCCACTGGGCGAAGATCGGGCCGGGGCCGCTGACGATCAGCAGGTCGTAGCGGGCCAGCTCACGGGTGATGGGGGCCCGCCACGGGGCGAGCACGGTGGTCGGGGTGATCCAGTTGCCGTCGTGCACCCACTCCGGCAGGTGCCCGGCGAGCGACGGGTCGGCGTTCTCGGGCCGGGAGGCGGCGGCGTCGCGGGTGCTGACGTAGAGGTGCGCCTCGATGGCGGGTTCGCCCTGGAGGGCCTCGCCCAGGCCGAACAGGGCGTTGGCCACATTGCCGAACAGGCCCACCCGGATCGGGGCCGGCGCCATCAGCTGGGGGGCAGGGGCTTGCAGAACTTCACGTAGAAGCTCTTGGGCACGCGGTCGAGCTTGTACATGGCCCAGAAGAAGGGGCGCAGGCGCTCGAAGGTGGTCTTCGACGTGGGGTAGTCGCGGTAGGTGTGGACGGGCGCCTCCATCACCCGCGTGAACTCCTCGTCGGTGAACTCGAGCCGCTTCTTCACCAGGGCCAGGATCTCGGGCGACACCGTGGGGGGCTCGGCCATCTCGGCCAGGCCCTCGTCCCGGCTCATCTGACCCGAGCGGGCCAGGGCCGAGTACCCCAGCACCCGCATGTCGATGTCGAAGCGACGGGGCAGGAAGTACGAGTGGTAGAAGGCGGTGAATCGGTTCTCGAGGTGGTGGCCGCCGTACCACTCCCAGCCGAAGGTGTCGGCCAGGAACTTCTTGGTCGGTTCCTTCTGGTAGTCGAGGTAGTAGAGGGGCCGGATGCGCTTGATGCCGCTGAAGGCGGCCCACTTCACGAACTTGCCGAACGGCATGTTGGGGTAGGTGGCCATGGGCACGCGGCCGAAGCGCTCGTGGACGCTCCGGATGTAGCGGCCGTCCATGTACAGCCAGCCCAGCGGCGACACCCCCTCGGTGCGGAAGGAGTGGCCTTCGATGATGTAGCGGATGTCGTGGGCCTCCGCCGCCCGGTACAGCACCCCCATGAAACCGATGTCGGTGGGGGCCTCGATGTCACGCACCCCCGACAGCATGAACGCCCGGTAGATGTCGTCGTACTCCTTGTTGTCGACGACGTAGGTCTCGAGCTCCACGTCGAGCGCCTCGAGCACGGCGTAGATGTTGCTGGTGGCGATGGGCGAGTTCCAGGTGTTGTCGAAGTGCACCGCCAGCGGGCGCAGACCGAAGTCGACCATCTGGTGGACCAGGAACGACGAGTCGCAGCCGCCGCTCACGCCCACGATGCAGTCGTACTGCTTACCCTTGCCCGCAGCCTTGATCTCGTCGACGATCCGCTGGAGCTCGCGATCACCTTCGGGCCCGGTCGGGTACTGGAGCTCCATCTCGTCGTGGAGCTGGCAGTAGCTGCACATGCCGGTGTCGTCGAAGGTGATGTTGGGGATGCGGTCGTCGTACAGGCAGCGCCGGCACATCCGCACCTCGGCGCGTTCCGCCGGGGCGGCTACCGGCTTTACGACGGGGTCGAACTCGCTCACGAGGGGGGTTCCGATGCAATCAGGCGCACGATCTGCGGCCGGGTCGGGTAGTTGATGAGGACGCCCCGTTGGGAGCCCTGGAAGACGAAGAGGCTACCCGCTGCCACCGCCGAAGCCCCGGCTTCGTGCAGCGGGAGGGCCAGCTGGGCCCGCTTGCCGGCCCCGCCGTGGGCGATGACGGGCACGCTCACCGCCGCCGTGACCCGGGCCACCAGATCGAGGTCGAACCCGCCCATGGTCCCCTCCCGGTCGACCGAGGTCAGCAGCACCTCGCCCACGCCCAGGGCCTCGGCCCGGCGCGCCCAGGCCACGGGATCCTCCCCCACCGACTGCGACGCGCCCTGCACGAACACGGCGGCGTCGTCGCCCGAGCCGCGAACGTCGATCGAGGCGACCACGGCCTGCGAGCCGAACCGGCCCACGGCCTCCTCGACCACGGTGGGAGCGTCGCGGAGCACGGTGTTGAGCACCACCTTCTCGAACCCGATCTGCAGGACCCGGCCCATCTGCTCGACGGTCGTGAGGCCCCCGCCGTAGGCCAGGGGGATGAAGCACTCCTCGGCCAGGTGGGCCAGGAGGGCGTCGGGGGCCGGGGTGCGGCGCCGGGCGGCGCCGATGTCGAGCAGGACGATCTCGTCGACCTCGAACGAGTTGAAGATGCTGAGGACGTTGACCGGATCGCCCACATAGACGGGGTCGGCGAAACCAGTGGTCTTGACCAGCGCCTCGCCGTCGAGCAGGAGGCACGGGATGATCCGGGGGTTGAGCTGCATCACACCCCCGCGAAGTCGGCCAGCAGGGCCATGCCGTGGCGGTGGCTCTTCTCGGGGTGGAACTGCACCCCGAGCACGTTGTCGCGCTCGACGGCCGACGTGAACGTGGTGCCGTACCAGCTCTCCCCCAGGACGTCGGCGGGGTCGTCGCAGCGATAGGCGTAGCTGTGCACGAAGTAGTAGCGGGCGTCGTCGCGCCCCAGCGAGGGCACCCGGGGCGAGGTCTTGATCGCCGTGGCCGCACTCCAGCCCATGTGGGGCAGGCGCACCGGGCCGTCGGTGCCGGTCGAGGGCAGCCGCGTGACCCGGCCGGGGATCCAGCCCAGGCCGATGCTGGTGCCCTCCTCGCTGGAGTCGGCCAGCAGTTGCATGCCAAGGCAGATGCCGAGCACCGGCACCCCCCGCCGGCGCACCCGCTCGAGCGGCTCGACCAGGCCCTGGTCGCGCAGGGCGTCCATCGCCACATCGAACGCGCCCACGCCGGGCAGCAGGAGCGACTCGGCCTCGGCGATGCGGTCCGGGTCGCCGCTCACCTCGGACGAGGCGCCGACCTTGCGCAGCATGTTGGCCACCGACCCGACGTTGCCCATGCCGTAGTCGACGATGAGGACGTTCATCGCGACCGGCGGTCCCGGTCGGCCAGCAGCGCGGCCACCGCCTCGGGCCCCACCTCGAGGGCCACGTCCTCGCCCTCCCCCACGACCCGTCCGACCACCCGGGCCGGCGAGCCGGCGACGACGGCCCTGTCGGGCACGTCGGCGTTGACGAAGCTGTTGGCGCCGACCACGCAGCGATCGCCGATGGTCACGCCGTGGACCACGATCGACTCGGCCCCGAGGTGGCACCCGTCGCCCACGCTGACCGGGCCCACCGCCCGGGCGGCGACCCCCATGGACAGTGAGCGGCGCACGGTGTCGTGGGTGTAGAGGTGCACGCCGGCCGACACCGAGCACCAGGCCCCGATCCGCAGCGGCCCCCCCGACCCGTCGAGCAGGGCGTTGGGGCCGACCCACGTGTCGGCGCCCACTTCCACGTCCCCCAGCACCACGGCGCTGTCGTAGACGCTGGCCCCCTCGCCGAATCCGAGCCGGCGGGCCCGCTCCCAGCGGTCGGTGAACAGCTCGGGCAGGGGCAGGCTGCGGTCCCACCGGGCCCGCATGTCGGCGTCGCGGGTCGTGTGGGCTTCGGCCAGGGCCGTGGCCAGGGCATCTGGGTCGAGCTCAGCCATGACCCGCTCCCGTCGGGCAGGAGGCGACGGCGGCGGCCAGCGCGTCGACCACCCGGTCGACGTCCGCCGGATCCATGGCCGGCACCAGCGGCAGGGTGAGCGACTGGCGCTGGGCCCGCCACGAGTGGGGCAGGTCACCGGGCTGATAGCCGAAGCGGGCGAACGCCGGGTGGGCGTGCATGGCGTAGGTGCCCAGGGTGGTCTCGATGCCGGCTGTGCGCAGCTGCGCCACCACCGCGTCACGGTCCACACCGTCGTCGAGCATGACCACGAACGACTGGTACGACCACACCTCGGTCGGAGCCGGCCGGCGCAAGGCCACACCCTCGACGGCAGCGAGGGCCTGCTCGTAGCGGTGGGCCGTGGCCCGGCGGTCGTCGAGGATGGCGTCGAGCCGACGGAGCTGGTCCAGCCCCAGCGCCGAGGGGATCTCCGACAGCCGGTAGTTGAACCCGTTCTCCACGAACCGCAGGCCGACTTGGTCGCGCACGCCGCCGTGGCTCCGCAACAGGGTCAGCCGCTCGGCCAGGTCGGGGTCGTCGGTGGTCACCGCGCCACCCTCCCCGGTGGTGACCACCTTGCGGGGATGGAACGAGAAGCAGGTGGCCCAGGGCCGGCCCCCGCAGGCCACACCGTCGCGGGCCGACCCGAGGGCGCAGGCGGCGTCCTCGACGACGGCCAGCTCGTGCTCGTCGGCCAGGCGGGCCAGGGCGGCGTGGTCGGCGGGCTGGCCGAAGGGGTCGACCGGGATCAAGGCCCGGGTGCGGGGGGTGATCTTGGCCGCGGCGTCAGCCGGGTCGAGGGCGAAGGCGTCGGGCAGGGAGTCGACCATCACCGGCACCGCTCCCACCTGCACCACCACGTTCCCCGTGGCCGGGAACGTGAAGTCCGAGACCAGGACCTCGTCGCCGGGCCCGATGCCGAGCGCGGCCAGGGACAGGTGCAGGGCCGTGGTGGCCGAGGTGGTGGCCACCGCGTGGGCCGCCCCCACCCTCTCGGCCAGAGCCGCTTCGAGCCGGGCCACGTAGGGGCCGCCGGTGAGGAGGCCCGAATCGAGGATGGCCTCGAGGTCGGCCGCCACCGAGGCGTAGCCCACGTCGGGCCGGATGATGGGCAGGGTCATCGGCCCTCCCGCTGCAGGTACCAGTCGACGGTGGTGCGCAGGCCCTCGTCGAGCGGGGTGCGGGCGATGGGGCCGACCAGCGCCTCGGCCCGCTCCACCGACGCGCAGTGGCGCCGGACGTCGGCGACCCGGGCGGGGGCGTAGTCGACGGGGCCTTCGTAGCCGGCCATCCGGGCCACCGTGGTCACCAGCGTCTCGATCTCCGTCTCCTGACCCGAGCCCAGGTTGAGGACCAGGCCCGAGGTGCCCTCCTGGGCCGCCACCCGCAGGATGGCGTCGACGGTGTCGGCCACGAAGATGAAGTCTCGCGTCTGGTGGCCGTCACCTTCGATGAGGGGCGCCTTCCCGTCGAGCACCCGGCGCACGGTGAAGGGGATGACGCCGGCGAACGAGCCCTCGTTCTGGCGGGGGCCGAAGTTGTTGAAGGGCCGGATGGTGACCGCCTCGACGTCGAACATCCGCCCGTAGGCGGCCACGGTCAGGTCGGCGGCCGCCTTGCCGGCGGCGTAGGTCGTCTCGGCCAGAAGGGGGTGGTCCTCGGTCATGGGCACGGTCTGGGCGGTGCCGTAGACCTCGGAGCTGGACAGGTGGACCAGGCGGCCGTAGGCGCCGCCCCGCAGGAGCTCGCACAGGGTGAGGGCGATGTCGACGTTCACCCGGCAGGCCCCCGCCGGGTTGAAGAACGAGTAGAGCAGGGCCTTGGTGGCCAGGTTCAGGACCATGTCGGGCTGCTCCCGCTGGCACACCGCGGCCATGGCGCCCAGATCGGCGGCGTCCTCGCGGTAGACGGTGCAGCGCTCGTCGCCCGACGCCGCGGCCAGGTTGGCCTCCTTGCCCAGGAAGAACGTGTCCACGACGGCGACCGAGGCGGCACCCTGGGCCAGGAGGGCGTCCACGAGATGGCTCCCGATGAACCCGGCGCCGCCGGTGACCACCACCCGCTTGTCCTGGAAGGCGGTCATGACGAACCCCTCTCGTGCACCTGACGCCGGATGTCCCACACCAGACGCAACGCAGCCAGGGCCGCCTCCCCGGTGACCAGGGGCTTCTCCTCGCCCCGGGCCACGGCCAGGAAGTGGCCCAGCTCGGCCACCAGCGGCTCGATGCGGCGGACGAAGACCCGCTCGGTCCCGACGTCGAGCACGTACCGGCTGGCATCGGGCGGGCCGTCGTCGATGCCCCCGAGCCGGCCCTGGCGGTAGATGAGCAGCTCCTGGTTGGAGTAGTCGGCGGTGAAGAAGCGCTGGTCGGTGGTGACCTGGAGCTGGCGGATCTGGTTCTGGGTGACCCGGCTGGCGGTGAGCGTGGCCAGCGTCCCCGACGCGAAGGTGAGCAGGGCGGTGACGTAGTCGTCGCCGGGTGCCCCGCCGTGCATGACCCCCCGGGCGGTGACGTCGACCACCTCGTCGTCCACCAGATCGAGCACGATGTCGAGGTCGTGGACCATGAGGTCGGTGACGACGTCGATGTCGGTCACCCGTCCGCTGACCGCGCTCATGCGCCGGGCCTCCACCGCCAACAGGCGGTGGTCCGTGCCCAGGATGTCCCGCAGCTGGCTGACCACCGGGTTGAAGCGCTCGATGTGGCCGACCAGCAGCGGCGCCCCGCCCCGGGCCGACGCCTCGATGAGGGCCAGGGCCTCCGCCTCGGTGGAGGCCAGGGGCTTCTCGACCAGGCAGGCGATGCCGGCGTCGAGCAGGGCACAGCCCACCTCGGCGTGGGCGGCCGAGGCCACGGCCACGCTCACCGCGTCGACCTGCCCCACCAGCGAGGCCACATCGGTGCTGGCCGCGCACCCGTGGACCTGGGCCACGGCCTCGGCCTGAGCCGGATCGGCGTCGACCACCGCCACCAGCGAGGCCCCCTTGAGGCCGGCGTAGACCCGGGCGTGGTTGGCGCCCATGGCCCCGACACCCACCACGGCCACCCGGACAGGCTCGTCGCGGCGGCGCCCGCGTGGCGCCGGCTGATCGGCGCGGGCCTCGCTCATGCCGGCGGGGGGCCGTCGGGGCCGACACCGAGGCGGTGCCCGTCGAGCGCCACGTAGTCGATGATGCGGGCCGGGTTGCCCACGACCAGGGCGTGGGGCGGCACGTCGCGCACCACGACCGCGCCGGCCCCCACCATGCAGGCGGCGCCCAGGCGCACGCCGCACACGATGGTGGCGTTGGCCCCGACGCTGGCGTGGTCCTCGACCACCGTGGGGACGACCTGCCAGTCGGTTCCCGAGGCCGCCCGGGGTGCCAGGTCGTTGGTGAAGCTGGCGTTGGGACCCACGAAGACATGGTCGCCCAGGGTCACCCCGAAGTACACCGAGACACCGTTCTGGATCTTGCAGCCGTCGCCCACCACGACGTCGTGGTCGATGTACACCGCCTGGCCGATCTGGCAGCCCGCACCGATGCGCGCCCCTTCACGCACCTTGGACCAGTCCCAGATGTTCGTCCCGGCACCGATCGAGGCCTCGGCGCTGACCTGGGCCGACGGATGCACGAACGGGTCGGTCACGATGCCTCCCCGACCGCGGCCAGCACCGCGTCGGTGATGCGGTCCTGCTCCGAGGGCTCGAGGTAGGGGTGCATGGGCAGGCTCAGGACCTCGCCCGCCAGCCGTTCGGAGACGGGCAGGCCGGCACTGGCCACCGGGTAGCCCCGGTAGGCGGGCTGCTGGTGCAGCGGTCGCGGGTAGTACACCGCGGTGGGGATGCCGGCCATGCGGAGCTCGTCGGCCACCCGGTCCCGGTCATGAGCCAGCCGCACCGTGTACTGGGCCCACGCGGAGCGGTAGCCCTCGGCCACCACCGGGGTCGAGACGGCCGGGTCATGGCCGGCGAAGGCGGCCCGATAGCGGTCGGCCACCCGCTGGCGGGCGTCGAGCTCGTCGTCGAAGATGTCGAGCTTGGCCAGCAGGACAGCCGCCTGCACGGTGTCGAGCCGCCCGTTGACCCCGATGCGCACGTTGTCGTACTTGTCCTCACCCTCCCCGTGCACCCGGATCGAGCGCAGCGCGGCGGCGAGCTCGGCGTCGTCGGTGAAGACGGCCCCGCCGTCGCCGTAGCAGCCCAGGGGCTTGGCCGGGAAGAAGCTGGTGGTGGCCATGCGGCCGAACGTCCCGGCCCGACGCCCCCGCAGCTCACCCCCGAAGGACTGCGCGGCATCGGCCAGCACCCACAGCCCCAGCTCGTCGGCGGCGGAGCCGAGGGCGACGTAGTCGGCCAGCTGGCCGAACAGGTCGACGGCCACCACGGCCACCGGGCGAAGGCCGCGGTCGCGGGCCAGCGCGGCGGCGGGCGCCAGGAGCTCGGCGTCGAGGTTGAACGAGTCAGGCCGGCAGTCCATGAACACCGGCGTGGCGCCGGCGAGCGCCACCGCCTCGGCGGTGGCCGCGAAGGTGAAGGCGGGCACCAGCACGGCGTCGCCCGGGCCCACGCCGCCGGCCATGAGGGCCATGAGGAGGGCATCGGTGCCGCTGGCGCAGCTCACCGCTTCGGCCGCCCCGGTGAAGGCGGCCAGTCGCTGCTCCAGCTCGAACACCTCGGGGCCCATGACGTAGCGGCCGTGGTCGAGCACCGCGGCCAGCCGGCGATCGATGTCGCGGCGGATGCGGGCCTGCTGAGCGGCCAGGTCGATGAAGGCGAGCTCGCCCATCAACCACGCCCCGTCGCGGCGAGGGCCCGCTCCAGCGAGGCGGCCACGGCGTCCACCTCGTCCTCGGTCATGAGCGGGTCCATGGGCAGCGACAGCACCTCGGCCGCCGACTGCTCGGCGTGGGGGGTGAGCCAGTCCCCCGCGGCGGCCAGCCACGGCTGCTCCGACAACGCCACCGGGTAGTGCACGCCGCTCCCGGTTCCGTCGGCCGCCAGCGCCGCCTGCACCGCGTCGCGTTCGGGCACCCGGACGACGAGCAGATGGTGGACGGCGCCGGCCGTCCACGGCACGAGCAGGCCCTCGGGCAACACCTGGGCGTAGCGCTCGGCCGCCGCCCGTCGCCCGGCCGTCCAACCCGGCAGGTGGGCCAGCTTCACGTGCAGCACTGCCGCCTGAAGGCCGTCGAGGCGCGAGCACCAACCCAGCTCGTCGTGCAGGTACTTGGAGGCCCGGCCGTGGTTGGCCACGATGCGGGCCCGAGTGATGACCTCCGGATCGGAGGAGATGACCATGCCCCCGTCGCCCAGGGCGCCGAGGTTCTTCCCCGGGTAGAAGCTGAAGCAGGCGGCATGGCCGACCGTCCCCACCGGGCGGCCCTCCCAGTCGGCCAGGTGGGCCTGGGCCGCGTCCTCCACCACGATCAGGCCGCTGTCTCGCCAGGCCTGGAGCTGGTCGAAGGGCACCACGTGGCCGTAGAGGTGCACGGGGATCACGGCTCGGGTCCGGGGCGTGCGCACCCGCTCCACCTCGGCGGGGTCGAGGAGCAGGGTCACCGGGTCGACGTCGGCCAGCACCGGCGTGGCCCCGACGTGGGCCACCGCCTCGGCGGTGGCCACGAACGTCATCGACGGCACGACGACCTCGTCACCGGGGCCGATGTCGAGGCCCCGCAGGGCCAGGGCCAGCGCGTCGGTCCCGGAGGCGCAGCCGAGCGCGGCGGCGGCACCGTGCGCCTCGGCGAAGGCCTCCTCGAAGGTGTCGACCTCGTTGCCGCCCACGAAGGCGGAGCTCTTGAGCACCCGGTCGACGGCGGCGTCGATCTCGGGACGTATGGACTCGTGCAGCCGACCGAGGTCGAGGAACGAGATGGTCACGGACGGGCCCTCCCTGGGTTGCCGACGACGGTTGCCCCCTCGGGGACGTTCCCCACCACCACGGCCCCGGCGCCGATGAGGGCGCCGGCCCCGATGGTCACGCCGGGCAGGAGCACGGCACCGGCCCCGACGGTGGCGTCGACACCCACGTGGACGCCGGCCAGGTTGTCCTTGGTGTCGGGGCGGTTCGGGTAGCGGGCGTTGGTGACGATCACGCCCGGCCCGAGCCACGCACCGGCGCCCAGGACGGAGAACTCGGGCACGAAGCAGCCGCTGTGGAGGCGGACGCCGTCGCCCAGTTCGACGTGGTGCTCGACCACGGTGTGGCTGCCGATGGAGACGTCGTCCCCGATGCTGGTGTGCTCTCGCACCAGCACGCCGTGGCCGGAGTGGAAACGGGCGCCGATGGTGGTGCCCCGGTAGACCACGGTGTGGCTGCGCAGCATCGCTCCCGGCCCGACGACCAGCGCGGGGCGCCCTCGGGCTCGCAGCCGAGGATGCAGAACGGCTGCACGGTGGACCCCGGCCCGAGATCCACGTCGGAGGCGAACACGCTGTCGCTCACCAGGCGATCTCCACCGGGGCGCCCTTGGCCTCGGCCGAGGCGTCGATGGCGGTGAGCACGGCCACGACCTCGGCTCCGTGCCGGGCATCGGTCAAGGGAGCCTCGCCGGTGGCGCAGGCGGTGGCGAAGGCCTCCATCTCGTTGCGCAGGGGCTCGGTCATCTCGATCTTGGGGATGAGGATGTCGCCGGCCCTGGTCCGCCACTGGAAGTCCCCCAGCGACTGGTACTCGCCGAAGTCACCGCCCCGGGCGACCCCGGCGTCGACGATCCACAGCTTCTGGTCCACCGACACGTCGTTGTAGATGGCCATCTTGCGGTCGCCGACCACGGTCATGAGCCGCGTCTTGCGGGGGTCGATCCAGCTCACGTGGAGGTGGGCCCCCACCCCGGAGGGGAACTCGAGGTTGGCGAAGAACACGTCGGGGATGCCGGGCTCGATCATGGTCATGCTGGTGCCCGAGACCCGGTCGGGACGCTCGCCCAGCAGGTAGAGCATGATCGACACGTCGTGCGGGGCGAAGTTCCACAGCGCGTTGCAGTCCCGGCGGATGCGCCCCAGGCTCAGCCGCTGCGAGTAGAGGTACTGCACCCGGCCCAGCTCGCCCTCGGCCACCAGCTGGCGGAGCCGGTTGACGGGCGGTGAGTAGAGGAAGGTGTGACCGACCATGGCCACGCGGTCGACCTCATCGGCCAGCGCCACCAGGGCCCGGGCCGAGCCCGGGTCGGTGGTCAGGGGCTTCTCCACCATGATGTGGCGGCCGGCCCGCAGCGCCTGTTCGGCCAGCTCGGCGTGCAGCGCCGCCGGGGCGGCGATCACCACCGCCCCCACGTCGGGCTCGGCCAGCGCCTCGGCCAGCGTCGACCAGCGGGCGATGCCCGGGTGGGCGGCGACGGCGGCGGCCTGCTGGTCGGGGTCGGGGTCGACCACCCCCAGCAGCTGCAGCCCCTGGGCGGCCCGGATGTTGCGGGCCAGGTTGGCGCCCCAGTACCCGTAGCCGACCAGGGCCACGCCGGTGTCGGCGGCGCTCATCGGGCCATCTTCCGGAGCCCGTCCTCTACCAGCGACGTCACGAAGCCGGCGCCCCACGACAGGTGCATGACCGGGAAGCAGGCGGCCAGCACCATCGGGTCGGCGTCGTGCCGGGTGGGCTCGGCCCGGCGCACGGCGGCCACGGTCGAGCAACGCGTAGGCCGCGGCGGCGGCGCCGACCAACCGCCGACCCCGGCGGTTCGACGCATCAGCAGCGGGGCGAGGGCCAGGCCCACGGTGGCGGCCGGAGCCACCAGGTGGCGGGCCTTCAGCGAGCGGGGGTGGCGCTCGACCACCCGGGCCTTCCACCGCCCGTACCACCAGAACTGCCGGCCCAGCGCCGACAGCGACGGCCGCGGCCGGTAGATGGACACGATCGACGGGATCGAAGAGCAGTGTCTGACCCTGCTCACGCATGCGGTGGTTGAGCTCGTAGTCGGAGTTGCGCTCGAGCGTCTCGTCGAAGCGGCCCACCCGGTGGAGGGCCTCCGCCCGGTACGCGGGGTGGCTGATGGTGTCGACGACCTGACGGTGCTCGGCGTGGCGGTGGGGCGAGGCCATGCCGAACGGAGACACCATGGCCAGGCCGATGGCGTTCGGACACGGGGTCGGTGCCCACGTGCAGGTAGCGGCCGCCCACCCCGTCGGCGCCGGTCTCGGCCAGCACCTCGACCGAGCGCTCGACGTAGGCCGGGTCGGCCACGCCGTGGGCCGAGAAGAGGAAGACGACGTCGCCCTTGGCCTGCTCGACGCCCGACGTTGAACGCGGCGGCGGCCTTGCCGGCCGGGTTGTCGACCACCCGGACCGCAGGGGTCGTCGACGGCCCGGCGCTCGACCAGCTCCCGGGAGCCGTCGTCAGAGCCGCCGTCGACCACGACCACGTCGAGCAGCGTCATGGGGATAGGTCTGGGCGGCGAAGCGCGTCGAGGCAGGCGTCGATGTGGGCCCGTTCGTTGAGCATGGGCACCACCACGGTGACGACCGGACGCTGGGTCGGTTCG